>NZ_JBSJQB010000003.1:0-575700 GCF_053663395.1 Bacillus sp. JK74 | reverse complement strand
ATCTTTCGCTGCTTCATCAAGATTGATAAGCCCTTTCACTTTCGGCGCCATGACGGCCTTCCGTTCGTTTTCTGTCTGGTTCAGAATGTAGTTGTCGGCGATCACGCCGGCGCCGTGAATGATCCCGTCGAGTGTTCCGTGCTCCTCCTGTATGCCGCGGACGAGGGCGATGACCGCCGCCCTGTCTGTCACATCTACCGGTTGATACAATACGCGGGCGCCTGACGCTTCCAAGCGCCGTAAGCGGGCGGAGCGCTCTTCATCAAGCGCTTCCGCCCTACCCGTTAATACGAGGACGGCGTTTTTGACGCGGGAGGCTATTTCTTCAGCGAAAATCAGTCCGATGCCGCCCGCTCCCCCGGTAAGGAGGTAAACCCCTTCGTCTTTCCACGGAACGGCGCCGCTTTGAGGGGCCGGCAGATGACGCCAGTTTCTGACGAAACGTTTGCCGCCTTCATAACGGATTTCCGCTTGTTCAGGATGCGTCCGGTTTTCTTTCAGCTTGGCAAGAAGCGCTGATGCTGACTCGTCCGGATCGGCTTGGATGACTTGGCCGTACAGCTTCGGATGTTCAAGGTGAGCCGTTTTCAGAAAAGCGGCCAGCCCCGCCAATACATTGTCTTCCCCCCTGTCGGGGACAAGAAGCTGGATCAGCGTTTTTTTCTTCTGTTTTTCTTTGATAAGACGCTTGACGATCGCTGACAGCTCCGCCGCGCAGGCGTCATAACGATCTTCAATCGGACCTTCGCCGTCAGCCGCACATACGGCGCCGCTTATCTCCTCAGCGTTCATTCCGCCATACAGCGTCACGTATCTGAAAGCCTCTTCTTGTCCGCCGCCTTCACCCGGCGGTGATTCCTGCCACTTTGGCTGAAGCAAGAGCGGTTTTCCCTCCGTTTCCTCTTCCAGAAAACGGGCGGTGAGCCCCGTCAATCGGACGCATACCTCGCCGTTTTCATCACACAGCTCAATATGATAGGCGCCGTCCGCTGAGGAAAGCACCGCCCACATCGTCTCCCGGCATGCAGAAAACACCTGCATATCTTGGAGGGCAAACGGCAGAAACGGCCGTCCGGACGCGGAACCGTCTGAGAGCACGAGACCGATAGAAGCCTGAAGGGCGGCGTCCAGCATGCTCGGATGCAGGATGAACGGCTCCTTTTCTTCGCGGGCGGACGGCGGAAGAGTGAGCTTCGCGAGCACTTCTCCGCTTCCGGCATAGACGGCGTCAATCGCCTGATGAGAGGGTCCGTAGGTGATGCCGAGACTGTCGAATGCTTCATAGCACTCAGCCTTTGACATGCGCCAGCCGCCGCAGCGCGCCTGAACCGCCTCCACATCGAGTACCGGAGCACGCTCCGTCTCTTCGAGCACGGCCTTTCCCTGGAAAAAGACAAGCGGCTCTTCTCCTTCGACATACGCTTCAAAAGCAATGTCTCCGTTTTCTTCCGGCTGAAGCTTTACATGAAGCGTCACGCCTTCAGAAAGCGCCGTCACCGGGCGGAGCCAAACGATCTGTTTGAGCCGGACACCCGCTTTCCCGCCCGGCAAGTCTTCAGCGGCAAGCGTAACGGCGGCCCGGGCCATTTCTAAAGCAGCCGCGCCCGGAAGCACCGGTTTTCCATTGACGATGTGATCGGCAAAAAACGGTTCACGCCCTGAAAAAACAGAAGTAAAGCGCTGGGCGGTAAAGGTCGATGTATTCGCGTGGAGCAGCGGGTGAAGTCTGGCTGCTTTCTCACTTTCCGCTGAGCCTGTTTTGTCAAGTGACACATCAGCTTTTGTGACCCAATATCGGTCTTTGGCAAAAGGATAAGCCGGGAGACTGATGCGGCCCGGGTTGCGCTGATAAAGAGCTGACCAATCGACGTCAAGTCCTTTAACCCAAAGGTCAAGCAGCTTTCCGTATTTCCCTTTTTTCAGCCAGGCATTTATGGTAAGCGCCATATCTTCATCAGAAGTGAGCGAAGCCGCCAATGAATGATGTTTGGCTGTCCTGCCCCGCCAGATATGAGCATGTTCGATATGATCGTTTGAGAAACTCATAAGCTTCATTTTCAGTTCTTCTATCGACTCGGCCGTAAATGCAAGCCGCTCAGCCATCGGTTCTCTTCCCGCCTGAAGCGTGTAAGCGATTTTGGCCAAATCCCCGTCAGAACGTTTTTTTCTTATGACATCATCCAGAAGCTGGCGGGCGCGCTCTGTCAATTGCTGCTCATTTCGCGCTGATAAAATAATAACAGCCGGTTTTTGCGGAGAAACAGACGCGTTTTCCCTTGGTTTCAGGCTGTCAGACGGCACATATTCCTGAATGATGACATGCGCGTTTGCCCCTCCTGCTCCAAAAGAGGAAATACCGGCAATTCTCGGATATTCCTTCATTTCACCCGTGATATTCAAGACAGGTCGTTTCCATTCCGTTTCTTTTTGCTGTACGAAAAACGGAGTGTGCTCAAACTCAATATTCGGATTCAATTCCGCCGCATGCAATGAAGGGGCAATCCTCTTATGTTTCAATTGGAGAAGCAGTTTGGTGATTCCCGCAATCCCGGCAGCGCTTTCTAAATGTCCGATATTTGATTTAATTGAACCGATGGAACAAAACTGCCGGTCTTCTGTTGTCAGGCGAAAAGCTTTAGTTAACCCGTCGATTTCAATCGGATCACCGAGCGCAGTGCCCGTTCCGTGGGCTTCCAAGTAACTGACCGTTCTCGGGTGAATGTCTGTCCGTTTCAACGTCTCTGCGATCAGATCAAACTGCGCTTTCGGATTCGGCACCATATAAGCGTTTGTCCTGCCTGCTGCGTTCAGCATGCTTCCTTTGATAACGCCGTAAATATGATCGCCGTCTTTCTCCGCTTGAGCAAGCGGCTTTAACACAATCGCCCCTACTCCTTCACCGTCAACAAAACCGTCCGCCCTGTCTCCGAAAGATTTGCATTTATCACCGGGAGACAGCATTGAAAAAGCGGACAGCCGCTCATAGTGAGCCGGATCAACGATAAGATTGACTCCGCCGGCAATCGCTGTTTCACTCATTCCGCTCCGCAGGCTTTCTGCAGCGAGATGGACAGCTGTTAAAGAAGAAGAGCAGGCTGTATCCACTGCCATACTCGGCCCTTGGAAATTGAACAAAAACGATACTCTGTTTGCGATAGACCAGTCGCTGGGAACTGTCGGGTAATTGCTGTTCATCACACCGACAAAGACTCCGATTTTCCGGCTGTCACATAGCGTGGCCGGGGTGTACCCCGCATCTTCAATGCTTGAATAAGCAGTCTGCAGAAACAACCTTTCCTGCGGGTCCATCCTTTCAGCTTCCGCGGGAGATATACGGAAAAACAGCGGATCAAATTTATCAATGTCATCGAGGAAACCGCCCCATTTTGAATAAATGGACCCCCATTTTCCGCGTTCCTCGTTATAAAACGTTTTCCAGTCCCAGCGATCTTTCGGCACTTCAGTAATAGAATGCCTGCCGGCTTTTACATTTTCCCACAGCTCATCAACGTGATCGGCGCCCGGATACCGGCCTGACAGACCGATGACAGCGATATCCTGGATATAGGGATCTCCGTTTGTCCTGCTGCCTTCCTCGTTTTGAGGAATTACATTCAGGTTATCTGTGTGATCAGACAGCTGCTCCTCACGCACACCCATTGCTTTCATAAATGCTCCCCGCTGAGAAAGAAGCAGGTAATCCGCGATTTCTTCTATCGTCTGATATTCAAAAAAGAGGGTGCTGGTCATTTGGTCAAACACGTTACGAAAAGCATTTGTAAGCCTGACGACCAGAATAGAATCCAAACCGTATGCGGTTAAGGAAACCGACGGATCCATTCTCCCGCTCGGAATCTTCAGCGTTTTTCCTATTAATTCCGTCAGATATGTGATGCCCCGTTCCCTTACGTTTGGAATCGGCGCGGCGCTTTCTGCGGGAGCCTGCACCCGTTCGGCGTTTTCAGGATGAGCCCGTCCATTCCCGAATTGCCGCTCGAGCGCTTCTTTACGGGAAGACAGAAAGTAATCAGCAAGCTCATCAATGGTTTGATATTCAAAAAACAAAGTGCTGCTGACAGAACCGAAGACGTCTTTTAACGCGTTGGTCAGTCTGACGACCAGTATGGAATCCAATCCGTATGCGGTTAAAGGTTCATGGGATAAAAGACGATGCGCCGGCACTTTAAGCGCTTCACCGATTACCTTCTTCATCAGTTCAACGCTTTTTTCTCTCAAGTTGAAATGCAAGGTATCATCCGAAAGACCATCTGCGTCATACGGACGGCGCTCCGGTTTTTCTTCTGACGCCTGCGGGAGGGCAAGCCTGACCGTTCCGTCACTTTCAGCCGCTATAATCTGCTGGCCCAAGTCGTGTGCGGCTTCAGCCGGAAACAGAGGATGGACGAATCCTTCAAGTGAAAGCGCTTCCGCCCAGCCGGCCGGCTCAACCCCCGGACAGCCCGGAATCCGTAAATCATGATCCTCATACAGCCACCAGCCTTCAAGAAGACCGAATGTCACATGGTTAAATATGGTGCGGCTGTTGATCTCATTTATAAACAACTGGCCGTTTTTTTGCAGCATTGCTTTCGCATGGCGCAGCGTAGAGCGGATATTTTTTGTCGCATGAAGCACATTGGTCGCGATCACTGCGTCATACGTGCCGATGTCCGGCGCTTCTGTTGATACCGGCTGCTCAGCGTTGAATATTTTATAAGTGACATAAGGATATTCCGGACCGAATATGTCTTCTGCATGTAAAAGAAATGCTTTAGAAATATCCGTGAAACAATATTCGGCAATATGCGCTTCATACGGTTTCAATTTTCTCATGACCGCGGCGCTCGTCCCGCCCGTTCCGGCTCCGATTTCTAAAATGCGGATTTTCGCCTGCGGGTCTTTTTCCAGACGTTCCCGCAGAACTGCAATCAATGTGTCAGCAAGCTTGTCATTGAAAAAATCAGAAATGATATTATTGCGGTAAATACCTTCCACAAGACGGAAGGAGGCGTCAGGGAACATCACTTCCGTTGCCGGAAGCTTACCGGTTAAAATGTCTGGAAGCACACGCAATGTCTCTTCTGCCAATCTGACATGCGCCCTCATGTCTTTCTGGCGCAGCCAAGTCTCTTTTTTCCGCTCCCATTCCTCCCACACCTCCCCTAGATCCGTTTTTTCCGGAGCAAGCGCTAATTCAGTCAGGAAGACAAAGCTCTCTTTCAGCCATCTGCTGTATTGTTCCGTTATGCCGGCAGCCGATTGAAATAACGGCAAAGTCTCATCAAGCCTTGCGCCCATCTCATAAAGGGTTGATACAAGTATTTTTTCAATGAGGGATTCCATCTCTCTCATGCAGCTCATGACATTTGATGCTTTTACCCGCTCAGCTTCGTCATTCTGCGTGATGTTAACCGCTAATTGTCCGAGTGCGGAAGGAATCTTTTCCGGATAAACCGTTACTTGTTCTTTCAGATCATCTTTCATAAAAACCGGATCTGTCGTTTTGATCAGCGCCAGCTGGTCATAAGGTCCCGAAAGCAGGGTTTCCAGCGTTTTCATCGCTTCGGGCGCCTCAATAGAAGCGATTCCGTCCCGCTCCATCCGTTTCCGGTATTGTTCTGAAGCGACAACGCCGACACTTCCCCAAAAGCCCCAATTGACAACTTTTACGGCATACGGCGCTTTTTGTGAGATCCGCTTAGCAAAAGCGTCTTTAAACGTGCACCCGGCGGCATAATTGCTCTGTCCCGGCGCTTTTTGAAACGACATCATCGAAGAGAAAAACAGCAAGAAATCCAGGGGTTCCCCTTCAGCTACCCGGGCAATCTGCAAGCTGACATCAGTTTTTGCAGAAAGTGAAGCGCGGAACTGCTCCTCTTCCATATTGGCAAAACTTCGGTCTGATAACACGATGGCGGAATGAATGATTCCGCGCACCTTTCCATGTTCCTTCACAATGGTGTCATACGCCCGCTTGAGAGAATCATAATCCGCAGCATCCGCGCTGAAATATTGCGGTGCGGGGCCTAAAGCCGCAAGTCTTTTCAGCTTTCTTTCAATCTGTGTATCTTTTTTCCGTCTCCCGATCCAGACAATTTTCGCCTGATAGGTCTGAATCATATATTCAGTCCATACTTCTCCTATTCCGCCTGCTCCGCCGATAATCACATAAACCCCGCCGTGCCGGTATAATGAAGGCTCACCTGCATGAGGCTGGCAGACGGCCAATTGCTGGCGGTGCCACTGACCTGCACGAAAGACCCACGGATTTCCCTCGGGGTCCGCCGGTAAAGAAAAAACATCGGGAAGATGCCGGTCTCCCCTTTGAGATTCCAAATCAAGAAGCCGGATGCTCCAATTGCTGTATTCTTTTGCGAGCGACCCCGCTAATCCGTGTATGCTTGCATGACTCGGATTGACCTCATCATGTTCATGAATCGGCTGTGCTTGAAACGTGCAGATTGTCAATGATAGTTGTTCCGTGTCAAAATTCAGAAGCAGAAGCGCTTTTACCAGCCGGAAAAGCTGCATGACCCCGTGCTCCTGTCCGTCGGCCGTATCCGCATCATAAACGGATGGAATCGGATGATCCGGCGCAGCCCATATCATGTGTTGAAAAGAGCCTTGCGCTTTCAGTGTTTCAGCCATTTGTTCCGCGCTGTCCAAAGAAGTGATGTCCGGAAAACGGACATCGGAATACATCTCTTTCAAAGCCTGTTGAAAATCCGGCCCGCCCCCGATGACGATTATTTTTTCTTCACGCATGAAAGACATGCCGGTTTCCGGAATGGTGACGGTGTTCCAAACCGGTGTCATAAGCAATTCCGTTTCACGGCTTTTCTTCGGCGTGACGCCGGCTTTTTGGTTAAACCCGGCGCTTTCCTGCACCTCTTTTATGATAAAATCTTTCACTGCCGCCAGCAGCACGCCGCGCTCATCACAAATATGCAGATCAAATTGGTGAACGGAGGCGGCTTTTACCTCCGCATGCACAAATACGGTTTTCGCTAACGGTTTAAGCAGCTGTATTTCTCCGAAGGAAAACGGTACGATAAGCGCAGGCTCTTTTTGAAATTGCAGCACATGCGCCATTGCGGTTTGAACAGCGCCATCCATTAAGGACGGGTGCAGGATGTACTGTTTAAAATCGGCTTCCAAGTGTGACGGGATCGTTAATTTGGCCAGTGCTTTCCTTTCTGTATAAGAAAATTCGCGGATGACCTGAAAACTGTCCTTTTGCACGATTCCCGCCGCAGAGAACGAGTGATAGATGTCTTTCGGCTCCGTTCTCTGCACAAATGGCGCCGGAAGCTGAAAGACCGAGGCCTCAAAAGGCGCTCCTTTTTCTTTACAAATCACTTCTCCTTGCGAAAAGAGAGTGCCGGCCGCTCCTTTTTCCTTAATGACATAGCTTATACGCTCTTTTTCCGCTTCAAACTCTATCATGACGGATCTTGGGTCTGTCCCTGTCACAATCGGCTCCATGTACCACACATTTTGGAGAGAGACGGCCGGACGTTCTCCCCACAATGCCGCGCCGTATGCCGCCATTTCCAGATGACAGACTCCGGGGAGCACATATTTTTCGTTCACTAAATGATCTTTAAAGAAATATTCATCCTTGGAAAATATCTTTTGAAACGTCCCTTTCCGGGCAGATGAAACATTCTCATCAAGCAGCGGATGCAGCGCTTGACGCCTTTTGGTATTTTGGGGCTTTTTTGTATACCGCTTTTTTTGATCGGTCAGCCAGGACGTTTCCTTTAAAAACGGATACGTAGGAAGCGGAACTTTCTGATACGGCGTCTCCGGCTTTTTGAAACCTTGAAGGCCTTTGACCCACAGCGCGGCAAATTTTTCAGGATCTGAAACGGATTGGCCTGAAACGTCCGGCCGCCCGGGTGACGCTTTTCCGAAGTAAATATGTCTGCCGTCACTGTGGCCGCTGACAAAGCCGTCCAATCGCTGTTTCAGCTCAGAAAGAGATGACGCAATGACAGCAAGCCGGTAGGAGAAAGGCTCTCTGCCTGACAATAGGGTGGCAGCGATATTTTCCAGGCTGTATCCGCCGGCAGAAGGCGAGTTTTCCAATCGGGCAAGAAAGGAGCTCAATTTCCCGGCATATTCTTTCAGCTGCTGTTCGGAATGTGCGCTTAGTACGACGGCATGCGGTTGTTGCTCAGTATTCCCGTCCGCTTGCCGTTTTGGCTGATAAGCACCTACGATCAGATGGGCATTAGAGCCTCCTGCGCCGAACGAACTGATTGCGGCGATTCTCGGTTTATCTCCTTCAGCCGGCCACGGGCGGTTGTTTCGGACAACATAAAATGGCGAATCAGAAAAAGAAATCTTGCGGTTCAGTTCCTCGGCGTGCAGACTGGCGGGAAGCGTTTCATGTTTCATGCTTAAAAGCACCTTGATTAAACCGGCGATCCCTGCAGCCGCTTCCAAATGTCCGATATTGGATTTCACCGAGCCGATTCCGCAGTCATTTTTCTCATCGGCCTGTTTCTCAAATGCCATAGACAGACCGCGTATCTCAATCGGATCGCCGAGTGCCGTGCCGGTACCGTGAGCTTCAATGTAGCTGATATCCGCCGGACTTACCGCGGCTCTGTTTATAGCGGATAAAATCAGGTCCCGGTGCGCTTCCGGATTCGGCACCGTATACCCGGTCGTTTTGCCGCCGTGGTTAGTGGCGGACCCCTTAATGACACCGTAGATGTGGTCGTTGTCCGCAATCGCTTTTTTCAATGGTTTTAACAAAACGGCTCCCGCGCCTTCGCCGGGCACGTAACCGTCTCCGCCTTCACCGAAACTGCGGCATTTTCCTTCAGAAGACAGAAAATGCGATTGGCTTAAAAACATGTATTTTTGCGGATGTAAGCTGAGGTTGACGCCTCCGGCCAGCGCCATTTCACAGTCGCCCGACTTAATGGCCTGACAAGCCTGATGGACGGCGACAAGCGATGAAGAACACGCCGTATCAACAGCGATACTCGGTCCATGGAGATCAAGGAAATAAGAAACCCGGTTCGGAATCCCCCAATATAAGGAGCCGGGGCCTTTATACTGATCTTTGAGGAAACCTTCTTCGTGTGCAATTAATGAATATTCATTCCAGGTCACTCCGGCGAATACACCGATTTGATCCGTCGGCCTCGCCGCCGGGTTCCCGTAACCGGCATCCTCCATCGCTTCCCAGCAGCACGTGACATACAGTTTTTGCTGAGGGTCCATTAAATCAGCTTCCCACGGGGAAACAGAAAAAAACAGCGGGTCAAATCGATCCGGACGATCAATAAAACCTCCCCATTTACTGTATGACGCGTATTCTGCCGTTTTCTCTTCCGAGTAATAAGAGCTGTCCCATCTGTCCTCAGGGATTTCGGAGACACAATCTTTATTTTCCATTAAATTGTCCCAAAAATCATGCTGGTTTTCCGCTTTCGGAAACATCCCGCTCATTCCGATAACCGCAATATCAGAACTCCTGTCCGTTCCCGGTTCGGGCACCTTTTCAGCCGCCTGTACAGGAAGCACTTCTTCCTGCCGGCTTCCCGTATCAGGCTCCGTTTCTTTGAATTCAAGAACGCTTTCGGGATTTCGTTTCTGCGTACTTAAAAACTCACTCAATTTCTCAATGTTCGGATATTCAAACAGCAGCGTTTCAGAAAGGCCGGTAAATTCTTTATGCAATATGGTCATGATTTCTTCACTGATGAGAGACGTCACGCCAAGAGTAAAAAAAGCGGTTTTATCTTCTGCTTCGGTCACCTCGGCACCCAGCTTTTCCGCTATTACCGTTCTTAAAAATTCGTTAATACATTTCATGAGGATACCATCCCTTGTACAAAAGAATTTTTCTGTGCTTTAACAAGTTAATCCGCCGTCTATCGCCATTGTCTGTCCGGTCATAAAGGACGATTCAGGAGAAAGCAGGAAACGAACGAGTCCGGTCATATCGTCTGTTTCGCCTAAACGCCCCATCGGCGTCCTTCTGATAATCTGCGATTTTTGTTTTTCCGGCATATTTTTCGTCATATCGGTGTCCACAAAACCGGGCGCAAGTGAATTGACACGGATTCCTTTGGACCCGAGCTCCCTGGCCAGACTTCGCGTCAAGCCGTCAAGAGCCGCTTTGGATGCGCTGTAGACTGAAGTGCCTTTAAATCCTCTTGAACCGATAATGGAGCTTATGTTAACGATTGATCCGGAATTTTGTTTCAGCATGACCCGGGAAACGTTTCGGGTCAGCTTGATGACTGAACCGATATTCAGATTGAGGATGCGGTCAATGTCTTCATCATTGGTCAGGGGCAGCAGCTGATCAAGGTTCAAACCGGCGTTATTGACCAAGCCGTCTATTCTGGAAAACTTGCGGTATACTTGAAGAACAAACTGTTTCATGGCGGCATCATCCGCCGCATCCGCCGCTTCCCAATAAAAGCGGTCACGGTACTTTTCACTCTCTCTCAATGTGTTAATAAAATCAGATTCACTGCGGCTGAAAGCGGCTACTTTGTAATTCTCATCCAAAAGCGCCTGTACAATCGCTTTTCCGAGCCCCCGGCTACCTCCGCTGACGACCGCTACTTTTCCGTTATTCATATTTGCCTCCTGTTTTACACGTTTCTTATTTTTTTAAATCGGTCATTAGACAGTTTCCGATCTGTAACAGAGATGATCTGCGGTATCTGATATGGCTGCAGCTTCTGTCTGCAATGAGCTACGGCCCGCTTTCTGAAAGATTTGATATCTTCCTCTTTTTCAAGCACGGCCTCTGCCGCGACAATCTCGCCCGTAATCGGATTTTTTCGGCCCGTTATGAGAACATCCCGGACATTCGGTATCTCCAGAAAGACGCTTTCCACCTCTGCCGGAAACACTTTCTCTCCGCCCACATTAATAATTTCACTCTTTCTTCCGAGAATTCTTATATATTCGCCGTCTGTTTCCACCTGGTCACCGGTGTCGTACCAGCCGTCTTCATCGAAAGGTGAGGGTGCGTTTAAATAGCCGAGCATCGCCGACTCAGAACGGACCCAAAGCGTGCCTCCGGTAATTTTGGTCTCTGTTCCGGCACCGCCTACTTTCATCCAAGTGGATTGGCTGTCTTTTGATTTCGTTGAGAATATACCCAATTCAGTTAATCCGTATGTTTGTTTCAGCCGTACATCCGGAAACAGCCGGTGAATGCCGCGCAGCGTTGATTGGGGCATCGGTTCTGTGCCGTAAGTGATCAGCTGGAGTGAAGACAGGTTATAGCCGGCATCCGCCTTGGACATCAGCAGCATGTTTAAAAAGGTCGGGGTGGCGGGGAGCACTTGGACAGCATGTTTGTCGACCGCCTGATAAACGGACTCCGGCGTTCTGCTGTCTGATGTGACGATCGTTCCCCCGTTAAACAGAATCGCAAACAGCGTATTAATGCCGCCTATATGATCCAATTTCAGAAAAATGAGCGTACGCAGCGGTTTTCTCTTCGCCGTTTTGTATTTTTCAAGCAGCCGGCCGGCGCTTAACACGGATGCTTTGCTTTTGCCGGAGGTTCCCGATGTGAAAATAATAATGCCTGACTCCCCTCTCTCTCGCAGGTCATCAAGCAGAGGGTGAGAGGCGCTTTCAGAACCTTCACGAAGCGTCCAGCTGTCATTTTCATTTATTTCAATGATTTGATTCACTTTCGCGTCTTCAAACATATCAAGATGCTTTTCCCTTGATTCATTGCTGAGAGGGACAACGATATTTCGGTTTAACAAAAGCGCCATCAGCAAAAAAATGGCGTTCGGGGAATAATCCCCGATAAGCGCCACACATTCTCCTTCACGTATTCCGTTTTGTTCAAGTTCTTTCTGAAAAAAGCTGATTCGTGTCAGCAAATCATCATACGTAAAAGTCTGCCCTTTAAAAATGAGAAACTCACTGTCCTGCGTTTCCCTAAGCTTATCAGTCACCCAGCTGATATCTCCCCTGCTTTCTGTTTTCATGATTGAGCACTGTCCATATATTTTTGATAAATATCACAAATGCTGCCGACGGTTGTAATGCTGGAAATCGTTTCTCCTTGGGAAAAAGGATCTACTCCGGTTTCCATCTCCATCTGTGCGACTAATTGAGCGATATCCAGTGATGAGAAGCCCAGATCCTCTATGACTCTCACATCATCTCCCGCTTCGACGGCCCGATATGACTGCTGTTCTTGAATATCCTGAATGATTTGAGCAATGATCTGCTTCATTTCCTTGGTTTGTTCCATTTGCTTTCAGCTCCATTCTTTATTTTATAAACTTCTGATGACCCGTTTATAATCCGGAATATGATCTTGTGAAGAGGTCGGCACCGCCAGCAGCTTATCCACCTTGGAAATGGCCAGCAATGTATGATTCCTTTTCATATAGACTTCAATCTGATAGCTGATTTTCGCCACTGAGATCATACCGAGGGACTCACCGTGAAAGTCGGGATCGCATTCTTCAATGTGTCCCGTCATATAAATATCAAGCTCTTCATCTGCAAAACAATTTCCGTAATAATACGTCTCTCTTTCAAGCAAAAATAAATGCCGCGCGATTGAAACCGGAAAACCCGGCTTCGATCGGCGCGTCAACCACTCAAATTCCGCCGCATCCATTATCTTGCTGAATTTCGCAAACACCATGGCATGCCCCGGCGCAGCATCCTGATCAACAGGAACCCGATATGAAACGGGGTCCGCTGTTTTGAGGTTGCCCGGCTTCATACCGAAAGCGTCCGTTCTGATTTTCTTTGACCGCATCAGCGCGTAAGGCGGCTTGGCTAACTTAGAAAGTTCCGCAATGCATTCAGCCTTAGGCGCTGAGACTTTGCGGGTCGAACCTTCTGTTTGTGTGACGTCGACGACTATTAAACTATTGGCTTTCATAGAAGGAAACCGTCCCCGGTCCCACTCGCTTTTATCAGAGCTGACCGCTCCTTTCGGCCCGAACAAATAATCAGATTCTAATATGGTTTCTCCAAACCGGGAGATATCGACTCCGACGGAAACCTCGTCCCATAATCGGTACTGATCAAGAGGCTGATCTGAAGGAACTTTGAGATGTGTCATAAAATAAGCCGGATACAAAATCAGCCCTTGGTGATCGGCCATCTGATCAGGCCGGAATCCCGTTCCGTCCGTTAAATGGTGACTGTGTGCGTTGCCGAATAACAGCAGCAGCGCGTACTCATTCAAATTCCCTAATCCGACATGGCTCATCGTTAATTCATGATTTTCAATCAGCATGGTAGTCCTCCGCAGAAAAAATGTAATGTCTGGTCATACTCAGCCTGTAATCGATACCAGCCTTTGCGCCAGAAGGCCGGCTGTTTCTTCCATGAGCTGTTTGCCGATCAAGTCGACATGCCTGTTTCTCCAATTTTCAAGCGGGGTTCCTTTCACCCATTGATTAAACGCGCCGAGTGCAGGGCCGCAATGAATTTGGTAATCTATTTTACTTTCGCTTTTTCCTTCCAGAGCGAGCCTCGTCGTATGGGAAAAATACCATTTAAATACCATCGCCATTTTGTGTTTCGGATTCTGTTCGGCTTTGGCGATCTGTTCAGGAGATTTATCACGCTTCAACTGCTCATACACTTCCTCAAAACTGCGCTGGAAATACTTATCTTCAATTAATGTTTTCGTTTTTTCATCTATTTCATCTAAAGAATTGTATTGTCTGTACAAGTCAAAGAGTTTATTGGCTCTTGCCGGAAAAAACAGGCCTTTTTTCAGCACCTGCACCCTTGCCCCCGCTTCAAACATGTCTCCCGCGGGAGCGTATGACGTATCCTGCACGTTCGCTTCCTGAAGCAGATCTTTCACTGAATCACTTGTCCCGGCTTCGACCGTGCATTGATTAATAGAACCGGTTCCGATAAATTCGGCGCCGAGCAGAAACGCGGCAGCAGCCGCTTCCGGAGTGCCGATGCCGCCCGCTGCCCCGATTCTTACTTTTTTCGCATACCCGTGCTTCTCCATCATGCGGTCTCTGAGTCTGATCATGGCAGGCATTAATGTATACGGAATCCCTTGGTCGGTATGCCCTCCTGAATCCGCTTCAACGCAAATGTCATCAGCCATCGGAATTTCTTTTGCAAGCGCCGCTTCCCCGGCTGTCAGCCGATTGTCAGACACAAGTCTTTCCAGCACATGAGCCGGAGCCGGATTCAGAAAGGCCTCAGCGACTTCAGGCCGGGATACTTTCGCGATGATTCTGTTTTGAACTGACACCGACCCGTCATGATTCCTGCTTAATCCTTTTGCCCTGTATATCACGAGAGCCGGGGTTATGCCCATAAATGCCGATGCTTCAATAAGATGAATGCCGTTTTTCAAATATAAATCTATCATTCTGACTTCCTTGTCAGGTGACATCATATGATGAAGAAGATTCATTCCGAATGTTTCCCCTTGCCGCAGTGCAGACCGGATGGTTCCGATGGCCTGTCCGATCCGTTCGATACTCAATCCGCCCGTTCCGAAAAAGCCTAGCATTCCCGCTTTTGCCGCTTTAATGACCATCTGTTCCGAAGCAATTCCCCTGTACATGGAGCCCGTCATGTAAGCATATTGGATGTTATAATCTTTTTTAAAATCTTCGTTCCCTAATCTCATTCCCGCCGTTTTTTGTGAATCAGCTGCCGATGCTTTAACATCAGCAGTATCAGACTCTTCTTTCGGCATTGGTAATGGGACGGCATCTTTTTTAATCTGCCGCGTCAGTTTTGTCAGCACTTCCCCGGGCCCGACTTCTGCAATTTCATTATTTTCAAGCCCCATCAGACGGCGTATCGTGTCCGTCCACTTTACCTGATTGGTCATTTGCAAAGTCAGATTTGTTTTGATTTCATCATTCTTATAAGGTGCGGCATGAAGATTTGAGATCACCGGAAAACGAAGAGGCAAAAACGCCGTTTCTTCTAAATAATCCGCGAACTCTTTTTCAGCATCTTTCATATAGCGGGAATGGAAGGCGCCGCTCACATTTAAAGGAAGATACATTCTCACGCCGGCTTTTTCAAAGACGGGGCCCGCTTTTTCAATGTCTTGTTTCGTTCCGGCGATCACAATTTGAGAAGGTGAATTGTGGTTAGCGATATCAATGCCGGTCAGATGATAATCGGATAGAACCTCTTTTACTTGTTCAGCCGTAAACCCCAAAACCGCCGCCATGCCTCCGGGAGCTGCCTTGCTCATGAGCTCCCCTCTTTTTTTCACA
Organism: Bacillus sp. JK74; assembly: GCF_053663395.1. NCBI lineage: Bacteria > Bacillati > Bacillota > Bacilli > Caryophanales > Bacillaceae > Bacillus > Bacillus sp. JK74. Next base: position 560,461 of record NZ_JBSJQB010000003.1, on the reverse strand, counting down.
AGCTGCAAACCGGTCTTAAAATCAAAGCAGCCGGCCGCAAATAACGCATTATATTCTCCTAAACTGTGCCCTGCGGCGTAATCGGGCTCTCTGCCGGACTCTTTAATCTTCTTTAAATAACTGAGTGCACTTACCGTATATAACGCCGGCTGGGTAAATTGCGTTTTCCCCAGCTGATGACTCGGATCCTCCAGACACAATTCTTCTATAGAGTAGCCTAATATGTCATCAGCCTGACGTGTCAGATCTTGAAATTCATCAAACAGCCCGGCTCCCATTCCTTTAAATTGAGAACCCTGCCCCGGGAACACAAACGTAAGCATCTTATCCTCATCCTTTCCGCATCGTCAATTTGAATATCACATGTGGTTCTCAATGCAAAAACGTCTCGCTCATTTCATATATTGACTGGTGTAAACACCGCCATAAAAATAAAAACACAAACGCGTTTGCGATTCAGCACAGGTTTAAAAATCGCAAACGCATTGTGTTTTCCTTTTCTAACATAATTTATATAAAGACATCTTGCTTGTTTACAGAATGTTTCGCATGACAAGCTGCAGTGCCAATATGCCCGAAAACAGCCATGACGGCACACTTCTCCCTTATCATGTATATGTAGATATATACACTGCAATCATTTTTATAATCCCTATTTCCTCTTCAACGTGCCGAAACAGCGATTGAAATTTAATAGGTGCTTTACTTTAATTTAATAAATTTAACAAATAGTTGCTATTTAAAGAGAATAATATCAATTTATAGATAATAATGTCAAGGCTTTATTTCGTTATTTTCTGACATTTATTCCACAGTTTTATGTTCGGTGGACAGTCGGCATAATTGTTTCGGGATAAATGTCAGATAATTCCCTGAACCCTTTTCATGTCAAAGAAAATTCATCACCTCTCTGTCAATTGGGTCTATACTTATTTTTCATTTTCATATATTATGTAAAAAAAAGACGAATTAGAAAATTTTTTAATCACTTTAAATACTATCCATTAAATACTTTCTTTGTATAATAATTTCTTATTATTCTAAGGAGGATCCAGTCATGAAATGGTACGCACTTTTTGTAGAGTCGGGAAAAGAAGAAGCAGTTCAAAAATTTCTGCGTCTGCAGTTTGATGAGCAGGCTCTCTACTCAATCATACCCAAGAAAAAAGTCACAGAACGAAAAGCCGGAATCAAATACGAGGCACTCAAAAAGATGTTTCCGGGATATGTTCTGTTTAAAACAAAGATGACAGAGCGGACATTTCATAAAATCAAAGAACTCCCCATTTCATGCAGAATCGTGAATAACGGCGCATATTATTCCAAAGAGCGCAAAACCTATTTCACGACAATTAAGGATGAGGAAATCCTCCCTATTATCAGGCTGATCGGAGAAGGAGACACTGTAGATTATTCAAAAGTCTATATTGAAAATTCAAAAGTAACCGTTGCCTCAGGGCCTCTTAAAGGAATGGAAGGCATTATTAAAAAGATCGATAAAAGAAAAAGACGCGCCAAAATCTGCCTGTCTTTTATGGGACTGGACAAAATGGTCAACGTCGGAATTGAAGTGCTCTCCAAGCCCTAGCATTTCAAAAAAAGCATCAACAGCATGTGCCGTTGATGCCCTTTTTATATAAACAGACGAAAGCCCGACATCAAAATAACCCCGCTCACCACCGTCACGGTCAGACTTTTTGTTTTCAAGGCATAGTTAACCTGAAGCCGGGCTGCGCCTATGAGACAATCACATTTAGGGGAAGAATCCATTTTAATCAAGAGCGGTGAATTGACGGTTTAGCTTCATGACGAAAACCATGTGCTGACTTCGGGCGGTGCCGCACAGTTATTTTCATTCCTCGGATGAACCGGTGACATATTTTATGCTGGTCTATTATCCTGAACCGGCTTAAACGCATATCAGGCTTCTTCAGACAGAAGCCTGATGGACCGCAACCCATTCTTGTATGCATTGAATCAGTTTCTGGACAGAAGGTGTCTGCGTCTCCCTTGCATGAGCTGTCAAAATGCCGAGCTGCCTGGAGACATACCGGTCGAACCGTTTGATGAGCACATCACAATCATTCACCAAAAGCTGCGGCAAGATGCTGATCCCCAGATTGTTCCGCACCATTGCAATAATCGCTTCATCCCCTCTGATTTGATAAGCGACCCGCGGTGTGATCTTTTCTTCCTTCAGCACTTTCAGCACATCAAAATGTGTCTCCGGATAAGGCACGATACATTTGACGGACTCCATGACATGTAACGGAACCGTTTCACATTGCGCCAATTCATGCTGCGGGCTCATCACCGCTACAATCGGGTCCTCGGCCAACGGGTAAAAATGCCACTTCTCGCTGTGGGATGTCCCGATCGCCGCATCAATCCGGTCATCTTTCAGCCATTGTTCCAGCTCAGTAGAATTTCCTTCAAACAAATGCACCTTAATAGAAGGATACAGCTCATTAAATTCCCTCAAAATTTTCGGCAGCCATTTTACCGCCACGCTCGTAACAGTGCCGAGCCGGACTTCCCCTCTTTCTAACCCATTAATATTATCAACGGTTTGAGACAGTTTTTCATAGTTTTTTTGAATTTCCTTCATAATATGTAACACTTTCAACCCATTTGCGGTGGGCCTCACTCCATGCCGCTGTCTGATCAAAAGCGGAAAACCGTACTCTTCCTCTAATTTACTGATCATTTGGCTGATGTTCGGCTGTGTGTAATTCAATATGGCAGCGGCTTGGGTCAGGCTGCCGCTTTCTACCGTTTTAATAAAGGCTAAATGCTTCTTTAAATCCAACCGGCTTCATCTCCCAGATATCATTCTTTATTATCCAATGCATTAGTTATATTTAGTTTACTTATACATCAATCAAAAATAAAATGGCAATGTCTCCATCATTATACTTGATAACAAACAGAAGGTGAGCGTTTCAGCATGAGTTTTCTCATTCAATTTTTTATCGGCGGCACCGTTATGGTGGCCGCCGCGTATTTAAGCAAGTCGAAATACTTATTTTTATCAGGCGTTATCACCCTGCTGCCGATCATGACGTTATTGAATATTCACTTGCAGCTGAAAAATATGAGCCCCGACGATTTCAGAGCCGCTCAAAAAAACGGAATATTCGGTGCCTTCGGCGCAGTGATCTTCATCAGCAGTATTTTCATCCTGACAAACTGGTTCAAAGGAGGCCACGCAGTCATCGGTGCGTTTCTCATCTATATTTGCTATATGATCGGCTGTAAATGCCTGTTATGAAGATACGGCCACGCTGTGTATAAAAAAATGCCCGTCCAGAACAATAAGAACGATCTGTTCAGTTGTGAGCAGTTTATATGACTGAATGATCATGAGTTGTTATAATCAATGTCTAAAAACATTCCGGGAGGCGAAATAAATGGCGAGAAAATTATTCACACCATGGAGCGTTAAAGATGTAACGATCAAAAACCGTATTGTTATGGCACCGATGTGCATGTATTCCTCACATGAGAAGGACGGAAAACTGCAGCCTTTTCATATGGCGCACTACATATCGCGTGCAATCGGACAGGTCGGCCTGATTATCGTGGAAGCGACAGCCGTTAATCCTCAGGGGCGCATTTCCGATCAGGATTTGGGCATTTGGAGCGATGATCATATCGAAGGTTTTGCCAAACTGACGGAACAAGTGAAAGCGCAAGGATCTAAAATCGGCATTCAGCTTGCGCACGCCGGACGTAAAGCTGAGCTTGAGGGAGACATTTACGCTCCGTCAGCTATTCCGTTCGATGAGCAGTCCAAAACACCGGCTGAAATGACGACAGAACAAATTAAAGAAACCATTCAGGAATTCAAACAGGCAGCGGCGCGCGCGAAAGAAGCCGGCTTTGACATTATTGAACTTCATGCCGCACACGGCTACTTAATGCACGAATTTTTGTCCCCTCTGTCCAATCACCGTACAGACGAATACGGAGGCTCACATGAAAATCGCTACCGCTTCTTAGGCGAGACCATTGAAGCCGTCAAGGAAGTCTGGGACGGCCCGTTATTTGTCCGTATTTCTGCATCGGATTATACAGACAAAGGGCTGGACATTGCGGATCATATCGGTTTTGCGAAGTGGATGAAAGAACAGGGAGTCGACCTCATTGATTGCAGCTCAGGCGCACTCGTTCAAGCTGATATTAACGTCTTCCCCGGCTACCAAGTGAGCTTCGCGGAGAAAATCCGTGAACAGGCCGAAATTGCAACAGGCGCCGTCGGTTTGATAACGACGGGAACAATGGCGGAAGAAATTCTGCAAAACAACCGCGCTGACCTTATTTTTGTCGCGAGAGAACTTCTGCGCGATCCGCACTTTGCAAGGAGTGCAGCGAAGCAGCTGAATACTGAAATACCGTCACCGGTCCAATACGACAGAGCATGGTGATGAAGAGACAGCCGGAGTTTTTCGATCCGGCTGTCTCTTTTTTTATTTTTCGAGAAACGATTGCCGAAGCTTCTCCGTCTTCCCTATAGAACCAATTAGAGGAGATGACTCCAATGAAAGCAGCATGGATGGAAAGGACATATCTGATTGACGGGTGTCCGTTTTATACGAAACACCGTAAAGGCGCCGGCGAAGTGACGATCGTCTTTGAAGCCGGCTACGGCACTTCTTCTGAAACATGGACATCATTACTCGCTGACATAGATGAAGAATTTGGGGTTTTCACATATGACAGAGCCGGAATCGGCAAAAGCGGACGAAGCCGAAACAAGAGGACGGCGGACCATATGGTACAGGAATTAAACGCTCTTCTTCTGAAGGCCGGCGTCAAGCCTCCTTACCTTGTCGTCTCGCATTCATACGGCACGATTATCAGCAGACTTTGGGCGAGCCGGAACCGTCGGGATATTCTCGGGATGGTGCTGCTTGATCCGGTTTCTGAGGATCAGGAGACGAAAGTGTTTCCGCTTCTTCCTGAAGAAATGAAGGCCGCCTATTTGAAACAGTTCAAATTGGAAGGATCACACGCGGAATTTTTAACGAGCCTTAGGCAGATCAAGCATCAGCAGATTCATTTCGGCGATATGCCGCTGTTGATTTTATCATCGGGAGAGCGGGATGAGCGCTTAAAGCACGCTCATGAACAATGGGTGAAACTGCACAGAAGCATGCTTGATGTCTCTTATCAAAGCGGATGGATTCAGGCCAAAAACAGTTCTCATGCCATTCACCACGATGAACCGCACATCGTCCACCTTGCCATTTATGATGTTTGGTGCGCGGTGCGCCAGCAAATGAATGCTCCTGCCTATCAGGCGGTAAACTGATAAAACAAAAGCCATTGTGCAACGGCACAATGGCTTTTGTTATCGTGATCTATTTTGTCTCACGATGCAAAGTATACTTTTTCAACCGGGGTGAATACTTTTTCATTTCTAACCGGTCCGGATTCGTCCGTTTGTTCTTCGTCGTGATATAATTTCTGTCCCCTGTCTCTGTACAGGCCAATGTAACATTCACACGCATCATTTTCACCCCTTATATAAATCGTAATTATTACGTTTTATTATATCTCATCAGAAAAAAATGTCAAGCGTCTATTTTTTAAGACCGCTCCACAGTGACCTCCATGAAGTCAAATGCGATCTTACTGTTCTCAAATACCGCTTTCGCCTCATGTTCGAGACGCTCTATCGGCGATTCACCCTGATACCTTGCGCTGATATGAGTTAAGATCAGCTGTTTGGCGCCTGCTTTTTTTGCCGTTTGCGCAGCCTGTTCTGTCGTCGCGTGATAATAATTATGTGCGAGCTTTGCATCTTCCTTGGCAAACGTCGCTTCATGAACAAGCACATCCGCATTGCGCGCAAGCTCCGTTACCCGCTCTGATGCCCTCGTATCCCCGGAAAAAGCGACGATTCTCCCTTTTTTCGGGGATTCCAGAAAATCCTGCCCATTAATGATTCTGCCATCGTCAAGTGTGACCGTTTCGCCTTTTTTGAGTTTCTGATAGACGGGTCCGGGCGGGATATTCATTTCTTTCAATCTGCCGGCCTGCAATGCGCCGGGAATATCTTTTTCCTGAACCCGGTAGCCGAACGCTTCCACACCGTGAATGACGGATGCTGCGGTAACAATGAATTGCTCATCTTCAAAAACCGTCCCCTCTTCGATTTCATGTACGGTAAGAGGATACGTCAGATGAGTCGCCGTCACGTTCAGGCTTGTTTCGATAAAGGCTTTAATGCCTTTTGGCCCGTAAATCGTCAGCTCTTCTTCACCGCCCTGAAATGAACGGCTCCCCAACAGACCCGGAAGACCGTAAACATGGTCGCCGTGAAGGTGGGTGATGAAAATCTTTTCAATTTTCCTCGGTTTGATTGTTGTATGTAATATCTGATGCTGAGTGGCTTCTCCGCAATCAAACAGCCATACGGAACGCCTTTCTTCAAGAAGCTTCAGCGCGACGGACGTTACGTTTCTCGTCTTTGCCGGCATGCCGGCCCCCGTCCCTAAAAATAATAATTCCACAATGCTTCCTCCTATATCTTTGTACTACTAAGGATACAGGATCAGACTGAAAATGTGAATTCACCCGGGCCTTCTCCGGCCTGATTAATTTTTTTCCGCAAACCGCAAAAAACAGGCTGAAATGTTTGCTTTCAATGAATTTTAGATTTAAAATGAAGGAAATATGCGGGGTTTTAAACCATGCTTCAGATAAAGTGAGGTACTCTAAGTGAAAACAAACGACAAACCAAAAGCAGTAATTGTAATATTTGGTGCCACAGGGGATTTGGCAAAACGAAAACTTTACCCATCCATTCACCGTTTATATAAAAATGGTCAAATTGGTGAAGAGTTTGCAGTTGTAGGTGTTGGAAGAAGACCTTGGTCAAACGAGGACCTCCGGGAAACGGTTAAAACGTCTGTTTCTTCTGCCGGGCAAAAAGACATAGACGATTTCACATCTCATTTTTATTACCATCCGTTTGATGTAACGAATCCGGGTTCCTATCAGGAGCTGAATGTCCTGCTGGATCAGCTTGAACATACATATGAAATCCCGAACAACAGAATGTTTTACTTGGCGATGGCTCCTGAGTTTTTCGGCACGATCGCAAAATCACTTAAAAACGAAGGTGTCACAGCGACAAATGGCTGGTCCCGTCTCGTCATTGAAAAACCGTTCGGCCATGATCTGCCGAGTGCGAAAGAGCTTAACAAAGAAATACGCGAAGCTTTCACGGAAGATCAAATTTACCGGATCGACCATTACTTAGGCAAACAAATGGTTCAAAATATCGAAGTCATCCGGTTTGCAAATGCGCTGTTTGAGCCGCTGTGGAATAACCGCTACATCTCAAACATCCAGATTACATCAAGTGAGGATCTCGGCGTTGAAGATCGCGCGAGATATTATGAAAAATCAGGCGCACTCCGTGATATGGTTCAAAACCATATTTTACAAATGGTCGCTCTCTTGGCAATGGAACCGCCGATTAAACTGAACACGGAAGAAATCCGCAGCGAAAAAGTGAAGGTGCTGAGAGCTCTCCGCCCTGTCGCTCCAAACGAAGTGAGTGACTTCTTCGTCCGCGGACAATACCAAGCGGGAAAGATTGACGGAAACGCTGTACCGAGCTATACAGATGAACAAAATGTAGCACCGGATTCCAATACGGAAACATTCGTGTCCGGAAAGCTGTTAATCGATAACTTCCGCTGGGCCGGCGTTCCGTTTTATATCCGCACAGGGAAACGGATGAAAGAAAAATCAACGAAAATCGTCGTTCAATTTAAAGACATTCCGATGAACCTTTATTACGGCAATGAAACGAATGTAAATCCGAACCTGCTTGTCATCCATATTCAGCCGGATGAAGGCATCACACTATATCTGAACGCTAAAAAATTAGGCGGAGCCGCTCATGCTCAGCCGATTAAGCTGGATTACTGCAGCAACTGCAGTGATGAAATGAACACACCGGAAGCCTATGAAAAATTAATCCATGACTGTCTGCTCGGTGATGCGACAAACTTTGCCCATTGGGACGAAGTGGCGCTTTCCTGGAATTTCGTCGATGCGATTTCCGAAACGTGGGCAGCCGACAAAACCCTTTCTCCGAATTATGAAGCCGGGTCAATGGGACCGAAAGCTTCGGACGATCTTCTTGAAAAAGACGGCCTCCACTGGTGGAATATATAAGAAAAAATTTAAAAACCGCGGCGCCGTTCATGACGGCCCGCGGTTTTTAATATCAGGAAAAGCCCCCGCAATCAATGCGGGGGCTTCTTCATTACTTCATCCATTCAGTATGGAAAATGCCTTCTTTATCTGTGCGTTCATACGTATGCGCGCCGAAGTAATCACGCTGCGCTTGAATCAAGTTTGCAGGAAGCACTGCTGTACGGTAGCTGTCGTAATACGCAAGTGCGCTTGAGAACGAAGGTACCGGCACGCCTTGGGCTACGGCAAGTGAAATCACTTGGCGAAGGGCGCCTTGGTAGCTTTCTGCAATGTTTTTGAAGTAGCTGTCTAACAGCAGGTTGTCAAGCTCCGGTTCACGGTCATATGCGTCTTTGATCTTTTGCAGGAACGCCGCGCGGATGATACAGCCGCCGCGGAAGATCATCGCGATTTCACCGTATTTCAGATCCCAGTTATATTCTTCAGACGCGGCTTTCATTTGGGCGAAGCCTTGTGCGTAAGAACAGATTTTACTCATGAAGAGCGCTTTTCTGACCGCTTCAATCAGCTCTTCTTTATTTTCAGTGACCGGCTTAACGTCTGGTCCGGACAGAAGGCCGCTTGCTTTCACACGCTCTTCTTTCATTGCGGAAATGAAACGCGCAAAAACAGATTCAGTGATAATCGGAAGCGGCACGCCTAAGTCAAGAGCGCTTTGGCTTGTCCATTTACCCGTTCCTTTTTGGCCAGCTTTATCAAGGATGACGTCAACAAGCGGTTTGCCCGTTTCTTCATCTTTTTTAGTGAAAATATCAGCCGTGATTTCGATCAGATAGCTGTCAAGCTCTCCTTTGTTCCACTCAGCGAATACTTCGTGAAGCTCTTCGGCAGACAATCCGAGCACCTGTTTCAGAATGAAATATGACTCAGAGATCAGCTGCATGTCACCGTATTCGATACCGTTGTGCACCATTTTTACATAGTGCCCCGCTCCGTCCGGGCCGATGTATGTCGTACAAGCTTCTCCGTCCACTTTAGCAGAAATGGCTTCTAAAATCGGTTTTACGAGTTCGTGCGCTTCCTTTTGGCCGCCCGGCATAATAGAAGGCCCTTTCAGCGCCCCCTCTTCACCGCCTGATACACCCGTTCCGATAAAGTGAATGCCGCTTTCGGCAAGCTCTTTGTTCCGGCGCTGTGTATCTTTATAGTATGTATTTCCGCCGTCAATCAAAATATCGTCTTTTTCCAGATGAGGAAGAAGAGATTGAATCGTCGCATCCGTTGCAGTTCCCGCTTTAACCATTAATAAAATTTTACGGGGTGTTTCAAGAGACTGGACAAACTCCTCAATGCTGTATGTACCGACAACATTTTTGCCTTTTGCCTCTTCTAAAAACTCTTCCGTTTTGCTGCTTGATCTGTTGTATACAGACACAGAAAATCCCCGGCTTTCGATGTTAAGAGCCAGATTTTTACCCATTACCGCAAGACCGATAACTCCGATTTGTTGTTTTGACATATTCTAACGTCCCTTCTTCAAACGTTTAACCATTTTAAAATTTAAATTAAAATAAAATGATATTTATACTAAAGAAATTATCATACATAACCCCTTTTTTCAAGTTATTCACCTTTTCTTTTCATCCTTAAAAAAGTCTCTGTTAAAGCTCGTTCCCCTTGTTTTGCTTTCTTCTTTTTTTATAACGGCGCCTTTTCTGATCAGGTTTTGGCCGTACTTTTCATTCAGCTCGTTCATCATCTGAAAAATCGGCTCATCCTTTGCGTCCTCCTTGAATGAAAACAGATCAAGCTGTTTATACGCCTGCTGTTTTTCAACCAGTTCCGTCCCGGTGATGCCGAGAAGCCTTACCGGATTTTGGTTCCAGTGCTTGTCAAACAGTTCCATCGCCGCTTCCATGATGTCTTTTTTCTGATCAGCCGGATTGCTGAGGGTCATGCTTCTTGTGACCGTTTTCCAATCCGCATACCGAATCATGATGAACAGCCGGCAGGCCATGACCTCCTTACGCTGGAGCCGTTCGCTCACAGACAGCGCAAGCCGGTCAAACACGCCCGTTAATTCATCCCAGTCAGCCGAATCATGCGACAGGGTGGATGAGTTGCCGACGCTTTTAAATTCATAAATCCGCTCGGGATTGACTTCTGCAGGATGGATGCCGTTCGCTTTATCCTTCAGCCTCGGGCCGTTTATGCCGAGAAGCGTTTTCAGCGCATGTTCATCTCCTTTTGCCAAATCACCGATCGTTTTGATGCCGAGCGTTTTTATTTTTTCCGCAGTTTTCGTTCCTATACCGTGCATCTCTTCTATCGGAAGAGGCCATAAGACGTCCGGCAGCTCTCTTTTTCTTAAAATGGTGATGCCGAGCGGTTTTTTCATGTCAGACGCCATTTTAGCGAGAAATTTATTCGGGGCGATGCCGATGCTTGACGGAAGCAAAAGCTCTTTTTGCAGTCTCGCCTGAATGTCTTCGGCTGTCTCATACGCCCTGTGTCGGTGCGGTGTGTCCGTAATATCCATGTATCCTTCATCAATAGAAACAGGCTCGACTAAATCCGTATACTCCCTCAGAATGCTGAACATTTCTTTTGACGAACTCCGGTAGCGGTCAAAATTCGGAGGCACGACGATGAGTTCCGGACAGAGGCGTTTTGCCCGCCACACCGGCATGGTGGTCTTTACGCCCCGCGCTCTCGCTTCGTAGCTGCAGGTGACGATGATTCCTTTCCGTTCCTTCACGTTTCCGGCAACGGCGATAGGTTTTCCTCTTAAAGACGGATCATACGCCATTTCTACAGAGGCATAAAAACTGTTCATATCGATATGAAATATAATTCTCCCTTTTCCGGCCACTCCCGGCGCCTCCTTTCCTTACATAGACAACCTTATATATATGTAGTAAAATAAGAGCTGAATGGATGTGATAAAATGATTCTTGAGTCAATGAATGACTTTTTATTTTTAGTCGATTTTTTCACAATTATTCTTCCCGCTCTGACCGCGATCGGCATCGCTTTTCTTTTGCGTGAGCGCCGCGCAGGCGAGCATTGGAGAACGAAACGAATAGATGAACATCAAGCAGTCGTTCAGCTGAACCGAACAGACTTTCTTATTATTATATATCATCGCATTACAACTTGGATACGTAAAGTCATCCGCATGAATTCACCGGCGAATGATGATGAAGATGTCAGCTTCCTCCTTTTATAACGGCAAGTGAAGATAAAAAGGAGGAGACATAATTGTCTAAAACATATCAAAAATGGATTGCATTCGGATTGTTTTTTATCGTACTGTGCACAGGCCGCTCGGCTTTTGCCGCGACATCTCAGACTCAGACGGGAGGCCTCGGGAATATCGGTTTTTTCCACGATTACCTGATCGAGCCGTTTTCGGCACTTTTAAAAGGGGTGGCGGGCCTGTTCCACGGTGAGTACGGACTGTCGATTATTCTGGTGACGATTATCGTCCGGATCGTTGTATTGCCTTTGTTTGTGAACCAATTTAAGAAACAGCGGGTGTTCCAGGAAAAAATGGCTGTGATCAAACCGCAGGTCGACAGCATCCAGGCTAAAATAAAACAAACGAAAGATGCGGAAAAACAAAAAGAACTGCAAATGGAAATGATGAAGCTTTACCGTGAGCACAATCTGAATCCGATGGCAATGGGATGTCTTCCGATGCTGGTGCAATTCCCGATTTTGATCGGTTTTTATTACGCCATCCGCTCAACGCCGGAAATTGCTTCACACTCATTTCTGTGGTTCAGCTTAGGGCATTCTGATATTCTTGTATCACTGTGCGCGGGGGCCATGTATTTCTTACAGGCTTATATTTCCCACAAATTAAACCAGAAATATTCACCGGCTGCTCAAAATCCGGCCGCGATGCAGTCAGCAAAAATCATGGTCTTTATTTTCCCTGTCATGATGACCGTTTTTTCGCTTAACGTACCGGCTGCGCTGCCGCTTTACTGGTTTACAAGCGGACTGTTTTTGACAGTGCAGAACGTACTTTTACAGCAGACGCATCATAAAAAGAAACAGGCTGCGGCTCAGGCGGAGCCCGCCAAATCATAATACTGAAACCCTGCCGGAACCTATCCGGCAGGGTTTTTTTCTTGTATCTGCAAAGCTTTAAGCCAATTATCTTATCATGAAGAATGAAAAAAGCACCCAATCAACTGGGTGCTTCGTTTTTAGTTGGCCGCTGTTTCGATAATGGCAACGACCATTTCCGCCGTTTTGACGAGCTCTTCAATCGGCATTTTTTCATTTTTCGTATGGATTTGTTCATAGCCTACTGACAGGTTGACTGTCGGAATGCCGTGGCCGGCAATGACGTTTGCGTCACTTCCGCCGCCGCTTGTCTGAAGTTCGCTCGGACGGCCGATTTTTGCCGCCGCTTTTTTCGCGACTTCCACAACCTGATCGCCGTCCTGATATTTGAAACCCGGATACATGACCGCGATGTCCACTTCCGCGCGGCCTCCCATCTCAGCTGCAGCAGATTCGAAAGCTTCTTTCATTTTCTGCACTTGCGCCTCCATTTTTTCAGGCACTAATGAACGCGCTTCAGCCAGAATATCAACCTGGTCGCAGACGATATTGGTTTGCGTGCCGCCTTCGAAACGTCCGATATTAGCCGTTGTTTCTTTATCAATACGGCCGAGCGGCATTTTAGAGATTGCTTTTGATGCGATGGTAATCGCGGAGATGCCTTTTTCCGGTTCCACTCCCGCATGAGCCGTTTTCCCGAAAATGGTTGCTCTCACTTTCGCTTGTGTCGGCGCGGCTACAATAATGTTGCCGACTTTTCCGTCTGAATCAAGCGCAAAACCGTATTTCGCGGTAATGTCTGAACGATCCATTGCTTTTGCCCCGACTAATCCCGATTCTTCTCCGGCCGTGATAATGAATTCAATGGTGCCGTGCTCGATGTTTTGTTCTTTCAGCACTTTAATGGCTTCAAACATTGCGGCAAGACCCGTCTTATCATCAGCGCCGAGAATCGTCGTGCCGTCGGATTTTACATAGCCGTCTTCCACAATCGGCTTAACGCCTTTGCCCGGAACAACCGTGTCCATGTGCGAAGTGAAATAAATCGTATCCGCATCTTTTGTGCCCTTTAACGTACAGATTAAGTTGCCGGCTCCATGCCCGGTCACTTCTTTTGTATCATCTTCTTTTACGCTCAATCCTAAATCAGTGAATTTTTGTTTGAGCACCTTGCTGATTTCCGCTTCATGTTTTGTCTCTGAATCAATTTGAACGAGTTCAAGAAATTCTTCAAGCAGACGTTTTTCGTTTACCATTTTCAGTTCCCTCCGTTTAAAGCGGTATATTACCGTGCTTTTTTTTCGGTCTTTCCTCTTCCTTATGCGCAAGCATGTCAAATGCCTGAATCAATTTTTTCCTCGAGTCTTCCGGCCGGATGATATCATCCACCATTCCGCAGGCCGCCGCTTTATACGGACCGGCGTTTTCCTTTTCGTATATGGCTTTTTTTTCGCGCTTCGTCTTCTCCGGGTCGCCAGAAGCCTGTATGTCTTTGCTGTATAAAATCGACGCCGCGCCTTCCGCTCCCATCACGGCGATTTCCGCATTGGGCCAGGCGAATACAAGATCTGCCCCGAGCCCTTTCGAATTCATGGCAACATAGGCGCCTCCGTAAGCTTTTCTGATGATGAGCGTCACTTTCGGCACCGCCGCTTCGGCAAAAGCATACAGCAATTTTGCTCCGTGACGGATGATTCCCGCATGTTCCTGCTGAAGGCCCGGAAGAAATCCCGGAACATCAGCGATCGTCAATAGCGGAATATGAAACGCGTCGCAAAAACGGATGAATCTCGACGCTTTGTCAGCGGCATCAATCGTGAGGCTCCCCGCCAAGTGTTTCGGCTGGTTTGCGACAACACCGACTGTACGCCGTCCGAGTTTCAGAAAACCGACAGCAATGTTTTTGGCAAAATACGGCTGAATGTCAAAAAACGTTCCGTCATCCGCCAGCTCTTTTATTACCTGTAACACATCGTAAGGTTTCGAACTGTCCGCGGGAACGAGGGTGTTTAATAACGGTCTGGCGTCTTCCTTTTTAACGGGTAATGCCGTCTGTCCGCCGTGCGGGAGATAAGAAAGCAGGGTTTTCACAGCGGAAAGTGCCTCTTTTTCCGTTCGTGCGGAATAGTGGGCATTTCCGCTTATCACATTATGTATTCCCGCACCGCCTAAACTTTCCGCGTCAATCTGTTCACCCGTCACCTGTTCAATGACTTTCGGGCCTGTAATAAACATGTGCGACGTATGTTCCGCCATAATCACAAAATCCGTCAAAGCGGGTGAATAAACAGCACCGCCGGCACAGGGCCCAAGGATGACAGAAATTTGCGGAATCACTCCCGAGTAAAGGACGTTGCGCCTAAAGATATGACCGTATCCATTTAATGATACCACACCCTCTTGAATTCTCGCACCACCTGAGTCGTTCAGCCCGATGATCGGGGTTTTGTTTTTCGCCGCCAGATCCATTACCGCCGCGATTTTTTCCGCATGTGTCTCGCCGAGCGTCCCGCCGAGTACGGTAAAGTCATGGGCAAACAAATACACGGGCCGTCCGTCAATTGTGCCGTATCCGGTAACAACGCCGTCTCCCGGAGCATTCTGGCACCCGGGCGTGCGGCTTTTGGCAAACGGCTGCAGCTCTGAAAAACTGTCTTCGTCCAATAGATAGTCAATTCTTTCTCTTGCCGTCAGCTTGCCTTTTTTGTGCTGTTTTTCATTTTTTTCCGCTCCGCCGCCGTTTGTTAAAAAGGAACGTCTTTCGTTTAAGTGTCTGATATGATCACTCATGCTCATCTTGAGTTTCTCCTTTTTCAATTGTTTCACAAAGCTCAATCAGGACCCCGTTCGCCTCTTTTGGAGAGAGAAATGCGATCTTCTTCCCGCCCGCTCCGTTTTGCGGTTCATGATGAATCAAGGTCATGCGGCATGATTCAAGCTCCTTGATCGTTTCCTTCATATCGGCGCAGCGGAATGCCAAATGATGCAGCCCTTCGCCTCTTTTCTGTAAAAAAGAGCTGACGGGAGACGCGTCCGACAGCGGCTCAATCAGCTCAAGCTTTGTGCCTCCCGCTTCTAAAAAAGCAACTCTCACATTTTGGCCGTTTACCAGCTCGTCTCCCATATACGTAAGCCCGAGCATCCGTTCGTAAAATCCTCTCGCGGCTTCAATAGAGCTGACGGCAATGCCGACATGATCAAGTTTTTTCATAGCGCGGCCACCTGCTTTCCGCCATAGGATATGGCTTGTTCATACAAGCAAAACACGTTAAAATGGTAGACAGTAATCTTAAGGAGTGAAACAATGTCTCAAAAATTTATGAAAAGCGCCGTCATCGTCATTTTGGGCGTATTTATACTTTCAACCCTCCTCTCAGGCATTATGATGTATTTGCGGTAAAAAAGCAGGCGCCTCATTGCAAGGGGGTTTCCTGCTTTTTTATGAGGGCTTTCCGCTCTATTGCAATGTCCTCGAATGAGCGGTTTTCTTTTGTAATCAATACTTTCGTTCCGGGAGGGATAATCCGGAAAATACGGATGACATCCCGGTTTTTCATACGGATGCAGCCGTTTGATACAAACCCCCCGATCAGCTCTTCTCTGTTTGTTCCGTGAATGCCGTATATTCTGCCGTCGGTGCCTTTCGCATCAAAACCGATCCAGCGGACGCCGAGCGGGTTTTCCGGCGCGCCTCCCTCTACATTTTTCTTCCGGTAATACGGATTGACGGCTTTGACCGTTACCGTAAATTCTCCTTCAGGCGTCAAATCATCCGTTTTTCCCGTCGCTACCTGATAAATGCCTTCTATTCGGTTATCCTTCACAACAGCAAGCGCGTTTGTGGCTTTATTGACGATAATATAAGGGTCACCCGGCAAAGGGTTCGCGCCAAGCGGCCAAAGCGGAGACAGCAGCAGGGCGGCTGACAATAAAAAAAATCGCATGGGCTCCCCTCCTTTTTTCATTAGAATGACCAATGAAAGGAGGACTCATGCGATTGATCCATATGTTTTTTACAGCTTGATGCCTTTGAAATAACTTTTAATCACGAGATATTGTTCCATCTCACCGAGGAGGTGGAACAAAGCCGCCCGCGCTTCAAACTCCTCGCGCGTTGCCGGGAGCGGCATTTCTTCAAATTCCGTTCTCATTTCTGCAAGTCTTTTTAAAAATTTATGAGCGGTATTGCCGGGATGAATGGCTTCCCTTAATTCATGGATGAAATGGGCGATTATTTTTCCCTGCTCCACCGTTATTGAAATAGAGGTAATCTTCGGCAGCAGCCGTTCAATGATTTCAAATTGTTTCTGTCTCATCTTAAAATAATGATAGTAGAGATTTTCATGGCGCAAAATATGATTCTGCACGTCCCGATAGGCGAGGTTTTTCGCCTCTTGAATCATCTGATGCGTCTCCGGTATTTCCTTCCCCGTCCAATCTTGCTCACCAGTTAACAAATACCGTTCGATTTCGGCGAAGATGACGGAAAAGTTGTCCTCGATTTTTTTCCTGTACGCCGCGAGTTTTCTGTCGAGGCTCGGCATATACAGATTCATTAACAGCGCGACGCCGATACCTACGGTGATCAGCTGGAACTCATTCCAGATAAACGCCATCGTAATGCCGCCGGACATATATAAATGAAGAATGATTACTGAACTGGTGACGATCCCTTCATTTATTTTTAAAACGACTGTAGTCGGAATGAACAGCACCAGCAATATTCCGATCGCAAACGGATAATAGCCGATCAGTCCGAAAAAGACATATGAGAAGACGATCGCCAATAAACAGGCGGCAAATCGGGCCCACGAGGCCTGAAGCGACCGCTTTTGCGTAATCTGGATGCACAATATGGTGATGATTCCTGCGGATGCGAAGTTTTGCAGATGCAACAGCTGGGCTAAATAAATGGCCAGCGCCGTTCCAAGTGCGGTCTTTAGTGTCCGGTAACCGATTTTAAACATTGCTTGCTCCATTCTGTTTGTTTCTTTCTCAAAAAAAAGAAGAAGAGCATTCTTCTTCTTTTCTTACAGTTATATTTTATAATATTTTTTCTAAAAAGTCCTGTGCTCTTTTTGACTTCGGAGAAAGAAAAAATTCTTCCGGCTGACCGTCTTCCACGATCGTCCCTTCATCCATAAATAATACGCGGTCTGCGACTTCTTTGGCAAATCCCATTTCGTGCGTTACGATCACCATTGTCATGCCCGTCTGCGCGAGCTCTTTCATCACCTCAAGAACTTCTTTGACCATTTCCGGGTCAAGAGCCGAGGTCGGTTCATCAAACAGCATGATGTCAGGATTCATGGCAAGCGCCCGCGCGATGGCGACCCGCTGCTTCTGTCCGCCTGACAAACGGTTCGGATAGTCGTTCCGTTTGTCAAGCAGTCCGACTTTTTCAAGGAGAGCGCATGCCTTTTCCTCCGCCTCCTTTTTAGACTCTTTCTTCACGCTGACCGGCGCGTATGTGATATTTTCAAGCACCGTTTTATGAGGAAACAAATGAAAATGCTGAAATACCATGCCGATATTTTCCCGCACTTTCAGTTTATTCGTTTTAGCTGCGGTGATTTCGTTTTCTTTAATGGCAATCGTTCCGCCGCTCGGGGTTTCCAGCAGATTTAAGCAGCGCAGAAACGTTGATTTGCCGGAACCGGAAGGGCCGATGACAGCGACGACTTCCCCTTCTTCGATCTGTGTTGAAATGTTTTTCAGTACTTCATGTTTCCCGAATGATTTTGACAGGTTATCGACCTTAATCATTGGCTTTCAGCTTCCTTTCTACGCCTTTTCCGATGAATGCTAAGATCAAAACGAGCACGTAATAGATTAAGCCCGCCACAATAAGAGGTTCTAAATAGTTGTATGTTGCGGCGCCGGACTGGTAGGCCCGTCTCATAATGTCTCCGAGACCGATTACCGTGACGATCGCCGATTCTTTCGTCAAGGTGATTAATTCGTTAATAATAGCCGGAGAAATGTTTTTAAACGCCTGCGGCAGCAGCAGATCTTTCATCATTTTTCCGTACGGCACGCCGAGAGCGACGGCAGCCTCTTTTTGTCCTTTGTCAATTGCGTTGATTCCCGCTCTGATAATTTCAGAGACGTAAGCGGCTGAATTGAGCGATAATGCGGTGACCGCCGCCCAAAATTGATCGATCTGAAAGCCGAGAAGCTGCGGCATACCGAAATAGATGATCATCAGCTGCAGCACGAGCGGCGTGCCGCGGAATATCGAAGTATAAAAATCCGCAATCCATTTCAGCGGACTGATCATGCTGATTTTAAATAAGCTGAGCACGATTCCTAATACAAGACCGATGACCGCTGAAACGAGCACAATTTTTAATGTGACCGCAAGGCCTTCCAATATAAAAGGAATTTGGGGGATTGTCGCTGAGAAATCCAAATTCATACGTGTGATCTCCTTTGTCTTTATTCAAGATAAAAAGCTCAACGAAAAGTTGAGCTTTCTTTTATTTCTCGTTGGTGAACCATTTTTTCTTCAGTTTTTCGATTTCTCCGTTTTTCTCCATTTCTTTCAGCGCTTTGTTAAACTTCGCTGTCAGATCACTGTCTTTACGGAACGCAATCGCGGAGCCCGATTCGTCTGATTTCGCATCTGCTGACGCAAAGCCCTGCAGATCGTTATTTGAACTGAAATAGCCTTGTGCTACGATGTCTTCGATAATCGCGGCATCAAAACGCCCGGATTTGATCTCTTCCGTTAAGTCTGAGATCCGGTTGCGGTCTTCGAGCTGAAAACCGTATTTCGAAGCGAGCTTCTTGCCTTTTTCCTCTTGAATGGAGCCGAGCTGAACACCGACGGTTTTGCCTTTCAGATCATTCAGGGATTTAATGCTGCTTCCCTTTTTCGTAACGATCATATTGTTAGCAGTATAATAAATATCAGAAAAATCAACTTGCTTTTTCCGTTCCGGCGTAGGTGTCATTCCAGATAAAATCATATCTACCTGCTTGGACTTTAAGGCTGTAATCAGGCTGTTGAAGTCCATGTCCTGCACCTCAACGTCATAGCCGGTCTTTTTGCCCAGAGCTTTTGCCAGATCAACGTCAAACCCGGTGATCTGATCGCCGTCTTTATATTCAAATGGTTTATAGTCAGCCGATGTACCCATAATCAGCTTGTTCTTTCCGCCCTCTGAGCCTGAATTGCCTGATCCGCAGGCGGACAGCGCAAAGGTGATACATGCGGCAGCTAATACCAACAGCCATTTCTTCATGATTCATTTCCCCCATATCTACTGATCTCTTAAATTTGAATATTTATTCGTTAACTTGTATTTTAAACACTTTTTAATTGTGATGCAATACTATTTTTGAAAAATGTATTTTCCTTTCTGTGTTTATTATAGTCATTGTTTTTCCGATTAGTGACAGCTGAATGCCGGCGTATAAATATTTATATTTATACAGATTCCATATAAAAAACCCCGGAAGCGCTCGGCTCCGGGGTTTTCTTTCACTTATACTTCTTCACAATATTCTTCAAATGCTTCCTGCAGTTTTGTGACGACGGCCATCGGCTCATGGCCTTCAATTTCATGGCGTTCCACCATTTTCATGATTTTCCCGTCTTTTAAAATGGCAAATGACGGAGAGGACGGCGGATAGCCTTCAAAGTATTCTCTCGCTTTGGCTGTCGCTTCTTTATCCTGTCCGGCAAATACCGTCACAAGCTGATCCGGGCGTTTATCGTAATGTACGGAATGGTACGCGGCAGGCCGTGCAATACCGCCTGCGCATCCGCACACAGAGTTGACCATAACGAGTGTCGTTCCTTTTTTCGAAAGCGCTTCGTCCACTTCCTCAGCGGTTTTCAGCTCTGTATACCCGGCGGCCGTGATTTCCTGGCGGGCTTGACGCACAACATCATTCATAAATAAATTAAAATCCATATTCAACTGGGACCTCTCCTTTTTGATCATCTCTTCTTATGATAGCAAGGAACCTCCCTATCGGCAAATGACACCGCTCATATCCAATTGTTTTTGTCCCTTTTATGTACCCGATGTAAGTTTATGACCTTTTAAAAACGGGAAACTTGTTAAAGAGATTGTCTGAAATAAAGGAGCAGTCGTATGAGCCAACGGAAAGCAGTATTAATTTATAACGGAAACGCCGGTCAAAAACAGATTGATAAAACGCTCGGCACGGTCGTCCCCATTTTGGCCCAGTCAGCTGACGAACTTTTGATTAAACCGACCAAACATCAGGATGATGCCCGTCAGTATTGTGAAAACCTCGACAGTTCAGTTGACCATTTATATATTTTAGGCGGAGACGGCACTGTGCATCAATGCATCAACAGCATCAGCAAACTTGATCACAGGCCCGCTGTCGGCATTTTGCCGGGAGGAACGTGCAACGATTTCTCACGGGCGCTCGGCATCCCGCAAAACCTTCAAAAGGCCGCTGAAGCGCTCGCGGCCGGACATAAACGGATGATTGACGTCTGTAAAACGGATGACGGCTATTTTCTGAACTTCTGGGGCATCGGATTGATCACCGAAGCATCAAGCCATATCAATGAAACTGAAAAAGCATGGCTCGGTAAAATCAGCTACTTCACGAGCGCCTTGCGAACGATGACAAGCGCGAACCCGTTTCCTGTCAAATTGACGATTGACGGCGAGGTGAAAGAAGACGAAGCCGTAATGGTGCTTGTCATGAACGGGCATTATATCGGGACAAACAGAGTTCCCCTGCCTGATGCCAGCCTCCGGGACGGCTTAGCCGATGTGTTAATCTGCCGCAACACAAGCCTTGCCGCGTTGCGGGAGCTGATGACGATGGAGCAGGGTTCATTTGATGATTTCAAAGGGGAGCTGTCCTATATTCAGGCCTCCAGGATTGAAATCGAAACCGGACGTGAAATGGACGCGGATACAGATGGCGAGGTATACGGAACAACGCCTTGTACGATCGAAGTGAAAAAACATCATCTCACTATGCTTGTTCCCGAGGACTCACAATGAAAATAAAAAAGCTCCTTTTGCCGCCCGGGCAAAAGGAGTTTTTTTAATAGACTGACGTATGTTCATCAATGTTTTCTAAGATCTCTTTGACGCGTCCGAGGAATCGGCCGCATACGAGCCCGTCAAGCACTCTGTGATCTAAAGACAGGCAAAGATTAACCATATCACGCACTGCGATCATCCCGTTATTCATGACAACCGGACGTTTGACGATTGATTCTACCTGAAGAATGGCCGCCTGCGGATGGTTGATAATGCCCATAGATTGAACTGAGCCGAAAGATCCCGTGTTATTGACGGTAAATGTGCCGCCCTGCATATCTTCCGCGGTAAGTTTTCCGTTTCTCACTTTTTTCGCAAGGTCCGTTATTTCTCTGGCTATGCCTTTAATCGTTTTTTCATCAGCATGCTTAATAACCGGAACAAACAGCGAATCTTCCGTGGCAACGGCAATGGAGATGTTGATGTCTTTCTTTTGGACGATTTTGTCTCCCGCCCACATGCTGTTCATCTGCGGGAACTCTTTGAGAGCCTGCGCCGCCGCTTTCACAAAGAAAGCGAAAAATGTTAAATTGAAGCCTTCTTTCTGTTTAAATGAGTCTTTTATGCTGTTTCTGTACGCCGTCATGTTCGTGACGTCGACTTCCATCATCGTCCAGGCGTGCGGAATTTCTGTTTTGCTTTTATGCATATTGGCGGCGATGGCTTTTCTGACGCCTGTAACCGGAATTTCAATATCACCGGCTGACAGAGCTGGAGCCAGCGCTTGTTTTTGCTGTTGTTTCGGCGCTTGTTGCGTTGTTTGAACGGCAGCCGGCGCCGGTGCTTCCGACTTCTGCTGCATTCCCGAATCAATGATCTTTTGAATGTCTTTTCGCGTAATTCTTCCGCCTGCACCCGTTCCTTCAACTTCTTCGAGCTGAATGCCGTGTTCTCCTGCTAATCTGAGCACGGCCGGTGAATAACGCGCTTTATTTGACTGATCTTTACCTTGACGGTTTGCATCGGTGTCTGAAGGGGTATTCTGCTCTTCTTCCCGCTTCGGCGCCTCTTCGGTTTCCGTTTCTTCCGTTTCAATTTTGCAGATGATCTCGCCGACTGTAAGAGTCTGGCCTTCTTCTCCTACAAGTTCTGTAATCGTACCGGTAAAAGAAGACGGCACCTCCGCATTCACTTTATCCGTCATGACCTCCGCAATGGGGTCATATTTATTCACTTGATCACCGGGGGATACCAGCCACTTACTGATCGTCCCTTCCGTCACGCTCTCTCCGAGCTGAGGCATAGCCATTTGTTCAATCGCCATGTCAAAAACCTCCTTACGTCTTTAAAACTCCGCTAATTCTCTCATCGCGGCTTCCGCTTTGTCAGGATTCATCATGAAGTATTTTTCCATTGTCGGCGCATAAGGCATTGCCGGAACATCAGGACCTGCAAGCCGCTTGATCGGCGCGTCTAAATCAAATAAGCAGTTTTCAGAAATAATGGCGGCGACCTCGCTCATAATACCGCCTTCTTTCGTATCTTCTGTGATCAGCAATACTTTTCCGGTTTTAGACGCAGCTTCAATGATGGCTTCTTTATCTAACGGATAAACCGTACGCAAATCTAATACGTGCGCGGAAATTCCGTCTTTTTCAAGACGCTCGGCAGCCTGCAGAGCGAAATGGACGCATAATCCGTACGTAATGACAGTAATGTCGCTGCCTTCGCGTTTTACATCCGCCTTTCCGATCGGAAGGACGTAATCATCCGCAGGGACTTCGCCTTTAATCAGACGGTACGCCCTCTTATGTTCGAAAAACAGCACCGGATCTTCGTCACGGACTGCGGCTTTCAACAGCCCTTTTGCGTCATAAGGAGTTGAAGGCATGACAATTTTAAGACCCGGCTGGTTGGCAAAAATGGCCTCCACAGATTGGGAATGATACAACGCGCCGTGCACGCCGCCGCCGTAAGGCGCTCTGATGACCATCGGACAGCTCCAATCATTGTTTGAACGGTAGCGTATTTTGGCCGCTTCTGAAATGATTTGGTTGACCGCAGGCAGAATGAAATCGGCAAACTGCATCTCGGCAATCGGGCGCATGCCGTACATCGCGGCGCCGATCCCGACACCGGCAATCGCTGATTCCGCAAGCGGCGTATCCATCACCCGCTCTTCTCCGAACTGTTCATAGAGACCCGCCGTGGCTTTAAACACGCCGCCTTTTCTCCCGACATCTTCCCCGAGGACAAATACGCGCGGATCTCTTTCCATTTCTTCTTTCATTGCTGCATTAATACTGTCAATATAAGACATTACAGACATAAGTATTCCTCCCTACTTCGCATAAACGTGATCAAGCGTTGATTCAGGAGATGCGTATGGCGCTTTCTCCGCTTCGTCTGTCGCTTCGTTTACGATAGCCATGATGTCATCCAGCATGGTCTTTTCTTCTTCTTCACCTAGAAGCCCGGCTTCTTGCAAGTATGCTTTGTATAAAAGAAGCGGATCCTGTTTCTTTGCTTCTTCTACTTCTTCGCGTTCTCTGTAGCTGCTGTCGTCGTCATCACTGGAATGGGGCGTCAACCGGTAGGAAACCGTTTCTATTAATGTAGGACCTTCGCCTTTAGATGCCCGTTCGCGCGCTTCTTTCACGGCCCGGTAAACTTCCAGCAGGTCGTTTCCGTCAACTGTGACTCCCGGCATGCCGTAGCCTGCCGCCCGGTCGGAAATATTTTCGCACGCCACCTGTTTGTCATACGGAACAGAAATAGCATACTTATTGTTTTCACACATGAAAATGACCGGCAATTTATACACGGCGGCAAAGTTTGCCCCTTCGTGAAAATCCCCCTGGTTGGAAGATCCTTCTCCAAAGGTAACGAAAGAGACGATATCCTTTTTATCCATGCGTCCCGCAAGCGCGATTCCGACTGCATGAGGCACCTGCGTTGTCACAGGGGATGAGCCCGTTACGATTCTGTTTTCCTTTTGCCCGAAGTGGCCCGGCATCTGCCTTCCGCCTGAGTTCGGGTCAGCCGCTTTCGCAAAACCGGACATCATCAAGTCCTTTGCAGTCATACCGAATGCAAGCACAACTCCCATATCTCTGTAGTAAGGAAGCACATAGTCGGTATCACGGTTTAAAGCATAGGCCGCGCCTACTTGAGCCGCTTCCTGTCCTTGACATGAAACAACGAACGGAATTTTGCCCGAGCGGTTTAAGAGCCACATTCTTTCGTCGATTTTTCTGGCTAACAGCATGGTTCTATACATTTCAACGGCTTCTTCGTCAGAGAGCCCTAATGCTTGATGGCGGTTTGTAGTCATTCAAACCCCTCCTTCTTTCCTTTTAAAAATGAATCGCGTTTCCGTCTGCGGCTAACGCAGCTTCTCCAATCGCTTCTGAAAGCGACGGATGCGGATGTATGGACTGGCCGATTTCCCAAGGAGTCGCGTCGAGCACCTTGGCAAGCCCCGCTTCAGAGATCATATCGGTGACGTGCGGGCCGATCATATGAATACCGAGAATATCATCTGTATTCCGATCGGCGACGATTTTCACAAAGCCATCGCTTTCTCCGTATACAAGAGCCTTTCCGATTGCCATGAACGGAAACTTCCCGATCTTCAGTTCATGTCCTTTTCGGGTTGCTTCCTCTTCTGTCAGACCGACACTCGCCGCTTCCGGATTTGAATAAATGCATTTCGGCACAAGAGCTGCATCAAGCGGAGCCGGATTAAGACCCGCCATATGCTCAACGGCAATGATGCCTTCACGGGAGGCCACATGTGCAAGCTGAAGACCGCCGACAACATCACCGATCGCATAAATGTGCGATTCCTTCGTCTGCCCGGCTTCGTTCACGATGATAGAACCGTTTTCCGCTTCAATATCCGTGTTTTCAAGGCCGATCCCTTCAATGTTCGGCTGGCGGCCGATGGAAACAAGCATTTGTTCCGCGTGATACGTTTCTTTTTTTCCATTCTTTTCAGCGGCAATTGAAACGCCGTCCGCTTTTTCCAATGTATCCGGAAGCACTTTCGCACCCGTTACGATCTTAATTCCTTTTTTCGTTAACAGTTTTTCCATCTCGCTTGAAATATCACGGTCTTCAGTCGGCAAAATGCGGTCCGCATATTCAATCACAGTGATATTGACGCCGAAATCGTTCAGCATGGATGCCCATTCAATTCCGATGACACCGCCGCCGACGATCATCATGGATTGGGGCAGACGTTCAAGCTCAAGCGCTTCATCTGATGTCAGAATATATGTACCGTCTGCTTCTAAACCCGGCAGCATTTTCGGCCTTGAACCGGTTGCGATAATCAATTGTTTCGGTATCAGCATGTCGTTTTCTTCACCATTTGCGTATTCGACAGAAACCGTACCGGGAAGAGGTGAGAAGATGGAAGGGCCGAGCATACGTCCGTACCCGTTGAATACATCAATCTTCCCCTTTTTCATCAGGTGGGCGACACCGCCGGCCAGACGGTCAACGATTCCCTGCTTTCGTTTTTGCACGCTGTCAAAGCGGAGGGAGACACCTTCCGTTTCAATGCCGAATGCTGCCGCTTCCTTTGCGGTTCGGTACACTTCCGCGCTTCTTAACAGCGCTTTACTCGGGATACATCCTTTATGCAGGCATGTTCCGCCGAGCTTTTCTTTTTCTACAACGGCCGTTTTTAAGCCGAGCTGGGCCGCTCTGATGGCGGCTACATAACCGCCCGTCCCGCCGCCCAGAATGACCACATCATATTCAGTCGCCATTTGTTTTCACTCCTTCGCCGATCTGATATTGCTTTGACTGCTCCTCACCGGCTAAAACCCGAAGCGCGCCTTGCGCGAGAGATTGCAGTTCATTTTCTCCCGGGTACACCAGTACATCCGAAATCCAATCTATGTACGATCTGATGGCGGATACGAAACTTTTCCCGTACGCCAATCCGCCCGTCAGGACGATAATGTCTACTTTTCCTTTTAATACGGCGCTTGCCGCCCCGATTTCTTTTGCTACTTGATAAGCCATGGCGTCATAAATGAGCCTCGCATGCTCATCTCCGGCCTGAATGCGTTTTTCCACCTTCACCGCGTCCGTTGTCCCCAGATAGCCGGAGAGTCCGCCCGTGCCGACAAGTTTTTTCATCATATCGGCTTTTGAATACTTGCCGGAAAAACACATCTCCACCAAATCACCCGCAGGAACGGTTCCCGCGCGCTCCGGGCTGAAGGGCCCTTCTCCGTGAAGCCCGTTGTTGACATCCGTCACCCGTCCGCAATCATGGACACCGACTGTGATGCCGCCGCCCATATGAGTGACGATCATCTTCATCTGTTCATACCGTTTGCCGAGGGACGCCGCCGCCTGACGGGCAACAGCTTTTTGGTTCAAAGCATGAAAAATGCTTTTCCGCTTGATTTCAGGCATCCCTGATACTTTAGCGAGCGGAGTCATCTCATCCACCACGACCGGATCGACGATATACGCGGGGATATTTAGTCCGTCAGCTATTTCCCTGGCAATAATTCCGCCCAGATTAGAAGCATGCTGGCCGTTGTAGCCGTTTTTCAAATCAGTGATCATGGCGTCATTCACTTCATATGTGCCGCCCTCAATCGGTCTGAGCAGGCCGCCCCTGGCACAAACGGCATCAAACTTTGAAATGTTGATGCCCTGTTCGTGCAAAGACTCAAGAATGCTTATTTTTCGAAATTCGTACTGGTCGATAATGCCGTTAAATGTTTTCAGCTCTTCTTCGGGATGCCGCAGCGTCTTTTCAAAGATACAGCGTTCATTGTGAAAGACACCGATTTTCGTTGATGTTGAGCCTGGATTCAGAATGAGAATGCGTTTTTCCTTTTCGAACATTTTCATACCTCCAGATCAAATTCCTATCGTCTGCTTAATATACTTTGGCCGTTTTGCAGAAACTGGCTTCTTGAACGGCGCATGCGTTCAATTCGTTCCTCAGCCAGACGGTCGGCCGCTAAGTATGTCGGAATGCCGTCACGCGCGGAAATATCGAGCACCCGCTCAATGTTTGCATAGATGCCTTCAACTTTTTTCAAAGCCCGCTCAGCATTGTAGCCGTAAAGCTCATCGGCCACATTGATGACGCCGCCTGCATTGATGACATAATCCGGAGCGTACACGATTCCCATTTCATGAATGGTATCGCCGTGACGTGTTTCTTTCAGCTGGTTATTGGCCGCTCCCGCAATGACTTTCGCCTTCAGCTGTTTAATCGTGTCATCGTTAATGACGGCGCCGAGAGCACATGGGGCATAAATATCGCACGCCTGTGAGTAAATGTCGCCGGGATCAACTGCGCGGGCGCCGAAGTCCTCAACGGCACGTTTAACAGATTCTTTATTGATATCCGTTACGATTAAAGAAGCGCCTTCTTCGTGAAGGTGGCGGCATAGATTGTAAGCCACATTTCCCACGCCCTGCACGGCAATTGTTTTACCTTCCAGTGAATCAGTGCCAAACGCCGCTTTCGCTGCGGCTTTCATCCCTTTGTAGACGCCGTACGCCGTAACCGGGGACGGATTTCCTGATGAACCGAATGCCGGAGAAATTCCGGTTACATAGTCTGTTTCATCATGAATAATGTCCATATCTTCAACGGTGGTGCCGACGTCTTCCGCCGTAATATACCTTCCGTTTAAGCCTTGGATGTAGCGGCCGAACGCGCGGAACATTTCTTCATTTTTATCTTTGCGCGGGTCTCCGATAATAACGGTTTTCCCGCCGCCTAAGTTTAAACCGGCAGCCGCATTTTTATAAGTCATGCCTTTTGCGAGTCTCAGTGCATCTTCAATCGCCGCTTCTTCACTGTCATATGTCCACATTCTTGTTCCGCCGAGTGCAGGGCCGAGCGTCGTATCATGAATCGCGATGATCGCTTTTAATCCGGATTGTTCATCTTGGCAGAATACCAATTGTTCGTAATCGTAAGTCTCCATATATTTAAAAATTTCCATAGGTTCGTTCCTCCTACTGTTCTTGTGATGCGCAAATCGCAAGCGCAATTGAATACAGTTTATTTTCTGCGGTATCCGCTCTGCTCGTTAATGCGATCGGCGCTTTTGCACCGGCGATGACGGCAGCAACATTTGCTTTCGCAAAATAAATCATTGACTTATAAAGCATATTTCCGGCCTCGATTGAAGGAACCAAGAGAATGTCCGCCTGGCCCGCTACGCTTCCGGAAATCCCTTTTTGCAGCGCAGCCGCTTGGGATACGGCATTATCCAAAGCAAGCGGTCCGTCCGCAATGCAGCCGGTAATCTGTCCTCTATTGCACATCTGGACGATCGCAGCCGCGTTCAGCGTCGCCTCCATTTTCGGATTAACCGTTTCAATAGCGGCAAGGACTGCGGCTTTCGGCATAGGGTTCCCTACTGAATGTGCGACATGAACCGCATTTTGCAGAATATGCCCGAGCTCTTCAAGAGACGGGGCGATGTTCAGCGCTGAATCAGTTACATACATCAGCCGGTCATAGTCCGGCACTTCAAAAACGGCTACATGTGATAACACCCTTTTTGAACGAAGCCCTTCCTGGCGGTTTAAAACCGATTTCAGAAGAGTTGAGCTCGGGAGATTCCCTTTCATTAAAACGTCCGCCTCTTGTTCACGCACTGCGCGCACTGCTTTTGCCGCAGATTCTTCGGGTGAATCGGCGTGGATGATGTCAGCATTGAACTTCGGCTCATTTGCCAGAAGCTCTTTCAGCTTTCCGCTGTCACCCGTCAGTAAAAATCGTGCCGACAAGTGTTCTGACGCCATTTTGACGGCCTGGATCACTTCTTTATCTGCTGCGTGGGCCACTGCAATGGTTTTTGCGTTTTTTGCCGCGGCTTTTTCAACTAGGTCTTTCAGCTTCATTTTGTACCACCTTTCTTGTGCGAATCCGCTTTTAACAATGCAAGTTCCGTGCCAAATATGCGAAAGGGTTTATTCCGGCTTTTTTCAAGAACACATGCAGCTGTTTGCGCTTTCTCTGCAACTTATTGCATGCCGTCATTTGCAAGGCCGTACTTGTCCATTTTGTAGTACAGATTCCGAATGCTGACACCAAGCGCTTTCGCCGTTTTGGTTCGGTTGAATTTATGCTTTTCAAGCGTTTTTTGAATGACGTGCGCTTCAAATTTTTCAACAGCCTGAGACAGCTTTTCCCCTTCTACATCCGGAAAATCACTTTGGGTGCCGTTTTTTTCATTCAGCTCTGATTCGAAAACAGGCAGATGCTGCTGTTCGATCCGTTCCA
This sequence comes from Bacillus sp. JK74, assembly GCF_053663395.1. NCBI lineage: Bacteria > Bacillati > Bacillota > Bacilli > Caryophanales > Bacillaceae > Bacillus > Bacillus sp. JK74. The sequence continues at coordinate 530,938 of NZ_JBSJQB010000003.1, read as the reverse complement.
TGTGCGGCTCTAAAAATATCATTGCCCGTCCGAGAACATTTTCAAGCTCCCGTACGTTTCCCGGCCAGCTGTAGGCTGATAAAGCTCGCAGCGCGTTCGGCGTGAGCCCCTTTACATTGCGGCCGTAATCCTGATTGATTTTTTCAATGAGCCGAATGCTCAGCGCTTCAATATCTTCTTTGCGCTGCCGAAGCGGCGGGATTGAGATCGGATAGCGGTTAATCCGGTAATACAGGTCTTCACGGAACGCGCCTTCCGCCATGGCCTTTTCGATGTTGACGTTTGTCGCTGCGATAATTCTGACATTGACAGAAATCGCTTTAGCGCCGCCGACTCTGATAATTTCTTTTTCCTGCAGAACTCTGAGCAGCTTTGCCTGGGTGCTTTGGGTCAGCTCTCCGATTTCATCTAAGAAAATGCTGCCGTTATTCGCTTCCTCAAAAAGTCCTTTTTTGCCCCCGCGCCTCGCACCCGTAAACGCGCCTTCCTCATAGCCGAAAAGCTCGGATTCAAGCAGGGATTCAGACAGGGCCGCACAATTGACCCGGATGAATTTATTGTATTTTCGGTCGCTTTCATTATGGATGGCGTGGGCGAAAAGTTCTTTTCCTGTGCCGGATTCTCCCCGCAGCAGAATCGTCGCCGGCGTTTTCGCCCCGAGCTTCGCCTGTTCAAGGGCGACCAGCATTTGTTCACTCGTGCCGATAATGTCGTCAAACGTGTATTTCGCTTCAAGCGTGCGGATGATCTGGCGCGCCCGATTCAGCTCAGCAGTCAGCGTTTTAATTTCTGACACGTCGTGGATGACGCCGACGCTGCCTTTTAAAATACCATCCACAATAACGGGGGCAACATTTACGATGACATCCTTTTTATTGGGGCCGACCTTCATCCTCACACCCCGAACGGGCCGCCTTGTCCCCAATACTTTCAGGTGCATGCTTTCCCCTTCTGAGATATCGGTGGAAGCGGGTTTTCCGATGACTTCGCTTTCTGACAGCCCGGTCATTTTTGTATACGCTTTGTTGATTAACATTCCGATGCCGTTTTCATCAACGACGGAAATGGCCTCGTCTGACGATTGAATAATCGCTTCAAGCATGGTGCGGATTTGTTTTAAGTTCGTGACCTCTTCCGCCAGTTCAACTGCGTCGGTGATGTCTTTAAACACGCATAATGCGCCGAGAAGTTTTCCGCCTTCATCAATGATCGGCAGTCTTGTCGTGACAATCTGCAGGTGCTTGCCGAGAAGCTGCTTCTGGTTATATTCCGGCTCTCTCGTTTCCAGAATCCGCGGCAGCTTTGTGTTCGGCACTACATCTTTAATTTGGCGGCCGATGACATCCTCCCGTTTTCGGCCGACCATTTTTTCTGCCATCTGATTAAATAAAATGATCGTTTCGTTGACGTCTATAAAAATCATGCCGTCGTGCGTTGAATTAAAAATCCGGTCATGCTTATACGTCTGCGACTTCAGCATTTGGATAAGCTGCTGTTTTTCCTCCATCAGCTGAAACACCATGTACGCCAATTTTCCCGGCATGACGATGGTTTGTTCTTTTTTCTCATGGAGCAGCTCATCCATGACCGCTTTATCGCCTGTTGTATGGATGATAATATCTATATCTTCAGTTATGTAGGGTTTCCAATCTGATGAGGTTGCAATTCCATATCTCCGGGCTTCTTGCAGCCCTTGCGCCTCCGGATCTTGGTCAACCACCGCAATAATCCGGATCAGTTTTGTTTTCATCAAAATCTGTAGGAGCGCCGTGCCTCCTTTACCAGCACCTATAATCAGCACCTTCTGCATCCCGATACCCCTTTATATGAAAAAATTTGCACACCTGTATTTCCCGTTGCAATAATTTGCACAACCCCTATGTTACCACGTTTTGATCTCTTGACAAAATATTTTTTCGATTGGACAATAAAGGAAATCATATCGTAAAGGGGTTTTCTGAATATGAGCCGGCTTGTTGCACTTTTGATTCTGGTCCTCCCCGGCGCTGTCGCGGCGCTCGGCATTAAGCTGATGAGAGATGCATTATTCGGGCATGCGTTTTCCCCGTTTCCGTCCCTTTTTCTTCAGGGGGCGGCCGGATTGGCGTTTTTTTTGTTCGGCCTTTATGTCCTGGCCGGGTTTATTCTGTACAGAGATCGGAAACGCAATCAAGTCAGCCCGCGGTTCAGGAAAAAAAAGCTGTAAAAAAAGCCCTTGCAAAAAAAGGGCTTTTTCAGTCGTCCGGCAGTATCGTTTTGGCAATGGATTGATCCAGTTCTTCATAGTCATGGTAAGCGATCGTTTCATATAATTCTTTTCTCGTCTGCATATCCGAAAGCCCCTCTTTTTGAGAGCCTTCTTCTTTCAGAAGGCGGAAAATACGTTCAAAAGCCTTGGCCGCCGTTCTGAGTGACGTGACCGGGTAAATGACCATCTGACAGCCCATATCGGAAAATTCATCAGCACTGTAATACGGCGTTTGTCCGAATTCAGTCATATTTGCGAGAATCGGCACACTGATTTGTTTGGAAAACGCTCTGAATTCACTTTCGGATTGGAGCGCTTCCGGAAAAACAGCGTCAGCACCCGCTTTTATATAAGCGGACGCCCTTTTTAATGCTCCCTCCAGCCCTTCCTGCTGTCTGGCGTCTGTTCTCGCAACAACAAGAAGAGTCGGCGCGGCCCGCTTGACCGCTTGGATTTTTTGCGCCATTTCTTCAATCGGCACGAGCTGCTTCCCATTCAGATGTCCGCATTTTTTCGGCAGGCGCTGATCCTCCATTTGGACGGCGGCCGCGCGCGCTTCATACATTTCTTTCGCCGTCCGGGCGGCATTCAGCACGCCTCCGAAACCCGTGTCAATATCGACGAGGACGGGCAGATCAGACGAGCGGACCAGATCTTTAACCCGTTCAGCCATTTCCGCCGACGTGATGATGCCTAAATCGGGCAGCCCTCTGCTCGCCGTGTAAGCCGCGCCTGATAAATAAAGAGCCGAAAAACCCGTTTTCTTGGCGATAAGAGCGGCCATCGCATCGTGAGCGCCGGGAATCTGCAATAGATCCGGCGCTGCCATCAGCGTACGGAACCGCTCTGCAAGCTCCTCTTGAGACGACTGCTTGCTGACGATCCACGTCATGTTTGTCACCCTCCTATTTTATATGAGAAATAAGTCCATAAATTCACTAACGCTGAGCTTCTGCATTCGGCCGCTATCTTTACAGGCCTCTTCGATTTTCCGCTGCTGCTTCAATGAAAAATGAGTGCTGATGTTTGCTGAAAACTTGGCAAGAATCTTCGGAACGGCTTCTTTTCTGCGGAATCGGTGCCCGAGCGGATATTCACATTCAATCCGTCCCGTAGCCGTGCCGTCTGTAAAATGCACCTGTACGGCATTTGAGATGGATCGCTTATTCGGGTCTAAGTAATCTATTGAGTACGCTTTATGTTCTGTCACCTCCATTTTGCTCCGCAATGTATCAATTCGCGGATCAGACGCCGTTTCCTCTTCATAATGATCCGCCGTGATATCTCCGAAAAGCAGCCCGATTGCCGTAATATACTGGAGGCAGTGATCCCGGTCAGCCGGATTGTGAAGCGGCCCTTTTTTATCGATAATCCGGATTGCCGACTCATGGGTCATAATCGTGATCCTGTCAATGTCTTCGATGCGGTCTTTCACCTCCGGATGAAGCCGGACCGCGCATTCCGCCGCTGTCTGGGCGTGGAATTCAGCCGGGTAGGATACTTTAAACAAAACATTCTCCATCACATAGGACCCAAGCCGGCGGGCAAGCTTCATTTCCTGACGGTTAAATAATACGTCTTGAAATCCCCACCCAGATGCGGTCAGAGCCGTCGGGTACCCCATTTCACCTTTTTGCGCCATAAGGGCCAAATATACGCCTCTGCTCGTCGCGTCGCCGGCCGCCCATGATTTGCGTGATCCGGTGTTCGGCGCATGACGATACGTTCTGAGGCTTGAATTATCAATCCAAGCGTGAGATACGGCGTTATTAATTTCCTCTCTTGAGCCGCCCAGCATTTGTGCGCAAACAGCCGCAGTCGCCACTTTCACAAACAGCACATGGTCAAGCCCGACTCTGTTTAAACTGTTTTCCAAAGCGAGAATTCCTTGAATTTCGTGCGCTTTGATCATTGCGCAAAGCACATCACGCACGGTAAGCAGTTCTTTCCCTTCTGAAATCCGCACTCTGGATATATAATCCGCACAAGCCAATATGCCTCCGAGATTGTCAGACGGATGCCCCCATTCGGCCGCAAGCCACGTATCATTATAATCGAGCCACCTGTTGATACAGCCGATATTAAAGGCAGCTGTGACCGGGTCTAAAACAAAAGGCGTGCCCGGGACTCTGCTGCCGTTGGGCACGGAGGTTCCCGGGACAATCGGGCCGAGCAGCTTTGTACATTCGGGATAGCTGAGCGCCAAAATTCCGCAGCCTATCGTATCAAGAAGCACATGTCCTGCCGTAGTGAAAGCTTCTGAACTGTCAATCTCCTGATGGAGCACGTAGTCAGAAATCTCTTCGATTACAGCGTCCATTCGGCGGGGTTCTGTCATGTTTTCATCTTCCTTTCTCATCTGTTTACAGGCGCGCTCCGGTATAGCGGACACGCGGGCGGAAAAGCCGGTTTCGGCTGTGCTGTTCAATGACATGAGCGCACAGTCCGACCGTCCGTGCGCTGAAAAATATAGGCGTATACAGCGGGATCGGGATGCCGAGCATGTAATAGACCGGCGCTGCGTAGTAATCTAAGTTCGGATAAAGGCCTTTTTTCTCCCGCATGACGGTTTCTCCGGCTTCACACATATGATAAAGACGGAAATCACCTGAAAGATCAGACAGTTTTTTCAATGCTTCTTTCATCATGAGCGCCCTCGGGTCCATTTTTTTCATGTAGACACGGTGGCCGAAGCCCATGATTTTTTCTTTGTTTGCGAGTTTTTGAGTTAATAATTGTGTAAACCCGTCTGTATCCTTCGCTTCCTCAAGCATGTACATAACCGCTTCGTTCGCTCCGCCGTGAAGGTTTCCCTTAAGCGAGGCGACGGCTCCGGTCAGAGCGCCGTAAATATCCGATTGCGTCGAAGCAATGACACGGGCCGTAAACGTTGAGTTCGGCAATTCATGCTCACTGTATAAAAGAAGCGACCGGTCGAATATTTCTTCTTCCAAGGAGGACGGCGTTTTTCCGGTAATCATATATAAAAAGTTTGCGCTATACGATAAGGTTCCGACAGGCGCTAAAGGCTCCAGTCCGTTGATGACTCGATAGCTGTTGACGGTCAGATTGGGCATTTTGCCTATCAGCCCGCGGACACGGTGCCGATTTACAGAAGAGGTGCGGTTATCAATATCCTTATCAAAGCCTCCAAGCGCGGACAAACCTGTCCTCAGTCCGTCCATCGGGTGAGTACGTTCGGGCAGCAGACGGCATATACGCAAGATTTCCTCGGGAAGGTGTCCGCCGCGCCGAACGTCTTCTTCAAGCGCCTTCTTCTCTTTCGCATCAGGAAGTCTGTCTTCCAATAAGAGATGAACAATGTCCATATAGCCGGCCGTTTTAGAAAGCTCAATCAGATCGTGGCCTTTGATTAAAATACTGCCCTGCTGTGTATCCAGGAAAGAAATCCCCGTTTCCACCGCAATGACGCCATCTAAACCGGGAGAATAAGATTCCATGGTTTCGCTCCTTTGCACACTTTTTATTGAAGAAGATACTTAGAAATAATCAGCCTTTGAATCTCATTGGTTCCTTCATAGATTTGCGTGACTTTCGCATCCCGAAATAAACGCTCCGCGGGATACTCTTTCATATAGCCGTAGCCGCCGTGAATCTGAACAGCCTCCACCGCCGCTTTCATCGCCGCATCGGACGCGAACTGCTTCGCCATAGATGCTTCTTTTCCGCACGGAAGCCCTCGCTGATACAGATCAGCAGCATGATAGACCAATAATTTGGCAGCTTCCGCATTCGTTGCCATGTCAGATAATTTAAATGAAACGGCCTGATTCGAAGCGATGGGTCTGCCGAACTGGCTGCGGGTTTTGGCGTACTCCACCGAGCAGCCGAGCGCCGCTTCGATAATCCCGAGCGCCTGAGCCGCTATGCCGATCCGTCCGACGTCAAGGTTTTTCATGGCGATTGAAAAACCCTCGCCCTCTTCGCCGAGCCGGTTTTCAATCGGAATTTCCGCTTGGTCAAACTGCAATTCGACAGTATTGGAACCTAACAATCCGAGCTTTTTTTCTTTTTTTCCGACAGAAAAACCGGGTGTGTTTTTTTCAACGATAAACGCTGAAATTCCCTTTCTCCCTTTACCCGGATCGGTTATGGCGAATGTCAGATACAGATCTGCCGCTCCGCCGTTTGTAATAAAGATTTTTGAACCGTTCAGAATATATGAACCGCCTTTTCGCACGGCTGTTGTTCTCAGGCTTCCCGCATCAGATCCGGAGTGAGGCTCAGTAAGCGCAAAAGCCCCAATATATTCGCCCGCTGCCAGCTTCGGAATATACGTTTGTTTTTGGGCTTCTGTCCCGAAATGCAAAATCGGGATTGTCCCTACCGATGTGTGGACGGACAAAATGACGCCGACGGCCGCGCTGACTTTTGATATTTCATGAATCGCTAAAATGTAAGATGTTGTATCAGCACCCGCCCCGCCGTAAGCTTCCGGGACGGGAATGCCCATCAATCCCGCTTCGCCCATTTTTTTAATCAGCCGCTCCGGAAATTCATCTGTTGATTCCATGAGCTCAACCACCGGCGCGATTTCCTTGCGGGCAAAATCACGCACCATTTTTCTCATCATGATGTGCTCTTCTGTAAAATGCATGGCTGCCGTCTCCCCTCATGATCTTTACATCATCTGCCGTACTCATAAAAACCGCGCCCGCTTTTTTTGCCGAGCCAGCCGGCGCTGACATATTTTCTGAGCAGAGGGCATGGGCGGTATTTCGGATCTCCGAGCCCCGCGTAGAGAACCTCCATAATGGAAAGGCACGTATCCAGCCCGATGAAATCAGCTAACGTTAAAGGACCCATCGGATGACGCATGCCGAGCTTCATCACCTCATCAATCGCTTCCTTTGAAGCTGCTCCTTCGTAAAGGCAATAAACGGCTTCGTTAATCATCGGCATTAATATGCGATTAGATATAAAGCCCGGGAAGTCATTGACTTCGACCGGGGTTTTATTCATCCGGACGGCAAGCTTCTTTACTGTTTCCGCCGTTTCTTCCGATGTGGCGAGTCCTCTGATGACTTCGACAAGCTCCATGACCGGAACCGGATTCATAAAATGCATGCCGATTACTTTTTCAGGCCTTTTTGTGGCCGCGGCAAGCTCCGTAATGGGAAGAGAAGACGTATTGCTTGCCAATACGGCATGAGGGGGACAGATTTTATCAAGTGTGTCAAACAATTCCGCTTTTGCTTTTTTGTTTTCGGCAATGGCTTCAATGATAAAATCAGCATCTCCCGCTTCTGTGAGCTCCGCCGGGGAAATACGGCTGAATACGGCATCTGTCTCCTTCTGTGACTTCCGTCCTTTTGCCTGCTCTTTCTCCAGGTTTGTCTTTATGCGGTGAAGACCTTTTGTTACCGTTTCCGGCTCCCAATCGTATAACTTGACGGCAAACCCGGCTTCTGCGGCCGTCTGAGCGATGCCTGCTCCCATCTGACCGGCACCTGCGACCATGATTGTTTTCATCTTCATCCGGCGCTCCCTCCTTTGATCAGTACACCTCCAGCAGGACAGCATCTCCTTGAGCCGCTCCGCTGCATATAGCCGCTATGCCTAACCCCCCTCCGCGACGCTTTAATTCGTATATTAAACTCATGATGATTCTCGCTCCGCTTGCGCCGATCGGGTGGCCGAACGCGATTGCCCCTCCGTTTACATTCACTTTCTCCCGGCTGAACCCGGCTATTTTTTCACTCACGAGCACGACGGACGCAAATGCTTCATTTACTTCAAACAAATCAATATCGTCAACGGACAGTCCGGTTTTTTTCAAGAGCCGGCTGATGGCCTCTCCCGGCGCGCTTGCCAGCTCGGACGCTTCCAGTCCGACGGACGCAAAGCCAAGTATCGCTGCGAGCGGCCTGACATGCTGCTTTGCTGCTTTTTCCTCTGACATCAGCACAAATGCTCCGGCCCCGTCATTTACACCGGGAGCGTTTCCGGCTGTAACCGTTCCGTCGGCTGTGAAAATCGGCTTGAGCGCTGCGAGCTGTTCAAGGCTTGTATCAGGACGCAGCCCCTCATCCGCTTCAACGATATGCTGTTTGCCCTTTTTGCCGGTCCAGGTGACGGGGACAATTTCTTCACGCAATTTGCCCGTCTCAGCCGCCTCAGCCGCGCGTTTCTGACTCAAAAGAGCGTAATGATCCTGTTCATCCCGGGAAATGCCGTACTTTTTGGCTGCAGTGCTTCCGTGGACAGCCATATGCACCTGGTCGAACGCACAGGTCAGCCCGTCATGAACCATTAAATCCTGAAAAACCCCGTCCCCCATCCTCACACCCCAGCGGCCGGCCGGAATGGCGTACGGGATGTTGCTCATGCTTTCCATTCCGCCTGCAATCAGCACGTCCGCGTCTTTCGCCCGGATCATTTGATCACAGATGGTAACGGCTCTGAGCCCTGATGCACAGACTTTATTAATGGTTTCAGCCGGAACAGACCACGGAAGCCCGGCATATCTTGCAGCCTGCCGTGCCGGAATCTGCCCGGCACCCGCCTGGACGACCATCCCCATCACCGCTCCTTCCGCTTCGCTTTCACTGATAGCGGCGCGCTTGATTGCTTCTTTTATGGCAATGCCGCCAAGCTCGGATGCCTTTACCTCTTTTAATGCGCCGCCGAATTTTCCGAACGGCGTTCTTGCCGCACTGACGATAACCGTTTTTCCCACACTTTTGCCTCACTTTCAATAATAAAAGATAACGCTTACACAAAACGCCCTGTTACAATATATGAACCGGCTGACCGAGTTATGAGTGCACCGCCTTTTTCCCGCCCATAAAAAAAGAAGACTGTCTGACCAGTCTTCTCAGCTGCGGCATTCTTCTTTTATAGAAACAGCCAGCTTTGGATAATCGGTAAAAATTGCGTCTATCCCCGCTTTCATCAGCCGCTTCATATCCTCAGGACGATTGACGGTGAACGGACGGAGCGCCGCTTGGTGTTTTGCAAGATGTGTGATCACTTCAGCGCTGACCGCAGGCGTACCGAGCTTCGGATGATAACCCGAAGCGGGGATGGCGGCAAGATACCGTTCAGGCCGGTACAGCACATCCATTGTCAGCACCGCCCGTTCAATTTCAGGCGCCAGGGCGTGGCAAACCGCGAGACTCTCATGATTAAATGAAGAAAAAATAACGCGCTTTTCCAGTCCGTAATATCTGACTTTTTTAATCACTTCTTCTTCCATTCCTTCGTAACGGAATACACTGTTTTTCAGCTCAATGTTTATCAGAAAATCAGCACGTTCCGCAAAACGCAGCACATCTGACAAAAGCGGAACTCTGACACCTTTAAAAGCATCTTTCCATTTTCCGGCGGCATCGGCGGTTCTGATTTTGTCATACGCCGTATCTTTCACAAATCCTTTCAAAGACGTCGTGCGGTCGAGGGTTTCATCGTGAATGACCACGATCCGGCCGTCTTTTGTCATCTGTACATCAAGTTCGATTCCGTCAGCCCCGTCCTCAATCGCTTTTTTGAATGCGGGCATCGTATTTTCAGGGCAGTCGCCCGACGCCCCCCGGTGGGCAAAAATATTCGTCATATGTGTCACCTCAGATGTTTGTCATCGGTTTTCTCTATTATAATCGTTATGCACATCAGGAGGGCGCTATTTACACATATTTTATCATTACCGGCCGCTGTAATAGGTTTCGATTCCGTTTACAACGGCGTCCGCGGCATGCTCTTGTCCGTTATCGCTTTTCAGCTTGTCCGCATCTTGAGGATTTGTGATAAAACCTAATTCAGCCAGCACACTCGGCATCTTTGAATATGTAATAACATAAAAAGGAGCTTCTTTTACGCCTCTGTCCCTCATCCCTAAAGACGTGACAAGCTGCTGCTGAATGTCGGAAGCAAGCCTTTCGCTGTCTGCGCCTTCATATGTCGAATTAAAATACGTTTCCGTGCCCGATGCCGTTGAGACGGCTGAATTCGTATGGAGGCTGACGAATAAATCGGATTGGCTGGCGCTCGCTTTCGCCACCCGCTCGTCCAAACGTAAAAAAGTATCGTCAGTCCTTGAAGCTACAGGTTTTGCGCCTTCTGTCTCCAATTTGGCGATCACCTTGTTTGACACCGCTAAATTGATGTTTTTCTCAAGCAGTCCATTTCCGCCGGCCCCGCTGTCTTCTCCGCCATGTCCGGCATCGATATAAATGGTTTTCCCTTGCAAAGGTTCGGCTGCATAAGCGGACGGCGCAAGCAGAAGCAGAGCGGCACCGAAGGCAGCAGCGCTTTTTGTCAGTAAACCCACGTTTTTTTCCTCCCCGTTTTCACATATCTGTTTCTTTTTTCAGTTTCTCAAGCCGTAATTGTCCGTTGCTCTCTTTTTTATAGGTGATTTGCACCGCCGTATGTTCAGGCAGAGACTGACATTCAAACCGCTTAGCGAAAGGCACCTTCACCTCTTGCCTTTCTCCGTCAATTTCGACCGCGATCATATCGTTTCCGGCCGCTTTTATAAATGTTCCTTCCTGTGTAAATGACGGCGCCGCATCAGCCTCCGCGGTATACTCGCAGCCTGATAACAGCCATGCGGTGAAGATCAAAAGTATGACAGACTTCACACAGATCACCTCACGTTTTCTCATTCGGCTTTATCTTTGAACAGAATGGCCGATTTGTAAAGGGAGCCTCCATTCCTCCAGCGCTTTTCCATATTTGGAATGAAGGCTATCTGACCTGCTGTTTACCTGAACTTAGAAAGAAAACAAGCTGATCAGTCTATGAAAAAGGTTCTGTCTGAAGGCCGAATATGCAGAATTTAACGGAAACGGACGACTTTCTGTTCATTTTGAAAAAATATCAGATCGGCAAAAAAAGAGAGCCGCGTCATGCACTCTCCCGAATAGAAACATTCATATTTATTTTGAGCTTTTCATAAAATGAACGGGACAACTTAAAAGAGCAGCGTATTGGCGGCAATGATGAGAATAATCACTCCGCTCAGCACCGTGCTGAACTGTCCGACGTGAAAAGAACCGATGCGCAATGACGCGGCTTTTTTTCCAAGCGAGCAGCCGATCCATATGGTCAGAAAGCTTCCGATCGCCGCAGTGATGGAAATGGCAGCGGGAGAAAGCCCGATCAACCCCGCGCTTAATCCGTTGGTCAGCGCATTTGCGGATACGGCCACCCCGAGAACCATGGATTCCAATATACCGATTTCTCCCGAACCGTCGGCATCCGCTGCCTCCGGATTTTGCAGCAGACCGGCAAAACGGCCTTTTTTTCCTGACGCGCCAACACGCGCTGTTTTTCTCGGCACAGCCAGCAGAATGATGCGGATACCGATGACAGATAAAATAAACGCCGCCAGCAATACAGGAAGAAAGCCCGGTAAAACGGCTGAAATCCATTTGCCGAAATAAATTCCGATATAACTGAATACAAAACAGATAAAAGCGATCATCATATTTGACGCATGCGATATTTTGATTTTTCTGATGCCGTATGACATCCCCACTCCTAAATTATCAATGCTTGAGGACACTGCCAAACCTAAAATCAATAACCAAGCCATGTTCGTTTCTCTCCATTCTTTGATGTCTTTTCAACATGTTGTGCCGTTGAATCTACACTATCCTATTCAGCAGCACAGAAAAGGTACCTTTTCTGCAAAAATTATTGATTGACGATCATCATTCCGGCGGAAACGAGGTGACACCCTTGACAGAAAATAAAAATAAGACACTGGGACCCCTTTTAAAATCACTGCTTGATAAGCACTCGCTCTCCATGAGAAAGCTCGGCGCCTTAACAAACATTGATACGGCCACCATCTCCCGGATTATCAACGGCAAACAGAAGGCCAATTTAAAGCATCTTCAGGAATTTTCAAAACACCTCCGCACCCCGCTGGAGGAATTGCTTGAGGCGTCAGGCATAGACATCGGCCATGAAAAAGAAGCTGCGCCGCAAGACCCGATGCACGCGATTCAGGATATGCTGAATATGGCCGAGATGTTTGATCAGCCTTTTTCCCGGGAGCAAATTGAGCGCGAACTGACCAGATATGAACAATACGCCAAAACCCAGCAGGGCCATCGCCTGATTTGCGATGAGTTTCAAAAGAAAATGGACAATGAAGAAAGCGTCGGCCCTTTTATTGATCATTTGAAAAACATGCATCATCAGTATATGGATGAATCAACACCGGCTGAAGACCGCGCGATTCTCGGGAGCGCGCTGCTGTATTATATTTTAGCGACCGACGTCATTCCGGATTACATGTTTCCGATCGGCTACCTGGATGACGCCATCGCCGTTCAAATCGCTTTGAACCGGCTGAAAAAAAAGTAAAGGCGCTTAAAAAAGCGCCCTTTTTGTGTTGAAAAATATGAAACACCGCATTACGGTTTTGTCAAAACAGAGACAGCTGTCATATGATACATCAACCTAACAAAAAGGAGGGTGTCTTCTATGGACAGCAACACAGTTGTGGCAGTGTGCGCTCTGTTAAGTGTTGTGATTCAGATCGGAACGATATTCGCCGCAGGAAAGTGGAAAAAAGAATAAACAAATTGACGGTTTTTTCGCACAAGCGTATGCTTATAAATAACCTTGTAAAAGATAAGAAAGAAGATATGCATATGAAAAAAATCATTCTCCTCTTCGCCGCCGCTGTCATATTCAGCTCGATCGGCCATCAAATTTCAGGAGGATATAAAGATCCTGAAAAGGAACGGAGAAAACCGTTTCATTCGTTTAAATGGTTCAGCCGGTCATAACCTCCGGAAGAAGAACAAGCAAAATAATTGCACACAATGAAAACATAAGCTAGAATACGGACGAGTTAAACTCCTAAGGAAGAAGGCGAAATGATGAAGCAAACTTATCAACCGCTGTTTGAACCTTTTACGTTCGAAAGCGGCGTCACCATACCAAACCGTATTTCAGTCGCACCGATGACACATTATTCATCAAATGATGACGGAACGATTTCCGACCGTGAATTAAGCTACATTACTCCCCGTTCAAAAGAAATGGGCATGGTCATTACGGCATGTGCAAACGTAACGCCGGACGGCAAAGCGTTTCCAGGCCAGCCCGGCATCTATGATGATTCTCACATTCCCGGCTTGAAAAAACTCGCTCAGGCGATCAAGTCTCAAGGAGCGAAAGCCGTTGTGCAGATTCACCACGGAGGATTGGAATGCCCTCCTGAACTCGTGCCAAACAACGACGTCGTCAGTCCGAGCGGCTCAGAAGAAGACGGCAGACAAACGTCCCGGGCTCTCACCGAACAAGAAATTGAGCACATCGTGAAAGCATTCGGCGAAGCGACACGCAGAGCGATTGAAGCCGGCTTTGACGGTGTTGAAATTCACGGGGCAAACGGGTACCTGATTCACCAATTTTATTCACCGAAAACAAACCGGCGCACAGACCGCTGGGGCGGAAGCGATGAAAAGCGCCTTGCGTTCCCGCTTGCAGTCGTTGACGCTGTCAAACAGGCGATTGATACACACGCTGAAAATCCATTCGTTCTCGGCTACCGCCTGTCACCGGAAGAGCCGGAAACACCGGGGCTTACAATGAAAGAAACATTCATGCTCGCCGACGCGCTTGCGGAAGAGAACTTGGATTATCTGCATATTTCACTGATGGATGTCAATTCCAAAGCCCGCCGCGGCGCGGATACTTCACGGACCCGGATGGATTTATTAAACGAACGCGTCGGCCATAAAGTGCCGCTGATGGCCGTCGGTTCCATCTATACCGCGGACGAAGCGCTTGCCGTATTAGAAAGCGGAATTCCGCTGGTGGCTCTGGGACGTGTCATTTTGATTAACCCCGAATGGGCGGTGCTGGTCAAAGAAGGCCGCGAACAGGAAATCGAAAAAGCCATTCAGGCATCTGAAATTGAGAAATACCGACTTCCTGAACCGTTATGGGAAATGATTCAGAATACAGGCGGCTGGGTGCCGTTTGAAAAGTAGACTAAAAAACTGCCGGATGTCCGGCAGTTTTTTTGATTCACAAGTTTTTACCGCTTTGTTTACTCTTATTTCCAACACACAGCGTACATATAGTAAATAGATTAATAGAAAGGAGACCGTATATGATGGCTGGTTTCCCTATTACGATTAACAGTCTTTCCGGAAACGGGGTTGTCAATGTCGGCGGTGCGTTTTCGATAAGTCCTTTAACCGTATCAAAAACCGTCTACGGCTCAGGAGGGGGAAATACAGGTATGGTCCTGCAAATGAATCAATCCAGCACATCTCAATCTTCAAACTCTCAATACTCTGATCAAAATGTAACGAAAACATTATGACATCCGTATTTCCCTCCCTTTCCGGCTGGCAGCAGCCGGATTCTTTTTGCCGTTTTGTTTAATCTTATTCCATATCACAGCGTACATATAGTTAGTAGACTGTGAGAGAAAGGAGAAAAAATAGAATGAGCGGTTGCCCGATTACGATAAACAACGTATCAGGAAACGGAGTTGTCAATGTTGGCGGCGCCATATCCATCAGTCCGCTGACTGCATCAAAAACCGTTTTCGGTGCCGGAGGGGGAAATATCGGCATTGTCATTCAAAACAATGCTGTAAGCCAGTCCAAAATGTTTGAACATCAATTTTCAGATCAGAATATTGTAAAGTCAATTTAAGGGCTGCCAAGCAGCCCTAACTGCATAAATAAAGCAGGCACACTGATTTCCCGAAAACTTGATTTTAAACATCAGCGATCACCTTTCCATGTTTTGAATGATTTCAGTTAAAGATGAATAGAATGCAGATTGAAAGCATGAGTACTGAATCTCATTAAGGAAAGAAGGAATCGTGATGAAAAAACTTTGCCGGGAAGTTTGGATTGAAGTTGACCTTGATGCGATAAAAAAGAACGTACGGGCGATCCGCCGCCATATTCCGAATACGTCTAAAATTATGGCCGTCGTAAAAGCGAACGCTTATGGCCACGGCTCTGTGGAAGTAGCGCGGCAGGCACTGGAAAGCGGGGCGAGCGAGCTTGCTGTCGCAAGCGTCGAAGAGGGAATTGTGTTACGGAGAGCGGGAATTACGGCGCCTATTCTCGTGCTCGGCTTCACAGCTCTCAGCTGTGTGAAAAAATCTGCCGTTTGGAACATCACATTATCAGCGTTTCAGGTCAGCTGGATCAAAAAAGCGAATCGGATATTGGAAAAAGAAGCAGAGTCTAAACGGCTGTCCATTCATATCAATGTGGATACCGGAATGGGCCGGCTGGGTGTGCGCACGGAAGAAGATCTTTTAGCAGTGGTGAAAGCGCTCAAGTCGAGTACATACCTGTCATGGGATGGCATCTTTACACATTTTTCAACAGCGGATGAACCGGACACTGAGCTGACGATGCTGCAGCACGAAAAGTTTATCAGCTTTCTCCGCTTTTTAAAAAATCAAGACATTACGCTGCCTACCGTGCATATGTGCAATACAGCCGCTGCTATCGCATTCCCGGAATTCAGCGCCGACATGATCCGTTTAGGCATTGGGTTATATGGTTTATATCCGTCCGCCTCGATAAAGGAGCTGAGCCTCGTGGATCTCACGCCCGCACTAAGTTTAAAGGCGCGTATCGCTTATGTGAAAGCCATGGTGACAGATCCCCGGACCGTCAGTTATGGTGCCACATATATCGCCGAACCGGGTGAAATCATCGCGACGATTCCGATCGGCTATGCTGACGGTTACTCCCGCGCCCTGTCCAACCGCGGGTTTATTCTGCACCGCGGCAGACGGGTGCAGGTAGCGGGGAGAGTGACAATGGATATGATAATGGTCAGTTTAGGTGAGAATGAGGGCAAACAAGGAGAAGAAGTCGTCATCTACGGCAAACAAAAAGAAGCCGAGATTTCCGTTGATGAAATTGCCGAAATGCTCGGTACGATCAGCTACGAAGTCCTGTCAGTGTTAAGCCGCCGCATCCCCCGCTTTTATTTCAGAGACGGCAAAATCATTAAAATATCAGCTCCGGTATTATACGTATAGACGGCATAGTTCCCGTATTTATGTATAGAACAAGTACCAGCGTGAGTGATTCCCATTGTTTTCGTCAGCAAAATCTCAAAACGCCTTCTCTTCCGCGTTCATGCACGGAATAGAAGGCGCAAAAAGACATTTAGCCAAAGGCTTGCGTTACGAAGCTTTATGCTCCAATCTCAGCTTGTCAGCAACCATCGCGATGAACTCCGAGTTGGTTGGTTTTGCTTTTGTCATGCTTACGGTATACCCGAACAGTGAAGAAATGGAATCAATATTTCCCCTGCTCCATGCGACTTCAATGGCGTGGCGGATGGCACGTTCTACACGGCTTGCGGTCGTGTTGAATTTTTTGGCGATGTCGGGATAAAGGACTTTTGTGATGCTGCCGAGGAGTTCAATATCGTTATACACCATGGAAATGGCTTCACGCAAATAAAGATAGCCTTTGATATGGGCAGGCACACCGATCTCATGGATAATGCTTGTAATGCTGGCATCGAGATTTTTCCGCTTCGGCTCCGGCTGGCTGCGGATAATGCTGCTTTGCGCGGACGGCGCACGGTGTGTGACACTGCTGACATTTCCGCTTACCTGGCGGATATGGCCGACAAGGTTTTCCATATCAAACGGCTTCAGGATGAAATAGGACGCGCCTAAATCGACGGCTTTTTTCGTAACGTCTTCCTGACCGAATGCCGTCAGCATGATGACGTTCGGCTGCTTCTCGAGCTCTGATTCCCGCAGACGCTCCAAAACCGCAAGTCCGTCCAGATGCGGCATGATAATGTCTAAAACGAGCACATCGGGATTCTTATCTTTAAACAAAGAAAGACATTCCTGTCCGTTATAAGCAACGCCGATCACTTCCATATCATCCTGTCCCTCTATATATTCACTCAACAGGCTTACAAGCTCTCGATTATCATCAGCAACACAAACTTTAATTTTCTCCACGTTTCTTCCTCCCCCAATGTATTAACAGGACGCAACCCATTTGACTGCTATATGTTACATTCGACAAAACCACTACTTCCCCTTTTAAAAAATCCATATTTACCAATAATAGTGGTATATCTTTGTTTTTCTAGCATTTTCTAGGTTTTTCGACTAAAAATTAAGTTTGACAAATCAGGAAACGTGAATTTGTCGAAAAATCTTCATGTCTTATTTTACATGAATCCCGGAAAGAAGTGAAGAACGCATCACATAAAAAAACTGCCGGATCATCCGGCAGTCAGCTTGCTTTGTCTTTCCCGTAAACATCAACACCCGCTTCAGACAGCATCCATTCGATATGAACGCCGTAGCCGCTTGTCGGATCATTGACAAATACGTGGGTTACGGCTCCGACGACCTTTCTGTTCTGAATGATCGGGCTTCCGCTCATCCCCTGAACGATTCCGCCGGTTCTTTTCAGCAGTTTCGGATCTGTCACTTTCAACACCATTCCCTTTGTCGCCGGGAATTTTTGCGGCGTGGTGCTGACGATTTCAATATCAAATTTCTCTACTTTATCGTTTTCGATAACCGTCAGCATTTGCGCAGGTCCTTTTTTTACTTCATTTGACAAAGCAATCGGAAGCGCTTTGTCGGAAATGTTGTTTTTAATCGGCTGATGCAGTGTCCCAAAAATGCCGAACGGGCTGTTGCGGTTAATATCGCCGATTGTTTTCCGTTCTGACGAAAACCTTGCCAGTTTTTCGCCGGGATTGCCGCCTTTTCCTTTTTCAATCGATGTTACAGTAGAACGGACGATTTCTCCGTCTTCTACAACAATCGGTTTTTTTGTATCCATATCAGAGATGACGTGGCCCAATGCGCCGTATTTTTTTGTTTTCGGTTCAAAAAATGTCATGGTGCCGATGCCGGCTGCCGAATCGCGGATATAAAGGCCGATTCGATATTTCCCCTCGGCTTCGTCCTTTGTCGGAATCAGCTTTGTTTTGATTTTTTGCTTATCGCGTTTCACCAATAAATCCAAAGATTCACCGGTTTTGCCCGCTTTTTGAATAAACGGGGCGATGTCGCTCATTTTTTCAATTTTATGTCCGTTCATTTTAATAATGATGTCGCCAGATTCAATTCCCGCTTGTTCTCCCGGAGACTTTTTCCCATCCTTTGTCATCACCTGGTGAAAACCGACGACCAAAACACCGACTGAATGCAGTTTTACACCGATGGACTGTCCGCCCGGAATGACCTTCAATTCTGGAAGGACACGCACTTTCGTTTTTTTAATGGGAAACCCGGCAAGATCATATACTACTTCTGACCGGCCTTGTGTTTGCCCTGTTATGTTTGCATGACCGTGCTCTTCTTTCAGCGTAAAGGCTTCTGATAATTCGCCCTTTTCAGCGCTTATTGATGCATTGACCGGAACGGCCTGAGTCTGGTTTTCAAAGACGCTCATTTCTGACGGTATCAGTAAATATTCTTTAAACGGCTTAAAAAAGCCTACACTTAGTAAAGAAACAAGGAGAATTACACCTATTGCTTTCCTCATGTTATCGTGCATTCATTCCTTCACTCTCCTCGCTCCTATCCCACACCACTTTCTTTTTCTGCTACATCTATACTTTTGCCTTCCTGCGCTTGATTTATAACCGGCATACGAAGAAAAACATTGGATACACTGTTAGAGAAATGGAACAAAAAAATAAGCTGCCTGTATCAGCAGCTTATCCTGTCGTTTTTACCTGTCCGGCCTGTTTTAATAGCTCTTGTGCATGCCGTTTTGTCAGATCGGTCACTTCCACACCCGCAATCATACGGCCGATTTCCGCTACCTTATCCTGCTTGGAAAGCGGCGTGACATGCGTTGTTGTCCGTCCGTCTTTGAATTCTTTTGCGATCAGAAGGTGCGTATCCGCCATGGCGGCAACCTGCGGCAGGTGTGTAATGCAGAGCACCTGTGAACCGGTCGATACTTTATGGATTTTTTCCGCGATGGCTTGGGCAACCCGCCCGCTTACACCGGTGTCCACTTCGTCAAAGATGATGGAGGTGACATCCTGCTGGGAAGAAAAAATACTCTTCATCGCCAGCATCACCCTTGAAAGCTCGCCTCCGGAAGCGACCTTTGACAGCGGTTTTAAAGGCTCACCGGTGTTTGTTGAAATTAAAAACTTCACAAGGTCAATCCCCTTTTGGGTAAGCTGCACGGGCTGCCCGTTGACAACCGGTGCTTCACTGGCTGACGGATCGGTTTTCACGAGAAATTCCGTATCAAACGTTGATTTGCCCATATACAGACTTTGTAATTCCTGATGAATCGCTTCCGCCAGTTTCTTGGCCCATGCTTTTCTGATTTTTGATAAATTGGCGGCTTCTACGGCCACATCTTTGCCGACCGACTCCAATTCCTTCTTCAGGGCTTCAAGGTGGCTGTCGCGGTTCTCGATTTGATCGATTTCCTCTTCTATTTTAGATCCGTATTCCAAAATGTCTTCTACCGTCGCTCCGTATTTGCGCTTCAGCTGTTTGATCTCATTTAAACGGGTTTCAATAAAATTCAGCCGTTCCGGATCATATTCCAGATCATCTAACAGATTGCGCATCTGAAAGGTTGCATCCTCCAGCAGATAATAGGAACTTGACACACTTTCAGACAGCTTTTGCAGCGGTTCATTGATATCCGAAATATCTTCAAGCTGGGCAGAGGCCATTCCGACCCAGTCAAGCCCCCCCTGCTCGCTGCGGAGCGCATTATAGGCGTTTTGCAATGATTCATAAATTTTTTCAAAGTTGGATATCTGCTTCCGCTCTTCCTGAAGAAGTTCGTCTTCATTCAATTCAAGCTTCGCCGACTCGATTTCTTCAAGCTGAAATTGAATCAGGTCTAACCGATGCGCCATTTCCTGCTCGCTTTCTGACAGCTTCTTCACTTTTTTGAGCAGCTTCATATAACGCTCATAGCCTTCATGGTAAGCCTGAAGCGCGGATTCGGCCTCAGCGCCCGCAAATTTATCCAAAAGCTCCAAGTGTTTGTCGTCCTCCATTAACAGCTGGTTATCATGCTGTCCGTGAATATCTAATAAAAGTCTGCCGATTTCCCTTAAAGCCGCAATCGTCACTAATTTTCCGTTGACACGGCAGACGCTTTTTCCTCCGGCATTGATGTCCCTTCTCATGACAATCATGTCGTCAGATGCGTCTATTCCCTGCTCACGGCATACTTCAAAAACGGGATGACCGCTGTCCAATAGAAACAGTCCTTCAAGCTCGGCCTTTGTTTCACCGTAACGGACAAATTCAGACGAGCCGCGGCCGCCGACTAATAGGGAAACGGCGTCTATAATAATTGACTTGCCGGCCCCTGTTTCTCCCGTCAGGACGGTAAGCCCCCGTTCAAACGAAATCGTCAGTTCCTCTATAATGGCAAAGTTTTTTATTGATAGTTCAGCTAACAAACAGCATTCCACCTTTTATCTGATAATTACGCTACAGCAGCTCCAAAAGACGGCTTTGTACGCCTTCCGTATCTTCAGGCGTCCTGCAGATGATTAAGATCGTGTCATCTCCGCAGATCGTGCCCATGATTTCTTCCCATTCGAGATTATCCATCAGAGCGCCGATTGCCTGAGCATTCCCCGGCATCGTTTTTAATACGATCATATGGCTTGCTGAGTCAATTTTTACGAACGCATCCATTAATGAACGCTTCAGTTTTGACAGCGGATTGAACCGCTGATCCGCCGGCAGGCTGTATTTGTAGGAGCCGTTGTTCGTCGGCACCTTTACGAGATGCAGCTCTTTAATGTCTCTGGAGACAGTCGCCTGGGTTACCTTATATCCTTCTTCTCTCAGCATGTCAACTAAGTCATCCTGCGTTTCAATCTCATGGCTTGTAATAAGCTCTCTGATTTTTATATGCCTTTGGCCTTTTGTCATGTAAGCACCTCTGTTTTCAAGCTGTTTGTCATTATGTTAACCGCTTCTTGATAAAAAGTACATGATGGCAGAAAAAAGGAATAATAGCCCCCTATTATTCCGGTACATCTGTCTTTTTGGCTTTTAATGTCTCATGTGCTTCGCGGACGGTACGGAGAATGTCTTCTTCCGGCAGTTCAGCGCCGTTTCCGTCTTCTCCGCCCCATTCCAAATGAAGCAGAAACTCAATATTGCCGTCTCCCCCCGTAATCGGTGAGAAGGACAGTCCTTTCACTGTATATCCTTCAGAAGCTGCAAATTGATTCATGCGGCGGAGAACGTCAGCATGAACGCCGGGATCTCTGACAATGCCTTTTTTTCCGACGGATTCCCGTCCGGCTTCAAATTGCGGCTTCACCAGTGCGATACAATCGCTCCCCGGTACAAGCAGCGTTTTTAAAACCGGCAGAATGAGGCGGAGTGAGATGAAAGAAACATCGATTGTCGCAAATTCCGGCAAACCCTCTGTGAAATCGGAAGGCTCGGAATAGCGGAAATTCGTCCGTTCCATGACGACGACCCTCTCGTCCTGTCTGAGCTTCCAAGCAAGCTGATTATAGCCGACATCCACTGCGTAGGACCGCTCAGCTCCGTTTTGGAGGGCGCAATCCGTGAATCCCCCTGTAGACGAGCCGATGTCAATCATCGTTTTGCCTTTTACCGAGACAGGAAACACTTCCAAGGCTTTTTCAAGCTTTAATCCGCCTCTGCTGACGTATTTAAGAGGGTTTCCTTTTACCGTTAACGGAAGATCCCGGGCGATTTTTTCACCCGGTTTGTCCAATCGGTTTTCATTTGAGTATACGATGCCCGCCATAATGGCGCGTTTCGCTTTTTCCCGCGTTTCCGCAAGGCCTTTTTCTACAAGAAGTACATCTAATCGTTCTTTTTTTGCTGTCATGATCCAATTCCTTTATGTGTCTTCGGCGGCATCAGCAGTTTTATCCGGTTCATAACCTCAGCCTTCGTGAGACCGATTTCTTCAAGCAGGGCGGTTACGCTGCCGTGTTCAATAAACCGGTCAGGGATGCCCATTCTGTCAATCGGTGTATGATACATGCCGAGGTCATGAGCGTATTCAAGAATCGTGCTGCCGAATCCGCCTTCAAGCACGGCTTCTTCTATCGTTAAAATCGGCAGACCTTCATTAAGAATGGCCTTCATCATTTGTTTATCAATCGGTTTTATGAACCTCGCATTCACGACACGCACGGACAGGCCTTCTTTTTGCAGTTCTTCAGCCGCTTCCAGCGCCATTTCAATGGTCGTACCGAATGTTAAAATGACCGCGTCTTTTCCGGGACGGAGCACTTCCCATGTTCCGATCGGAATGGTTTTCAGCTCTTTATCCATCTTAACGCCGAGCCCGTTTCCGCGCGGGAAGCGCATCGCGATCGGACCTTCCTCATAGGAAAGGGCTGTATTGACCATATGGCGGCCTTCATTTTCATCCTTCGGCATCATTAAAACGAGGTTCGGTATATGCCGCAAAAAGGCGATGTCAAAGACGCCTTGATGCGTCTCCCCGTCAGCGCCGACCAAACCGGCGCGGTCAATGCCGATAAATACATTCGCGTTTTGACGGCAGATGTCATGGACGACCTGATCGTACGCCCGCTGCAAAAAGGTCGAATAGATCGCAAGAAACGGCTTCATCCCCTGAAGCGCCATTCCCGCGGCCATTGTCGCCGCATGCTGTTCTGCGATTCCGACGTCAAACATGCGCTCAGGAAATTCTTTCGCAAATCCTTCAAGCTTAGAGCCGACCGGCATAGCCGGTGTAATCGCGACAATTCTGTCATCCTCGCGCGCCAGCTCCTGCACGGTGCCGCTGACAAGTCCGCTCCATGAAGGCGCCGCGGCTTTCGGCTTGACGAAATCACCCGTATTGATTTTATAAGGACCCGTTCCGTGCCATGTGCCGATTGTGTCGGTCTCAGCCGGTTTATAGCCTTTGCCCTTTTTCGTAATGACATGTAAAAGGACAGGACCTTTCGTTTTTTTGGCGTATTGCAGGTTTTCAAACAGTTCGTGGTAGGAATGACCGTCAACCGGGCCTAAATACGTAAAGCCCAGCTCTTCAAAAAACATACCTGACACAAGCATATATTTTAAGCTGTCTTTTATCCGTTCCGCTGTGGCGGCCAATTTTCCGCCGACGGCCGGGATGCGCTTAAATAAATATTCAAGCTCGTCTTTTACCCATTGATATTTGCCGGCCGTGCGAAGCCGTCCCAGCATAGAATGAATCGCCCCGACATTCGGCGCAATGCTCATCTCATTATCATTCAGAATGACGATCATATCTTTTTTCTCATCACCGATATGGTTCAGCGCTTCAAGCGCCATTCCTCCGGTTAAAGCGCCGTCTCCGATAATCGGGATGATATATTCTTTCGATCCTTTAATATCACGGGCGGCAGCCATTCCCATCGCGCCTGAGAGCGATGTTGAGCTGTGGCCTGTTTCCCATACGTCATGTTCGCTTTCGCTGCGTTTCGGGAAACCACAAAGCCCTTTATATTGGCGCAAGGTTTCAAACTCCTTGCCGCGCCCGGTTAACAGTTTATGAACATAGGACTGATGTCCGACATCCCATAAAAATTTATCTTTCGGACTGTCAAATTCTTTGTGAAGCGCAATTGTCAGCTCGACAACCCCGAGGTTCGGCCCGATATGGCCGCCAGAGGCAGACAGCGATGTGATGAGGAAATTGCGGATCTCCTCACTCAGCTCTTCCAGCTGTTCAATTGACATCTTTTTAAGAAATGACGGGTCCTGTATTGATAAAAGATCCAAAGCGGATCAACTCACTTTCAGCATGAATTTCTGCAAATTAAACAGTGTCTTTTTGAAAAAAGAAAAAGACTCCCTTTGTATTTTCATCGAAACTGCTTACATTTTACCATAGGAGCGGCAGCCCCTTCAAATCAGGACCGTTTTTAATGATCTCTCGCCGCGATTAAATCACAGAGGTCATGCAGCAGTTCTTTCTGAAGAGAAAGGCCGCTGATGATCCGTTTCGCCTCGCTGATATGATACGCCAGCTTCTCTTTCGCGCCTTCTAGCGTTAAAAGCGACGGATACGTTGACTTTTCATTCGACGTGTCTGAGCCGACCGGTTTGCCGATCTTCTCCTCATGCCCTTCAATATCAAGGATGTCATCTCTGATTTGAAATCCGATGCCGATATGGCTGCTGAACAGACGCAGCTTTTCGACTTCATCCTCCGGCGCATCTGCCAAAATGGCGCCCGCCGTCACAGAAAAACCGAGGAGCTTGGCCGTTTTCCGCTCGTGGATGGATTCCAGCTCCTCAAGCGTTATCCGCTTTTGTTCCGCTTCCATGTCGGCAGCCTGCCCGCCGACCATTCCTTCCGTTCCTGCCGCGCTGATCAGCTCATCGACGAGACGGAGCCGTTTTTCTGCTGAAACCGCCTCAGACACGTGAGATGTGATCAATTTAAAGCTTTCTGTCAGAAGCCCGTCTCCGGCCAATACGGCTGCCGCTTCTCCGAAGACTTTATGGTTTGTGGGCTTTCCCCGGCGCAGATCATCATCGTCCATGCAAGGAAGATCATCATGGATTAAGGAATACGTATGAATCATTTCGACAGCGCATCCGACCGGAATCCCGTCTTTTTCATCTTTTCCGTAAGCATTCAGAACGGCTAAGACGACGAGGGGGCGCAGCCTCTTTCCGCCTGCTTCCAAAGAATACAGCATAGATTTTTTGAGGATTTCAGGCATCGCAAGCCGTTCCGTATACAAAGAAAGCTGCTGTTCAATCAGTTGTTTGCGCGATGCTAAAAATGCGTCCAGTTTATTTGTCACCTTCGTCTTCCTCCTGAACGCTGAAAGGTGCAAGTTCGCCGTTATCTTTTAAAATAAAGTCCATTTGCTTTTCGACATGCTGAAGCTTTTCATGGCACATTTTTGAAAGGGCCATCCCTTCCTGAAAATAATTAATCGCCTGCTCAAGCGGCACGTCTCCTTCTTCAAGCTTTGCCACAATGCCTTCAAGGCCTTTCATCGCCTCTTCAAATGTCAGCTCTTCACTTTTTTTGGTTTCTGTCATTTTCGTTCGCCTCTCTTTTGCAATACTTCACACGTCAGAACGCCGTCTGTCATCTTTACTTCAAGCGTATCATTTTGTTCGACTTGATCAACGCTTTTGATCAGCTCTTTGTCTTTATAGGCCAGACTGTATCCTCTCTCCATCACCTGAAGGGGACTTAATGCATTCAGTTTACCAAGAACCGTCTGAAACTGCGAATGAAGCTGCTTCAGCTGGACATTCATGCTTCGGGCGAGCTGATTTGAGCGCTCCTCGTACCGTTTTTTCGCCTGTTTCAGCTGGGTTTCAGGGTGGAGCGCCGTTAATCTGTACGTATTCCGCTCCAGCTGCCTTTGTTTCCTGTCCGTAAGCCCTGTGAGCTGTGATTGGAACTGCTGATACAAAAGATCAAACTGCTGTTCTTTTTGGGTATACAATCGTTTCGGAAAACGGAACGCGTAGGATGACTGGAGCGATTGAACCCGTTCTTTTTTCTTGCTGATATGCTGCTGCATCGCTCTTGTCAGGCGGACTTCCGCCGTTTTTGTCCGTTCCATTAAGTCCGTCGTGTGGGGGACGGCGATTTCTGCCGCTCCTGTCGGCGTTGCCGCCCGGATATCCGCGACGAAATCACTGATTGTAAAATCTGTTTCATGTCCGACGGCTGATATAATCGGAATGGCGGAAGCAAAAATCGCCCGGGCCACGATTTCTTCGTTAAATGCCCACAATTCTTCGATCGAGCCCCCTCCCCTTCCGACGATCAGGACGTCACACATTTTTTGTGCATTGGCTTCTTCAATGCGCTTCACAATCGATCTGCTGGCATTTTCACCTTGAACGAGCGCGGGAAGCACAATGACTTTCACAAGGGGGTATCTTCTTTTAAGTGTGGTAATGACGTCTCTGACGGCTGCTCCCGTCGGTGACGTGACGACCCCGATCGTAGCCGGAAAAGCGGGGATGGCCTGCTTATGCCGGTCATCAAACAACCCTTCGCCGGCAAGTTTTTTCTTTAATTCTTCATATGCTAAGTAGAGCGCCCCCACACCGTCCGGCTGCATTTCTTTCGCGTACAGCTGATAGCTTCCGCTCGGTTCATAGACGGAGATCCCGCCTCTTACGATGACCTTCATTCCGTCCTCGGGCTTAAACGCAAGCCTCGAACTTTGTCTTTGAAACATGACGGCCTGCATGCGGGCATGCTCATCTTTTAATGTAAAATAGATGTGGCCTCTCGTATGAATTTTAACATTGGAGAGCTCACCCTTAATCCAAATGTCTTCAAGATGAGGGTCCACATCGAATTTTCGTTTAATGTATTTGGTCAGCGCGGAAACCGTGACATATGCCGCTTCACTCACATCCTGCACTCCTTTCATAAAGGCTTTTTGCCCTAAACTAAGAAAACCCGCTCTGGCTGAAAGGAGCCTTAAGAAGCGGGTATCGTGCTCATTGTCACACTTTTTGTGACTGTCTCCGGTTATCTATGATAACGTACGTCTGGCAGATTTAACAGTATTATGCGCAAGCATTGTGATGGTCATCGGACCTACTCCGCCCGGCACCGGTGTAATGAAAGATGCTTTTTCTTTCGCTTCATCAAACTGAACGTCTCCGCAGAGTTTTCCGCTTTCGAGACGGTTGACGCCGACATCAATGACAATGGCGCCCTCTTTGATTTGATCGGCTTTGATGAAATTCGCTTTACCGACCGCTACCACAAGAATATCTGCTTTTTTCGTATGCTCAGACATATTTTTCGTGCGGGAATGGCAATATGTGACGGTCGCGTTTTCGTTCAGCAGCAGCTGGCCGACCGGTTTACCGACAATATTGCTTCGTCCGACTACAACAACTTCTTTGCCGGAAAGATCTACGTTCGTCTTTTTCAATAACTCGACAATTCCGTGCGGCGTGCATGGAAGAAATGTATCTTCGCCAAGCAGCATTTTCCCGACGTTGAGAGGGTGGAAACCGTCAACATCCTTATCGGGAGAGATCCGCTCGATTACGGCTTTTTCAGAAATATGATCCGGGAGCGGCAGCTGGACGAGAATGCCGTGGAATTCCGGATTTTGATTATACTGATCAATCACTGTTAAAAGCTCCGCCTCGGTTAAGCTTGAGTCAAAGCGGTCAAGCTTAAATTTCATTCCCATTGTTTCAGCGGCTTTTTTCTTGCCTGTCACATATGAAACAGAAGCGGGATCGTCTCCGATTAAAATGACCGCCAAACCAGGCACTACGCCTTGTGCTTTCAGCTCTTCTACTTCTTTTGCCAATTGTTCGCGTTTTTCTTTAGCCGTTTCTTTTCCGTCGATGATTGTTGCAGTCATTTTCTTTCCTCCTATGATTCCATATCAGTTTTAATGTTAGAAAGAACCCCGTTTACGAATTTTGCAGCTTTATCGTCGCCGAACCGTTTTGCCAGCTCGATTGCTTCGTTTAATGACACGTTAGCAGGAATGTCGTCAGTATAAACCATTTCATACACCGCCAGACGCAGGATCGCGCGGTCTACGTTTGCAATCCGGTCAAGCTTCCAATTGACGAGATGGCCGGAAATCATTTCATCAAGCTGAACCTGATGTTCGATCACTCCGTACACCAGCTGTTCAAAGAAGGCATCTGTTTTTTCACCATCAAGCGCGTGCTCAATGGCATTGTTCGGTGCAATATCGCTGACATCAATCTGAAAAAGTGCCTGCAAAGCTTTTTCTCTAGCTGTTCTTCTTTTCATTTTCTTTCTCCTTCAGATCCGCTTTATCCGCTTGTCGTTAAGCTTAAAGAGATCATAACATATTTTTTTCTCAATCGCATGTCGAAATTTAGGTTTTTCACCCTAATGCCGAATATTTTCACAAACCGTATTAATTTCATTCGGATTTCACAGCATGAAGAAACTCGGCTGCCGTTTGTAAGCCGGCTTTCTTCATGCCTGAAATGACGGGAAACGTATAAAAAACCAAAGGGCTGCCCATCCCCTTGGTTTTTATACGCTCATTACATTTCTTCGTCGATTTCGACTTCTTGGGCTTTCGTGTCAAATTGAATGCCGACGATATGAATATTGATTTCATTAATGGTCAGAGACGTCATGTTTAATAAGGTTTGGCGGATATTCTCCTGAACGCTTGCCGCCACTTTCGGGATCGAGATCCCGAATTGAACGACGCAATAGACGTCGATGGTAATCCCGTCATCGGCTAAATCGACCTTTACGCCTTTACCGTGATTGATTTTGCCGAAGCGCTCTACGACGCCGGTGGCGAAATTGCCGCGCATTTCAGCAACTCCTTCAACTTCGGAAGCGGCGATGCCGGCAATGACTTCAATGACCTCAGGAGCAATTTCAACCTTGCCTAAATGAGCCTCGTCATGATCCATTTTAAGCACACTGTTGTCTTCCATTCAATTCACCTCCCGCAAAAATTATGAGCCCATTACATCATATGTTTCTAAAAACTTTGTATTAAACTCTCCGCTGACAAATGTTTCGTGTTCAAGCAGTTTCAGATGGAACGGAATCGTCGTTTCAATACCTTCAATCACGAATTCGCTCAGCGCGCGTTTCATCCGTGCGACTGCCTCATCACGCGTTGTTCCGTATGTGATGACTTTAGCAATCATACTGTCATAGTACGGCGGGATCGAATAGCCGGGATATGCGGCTGAATCCACGCGTACGCCGAGTCCGCCCGGCGGCAGGTACATGTTAATTTTACCAGGTGAAGGCATGAAGTTTTTCGCAGGATTTTCAGCGTTGATGCGGCATTCAATCGCCCAGCCGTTAAATTCAACGTCTTCCTGTCTGAGCGAAAGCTCCTGTCCGGATGCCACTTTGATCTGTTCTTTGATCAGATCCGTTCCCGTCACCATTTCTGTGACAGGGTGCTCTACTTGAATACGCGTGTTCATTTCCATGAAGTAGTAGCGCTGTTCTCTGTAGTCATAAATGAATTCTACTGTGCCGGCTCCCGTGTAACCGACGGCCTTCGCTGCTTTTACCGCAGCTTCGCCCATCTGCTCCCTGATTTCAGAATCAAGCGCAGGTGACGGTGACTCTTCAAGAAGTTTTTGCAGACGTCTTTGGATAGAACAGTCACGCTCTCCGAGATGGATCGTGTTTCCGTAATTATCCGCAAGCACCTGAATTTCAACATGGCGGAAATCTTCTATGTACTTCTCGATGTACACACCCGGATTTCCGAATGCCGTAGCGGCTTCCTGCTGGGTAATCTCAATGCCTTTGATCAGTTCTTCTTCTGTGCGTGCGACCCGGATGCCTTTTCCGCCTCCGCCCGCAGTGGCTTTTATAATGACAGGATACCCAATTTCACCTGCAAGCGAAACCGCTTCTTCCGTATTTTTTATGATTCCTTTTGAACCGGGCACAATCGGCACGCCCGCCAGCTGCATCGTGTCGCGCGCGATATCTTTTGTTCCCATTTTTGAAATGGCGTCAGCCGTAGGGCCGACAAACGTTACGTTTAATTCCTCGCACAGCTCGGCAAAGTCGGCGTTTTCAGCTAAAAACCCGTATCCCGGATGAATCGCATCCGTGCCGGTCAGCTTTGCGACGCTGACGATGTTCGTTACATTTAAATAGCTTTCTTTTGATGTTTTCGGCCCGATACAAAAAGCCTCATCGGCCATTTGGACATGCAGGGCGTCTTTATCTGCCTCAGAATAAACGGCTACAGTTTCAATGCCCAGCTCTTTGCAGGCCCGGATGATTCTGACGGCGATTTCTCCTCGGTTGGCGATCAATAGCTTTTTAATCATAATAGCAGGTCTCCTTACTCAGCTTTTACAAGAAATAGAGGTTGTCCGTATTCGACCAGCTGGCCGTTTTCAACTAACACTTCAACGATTTCTCCTTTTACTTCGGCTTCAATCTCGTTAAAGAGTTTCATTGCTTCTACGATACAAACAACTGTATTTTCGCTCACTTTTGAACCTTGGTTTACGTAAGGGCCGGCTTCCGGCGATGAAGAAGCATAAAACGTTCCGACCATCGGAGACGTAATTTTGTGCAGGTTTTCGTCTTGTTTCGGCGCTTCCTGAACAGGAGCGGCTTCACGCGCTTCCGGTTTTGCAGCCTGCGGAGCAGGTGCGTAAGCGGCGGGAACGGCTTGGGCTTGTCCCGTTACATTCACTGCCGGCGCTTCATTTTTTTTCAGTTTGAGGCTTACGCCTTCGATTTCGTAAACGAATTCGTCGATGGAAGATTCATCGATTCTTTTTATCAGTTCATGAATTTCGTTGATTTTTAACATCAGTTTCCACTCCTATGTATAAAAAATAGAAATTTATGGGTTGCTACTAAAAGTACATACTATGTTTATCTTACAGGAGCGCTTGTGTAAATTCAACACTGATCTAAAATGACATCAGAAAAGCCCGCAGCAGGTGCGGGCGGTGGAGATCTCTTATTTTGTCGGTTCAAACGTGACGGCGACGTCTTTCATTGTCTTGATTTCTTTTTCCACCAGGTCAATGATAGCGGAAGCTTTTGCGTTTGAATGTTTGTCAGACATGACCGTAATATTGATTTTGTCTCCTTCAGCATCCACGAGCGCATCTTTGTAGCCTTGTGTTTTAATCAGCGTTTCCAGCTGTTTTTCCGTCCCTTCAGCATTGCTCAGCGCCGTCATTTTATCGTAGGCTTCGCTTTTTTCCTTTGCGGTCGCATCATCGCTTGAAACTATGCTGTTTAACTGTTCCCTTTCTTTGCTTCTCGCGTCTTCAAGCTCCATGCGGTATGCGGTAAATAAGTTTTCATCAGCTGTTTCTGTAGCGACCGATCCGTCTTTGTCCGATGCTTCGGCTGATGTTTCTTTATCTTCTTTTGTGCCTTTAGAATCTTTCGTTCCTTTTGTTCCGTCTTCTTTATCCGTGCCGCTTCCGTTCTTATCTTTCGTTTCAGGAGCCGGCGTTTTTTCAGTTGCCACTTCTCCGCTGCTTTTTTCGCTTTTCATCTGCACGGCATTTTTGCTTTCCGGCGACATAATATAATAAACACTTAATACCACGACGAGACTGAGCATTGTTAAAAGCCAAACCGTTTGTTTTTTCAGCATGATTTATGAATCCTCCTTGATTTTTTTAGGGGCAACCGCTACACGGTAGCTCGGAACATCAAGCACCCTTGTGATGGCATCAATGATGGTTTTTTTTATTTGAACGTTGTCCACTCCCTGAGCGACAACGAGTACACCGCGAATATCGGGCTTTTTCGTCTGGACGACGACCGGGGTTTCCTTATCCCCGTTTCGAATCATGACAATTTGCTCCTCTGAGGTTTGATCGGTTACGCTTCTTTTGCCGCCTTCTTTATCGGTTTCTTCGGTGGTGGTGTCTTTTTTCGTTTTATTTTTCTCAAACACTTTCAAAGATGTTGCGTCTACGTTCACGACAATTGATACATCCTCCACGCCGATAATCGTTTCAAGGATTTCTTTCAGCTGGTTTTCATAGTCTCTTTCATAATCATCGATCGTGTTTTTGGCGCTGCTGTCTTTCGATGCCTTAAAAACGGGTGCGCTTTTTTGCCCGCTTTTGTCTTCCGTTCGGCCGGACATGACGGTCTGCGCCGCTTGGTCCTTCCCGGTTTTCTCCGGTGAAGAGAACAGCTGGCTCACCAGCATAAAAGATACCCCGAGCACAAACACGAACAGAAAATAATGATATTTTGTCAGTTTTGGTTTTTCTCCGTCTTTCGCCTGTCCGATCATCAGCTGTTTTTTGAGTATGGTCCATAGTCCGTTTTTATTCATGGCCGTTTTTCTCCCCGCCTTCCATATAAACCGTAATTTTCTCACTGCCGATTTCCCATATATCCGCAAGTTTTTCTTTGATGTCTGCGGCCTCTTTTTTTTCGGCTGCGCCTTCCGGTTCGTATTTGCGGTCTGTGCGGATGTCGATCGGTGCGACGGTTTGCACGGTTTTTTCAGAAGATGGGGCCATATACACGCTGATCGTTTTTACATCTTCTTCTGAACGAACCTGTTCTTCCGCTGTAAGGCGGATGTCGTCTATTTTGTATTCGTCATGACTGAACATCTCCTCCGCTTTCTTTTTTAGTTGGACAGCCATTTCTTCTAAAACATATGCGCGGTTTGATGCTTGTATTTCTTTTTTTTCTGATTTGATTTGATTTTTTATATCAGCGGATTGAGATTGCTCTTGTTTTGTCAAATAATCGAAGATGATTTCCGGGTCTGTTTTGAAAAGTTTGAAGATCGGGTTGAGCATGACAATGATTAACAGCAGGCTGACAACCATCTTGGCGTATTTTTGCATACTGGAGCTTGGCAGCAGCATGTCGATGACGATGGCGAATAAGATAAATAAAATAATGCTTGTCAGCCATTCTGTTAAAAAGCTCATATCCAATGGGCCTCCTTTATTTCATCATCATGGTGAGGTTGCCTGCTGTAATAATGACTGTAATACTGAGGAAAAACATGAGAGAGACGATGGCGAGCGCCGCGAAAATATACAGCACGCTTCTGCTGATGACGCCGAGGCACGTAATGACGGGCCCGCCTCCGAGCGGCTGCAGAATAG
Organism: Bacillus sp. JK74; assembly: GCF_053663395.1. Lineage (NCBI taxonomy): Bacteria > Bacillati > Bacillota > Bacilli > Caryophanales > Bacillaceae > Bacillus > Bacillus sp. JK74. The sequence continues at coordinate 498,125 of NZ_JBSJQB010000003.1, read as the reverse complement.
CGGCCGCGAGCTTATAAATAAAAGCGAGCGAGAGCACTTTAATCGCCGGAAACGCGGAGATGCAGATCAAAATTCCGACTCCTAGGATTCCTACGGTGTTTTTTAATAGGAGCGAGGCGCTGATGACCGTATCCGTCGCATCCGTAAACATCCGGCCGAGCACGGGAATAAAATTGCCTGTGATAAATTTTGCAGTCCTGAGGGTAATCCCGTCCGTCACGGCAGCCGAAGCCCCCTGTACGGAGATGACGCCGAGAAACACGGTGAGAAATACGGCAAGCGCGCCGATCGCGATATTTCTGAGCAGATTGGCAAGCTGCGTGACTTTATATTGATCCGTCATCGTGCTGACGATGCTTAAAATCGCTGACAGGAAGATAAGCGGCATGACAATGTTTTGAATGAGAAGGCCGCTCGTATTCATCAGAAATAAAATAACGGGGTGAAAAAAAGCTGCGGAGACGGCTCCCCCGGAAGACGCCAAAAGCGCGAGTAAAAGCGGGATGAGCGCGAGAATGAAACTTGTCATCGTCTGGATCGCTTCACTGGCATAATTGACGGCAACATGAAAGCTGTTTAAAGCGAGAATAATCAGCACCATGTAGACAATTGCATAAGCCACTTTGCTGACGGTGCTCTGCTGGAACGCATTTTGCAAAAGCTGCAGAATGACACAAAAAATGGTGAGAAGAATCAAAGTTCCCAGGAGCTTTCCGTTTGCGAGCACTTCATGAAACAAGTATGAAAATAAAGCCTTCAGCCATGCCTCCGGCGAGAACGTTTTTTCTCCGTTAATAAAGTCGATGATGCTTCCCTTTTGGCTTTCAGGCAGAAGACCGCCGTATTCTGTCATGATGTCGTCCCAAAACTTTCCGATGCCTTCTGTTTTCAGCGCTTCAGCCTGCTTTTTCGCCACTTCATCAGCGGATTCTTGGTGAACTGCGGTTTCCTGCGACGCACCGTCTGTTCCGGCAGCTTGTACACATTCAGTCTGAAAAAATAAGAGGATGAACAAAAAAGCCCCCGCCCACCGAAAGCGCTTCATTTTTTGTGCCCCCCTTTCCATTTTATTTATGATCAAGAAGGAATAAGTCCGAGAATCGTTTCAATAATGACGGTGAGTATCGGCACGGCCATTACCAGTATCAAAATTTTTCCGGCCAGCTCTATTTTCGAAGCAATCGCTCCCTGGCCCGCATCCTTTGTCAGCTGCGCACCGAATTCAGCGATGTAGGCGATGCCGATAATTTTTAAAATGGTTTCCACATAGACCATATTGACATTTGCATTGACGGCTATTTTTTCTATCATTCTGATAATGTCGTAAATCTGATCGATGAGATAGAGAAAGATCACGCAGCCGCTGAAGACGACAATCATAAACGCGAAAGTCGGTTTCTGTTCTTTTACGATCAGGGAGAGAAATGTGGCGATCAGGCCTAAACCTACAATTTGAACAATCTCAATCTGTAAGCCCCCCTATCCTTGGAATAGAAACACAGCTTTGATCTTTTTGAACAGGTCATCGACAATCGTCGCCACCATAAATAAAATATAGATAAAGCCAAGCAGCGTCACCCATTGGGCGTATTCTTTTTTTCCCATTTGGTCAAGTATGGTGTGCAGAAACGCAACCACGATACCGACTCCGGCGATTTGAAAAATGACATTTACGTCGACTCCCATTTTATGTTTGCTCCCCTCATGTTTACATCAATAGAAGAATGAGTAACAGTCCGGCTAAAAATCCTAAGCTTTTCACCATTTTTTCATTTTTCGCCTGCGCCCGTCCGGCATCCGCTTCCGCCGCTTCCAAATGTGTAAGCGCAAGCTTGATATGTTTCTGCTGAGAAACACGGTCATGGAGCCCGAGCGTCTCTCCGAATTGCTTCAGCACATCGTATTCGCTTTTTTTCATCGCCATGGAAGACCAGTTATGTTTCAAGCTCTGTTCCCAAGCCGTTTTGGCGGAATCGCTTCCCTGCTCAAGCCTTCTGCTGAAAGCTAGAAACAATAACGATACAGGTTCGGAAAGCTGTGCGGCAATTTGTCCCGAAGCTATGTGCAGCGGCGTATGCCCGAACATGATTTCCGCTTCTAGCGATTGGAGCGCCGCGCGCAGCTGACGGATCTGCCTCGGCCTTTCAATATACATTTTGGCGATCTCAAATCCCGTCCATGTCGTCGCTGTCAGAATGAACACGGCACCTAAAAGCTTCAGCATGACATCACGCTTTCAGCATGCGGAACAGGTTTCCCGTCCTTTCCGTACATCCTGCTGATCGTTCCCGGACCGCGGCGTCTTGACAGCTCCACATACCGGTCAAACACGTTTTCCTCCCACAGCATTTTCAGCGACGGCCTCTTGACCAAGTCTTTCATATTCCATCCGTGCGCAGAGACGATAACGGATACGCCCGCATGGAGCGCCTCCAGCAGCGCTTGTGAGTCTTCCATTCTGCCGATCTCATCCACAATTATGACATCAGGACTCATAGAGCGGATCATCATCATCAGCCCTTCCGCCTTCGGACAGGCATCAAGGACATCGACTCTGCGGCCGAAACTGTGCTGGGGAATGCCCCGCAGGCAGCCGGCAATTTCCGACCGTTCATCTACGATACCTGTCTTTTTTGCCGGGATGCGTTTTGATCCGGTGCTGGAAAGCCGGGCCAAATCACGAAGCAAGGTCGTTTTCCCCGTTTGCGGAGGACCGATGATCAGCGTGTTCAGCCAGTTTTCTTTCCATAAGAAAGGAATGAGCGGTTCTGCGATCCCCAGCTTCTCCCGGGCGATTCGGATATTAAAAGAAGTAATATCCCGGAGTCCTTTGACGGCTCCGTTTTCGACGATGACTCTTCCGGCCAGCCCCACACGGTGGCCTCCTCTGATTGTGATGTATCCTTTTTTCAGCTCTTCTTCCAGCGTGTACATACTGTAATTGCTGAGCCGGCTGAGGATCAGCTGTGCGTCGCCGGCCGTACACACATATGACAAATACAAAGGTTGTCCTTTTTGGATCAGTTCAACCGGCCTGTCGACCCGGATTCTGATTTCTTCTGTATCCCGCCTCGCTTCTTCGGGCACGGCGGAGATGGCATCTCTCAATAATTCAGGGAGAACCTCTGTAATTTCATTCAATAGAGTCTCCTCCTTTTTACCGATTGGCTTCTTTAAAATGTATGATCCGGGACAGACTTTATGACACCCCGGCCCTCTATTTATGCACACCGGCCAAAATCAGCACCACCCCCGCAAAAATCAATATTAATTTTGCATATGAGAGCTGTCCGGCAATCTGATAAATGCCGATCGTCATTGTGATGATAAAGATCAGAGGGCCGACGATTGCCAAAATACTATTCACCACAACCGCTTTTCTGATGTCGTTTGTCAAAAGCATGATAATAGCGGCCGATAATTCAATGAGCGAGGACAAAACTCGTAAACCGGCCATCGTTAAAACAGTAGAATTGATTGAACCGAACAAAAATTTCATTGCAATCCCCCAACTTCAAGCATTTTGTTACACTATATGCTCTAGCTGACGGAAGTAGTCTCACTATTTTCATATAGAAGAAAGATTCTGAGGCAGAACGCAAAAAAAGCCTGCCCCGTAAAAGGAGCAGACTCCGAATTTCTTTAACTACGCTCTTGACACGTAAGAACCGTCTGATGTATTTACAACCAGCGTATCGCCTTCGTTCACGAAGAACGGTACGTTTACGACAAGGCCTGTTTCCGTTTTGGCAGGTTTCGTGCCGCCTGACGCCGTGTCGCCTTTAATTCCCGGCTCTGTTTCAACAACTTTCAGTTCAACTGTGTTCGGCAGTTCAATACCGAGCGTTTCAGACTGATACATCATGATATGCACAGACATATTTTCCAGAAGGTATTTCAATTCTTCTTCGATTTGGTTTTCGTTCAATTCAAGCTGTTCATATGAGCTTGTATCCATGAACACGTGCTGATCGCCGTTGGCATAAAGATACTGCATCGTTTTTGTTTCGATTTGAGCTTTCGCGACTTTTTCACCTGCACGGAATGTTTTCTCCTGAATAGCGCCCGTGCGCAGGTTACGCAATTTAGAACGGACAAATGCCGCTCCTTTTCCCGGTTTTACGTGCTGAAAGTCAACGACGCGCCAAATGCCGCCGTCTACTTCAATCGTTAGTCCTGTACGAAAATCGTTAACTGAAATCATGTTTGATGTCCTCCTATATTCCGATCACAAAATAATTAATTCTTTAGGGGAATGCGTAATTGTCCGGTTGCCGTCCTCAGTGATGATGATATCATCTTCGATTCTTGCGCCCCCAACATCCGGTATGTATATGCCCGGCTCAACCGTTACCGCCATGCCCGGCTCAAGAACGGCCGATGACCTGAAAGACAGCCCCGGTGATTCATGGACTTCCATTCCGAACCCGTGTCCTGTCGAATGGCCGAAATACTGTCCGTAGCCTTTTGCGGTGATATGATCCCTCGTCAGGGCATCCGCTTCTTTTCCCGTCATGCCGGGTTTTATATGCAGGACACCAAGCGCTTGGGCATCGTATACGACCTGATAAATCTCTTTCAGTTTATCACTTGGCTCTCCGACCGCAACGGTGCGTGTGATATCAGAACAATAGCCTTTATAATAAGCGCCGAAATCAAGCGTGACCAAGTCTCCCTTTTCAATCAATTTGCCGCTTGCCACTCCGTGGGGAAGGCTGGATCTGACTCCCGAGGCGACGATCATATCAAAGGAAGAGCCGTCTGCTCCTTGACGTCTCATATAAAATTCGAGCTCGTTTGCAACTGAAATCTCTGAGATGCCCGGTTTGATAAACGTCAGAATATGTTCAAACGCATCATCCGCAATCTTCGCAGCTTCCTCTAATATCTTAATCTCTTCACTTGACTTAATCAAGCGCAACTTTTCAACGGAATCCGCGACGGGAACCATCTCCGCTTCCTGCAGCACCGCTTGGTAGGATGCATATGTTCCGTACGTCATGCTGTTTTGCTCGAAGCCGAGTTTTTTAACGCCGTACTCAAGAATCGTATCCGCAGCCGTTTGGATTAAGCTACCGCCGTGCTCGATAATGTCAAAACCCTTCACTTGCGTCTTCGCCTGCTCGGTGTAACGGAAATCCGTGATAAATGCCGCACGTTCTTTCGATATGACCGCAAGGCCTGACGAACCCGTAAATCCCGTCATATACTGCAGATTGGCGGAGCTTGTCACCAACATTCCGTCTATATCCAGCTGACCGAAAAGATTTCGCAATTTCTCAAGTTTCATTCCCTTTCTCCTCCTCGCCGATTCTTGACTGCCGCCTGACAACGCGGGAGCATCCCCGCCCGGTTTTCAGCACAAAAAATGTTCACTTCTCGTGAACATTTTACCATACCGGACAGGGATTATACACTTATTCACTTGTTGCCGAGCGCCCTTGCAAGCTTGTCTGACGTAAGTTCATTGTAGTTGAAGGAAATTGAGTAGCCGACAAACAAACCGTACAGAATGTAAAGGCAAAGCGTCGTCACGATTGTATCTGATTTCAATTCAGTGACGGATTTCACATCTTCGAAAATCGGATTGAATAAGAAAAAAACCGCACACCATAAAATGACGCCGTACACCATCCCCGGCCACATGGTTTTAAAACGCTTCAGGCAGACGAAATAAATAAACGCCCCGGCAATTGAAATGAATCCGATGACAACGATGCTGACCATCGTGCCTAGCCATTGTTTTTTCCATTCTCCGATCATAAACGGCTGAAGAATCATGTTGGGGCTGATCTCTGAAAAATGAAAGACATACCCGAGATAGCCGATCAAACTCCAAAATACACCGCCGGCAAATCCGATACCGCAAATTCTGCCGGTAAATGAAACAGGCTGCTGATCATCATCCTGCTTCTTTTTTTCTTCCTGTTCTGAATGTTTTTCGCTTGTCATCATGGCACCTCCAGTCATAGACTGCCCAAAAATTAAAAAGTCATAAAAAGCTGCGCCATATTTTCATTCAATGAGTAAAATCTAAAGAAACGGGGTATACTGCATGTAGAAAAAGCATTGATTTTCCGGCTGTCTAACTAGAGGTTTACCGCGGTTTCCTGTACAATAGAGTGAAAGGAAATGGTTAGTAAATCCTAAGAAAACAGGCAGGTTGATAAACAATGTCCAAACAAAAAACGCCCCCTGCATACGGCGGGCAGGCTGTCGTTGAAGGGGTAATGTTCGGCGGCAGAAAAAATTATGTTACCGCCATCCGCAGGAATGACGGAAGCATTGATTTTTTCAAGCTTCCGAGAGTGCCGAACGCCAAGCTTTCGGCTTTAAAAAAGATTCCTTTTTTGCGGGGAATCGTCGCCATCATTGAGGCGAGCGCCAACGGCACAAAGCATTTAAACTTTTCCAGCGAACGTTACGGGCTTGATCCTCAGGATGACGCCAAGCTGGAGCAGGAAGATAAGAAGGGTTCCGGCTTATCGATGTTTTTCAGCCTGGCGGTGATTGGCGTTCTGTCGTTTTTGTTCAGCAAATTCGTTTTTACGCTCGTCCCGGTCTTCTTAGCGGAGCTTGTAAGGCCCGTATTTTCCTCAGACGCCGCGCAGATCGGAATCGAAAGTCTGTTTAAGCTGATTCTGCTTCTCGGCTACATTTATTTTTTATCAATGACGCCGTTAATTAAAAGAGTGTTTCAATATCATGGAGCCGAACATAAGGTCATAAACTGTTATGAACAGAATTTGCCAATTACAATAGAAAATGTTCAGAAACAGTCACGGCTTCATTACCGTTGCGGTTCAAGCTTTATTTTATTTACGATCATTGTCGGCATGTTCGTCTATTTACTCGTTCCGACAGATCCGCTTTGGGTGCGGATTTTAGACAGGATTGCGCTTATACCGGTCGTTCTCGGCATCTCCTTTGAAGTGCTCCAGCTGACGAACAGAGTGCGGAATATCCCCGTTTTGAAAGTGCTCGGTTACCCCGGCCTGTGGCTGCAGCTTTTGACGACAAAGGAACCGGCGGATGATCAGGTCGAGGTTGCCATAGAAAGCTTTAACGAGCTTCTCAGACTGGAAGACATTTCAGAACAGAGCGAAAAGCCGTCTCACAACGTAATCTGAACCGTTACCGTTATTATTTTGGAGGTGGGCAGTTATGAATCATCGTGTACAACCTTTTTTTGCTGTATTGATAGCGCTTGGCGCATTCGGTTTCATTTATGCGGCGGTAACCAACCCCGGGCAGATGATTTCAAGAGCGATCACCGTAATTATCGCAGGCGTTATTATTTATTTTATCGTGAGGACGGTCCTGAACCGCCGCACCGGCCGCGACGGAACCGCTTTCAAAAAAGCGGCCAGACAATCGCGGCTCCGAATGAAGGAGCAAAAAGCGAAGCACCGCCCCGGACACAGAGGCCGGGTCAGCTATTTGCGGAGCGTGCCGAGCAGCAGCAGACCGAAGCCGATGATTCTTAAGAAAAAAAGCCAGACCCAGCTTACCGTCATAGAAGGCAAAAAGAATAAAAAGAAAAACAGAGCGCTTTTTTAATAGCTCCATTGCTTCAAAAATTGCTCTGTTCTGCTTTTTCCTAGCTCAATGAGAGCTAGTTTTTTTTGCGGTGTGAGATGAAACTCCGTCGCCATCACATGTTCCACCGGAATAAAAATAATATTCTGTTCGTACTTTGTCGCGATATGCCTGGCATCATGAGCGTCTTTCATCGTTTCAAACAAAGCCCCGAACAGCTCAAAAGCGTTGCGGATTGATTTTTTCGGGCGCTCTTTTTCGTTGGGCGAAAGCGAAATTCCGATGACCGGCCGTTTGCGTTCTTTTGAATACAGCCAAATCGGGAAATTGCTTAACACACCGCCGTCAACGACCGTTGAGGTGCCTTTTTCGGTCTTCAGTTTTATCGGTTCAAAAAAATAAGGAATGCTGCAGCTCATTCTGACGGCTCTGGCAACCGGGAACATCTCCGGATTTAATCCGTAGCGGGGAAGATCGTCAGGAAGCACGATCATCGTTCCGTTCGTCAGATCTGAAGCGATGAGACGGAGCGAGCCTTTTTTCAAATCGCCGAACGCGATGATGCCCTTCGCTTTTAATTTATCCGCAATCCATTTTTCCAGCATATCGCCTCTGTATAGTCCGAGGCGCCAATATATCGACACCCACTGCAGGATTTTCAGCGGGAGGAATGAGCATCTCTGATCAAGCAATTGCCTTCCGTCCACCTCATCTATGATGGAATGAACCTCTCTGCTCGTATAGCCCGCAGCGATAAATGCGGCAATAATCGCGCCGGCGCTTGTTCCGGCGAGCCTTTCAAAGCGAAAGCCCTTTTCTTCCAGCGCTTCATAAGCGCCGGCAAGCGCCACCCCTTTTATCCCCCCTCCCGAAAATACGCCGTCAATCTGCATAGCGCGCCCTCTCCCTTCCATCTCAAGGTGTATTATTATTTTAAGAAACGGCTGGGCGAAATAGACCAAAGAATGAAGACATTAAAAAAAGGGCGCCCCATTTCGGGCTGCCCTTTATTCACCGGGATTTTCGGTTTTTTTCTGTACGGATTTCAATTCTTTTTTCCGGCTTTCGTCATCTTCAAAATACTGAACGAGGTCGCCGATGCGGTCAATGCTGTTCCAGCTCAGATGATGTTCGATTCCTTCAACATCATTGTAAATCTTCTCTTCATCAACACCAATGATTCTTAAAAACTGCTCAAGCAATTCGTGTCTGTATACGAGCCGTTTGCCGATCTTTTTGCCTTTTGACGTCAATACGAGCCCGCGATATTTTTCATAAATCAAATACTCGTCTTTATCTAGTTTTTGAACCATTTTCGTTACAGAGGAGGGGTGGACTGCCAAAGCTTCCGCGATATCAGAAACCCGTGCATATCCTTTTTCTTCTATCAGCATATAAATCTGTTCAATATAATCTTCCATACTTGGTGTTGTCATAAGTAACCCTCCCAAAAAGCACCTTAACTTTATAAACCATTACAAGTTTACACTAACGGTCATGAAAAAACAAGGATGCTTCCGGTCTGTCAAGCCTTATCAGCGCTTATAATTCCATTCATCAGACGCGTATTTCGTCTCAGCCAGCTCATTGACAAATGCAAGCTCTTCAGACGTGAGTGTGTAAGGCTCAAGATGAATGTTCAGCCCTTCCTCAAAACCGGCTTTAAAAGCGATTCTGGCCTCATCCATCGTTACCCGTTTCGGCGCTAAGGCGTTGATGGCTACCGCTTTGTTTTTGAAATTCCGCTGCATGCGCTCACGGACTCTGTCGCTCGGATATAAAAACAGATCAAACAGCTTATCCTCATCAATGTCAAGCAGGATGGAACCGTGCTGAAGAATGACGCCTTTTTGGCGTGTCTGTGCGCTTCCGGCAACTTTCCGTCCTTCGACGACCAGCTCATACCACGAAGGGGCATCAAAACAGACGGACGAGCGCGGATTTTTCAAGCTTTCTTTTTCTTTCTCCGTTCGCGGAATCGCAAAGCAGGCATCAAGTCCAAGGTTTCTGAATCCCTGCAGAATACCTTCTGAAATCACCCGGTACGCCTCTGTCACCGTGGCCGGCATTTCCGGGTGATTCTCTGAAACGATTACGCTGTATGTCAATTCTTTATCATGCAGAACACCCCGTCCGCCTGTCGGTCTTCTGACAAACCCGAGGCCGTGTTTATGTACTGCGTCAAAGTTAATTTCCTTCTTAATATTTTGAAAATACCCGACAGACAAAGTTGCCGGATTCCAGCCGTAAAATCGGATCACCGGAGGAATTTTCTTTTGGCTGTGCCAATATAAAAGCGCTTCATCCAGCGCCATGTTAAATGCCGGGCTTTCATTCCCTGAGTCAATAAACCGCCATGTTTCTTTTTCCATATACTGAACCCTTCTTTATCGTTTTAATAAAATCAGTTTAACAAACTGCCTTGAAAATGAAAAATATTTCGTTTCATTAAGGATGACAATCGCTTCATGCTTTACTATAATAGTATTTGTCCCAAAACGTCCGGTAAGCCTTGTTTTCAGGAAGCAGGGTTTTGATTTTATAAGCTAAAGGAGTAGAATTGCATTGTCTAATATGATTGCTTTAATTATTGTTGCGGCGTTTATCGTTTATATGATCGTGTCGTATTTTTACCAGCAGCGTTTAATGAAAACACTTACGGAAGAGGAATTCCGCGCGGGCTACAGAAAAGCGCAGCTGATTGACGTCCGTGAACCGAATGAATTTGAAGGCGGCCATATTCTCGGCGCGCGCAACATTCCGCTGTCACAGCTGAAACAGCGCAAAAGTGAAATCCGTCCTGATAAACCCGTTTATCTGTACTGCCAAAACAATGTCCGCAGCGGACGCGCGGCACAGACGCTCCGCAAACACGGCTGCAAAGATATTTACAACCTGAAAGGCGGATTTAAAAAATGGGGCGGAAAAATTAAAGCAAAAAACTAATCATGAAAAAAGAGCTGTCCGTTTTATACGGAAGCTCTTTTTTTATACCGTGTCAGCGGCTGACGTCAGGTGTACGTTCGTATTTTAAAACCGGCTTTCTTGCCGCCTTGGTTTCATCCATTCTTTTGACAACTGTTGTATGCGGCGCCTCCTGAACGATTTCAGGCGATTCCTCCGCTTCCCGCGCAATTTGAATCATGGCATCTATAAACGCATCAAGCGTTTCCTTCGATTCCGTTTCCGTCGGTTCGATCATGATGCTTTCTTCAACATTGAGAGGAAAATACACAGTCGGCGGATGATAGCCGAAATCCAAAAGCCGTTTGGCAATATCAAGCGTTCTTACGCCGAGCTTTTTCTGCCTTCTTCCCGATAACACAAATTCATGCTTGCAATGACGGTCAAACGGGAGATCATAATAAGGCGCGAGTCTTCTCATCATATAATTTGCATTTAAAACCGCGTTTTCGGTCACAGCTTTTAAGCCGTCAGGCCCCATGGAACGGATATACGTGTAGGCTCTGACATTAATGCCGAAGTTGCCGTAATAAGGTTTTACGCGCCCGATCGACTGCGGCCGGTCATAGTCAAAAGTCAAACGGCCCTCTTTTTTCGTAAGAACGGGTTTCGGCAGATACGGAATGAATTCTTTTTTCACTCCGACCGGCCCTGAGCCCGGTCCTCCCCCGCCGTGCGGCCCGGTAAATGTTTTATGCAGATTAAGGTGAACGACGTCAAATCCCATATCTCCCGGTCTTGCTTTACTTAAAACGGCATTTAAATTCGCTCCGTCATAATAAAGCTTTCCGCCGGCCTGATGGACGATGTCAGCCATTTCCGTAATGTTTTCTTCAAACAACCCGAGGGTGTTCGGATTCGTCAGCATCAGCGCCGCTGTTTCTTCGTTTACCGCTCTTTTCAAATCTTCAATGTCAACCAGCCCGTGCTCATTTGACTTAACGGTAATCGTTTCAAAACCGGCGACCGTGGCGGATGCCGGATTCGTACCGTGGGCTGAATCAGGGACAATCACCTTCGTCCGTCCGAAGTCTCCCCGCGCTTCGTGATAGGCGCGGATCATCATCAGGCCGGTCCATTCGCCGTGAGCGCCCGCCGCAGGCTGCAGCGTCACCTCGTCCATGCCCGTAATCTCCTCCAAGTGTCCGCTTAAATCGTATAAAAGCTCAAGCGCCCCCTGAACTGTGTCCTCGTCCTGAAGCGGATGAATAGCGGAAAAACCTGCGAACCGGGCAATTTTTTCATTTAATTTCGGATTGTATTTCATCGTACAGGAGCCGAGCGGATAAAAGCCTGAATCAACTCCGTGGTTTCTCTTAGAAAGAGCGGTATAATGCCGCATAATATCAAGCTCTGATACTTCCGGCAGCTTTGCGTCTTCATCGCGGATATAGTCACCGGGAAGAAGGCTTTCAAGCTCTGTTTCCGGCACATCAAGCTCCGGAAGGCTGTAACCGACACGCCCTTCGCGGGACATTTCAAAAATAAGCGCCTGATCTTGATTATTCATGTTGATCCCCCAATCCCGCAATAAGCGAATCGATCTCTTCTTTCGTTCTCAGCTCTGTGACGGCAATCAGCATATGCTGATTCAGTTCCGGATACGCAAGACCTAAGTCATATCCGCCGATGATGCCGTCTTGCAGGAGCCGCCGGTTTGCTTCCTTGACGGGAAGATTCAGCCTGACGGCAAATTCATTAAATATCGGGCCGTCAAATGCTACGTGCAAGCCGGCTTTTTCCGCTTGGCGTCTCGCGTAATCAGCTTTCAATATATTTTGGCGGGCCATGTCTTTGACGCCGTTTTTTCCGAGCGCCGTCATTGCGACTGAAGCCGCTAAAGCATTCAGCGCCTGATTTGAACAAATGTTAGACGTGGCTTTGTCTCTTCTGATATGCTGCTCGCGCGCCTGAAGAGTGAGAACAAAACCTCTTCGCCCGTTTTCATCCTCCGTTTGGCCGACAAGCCGGCCCGGCACCTTTCTCATCAGTTTTTTCGTTACTGCAAAATAGCCGCAGTGCGGGCCGCCGAACGCCGCAGGTATGCCGAAAGGCTGCGCGTCTCCGATGACAATATCAGCCCCGTATGCCCCGGGCGGTGTCAAAATACCGAGCGCGAGCGGGTTTGAAGAAACAATCAGCTGGCTGTTTCCTTTATGTGCGAGCGGCTCAATGTCCTTTAACGGCTCGATTTGTCCGAAGAAGTTCGGATACTGAACGATCACGGCGGCCGTCTCATCACAAACGGCATGTTCCAATGCTTCAAGATCTGTGACGCCGTTTTTCGCGGGCACCTCTACAACCTCAATATATTGGCCCTTTGCGTATGTTTTCAAAACATCCCGTGATTCCGGATGAACGGCTGCGGAAATGACGATTTTTTTCTTTTTCGTATGTCCCGACGCAAGCATCGCCGCTTCCGCAAGCGCCGTTCCCCCGTCGTACATAGAGGAGTTTGCGATATCCATTCCCGTTAATTCACAGATCATTGTTTGAAATTCAAAAATCGCCTGCAGCTCCCCTTGTGAAATTTCAGGCTGGTAAGGCGTATATGCCGTGTAAAACTCTGATCGGGATATCACATGATCGACGATAACCGGCTGGTAGTGATCGTACACTCCTGCGCCCAGAAAAGATGCATATGTAACAGCGTCTTTATTTTTCGCCGCAAGCTTTGTCAGCTCTCTCGTCAGCTCCGTTTCAGATTTTGCTTGTTTAATTTGGTAGTCTTTTTGAAACCTCACATCTTCCGGAATATCGGCAAACAGTTCATCAATTGTTTCTGCGCCGATGGCTTTCAGCATTTCTTTTTTATCCTGTTCTGTCGCGGGCAAATATCGATGCTTCATATGACTCTCCTTTTTCAGCTCTGTTTTGGACGTTTATAAAACGGTGTGCGGACAATCTTCGCTTTTACCGTTTTTTTACGGATTTCCACTTCTACTTCCGTTCCGACTTCACTGAATTCCGTTTTGATCAAGGCAAGGCCGATATTTTTCTTTAAAGTCGGAGATTGCGTGCCTGTCGTGACTTCACCGATCGGAACACCGTCTTTTTTCACGGCGTACCCGTGTCTCGGAATCCCTTTTTCAATCATCTCAAGTCCGACCAGCTTTCGCGGGGCTCCTTTTTCTTTCTGTTCACGCAATACAGATTTCCCGAAAAAATCGGAATCTTTCTTGTGTTTCACGGCAAATCCGATTCCGGCTTCAATCGGTGTAATATCTTTCGTCAATTCCTGACCGTATAAAGCAAGCTTCGCTTCAAATCTCAGCGTATCACGGGCGCCGAGGCCGCACGGAACGAGGCCTTCATGCTCTCCCGCTGCAAGTATCTCCTTAAATAGATGAACCGCATCTTCATTGCGGCAATATAACTCAAACCCGTCTTCACCGGTATAGCCCGTTCTTGAAAGCAGGACTTGGCATCCGGCAACGTCCGCCTCGTCAATAAATGTAAACGGCTTTAAGGAGGACAAATCACATTCAGTCAGCTTCGCAAGAACCAACTGAGCATTCGGCCCCTGAACGGCAAGCAGTGAAATCCCGTCAGACTGATTCGTCAGCGTGACGTCGCCTTCCGCATGTTCCGTCAGCCAGGCGATGTCTTTTTCAATATTAGACGCGTTTATCACGAGCAGATAGCAGCTCTCGCTTTTCTGATAGATCAGCAAATCATCGACCGTACCGCCGTCAGGATAGCACATGGCGGTATAAAGCGCGTTTCCCGGCTTTAAATCGGCAACGTCATTTGTCATCATTTTTTGCAGAAAAGACAGGGCGTCTTTACCGGATACTTCAACTTCCCCCATATGAGACACATCAAACAGTCCTGCTTTTGTGCGGACGGCTTCATGCTCCTCTTTAATAGAAGAAAATTGAACCGGCAGCTCCCATCCTCCAAAATCAATCGTTTTTCCGCCGTATTCTTTATACACGTCATAAAGCGGTGTTCGTTTCAGCATCATCTTCCCCCTTCAGTCATTGGCGCATTGTAAAAACATATAAAAAAGGACAGAGAAACACCTCATGAAAATGAAGGTTTCTCTGTCCCGGCACCTGAAAGTTTACTTTATGAACATATCATAAAGACGTCCCCTTTGGTGGCCTGCTTCTTCTAAGTGCAGACACTCTCCAGAGTTGCGTCGAGCAAGAGTTCTTTTGCCTGAGAGATTCACTCCGCAGTTTGCTCCTTCGGCGCCCGGACGCCCATCTTTCGTCCGAGTCTCTCCCCTTGCTGTCATTCGCTCATATTTACCAATTTTATGGACATACTAAAGCAATATCTTTTAGTGAAATCATTACTTATATCCTACCACCCTCATTTACGTCCGGCAACAAAAATTATGATAAATCAGTTTTTTAAAAGAAAGGCGGTTTTGTTACATATGACAGCAGAGATCATATTTGATGCAAACTGGCCGGGAGAGTTTTCTGAGCGGCTGAAAACGGACGGTCCCTGGTCAAATTGGGAGATGTACAAACTGTCGGCTGAAGTCCAGCAGACCCTTGCCATTCCTGAATTCGAAGGGTTGAGGGCTCCTTTGTACCTTCCCGATTTCACTCCGCTTCCCCATCAGCTTGAGGTCGCGCAGAAAGTCGTTGAAAAAATGAACGGCAAGGCGATTTTGGCTGATGAAGTAGGGCTCGGAAAAACGGTGGAAGCGGGCCTGATTTTAAAAGAATATATGATTCGCGGGCTGGCCAAAAAAATCCTGATTCTTGTGCCGGCATCACTCGTTTCCCAGTGGGTGAAAGAGCTTCAGGAGAAGTTTTTAATACCCGCTGTTGAACAGAAGAAAAGCTATGTGTGGGAACAGTGCGATATCGTCGTTTCTTCTATTGATACGGCCAAACGCTCCCCTCACAAAGACATTGTCCTTTCTATTCCGTATGATCTCGTCATTATTGACGAGGCGCACAAGCTCAAAAACAGCAAAACGAAAAATTATGAATTTGCGAGAAGTCTTGTGAAGAAATACTGCCTGCTTCTGACGGCGACGCCGATTCAAAACCGGATCGAAGAAATCTTCAATTTAGTGTCACTGTTAAAGCCCGGCCATTTAGGAAACGAAAGCGGATTTCAAGAAACCTTCAATCAGAAGGACGGGATTGACGCTCATGAGCATTTGAAAGAACTCGTCAATAAGGTGATGATCCGCAACACGCGGAGCGACACCGGCCTTACATGGACGAAGCGCCACGTGGAAACAGTGCCGATCACCTTTTCACCGACGGAACAGGCGCTTTACGATGACATTGCCGCACTGAAAAACGGCACGGAAAAGCCCGCAAGCGCATTTTCCATTATGACGCTGCAAAGAGAGTGCTGTTCAAGCCGGGAAGCCGTGTATATGACGCTCAAAAAAATGCTTGACCAAAAAGACAAACAAGCGCCCGCATTCGATGAACAGACGATCGCTAATTTAATGGACCGCATCAATCAAGTCACGCAAAACTCAAAAGCGATTCAAGTTGTTGACTTGATCCAAAAGATTAATGATAAAGTCATTATTTTTACTGAATACAGGGCGACACAGATTTACCTGCAATGGTTCCTTCAGCAGAACGGCATAAGCTCCGTTCCGTTCAGAGGCGGATTTAAACGCGGAAAAAAAGACTGGATGAAGGATCTCTTCCGCGGCAAAGTGCAGGTGCTGATTGCTACAGAAGCAGGAGGCGAAGGGATCAACCTGCAATTCTGCAACCATATTATCAATTATGACCTCCCGTGGAACCCGATGCGGCTTGAACAAAGAATCGGAAGGATTCACAGACTCGGTCAGGAAAGAGATGTCCATATCTACAATATGGCGACAAAACATACGGTGGAAGAGCATATCTTAAAACTTCTGTATGACAAAATTCATTTATTTGAAAATGTCGTCGGAGAATTAGATGACATTTTAACAAAAATCAAAGTGAGCAATTTTGAAGACCATTTGCATGATATTTTATGCCATTCGCTGACAGAGGAGGAAATGAGAATCAAAATGGACAATCTCACCTCTTTTCTGTCGTACAGTACGGAAAAGCCCGCCACAAAAAAAGGCTCTTAAAAAGGAGGAAGCGCGACATGAGACAGCAGGAGGTTCACCAATTTTTACTGCGCTTTTTTGAAGCGAACCACTGCCCGATTACAGAACACGGGCCGGGTTTTATGACGGTTCAGTTGACGGTCGAGATGGACAAACAAATTATGAACCGCCCGTTTTATTGGCATTGGCGTGAAAAAACGGGCGGCGAACCGAACCCGATGAAGATTACGTTCATCACTGATAAAGAAACGGCTCCGGAGGATATGGACGGCGAGTTTATTTACTTTGGAGCCCCGCGCCTCTTTCAAATCTTTCAAGCAGTTAAACAAAATGGGAGATTTACAAGAATATATGAGAAAATTGTATCAGCCGGAGCCAGAGTGCCGCTTCAGCCCTGGCTTGGATTAAATGTAGTGATTTCATACCAATCCGACATGAAAAAAGACAGACTTTTGTCTTTAGGCCTGCATCTTGTTTCTGGAACAATTATAGAAGGGTTTCAGCAGAAGCTTGCACCGCTTCCGCTGGCCTCGCAAATATCAGACTATTGCTTTACCATATCGCCGATGATTAAGCCGGAAAGCGGGATTAAAAGGATGGAGCATTACTTAAAAGACGCTGCCGCCAAAGAGCCGTCAGACTGGGCTGACAGCGCGATCGCCAGATGGAAAAAGGACCTCAGGCTGCTCGATCAGTTTTATGAGCAGACAGAAGAAAAACCTGAGGAATACCATTTGGAAAAACAAGCGCTGAAAGCCTTATATCAGCCGAAAATTCACATTCAGATTGAAAACGGCGGTTTATTTTTCCTGCAAAGTAATTTTTCTGGATAAGCGTTATCCATTCGACACCTTTCCCGTTTTTTCTGGAAATTCTATATTATAATAAAAGTATATAGAAAAAATTTCTGGCGTTTCGCATGCGATGAATCACTTCCAGACATGTAAAGATAAGGTCATGGGCGGATTGGCTGAAATACATAAACAAGTATTTTAGGAGGAGAAAATGCATGAAAAATGCAAAAATGGAATTTTCGCAATTAGATAAGGAATGGGTTGAGCTGATATTAGAAGCCCAAAAAGCAAATATCAGCCTAGAAGAAATACGCAAATACCTGCTTTCGCATAAAAAGTCTTCTCAACATATCCAGGCAGCCAGAAGTCATACCGTAAATCCTTTCTGAATGTGCTATAATATCACAAGGAAGGTGATGACATTGATTGGCCAGCGTATTAAACAATACCGAAAAGAAAAAGGCTACTCACTATCAGAACTAGCTGAAAAAGCTGGGGTAGCGAAGTCTTATTTAAGCTCAATAGAACGAAATTTACAGACGAACCCCTCCATTCAATTTCTCGAAAAAGTCTCCGCTGTTCTGGACGTCTCGGTTCATACTTTACTTGATGAAAAACATGAAACCGAATACGATGGTCAATTAGATAGTGAATGGGAGAAATTAGTTCGCGATGCGATGACATCCGGGGTATCAAAAAAACAATTTCGTGAATTTTTAGATTATCAAAAATGGAGAAAAGCGCAAAAAGAGGAGTAGTGCCGCCATATGTGCACAACTCCTCTTTTAACTGTCCGACTTTCGGATTAGTTTTTATCCTCACTGTGAGCCTTTTCATTTTCCTTGACGTAACCGTCTTTATCCGTATGATCTTTCGTAATGGTCAAGCCGTTCCATTGCGTTGCTTCAAAAGAGAATTGAAGAGAAATCGCATTGCCTTGGAACTTGTTTTGCACACTTAATCCGTCCGCAGTTTTTGCGGTGTCATTTTTAAATTGGATTTCCATTCTCACCTGGTCATAATCAGCAGGCGTTTTCGGAACTCCGTCGTACTCAGGAGCTGTTTTGCCGTTAATGGTTGCCACATTGACTTTTCCGCTCTCGCTCAGGAATTTCGGATCAATGTGCTTGCTGATCGCTTCGGCAGCTGCTTTATCCTGTTTTGTTGACATTAAGTATAAGTCTTTCAGGCTGGCCGCCTTTAAAATGATATTTTTAGGATAGCCGTTGCCCCCTTCTTTACCGACTGTCAGAACCGTAATTTCAAACTGGCTGAGGAAATCCTCCGCAGATTCATTTCCTTTCTTTGCTCCTTTAAAGTCAGTAAAATTCAAAGCCATCAGCACTTCTTTAATGGCAAGTGAACCGTTGTTTCTGAATTCAAAATCTTTCGTCAATTTATCACCTGGTTTTAAGTTTGACAAATTGACATTGGCTGATTGTTCTTTAGCCGATAAATCAAGTGTTCCTGACGCAAATGTAGCGTCCGTCGACTTTACATCATTAAATGCGGCCCATGTGCCTCCTCCTACTAATGCTAAACCGAGTGCGGCAGAGGCAACGCCCAAGCTTAATTTCTTTTTCATACCCATGTTTGTACTCCCCTTACTTTTTATTTTTTGTTATCAAATCCTGTCGCCAGGTTGCAACCGTATTCATGTGGAGATGGTTCCCTTTTTCGCATGTTCTTCCAGCGCTTTCGTTTTCCGCTCAATATCGCGGAGGGCGCTGACGATGACTGTTATTGAGTAAATCAAAAGCATGACGCCGGGAACGATTAACAGAATCGCCGTTCCGATCGGCTGGCTTGCCAAATGTATGACATATCCTGCATACGGAAGCTGATATCCCGTATACTGGGCCGCCACTTTTTCAGCTTGAACGGGTGCGGCATCCGGGGCGGCATTATGGTCCCCTTTTGTCTCAAACAGCAGGTTCCCGTCCTTTTTTGTGATCCCGATTATTCTGTGTGTGACGGCTGTTCCGTCATCTTGCGTAAAGGTGATCACATCCCCTTTTTTTAAGTCATTCACGTCAGAAATTTTCTTTACCGCTATGAGCGAACCCGTCTTAAATTCCGGGTCCATTGAACCCGACAGCACGGATTTCAGCGTATAGCCGAAGATGGCCGGCTCACCCCCGGAAGCCCGGGTCGAAATCACCGTTAACGTCAGCACAATAATCAGGCTGAAGATGACGGCATATAAAATATTACTGATCAGTTTCAGCGCTTTTTTCATGTTCTTCCCCGCTTTCTTTTACCGGCTCAGCCGGCTCTTTCTCCGTTTTCTTTAGCTCGGAAACGGTCGCCTGTTCCCGGCATTTGACGAGTTTCATCGGTTTTGACCACTCAAATTTTTCTTCGTCCGCCGGATACCCTTCAGGTTTGTAAACCTTGAATGCGTATATGCCCGGCTGCAAAGACCGCTTTGACTCAATTTTATAAATCGTTTTGCTTTTTTTATCAGTAATAAGCCCTTTATCCACAACATTCCCGTTTCGTAAAGGCTGCTGCTGAGAAGCGATTTTATGGAGCTCCCATTTCCAGTCAGAAACAGTCCGCTCTTTTCCCTTATTCTCCAGCTCGGCATAGAGTTGAAGCGGCGCACACACGGTGCCTGACGTATCAGTTTGATTTGTTATATGTAAATCACTCTGATCCCAGCGTTCGTCATAACGGCAATCGTCATCCGTATATTGAAAATCTCCGCACGTTTGAACCGGGAGACTGAAGCTTTTCACATCATTGAAGGAGGAACTTGTATCACCTGTGAACTGAGCACATATCGTCACGGACAGGCAAAAAATGAACGAAAGCCGTAAAAATAGCATCATCCGCCATCTCACCTTGCCCTTTTTTTCCATTCGCAACCGTCGGAACATGCCTTACCCCCTGTAAAACTGTTAATAAATATGACAACCGTTCTCTTTAAAGAACCGCATGAACAAAGTATAATCAAGGATTATCGTCTTGAAAAATGTCAAAATCGGTCAAATTGTTCGTTTTTAAGAATGGTATCTTTCAAAAACATCGTTTTGCTTCAAATTACACACCTTTTTGGAATTTTTTCTAATAAAACGTGAGAAAATAACGAGGTGACTAGAACAAAATGGAAAGTATATACAGCGAAAGGACGAAGAATGATGATCACACAAAGTCTGATTTGCCTTTCTCTTCTTGTTTTCGGGGTTTCAGGAACAGCTCAGGCGGAAACGGTGCCTTATTATGCTGTTCACCATAAATCAAAATGGGAAAAGTTAGCAGAAAAAGAAGCTAAAAAAAGGTATCCGCTCGCCCAAACATTATTTATTCAAAAGGTGTGGGATCGGAAAAGAACGGATGAAGCAGTCAAACAATACCACTTGACATTGCGGGATGGCGCAAAAGAATTTGGTGTGTTTGTTACGATTTCTTTTAATCCCTACAGCCAAAAGGTAAATAAAATTGCCGTCATTGAGGAATACCAATAAGGCCCTCCTGATACAGGAGGACCTTTCGTGTGATTCACTTTATTTTTTTCGCTGCATCCACAGCTTAAAACTGTACGGCAATATTCCGAACCAGTGCTGAGAAGCCGGCACTTTCTTTTCTTTCCGCACTTCTTTTCGCTCTCTCCGTTCCTGTTTCGGTGTATCGAAATATTTAACGAATTGCTCAGTCATATATTTTACATAATCATTTGTTTTCACGGCTCTCACCTCAAGTGCTGTCTTTACTATGAAGTGTTGTCCCGCCGCCTCTTTTTTATACTTCCGTCCATTGAATCAGCTGTTTCTTCTTCTGATCGAACAAAAGGTGAGCCTCGCGTCTCGTGCCTGACACTGTTTCGGCCTGAATTGTAACCTGAACCGTTTCCCGGCGATCACTCCCGGTGATGTGGAAGGAAACAGTTCCGTACGGAAAACGCTGTGTACCAGTTTGGACCTTTTGTCCCTGTGTCATATGGCGGCTTGACAGCAGCGCGCCGTTTTGGAGCAGATTCTCTCCGATCCAGTACTCCCCGGCCTCTTTCGCAAATGTTTTTCGGGTGATGAAATCAGATGAAGTATAGCTGATGACAAGTAAAACTGCGGCAGAAACAAACAGAACCGCGGGATAGATAAAACCGTCAGATTTGTGCATTTAATCACCTTTTAAAGAGCTGTAAACCGGAATGACCGCCTGATTCTTTTTACCTGTAACGCTTGAGATCTCTAATAAGAGCAGGCCGTTTTTCACATCAGCCGTTAATGATGCCGCGTTTTGCAGGATCGGCACGTGGCCTTTTCCGTTTACTCTTTTCCTTATCATCTTATGATAAATTTCAAAACGCACTTCTTCGCCTCCTGTTTCCCGGCATGCTAACGCCCGTCCGCCGTCCGCCGGCTTCACAGTCTCAGCCTGTTTACATTCGTTCATGATCTGCTGAACGGCAATTTGATGCTCCCGGCTGTCTAATCCGCCGTTATCGGTCCGGTTTGATAAAAACAGATGTAAAATCGGGCCCAGGGTGCCTGATAGGAAAAGACAGACTGCCAAGGAGAACAAAACATTAAGAAGCGTAAAGCCAGTCTGTTTTGAGAATGCTGAGGCACATTTCTTTTTCGCCGCGGTCAGCCGCACACACTTTGTAATACTCACCATCCTCCTTCCACTTCACACCGGGAGACGGCGGCTTTTTTCCGGTCATCATATAAGTGCTGATATGTTTCTGAAGAAGCTGGTACGCTTCCTGGCGATCTTCTATTTTCAGACCATCTGTCAGCATGCCCGTCCAGACCGGAATGATAGACGTCATAAGGAACAGCCAAATGGCCATTGCTGATAGTGTTTCAATAGTAGAGAACCCTTTATTTCCGTTTAGCATGGACATTTCCGCTCCCTAAGTAAACTGTGATCTCATAGGTGAACCCGGCGCTCTTCAATTGAATCTTTCCTCCCGAATTCGGATGGCCTTTTTCGTTAAATTCAAGGCTCTCCGGTAAAGTTACAAGTGTAATGTGAAGCGAATCAAAAGAACGCTCGACAATCCTTCCGGCTGACTGCAGTTTGTATTTATGCTCTTTTGGAAGAAAAGTGATTTTTGTTCTTTTATGTTCTGCGATAGCCGTTTCCTGCGCAAGCTGAATATCTTTTTGAAGCTGTTCTGTTTTTTGCCGCACGGCAAGGTGGGTGCAGACCGGCGGAACCGTCGTGAACAAAACCGTCAGCAGGACGGACGCCAGGCTTAACACAATCAGGCTTTCAAGAAGGGTAAACCCGTTTTCTGTCCGCCTGTTATTGTTCAACTGTAACTTCTCCGCCACTAATTAAGATCTTTTTACCATTCGGGCAGGCTGTATTCTTTTTGATATACCCCTCTGATTGTAAATCGTTCATATCCGGCATTTTACCTTCATGGTCGATTTCGTACGCCGTCACTTGGGCTTTCACCATATTCTGCAGTCCTTCACAGCCTTTATGCTGAATGCTTTGATTATGTTTTGTAACGTTAGGAATGGTGATTAAAAGCAGAATGGAAACGATAAATAAAACGATCAGCATTTCAATTAAAGTAAATCCATCTTGATTTTTCAGACGAAGCACTCCCTTACATTTGGTTCATCATCTGGTACATCGGCATCAGCATTGACATGTAGACAATTAAAATCATACCGGCCACAACACCGTAAATGACAGGCTGGAGAATGCCGGTATACTTCGCCGCGTTTTGTTCAAGACGCTCCATCATAAACTGGCTGTACGTATAAAGTTCGCGGTGAAGCAGGCCGTTTGCCTGTCCGTGGCTGACTGCAGCCGCAAGATCTTTTTCATAACACGGATGCCCGGAAAGAGCGGATTCTATGGTTTCTCCGGCTTTCAGACGTGTAATGAGCATCTCTGCTTCTTCACGATAAAAAGGCAGAAAAGATTGTTCTTTAAAAGCTGTTAAGCTGTCATAGATAGAAAGGCCGGATTTCAGAAGACTGCTGAGCTGTAAAGAGAAAAAGTAGCTGTTAAAAAGAACGGCCGCTTTTCCCAAGAGGGGTATTTTCACAACAATGAGCATTTTATCTTGCGGGGATTTTTTCTTACATAAGAACCAAACGTACAAAAACAAGCAGAAAGCTGCGGACAGCGCCAGTGCGCAGGCTTCATGAAAATGCCGAAAAAACGCAAAGATGAAAGCAGTCGCACCGGATGTATTCATATTCATTGATTGATAAATCCCAGAAAACTGCGGAATAATTAAACTTTGCAGGATATAAAACATGACACAGACGGAAGAAATTAAAAACATCGGATACCGGAGCATTTTTTTGATTTGATTCGTCTGCATGAGCTTTCTCTGTAATAATTCGCCGCTTTGTTTCATCGCCCCCGGCAATTCTCCGTGTTTCTCTGCGAAATAGCAGATAGAGACGGCTTCTTTATGAAAAGACAGTGCCTCAAGCACTTCGTAAAACGTATCACCTTCCCTCAGCCGGCGGATTCCGTCCGTCAGCTCTGCAAGCTGACGTTTATGCAGCTGGAGTTTCAGCAGTCTGAGCCCTTCAATCAGACTGTATCCTTTTTCCGTCATTTCACCGAGCCTTTTCAAAAAAGCCGCTTGATCCTTCAACGGCCAGGTTCGTTTAATCCGCTTCATGATACACCCATCGATCGTAATTGTCGGTCGTGACATAGCCGAGCGCGATTCCTTTTCTGATCAGCCTGCGGAGCGTCTGATATTGAAAATTGGCGTGCTCTCCCTTTGCTTCCTGAAAGCATTGGGTAAGGTTTTTCCCGTAGAGCAGTTCATAAATGCCCGCACGGCGTGTCTGCCTGTACATCCGGCAGTACACGGAACAGTTTTCCTCTTTGCAGAACGGACATGTTAAATCAACCAGACGCTGAGCGGCAATGGCAATGACGGTTTGTTCAATTTCTGTCATGTTCACCCCAAACTCCAGCAGTCTGTATATGGCGCCCTTAGCATCCCTTGTGTGCAGGCTTGAAAGAACGAGGTGTCCCGTCATGGCCGCGCGGACTGCGATTTCAGCCGTCTCGGCATCCCTGATTTCACCTAAGATGATCATATCGGGATCATGTCTTAAAATCGCTTTTAAACCGGCGGAATATGTGACTCCGGCTTTTTCATTCACCTGAACTTGCAACACATCCTCATCTCTTGTTTCTACGGGATCTTCAAGCGTGACAATCCGCCGGTTGAAATGCCTTTTTGCATAGTTGACAAGCGAGTAAAGGGTGGTCGTTTTTCCAGATCCGGTCGGTCCGGTAAACAGAAGCAGGCCGTGCGAATGCTTCAGAAAGGACAATAGTGCGGCGCCCGCCCCCCGAAATAAAGACAGTTTATCCAGAGGGGGAATCTGCCGCTTAGGCAAAAGCCTGATGACAAGACTTTCATCATTCATTGTCGGCAAGGTTGACATTCTCAAATGAACGGTTTCCGTCGGAAGCGGCAGAGACAATGACCCGTTTTGCGGCTTACGTCTTTCTCCTATATCCATGGCCGATAAAAACTTGAAATGAGAAATAAGCCTTACGCATTCCTCTTTTTTTAAGACTCTTTTTTTCACAAGAGCATGCCCGATGCGAAAATGAATGAAAGCATCCTTTTCTCTCGGCACAATGTGTATATCTGAAGCCCTTGCCGTATAGGCCTCGTTTATGATGTTCCTGCTGTATGTTTCAATATTTTTCACAAGACTTTCCTCCTTCCGCACGTATTGTAAATCAGATACACAAAAGCCGGCAAAGGAGAGATTATGCGTTTTACACTGTGTAAAACGTAAAAAAATAAAAAATAAGCCCCCTGACTTTGATTTACTGAATGAAATCCGGAACCATTCGGCCATTTTCAGCCATCAAAAAAGCAGGCGTATGCCTGCTCTTCTTAGCGTTTCTTTTCTTTCCGCAAATATTTTTTTTGATGCTCCCTCAAAATGTCTCCTGTCCAGCCTTTCTGCCGCAGATAAATATAAATCAGCAGGGTTGATACAATAATGAGCACGATGGAACAGATATACGCATATTTCCAATGAAGCTCCGGCATGTTATCAAAGTTCATCCCCCAGAGAGCTCCAAGCGCGGTCATCGGTGTAAAGAGAGTTGTAAAGATCGTCAAGGCTTTCACAATTTCATTTCCTCTTTGGGAGGTAATGACTTCCTCGGCGTGCAGCAGATTGCTCAGTTCCTGATCAAACTCATTGATATATGTAATCCCTCTTTCCATCTTATGATGAGCCCTGAGGTAATCTTTCTGCCTGTCATTTTTCGGGAGAAACGCTTCTTTTAAAGCCATTTCCACTTTTTTAGCTCCCAGTGTAAGACCTTTCCAAATGAACAGCTCATGGCGCAGTTTATGCACATTTTCCAAGATTCCTTTGCTGTTGTCATCATGAATCTGCCATTTCAGCGTCCGCTGCTTGACTTCAAATTCATCCAGTCCGATCAGATAGGAATTCATCAGCTCTCCCAGCAGAACAAAAAAGCCTTCAATCGGATTTTCACAGGTTTGAATCTGCTGTGTGGCATGCTTTTCTTTTACACCGCGCAGCAGCGAAAAATCAAAATTAATCGTAAAAAAGAAGTCTCTCGTAATATAAAAGTGAAATACGGTATGGTTTTTTTCATCATCTAATCCTTGATGATAGATTAAAGATCCGAAAACCGCTTCATTATTCTGATCATTTGTATCTGAGCGCAGAAAGTTTATATGATTTTCATGTTCAAACCACTTTTCGCATTGCGGCCAGTGATTGTGATGGATCATTTTTTTCGCTTCCGCTTTTTCATGCGGACCGAGCTGGTACCACAGCCAGTCCGCTCCCGAATGTACCTTCATCTCTTGTCATCCTCCAGTATCGCTTTCTTGTTTTATTACCGTAAATGAGGCGGGCTAAACCAGGTTCGATGTTTGAGCAGCTTTCTACAGTGGTATTATTCCGAAAAAAGGGAGGTGCAAGCCTTCCTTCGCGGAAGGCGTTACATTGTATATCATCAAACTATCTGCCATCGTACTATTTATTTTATTAACGGCGTGTTTTGTCGCCATAGAGTTTTCAATTGTTAAAGCAAGGCGCTCCCGCATTAATCAGCTCATTGAGGAAGATGTAAAAGGAGCAAAAGCAGCCAAGCATGTCATTACACACCTCGATGAATATTTATCGGCGTGCCAATTGGGCATCACCGTCACCGCTTTGGGGATCGGCTGGCTGGGTGAACCGACAGTCAAAGCAATGCTTCAGCCGTTATTTTTAAAAACCGGAGTTCACGAAGCGGTTGCCCAAGTACTGTCATTGATCATCGCCTTTCTGCTGGTTACATATGTGAATGTCGTCATCGGCGAACTCGCCCCGAAAAGTTTTGCTATCCAAAAAGCCGAGCGGATTACACTTTTATCTGCCAGACCGATGATTTTGTTTTATAAGTTAATGTTTCCATTCATCTGGCTGCTCAATCATTCCGCCCGCCTGATTACAGCCATGTTCGGCTTGAAGCCTGCTTCCGAACATGAAATGGCTTATACGGAAGAGGAATTGCGGGTGCTCCTTGCCGAAAGCTATCGAAGCGGCATGATCAAAAAAAGCGAGCTGCATTACGTAAATAACATTTTTACATTTGATAAGCGCACTGCCAAAGAAATTATGGTGCCCCGGAATGAAATGGTGAGCCTGCCGTTAGACAGCGGATCGGGACATATGCTCCGGGACATTATCAAAACAAATAAATATACCCGGTATCCCGTCGTAAAAGGAGATAAAGATCATGTAGTCGGCATCATCAATATTAAAGAAGTTTTATTCAGATTCCTGTCAGAAGGAGGGGCGTTTACAAAACACGAACTCAGCCCTTACATCCAGCCGGCGATCCACGTGATTGAGACGATTCCGATTTATCAATTGTTCGTTAAAATGCAGCGGGAACACGCCCATATGGCCATTCTCATTGATGAGTACGGCGGAACCGCGGGATTAGTAACGGCGGAAGATATCATTGAAGAGATCGTCGGCGAAATCCGCGACGAATTTGATACGGACGAAACACCTTCCGTTCAAAAGCTTGGGAAGAACCGCTATCTCCTGAACGCCAAATTGCTGATCAGTGACGTCAATGATTTACTCGGAACAGAGATTACGGCTGATCAAGTCGATACACTCGGGGGCTGGTTTCTTACTCAGCATATTGAGGCGAAGCCCGGGAGCACCATTGATTTTGAAGGCTACACATTTACGGTAAAAGAAATCGACAGCCATCATATCATGACGATTGAAGCTGACAAAGCTGAATAGCTGAGGGAGAAATCCTCCCCGGCCATTCAGCTTTTTATCATCTTAATGATTCTTTTACGATAAATCCGTTTTTTGCCAGCGCCTTCGCCAGACTCTGCTCTGTTTTCACCTGAGAAAAATCGATGCCGAGCTTCACGACAGTCTGCGCGATTTCCGGTCTGATGCCTGAGATTGTCGTTTCTATGCCAAGAAGTTTTGTGCTGTCAATCACTTTGAAAATCTGATAAGCGACCATCGTATCCACAATCGGCACTCCTGATATATCTAAAAATAAATAAGAAAGACGGAGTGAAGAACATTGGTCAAGCACCGATTCCAAAATCATTTTTGCCCGGTAGGTATCAATTTCGCCGACGAGCGGCAAAATTCCAATACCGTCGGCAATCGGCATAATCGGCGCGCTTAGTTCGTTAATCATTTCCTTTTGGGCGTTTAATTGTGTAACCGTCACTTTATAATATTCCTCTGTAAATACTTCAATCATATGGTCAATTGCTTTGTTCAGCTTCTCTCCCCAATGGAATACCGCATTCGCCCCGGGCTTCTCAGACATCGTTTCACAGCATGTCTGTATGCGGTTCCAGACCAATCTCCGGAATTCTTTAAAGCTCGTGACGCTTTCATAGACCGGTACTTCATGGACGGCCCGGTCCCTTGCGAACTGAAGCGCCCACTTTGTCAGCTCCTCTTCCCCGCCGTCTTTTTCCGATAAAATGCCGGCAACGATTTCAATTAACAGACGGTGCTGCATTTCCGCTTTCTGATCATCTGAAGGCCGCCCCGATTTTGGTATGAGCAGCCACTGGCGTGTGATTTCACCTGATTCTTCAATTAAGGTTCGAGATAATGTTTCATTCAAATGTTTCACGGGTCTCCTCCATTCAAATTACTTTGTATGTATAAATCGGCGCCGGACGCACATACTGTAATTACATCCGATGGGCTATAGCCAAGCGGTAAGGCAAT
Organism: Bacillus sp. JK74; assembly: GCF_053663395.1. Classification (NCBI taxonomy): domain Bacteria; kingdom Bacillati; phylum Bacillota; class Bacilli; order Caryophanales; family Bacillaceae; genus Bacillus; species Bacillus sp. JK74. Next base: position 469,572 of record NZ_JBSJQB010000003.1, on the reverse strand, counting down.
GGACTTTGACTCCGTGATCGTTGGTTCGAATCCAGCTAGCCCAGTCCCGCAACCGCAAAAAACGAAGATTAGCTGATAAATTTGATCAGCGGATCTTCGTTTTTCTCTTATGATACAGATTGATGTACCGTTTTTTTCTTCGTCAGCTTCATCAGTTCTCCCGGATTGTATCCGATAACGAGCTTATTGCGATCGATCAGAATCGGACGCCGCAGCAGTTTCGGCTTCTCAGTCAAAAGCTTCAGCACTTCATTTACAGTCATTTCTTCAATGTTCAGGTTGAGGTTTTTAAATGTTTGGCTTCTCGTCGCCAATATTTCATCAATTCCTTCGGTCGTTAATGATAAGATCTGCTTCAATTCATCAATTGTCGGTGTCTCCCTGAATAGATGGCGCTCTTGAAAGTCAACATTGTGGGCTTTTAGCCAATGTTTCGTTTTTCGGCATGATGTGCAGCTCGGGTATGAATAAAAAATAAGTTCTTTCATTTTTAAAAATTCCTCCCTCGGATAATCCGTCTCTTTGTTAACATAAGTACCCTGAACTTTTTTTCCCTAAACGTATTTCAAAAAGATTTTTCGGATCTTTTTTAGAGAGCGGCATAAGATATAAAACACAGGGAAAGACATAAATTCCACAATAAATATAATCATGAAAATGTTTACATTTTGAGTGCCGATCTATTATAATAAACTTCAGATAGACTCTCGGGAGGGGATAAGGAATGAATCGCATGTTCCGGGTGTTAGGATTTTGGACGGGGATATTTGCAGTCATGTTTTTTCTAGGGGGCATGAAAGACGCTTCTCTTTTGTTTTTTGGACAGACGATCTTTTTCGTATTTCTTTCTTATTTGAATCTGACTGAGCGGATGTATATTTATATTTTTGGAGCTTACTTAACCGTATTTTTCGCCGGATTTACATATTACTCTATTTTTATTATGACACCGGGCGGCGGAACCCATTGAACAGAAAAAGACAGACCGATTATGGTCTGTCTTTTTTCATTTACAGTGAAAAACCATTGATAAACGGGTTTCGCTCCTGCTCTGTCTGGATGTCCGTTTCCGGCCCGTGCCCGCTTAATACAAGTGTATGTCCGGGAAGCGTGAGCAGTTTTTGATGAATGGAATCAAGCAATACGTCCTGACTTCCGCCGTGTAAATCAGTTCGGCCGATGCCTCCCTGAAAGAGCACATCACCTGAAATCACCAGATCCGCGTCCTTCACATAATAAGAAACGCTTCCCGGTGAATGTCCCGGCGTAAACAATGTCTCCAAATGGAAAGGCCCGATGTCCAAAATGCCGTCGCCTTCGATGAGCCGTTCGGCGGGCCGTGCCGTTACGGCAATGCCCCGCAATATGCCTGATCCGTTTAAGGAAGAGTCCTCCAGCCACTTTTCTTCATTTTTGTGAAGATAGACGGGAACATCCCATCTGTCTCTTACTTCGTCAAGTGCGCCGATATGGTCAAAATGGGCGTGCGTCAGTAAGATGGCCAGCGGCTTCAGATTGTTTTCTTTTATGTAATTGTTGATTTTGTCCGCTTCCCCGCCCGGATCAAAAATAAGACAGGACTGATCCTCACTGACAAGAAAATACGCGTTTGCCTGAATCGGACCGGCCGGCATTCGTCTCCATTTCACTTTCATCACCTCTTTATGTATATGCCCTTATTATGAAGGTTTTCTGCGGAAGATTCAATGAATGCGGCCGGGAAAACGCTATCGACAAACAAAATGAAAACGGTTAAAATAAAATGGAAAGATTTTCAGGTTCCAATGACAAAGGAGGAGCATGATGTTACTTGTTGTAATCTTCGGCCTTGTCGCATTATTAGCTGTATTAGGAGTCCTGCGGGCTGTCAGACAGAGAAATATCCTGGGATTTTTGTTAGCCGCCGCCACGCTGGGTGTGTTTGGCTGGTTTACCGTAATGACCGTTGTAACCAGCGGCTATCCGACTGCACATTAAAAGCCTGTATCCAATGGATACAGGCTTATTTTTTATTGCTGCAAATGTTTGCTGACACTTTTGATTTTGCTCTCCAGCGTCGTTTCTTTATCACGTCTGTCATCAATGCGGATATTTGTCGCCACTCTGTGCAGCCCTTTTTGGAACGGGGCTTCGTGAATGTCCTGAATGACTGCGAATAAGTCGCTCAGCTCACCTTCAATCAACGTGTTCATCGGCGTGAGCTGAAATTTGATTTTGCCGGCAGCTTTGTAACCCTCCAAAATGTTTTGCACATCCGCTACATACTCACTGACGCTCGGTGTTTTTGTTCCGATCGGAATGATTGTGACATCTGCAATTGCCATTTGGTTCAAACTCCTTTTTCATTTGTTATGATTGGTTCTGTCATGCCTGTTTTCAGTGAAATCAGACGGTCATACGTAAAGCCGTATAAAGCGTATTCCCCGTTCGGAGAGATCTGAATCGGCTCCATTTCCGTGTTTTTGAGCACCGTCCGCTCCCGTTCGTCTCCTAAGTCAAAGCTGATCAGATTGTAAGAGCGGCCTTCAGGCTTAAATATGTAAAACCGCTTGTGTGTCTGATCGTAATCATATTCCATCGGCGCAAAGCTCTCATACTTTTTTTGGAGAGGAAAGCGGTGTGTCACGGATGCCGGCTTTTGGAAAAGGAACTCGCCGTCTCCGTCCGATTGATCCGTTTGTCTGACGGCAATCGTCATGCCCGGGCGGGAATCAGCCCAGATGACGTGATGAAGCACTCTTTTTTCTTTTTTCGTCTGCAAGTCATAAGAATATAAAGGACCCTCTTCCTCCGTTTTTCCTTGCTTGATATATTGGAATTCATCAGTGGAGGTCCAATGAACAAAAGGGGCCTGAACGGGACTCTTTTTTAAAATGCCGTTGTTCATATCGGCCGTATAGGCTGTGAAGTCCCATGTTTCAGTAAAAACGGTAATCATCATTTGATACGGGTCATACGGATTCCAAGCCGTCTCCAGCTCATAAGAGTTAAAGGCTTTGTGATAAAGTCTTTTCCCCTGCTTGTTTATAAGCACAAGCTCAGTCTGACCGCTGCTTGTCACCTGTACGAGAATCAGCTGTTTTTTCCGGCTGATCTTTACATTGACAATATTGCCCTTTGTTTCATAGAGCCGTTCGGATTTTCCGCTGAAAAGATCATATTTCATCAGCTGATGATGTGCTGTATACAGAATCGTTCTGTTATCCAGCCATCCTTCCGTTTTCTCCGCTTCCTTTTTACTGAGCGGAACGATTTTCTGTTCTGCCGATTTTGCCGAAACGCCTGTGTCTTGCTGCTGATGAGATGGTTCACAGGCCGCTAAACACAGAACGAATGCGGACAGCAGAACACAAACCAAGTATCTCATCAGCCTTCCCTCCATTCTTTTCTATTGTCCCATATTTGTTTATGTAAACAAATGAGAAATTTCACAGATGTCTCAAAAAACAAGCGACCTCCACAAAATACCTTCCGTCGCTTGATAAATATCAGCAAACTGGTGAAAAGGCAAAGGGTTTTTTCCCTTCCCGAGCTCAATGGTATAGCCCTCTTTTCCATACTGCTGTATAAACCAATCCCTAAAACCGGCATGGCTGTCAATGGTTTTAACGCCTTGATAGCGGTTTCCGCTTATCGCTTCAAACTCCCGAATCATCTGAGATGATTGCTCCGGTTCACATCCTTCGTATCCCCAGTAAATCTCTTCTCCCTGCGTATGAAGCGCGATCAGCCGGTCAGGCGGCTGATCCGTTATCAGCCGATGCATCGCCTGCGCCTCCGGTTCAGTGAGCGGCGCCGTTCCCGGAAAATCACGGTATGAAGGGGCTTTCGGTTTGCGCCTTTGTTCAATATCCCAATTGGATGGGAAATGTTTATTTAAATCCACACCGTTTATATTCGCCTTCCATTCGCGGAAATCCGAGCGGTGCTCATTTAATTCGTTGAGAAATTCATTTTTTTCTGATAAATCTTCACATCCGTAAAGTACGAGATCAACACCGTCGGGATTTACGAGCGGAACGAATGACAATGATGTCCGGCTGAATATATCAAGCACAGACTGCCCGAAAACGGTTTTATTTTCGCATAATGCCGCGCAATATTCTTTACACCATTTAATCGCGACCGAGGTGGTGATCCATTCATTGGCATGAAATGAGGCGTTTACATGGACTTTTCTTTCGGCCGTATCCGCACCTATTTTCAGCTCATAAAGCGGCTTTCCCAATACGGAACTGCCGATTTTACGGCATGTGACAAACGGAAAGACATCCGTTATTTTCTCAATTTCTTCATAAACCGATTGGGAGCCGTACACCTTTTCTTCCTTCAGCCATTGATCAGCGGAAAGAACGCTTTCACAGTGCCGGATGTATCGCGAAAGCCCGCTCAGCGTCTCAAGCGGCGGCCCCTCTGACTGCCCGCTCACGGCAAAGCCGGGACAAAATAATTCATCGCTTTCCGCCGTTTTATCAGCGGCTTTCAACAGTTTTTCATCAATTGAAAGCACCTTTGCAATATCTTTCATATGCTGTTTCAATTCAGGTTTGACACGAATTCCCGCCATGTTCATCCCCCTTTTTTTAAAACTATATGACAGGGGAGATAAAAAAAGAAAGCTGCCCGCGATATGGGCAGGCAGACTTTCTTCAGCAGTTTTGATGTTTGAGCCATTCATTTTTGGCAATCCACGCCCCGCCGATGACTCCGGCGTCATTTCCAAGTGCCGCAATCGAAATATCGGCCGCTTCCGCAGAACGCGGGAACGCGGTGATTTTGAAGGTCTCTTCCACTTTTGACCGCAGGATTTCACCCGCTTTAGACACGCCTCCGCCGAGCACGATTTTCGTCGGATTCATGGCGCTTGCCAGATTTCCGAGCACGAGGCCTAAATGTTTTGCGACGTAATCGACGACTTCAAGCGCTGTCTTATCCTGCTGTTTAGCCGCTTCGAACACGTCACGTGCCGTCAGATCGCGCACTTGTAAGAGCGAAGAGTCGGAAACCGCTGCAAGCTTTTCTTTCGCGATGCGGACGATGCCGGTTGCGGACGCAATCGTTTCGATGCAGCCGGATTTTCCGCAATTGCACGGAGCTCCTCCTTCCGGAATACTGCAAATATGACCGATTTCTCCGCCGGCCCCGTTTTTACCGTGAACGATTTCTCCGTTGACGATGATGCCTCCGCCGACTCCGGTTCCAAGCGTCACTAAAATGACATCTTTGGCCCCGTCACCTGCACCCTTCCACATTTCTCCGAGCGCCGCGATATTGGCATCGTTTTCAATGACGGCCGGAATACCCGTTTCCGCCTCGAGATGGTCTTTCAGCGGATAGTTTTTCCACCCCATATTTGTCGTCTCATAGACCATTCCTGTCGCCATTTCCACGGGTCCGGGCGCTCCCATTCCGATCCATTTTACGATCCGTTTCGGCTTGTTCAGTTCTTCCAGCTTCTGATCAAGCGCTTTGGCGATCGTGACCGTAATTGTGTTTCCTGATTTATCGGTCGGAACTTCCCATTTATGCTGAATTTCACCGTACATGTTGATAAAGGCCAGCTTGATGGTTGTTCCGCCAAGATCAATCCCCGCAAACCATGTATCTTCCATAATAATCTCCTTTTCTTATTTAAAATCCTGCTGTGTTATCTGTCTTTGATCCGCTCCGATTCTCTCTGAAGAACTCCGGCGGCTTTTTGCCATAATTCTCTTTCAATCACGTTTGACAAGTACATTTCCTTTAATTCATCTTTCATAAAGTCAATTTCGGCTTGTCTGTCACCGAAATAAACGATATGTCCGAATGACTTAAACAGCTGCTGCACGTCATAAAATGAATTCATCTTCTTCACCATTTCTATTCTTCTTAGTATAAGCGTATTTCATCACTGATCCGGGCGTCAAGCAAAAAACGATTGGAGAAAATATCCTTGTATTATTTTCATAAATTGTATATTCACAATTGTAAAAAAACACTCATTTATGCGTTTTTCTGTTACAATACTTTCGTGCCCAAAAGCACAAAAGGATTAAAGTTTGATGGGGTGTTGTTTTGAAACAAGAAAAAAGGCTGACGTTCATCTCAGCCATCAGTTTATTTGTCTTGATGTTAGCAGTCATTATTTCCTGCCTGTTTTTCTTTCATACAGAGCCGCATATGCCGCTGTTCTTTTGCGTCATTATTCTGTCTCTGGCAGGTTTATGGCTCGGTTTCTCGTGGGACAGTCTTGAAAAAGGAATTGTCAGCGGATTGAAAAACGGTGTGCAGCCGATTATCGTGCTGGCTTTGATCGGTGTGCTGATCGGCGCCTGGATGTACAGCGGCGCCATTCCCACTGTCACCGTTTACGCTTTGTCAATTATACAGCCGAGTCAGCTGCTTTTGACTGCATTATTTTCCTGCATGATTATCAGCACGCTTGTCGGCTCAAGTCTGACAACTGTCAGTACAATCGGCGTCGCGCTGTTAGGGGTAGCAAGCGCGGCGGGAGTTCCGCTCGAATGGACGGCGGGAGCAGTCATTTGCGGGGCTTGTTTCGGTGATAAAATGTCACCGATGTCCGACACGACGAATTTTGCCGCCGGAATCGGCGAAATTCCGATTTTTAAGCATATTCGCCATATGATGGGCACTACCGTTCCGGCACTGCTGATCACAATCGTTCTTTTTTATATTCTCGGTTCATCTGTTTCAATAAATGCCGCTTCAACGCAAAATATTGAGGCGGTCATTTCCGGAATAAAAGAGGCCGTGCACGTTACGCCTTGGTCGCTTCTTTCACCTCTGTTGGTGATCATTTTAGCTGTGAGACGGGTTTCCGTGATTCCGGTGCTTACCGCCGGTATTATTTCCGCAGGGCTTCTGACTGCTGTTTTTATTCCTGACAGCAGCATTCAAGGATTTATATCCGCCCTGCAAAGCGGGACGGCGTTTAAAACCGGCGACCAGGCTGTGGCCAGCATTATCAACAGAGGCGGGCTCCAATCGATGATGGGATCAGTCTCTCTGATCATGATCGCCTTTGCGCTCGGCGGCCTGATGGAAAAAACGGGCCTGATCGCGGCGCTGCTTCAAGGACTGATAAAAGGCGTGCATACGAAAGGACGTCTTGTCATGGCGACCGTCTTCTCAAGTATAGGCGTAAACCTTGCGACAGGTGAGCAGTATTTGTCGATCTTAATTCCGGGTCAATCTTATAAACCTTTATATGACAAGCTCAGTATTAAGCGGATTCACCTTGCGCGGTCGCTTGAGGACGGCGGAACATTGATCAACCCGCTGATTCCCTGGGGAGTAAGCGGCGCTTTTATGGCAAGCGCATTAGGGGTTTCCGTCATCGACTACCTGCCGTTTACCTTTTTCCTGTACATTTCTCCTATGATCTCAATTCTGCTCGGTTTCCTGAAAAAAAGCTGACAATACGAGAAAACCTGCCGTTTTTTACCGGCAGGTTTTCTTATGCAAAAAATCCCGCTGAAAAAACGGGATTTGTTTAAAATGCCTGCTGAATGAATTTGTTTCTGATAAACGGTATTTTTAAAAAGAAATGAATGAATGTCCGTCTGATCCCCGGCTGGCTGAGCACGCTGTTCATCAGACGGTAGCGGTTTTGGTAAACGGCTAAAACAGATACGGCGCATAATGAGTAGATCAACAATTTTTTCATCTTATCCCTCCTGCCCCTATCGTTTGTCAAACAGCGAGAATTATTCCGGTGCAAGAAGTTTTTTATGCGATTAAGCGATGGTTTCAGATTCAGTCACGATCATATCGACCGGAATATCGTGGGGCATGCGGGGAATGCGGTCTGTCAGCTGGCAGTCAAAGAGAAGCGACACGGTACGGCCTTTATAACCGGACAGGTACCGATCATAATATCCTCCGCCGTATCCGATTCTGAAGCCTTCCCGGTCAAAAGCCACGCCGGGCACAATCACAAGGTCAATGTCATTTTGGGCGGCTTTTTCCGTCAGACTCTCGATCGGTTCACTGAGGCCCGCATATACGGTTTCCAGCTGATCATACGCAGAAAATGTACGGAACTCCATTGCTCCCGTCTGCGGAAAGCATTTTGGGATACAGACTTGTTTTTTCTCTTTCCAGGCCTGTTCAATAATCGGCCGTGTCGGAATTTCCAGGCGTGTCGAGATGGTAACGGCGATCACGCGGGCCTGTTTCCATTCTTTTAAAGAAAACAGCGTTTCACGCATGCTGCGGCATTTTTTCTCCCATTCACTTTCTGTCATGTCAGAAAGCTTTGCTTTTATATCGGTTCTGATTTGTGCTTTCACGTTTCTCAAACCTCCCTGAAAGACAAAAAAGCCAGAACTTTATTGAAAGCTCCAGCTTTTTCCGCTGTGTTAAACAGCTTATTTTGTTTCACGGTGTAACGTAGATTTTTTATCACGTGGGCAATATTTTTTAAATTCAACGCGGTCCGGATTGTTGCGTTTGTTCTTTTTAGAAATATAGTTACGCTCACCACATTCAGTGCAAGCCAAAGTAATATTAACGCGCATTATTTTCCCTCCAAACTAAATATCATTTACTTATTCAGACTTATATATAATACCACTATAATGGACGGAATGCTAGAGCTGATTTACATGAAATGTTGTTTAAGTGCAGAAAACATCAGTTTACGCTTCTGATCCTCTGAATGAGCTTGCGTCAGAAGAAGGAAAAATATGACGAAACAGGACAAAAAAGGGCTTTCCGATACGAAATCTATAGAGAAATAACCGTTTGCTCCCCGAGTAAAAAAGATTTTCCGACAAAATTCCGTTTTTTTCTCTATTTCCTTTAGAATGGCGGCGTTTTATGGTATAAAAAAGAAGGGCAAATTAATAATAGAAGGTGATGAAACGTGGAAATTGCTATTATTGCGTTGTTTATCGTCAGTATAGCGCTTATTGCATTCTCATATTCTCAAAGAGATCCGATGAAAGACGTGGAACAGGAGCTAGAAACGCTTCAGCTTTCCGCCATGCAGGAAATTTACAAGTTGAAAAAGAAAATGACGGTGCTTGAAGAAGAATTGCTGGAAACCAACCTCGTGATCCGCAAAGCCAAAAGCAGCGGCATTAACCAAAAAATCGCCAAACAAATCATTTCAAAATATAACAACGGAATGTCTGCGGAAGCCATCGCAAAAGCGGAGCACGTGTCTGTCGAGGACGTCAATACCATTATTAAAGATAATGAGAAGGTGCTCGTATGACAAAACGGGGCATTCAGGCTTTTGCAGCAGGCATGATTTTAGCGACGGCCGTTCTCGCCGCTGTCTTCTATTTGACTGACCATGACCAGGCAGCCGCCGTTAAAACCGAAAAAACAGCATTGACAGAAAAAGAAGTAAACAGCTACCTCGACGATCAGCACAAAGTCTCCGTCAACCGGGATGACTATCAAAAACTGCTTGATTCTAAAGAAAAATCATTAAACAACGACCAAAACACAGACGCTAAAAAGAAAAAAGTAACATACAAACTGACGATTAAAGACGGAATGAGCACTGCTGATGTGTCATCCATTCTTGAAAAAGAAGGGATTATTCCTTCAGCGAAAGACTTCAATGATTACGTCATTGACGCAGGCTACCACAAAGAAATCCGCGCCGGCCATTTCAAAGTCGACTCAGATATGAGCTTTAAAAAAATCGTCAAAACATTAACCCGCTAAAAAAGCTTGCAGGCATCGTCCATTCAGATGGATACGGCCGGCAGGCTTTTTTAATAGGCATATAAAAAGGACCCGGTCAATGGCCGGGCCCGTTTTTTTATCCGAATTTTCCGGTGATATAATCATGTGTTTTTTGATGATCCGGCTGAGAAAATATTTTTCCTGTATCGCCCCACTCCACCAGTTCGCCCATATAGAAAAACGCGGTTTGATCAGAGACCCTCGCAGCCTGCTGCATGTTATGAGTCACAATGACGATTGTATACTTTTCTTTCAATGTCAAAATCAGCTCTTCTATTTTCCGCGTGGACACGGGATCAAGAGCGGACGTCGGTTCATCCATCAGAAGGACGTCCGGTTTGGTGGCGAGCGCCCTTGCGATGCACAGGCGCTGCTGCTGACCGCCTGACAGTGAAAGCGCCTGCTGGTGAAGGCGATCCTTCACTTCATCCCAGAGCGCAGCTGCTTTTAAAGATTCCTCAGCGATTTCAAGCAGTTTCTTTTTATTTTTTTCGCCGTGAATTCTCGGACCGTACACGACATTCTCAAATATTGACTGGGGAAACGGATTGCCTTTTTGAAACACCATACCGATCTGTTTTCTTAATTCTGCCGCATCCGTCTTTTCCTTCAGCAGATTGCGCCCGTTATAGATCATGTCGCCTGTCACTTTGACATTCGGAGCCATTTGCAGCATTAAATTTAATGTTTTAATAAAAGTGGATTTCCCGCAGCCGGACGGACCGATGATCGCAGTTACCTTCCGCTCCTCAAAACCGATCGTAATGTCTTTTAAAGCCTGATGGGCTCCGTACCATACGTTCATGCCGTGAATATCAAATAAATTCTGTGTGTGCACCGCTTCCTTCACAAGACTCACAGTCCTTCCCCCTATCCGAACTTTCCGTTAATGTAGTCATCTGTCTTTTGCGCTTTAGGACTCGTAAAAATTTGTTCTGTCTGCCCGTATTCCACCACTTCCCCGTTTAAAAAGAAAGCCGTTCGGTCAGACACCCTCAGCGCCTGCTGCATGTTATGCGTAACGATAATAATCGAATAATCTTTTTTCAGTTCTGTCAAAAGCGTCTCGATTCTGGCGTTTGAAATAGGGTCCAGAGCGGATGCCGGTTCATCTAAAAGAAGCACGGCAGGTTTCATCGCAAGCGTACGGGCGATACAAAGGCGCTGCTGCTGGCCGCCTGATAACGACAGAGCCGATGAATGAAGCCGGTCTTTGACTTCATCCCAAAGCGCCGCCTTCGTTAAGCTTTCCTCGACCGCATCATCCAAAACGGCTTTCCTGCGTTCCCCCGCATACTTCAGCGCATGTGTGATGTTATTGTAAATGGATTTCGGGAACGGATTCGGTTTTTGAAACACCATACCGATCTCCCGTCTGAGAGACACGACATTAATCGCTTCACCCAAAATATTCAGCCCTTCATAAAGGATCTCTCCCTCGCTTCTTGCCGAAGCAATGGCATCGTTCATTCTGTTAATCTGTCTCAAAAATGTTGATTTCCCGCAGCCGGACGGACCGATCAGAGCCGTCACCGCATGTTTTTCAATATTCATGTTTACATCTTTTACCGCTTGTTTGTCACCGTAATAAATTGATAAATGCTTCACTTCCAAAATCGAAGACTCCGGCGAACGCTTTGTCTGTTCCGCTTGTTCCCTGATGATGTGATCAATCATGTTTTCGCCTCTTTCCGATTAATTTGCCGTAAGCTTTTTATAAATGACAGACCCGAGCCATCTCGCACAAAGGTTAAACAAGAGAACCGAAATCACCAGCACCGCCGAGCCGCCGTTTGCAATCGCTTCGGCGTCAGGGATGATTCCCTGCGTATTGACACTCCATATATGAACCGCCAGCGTCTCAGCCGGCCTGAAAATGTTGAAAGGAGATGATTCAGAAAACGGGTTCAAATCCGTAAAGTTCAGCCGCGGCGTTGTCAGCCCCGCTGTAAATAACAATGCGGCCGCTTCTCCGAATACTCTTCCTGATGCGAGAATGGCTCCGGTTAAAATCGAAGGAATCGCACTCGGAATCAGCACCGTTTTGACGGTATGCCATCTCGATACGCCTAAAGCGAGAGAAGCTTCTTTCAGCTCCTTAGGGACTGCAGTGAGCGCGCCTTCTGTCACCCGGACCATAACGGGAAGGTTAAAGACCGTTAATGCGAGCGCGCCCCCGATAATCGTGTAGCCCCATCCGGTCAAGTTTACAAACATCAGCATGCCGAACATCCCGATGACAATGGACGGAAGCGAAGACAGCACCTCAATACACGTTCTGATAAAATCGGTGATTTTATTTCGGGGCGCATATTCAGCCATAAAGACGCCGCCCCCCACACCAAGCGGTATCGTGATCAGCATGGTGATAAACAGAATGTAAAAGGAGTTAAAAAGCTGATCCCGTATTCCGCCGCCTGAGGCAATGGCGCTCGATTTTGACGTAAGAAAATGCAAGGAGATTTCAGAGACGCCGTGAATAAGAATGTACAAAAACAATCCTGCCAAAATCGCCGCGATTACAGCGGCGCATAACCCGAATACACCGGTGGCCAATTTATCCGTTATTTTCCGGTTCATTACACTTTCCTCCTAGATGACAAGTAGCGTATGAGCAATATAAACAGAAACGACATGATGAGAAGAACAAGCCCCATAGACCATAACGTATTATTTTCAATACTGCCGTATGTGGTATGGCCCATGTTTAACGTGATAATCGTCGTTAATGTTCCCGCCGTATCAAGCAGGCTTTCCGGCAGAAGCTTTGTATTTCCGATAACCATCTGTACGGCGAGTGCTTCTCCGAACGCTCTTGCCATCCCGAGCACGACAGCAGTCAGCAATGTCGGAAACGCCGCCGGGATAAGCACCTTTCTGATTGTCTGCCACCTCGTCGCACCAAGCGCATATGAACCGTCGCGAAGGTGTTTCGGAAGTGACGCAAGCGCATCAGCGGAAATCGATGTAACAGTCGGCAGAATCATTACCGAGAGTACGATCGTCCCCGCCAGAAGGCTGTGACCCGTTCCGCTTGATTTAAAAGAGCCGATAAACGGAACCAATACTGTAAGACCTATGAATCCATAAACGACGGACGGAATGCCGACAAGCAGCTCAATTACCGGCTGCAGCACCTTCTTTCCCCAAGTCGGCGCAATTTCCGTCATAAACACGGCACCCGCAATACCGAGGGGCGCTGCGATCAGAGCGGACAGAACCGTGACCGCAAATGATCCGAAAATAAAAGGCAGCGCGCCGAACTCAGGTTTTGCCTGGGTTGGATTCCAATTCAGACTTGTTAAGAACTCAATCGGGCTTACACCATTTACAAAAAAAGATTGCAGCCCCTTTATGCCGAGAAAAATTGTGATCGCCGCTGATGCCGCAATGATAATCGCGGCACACACAGACACAATCACCCTTCCGCGGACTTCATCCAATTGCCTGTTTTGTTTTGAGCTTATTAAGCGTTCGCTTACAGACTCTTTTTCTCTGTGATTTATCATTTGTTTACACTCCTATAAAGAAGAAGAGGCGGGGAGCCCGCCCTCCCCTCAGCTTTGCTTGCCGTTTGCGTCACGTGTGACTTTCATATCAGAGATCGGAATGTAGCCCTGATCTTTTACGATACTTTTCTGTACTTCATCGCTGTTCATATAGTCAAGAAACGTTTTTGTCAGGCCTGACGCTTCACCTTTCGTATAAGAGTGCTCGTAAGCCCAAATCGGATACTCGCCTGTGACGACGTTTTTCTCTTCCGGTTTGATGCCTCCGATCGATAAAGGCGTTACTTTGTCATCGTTTATATAAGAGAATGCCAGATAACCGATTGCTCCCGGCGTCTCCGCAATGATTTTTTTGACTGTATTGGAGGAATCCTCTGTAATGCCCTCTGCAGGCTCTGCTCCGTCAAGAGCATATTTGACGAACGTAGCGCGTGTTCCAGATGAATCAGGACGGTTCACGAGTGTAATTTTTTGATCTTTACCGCCAAGCTCTTTCCAGTTTTTAATTTTGCCTGTAAAGACGTCTGTCAGCTGTTTTTTGGTTATATCCTTTACGCCCGCACCGGGGTTGACCGCAGCCGCCATCGCCACTACCGCTACTCGGTGGTCTTTTAGGTCTTTCGCATCAATGCCTTCTTTTTCTTCAGCAAAGACATCTGAGTTGCCGATTTGCACTGCCCCTTCAGACACTTGCGAAAGTCCTGTTCCTGAACCTCCCGCTTGCACCTGCACATCAGCATCCGGATGTTTTTCCATAAACTTTTCCGCCGCTGCCAGTACTAACGGCTGCATGGCTGATGAACCAGAAATGGTTAAAGAACCTGATGCTTTTTTATCCTCACTTGCAGATTGACTGTCTGTCTTGCCGCTTTCCTTTGCATTTCCGCATGCTGCAGCAACAATCATAACAGCAGCCATCAGAAGCATAAGCATCCATTTGTTTTTTTTCATTTCCTGAATTCCCCCTGCATTTAATGTGTAATTTGTCCTACACGTATAGAGTAAAGGGTTCTTGTAAAATGCGTATAAATCAAGTGTTAAGGTTTTGTAAATCCGGATGTTTTTTTGTATAAAAAAAAACGCTCACAGGTTGTGAGCGTTTTTCTGTTAGTTGCTTGTATTGCCGTTTTCAGCGTCTTCCTGAATTTTATCTTCGTTTTTCTGCTTCGTATTATTATCTTCTTGTTTCTTTTTCAGCTCAAAGTATTTGTCCAGAGCTGCTCTTCCTATATCATTCGTAATCGAATATCGATCGCTGTAATTAATATAGGCCCAAGGAACGACTACAGAAATAGCCACTTCCGGATTATCAGCAGGTGCATACGCGACAAGAGTCGTATTATACGTTCCTTCACCCGTCTCTGATTTGTCAGGACCGTCATAGAAAGATTGCGCCGTACCCGTTTTACCGGCAGGACTGTATGTCGCCGTCGCAAAATCAGTTGCGGCTGTCCCTTTTGTCATGACACGTCTGAAACCTGCCTGCACTTCTTTAATGTCTGCATGATTCATATCAATCTTGTTCAGTACTTGAGGCTGAACAGACTCTACAACGGCTCCGATTCCTTTTTTCGAATCAGGCTGTCTGACCTCTTTTACAAGCTGAGGTTTCAAACGATAGCCTCCATTGGCGATCGTTGATACATACTGCGCCATTTGCAGCGGTGTAAACGTATCATACTGTCCGATGGCAAAGTCTAACAGAAGCCCGGAAATTCGCTGTGTCCCTTGGTACCCGGTTGCTTCATTCGGAAGATCAATCCCCGTCTTAACTCCGAGTCCGAACTGATTGAAGTAGTATCTGAAAGTATCGAATGCCTTCATATCAAGCGGCAGGGACTGGCCTTTTTTGTACTCCCCTTTACCGACAGCAATCGCCGTTTTGAACATGAACACGTTTGATGATTCCTGAAGCGCTTTTTGGATATCTACGGGTCCTAAATTCGTCCATGATTTTTTCGGGTTTTTACTTCCCTTGAAATACATAGGTTCATCCTGGAAAACGGTGTTCAAATTAATCGCGCCCGTCTGCAGTCCGGTCAACACCGTCGCTCCTTTGACCGCCGATCCCATTGCGTAGGAGGAAGTCATTGCGCCGAGGGCATAATCATTAATTTTGTACTTTCCATGGTCATTCGTAATCTGCTTGCCGGCCATCGTCAGCACTTCTCCGTTTTTCGGGTTCATCATGACGACGAAGGCCCGATCAAGAAGCTTCGTGCTCGGTCTCGCTTTTGCCGATCTTAAATTTTTCTCAATGATTTTTTCAACGGATTTCTGCAGGTCCATATCAATGGATAAAACAAGGTCTTTGCCGGCCTGTCCTTTTGAAATCACTTTGCTGCCCGTGACATTTCCGGATGAGTCGGTTAAGTTCTGCACTTTCTCTTTTTGACCCTGCAGCAGGCTTTCATATTGATATTCTAAATAGCTTTTTCCGACCCTGTCATTCCGGCTGTAGCCGAGTGACAGATAGTGATCCAGCAGATTGGAAGGAAGACCTTCGTTCGCACTGGATACACTGCCGAGCAATGTCCGGATCAGGCTTTTATAAGGATAAGACCGTTCCCAGTCAGACGTCACGTCAACTCCCGGCAGTTCATCTAAATGTTCACTGACGACGGCCATTTCTTTTGCCGACACCCCTTCATTTTTGATGTATTGAGGCGTCAGTGAGTAGCCTGAATCCATCTGCCTTTTGATCGCAAGGATCTGCATATCTTTTGAAGTGAGCTCATTCAGCTGTTTGTCTGTGATACGTTTCAGCTGAAGCTGATATAAATCATCTACAGACAGTTTTTTGTCTTCAGCTTTTTGCTTTTCTTCGGCCGTAATCAGTTTTTTCGCTTCATCAGGCCTCGTTAACATCCAATAGTCTTTTTTATCCCGCTCAGTCACCTTTTTGGTGCTTACCTTAATCATACCCGACAGTTTTTTTGCGATTTTTAAACGCTGCGCCTGGGTGGTTGAGGCTGAACGTGTATATGTAATCGCATTTAATGCTTTATTCGTTACGATGGGATTTAGGTTCCGGTCGTATATTTTCCCTCTCGGAACCGCCGTGCTGACATCAGACTCCTCCTGCTTATTAGCGGCGTTTTTATAATCATCACCCTGAACGATCTGCTTGATGCCAAGCTCGACGATAATCCAAGTGAAAATAAGAAACGCGGCCAAAAACAAAAAATTAAGCCGGATCGGCAGTGATTTTTTCTTTTCTTTGTTTACAGCTATTTTCTTTTTATTTCTCCTCATGACATCACCTTTTCTTATTTACAGAAAGAAATGACACCTTCTGTTCAGGTGCCATTTTTCATTCTAAAGGTTTTTTCGATATTTTTCTACAGATAACCCTTTTATCTTTCTCCTTTTATAAAATTCGGTTCCGCCGCCTGTTTTTGTCGGTCTTCTTCTACTGTTTCATCAGAAGTTTCCGTATCCAGTTTAATGTCTTTTATAAAGTAATAAATCAGCGGATGGCCGGCTCCGAGCAGCACGAGCGCCGCCGGTATTCCCACTTTTTCCTTGAATAATGTAACGATTACAAGGAAACAAAGGATGGAAACGATCCGGCCCGCATTTAAAAATAACTCCCTGAGCACAATGTATTCAATTCTGGCTTTTCTGGCAAGACGCGCCCGGCCTATCACATCATATGTAAGCGAGACATACGGCACGAGCAGAACTGGATAGCCGATCGCAATAAACACTCCGTACAAAAGGAGCGTCGTGAAGCTCATTTTAAAAATGATGAGAAACAGGGCGCCGTACAAGATCAATCCGCCGATAAGAATCGCCTTTTTCCGAGCTCTTTTTTTGATGAGCCTTGATGCAAAATAATAGGCAAAAAAAGAAACCGCGGAATTGACGAGACCGAATGTTCCGAGCGCCAGCTCACTGTTTGTCGCAATGAATACAAATACGCTGATTAAAAAAACAAAAATCCCTTCTCTCAAGCCTTGAAAAAAGTGCGCGTTGGTAATCCGGCGCCAATTCAGATTCGTGTGGCGCTCATCAAAAACTTTTTTCAGCATAAACCGGCCTTTCGACTCCCTCCGCTTCAGAAAAAAGCTCATAACCACGGCAAGGGCAAATAAGCCGAGCGACAGGCTGAAAATGATTGTATAACCCGTATTGTTTTCAAGTCTTGAAATGACATATCCAGCCACAATCGGACCGATCATGCCCGCCGATGAAGACAAAATGCCTAAAAACCCGTTAAAAAAATCTCTCGTTTCCGGTTCCGTAATTTCGAACGTCAGCACATTAAAAGCCAGCCAGTAAAAGCCGTATCCAACTCCGAGCACGGCCCCTATCAAAACGAGACGGGAAGCCGCAGTTTCTCCGGCAAGCAGCACACTTAAATAAAAAGCGGCCAAAAAGATAACGCCGAACCTGAGAATAAACACCCTGTCAATTTTTTTAGCCAGCCGGCCGGCCAGCAGAAAGGTAACCGGCTGCATCGTTACGACCGACAAATTGTATATGGCCAAATCAATAAATTTTCCCGACTGCTTCCACAAATACACGTTGACAAATGTATTTGACAGCGCGATGCCCAATGAGTAAAGGCCGCCAATCGTCAATAACAGCAGCAGCCCTTTATTTATTTCGATGTCGCCGATAATTTTTTTTATTTTGCTCATCATTGACTCCCCTTTACTACACATTAGTTTGTCTCACTCAAACTGAGATATGTAAAAGGATTCAAAGTCAATAAAAAAACAAGGCCTCCCGCGGGAGACCTTGTTTTATCGAACTATTTATTTTGCTTCGCTGTAAAGACGGGCAACTTCATCCCAGTTCACAACATTCCAGAAAGCTGAAATGTAATCAGGACGGCGGTTTTGGTAGTTCAGGTAGTACGCATGCTCCCAAACATCAAGACCGAGGACAGGCGTTTTACCCTCAGAAAGCGGTGAATCTTGGTTTGGCGTGCTTGTAATTTCAAGTTTGCCGTTGTTTACAACAAGCCAAGCCCAGCCAGAGCCGAAACGGCCGGCTGCTGCGGCGGCGAATTTTTCTTTAAATTGATCAAAGCTTCCGAACGTGCTTTTGATCTCTTCAGCAAGCTCACCAGTCGGTTCGCCTCCGCCGTTCGGAGATAAAAGAGTCCAGAATAAAGAGTGGTTGGCATGTCCGCCGCCATTGTTGCGGACAGCTGTGCGGATGTCCTCCGGCACTGCGTTCAAATCAGCAACAAGCTCATCTACAGATTTCTCTGCAAGCGCTGATCCTTCGATCGCTTTGTTGAGGTTTGTCACGTATGTGTTATGGTGCTTCGTATGATGAATCGTCATCGTTTCCTTATCGATATGAGGTTCTAAAGCATCATAAGCGTAAGGCAATTCTGGAAGTTTGTAAGCCATAATTTTTTTCCTCCTTTAAATATATGTACTGAAATGCCGCTTAACGCGAACTTTTCTAATCTCAATGTAACAAAAGAAAGCATGGTAATCAATGAAAAAGCTCACAATCCGGCGATTCCAGCAGACATATTACACTTTATCCGTTCACTGCCGAAATTAAACCTTTCTAAAGCACCGTCCATAAGAAATATCCGATCATAAAGAGCTGAATGACGCCTTTTGCCGCCACGCTTGTTAAAAAGCCGATTAACGAGCCGAGCCCCACTTTTGCCGCGGACTTGATATCCTTTTGATGAACAAACACCTCAGCGCAGACAGCACCGATAAACGGGCCTATTATAATGCCTGCCACAGGAATAACGAAGGGCCCGATCAACAATCCGATCGTGCTTCCCCAGATTGCCGCCCTGCTTCCTCCGTACCTTTTAACGCCAAGTAAATTTGACACATAATCAGCTGCAAATAAAACGGCCGCAAATACCGCCTCAATGAGCCAAAACAGGTAAGAATAAGGACTGAAGGAAAACAAAAATCCGTAGAGAAGAAAACCGGCCACAATAAAAATAACGCTTGGAATCACCGGATATACAAGCCCGATAAAAGCAATGACGAAGACCGCAATGATAATCAGCCAATACAAAACACTCATGACAAAAACACCCTCCTTTGTTTTGCGGGCGATCACCGCTTCCCGCTTTATCTTATTATGTATGATTCCTTATCACCGCTTTAAATACTCTCACTTGTGTTCATCCCCTGTGAACGATACAATAAGCAACATATACCAGTTTAGGCTAGGAAGTGAAGATGTTGAACATATTTACGGCTTTATTGAAAAGTACATACTCTCCGGCAGATATTGCAAAAACACGGTTTCAGGGGATAGGAAAAGCGATCCTTTATGTATTTTTGCTGTCTGTCCTTTTTACGCTGCCAAGCGCTTATTACCTTTGCTCCGGCACCGTAAACTCAATGAACGGTTTCAAAACCGTGTTAAAGAAAGATTTCCCTGATTTCAGCATTTCAAACGGAGAATTGCAGACGAAAGCATCCGCCTCTAAGGAAACGGAAGCGAACGGGTTCGTCATCGTGTTTGATCCCACAGATGCTTACGGCGCGAAACAAATAGCGGCGAAACAAAATGCGATCGGCATTTTGAAAAATAAAATGGTGCTTGCTGTAGACGGACAGGCGACAGAAATGAATTATTCGCTGATGCCTGCCGATATCACAAAAAAAGAAATCATATCAGCATTAAACCAAAATAAAACAATGATCGTCACCGTCCTGTCCGTTTTGCTGTTCATCATGACAGCGGCCGGCAAATTCATTGAAGTATCATTTCTCGCCGTCATCGGCCTGATATTGAAAAATGCGCAAAGAAAGACATTGAATTACCAGCAGCTCTGGAAGCTTTCGGCTTATTCCATTACACTTTCGACCATATTCTTTACGATCATGCGCGCGCTTGTTATTACGGTGCCGAGTGAATTTTTAGTGAATTGGTTTGTAAACTTTATCATCCTTTTCCTCGTCTTAAAAGAGATACCGCCAAGAAAAACAGCTGTGTAACAAAGACTGCCCCCGGCGGTCTTCTTTTTTGTCATGAACAAAACGGGACAAGCATACAATGAAGTAAAAATGTATGCGGGAGGCGGTTGGAATGAAGCGGCTTACTTTTGTATTCGGCAGTTTATTTGTGATATTCATTATCTTTTACGATCTTAAAATCGGCACGATCCCTTCTCAAGACCTTCCAGCATACGCAGCGGCGGCACAGCCAGCACAACAGGAAGCTTCATACAGAACGGTTACGGTCAAAAAAGGCGATACGGTGATGTCGATAGTCGGCGCACATAAAGCGCCAGATGATATTGCACAAGATTTTGAGGCGCTGAATCCGAATGTAAAAGCAAATGCCATTCAGGCAGGCACCGCTTATAAATTCCCCGTCTACCGCAATTAAACGTTAATTTCTTGTCAGTTCGGCAAATACACTGTTACAATATAACATGTAAATAGAAGTTGCCTGACATGTAAAAGGCTCAGCCTGCAAAAGCGGTAACTACAATTAAGGAGCGATTGACAAGTGAGTGAAATCACACATCGTACAAAAACGCGTCCCGTCAAAGTGGGACCTTTAACAATAGGCGGAAATAACGAAGTCGTCATTCAGAGTATGACGACGACCAAAACACACGACGTAGAAGCAACAGTTGCGGAAATCAACCGTTTAGCCGAAGCCGGCTGCCAAATTGTCCGGGTGGCATGTCCGGACGAACGCGCCGCTAACGCGATTGCCGACATCAAAAAACAAATTTCCATCCCTCTCGTTGTCGATATTCATTTTGACTACAAGCTTGCATTAAAAGCAATTGAGGGCGGGGCCGACAAAATCAGAATCAACCCGGGTAACATCGGCCGGCGCGAAAAAGTGGAAGCCGTCGTAAAAGCGGCGAAAGAAAAAGGAATTCCGATCCGGATCGGCGTAAACGCGGGATCTTTGGAAAAGCGTATTTTAGAAAAATACGGCTATCCGACTGCTGACGGAATGGTTGAGAGTGCGCTTCATCATATCAAAATCCTGGAAGACCTTGACTTTCATGACATCATCGTCAGCATGAAAGCCTCTGACGTCAATCTCGCCATAGAAGCATACGAAAAAGCGTCAAAAGCATTTGATTATCCGCTTCACCTCGGAATTACAGAATCGGGCACGCTGTTTGCCGGAACGGTAAAAAGCGCGGCCGGACTCGGAGCGATTTTAAGCAAAGGAATCGGTAACACGCTCCGGATCTCTCTGAGCGCCGATCCTGTTGAAGAAGTAAAAGTAGCCAGAGAACTGCTGAAATCATTCGGTCTTGCTTCAAACGCGGCTACGCTTATTTCATGCCCGACATGCGGACGGATCGAAATTGATCTCATCAGCATCGCAAATGAAGTGGAAGAATACATTTCTAAAGTCAAAGCGCCGATTAAAGTAGCGGTTCTCGGATGTGCCGTTAACGGACCGGGCGAAGCAAGAGAAGCCGATATCGGGATTGCCGGCGCGCGCGGCGAAGGACTTCTTTTCCGCAAAGGCCAAATCGTCCGCAAAGTCCCTGAAGAAACAATGGTCGAAGAGCTCAAAAAAGAAATCGACAAGCTGGCAGAAGAACACTATGCAAAGCTTGAAGCAGAAAAAGCAAAAGCAGAACAAGAAACACAAAAAGCTTGACGGATATTCCGCCAAGCTTTTTTTTGCGTTGTGTTAAAAAAACGGTGTAATGAAGATGCCAAGCACAAGGGAAACAATACCGATTCCCATCGCCCATCCGCCTAAAGCGCCTGCTCCTCTTCTTCTGGCGATATAGCCGACGATAATGCCGCATGCCCCTAATAAAACAGGGAGCACAAACAGGGAAATGATAGAAATAGCCAATGCTGCATACCCTATCCCCCGGCCTTCACTTACTCCGTCCCGATTATCATCACGGTCTGCTGCCCGGTCAGAAGCACGATATGGCTCTGAGATTTCGGCCGCTGTTTCTTCTGAATAAACATCACGCGTGATATCGGTTCCTTCCGATCCATGATCTACATAGTAATCGTTGCCTTTTCGATTTTCGTAATCGTATGCCACCTTCAATTCCCCCTTTTTCTTTTATGAAAGGAGCTTTTTTAGTTTCCGCGTTTTTTACGAATTCATGTTTGCTAAACTTTTCTGGTATTGTTAATTGTTTATGTTACACTTGAAGGGATGAATTTATAGGAGTGTGGACATGTTACGGTTAGGTATAGATATTGACGGCACAGTTACGGCACAGGATACATTTGTCCCTTATTTAAACCGCTCATTTCATCTTTCCATTACCTTGGATGATATGACTGATTATGATCTGACGAAGCTTTTGAACATTACAGACGAGGAATTTTGGGAATGGATGAACGTTCATGAAGCAGCCATATATAAAGAAGCGAAGCTCGCGGAATTTGCCAAGCAGGCACTGGACGGACTGAAAGAAGAGCACCGTCTTATCTACATTACGGCAAGACGCGGCCACTTAGAAGATGTTACGCTGGACTGGTTTGCAAACCGGGACATTCATTACGATCACATTGAGCTTGTCGGAGGCCATCACAAAGTGGAAGCCGTCAAAAAACACGGCATTGATTTATTTTTCGAAGATCACCACGGCAACGCGACAATGATCGCAAAAGAAGCAGGCATTCCGGTTATCCTTTTTAACTCCCCATATAATCAGCTCCCCATCGATTCCAATATTATCAGGGTGCAGAATTGGCTTGAAGCCGTCGCCTGGATTAATAAAAACAAACACAGCTTTCAGCATGTTAAAAGCTGAAAAAAAACCTCCTGTATAAGCAGGAGGTTTTTTATCGGCACGCCGGACAGGTGCCGTAAATTTCAAACTTATGGCCGCTGATTTCATACCCTTCCAAATCATCGTGCAGCTTATCCATCGGACAGGACTCAATTTCCTTCGTTTTCCCGCAGGTTAAACAGATAAAATGGTGATGATGATGGGTATAAGAGCATGTAAAACGGAACAGTTTTTCTCCGGAAAGCTCCGTCGTTTCCAAAATGCCGAGTTCTTCATATAACGAAAGATTTCTGTATATGGTATCAAAGCTCAGACCCGGATAGTCGTCATTTAATGCGGCAAGCACGTTTTTGGCGGTCAGATATTTATCAGAATCAGCAAAAAGCTGCAGCATGTCTTCTCGCTTACTCGTATATTTATACCCTTTTTCTTTCAGCAGGTTCAACGCTTCTTGTACGTTCATGAGGACCTCCCCTTTACAACACGGTATCGCTCCAAAAAGAAAATGGCAGCTGTCTGAACAGCAGGCCATTTTCTTATGATGTATCAAATTATACCTATAAAATGATGAAAAGTAAATGAAAGCCTAGTGAATCGCGGTTTTGAACTTACCGCCCCTCGTTTCATGGGTATTCATGATCGTAATAAAGGCGTTTTTATCAATTTCAAACACAATGGATTTCAATTTAGTCACTTCAAGCCTTGTCACGACCGCGTAAATGACTTCTTTGGATTCATCCGTATATCCGCCTTTTCCCTGAAGCTTGGTGGTTCCCCTTCCAAGCCGATGCAAGATTGCATCTGAAATTTCCGCATACTGATCTGCCACAATAATGACCGCTTTTGTTTCATCAAGCCCCTGGATGACGGCGTCAATCGTTTTCATGGCAATATAATAAGTCATGAAAGAATACATCGCCTGCTCCGGACCGAACACAAAACCGGCCCAAATAAAAATAAACACATTGATGAGCATAACGAATTCTCCGACTGAGAAGGGCAGCTTTTTTGTGAGAAGGATACCGAGTATTTCAGTACCGTCCATCGAGCCTCCGTTTCGGATGACAAGGCCTACCCCGAAACCGAGCAAAAGCCCGCCGAATACCGTCGCCAAAATAGGCTGGGTCGTAATGGCCTCCACATGGTGCAAGGAGGATTCAATCAGCGCTAAACCGACAATTCCGATAACAGTAGAGATGAGAAATGTTTTTCCGATATATTTATATCCGAAAATCATAAATGGAATGTTGAGTAACACAACGAATAAGGCGAAATTGAGGAGGGGATTGGACATAAAGAGGTGGTCTAAAATTAATGAAACACCGATAATGCCTCCGTCGATAAAATTATTAGGGACCAGAAACAATTCAATACTTACGGCGGCTGAACCCGCCCCGATCAGAATCATGATGACCCTGAAGATAAAGTGTAAAAATGATTCTCTTTTGTGCTGTTTATTTGGAGTCATAAAATCTCCTTTCCTGTAATAACTATTTTAAACAGTAAGCAACTTCATTTTACCATTAAAAGCCGTAACATTTTAATGATTTGCTCAATACATTATGTCTAAAGAGGTGATAGTATCGATGATTTTAATACAAAGAATTATTTTGCAGCGGCTCAATCAAGTCACTGCGGACGATCTTCTGAAATATTCCAAGCAATACGGAATCAGCATTACGAGAAGTCAAGCGGCTGAGGTAGCGGCTCTGATGCACGGAAAAAACATCAATATTTTTGATGAACAGGAGCGGCTTCGCCTGCTGAAAAAAGTGGAAACGATAACCTCAAAAGAAACGGCTCGGAAAGTTGACGAACTTTTCAATCAATTCTCAGGGTAAAAAAGGAGGGGCAATTCCCCCTCCTTTTTTATTGAGCTGATATTTTTTTAAGAAGCTCCTGATCAAACTGCTTTTCTTTCAGCATTTCGATTTCAAAACGGTACGGCGGCTTCTTATTTTTCTTGTCTTCGCCTACATACGGTGTTTCGAGGATTTTCGGAATATCGGCAAGCTGCTCGTGATGAACGATGTACTGCAGAGCGTCAAAACCGATCTCTCCGAACCCGATATTTTCATGGCGGTCTTTCCGGGCGCCTTTAATATTCTTACTGTCATTCACATGAAGGACTTTTATCCGATCGATACCGACGATTTTATCAAACTCGTTAAGAACGCCGTCAAAATCATTGGCGACATCATATCCTGCATCATGGGTGTGACAAGTGTCAAAGCAGACGGATAGATGTTCATTATGCGTAACCCCCGAAATGATCTCGGCCAGCTCTTCAAAGCTTCTTCCGCATTCTGATCCTTTGCCCGCCATTGTCTCCAGCGCAATCTGCACGTGTTGACCGGGAACAATCACTTCGTTTAAACCTTCAATGATTTTTTTGATGCCCGTCTCAGCCCCGGCTCCGACATGCGCCCCTGGATGAAGCACGATCTGTTTCGCGCCGATCGCTGCCGTTCTTTCAATTTCAGAACGCAGAAAATCAACGCCCAGCTCAAACGTTGCCGGATTTGTCGTATTTCCGATGTTAATGATGTACGGCGCATGCACGACAATCTCGTCGATGCCGTTTTCCTTCATATGGGCGCGGCCCGCTTCAATATTCAAGTCTTCAATTTTTTTGCGGCGCGTATTTTGGGGAGCGCCCGTATAGATCATAAATGTGTTCGCCCCGTATGAAACGGCTTCCTTGCTTGCGGCAAGGAGCATATGTTTTCCGCTCATTGAGACGTGTGAGCCTATTTTCAGCAACCCGATTCCCCCTACTTTCCTCTGTTAGATTGGTTTCTTCTCTGCTTCTTTCTGATTTTTTCCATTTCGTAGCTCATTTTCTTTTTATAGCCCGGCTTTACTTTTTTCGGCTTTTTCACAAGGCGTTTCGCCATTTGGTCAGCCTCATTTGCCGTCTTTTTGCGATTTTTGCGGCGGTGGCGGTCATCGCCTTTCTTCCATTCGCCGTTTACAAGCTCCGCATATTCAAACACAATACCCATCTTTTCGAGTCTTACGAGCGCATCTTCGTCAGAAAGCTCATAAATGGTCAGTGCTTGGCCTGATGAACCGGCGCGTGCGGTTCTCCCGACGCGGTGAACATAAAAATCCAGATCGTCCGGAAGCTCATAGTTGATGACGTGGCTTACGCCTTTAATGTCAATTCCTCTTGCCGCAAGGTCTGTCGCAATGACATAAGTGAATTCCAGATCATTAATCTGCTTCATTACCTTCTTACGCTCACGCGGCGTTAATCCCCCGTGCAGAAGACCGATCCTCATGCCCTTTTCAGTCAGGTATTTCGCAATATGGTCAGCCGTGTTTTTCGTATTGGCAAACACAATGCCCAGATAAGGGTTCAGATGAGACATCATATCAAAAAGCAGTTTGTCTTTATCACGCTGTTTAGAAGGAACCAAAACATGTTCAATCTTTTCGGCTGTGATTCTTTTCGGCTCAACATGCGCGTACTTCGGATTTTCCATATACTTTTTCAAAAACGGCTTCAGCTTTTCCGGAATCGTAGCTGAGAACACAAGCATCTGAAGTTCTTCCGGCATCCGTGATCCGATGTAATCAACGTCTTCTAAAAAGCCCATGTCAAGCATCAGATCTGCTTCGTCAATGACGAGAGACTGCGCTTTATAGACGTTCAATGCCTGCGCCTTAATCAGATCCGCGATCCGGCCCGGCGTTCCGACGACGAGATGAGGCTGTGTTTTCAGCTTATCAATTGATTTTTGCTTGTCCGTCCCGCCGATGAAGCATTTTGTCCGGATCGGCTCATCTTCCGCACCCTGTGTGATTTTGAGCGCTTCCTGATGAATCTGATTGGCAAGCTCTCTCGTCGGCGCCGTGATAACAGCCTGCACCGTATCAGAACCCGGATCAATCCGATTCAAAATTGGCAATAAATAGGCGTGGGTTTTCCCCGTCCCCGTCTGGGACTGCCCGATCACGCTTTCGTTTTTCAGTACGGCAGGTATCAGCCGCTTTTGAATATCTGTCGGTTCATAAAAACCAAGGCGGTGAACTGCATCTATAATAAACGGTTTTAAGTTGTATCCATCAAATTTAGTTTCTTTCATTTTTCCCAGCTCCTTAAAGCGGCACATTCTGTGTCCATCATCACATTATAACCGATTTTACTTAAAAACACCATGTCTTGGGGGAATCCTGTTTTCAAGACAGAAAAGCAAATGCCCCCTCCGATGCATATTGTAATAGCAGAGAGACAGAAAGGAGGTACAAGTATGTTTCCACAGCAGCCGATGAGAAATATGGCGCAGCAGGGCCGGCCGTTGATGAATCCGCGTATGAGGATGGGAGGAAGACCGTCATTGCCGGGCCGGCAGCTGATGCAGCAGGGCCGGCAGCTTTTCCCTCAGCAGCAGATTGCCGGAGCGGGCCTGAGAAACGCAGGCACGGGCGGCGGAGGGGGCTTAAAAGGGATGCTTTCCCGTTTTTTACCCGGTTCAGGAGGAGGAAGCGCTGCCGCGTCGGCACCGGCGGCGGCCAGCGGAGGAGCAGGTGCAGGACTGCAGGGAATACAGAACCTGGCAAGTCCGGCATCCCTGTCGAGCATGCTCGGCAACGTTCAGAAGGTGCTCGGCGTGGCGCAGCAGGTTACGCCGATGATCCAGCAGTACGGTCCTTTAGTACGGAGTCTGCCCGCCATGATGAAGCTTTACAGCCAATTAAGCAGCAGCGATGATGAGAATGAATCTGACGAGACAAAAGAAACAGACGAACAGGACAAAAAGGATGAAGCCGAAAAAACAGATGAAACAGAAGATGAAAACAAATCAGACGCCTCATCCAAAACATCAAAGAAGACGTCTGAAAAAGCATCCGCTTCAAAAGAAAAAGACGCCGCACAGGCAGAATCAACGGAACAGCCGCGTCCAAAAAGAACATCGGGCAGATCAACGCCGAAATTATATATTTAACATTCTTTGATATCTCACGAAAGATTAGCTATAATGAGATCAGAAGAATGCAAGATTTGAGCCGTTTAACTACGGCTTTTTATATTGCCTCTACACTCACTTTTGATAGGAGGACATCTACATTGGACGTTATCAAAATATCGCCGCGCGGCTACTGTTACGGCGTTGTTGATGCCATGGTCATAGCCAAAAACGCGTCACTCGATAAAACACTGCCAAGACCTATATATATACTCGGAATGATTGTTCATAATAAGCATGTCACAGATGCGTTTGAGGAAGACGGCATTTACACGCTTGACGGCACAAACCGTCTGGAGATTTTAAAGCAGGTGGAAAAAGGAACCGTTATTTTCACGGCTCACGGGGTATCTCCGGAAGTAAGAAAAGCTGCTGAGGAAAAAGGGCTTGTTACGATTGACGCCACATGCCCGGACGTCACGAAAACACATGACTTAATCCGAAAAGTAAAAGCTGAAGGCTATCATGTCATATACATCGGCAAAAAAGGCCACCCCGAGCCTGAAGGAGCCGTCGGCGTCGCTCCTGAAATCGTTCATCTCGTTGAAACAGAAGAAGACGTCAGAAATCTCGATATTCAGGCTGAGAAATTAATCGTTACAAACCAAACGACAATGTCCCAGTGGGACGTCCACGATATTATGGAATCAGTCAAAGAAAAGTACCCGCACGTGGAATACCATCAGGAAATCTGCCTGGCCACACAGGTTCGTCAAGAAGCTGTATCGGAGCAGGCAAAAAAAGCGGACTTAACCATTGTTGTCGGCGATCCGAAAAGCAATAACTCCAACAGGCTGGCTCAAGTGTCAGAAGAGATCGCCGGAACAAAAGCCTACCGAATCGGAGACATCAGTGAACTGAAGCTCGAATGGCTGAAAGACGTCAATACCGTCGCCGTTACCGCAGGCGCATCAACACCGACACCGATTACAAAGGAAGTCATCCGCTTTTTAGAGCAGTTTGACCACAACGATGAATCGACATGGCAGCTTGAACACAGTGTGCCGCTCAAAAAAATCCTTCCGAAAGTAAAAATAAAAAACTGAGGCCCGGGGCCTCAGTT
This sequence comes from Bacillus sp. JK74, assembly GCF_053663395.1. Taxonomy (NCBI): domain Bacteria; kingdom Bacillati; phylum Bacillota; class Bacilli; order Caryophanales; family Bacillaceae; genus Bacillus; species Bacillus sp. JK74. Next base: position 440,631 of record NZ_JBSJQB010000003.1, on the reverse strand, counting down.
TTTTTATAAGAAGGTAAATGGGTTTGTATCTGTTTCGGAAGCGAAAATGCGCACGTCATAGTTTTTCTCTCCGGCCATTGCCGTAAGCTTCTCAGCCGTGCCTTTTCTCATGATCTTTTCAGCATAATGCCCCGGGTCCACGACGTTTAATCCCATCATCATCGCATCATGCGCTACATGAAAATAAAGGTCGCCCGTCACGTAAACATCTGCACCTTTCCGCTTTGCCTGATAAATATATTTATTTCCGTCCCCGCCAAGAACCGCGACCTTTTTCACCTTGCTGTTTCGCTCTCCGACCATCCGGACTCCGTTAACGTCAAACTTTTCTTTCACAAACAGAGCAAACTCTTCAAGCGTCATGTCCTGCTGAAGTTTTCCGATCCGGCCGAGGCCTTTTTCAAGCGGAGACTGCTCCACCGGATAAATATCATACGCCACCTCTTCATACGGATGGCTTTTTTTCAGCGCTTTTACGACGGTTTTCTCCATACTTGCCGGAAAAACGGTCTCAAGTCTCACTTCATGGACGAGTTCCAGCTCTCCCGTCTGTCCGATAAACGGGTCTGCCCCCTCCAGCGGCTTAAAGCTCCCGATTCCCTCAGAAGAGAACGCGCAATGGCTGTAATTGCCGATATGTCCCGCTCCGGCGTTGCCGAGCGCGGTTCTTACAGCTTCTTCATAGTCTTTCGGAACATATACGGCAAGTTTTTTCATCGGGTCCGAATATGTCGGGACGAGCACTTCTGTGTCTGTCAGGCCGAGAGCTTCGGCAAGCAGATCGTTAACACCGCCGTCCGCTACATCAAGATTCGTATGAGCCGCATATACGGCAATATCATGCTTTATACATTTCTCAATCAGTCTTCCGCCCGGTTGATCAGTGGTGATCTGTTTAAGCGGCCGAAAAATCGGCGGATGGTGGGCGATAATTAAGTCAACTTTTTTCTCAATGGCTTCATCTACCGTTTGTTCCAAAACATCCAGTGTCACCATGACATTTTTCACCGGCTTATTCAATGTACCGATCTGCAGTCCGATTTTATCTCCTTCCACCGCATAAGCCTTCGGTGAAAATTGTTCAAACAGCTGGATGATTTCCTGTCCGTTCACATGTTTAGGCATGTCCGATTACCTCCTTCAGCAGAGAAATCCGCTCTTTCAATTCAGCTAATTTTTCATGATTTTCATGCTTTGCACTGCGGCTGATCTGTTCATAAATTTGCTCAGTATGCTTAAGTTCCTGGCTCCATTTCCGAAGAAACACTTCATTCCTCTCTTTTAATAAAAACGGACCCGCAAGCATTCCGGCAGCCATCGGCACATCCCGATAAGGCGCATCACGGTCGCCAGTTTCCGCAACGAGGATTTCATAACACTTTCCGTCTTCTTCGAGAATCACTTCATCAAGCAGTTCATAGCCTTCCTGATACAGCCACTCTCTTATATGAACGGCATGAATATTCGGCTGCAGAATCAGCCGTTCACGCCCCGTCAATTTCGTTTTCCCCGATTCCAAAATATGAGCGATCAGTGCTCCGCCCATGCCAGCGATTGTAATGGCGCCGGCTTCTCCTTTTTCAAGGACGCTCAGCCCGTCACCTTTCCTTACGGAGATAAGAGTGCTTAAGTCCAGTTTTTCCACCTGCTGTTTGGCGGATAGATACGGCCCGTCTGTAATTTCACCGGCGATTGCCCGGCTTGCCAAATGATTCAAAACTGCATAGCAAGGAAGATACGCGTGGTCTGACCCGATATCAGCAACCAGGGCACCCGGAGGGATATATTCCGCCACAGACTGCAATCTTTTAGATAACTTCATTTCATTCACAATATCACAACTTTTCTCAGGTTCTTTTTCCTTTACTATCATATAAAAAAACCGCCCGGAATCCAAGCGGCGGATAGAGTTTTTCATATGTCTTTTATATAGGGACCGGTAAAGCTTTATTTAATGTCAGAAACCCATTTTGCCATGTCATCCAGCTTTTCGGCCGGCACAAGGCCCGCGGGCATCCCGTTGCCGCCTTTTTCAATTTTTGTTTTAATCTCAGCGACATCTTTTCTTTTGCCGACGCCTTTTAAGTTCGGCCCTGACACACCTTCATAGTTTTCTCCGTGACAGGTGATGCAGTTCGCTTTATAAATCTCTTCAGGTGAAGCGTTTGCAGTTTCCTTCTCGGCATTTTTGCTTTCACCGCCGCTTGCGATCTGATGCGCATCTCCATTGCCTTTTACAGCTAAAAAGAAAGTCAGCCCTATTCCCAGCACTGCAATGAGCAAAAAAGGAATCAGCGGATTCCACTTCATATCTCCATCCCCCTTTTTCATTCTCCCCCTATGTAAACACTTCTAATTCTAACTTATTTTTACAAAAAGTAAATGGTCTTGCTCAGCAATTTCATTGATTTCACAATTTATACAAAAAGCAAAAATAACTGTTTTGTTTATCACAAAATTATCTTTATTCTATTGTATAATGAATTGTATACGCTTACAATAAAGAATATAAATAAACTTATCTGATTCTCCCCCTTTCAGGACATGCCGCATTTTTTCCGAACCCATTTGCAAAACATATGCTTATCCAGTAAAATAAAGGTATATTATCCATATATCTTATACACAAAAAAGAACGGATCAAAAAGACCCGTTCCATTCTATTCGAGAAAATCCTTCAGACGTTTGCTTCTGCTCGGATGTCTCAATTTGCGAAGCGCTTTTGCTTCAATTTGGCGAATACGCTCTCTCGTTACTCCAAACACTTTGCCGACTTCTTCTAAAGTTCTTGTGCGTCCGTCATCCAGACCGAAACGGAGACGCAGCACGTTTTCTTCACGATCTGTCAACGTATCCAGCACATCTTCCAGCTGTTCTTTTAAAAGCTCATATGCCGCATGATCCGACGGAGATGTCGCTTCCTGGTCTTCGATAAAATCACCGAGATGTGAGTCGTCTTCTTCACCGATCGGCGTTTCTAAAGAAACCGGCTCTTGAGCAATTTTTAATATTTCACGGACTTTTTCAGGCGTAAGATCCATGTCTTCAGCAATCTCTTCCGGTGTCGGCTCTCTGCCAAGATCCTGAAGAAGCTGACGCTGCACCCGGATTAATTTGTTAATGGTTTCCACCATGTGAACCGGGATACGGATTGTTCTCGCCTGGTCAGCGATGGCGCGTGTAATCGCCTGTCTGATCCACCAAGTCGCATACGTACTGAATTTATATCCTTTACGGTAGTCAAACTTCTCGACGGCTTTCATGAGACCCATGTTTCCTTCTTGGATCAAGTCTAAGAAAAGCATGCCGCGGCCGACATACCGTTTAGCAATGCTGACAACTAAACGAAGGTTTGCTTCAGCCAGTCTGCGTTTAGATTCCTCGTCACCCTCTTCAATTTTTTGAGCGTAGGTGATTTCTTCTTTAGCAGAAAGAAGATTTACCCGTCCGATTTCCTTAAGGTACATGCGGACTGGATCATTGATCTTTACGCCAGGCGGTACGCTGAGGTCATTAAGGTCAAATTCTTCTTCGGCTTTGGCAAGCTGTTGAATATTAGGATCTTCCGTTTCTTCATTTTCACTAATTAATTCAACACCTTGTTCTCCTAAAAATTCATAATACTCATCCATTTGGTCTGATTCAATTTCAAAGCTGGACATGCGTTCAGCAATTTCTTCATATGTTAAAACGCCACGTTTTTTTCCAGTTTCAGTAAGCTGCTCTTTTACCTGGTCTAATGTAAGTTCTGTTTCTGTTTCGTGGGTTTGTTTATCAGCCATTATGGATCCCTCCTTCCAAAGCTTGCAACGAATTCTAAAAGCGGTATGTTTCTTATCCGACCCGGAAGCCTTCTCTCTTTTTCAGCATGCAGGGCTGCGGATAATAAATGACAATTCATGATGAGGTTAAGCGATCTATTTGCTCCTCCGCAAGGAATCATTGCCAATCAGAACGCAAGCCTCTTTTTGGTGTTACTTTAATGATCGGTTCAATGCAACAATTTCTTGAGCCAGAGACGCAGCTTTCACGAAGTCTTTCTGCCTCTCCGCATCCGCTCTTTCTGCTTCTTTTTCCTTTATCATTGACCATTTTCGGTGATCCAACACTTTTTTTACGTAATCGGATAACTCGGCCTCTGAGAGCTCCTCGTTTACTTGGAGCATCCCTATATCTGAAAGCAGCTGGCTGATTTCCTCATCCTGCATTCTCGCCATAAGATGCTGCGGCGTCATGTCAGCACCCTCTTCATAAACAGCGTACAGGTATGCTGCCAGCGCACGATGTCCGTCAATGTTAAATTCAAAGCCGACACGCTCAATCACTTTCTTTATGACGTTTCGGTCTCTCAGCATATGAGCGAGCAGAAGTCTTTCCGCGTTCTCATAGGCGGGACGGAGACGGCGCCGTTTCGCTTTTGTCGTCACCCGGGCCCGTCTTGTCTGCGGTTCGGCGTTTTTGTCGCCGGGGGCGTTTTGTCTGGCGTAGATGGAAAGCTGTTCCGTCAAAGATTCTACCGAAAGAGAAAATTCAGAGGCGAGCTGCTTCACATACATTTCCTGCTCAAGCGACCCGGAAAGAGCGCTGATTTCTTTCAGCACTTCTTTCATATAAGCGAGCCGGTCTCCTTCGTCAGATAAGTTTTTCCCTTTGCGGAAATATTGCATTTTAAAAGCCATGACCGTAACGCTTGCATCAATGATATCGGTCCGGAATTTTTCTCCGCCCCGGGTTCTGATATAATCATCAGGATCAAGCCCGTCAGGCAGCATGCTTACTCTTACCTTACAATCGGCTTTCTGGAGCAGGCCGGCCGCTTTCAGCGTAGCTTCGTACCCGGCTTTATCCGAATCGTAGCAGAGAATGACCTCCTGAACATTTCTTCTGAGAATTTTCACATGCTCTTCGGTGAGCGACGTCCCCATTGTGGCAATACTTTCTTTTACGCCTGAGCTGACGGCGGATATGACGTCAGCGAAGCCTTCAAACAGAACGGCTCTCTCCTCTTTCCTGATCGGCAGGCGCGCCTTATGAAAGTTATACAGCAGCTTAGATTTATGAAACAGCGGCGTTTCCGGGCTGTTCATATACTTCGGCTGCTGGCTTCCGAGCGCCCTTCCTGAAAAAGCCGCCACGGCTCCGTGGTGATCATGAATGGGAAACATAATTCTGTTTCTGAAACGGTCAAAATACCCGCTGCCGTCTTCCCTTCTGATCAGCAGACCCGCTTTTTCCATCATTTCTTCCTCAAAACCGCGCTTTTTCAAGAATTTCGTCATGAAATCCCAGGAATCCAGCGCGTAGCCGATTTCAAACTCATCTATGAGCTCTTTCGTAAAACCCCTTGATAAAAGGTAATCTAACGCTTCCTGGCCTTCCTTTGTATTTATTAGCAAATGATGGTAAAATTTCTTCAGAAGCTCGTGGGCTTCCGCCATCTTCTGCTCTCCGGAAGATTCAGGCCTGGATGCAGAGTGAATCGTTATATCATCAGGGAAATCAATCTGATATTTATCCGCAAGGTGAGAAACAGCTTCCGTAAATGAATAGCCTTCCATCTGCCGTAAGAAAGAGAAAACGTTCCCGCCCGCTCCGCATCCGAAGCAATGAAAGATCTGCTTATCGCTGGAGACGGAAAACGAGGGCGTGTTTTCCCCGTGAAACGGACAGAGCCCAAAGTAGTTGCGGCCTTGCTTTTTCAATTGGACATAATCACCTATGACTTCAACAATGTCTGCTGACTGCTGCACCTGATTAACTACTTCATCTGGTATGCGGTTTCCCATCTTATAACACTCCGTCGTACATTATTCGATGTTTTGATTTGAAATCCCTTCATCATTCGACAGGATTTTTTTAAGCAGGGTAACAAATCGATTCCGATCTTCTTTATTTAATTTTTTAGGTCCTTTGGAATGAATGCCGCTTCTTCTCATTTTGCCTGACATATGACGGCTCATCAGAGCGAAGTCAATCGTGTCTTCAGTATAAGAACGGCCCCTTTCCGATAAGACGGCAATATTTCTGTTCAGCAAAAGAGATGCTAAACCGATATCCTGCGTGACTACGACGTCTCCCGATCTCACATGGTTTGCGATATATAAATCTGCCGCTTCTTTATGAGGATCAACGTATACCCAGTTCTCGTCTTTGCTTCTGGAAAGCTGGTAGTGTTCAAATGATGCGACGAAAATAACCCGAACGCTGAATTGCGATGCAATGAGCATTATTTCCTCTTTTACGGGGCATGCGTCTGCATCGACAAAAATCGTCTTTTCTTTTTCATTTAGAAGACTAATTCTCCATCCCTCCATCAATCTCCTGCATAAAAACAAGCGAAATCGCATATGCTCCATGACTGCGGATCTATTTTGAGCTTTGTCGAAAAATTTCCGGGAGTTATTCTTGACATCTTACCCATAATAGTTTATTCGTATCACACGAAGCTTAAACCTAAAAATAAACATTTTATCACAATTTTTTATTATAATACAAACTTCGCGAAGATGCCATCCTTTTTGTTTATTCCCTATTTGCATACCCAAAAACCCAGGATAAAGCGTCCTGAGTTATCGGCCCTTTGTTTTGAGATGATGAATGATGTTCGCTGTTTCTTCGACCGCTTTATTCGAAACGTCAACGACTTGGCAGCCGATCCGGTTCACGATTTTCTCAAAATACTCCAGCTCTTCTTTAATTCTGTTGATATTGGCGTAAATGGCTTTGTCATTTAAGCCGAGAGATTTTAACCGTTCTTTACGTATATGGTTCAGTTTATCAGGGCTGATTTTTAAGCCGATGCATTTTTTCGGATCAACGCTGAACAGTTCTTCCGGCGGATCGACCTCAGGAACGATCGGCACATTGGCCACTTTCAGACGCTTATGGGCAAGATATTGTGATAATGGGGTTTTAGACGTTCTGGATACTCCGAGCAGGATGATATCGGCTTTTAAAATGCCTCTTGGATCCCTGCCATCGTCATATTTGACGGCAAACTCGATCGCCTCGACCTTTTTGAAATAATCTTCATCAAGCTGCCGGACGCGGCCCGGTTCATATTTGGCGGTCAGACCGTAAGCCGATTCCATTTTATCGATGAGCGGACCGATAATATCGTAATACAGCACATTCGCTTTTTCCGCTTGTTCAACCAGGTATTTGCGCATTTCAGGAACAACGAGCGTAAAACAAATAATGCCGCCGTCCACTTTGGCGAGAGACACGACTTCATTAATGGTGCCGATATCTTCCACATAAGGTATTCGTCTGATATGCGTATCATCGGCTGAGCCGTTAAACTGGCTAAGCGAGGCTTTTACAACGAGTTCGGCGGTTTCTCCGACTGAGTCTGATACTACATAAATGATGCGATTGTCCATGTTATCCCCCCGTTAGTTTTCAAGCTTATATGATTTCATTTTCTGATAAACTGACAAGTATCTTAGTCATATTCGTTTTGGTAAACCGGCCGATGACCTCAAAGCCTTTATCCGTATCTTTAATAACGGGCAGGGCATCGATCTGTTTTTCAATTAAATACTTGGCGATGTCCATCACATAATCATCACGCCGGCAGACGGCGATATTCGGCATTCTTGTCATGATAATATGAACCGGTATTGAGGCAAGTTCCTGCTGGCCGATGCTCGCCCGCAGCAAATCTTTGCGTGACAGCACACCGACTAAGACAGCATCACGATCTACGACAAATAACGTGCCGACATCTTCTAAAAACATGGTGCAGATGGCATCGTATACCGAGACATTTTCATTGATGACAACAGGGATCGATTGAAAATCTTTCACTTGCAGCTTTTTCAATTTATCCGCAAGCAGCTGATTTCCCGTTTTCCCCGTATAAAAATAACCGACCCGCGGACGGGCCTCTAAGAAGCCTGACATGGTGAGTATGGCCAAGTCCGGCCGCAGCGTGGCCCTCGTTAAATTGAGCTGTTCTGCGATATGCTCTCCGGTAATCGGGCCGTTTTCCTTTACAATCTGTAAAATTTGTTCTTGCCGTTTATTTAATTCGATCGTACTCACCACCTTTATGGAAGGGTTTCTTTATCTATGTTTTCATTCTGTGATGTTTATGTAAAAGGGGAAAAGACGATTGCCGATCACACAGCAACCGTCTTTTTCTTTATTTTACAATAAGATGATTCATATTAGCAAAAGACTTGATTACATCTGCAAGAGCGGTCATTTGCGCTAAACGGTTGGTTTTTAATGCTTCATCGTCCGCATTTACCATCGTGTGATTAAAGTAATCTTCGATCGGCTCTTTTAATCCGCTGAGCACGGCAAGCGCCTGTTCATAGTTTTTGGAGGCAAAGCTTTCCGCGACACTGTCTTTTGTTTTTTCATAAGCGTCAAACAGCTTTTTCTCCTGTTCATTTTCAAACAGATCCGGCTTGATATCGCGGCTCTCGCCTTTTTTACTGATGGAGATAACCCGGCCGAGTGATTCAGCCGTTTCTTTAAAGCCGGGTGTGCCGAGGTGCTTCTCAAGCACTCTTGCCTTATGAACGGCTGCATACGGCTCAAGTTCTGTGCTGTCCAGAACGGCTTCAATAACGTCATGACGGATGTCTTCGGCGTTTAAGACGTATTTCAGACGCTGTGTAAAGAAATCGAGGAGTTCATTTTCTTTTTCCGTTTCTGTCAACGACAGCAGTTCTTTAAAAGAAATGCCCCAGTTGCGGTCGATCAGAATGGAAACAATGCCGCTTGCCTGACGGCGCAATCCGTACGGATCCTGAGAACCTGTCGGAATTACGTCAATGCTGAAGAAGGAAGCAATCGTGTCCAGTTTATCAGCTAACGCCACGACCGCGCCGGTAAAGGTTGAAGGCACTTCTCCCCCGGCCGCTCTCGGCATATAGTGCTCATTGACAGCGGCAGCGACGGCTTCATCTTCACCGAGCATGCGCGCATATTTTTCTCCCATCACGCCTTGAAGCTCAGGGAACTCATAGATCATATGTGTAACCAGGTCAAATTTAGAAATCTCTGCGGCGCGCTTCACAAGTTTTTGCGTCTGTTCATCCGCTTTCAGGCGGACGGCAAGTTTGCCCGCAATGGTGACCACTCTTCTTACTTTATCTCCAAGGGAGCCGAGCTCTTCATGGAAAACGATATTTTCCAGTTTCTTCACGTTCTCATCAATGTTCAGCTTTTGGTCTTCTTTGTAGAAGAACGCAGCATCTGAAAGCCTTGCTCTCAGCACTTTCTCGTTTCCGCGGGCAACATTTTCAATTGCATGGCTGTTCCCGTTTCGCACCGTAATAAAATGAGGAAGCAGATTCCCGTTTTCATCTTTTACCGGGAAGTAGCGCTGATGCTCTTTCATTGTTGTCACGAGCACTTCTTCAGGGATAGAAAGAAACTCGGATTCAAAAGATCCGTAAAGCGCCGTCGGATATTCCACCAGATGGTTGACTTCGTTCAGCAGATCCTCATCGACCGGAATGTTCCATTTCTTCTTGGCCGCAAGCGCATCCAGCTGGCTTTGGATCATTTGTTTGCGTTCTTTCGGGTCAGCAATGACGCTTTGTTCTTTCAGCAGCTTTTCGTATGATGACGGCGCATCAACAGATACTTCTTGGCCGAGAAAGCGGTGTCCCTGCGTGTTCCGGCCCGTCTCGACATTTGTGATTTCAAACGGAATGACATCTTTTCCAAAGAGGGCGGCAATCCATTTGATCGGACGGATATAACGCAGATCCTGCGTGCCCCAGCGCATGTTTTTCGGAAAATGCATTCCGGCAATCAAATTTTCCAGCTGCGGTAAAAGTGTCTTCGTCTCTTGTCCCGCCTGGAATTTTTGAACGAAGACATATTCCGTGCCGTTTACATCTTTTATATACAGGTCATCCACTCCGGCGCCTTGGCCTTTTGAAAATCCGATAGCGGCTTTTGTCCAGTTTCCGTCAGCATCCAGAGCGATTTTTTTCGCAGGGCCTTTTGCTTCTTCCTGAATATCAGCCTGTTTTTCTGCTACGTCTTTTATATATACTGCCAGACGTCTCGGCGTATTAAAAAGTTTCACTTCGCCGTGGGCGATATTTTTTTCAGCAAGCCAGCCGGTCAGCTTTTCACCGAGCTGCACCATGCTGTCATGTAAAAACCGCGCCGGCATTTCCTCGAGTCCGATCTCTAAAAGCAAGTCTTGTTTACTCATGGGAAGAGCCCTCCTCTTTAAGCATTGGGAACCCTAATTTTTCCCGTTCTTCATAATACGTTTTTGCCACTTTTCTCGCTAAGTTGCGGACACGGCCGATATAACCCGTCCGCTCTGTCACCGAGATCGCGCCTTTTGCATCAAGCAGATTAAATGTGTGAGAGCATTTCAGCACATAATCATAGGCCGGATGCACAAGCCCGTTATCCATTTGTCTGATCGCTTCTTTTTCATAGGTGCTGAACAAATGGAAAAGCATATCCACGTCAGATGTTTCAAAAGTATAAACGGAATGCTCATATTCAGCCATCATAAATAAATCTTTCACAGTAAATCCTGACGTCCATTCAAGATCAAAGACGTTTTCTTTATCCTGAATATATGACGCGAGACGTTCAATACCATATGTGATCTCAACGGACACCGGTTTACATTCAATTCCGCCCACCTGCTGGAAGTATGTAAACTGAGTAATTTCCATCCCGTCAAGCCATACTTCCCAGCCGAGACCTGCACAGCCTAAAGACGGGTTTTCCCAGTTGTCTTCTACGAAACGGATATCATGTTCAAGCGGGTCAATGCCGAGCGCACGCAATGAATCAAGGTAAAGCTCTTGAATGTTATCAGGCGACGGCTTGATAATGACTTGAAATTGGTGATGCTGATAGAGCCTGTTCGGGTTTTCACCGTACCGTCCGTCCGCAGGCCGTCTGGACGGCTCAACGTAAGCCACTCTCCACGGCTCCGGCCCGATGCTTCGTAAAAATGTATACGGACTCATTGTGCCTGCGCCTTTCTCCACATCATACGACTGCATGAGCACACAGCCTTCATTCGACCAGTGCTTCTGCAAGGTTAAAATCATATCTTGAATGTTCATTTCAAGCACCTCCACTTTCTCCATTCTTTTACAAGTGCGGCGGCAACCAAAAAACTCCCGTCTCTATGCTTGCCGGCCGCAAACATAGGGACGAGAGTTCTCCCGCGGTTCCACCCTAGTTGCTGAGGATGTGAATCACTCAGCCTCTTTTTAAAGGGTTGCTCGAGAATGCCTTTCGTTGCGCGCTCATCCTTAGCTTACACTGTCCTAAGGTCGCTTGTATGAGTTGGACGCAAGTACTTCTTTCTGTCACTGCAACATATTTTATAATAAATGATCATATAAAAAGATGGGCAGAATGTCAACTTTTGTTTTCATCCAAAAGGTTCTTCATGCTTTCCATCTGGTCTAAAAACCGTTTTGACTTTAAATAAAGTCCTGAATATTCCTCGTAATACAGATCAATGACCTGTTTAATTTCGTTTTTGGTTTCCTGTTTTAACGAGACGCTGCCGAGCCTTCCGATATCAAAGTAATAAAAAAGCCTTAGCAGCCTTGCCGTTTGCGGCGAAATCGGAACTCTGTACGGATCCTTTTCAAAGCAGCGGTGGCAGATAAAACCGTTATCTCTTATCGAAAAATGAAACGTCCCTTCCCCGCTTTTGCAGTGGACACAATGATTCAGCTCCGGATACAGCCCCATGACGCCGAGCATTTTCATCTGCACGATGAAGGTGATCACGTCCGGGTCAGTCCCGTCATTCAGCCTCTTAAAGGATTCAAGAATCAATTCGAATAAATAGGGGTTCGGTTTCTTCTCTTCCGTTCCTTTGTCAGTGAGTTCAGCGATAAAAGCGGCATACGCCGTCAAAAATAAATCTTCTCTGATCGTTCTCATGCTGAGAATCATTTCACCCTGCTGGAGCGTGCCGAGTCCGGATGTTCTTTGCATTAAAAATGACCCGTACAAAAACGGCTGGCTGACTGCTGACAGCCGGCTGGCTGACTTCCTGGCGCCCCTTGCCATGACGCCGATTTTGCCGTGTTCCCTCGTCAGCAATGTCACGATTTTATTCGTCTCCCCGTAGTCATTCGTACGGAGCACGATTCCTTCACATTTAGTCAGCATTTCCGCACCTTCCAACAACGGGAGGGGCCAAGAGGTTTACAAAATTGGAAAATCAATTCGGGCTAGCTCATCTTCCGGTTCTTCGGGTCTTTCCAGGTTCTCTTTTTCCAGTTCTTTAAAAAGAAGGTACGTATCAACACTTCCTGTTTGAGAAAATACGTTCCAGGTAAAATTCAACACAAAAAACCCACCTTTCATCATTAAACTAGCTTGCCAATCCAAATTCTTACCCTTATCTTGACCTGATGTCCTCCTTTTCATGTTAAACAAATTTTGCTAACGAATCCCTGTTTCTGTGAGGTAATCCCACACATCAGGCATGCGCCTCAGATGAATTAATATTCATCCTCTTTGAAGCCGAAATCACGCAGCTGAGACATTTTATTCCGCCAGTCCTTCTGCACTTTCACCCATAATTCGAGGTAAACGCGTGAACCCAGCAGCGCTTCAATATCAGCCCGCGCTCTTTTGCCGACTTCTTTCAGAAGTGCTCCTTTTTTCCCGATGACGATGCCTTTTTGAGAATCCCGCTCGACCACAATGGTGGCGGCGACATGGACAGAGCCGTTTTCCTGCCCTTTAATGGACTCGATAGCGACAGCGATGCTGTGCGGCACTTCTTCCCTTGTCAGATGGAGCACCTTTTCCCTGATCAGTTCAGAAATAATGAACCGCTCGGGATGGTCAGTCACCTGATCGCTCGGATAGAACTGAGGCCCTTCCGGTAAATACGCTTCAATCTGCGCGAGAAGGGTTTCAACGTTGTTCCCTTCCAAAGCTGAGATCGGCACGATTTCTTTAAACGGATAGCGCGTACGGTACTCATCAATTAAAAGAAGCAGCTGGTCAGGGTGGATCTTATCAATTTTGTTTACGATCAGAAAGACCGGCGTGGACGTCTGTCCGAGCTTTTCAATGATAAACTCGTCGCCCTTTCCGTACCCTTCTTCGGCGTTAATCATAAATAACACCAAGTCAACTTCTTTCAGCGTATTCTGCGCCACTTTCATCATAAAATCGCCAAGCTTGTGCTTCGGTTTGTGAATGCCCGGTGTATCAATAAAAATGGTCTGCGACGTGCCGGTTGTCAGCACCCCTTGGACTTTATTTCTTGTCGTCTGGGGTTTGTCGCTCATGATGGCGATCTTTTGACCGATGACCCTGTTTAAAAAGGTAGACTTTCCTACGTTCGGTCTTCCGATGATAGATACAAATCCTGATTTAAAGCTTTCGTTCGTCATGTAAATCCTCCGATGAAAATGCGCCCGGCAATAATTCTTCCGCAGTCATTTCTTTTATTTGTCCTTGTAAGTTGGTCAGAATAACAAGCATATCCTTTGAGCACAGCTCGGAAATTACTTGTCTGCAGGCTCCGCACGGCGAAACCGGTCCCGGAGTATCCGCAGCCACGGCGAGCATCGCAAATTCCGTATCCCCCTCGGAAACAGCTTTGAATATCGCCGTGCGTTCAGCACAGTTGCACATGCTGTATGCCGCATTTTCAATGTTGCAGCCTCTGTACACTTTTCCGTCTTTGGTAAGAAGAGCGGCTCCCACTCTGAAATTTGAATACGGCACATACGCAGTGTCCCGTGCTTTTAATGCTTCTGCAATCAATTCTTGTCTGTTCATGTGTACTTAATTCCTCTCTTACCTTTATCCTGTATGATACCGCTGTCACTTTTATTTTACATAATTATGATCGATTTTTCACGCCCATTTTTGGCAATGTAAAATAATTGTAAGAATCTTCTGCTAACATATCTTCGGCAGGAAGATGAGTAAACCAATGATACACGATATCACGGCAAAGACGCAAACGGCTCCGGCGGCCGCGTCCTTTGCCGCTTTTGCGAGCGGGTGATACTGATCGGTAACTAAATCCACAACATGCTCTATCGCCGTATTTAAAAGCTCCAAAGCAAGCATCCCTCCGATCAGCACCAAAACAACGGCCCATTCGGCTGTGCTCAGCCCGGTGAGAAAACCGCAAACGATAACGGCGCAGGCCGCGGTAATATGAAATTGAAAATTCCGCTCTGCCCGCGCCGTTTTCCAGATTCCCCTCCATGCATGGACAAAGCTCTTCAGGAACCTGCTCCACTCGTTTTTATGATCTCGTGAGTCCATACTCATCCAGCAAATCCTTTTGCTTTGAAAACATTTCTTCCTCTTCTTCTTTTGTCATGTGATCATAGCCAAGCAAATGCAAAAAGCCGTGCACGGCCAGAAAACCGAGCTCTCTCATAAACGAATGGCCGTACTCTTCCGCCTGCTCTTTCGTTCTGTCTGCGCTGATGATAATATCTCCTAAAACAGGCGGCATGTCGGCGCCTACGATTTCAACCTCGTCTTCGCCTTCTTCTTCAAGCGCAAACGAAATGACGTCAGTCGGAGTGTCTTTTCCCCGGTAGTCTCTGTTGATTTCTCTGATTTCTTCATTTGTCACAATCGTGACCGATACTTCAGCCTGATCCTGAACGCCTTCTTTTTCCGCCGCGAATTGGAGCAGCTTCTCCACTTCTTGGAGCGCATCAGCTGAGACGCTGTTCGTTTCATCAACAATATCTATGAGTAAACCCATTTATTTCACCTTCTTCGTAGCCTCCGGATATTCAATCCGGGAGTGGAAAATTCCTTTTAAAGTCGCACATAGTGTTTTTGCGATCGTATCCAGTTCTCGGAACGTGAGATCACATTCTGAGAATTGTCCGTCCTGAAGCTTATCGGATATAATTCCCCGCACCAGTTTTTCGATCCGCTCAGGATTGGGATTATGCATGGAACGGACGGCGGCTTCAACGCTGTCGGCCACTGAGATAATAGCCGCTTCTTTCGATTGCGGCTTCGGCCCCGGGTAGCGGAACTCTTTCTCTGTAATCTGGTCGCCCTTTTCTTTCGCTTTATAATAAAAGAATTTTAAAAGGGACGTTCCGTGATGCTGTTCCGCGATATCCACAAGCTCTTTCGGAAACTTATAGCTTCTGAGCATATTCGCACCGTCTGTCGTATGTGCGATAATGATATTTTTGCTGAGCTGAGGAGACAGCTTGTCATGCGGATTATCCATATTCATCTGATTTTCAATAAAATATTGCGGACGTTTCGTTTTGCCGAGATCGTGATAATACGCTCCGACCCGTGCCAAAAGACCGTTTGCCCCTACGGCTTCACAAGCCGCTTCCGACAGATTTGCCACCATGACGCTGTGATGATATGTACCGGGTGTTTCCGTTAAAATCTTTCGAAGCAGGGGATGATTCGGATTAGACAGTTCAATCAGCCTCATCGTTGAAAGAATGCCGAATCCCGTCTCAAAAAACGGCATCAGACCGATAATTAAAACGGATGAAGCAAGTCCCGAGACGACCCCCATCAGCATCAGCGTTCCGATTTCAACCGGTGACAGCGCCGTATTTTGTATTAATAAAAGCGACAGCACGATAATCATATTAATAAATGAGACGAACAGTCCCGCCTGCAATATTTTTGATCTCGCATTGTGTTTCCCCAAAAACAGAATGCCTGAAATGCTGCTGATTAAATAGTAAATGCCGATGACGTAATTAAATGTTCCCGTCACACCCTGATTAAACATCATACTGCCGCAGATCGCCAGAATGATGCTTCCTAAAATGGCGAGCCTTTCATTGAGCAGCAGCCTGATTAAAATCGCGCCGGCGGCGATCGGCACAAGATAGCCGATATTGGTGTATTCAATCTTCTGAAAGAGACTGACGACTTCCATAATGACGAGAATAAGCGTTGTAATGATAGAAAACAGCAAAAGAGATTTATTTTTCAGCTTAAGCTCCTGCTGCTGTTTCTCAAAATAGTAGACAAGCGTGGCAATAAACAGCCCGATCATCAGAAGCAGACCGCTGATCGGTTTTAACAGGTTGGAATTATTCAAAAGCCCCGTCAGTTCAAGCTTCCTGTATACTTCCCGGTCGATCAGATCATTCTCTTCCACGAGAACCTGTCCCTGTTTGATCTGTACCGGCTGGACGCTGTCTGACGCTTCCTGGCGTTTTTCATCCGTCGCTTTCGGATCAAATACGTAATTCGGGATGACCGCGTATTTTCCGATTTCAGTCGCAGCCGCTAAATATTTTGACGGCACAGAAGCGCTTTTGAGCTCTTTTGCGACCTTATCCTTCGCTTCAGCAAGCTTTTCAGAAGGAATTTCACTGCTCATCACCGTATTCACCGCGGTAATGACGGAATCCCTCACAAATGAGAAATCTTCATTGTTTGCATGGAGAAGCGATTTAATGGCATCTTCCGAGACGGATTCATTGACATCCTGTGTCAGCTTGTTTTTCACCGATTTGACCAGTGATTTTTCCGAAGGTGTCTTTTTGTCTTTTTCCGCATCTTTTTTCACTTCGCCGATGCTGTCAAAAATGGAAGTGATCAGGTCAAGCCGGTTGTCGGTATAGCCTTTTTTCAGAGTGTATTGATCTTCCACCGCATCTTCGGCCGCCTGTTTTTTCGATTCCGTCGCCTGCTGATCTTCCACTGTGGCGGGCGCGTAAATCGTCTTATCACTGACTGAAAACAAATCCAAATTAAGTGATTCAGGTTTTACATGAATAAAGAGCAAACCAAACATGATCGCTGAAAGCAGCAGGTACAGCAGCACATGGGCTGAGCGGGCATGTCTGAAACTGCGGAACCGTTCCCGGGCGCTTTTGCCCTTTCCCTTCTTTTTCAAAACAAGAACCTCCTCCCTGAAACATCAGGAACACATCATATAAAAATGACCCGATAACGGGAGATCGGGTCATTTTCGCATTACTTTTGCTTATCATAAGCTTCAATAATTTTTGCAACAAGCGGATGCCTGACCACATCTGTCTGGTCAAGTTCAATAACGGAGATGCCGTTTATGTCCTTCAGCATATCCTTCGCTACTGCAAGTCCCGATGTGACGCCTTTCGGCAGGTCAATTTGGCTTACGTCGCCCGTAATGATCATTTTAGAGCCAAAACCCAATCTCGTCAAAAACATTTTCATTTGAGCGGGAGTGGTATTCTGGGCTTCATCAAGAATCACATACGCGTCGTCAAGCGTCCGCCCTCTCATATAGGCAAGCGGGGCGATTTCGATAACCCCTCTTTCCATAAGACGCTCCGTATGGTCGCTTCCGAGCACATCATGGAGCGCGTCATACAGCGGGCGCAGATAAGGATCTACTTTTTCCTTTAAATCTCCGGGCAGAAAACCGAGGCTCTCGCCGGCTTCCACAGCGGGTCTAGTTAAAATGATTTTTTTAATGTGGCCGTTTTTTAAAGCATGCACCGCTTTTACGACCGCCAAATAAGTTTTGCCGGTTCCCGCCGGCCCGATGCCGAACACCATGTCGTTTTTCTTCATCGCCGCCACATATTCTCTTTGGCCGAGGGTTTTGACACGGATCGGTTTGCCTTTTGCCGTTTTCGTTATTTCCTCTTCATACATACTTTCAAAATAGTCCAGTTCATCTTTTTTTGCCATTTTCACGGCATACAGCACATCACGTTCCGAAATCTCGATCCCCTTGCGAATTAAAGTAAGGAGCGAGCCCAATAATCTGTCAGCGATCTCAAATGTTTCATCATTCCCGGAAACGTAAATGGTTTCACCGCGTGTGATGAGGCTAATGCCCAGATCCTTCTCCATTAAATGTAAAAAGGCATCTTGGCTGCCGAACAAAGAAAGTGCTTCGTCCGGGCTTTTCAGTTTGTGATTAATCGCAAGTAAATGTTCTGCCATTCTTTAGTCTCCCTGAACAATAGGTGTGGTTTGAACGATATCTTCTATAACTTGGTAGAGAATAATCAACTTTACTTTACCATTCTCAACGGATTGGTGCAAAACTTTTTCACTTTCCACCTCTCCGCTGCCGTTTAATCGCTTTTCTACATCTTGTCTTCCCATTTTGATACCGGCCTGAACCGCTTCGCCTTTCGTATAAGTCCGCACGGTTGTTTCACTTTCTCTTGTCTGTTCCTGAACGTAAGACACCGGAAGCTTCATCCCCAGAAATTGAAACGGGTGCTTTTCTTCCTCTGTTTTCGGATGTTTCAGCGGCTCCTCATTAAATTCAAAGCCCCAAAAAGGCACGCCCCATGATCCGAAAGACAGCTTGTGCTTCGTCCTTACTTTACCCGTATATAGCGTAAATGATGTTTCAAGAGGCACGGTTACTTCAGACTTGTACCATGTTTCTCCGTAAATTTCCGCTTTTGAGGCGACTTTCCGGTCTTCATTTCCGATCAGTCCTGAGACGAGAAGCTGTCCTTTGTCAACATGATCGTTCACAAAAGCCATCGGCTGCCCCTTTTGCACGAACATCCTTTTGATGACCGCCTTCTTTTTGGCAACGATATGGCGGGGGCTCACGTACTTTTCTTTTGTCGGTTCGTTTTTTTCGACCACTTTCATATGAAGAGCTGTCCCGTTCAATTCCACACCGACCCACGTAATATTATCAATGCCGTTTGTTAATGATTTTTGGATTTTCTCCGGCGTCATCATTAAAAATTGCAAACGGCCTTTTTTCACACCGATTTCTTCAAGGTGCTTTACCATCTGATGCTCGGTTTCGGGCTTGGCCCCTTTAATATCAATGTCCCAAATCATGTTGGACAAAAGAAACAATATAATGAAAAACATCACAAATCCCGCAGTGAAGCCCAGGTTTAATTTTGATTTGAGAAGCAGAAAGGGAAGACCCTTTCTTTTTGTAAAGCTTGCTTTGCATTCATGTTTTCTGATGACTCTTCTGAAAGCATGTACATCTTGAAGCTGAATCATCAGCAGAACACAGTCTTGCTTTTTTTTCACCGCAAAGATGGCGATTCCGTTTCTCGTGCATTCATTCAGCAGCCGTTCAATCCCTTTTCCTTTGACTTCCATTTGGACTTTACCCGAAAAAAATGACAGCCATTTGTTTTTCACATTATTTCCCCCCGGCTTTATGAATCGACATATCGTACGTGATCTATCGTGCCTTCCAAAAGGATTTCCTCTGGAAGGATTGCCTTAATGACCAAGTTTTTTCCTGATATGATACATTGCCCCTGCTTGAGCATCAGCCTGACTTCTTCTTCGCTGAACAGCAGGAGGCCTCTGTGATTCTCTATGTAGATATGAAGTCTGCCGACCATCGTAATACGAGGCAGATCCATCATAACGTCCGGGGGAATTTCCAATGCTCTTGTCAGCCATGCCTTTACACGATTCTTTCTTTGCCCCATAAAAAAAGAACCCCCTTTCATCTCATATGTATGATTTGAAAAGGGGTTCTAACACTTTATTTTTTACCGATGCTCCGCATGGTCCGGTGCGGTTTTTTTGCACGGGGCGGACCCAAAACCTCACTGAATATAATGCCTTGAACCGCAGTTTCTTTATTTATTTTGAGGGCTGATTTCTTCAGAGACGCGTTTCGTGCGCGTTGAGATGTCAGCTTATGTTCAAGCCCGTTAAACATCTGCTCCGTCTCCGCTAGGCGCTTTTCAGCTTCCCTTCTTTTTTGCTCAAAAGGGTTCTCTTCTGAAACGGCAGGCAATTCTTCCGCTTCCGGCTTATGCTCTTTCTGCGGCTGTTTTTGATCCTGCTTTTTTGCCTGATTTTCGGGACGTGTACCCGGCGGCCGTTTTTCATCTTTGTTTTTCTTTCCGAATATTGCCGATATAATGCCGATGACGGCGGCAATGACGAGCGGATTTGTCAGAATCTCGTGCATATAGCGGCTCCCTCCTTAATAGAGAGGTTATTGTTGGTCTTCATCTTGCTGGTCATTCGTCAGCTTGCCGATAGAATCCCTCATGTCCGTATCCGCGTCGATATTTTTTATGTTCATATAGTCCATGACGCCGATGTTTCCTTCACGCAGCGCTTCTGCCATCGCAAGCGGCACTTCGGCTTCTGCTTCCACGACTTTTGCACGCATTTCTTCTACGCGAGCGCGCATTTCCTGCTCTTGGGCGACCGCCATGGCACGGCGCTCTTCGGCTTTGGCCTGCGCAATGTTTTTGTCTGCTTCTGCCTGATCCGTTTGAAGAATCGCTCCGATGTTTTTGCCGATATCAACGTCGGCGATGTCAATCGAAAGAATTTCAAATGCGGTGCCTGAATCCAGCCCTTTACCAAGTACGGTCTGCGAAATCATATCAGGGTTTTCCAGCACTTTTTTATGATTACCCGAGGAACCGATTGTCGAGACAATCCCTTCTCCGACACGGGCGACAACCGTCTCTTCTCCCGCTCCTCCGACAAGGCGCTCGATATTGGCTCTTACGGTGATTCTGGCTTTTGCTTTTACTTCAATTCCGTCCATGGCGACACCCGCGATAAACGGTGTTTCAATGACCTTCGGATTGACGCTCATCTGTACGGCTTCCAATACGTCACGCCCGGCCAGGTCAATGGCTGCGCAGCGTTCAAATGTCAGCTCAATATTGGCGCGCTGTGCCGCAATCAGGGCATTGACCACCCTGTCGACATTACCACCGGCCAGATAATGGCTTTCGAGCTGATTTGTTGTTGCGGATAGGCCGGCTTTGTGCGCTTTAATTAACGGATTGACAACGCGGCTTGGTATGACGCGCCGCAGCCTCATCCCGACCAAAGTGAAAATGCTGATTCTGACTCCTGCCGCAAGCGCCGAAATCCATAGCATCACCGGTACAAAGGTGAAGAATATGGCTAACACGATTATGGCAGCTGCAACTATTGCTAAAATCGCCAAACTTGACAGTTCCATCTAATTCCTCCTCAAGGTTATCATCTATATTTCTCTCACGACAATGCGTGAGCCTTCCGCTTTCACTACTTTCACCTGTCTGTCTTTTTCAGTGAATGATCCTTCCGAGACGACATCCAGACGTTCATCATCAATAATGACGGTGCCTGACGGTCTGAGGGCTGTAGCGGTAATGCCGACTTTCCCCAACAGCTCCGTCCGGTTCTGATTTGAAACATAACCGCTCTCCGTGCTTGTTGAATCAGTTAATATTAATTTTTTAAAGAATTTCATTCGTTTCCCCAACACCCTTGTTAATATGATAAAGGCTGTAATAGACACAGCAATGGCGATCAAGAGAGAAACCGCCATTACGGTAAAGCTGCCCGCAGCGAGAAAGAGGCTCGCGATGACGCCTGCAATACCGATAAGACCGATTATGCCTCCGGGCAGAAATATCTCTAAAAGGATAAAAACCAAGCCCGCGCAAAATAAGAATACGCTGTCATAGCCGGCGAATCCGGCAGCGATATGCCCGGTGAAAAACAGCAGCATGGCCGTCAGTCCGACGGCACCCGGTATCCCGAGGCCCGGCGAGAACAATTCAATGGTCAAACCAAGCAAAGCAAGCGTTAATAAGACGGGGACAACAAACGGATTTGTCAGCCATCTGCCCAGTTTGCCGACGAAACCTTCTTTTGCATGGTGAACATCTGCTTTGTCAAAACCTAGCTTTGTATATAAAGCATCAAGGTCTGAAACCGTGCCCTCCGAATATCCGACTTCCTTGGCTTTTTCAGCTGTCAGTGTCAGCAGTTTTCCCTTTGGGGCGCCCGCTTCCTTTGCATTGATGGCGGGATCTGCCATGGCCAGGGCGTATTTCGGATTTCGGTTGTTTTTAACCGCTGCGTCCTCCATTTCTGCATGCCACAGTGATTGAGCCTTTTTGTCCGCCGCGTTTCCTTTTCCGTCGATGATGGCTGCGGCACCCATTTTTCCGCCCGGCGCCATATAGATTTCATCTGCCTGAAGCGCTATATACGCTCCGGCAGAAAGCGCCCGTTTATTAACGTAAGCGGTAACAGGCACATCCGCGCGGCCGATGATATCCGCAATATCCAAGGCTGATTGAACGGCGCCTCCCGGTGTATTGATGTCAAGAATAATGTGTGACGCGCCGGACTCCTTCGCTTCTTTGAAAGAACGCGATAAAAACGAGGCGAGCCCCTGTTCGACATTTTTCTCAACCGGGATGACATAAACCGATGGGTGATCAGCTTTCGCGTTCAATTGAACCCCTAATAAAGATAATACAAATAAGCCCAATAGAGCAACAGCAATTCCGTTTTTTTTTCGGAACAAGGCAAATATACCCTCCTTCCCGTTTCGTTCTTCTTTATATACGTAACAAATGTACTTTAGTTTCATTTTTTTATGTATAAAAAAAGACATCTCTCTAGGAAAGATGTCTTTTTTCTCGTCAATTAAGATAATTGACTGCTGACAAGTCTGTTAATTACGCTGCCGTCAGCTTTACCTTTTACTTTAGGCATAATAGCACTCATCACTTTGCCCATGTCCGCTTTGGAGCTCGCACCGACTTCAGCGATGGTTTCATTTACAATTGTCTGCAGCTCTTCTTCAGAAAGCTGCTTCGGTAAATAAATTTCTAAAATGTCCAGCTCTTTTTGAACTTTATCTACTAAATCTAAACGATCAGCGTTTGAAAATTCATGGAGGGAGTCTTTACGTTGCTTAAGTTCACGAGATAGGACAGTAAGTTCCTCATCCTCGGTCAAACTGTCTTTCTTAAGCTTAATTGCTTCGTTTTGAAGTGAAGCTTTCACCATTCGAACGACAGTCAGTTTGTCTTTCTCACGGCTTTTCATATACAGCTTCATATCTTGGTTAAGTCGCTCAAGAAGACTCATAAATCCACCCTCTTTTAGAATTTGCGTTTTCTAGCAGCTTCTGACTTTTTCTTGCGCTTTACGCTAGGTTTTTCATAAAATTCGCGCTTTCTTGCTTCTTGCAAAGTACCTGTCTTTGATACACTGCGTTTGAAGCGACGAAGAGCATCTTCAAGCGATTCGTTTTTTCTAACGACCGTTTTTGACATTCTCTTTCCCTCCCTCCGAATACACCAATCGACTACCTTTAAAAAGATACATATATAAACATGTACTTTGACATTATAATATAAGCCATCAGTCAGGTCAACTAAGCGAGCTCACTTTTCCGTCATGAATAAGGATGCTTGTCTATATAATGATGGAAAGGGGTGTTTCGTTTGATAATACTGATTCTCTTTACCGCACTTATCCTGTTTTTTTTACTCGGAATGAGCCTGCTCAGGCAGGGCCTGATCGCATTAACGTATTCAAAAATTGAGAAAAGCCTGCTCTTATTTACCGACCACCCTTTGAAAGCTTTTCTCATAAGCATCATATTCACCGGTTTTCTTCAGAGCAGCTCAGCCTTCATGGTCATTGTCATCGGCTTTGTCAGCGCAGGCGCTTTATCTTTTAAACGGACCATTCCGATGATTCTCGGCACGAATGTCGGCTCCACGTTTACGACGGAGTTTTTAGCCATAAAGATGGACGTGCTCATTTGGGTGCTTTTTATCGGAGGCCTTGTGTTTATCCTCATCCGTAAATATCCGTTCAGGCAGATCGGTATAAGCTTCCTCGGTCTCGGCATCATCTTTTTTTGCATCACATGCTTCAGCCGGCTTGCCGTTCCGCTGACAGAAATGAAGGCGGGGGCGGAGGTTTTGCGCCATGTGAATGATTCGAGCTGGTCCGCTCTTTTTATCGGTATGATATTGACGGCTATCATTCATTCAAGCTCCGCCTGCATCGGCATTTTGATGAGTTTTATGAACGAAGGGGTGATCGGCATTGAACAAGCGGTCAGCGTCGTTCTGGGATCTAATATCGGGACATGCGTCACGGCCGTCATGGCTGCTGTTTCAGGCGGTTATGCCGCCAGACAGACCGCCGGTGCTCACGTAGTGTTTAATATTCTCGGCGTGCTGCTCGTCTTTCCCTTCCTGTCCGCATCAGCAGGTATTACGGAGCGCCTGTCTGATGATCCCGCGCAGATGATTGCGCATTTCAGCCTGTTATTTAACGTAGTCACCGCGTTATTGTTTCTGCCGTTCACACATTTGTTTTACCGGCTGATTGACAGGCTGATTCCTCCGAAACCGTAAAAAAACCGATGCGGGAAGGCACCGGTTTTTTTATCTGTTATGAAGACATGCGCATGTTCCGGGTCATTTCATCCTCAACGACGCGGACGAATTGTCCTTCATTATACGGATAGCCCGCTTTTTGAATTTTGACTTTGACAAGTTTGCCGATTACATCTTCCGTGCCTTTGAAGACGACTTTCATGTAATTGTCCGTATAGCCGACGAACATGCCGTCCTCATCAGACTCTTTAAATGCCTCTTCCGGAATGATTTCCAGAACCTCTCCTTCATAATCGGAGGCGTATTCTTTGGCAAGCTGGTCAGACAGCGCAATCAGCTTATGCACCCGTTCGTTTTTCACGTTCTCGTCAACCTGGTCTTCCATTCTGGCCGCAGGTGTTCCGGTACGTTTGCTGTAAGGGAATACGTGAAGCTCTGAAAACTTATGTTCTTTAATGAACCGGTATGTTTCCATAAATTCTTCTTCCGTTTCACCCGGGAAACCGACGATGACATCAGATGTGACGGCAAGACCCGGCAGCGCTTCTTTCAGCTTATTTAAACGGTCCGCGAAAAATTCCATCGTATATTTGCGTCTCATCCGTTTCAGAACGGTGTTTGATCCTGACTGAATCGGGATATGAAGGTGGCGGACGATTTTATCAGACGCGTCCAGCACTTCAATCACTTCATCAGTGATTTGGCTTGCTTCAATAGATGAAATTCTGATCCGCTTCAGTCCTTCTACACGTGTATCAAGCTCGCGGAGAAGCTTGGCGAAATTATAATCTTTCATATCTTCGCCGTAGCCGCCCGTATGAATCCCCGTCAGGACGATTTCTTTATAGCCGGCATCCACCAGCTGCTGCGCCTGTTTAATGACTTCTTCCGGATCGCGGGAACGAAGCAGGCCGCGCGCCCAAGGGATAATGCAGAACGTACAGAAGTTATTGCAGCCCTCTTGGATTTTTAACGACGCTCTTGTGCGGTCAGTAAAAGCGGGAACATCCAGCTCTTCAAACACGCGTGCTTTCATAATATTGCCGACGCCGTTGATCGGCTGACGCTCTTCCCTGTACTGCTCAATGTAACCGAGCATTTTTTCACGATCCTGCGTGCCGACGACGATGTCAACACCCGGGATGGCCATAATTTCTGCCGGAGAGGTTTGCGCATAGCACCCTGTTACGCAGATGACGCCGTCAGGATTTTGGCGGATCGCCCGTCTGATGACTTGACGGCTTTTTTTATCTCCCGTGTTTGTTACCGTACATGTATTAATGACATATACATCTGCTGTCTGTTCGAATTCTTTTCGTTCATAACCCGCATCTTTAAACAGCTGCCAGATTGCTTCTGTTTCATAATGATTGACCTTGCAGCCAAGGGTATGAAAAGCAACAGTTGCCATTACTGATCACCTCTTAATAACTCTGTATGATAGGAAACTGCGCTTAACGCGTAAAGAGGCGCAGTTTCAGTCCGTAAAATTCTCGGTCCGAGGCCGCATAAGACGGCGCCTTTTTCTGAAAGCTGATGAACTTCAGACTCAGTCAGACCGCCTTCAGGGCCGAATACGATTAAAAGAGACGAACCTTGCGGAAGGCTTTTAAGCTCCGCGGCGAAAGCGCCCGTTTCCCCCTGCTTTGATGACTCCTCGTATGCAACGACACATTTATCGACATTCTCCGCCATTTCAAGCAGCTGCCGGAACGTATAAACGGTTTTCACTTCGGGAATTTCATTGCGGTACGATTGCTCCGCCGCTTCCTTCGCGATTTTCGCCCATCTCTCCCGCTTTTTCTTTGCCTTTTTGTCGTCTAGCTTAACGACGGATCTGGCGCCTTGAAAGGGGATGAACATACTAGCCCCCAGCTCGGTCCCTTTTTGGATAATCCATTCAAGCTTATCGCCTTTCGGAAGGCCGCTGGCGATCCTGATCTTCAAAGGCAGTTCACGGTTTTCACCCGTCCATTCAGCAATGCTGCATGATATATGATCTTTAGAAACCGCTTTGAGCAGGCATAACGCTTCATGGCCGTCTTTCGAACAGCAGATTATCCGGTCTCCCGCACTCATTCTCATGACGTTCGCTATATGGTGGACGTCTTCCCCCGTAATTTGAAAATCGGGAGTTTCGTCCATCTCCTGCTTCGTGAGCTCGATAAAATATCGTTGCATACGCTGTGACACCTACTAACTGTTATTTTTTCGCGATGATGCTGACCCAATCTTCCATAGACAGAATTTCTGTGATGGTAAAGCCGGCTTTTTCCAACGCTTCTTTTACTTCCTGTTTTTTCTGGCCGATAATGCCTGAAGTAATAAAATGGCCTCCGTCTTTGAGCAGGTCGTACGCCTGTGATGTAAAGCGGAGAATCACTTCCGCCAAAATATTTGCGACAATGACATCATGTTCGCCCGTGATGCCGTCTAACAAATTGTTCTGCTTCACTTCGGCCGTATCACTCACTTTGTTCAATTTTAGATTCAGACGCGCGCTTTCAACAGCGACCGGATCAAGGTCATATGCATGAACCGATTCGGCCTCAAGCATGGCGGCCGCGATGCTTAAAATTCCTGAACCGGTGCCGACATCAATGACATGGTCGCCTTTTTGAACGATACGCTCAAGCGCCTGAATGCACAGAACGGTTGTCGGATGCGTTCCCGTACCGAATGCCATGCCCGGATCCATTTCGATAATCAGTTCATCGGTATTCACGGGTGTGTACGTTTCCCATGTGGGTACGATCGTGAATTTTTCAGAAATTTTCACCGGATGATAATACTTTTTCCAAGCTGTCGCCCATTCTTCTTCATTAACTTCAGAAATGGTGATTGTGTTTCTGCCTAAATCAATGTCGTACAAAAGCAGATTATTAATCGTCTCTTTAATGCCGTCCACCGTTTCGCCGAGGAAACTGTTAATCGGCAGATACGCTTTGACAATGACACCCTCATCGGGGTAATCATTGGGGTCGAGCTGGTAGATTTCCCCGTAAACATTCTCACGCTCTTTCATTAAATCAAGCGGATCTTCGATGACAACCCCGCTCGCACCAGCTTCATGCAAAATATTTGAGATGGGTTCGACCGCTTCATGTGTTGTGTGAATGCTGATTTCGGACCATTTCAAAACTACCAACTCCTATCCAATCATTACTCGCCTTTAAATGCGCGTTTTACTTTGTCAAAGAAACTCATTTCTTGTTCATCCGGCAGGTTTCCGCTGACTTCAGCGAACTCGCGGATGATGTCTTTTTGTTTGTCTGTCAGATTCGTCGGTGTGACGACGCGGACGACAATGTGCTGGTCGCCTTGTCCGTAGCCCCGGACGTTCTGAACGCCTTTGCCTCTTAATCTGAATTTCGTGCCGGTTTGTGTGCCGGCAGGTATTTTCAATTTCACTTTTCCGTGAAGCGTCGGCACTTCCACTTCGTCTCCGAGTGCCGCTTGGGCAAACGTTAACGGCATTTCGCAATAAATATCGTCTCCATCGCGTTCAAAGAACTCGTGGGCGCGCACATGGAATACGACAAACAGATCTCCCGCAGGCCCTCCGTTTACGCCAGGTTCACCTTGGCCCGGAACGCGCAGCTGCTGTCCGTCATCCACACCGGCAGGAATCGTGACATTGATTTTTTTCCGTTTTTTCACTTTGCCCGTGCCGCCGCAGTCAGAACACTTGTTTTTGATGATTTTTCCTGTTCCTTCACAGTGGTGGCAGACTCTTCGGTTAACCACTTTGCCAAACGGCGTGTTCTGTTCGACGTTCAGCTGGCCTGAACCTCCGCAGTGCGAGCACGTATCCGGCTTTGTTCCCGGCTTTGCGCCCGATCCTTTACATGTTTCGCAATTCTCTTCGCGCGGAATTTCAATGATCGTTTCTTTTCCGAAAGCCGCGTCTTCAAATGACAGGGTCATTGTATACTGCAGATCCGCGCCTTGCCGCGGCGCATTCGGGTCACGGCGTCTCGTGCCGCCTCCAAAGATGCTTGAGAATATGTCATCGAAACCGAAGCCGCCGAAGTCTCCGCCGCCTCCGAAACCGCCGCCGAATCCCTGGTTAGGGTCTGTATGGCCGAATTGGTCATATTGAGCGCGTTTTTGGTCGTCTGAGAGCGCTTCGTACGCTTCTTTTACCTCTTTGAATTTTTCATCTGCTCCGGATTCTTTATTGATATCAGGATGATATTTTTTTGAAAGCTTCCGATAGGCTTTTTTGATTTCATCCTTTGAAGCGCTCTTACTTACCCCAAGCACTTCATAGTAATCACGCTTACTCATCTCGCTTCACTCTCCCGAATTTCTCACATAAATTAGATTGTATCATTTTGAATTATGTTTTTTCAATTCCTTTTATCCCGGGCAAGAAAAAAAGTCAAAGCCAAGAGATGCCTGACTTTGACTTTCTGTCTGTTGAATCAGAATATGCTGGGTGTTCTTCCGCCTAAAGCCATGCGGGAAAGAACTTATTTTTTCGTTTCGTCGTCTTTTACTTCTTCGTATTCCGCATCGACAACGTTGTCATCCGCTTTTTTGCCTTCAGCGTTTGCTGCGCCTTCAGCCTGCTGCGCTTTTGCCGCTTCTTCATAAAGCTTCATAGAAAGCTCTTGAACGATTGTTTGAAGCTCATCTTTTTTCGCTTTGATGTCTTCAATTTCGTTTTTCTCGATAGCGGCTTTCAGCGCGTCTTTCGCGTCGTTTGCTTTTTTCACTTGCTCTTCGTCCACTTTGCCTTCCAGATCTTTTAATGTTTTTTCCGTTTGGAACACAAGCTGGTCAGCTTCGTTGCGGACTTCGATTTCTTCTTTTCTCTTCGCATCAGCGTCAGCGTTTTCTTCCGCTTCTTTTACCATGCGTTCGATCTCATCATCAGAAAGACCTGAAGAAGATTTGATTGTAATGTTTTGTTCTTTTCCTGTGCCTAAGTCTTTCGCTCTTACGTTTACGATACCGTTTTTGTCAATATCGAAAGAAACTTCGATTTGCGGTACGCCGCGCGGTGCAGGCGGGATATCAGTAAGCTGGAAGCGGCCGAGCGTTTTGTTGTCGGCAGACATCGGGCGCTCACCTTGAAGCACATGAATGTCAACAGCCGTTTGGTTGTCAGCTGCAGTTGAGAATACTTGAGACTTGCTCGTCGGAATTGTCGTGTTGCGGTCGATCAGTTTCGTGAACACGCCGCCCATTGTTTCAATACCGAGAGAAAGCGGTGTAACGTCAAGAAGAACAACGTCTTTTACGTCTCCCGTGATGACGCCGCCTTGAATCGCTGCACCCAGCGCTACAACTTCATCAGGGTTTACGCCTTTATGCGCTTCTTTACCCGTTTCTTTTTTAATTGCTTCCTGTACGGCAGGAATACGTGTTGATCCGCCGACAAGGATAACTTTGTCGATTTCGCTCGCAGAAAGATCCGCATCTTGAAGAGCCTGACGGACAGGAGCCATTGTGCGCTCAACAAGGTGAGCGGAAAGCTCTTCGAATTTAGCGCGGGTCAGTGTCAGCTCAAGGTGAAGAGGACCTGCTTCTCCCGCTGTGATAAATGGTAAAGAAATTTGTGTAGATGATACGCCGGAAAGATCTTTTTTCGCTTTCTCAGCCGCATCTTTCAAACGCTGAAGCGCCATTTTGTCTTTTGAAAGATCAATGCCGTTTTCTTTTTTGAATTCTGCTACGAGATGATCGATGATGACTTGGTCAAAGTCGTCCCCGCCAAGACGGTTGTCACCGGCAGTTGAACGGACTTCAAACACGCCGTCGCCAAGTTCAAGAACAGATACGTCAAACGTACCGCCGCCAAGGTCGTAAACAAGAATCGTTTGGTCTTCGTCCGTTTTATCAAGTCCGTATGCAAGCGCTGCTGCAGTCGGTTCGTTGATAATACGCTCTACTTCAAGACCGGCGATTTTACCGGCATCTTTTGTCGCTTGGCGCTCTGCATCGTTGAAGTATGCAGGAACCGTGATAACGGCTTTTGAAACTGTTTCGCCGAGGTAGCTTTCAGCGTATGCTTTCAGATGCTGAAGGATAATAGCTGACACTTCTTGAGGCGTGTAGTCTTTTCCTTCGATTTCCACTTTATAGTCAGTACCCATATGGCGTTTAACAGACATGATTGTGTTAGGATTTGTGATTGATTGGCGTTTCGCCACTTCCCCTACTTGGCGCTCGCCGTTTTTAAATGCAACGACTGACGGAGTCGTACGGTTTCCTTCAGCGTTGGCGATAACTGTAGGCTCTCCGCCTTCAAGCACTGCCACACATGAGTTTGTCGTACCCAAGTCAATTCCGATTACTTTACTCACTTTGAATTACCTCCTGCTATGTAGTTATTGATTCACTTTTACCATTGAAGGACGGATGACGCGATCCTTCAGTTTGTAGCCTTTTTGCAGTTCTTCGATAACAATATTGCTGCCGAAGTTTTCATCTTCCACCTGCATGACGGCTTGGTGAAGGTTCGGATCAAATTCCTGACCGACAGCTTCGATGGCTTCAACGCCTTCTTTTTCAAGTGCGTCCATCAGCTGGCGGCGGACCATTTCCATACCTTGCAGCAAGCTTTTTGTCTGCTCGCTTTCAGCTTCTACCTGTAACGCCCGTTCAAAGTTGTCGAGAGCCGGAAGGATTTCCGTTACGACGTTTTGAGAACGGTATTTCTGAGCAGCTTCCATCTCAAGGCGGCTGCGTCGTTTATAGTTTTCAAAGTCTGCTTGAACACGCAAAAGCTTGTTTTCTTTTTCATCAAGCAAACCCTGCAATTCATCAATTTGGTGCTGAAGGGCTTCTTCCTGACCTGCCGTTTCTTCATGCTGCTCTTGTGAAGCCGCTTGTTCTGCCTGTTCTGTCACTTCTTCTTGTTCTGCTGCTTCAACCTGTTCTGCGGTTTGTTTTTCTTCTGACATTGTGTTCACCTCCCTCAAATGCTGTAAAAAGATGACTGAAAATGATTGCCAAAATTCCCTTATTCATCATACAAACTTGTGAATGCTTTTGACAAGTCCGAAGTCACATGCTGCAGCAGGCTGACGACTCTTGAATAATCCATGCGCGTCGGCCCGATAATCGCGATTGATCCGATCTGTTTCGTATCAACTGTATAAGTGGCCGTGATTAAGCTGCAGTTTTCCATTTCTTCGTAGTCGTTTTCTTTCCCGATTTTGATTGAAATCCCCGCTTTTGATGACTGAAACAGCTTCAGAACATCCTGCTCTTTTTCAATTAAAGATAAAAGCGAGCGGACCCTTTCAATATCATGGAACTCCGGCTGATTCAGCATGTTGATCTTTCCGCCGAAAAACAATTTCTCAACGTGGGCCGCCGGATGGAATGTGGAGCGGAGCGATTCAAGTATGCTGTCATAGTTGGCGATATGCTGCCTTAAATATGTGACAACCTCTTTAAAAATGCGCTCATTCAGTTCGTCCATCGGCACGCCCGCTAATCGATCGTTTAATATATTGACCAGTTTTTCAATATCGGCCAAATCCACTTTAGCCGGGAAATTGATGGTGCGGTTTTCGACATGCCCCGTGTTCGTGACGAGGATGGCGACCGCCTTATCCGGCTGGATCGGAACGATTTGAATCTGTTTAAGATAGTTCTCGCTCAGCGTCGGCCCGAGGACAATCGATGTGTAGTTTGTCAGGTCGGACAGGATTTGCGCTGATTTTTGGACTGTTTTTTCCAGCTCGAAGATTTTTTCTTTAAATATCGAGTGAATTAAATCCAGATCGGTTTTTGTCAGCTTGACGGGTGACAGCAAATGATCGACATAATACCTGTACCCTTTTTCCGACGGAATCCGTCCTGAGGATGAATGGGTTTTTTCAATAAAGCCCAATTCCTCCAAGTCAGCCATCTCGTTTCTGATCGTTGCAGAGCTGAATGTAATCTCGTCTTTTTTTGAAAGAGTTCTTGATCCTACAGGCTGCGCTGATTGTATAAAATCATTAATAATCACTTGCAGGATCAACAGCTGACGATTTGTTAACATCATCATCACCCCTGTTAGCACTCAAGGTCAGCGAGTGCTAATTCTATATCAAAAGTAACAAACCAAAAGAAAAATGTCAATTATAACTCACCCAAAAAAGCGCCAAAAACCTCATTTCCTAATAATTTGCCCTCATGCGTTAATGCAACCGATTCTTCCGTGTCACAGATCAGGCCTTTTTCGGTTAAATCTTTGAGAACATCGGGAAACAGTTCGTCAACCGAGCGTCCGAATTTATCGAGGAAAGCTTGCTTTTGTACGCCGGACATTTTTCTGAGACCGAGGAACATTTCTTCTTCAATCTGCTCCTCACGTGTCACCTCGTGCGTGTCACGATAAGGCAGCCCCTTTTCTTCGATGAGCTGAATGTAATGTTTCACAGGCCCGGCGTTGACGGTGCGCGTGCCGCTGATATACCCGTGAGCGCCTGCGCCAAAACCGAAATACGCTTCATTGCTCCAATACGTCAGATTATGCTGCGACTCGTATCCGGGCTTTGCAAAGTTGCTGATTTCATATTGGCGGATGCCTGCTTCACTCATCTGCCTCATGACCGTTTCATACATCTCGGCCTCTTGTTCTTGCGCCGGGAGATGCAGGCGGCCTTTTTGCATTAAATTATAAAACACCGTTTTCGGCTCTACGATCAGCGAGTAAACGGAATAGTGCTCCGCACCAAGAGACAAAGCCGTTTTGACGGAATTGTCAAGATCGGCCAGCGTCTGACCCGGCAGGCCGAACATCAAATCGAGACTGATGTTGTCGAAGCCGAGAGCCCTCGCACGTTCAAAGGAAGTGAATACGTCCTTTTGTTTATGCACTCTGCCGATTTTTTGTAAAAGCTCATCTTCAAAGGTTTGAACACCGAAGCTCAGCCGGTTGACACCGGCATTTTTCATGATTTTTAATTTTTCCGGGGACAAATCATCCGGATTCGCTTCCGCGGCAAATTCTATGAGTCCGTCAGAAGGTTTCAGCACGCGGTGAATGGAATCCATCAATTTTTCCAGCTGGGCGGGTGAGAGCGATGTCGGCGTGCCTCCCCCGATAAAAATCGTGCGGAGATCAGGGCGTCCCGTCCGTTCTATTGTATTTATCATTTCCTTTTCGAGTGAGTTTAAGTACTCATCGACAGGCTGGCTCTGAATAAAATATTTATTGAAATCGCAATAGTGGCAGATATGCTCACAAAACGGAATATGAATATAAGCTGATTTCATTTTGAAACACCTTCTTCTTTACAGAAAGAAGCCGCAGCGCGGGACTGCGGCGGCTTCCGTTATTTTTTCGGGCTGTCATCCATTTTAAGAACGGCCATAAACGCTTCCTGCGGCACTTCTACCGAGCCGACCTGCTTCATCCGGCGTTTTCCTTCTTTTTGTTTTTCAAGAAGCTTCCGTTTCCGCGAGATGTCTCCTCCGTAACATTTTGCAAGGACGTTTTTCCGCATGGCCTTAATGGTTGAGCGGGCCACGATTTTCTGTCCGATCGCTGCCTGTACGGGCACTTCGAATTGCTGGCGGGGAATCAATTCTTTCAATTTTTCGACGATGACTTTCCCGCGCTCGTATGCGTAATCGCGGTGCACGATAAACGACAGCGCATCAATTTTTTCTGCATTCAGCATAATATCCATTTTGACGAGTTTGGACGGTTTGTAGCCGATCAGCTCGTAATCGAAAGAGGCGTACCCTTTCGTGCTGGATTTCAGCTGATCAAAAAATTCATATACGATTTCCGCAAGAGGCATCTCATATACAATGCTGACCCGGTTGGCGTCTAAGTACTGCATATCGATAAAGTTGCCCCGTTTCCCCTGACAAAGCTCCATAACCGCTCCGACGTAATCGTTCGGAACCATCATCGTCGCTTTGACATAAGGTTCTTCCACCCGCTCTATTTTTTGCGGGTCAGGCATGTTTGACGGGTTATCCACGATGATCTTTTCGCCGTCCGTCATATAAACGTCATAAATAACGCTCGGCGCGGTCGTAATAAGGTCAATTTTAAATTCCCGTTCAATCCGCTCTTGAATGATTTCCATGTGAAGCATTCCTAAAAAACCGCAGCGGAAACCGAAGCCGAGGGCTTGTGACGTCTCCGCCTCGTATTGAAGAGATGAATCGTTCAATTCAAGTTTTTCCAGAGCTTCACGCAAATCATTATATTTGGCTGTGTCAATCGGATAAAGTCCGCAGTATACCATCGGATTGAGTTTGCGGTAGCCCGGAAGCGCTTCTGCCGCAGGCTTAACCGCGCTCGTGATCGTATCACCGACACGGGTGTCGCCGACGTTTTTGATTGCGGCTGTCAAATAGCCTACGTCACCGACTGTCAATTCGTCAGCCGGCTGCGCTTTCGGCGTAAAGACGCCGACTTCAATGACTTCAAACTCTTTTCCGGTTGCCATCATTTTAATTTTCTGGCCCGGTTTGACCGTTCCTTCTACGACTCTGATATACGCGACGACTCCGCGGTACGCGTCATAAAGCGAGTCAAAGATGAGCGCTTTCAGCGGAGCTTCCGGATCTCCCGCGGGAGCCGGCACTTTTTCTACGATCTGTTCTAAAATGTCTTCGATGCCGATGCCCGCTTTCGCTGAAGCGAGGACGGCGTCTGAAGCGTCAAGGCCGATAACGTCCTCAACCTCTTGACGCACACGTTCTGGCTCTGCGCTCGGAAGATCGATTTTATTAATGACAGGAAGAATCTCAAGATCATTATCAAGCGCCAGATAGACGTTCGCCAATGTCTGCGCTTCTATTCCCTGAGCCGCATCAACAACGAGAATCGCGCCTTCACAGGCAGCCAGGCTTCGCGAAACTTCATATGTAAAGTCGACGTGTCCGGGCGTGTCGATGAGATGGAATATATATTCTTCTCCGTCTTTTGCTTTGTATTTCAGCTGAACGGAATTTAATTTGATGGTAATTCCCCGTTCGCGTTCAAGGTCCATTGAATCAAGCAATTGTTCTTTCATTTCCCGCTGGGTGATCGCCGATGTTTTTTCTAAAATCCGATCCGCCAAGGTCGATTTGCCGTGGTCTATATGGGCGATGATGGAGAAATTCCGGATTCTTGACTGCCTCTCTAAACGCTTTTCTTTATCTGTCACAATCTATCACTCCTACTATTAAACGCAAAATACACTAGCTTAGATTATATCAATAGGATTGTAAACATTCAATTAAAACAAGAAAGAGAAAAGCTTCCTTTAAGGAATCATCCGCTTTTCTCTTCATCAATGCTATCGGTTCAGTTTCGAAACCCACTCGTACATCGCCTGCGCCGAGTCCGTCACGGTATTTGAAAGGGTTTCTCCCGCTTTTGAAAACAGGTTGAAGGTTTCCGCCTGTTCCAGCTGTTTTTGTTTTTCTTCCAGATCTTTCGCCGTAACGGTTTGCCCCAAAATGGAAGCTTCTTTTTCCTGTCCTTCTCCGCCGCCGAGCGTGAATGCTCCTTTTAAGGAGGGATCTTTGTATCCTTTCATATCAAGCATTCCGCTGTTTGCCTGCTGCATGCCGAACAAAACGCCGAAAAACATGACAATGGCGATCAGCAGGCATTTGCCGGTAAAACGGATCATTCGAATCACCTGATTTCTATTGTTTTTTCTTCTCTCCTGATTGCGAGCTGACCTTGTCTGCATCCCAGTACAGTTCGCTGAACACATCGGCCGCGGCATCTGATGCGCGCCTCAGTTCTTCTAGATTGTTATCCACGCCCCCGAATTCCAGCAGAAGCGACCTGTCGTTTAAATCCTGGTTGTATACTCCATTATCTCCCGGAGAGCCTTTTGATAAAACACCGACGCTTAAGCCGGGGTATTTTTTCTCCATCAGCTTATGAAGTTCACTTGCGAGTTTATAGTTTTCTTCAAAATTAGCGCTTTTTTTCCCGACCACGATGGCGACTCTGGCATAGCTTTTTCCTTTGATGTCGGCTGTCGTATTTTTCTTGCGGCGGGAATCCCGGTGAATGTCTATGGTATATTGCAGATTTTTATTTTTGGCGAGCGCGCTTTTTACGACCGGCCTTGATTCGTCATAGCTTCGCGCATAATTTAAGCCGTCTTTGTTCAGGCGGGCCTGAATGTCGGTTTTATCTACGGTCGCTCCTACACCTTGCGCTTCAAGCGCTTTTCCGAACATATCTCCGACAAGCGTGACATTGGCCTTCGAATGGCGGGCGTTATTCGGATTTGTTTCCCCCTTTAACAGAGGAAGATAGGATTCGGTATTATGAGTGTGGTAAATAAAAACGACTTTTTTGCTGCCTGTTGAATGTTTCGGCGGCGCCGTTTCTTCTTTTTTCGTTTTGTTTTCGATTTCTGCCAGGTTCACTTCTTTTTCTTTTTCCATCACCTTCGACGGCGGCGGAGATTCAGCAGGCATATTCGTATAATCCGTCCCCTGCCCCGCCAGAAGGATCTCCGTATCGTATTGGGCAAATCCCGGCAGCTCACGTCCCAAGAAACTCCGCGGGTCTTCCATATTAATACTTGTCGCCAGTTTTAAGGAAAGCCGGGACAGCTGAAAAGAGTCTTTTTCAGGAAGCTCTGAGGCGAAATAATGATTTTCCATACCGAGGAGGTGTGCAAACGCGTCACCCGGAAGTTCTCCGGCAATTCCGTGAAGAGAATCCGAAGAAAGCCTCAGTTCAGGGCGAAGCGATGTGAGCACACCCGATAATACGAAAATAACGATAAGGCTTGTCATAAACAAAAACATGCCCTTGAGCGCATTTCCACCGTTTACTGCAACGACAATTTGACGGTTTCTGCGTTTTTTTCTCATGATTTGAATCCCTCCAGCGCTTGTCTAGTAATTACTCTATGAACAAGCTAGAGGAGGTAGAACCATTTTAATGATTATAAGAACCTTTGTTATCTTGTGACACTTTTTCATGAAGGGCGGTGTTTAACCCGTTTGCAAGCACGTTCGCCATATCATCAATAAAGGTGTCAATCTCCTTCGGCGTGACCATCAGATTATGGCCGAGCGGAGAGAGCACTTCGTGAATCAGCTGGCGTTTTTCGTTTTCGTCCAGCGTGCCGACAATACCGAGAAAGGATTGGCGTTCTTTTTCTCCGGGAAGATCTTCGTCTGTCAGCACCTTCTTTTTGCCGAAGTTCATTCCGGCGGGCACCAGAGATCTTGACGGGCTGTCATCTTTCATCTCTCTGCCGAAATGCTTTAATATATAATCCACCGTATCGCTCGCGATCGTAACCGCATCAACGACAGTCGGTACCCCGATTGCGATGACGGGGATGCCGAGCGTCTCCTTGCTTAATTCTTTTCTCTTATTGCCGACGCCTGATCCCGGGTGAATGCCCGTATCAGAAAATTGGATGGTCGTGTTCACCCTTTCAACGGCTCTTGCCGCAAGAGCGTCTACCGCAATCACAAAATCCGGCTTTGATTCTTTGATCACACCTTGAATAATATCGCTCGTTTCAATTCCCGTTAATCCCATCACACCGGGAGCAAGCGCGCTGACCGGCCTGTACCCTTCCTGTACGTTTTCCGGCTGAAGCCTGAACAGATGCCGTGTCACAAGAAGGTTTTCGGTCACGAGAGGGCCGAGCGCATCCGGCGTCACATTCCAGTTGCCGAGACCGACGATCAAACAGCTTGCATCCTTTGGAATCTTTAATGCCGACAGGTAGGCGGAAAATTCCTCGGCAAACACTTCCGTTACTTTTTCCTGCATGTCAGAGTCGTGTTCCCGAACCCCTTGAGCCTCGATCGTGACATAGCGTCCCTGCTTTTTCCCCGATAGCTCGGCGCCTTCTTTGGTAATATCGACGGTTCTGACTTTAATGCCGCCCTTGTCGCGTTCTTTTTCAATAAACCCGTTTATTTCTTTTGTCTGACCGGCTTGTCCGTCTTTTACCGCCTGTTTCGTTTCTACCGCTAAATCCGTCCGTATCAGAAATTGATTGACATCCAGTTCGTTGTTTTTCACAGGAAAGACCTCCTTCAATCATCGTGGTACATAGTGTGGCCATTTACAAAACGAATCATGCGAATTTACCCATCAACGAAAAATACTTTACATTTATATTGCAATCTAAAGTTCTGTTTGATAGAATACAATTTGTTCTATTGTGAAGAAGATTTAACCTTAAGACACTGTGCTACAGGTTGTATCTTAGGAGGTGAAACACATGCCAAACATTAAATCAGCGATTAAACGTACAAAAACAAACAACGAACGCCGCGCTCATAACGCGACAATCAAATCTGCTATGCGTACTGCAATCAAACAAGTTGAAGCTTCTGTTGCTAACAACGAAGCGGATAAAGCGAAAACTGCTCTTTCTGAAGCAGCGAAACGCATTGATAAAGCAGTGAAAACAGGTCTTGTACACAAAAATGCCGCAGCTCGATACAAATCTAGACTTGCGAAACAAGTGAACGGACTTTCTGCATAATACAAAAACGATCCCTTTAACGGGGATCGTTTTTTTCATTCAGTCCGGAGAAGCTCAAG
Source organism: Bacillus sp. JK74 (assembly GCF_053663395.1). Taxonomy (NCBI): domain Bacteria; kingdom Bacillati; phylum Bacillota; class Bacilli; order Caryophanales; family Bacillaceae; genus Bacillus; species Bacillus sp. JK74. The sequence continues at coordinate 402,060 of NZ_JBSJQB010000003.1, read as the reverse complement.
GAGAAAGAGCTCCAGCAAGAGCTGCTTGTCCTTTTTCCCCGTTTTCATTTCATAATCCATCACTGCGAGCCTTTCTATAATACGCCGCAGCTCTTCTTCAGAAAAAAGCCTCGCCTGATCCATCGCCAGCTTTACCCGGAAAGGGTGCACCTTTAAGTTGGAAGCGATTTGCTTTTGGCCGTATCCTTGTCCCGCAAAATACTTTGTCTGCATAATCAGACGGAATTGGTTGGCGATCAGCGCCATAATTTTGATCGGTTCTTCGTTTTGTTTTAAAAGATCATAAAATATTTGAAGACTTTCCGTCCGTTTTCGGTTCACGATTTTGTTGATCAGCTCAAAAATATTCTGCTCCAAACTTCTTGCGACAAGCTCCCGGACATCTTCAAGCGTGATCTCATGTCTGTCACCGGTGTAGGCGGAGAGTTTTTGTATTTCCCGATATATGGAAGACAGATGGCCGTTTGCAAGCAGAACCAAATGCTCGGCAGCTTCTGTATCCATCGTTTTATTTTCGGATTTCGCCAGATTAATCGTAAAATCAGTCGTCTCCTTTGCATTCAGCTCCTTAGCTTCAATCATAAGGGCTTTTTGCTTCAGCGCTTTCGTCAGCTTTTTCCGTTCGTCCAGCTTTTCATACGGAGCCACAATCACAAAGACCGTATAAGGCGCAGGCTCCTTCAGGTAAGTCTCCAAAGCGCTTGTATTATGCTCTATTTTTTCTTTCTTTTTTTCCCCTGTTAAAAAAGACGGATTTTTTACGATAACCAGCCGCTTCTCTCCCATAAACGGAAACGTTTCCGCATCGGTTATGGCCTGGTCAAGCGGATCCTCTTCAAGATCAAAAACAGACAGGTTAAAATCTTTAGTCTCCTCATCAACGACAGCTTGTCTGATCCGGCTGACAGTCTCTTGGAGCAGATACGTTTCTTTTCCGTATAAGCAATAAACGGAGCGGACATCCCCTTTTTTCAGGGCTTTCCAAACATCAAATACCATGATCGTATGACTTCCTCTCTTTCTTGATCCCCTTCTATCCTAAATTGAGTTCGGCAAATAGTAAAGAGGAAGCTTTAAAAAGGACAGCTTCCTCATTTATAATAAACGCCTGATTCACAAGCTCCCGGGTCTGCTTGTAAAAAGGCGATAATCACAAGAACAGAAAACGTTACCATCACTTCTAGATTTTTCAAAACAATTCCAGTATACTTAGGGAAGTCAGGAGGGATGAAATTGAATGATTTTGAAAAAAACGTTCAAAGCAAACGAAATGATGCTGTTGACTCAGCTGTCGGTTTTGTCGTGTCCTTCGGATTTTTCGCCTTTTTGTTCGTGATGGCAACAGCCATCCATCTTATCGGCTCTTAGCCGCATTCCGGGCTGCTGTCAATCGGCAGTCTTTTTTACTTCTTGCGCCCTGGTTTCTTCTATATCATATGGAGGGAAGACGGAAAACGTTCCGGCGCCTTTTTCAAATCTGTATTGAATCGTTCCGCTGATATCGGTGCGAAGCACATTGACAGAGTACGCCTTCAAACGATCCAGCACTTCTTCATGCGGATGATGGTATCGATTCTCTTTTCCTGCTGAAATCAGCGCTGCTTCCGGCTGAAGCTGTTTCAAAAAGGCTTCACTCGTTGAGCTTTTGCTGCCGTGATGACCCGCCTTCAATATATCAGCCTTCAGTTTCGGATACGTTTTCAGCACTTCTGTTTCGCCGTCCGATTCTAAATCTCCCGTCAAAAGCCAGCTCACTCCGCCTAAAACCGTCCAAAGCACCAGTGATGAATCATTTTTACTCTTTCCGTCAGATGACTCCGGAGACAGCACCTGAAACTGAAGATCACCCGCTGTAATGGTGTCGCCCCGCTTTGCTTCGGCAACGGGAATGTTGTTTTCTTTCGCCATATTTAATATGTTCTGATCCTTCGGTTCTTTTACGAATCCCACGGGGACAATTAACCGTTTGACTCTATGATTTTTGATTAACACTCCGGCTTCCCCGATGTGATCCTGATCCGCATGGGTTAAAATCAGCGCATCCAGCTTTTTCACCCCTTTTCCGTTTAAAAACGGAATCAAAACCTTCTCGCTGATAGAATACGGGTGGCGTTTTTCTTTCCATGATTCTCCGGGATAAGCAATCACTCCCCCTGTATCAACCATTACGGTCCCTTTGCGGTGCGGCGCGCTTATAAACAGCGAGTCTCCCTGCCCGATATCAAGCATATCCGCTTCTCCCCATGGACTGAAATACGGACGGCATATTAAATAAGCCAAAACCGCGCAGAAAAAAAGAGCCGATTTCCTGAGTTTTAAAAAACCTCCCTTTTCCAAAGCCGCAAAAAGCGTAAAAACGGAAACCGCAAGCAGAAGAAGGGAAAGAAAGTCAGGCTTTGACACAATCATAGTAAATAAATCAACGGATGCCGCATATGTAATGAAATCATGCACAGGCTTCATCACAAGGTCAAACATATCAAACAAACATTCTCCCACCTGCCTTGAAAGCAAAAGAAGAAGGAAACCGATGACAGAAACCGGAATGACAAATAACGTATAAAATGGCACCATCACCATGTTCATCGGAAAACTGACAAGTGAAATTTGCTGAAAATGATAGAGAAGAAACGGAAGTGAGCTGAGCTCTGCAATGAATGAGGCCATCGCAAGCCCGGCAAGTCTGCTTTTCCCCGCTTTCTTTAAAATGGAGGATGACAGAATTAAAGAGGCGCTTACCGCAAAGGAAAGCTGGAAGCCCGCCTGCCAAAGGAGGTAAGGATTAAACAGCAGGAGCAGCAGATAAGACAGAGACAATGCAGCAGAGGAATGAATGCCGCGTTTAACAAGAGTTCCGGCGATATAAAATCCCAGCATGAGGGATGCGCGCAATACGGATGGGGCGGCACCGCTCAGCAGCGTATACACCGGCAAAAACAGCAGCAGCAACATCCCCGCCTTTTCTCTTGTCAGCCCGATTCTGATCAGAGCATAAAATAGTCCCGCCGTAATAAGACCGACATGCATTCCGGAAATCGCCATTAAATGAACGACTCCTAAATTTTGATATGCACTCAGTATATCGTCCTCTATAGAAAATCTTTCACCTAAGGTCAGCGCTTCAACAATTCCGGCGGAAGATTCAGGCACGTGATTCCGAATGATTGAAATCAAATTTTTTCTGATGTTCAGCAGTTTAAACAGCGGCTGTTTGGATTTTTCACACCGCTGAATGGAAGTCACGGAAAATAACCAGTGAATCTGCTGAGAGTAAAGATATTCCTTATAATCAAAACCTCCGGGAATCGTCGCATGTGCAGGCTGTTCCAGAGAGCCTGTAAACGTGCAGCGCATCCCCGGTTCAAGCTGTTCAATGCGTCTCTTTTCCTCAAGAGACCGGATTTTATACGAAGCCGCCCATTTTTCCTTGTCATGTGTACGGATAACGGCTGACATTTTCGCTCCATCAACCTTCGGAATATTAGTGATGATGGCCTGTTCAGTATAACTGCCGGCCTGATACCGCGTTACATTCGCAGCGTCACAAACCGTATAAAGAAAGAAATAAACACAAAAAGAAACGAGGCAGATGATAACCGGAGCAGGCTGCTTTGTTTTTATCATAATAAAGAGAAGATACAGAAGAAAAAGGAGCAGAACCCAGAAGACATGAGCGGCGGCAATCCCCGCAGTTGCAGAAACCGCCGCCAGAGGCAGAAGAAGGTATTTATATTTCATTTATACGTAACTGGTAAACAGCTCATTGGCCTGTTCATGAATTTTTTTCAGTTCATCTGCCTTAACTCCCGCATCAGATAATTGCTGAATCAGACCTGCGACAAAAGACAATTTTTCGCGGTTTTTCAGATCGATGATCATTTCATCAAGTTCGACCTGCTCCACCTTGACTCCGGCTTGGCTGAACAGCTCTTTTGCATAAGGCTGTGTTTTGTAATCTTCGGCATAATAGACCGTTTTGATGCCTGCCTGGATAATTGATTTGCAGCATTGAATACAAGGATAATGCGTCACATAAATTTCGGCGCCCTCCGTCGGAACACCGAACTTAGAACATTGCAGAATCGCATTCATCTCTGCATGTATGGTCCTCTGGCAATGATTATCTATTAAAAGGCATCCTTCATCAGCGCAATGGACGCCGCCGGCGATTGAGCCGTTGTATCCGCCGGCAATCATCCGCTTATCTCTGACTACGGTTGCCCCGACTGACAGTCTCGGACATGTGCTTCTCAGCGCCAGCAAATGGCTTTGCGCCATAAAATATTGATTCCATGAGATTCGTTCCACAAGTGTTCCCTCCAAAAAGTCTTGTTGCTTTCCTAAGTTTACATAGATTTAAGCAGAACCGTCAATTCACTTTACCGTAATGGAAGTTTTTATCCGCTCAAATGACTTTTCTCCAAAGCCTGATACATTCATCAAATCTTCAGCAGTCTGAAACCGTCCGTTTTCTTCTCGGTAGGCGATAATGGCTTCCGCTTTTTTCTGCCCCACCCCGGAAATCGCCTGAAGTTCGTCCAAAGATGCCGTATTGATATTGACAGCTGCATTCTCCTTTTCACCCGCTGCTGTTTTCGGGTGATTCTCTTCTTCGCCTTCACTCGGAATATAAACAATCGTCCCGTCCTGCAGCTGCTCTGCTAAATTAACATTCAATTCATCCGCCTTTTTCTTCAGGCCTCCGGCTTTTTCAATGGCTTGCGTCACTCTGTCTCCCGCTTTCATTTCATACACGCCGGGATTTCGGACCGCACCTTTCACATCAATCATAATCTTATCGTCTGCGGTGTCTTTTTTGTCCGCGACGGATGCCGAGGCTGTTTGGCCGAGCACGGACTGCTGTTTGACCTGCTCTTCCTTTTCAGAACGAAACAGCCAAATACAGATAAAAACCGCCCCTGCCGCAAGACAAGCGCCCAGAATTTTCAGGTTCCGCCGCAGCCGCTCCGTCATCATCGCTTTCGTCATATTGCATTGCCTCCCCGCATAAGGTTTAGAGGATTAAGGGAAAAAGGAGGGGAATTCATTGAAAATAGGCTTTATCGGCACCGGAAACATGGGAACGATCCTGATTGAATCGTTTATCGAATCAAACGCTGCCGATCCCTCACATATCACCATCACAAACAGAACAATCGAAAAAGCATTAAAACTAAAAGAACGTTTCAGCGGCATCCATGTCACCGAGGATCAGGAAAAGCTCGTACAGGATAATGAAATAATATTCATTTGTGTAAAACCGCTGGATATATATCCTTTGCTGAAAAAACTCACACCGCATTTACGGAAAGATCACATTTTAATCTCCATTACCAGCCCCGTTCAGACGGATCAGATTGAACATACGGTTCCGTGTCAGACGGCCCGCGTCATTCCGAGCATTACGAACCGCGCCTTGGCCGGCGTCTCGCTTGTTACGTTCGGCAAAAGCTGCAGCGAGTCTGCAAAAGCGGATATTCAAACGCTGTTCACTCATATTTCAAAACCTGTTGAAATCAGCAGCGGCATTACAAGAGCGGCGTCAGACATTGTCAGCTGCGGACCCGCTTTTATGAGTTATCTCGTTCAGCGCTTTATTGACGCGGCAGTGGAAGAAACGGACATCACCAAAGAAGAAGCCGTGATTATGTCGACAGAAATGCTTGTCGGTCTCGGAAAGCTTCTTGAAACGGGGCATTACACGCTTCCCGCCTTGCAGGAAAAAGTATGCGTAAAAGGCGGCGTCACCGGAGAAGGACTGAAGGCTCTCGAAAGCGGTGTTCAGGATATGTTCAATCGTGTCTTTCAGCGTACACATGACAAATACGATGAAGATATATCGTTAGTGAAGAAGCAATTTCACGTGTAACTGAGTATGCCATAAAGAGCTTTATCGCGCCAATCGCAAAAAATGCATTTTAAAAACCATCGTTCCGTTTAAACGATGGTTTTTGGTTTGCCTGCCGTAAAGAAAAGACGTTCAGACTCTGTTGAAGGAGGCCGGTCTGTAAAATCAGCCGTCACCTTCTTCAGTTCAAATCCGGTCTCTGCAAGCATTTGTTCATATTCTTCAATGTAAAATGTTTTTTGCTCATGCGTCTCGTCATAGCGGTCATAAGATTGTCCGTTCCATACGAAAAAGGACATATCATGGATGACAGAAAGCTCTTCATCGCCGGCAAAGCTTTGCCAGATATAGCTGATCTGCTCATCCTGATCCGCATGGGTGCTGTCCGGAAAAAGCTCCGTCATTTTATACGGGGAATGGACGTCAAACAGAAGCAGGCCGCCCTCCTTCAAAACTTGAAAAACACTTTTGAAGGTGCTTAAGACATCATTTTTCGTTTTTAAGTAATTTAGGGAATCACAGCAGATGACTACGGCATCAAACTGTTCTTCAAAACCGGAAAGCTCTCTCATATCCTGCTGGAGAAAAAGAATCGGCTTTCCCGTTTTTTTCTGCTGGGCACAGCTCAGCATATCTTCACTCAAATCAATTCCCGTGACTTTGCAGCCTTTTTCAGCAAGCCTGATGGATATTTCTCCGGTTCCGCAGGCAAGATCAAGCACCCTTCCCTTTTCCGGAAGAGACGCTTCAATCCAGCCCGCCCATTCATCATACGGCGCATGGGACATTAACTCGTCATATACACCGGCGAAGCCTTGGTAAATCATGAGTTCAAGCCGAGTTCAAGCTCTGCGAGCGGCGCGTCGCCCCATAGCTTTTCAAGATTATAGTAGCTTCTTTCATCTTTATGGAAAACGTGGACAATGACGTCGCCGAGATCAACTAAAACCCAGCGGGCCTCATCAAACCCTTCCATCTTTTTGACATCAATGCCGTTTTCTTCTGCCTGATCTTTAATTTCACGCGCAATGGCCTGAACCTGTTTATCAGAATTCCCGTGGCAGATTAAAAAGTAATCCGCTACAAGTGAGATTCCTTCCATGTCCAGCGCTAAAATATCTTCTGCACGTTTATCGTCGCATGCTTTTGCCGCGATTTTTAATACGGAAGCTTGATTCATTTTCCATATTCCTCCTGTCATTTTTGAGACACCAGCCAGTTATAGGTTGCAAACGTATCCGGAAAGACCGGCTGGTTTTTTTTCATCAGAAATATCATTGTATTTTTCATCGCTTGTATGAGCGCTTCGTTCAGATCTGTTTCCGCCAGACGGCGCACCTCTTCCACTCCGGGAAAGTGGCGGCCGGGTTCAATGTAATCCGCAACGTAGATGACTTTGTCTAAAAGGGTCATTCCGGGACGCCCTGACGTGTGATAGCGGATTGCATCCAAGATCTCAGGATCAGTGATCCCCGCTTCTTTCTCAGCCAAATACGCTCCCACAGGGGCATGCCACAGCTCGGCATTGTAATCCAAGAGCTCCGCCGGCATTTTTTCCCGCACGATGATCTGCTTCATTTCTTCTTTCGGCCGGAATTTCGCATAATCATGAAAAATGGCCGCCATTTCCGCTTTTTTCGGATCTGCTCCGAACCGGCCTGCGAGAATAACCGCCGTATCTGTCACGCCGATTGTGTGGATGTAGCGATGCTCGGTCAGCTGTTCTTTGACGCAGGCAAGTGCTTCCTCACGATTCATATAAATCATTCTCCTCTATATACTGCCTCACTTTATCCGGCATTAAGTATTGCGTCGGCTTTTTTGCTTTGAGACGTTCTCTCAGCATCGTTGACGAAACGTCAAATTCCGGAACGTCGGCAAAAAGCAGCGGGTACGGGGTCTCAATATGATACCCCGGGCGCCGCACCCCGATAAATTGAATGAGCGTGAGCAGTTCGTCCAGTTTGTACCATTTCGGCAGATATTCAATCATATCCGCCCCGATAATAAAGAAAAGCTTGTCGTTCGGGTGCCGCTCCTTCAGTAAACGGACGGTATCATAGGTATAAGAAGGGCCTTTCCGGTCCATTTCCGCAAGCTCAAGCTTAAAGAAGGAATTAGAGCTGATGGCAAGCTTCAGCATCTCCACCCGGTGCCGGCTGTCTGTAAAGTCTTCATTCTGCTTATGCGGCGGGATTTTATTAGGCATAAACCAAATCTCATCGAGCTCCGCCTGATGAAGGACTTCATTAGCCATCAGAAGATGTCCGTTGTGCGGAGGGTCAAATGTGCCCCCGAATATTCCGATTTTCTTCATGTCAACCACCTTACGGAAGCTCGATTTGTTTATTTTCCTTTGATTCCTTATACAATACGATCGTATTTCCGATCGTCTGCACCAATTGTGAGCGGCTGCCTTTCACAAGCGCTTCTGCGACATCGTTTTTATCGTCTTCGCAGTTTTGAAGCACGCTGACTTTAATCAGCTCTCTTGCTTCTAAAGCCTCGGCAATCTGTTTCACCATGTTTTCGTTGACTCCGCCTTTTCCCACTTGAAAAATAGGCGTTAAATGATGCGCTTTTGAACGCAAAAAACGTTTTTGTTTTCCTGTTAACATTGTGTTCCTCCTAGTTTTCCTTCAACAATTGCTCTCATTAAGCCGCTGTCAGGCTCTTGTTCCGTCCACAGCTTGAAAGACAGTGCAGCCTGTTCCACAAACATGCCGACACCGTCAAGGGTTGTTAAACCTCTTTTTTCAGCTTCTTTTAAGAACGCCGTTTGAATCGGGTTGTATACGATATCACAAACGATGGCGCCCGTTTTGGCCCGTTCCAATGAGAGCGGCACGGCATCCGTTTTCGGATACATGCCGACAGATGTTGTATGAATAATGACGTCATATTGTTCAAGCTGATTTTCAGCTTCTTTTAAAGTAAGGGCGCGTTTCTGCTGAAAAGAGGGAGCAGCAGCAATCAGACTTTCTGCTTTTTCCGGCGTGCGGTTGCAAACGTCAAATTGTTTCGGCTCTCTGCGGACGATCGTCGTAAAAATCGCTCTTGCCGCTCCTCCCGCCCCAATCATGAGGATGGAGAGCTCTGATATCGGTTTGTCCAATACTTTGACTAAGGATTTATAAAACCCATCTCCGTCAGTATTATACCCGATGAGCCTGTCTCCCTCTCTTTTGACGGTATTTACGGCCCCGAGTACTTTCGCGCTTTCATGTATTTCATCCAGATGCTCCATGATCGCGACTTTATGCGGAACTGTGACGTTCACTCCGCAGATGCCAAGCGCCTGGATTCCGTTAACGGCGTCCTTGAGATGACGAGGTTCCACCTGAAACGCAAAATACTGCCCGTTGATGTTCTTATCTTGCAAAGCTGCGTTATGAATATCGGGTGACATTGAATGCCCGATCGGATTTCCGATTACTCCGTACAATTGTTTCATGCTCCCTCTCCCCTTCTCTCTATATTAATGAACGGCGGACAAATACGTGTACGCCTTTCGGAGCGTATGCCGTTATTTTTTTATCTGCTTGCTGCACCGTGACCCAGCCGAGTCCGGAAAAAACGATATCCGTCTTTCCTTCTTTAATCGTAAACGTGTGGGCCGTAAGCTCCGGAAATTCATCCAAATGATCTTTTCCGGGCGGGGTAAGCAGTTCTCCCGCATGCTTTTCGTATAAAGCATCAGCATTTTCAAGCTTTGTTCTGTGAATCATCAATTCATTCGGCATATAGCAGACAAACGCCGTTTTATCGCCTGATACATAGTCAAACCGGGCAAGCCCGCCGAAATAAAGCGTTTGTTTTTCATTCAGCTGAAAAGTGCGCGGCTTCAGTTCTTTTTTCGGTGTCAGCACCTTTAAGTCACGCTTGTCCACGTAATGCGCCATCTGGTGATGGTTAATGATTCCCGGCGTATCATAAAGCGCAGATCCGTCATCAAGCGGGATTTCAATCGCATCAAGCGTCGTGCCCGGAAATTGAGAGGTGGTAATAATATTCTCTTCCCCTGAGACCTCTTTAATAATCCGGTTGATAAATGTGGATTTGCCGACATTGGTACAGCCCACCACATACACATCGCGCCCTTCGCGGTAATGTTCAATGGCGTCAATGACTTCCTTCATCCCTTGTCCGCGGGAAGCGCTGATTAAAAAGACATCAAGGGGTTTTAAGCCGTATTCTTTCGCTTCGCGTTTCATCCATTGGACGAGCCGTTCCCGCTTTACGGATTTCGGCAGGATATCGGCCTTATTACCGACAAGAATGATCGGATTACCGCCGACAAAGCGGTTCAGCCCGTTTATCCAGCTTCCGTTAAAATCAAAAATATCAACGACTTTGACAATTAGAGAGTCAGTATCGCCGATTGTGTGCAAGATATTTAAAAAGTCATCATCCGTTAATGAAACATCTTGAATTTCATTGTAATTTTTCAGTCTGAAGCAGCGCTGACAAATGACATTCTCCTTCGTGAGCGATGCCTTTGGCGCGTATCCGAGACCTTGTTTATCCTCGGTCTGGATCGTTACTCCGCAGCCGATGCAAACAACCTTTTCCATTCCTAATCCTCCCACTGAATATGGCCTTTACGTTTCAAAGAACTCAATATTCTCCGTTCAATCCGGCGGTTAAAGCGCGTCATGACTCCGTCAGAGGAAGCGACAGGCACGACGAGGATCGTATGATACCCGTTTCTGTTTCCGCCGAGAACATCAGTAAGCAGCTGATCGCCGATGACCACACAGTCTTCTTTTTTCAGATCCATGCTGCTGACGGCTCTTTTAAAGGCGCGCCCCATCGGTTTTCTTGCCTTATAAATAAACGGTATGCCAAGCGGCTCCGAGAATAATTTCACTCTTCGTTCATTATTATTGGAGACGATCGTGACTTTAATGCCGTGCTCCTTCATTTCTTCAAACCACTCGATTAATCGAGGTGTCGCACTCGGTCTGTCCCACTCCACAAGCGTGTTGTCAAGGTCTGTAATAATCCCTTTCACATTGCGTTCCTTGAGCTTTTCCGGTGTGATATGAAATATATTTTTCACAAATTCGTCAGGTAAAAAAAACTTTTTTAACAAAACCCGCACCCTTCCTTTTCTTTCTATCATCTATATGTCGAAACCTGTCAGATTTAAAAACAAAGTCGGACTCAGTAAAAAAATTTCGACAAAAATTGGGTTTCTTCACCAGTTGTGGATAAAATTACACACATTATCCACTCTTATTACATCCGGATTTATCCAGATTATAAACAAGATACTAACAAGTTATCCACTTACAAGTGTGGATAACAGAACGATTGTTCTTATTTGTATTTCATGGTAGATTAAAGATAACCTCACCATGATTGAAACGCAACCTTCCATCATATGCTTGCGTCTGATGATTGATTACAATTGTAAGGAGGTGCCACTCCCATTAATTGGGTCCCCGGCATGAGAAAGCTTTCTGATGAATTACTAATAGAATCTTATTTCAAAGCCAATGAAATGAATTTGAGCCGTGAATTTATCGAGTTAATTGAAAACGAAATCAAAAGAAGATCGCTCGGACACATTATTTCCGTTTCTTCTTAAACAGAAAAAAATTCCCGGGCGAATTTCCTTTTTTTACTCAGATGACTGATATTATATCACTTCGGTTATGCGCATTACTACCACTTTCAACAAAAAACACCCCTAAAATAGAGGTGTTTAAGAGGACGGCTGCTATATATTGAACCAATACAGACCGCCCAGGACGAGAATGACGACGAGCAGCACAACAAAAAATGCGTACCAGTACCCCGCATTCACCCGAGGAGGCGGGCATACAGGATATTGCGGAGGGAAACCGCGGTTCATAGCAATCGCCTCCAAAAGATGTTTTTTCTACAGCCTATGAAGCAGAAGCAAAACGGTTTAGGCAGCTGACGGCGTCAGCGTTCCAAAACCCGCCCATTTTTTATGCCTTCAATTAAGATTCTGGCGCCTTTTGGCGTCATATGATTTCCGGAGGGATCTATCAGTCCGGATTGGATCAGCGCCCGGTCTGTATCTTTGCCGCCGTCCGCGCGTATAAAGTGTTTCCAGTTATCCACCAGCGGCACTTTCAACTCAGCTGCAACCTGCCTCGTAACGCCGTTATAGGAATTATGCCATGTTCTCGCGCCGCCTTTTTCTTTAAAGGCTGAGGCTTTATATCTCGAATAGTAATAGAGATGATGCGTTCCGTTTCCTTCTATAACCGGGATGCACGTCATTAAAATCGGCTTTATGCCGTGATTTCTGCTTTCGTTTATGAAATAAGTCAGGTTTTCTTTAAACCGTTTCTTTGATACTCGCGGCTGATCTCCCGTCAAAATGCCCGCATCATTTGTTCCGAACATGATAAATAAATATTGGGGCTTACGCTCCAGCACATCGCTTTGAAAGCGCAGGCGCGCATCCTCAGTCGTCTGGCCGCCTATTCCCGCATTTATAACCGTAAGACGGCCGCGTTCCGCTGTTTTTAAAATGTTTACCCACTGCTGCGCCTTCGGATAATCACGATAATCCCAGTTGGAACCGCGCGTATTGCTGTCGCCGAACGCGACAACACTTTTTTCTTTGCCCGCAGCGCATCCTGATAACAGACAGGTTATCGTAATAAAAAGAACAGCAAACTTCATTTTCTCTCCCTCCAAACCTTACCTCCTATGGTACACATCTCTTTGGCGGCTTTCAACGCGGCGCTCTCTTTACTGGATATGAAAAGGACCGGAATCCTGTCCGATCAAATCCGAAACCTTAACAAACGTGTAGCCCTGCTTTTTCAGCTGGGGAATGATTTCTTTCAAAGCCTCAACCGTCTGCCGCCGATTTCCTCCGCCGTCATGCAGAAGAACGATATCTCCATCTCTGGCATGTGAAACAACGTGCCTGACGATTTTTCCTTTTCCGGGCCTTTTCCAGTCCCTCGGATCTTGGTTCCATGACCACATGATGATATGATAGCCCTCTTTTAAGATGCTTTTGAAAGCCGTATGATTCAACGACCCTCCCGGCGGGCGGAATAACTTGTCCCCTTCCGGCTGCAGCGATCTGATATGATGCGCGGAGCTGTGAAGCTCTTGTAAAATGTCTTTGCGTTTTAAACGGTGAAAATAAACATGGTTCATCGTATGGTTGCCGATTTCATGTCCTTCTTCAACGATGCGTTTTGCCGTTATGGGGTATTTGTCTATACGGCTCCCGATACAAAAAAAGGTTGCTTTAACATTGTGCTGTTTCAGCACGTCTAACACAGCCTCCGTATAGACAGGATGGGGGCCGTCATCGAAGGTTAAAGATAGCTTCTTTTTTTCAGACCTTATATCCCAGTACACGTTTCCCGTCTTCTCCATGTCACTTCTTTTTAAAGATTTCGCATCGGCGGACACGGCAGTGAGACTCGTGAGGACGCATATCATGATGATCAGATGAAAGCATCTCAACGTTTACACCTCCAGTAAACACTACTGTTAACGTGTCCCCTTTTATAAAAAATCATTCTCTGCGTCAAATGATGTACATCCCGCTTCCCGCTTGTTTTTGTCCAAATCCGGGTGCAGCCGTTTCTCATCGAACGGCAAATGCTGATAAACAAGTACGCTTATCGGACAGCTTATTTTAATAGAAGGAGATAGATTTGTGCTGTATACTAATTGAAAAGAGGTGAACGTACAGATGATAAAAAAGGGATTCAGTCTTGCCGTCATCATTGCTGTCGTGATGATCGGCTTTATGCAAAAAGACGTCTGGCTCAGCATGATTCGCGCGGGCGGCATGTACGCCGTGCTTATGAGTATCCTTCTGGTCGCAGCTGACGTATTTTTTCCGATCGTTCCATTCGCCATTATCGCAGCCTTAAACGGAGCGGTTTTCGGGATTGTAAACGGAGTGTGGATTACATTGTCAGGCGCGATGCTCGGAACAATGGCATTGTTTTTTCTCGTCCGGTACGGATTCAGAGACTGGGCCAGAAAAAAGCTGGTGGCTTACCCGGCCGCGGCTCAATATGAAGATTCATTTCATCAGCACGCGTTTACGGCGGTGCTTTTCGGGCGGCTGATTCCGATTATACCGTCGCTTGCCATGAATACCGTCTGCGGGCTGAGTAACATACGATGGCCGATCTTTTTTTCTGCGTCGGTGCTCGGCAAAATTCCGAACATTGTGATCGTGACCGTCGCAGGCGCTTCATTTACAAGCAACAAACTGCTGTCTTTCGGGATTTACGGAATGTATATGCTCGTCTTAATGGCGGTCATTTATAAGAAGTTTCCCGGTCTTTTAAAAACAACGAGAAAATGAAGCGCGTACCGCCCCCCTATTCCGGCGGTACGGCTCCTCTCATTCTGAGAACTTTTCCGTTACATTCTGAACCGATCACTTCCATGTTTTTCTTTCTGTAAAAATGACAGAGCCGCTTCATTGCCCGGCGAAACTCTCAGGTGATATTCCGAAACACCGTTCGCTCTGAAAAACTGATTCGCGTATTGATGCAGTTTTGTTCCGCACCCTCTTCCCCTCTGCTGCTCAGTCATATAGTAAAGGTGCACATAACCGATTTTTTGGCTGCGGTAAAATTTGATGGAAGCTTCAAGCTGTCCGATCGGTTGCCCGTTATGAAGAAGCAGCTTAAAATTGTCGGGTGAGCATTAGATTTGGGATGACAGCCATCTGAGATATTCATCCTTATTAAAATGATCCGCCGTGCCAAAGCTGACGAAAAACGAATCCTCACGAAATGAAACGGCCGTCTCTTTATGTTTGTTTAAATTGATCCGCTTGAAATACATCGGGAGTCCTTCTTTTTGAGGCCGCAAATAAGAACGAGCATAAAACGGCTGCCAAGGCCAGCATAACAGCAGCCCCTGCAATGACGATGCCGCGGACGGAAGAACTGACAGCCGCCGCTCCGAAAACCGCCGTTATCAATATAATGAAGACGGCTTCGACTAATGAATAAAAGCTCCCCACTCTCCCCATGATGTCCACCGGAACATTCTTTTGATAAAACGTCAGAAAGCCTGTATTGGCAAACGCCAGAAAAAAAGCGAGAAGGAAAAATCCGAAAGCAGCCGTCCAAAAAACGTCAGAAAACGCATAAATCATATATCCTGCCGCTGTGAATAAAGAGCCCATTCCCATCAATAAAGAAGCCGGCATTTTTTTATTAAAGAACACATTGACAAGCGCCCCCGCAATAACCCCTGCCCCAGAGACACTGACGAGAAAACCGTAATCGGCATCAGTCAGCTGAAGAACTTCTTTTGAAAAAGCGGCTTCAAGCGAATCAAGCGCGGATAGCATAACGGTCATGACCAGACTGAATAAAAAATAAATGATCATGACGTTTCGCGCCGTTCGGCTGAAGCGATAGACGAGCTTCCAATCTTCTTTGTACACTGCCAAAGAAAGCTTCTGTGCGGGAGAATGTACGTGGGGCTCATTTTCAAGGTTCGGCAGCATCATCGTGATGAAACCGGACAGCACTAAAGCCCCCGCATTCACCCAAATCGCAAAAATCGGCGTGCCGGCGATAAAAAGCAGCCCGGCCGCAGCCGGCCCGAGGAGAAAAGCCCCTGATTCCGACAAAGCCCTTAGTGAATTGAATCGTTTTCTCCTTTCAGCCGGAATAAGCCTCGTCACATACGCCATGGAACACGGACGAAACATCGCATTGGCCATTTGAATCAAAAACACGATACAATAAACAGAAAATAAAGACCGTACAGTAAACATCAGCGGCAGAACGGCAATGAATGCAGCCCGGATGAAATCAAGCGACATCATCATATTCCGTTTGTTACACCGGTCGATGATGCTGCCCGCCCACCCATTTGTTATCAAAACAGCCGCAGGCCTGATTAAATAAAGGATGGAAACCGCAAAAGCAGACCCCGTTTCTTTTAAGACAATAAGATTAAGAGACAAAAAATAAATCCATTCACCAATATTTGCTATCCCGATTCCGGTTAACAGAAGCATCGGGTACCGCCAAGACTTCAGGTTTTTCACCTTATCCCTCCCTTAGAAATAAAAAACGCCCTCAAGACAATAAAGTCTTGAGGACGGGAAACAGCCCGCTATGCCACCTCAATTCGGTTTGGTGCCGGCCTTGCCGGGTACAAAGCTTACTCGGTAACAGGAGTATCCACCGCATCATCCTCGTTTTTCATGATTCCGATGCGAAGCTAAGAGGTTTGTTTCAACACATCCATTCATACTCCTTCACAGCTCCCGGAGCTCTCTGTCATGAATGATATCTGTCTACTCGTCTCTTCAGCGCTTTTCGTTATATTCTTTTCACCCTTACTTTTTTTAACAATATACAGGCTCAATCAGCAAAAATCAAGAGGCTGTAAGAAATAAAACCTGCCTTTGATTAATTTCCCTGTACAGACACAAACAGCCTGACTGCCACATACAGTTACATATAGGCTTTTGCCTACATAACTTTGTGGAGGTGAGGATGGTGACAGGTGTTTTTGCAGCGCTCGGGTTTATTGTGAAAGAACTCGTGTTTTTAGTATCATACGTGAAAAATAATGCCTTTCCACAACCGCTCTCAAATAGTGAGGAGAAAAAATACTTAGACCTTATGGCCGAAGGAGATGAACACGCCCGCAATATGCTGATCGAACATAATCTCCGTTTAGTCGCCCATATTGTAAAAAAATTCGAAAACACGGGAGAAGACGCAGAAGATCTGATCTCCATCGGTACAATCGGGCTGATCAAAGGAATTGAAAGCTACTCAGCCGGAAAAGGCACGAAGCTTGCCACATATGCCGCACGATGTATTGAGAATGAGATTTTAATGCATCTGCGCGCATTGAAAAAAACGAAAAAAGACGTCTCCCTTCATGATCCGATCGGCCAGGATAAAGAAGGGAATGAAATAAGCCTGATCGATGTCCTCAAGTCGGAAAGCGAAGATGTGATCGACACCATTCAGCTCAACATGGAACTTGAAAAGGTCAAAAAATATATTGATATTTTAGACGACCGCGAAAAAGAAGTCATCGTCGGCCGCTTCGGGCTTGATTTAAAAAAAGAAAAAACGCAGCGCGAGATCGCGAAAGAGCTCGGCATTTCAAGGAGCTATGTATCCCGGATTGAAAAACGCGCGCTGATGAAGATGTTCCATGAGTTTTATCGGGCGGAGAAGGAGAAGCGGAAGAAGAAGGGAAAGTGAGCGAAAAGCCGGATCTGACATTCCGGCTTTTTCTATTTTATCTTTTTCAATCATGACTATGAACAGAATATGCGTAGCGCTCAGTTTGAAGGGACAAATATACAAACTGTTTAATCGCGTCAAGGCCTGTGATGAATTCATTTGTGATACGGCCATTTTCAAAATATATTTTGTAGGTTTGAGAGGTCTCTATAACTTCGCTGTCATCTTCAATATCATCAAATTCAATTTCTGAGGAAAGGGTCATGATAAGATCACTCCTATAACGTTCCTCCATTTATTGATTGAATGAACCATAATAAAAACCGCTCCTAAAGAGCGGTTTTAAAATATAAGAAATAATCATTCTAAGAAGAAATCGAAAGGGATTTATTTACTGCTTTTTGAGCATGGATTAAAGTCGTATCAAATAATGGCACTTTTGAATCCTCTGCCTTTACTAATAGTCCAATTTCAGTGCATCCAAGAATGATTCCTTCTGCTCCTCTATCCACCAAATTATTTATGATCTTCTTATAAATGTTTTTGGAAGACTGTTTAATTTCACCCAGACACAGTTCTTGATAAATAATATTATTTATTAATTCCCTTTCATCATCATCAGGAACAATGACATTAATATCATGAGACGCAATACGTGATTTATAAAAATCTTGTTCCATCGTATATTTAGTACCTAGCAATCCTATTGAGCGAATGTCTTGTCTAATAATTTGTTCTGCAGTTGCATCGGCAATATGCAAAATAGGTATAGTGATCATTTCTTGGATATATCCAAGAACTTTATGCATAGTATTTGTACATATTACAATAAAATCTGCACCTGCTTTTTCTAATGATCTTGCAACTCCCCCTAAAGCTTCACCTGCTTTATCCCAAGCCCCTATGGATTGATAATGTTCAATTTCCTTAAAATCAACACTGTATAAAAGGCATTTTGCCGAGTGAAGCCCTCCTAACTTCGTTTTTATTTCTTCATTGATAATTCGATAATACTCAGCTGAAGATTCCCAACTCATTCCGCCAATAAGACCAATAGTTTTCATAACCCACCTCGGATAAAATTTTCAAAATATTATAGTTATTTTAAAGCATAGATTAGGTCTTTACAATTATTTATTTTTTCAGGATTACTATTATTAAATTTTATCGAGAATAAAAAAAGATTGCCCGCCTTTTAAGGAGACAACCATCAAATTTTCACCCATTTTCAGTTCTTCATCTTCTCCAGAGCGCCACCGTTTAGGAATAATAATCAAATCAGCAGGTATTATTAATTTATCATTTTCATTAAGCCTTATTTCAATAGATGAAACGGAAATCACTTCAGCCGGCATAATATCCACCGGTGACTCAGAATCAATAAAGTCAGAATATAGAAAAAGAGATGCGACAGTTATGAAAATCATTTTTCTCATTCGTTACTGCATTTTGGTATCAAATGACTTGACTTATAAGTCCTTAACTTGCGTCCTCCCTCAAACGATTCAACGCCGGACGCTCTAAAAACTCCTCAGAAAATCCTTCCCAGGCATACTTCAGTCCCTGCTTTCTTTATGCAGACCTCGATCTGGCTGCCGATGCTTGAGCCCGTGTTCCTCGGTTGATAACCTTACAGCTAATGGCTATCATCCTGAAGTTTGTCCTACTGAGGTGATTTTCAACGGTGGAAAAAAGAAAAACTAGTTACTGATTAGTAACTAGTTTTTATCTTAAAAGATTCAAATATTAGGTTTCGGATTTTCTGGTTTAACCATCTCATCACATTGTTCTTCCGTTAATAATGTAAGCTGCACGCAGTCTTTTTAGCATTAACCCTTCCTTATGAACAAACTTGGCATTTTCTAATAATTTTCATACCCGATAAGGTTCTAATTCCCTAAGTTTTCGTATCAATATCCTCTGTGTAATCCATGGAATTAACCTTTTAAGTTCATTAAACTTAACTGTTTTATTAGACAAAGCTTACAGATCGAATTTCATGGCGCCTATCGATTTTACAATTTCAGGATCTCGGTGCGACCCGAAAAGACTTTCTCCTTTATCAAGGGTGGAAATCTTTTCGATATCCTCTAAGCTCAACTCAAAATCAAAAATGTCAAAGTTTTCGACAATCCGTTCTTTGCGCACCGATTTTGGAATCGTAACGACTTCACGCTGAACAAGCCAACGCAGCACGACCTGGGCGACGGATTTATTGTGTTTTTCCGCAATGGAAGTCAACACGCCGTTGCTGAACATGTTATTGCGCCCTTCAGCGAACGGTGCCCATGACTCGTGTTGAACTCCCTGCTCTTTCATAAAAGCAGCACTTTCTTTTTGCTGGCAGAATGGATGCGTTTCGACTTGGTTGACGGCTGGCACGATTTCATTATGCATGATCAGATCCATTAGACGGTCGGGATGGAAGTTGCTGACTCCGATTGCCCTGATTTTTCCTTCGCGGTACAGATCCTCCATCGCGCGCCAAGCGCCGTAGTAATCGCCGTATGGCTGGTGAATAAGGTATAAATCAAGATAATCCAGCTGCAGCTTATTTAAAGATTTGGAAAATGCCGCCTTGGCACTTTCATAGCCGGCATCCTGAATCCAGAGCTTGGTCGTAATGAACAGCTCCTCACGCGGTACGCCGCTCCGCTTGATTGCACGTCCGACTGCCTCCTCATTTAGGTAACCGGAAGCAGTGTCAATCAGGCGATAACCGGCCATCAGTGCTTCATATACTGCGTTTTCACATTCTTGAGCATCGGGGACTTGGTATACACCGAAGCCGATAATTGGCATTTTCACTCCGTTGTTTAATGTTACGGTTTGCATTGTAATTCCTCCTATTGTTCAAATGTAGAACGACAAACGGCACGCATCCCGAAAATCGGGCACTGCAGAATGAATTCCGCTGCGGCTGGTTTGCGTTATAATAAGCTTATTACCTTCGTGCAACACGAAGGCAAGCACTTTTTTAAAAAATTTTTAAAGGAGGATTACACATGCATACAGTCAAAGAAGCAGCGATGATAACCGGACTCACTGAGCATGCGGTGCGCTTTTACACGGATAAAGGCCTGGTGCCGAGCGTACAGCGCAATAAAAACAATATCCGTTTGTTCGATGAAGAATCAATCAACTGGCTGTTTGGCGTCAAATGCCTCAGGCAATCCGGAATGCCGATTGAAGACATTAAAACGTACGTGAATCTCTGTCTCGAAGGAGATTCGACCATCCCACAACGGTACACACTCATGATGGAGCATAAAGAAGAAGCACTCGCTCAGCTCGAAGAAGCCAAACAGCACATTGCCCATTTGGAACAAAAAACCGCCCTATATCAGGCCATTCTGGAGCACCGCTCTTTTGATACAACCAATCCCGCCAACTGGGAAAAAATACAGCATATGCATAGTGACGTATTTTACTCGCCCACTGTCCGGTAGATGTGAAAGATATTTATGAGCACATCAATGGATCTTAAACTCCTAAATTGGAATTGGAATCCATATTGAATAGGCTAAGTTTGATGACATGTTATGAGCAATTAAATTTGTTTATACGTCTATAGGGCTGCAAGTCCTTAATTTTTTTCTTACGGTTACTTTCTATTAATTAGAAATTGATAGAAGTCGCATCTGTATGCGACTTCTTGTTCGATGTTGTTTTCAAGTGTGTCAGAGGTAATGTTAACTTCAGCAATTACTTCTTTTGTGCTTAAGTTAGCTGTGCTAATTGATGGAACAGACTTTTGATCCTTAGTCAGCGCAACTCTTAAAATCGTTGGCGTATCTTGAACCATTCGAATAAAAGTTGAAGCTTGAACAGGCTTGCCATCAAAGGATCGGCTTCTCGCGCGCTTGGTTTTCTGTATTTTCTTTGCTCGAAGGCTCGGAATCGATAATTTCTGAATTGTCTGCTTCATTAATAACTGCTTTTTTGAAAGAATCCCCCACTTGCTCAAAACTGCTTTTCATACAGTCTTAAGAGCCATCGCATCACAGTCATTTTTCCATCCAACATCAGACTTACTGAATTTCTTTTTGTGCTTTTCTACTTGTGCCTTTGTCCAGTACACTGTTTTTCGGAAGCCATTTATCAACTCACAATAAGCTGCATAACCAATCACTACGTCTGAATTCACACTTTTCAAAATCAATCTCGATCTCCTCAGTCAGCGGATTCCGCTTCTCCAATTCGCCTTCATGAATCGGTATGCAATTGATGGACTTATATTGGCCTGTTCGCAAAGCAAGCTGTATGTACCCTTTGTATCCTAGCTGGAATTGAGCCTTTCCTCCATAAGGAACTATCCAGGCATACCCTAAGTTTTTATCTATAGGCAGGTCGAGTGTCTGCCACCATTGCAGATGAGATGGCACTCATAAGATCTGTTTTCTGCAGCATCTGCTCGCTGTTATCAAGACTTAAGATAGAAGCAGTAAACTGTGCAGCCCTCTTTCCTGACACTTCCTCAAATCGCTTAATAAGGGGTGGTGGAAGAAAGCTAGCCTTTCATGATCGCTCCTTGCTGTTTCACAGGAACGCTTTTCATACATCATTATAAAACCTTATTAAAACTTTACAAGACAAGCTGAATTGACTATAGTCTAATTAGACTAAAATATTGATGTAAAGAAGTGAAAAATTAGATGATCAAGTCTTTTATAATGTTGGGGCAGTCGAATATGGCGGGCCGTGGATTTTTGAATGAAGTAGACCCTATCTATAATGAAAAAATTAAAATGCTGCGCAATGGACAATGGCAGATGATGACAGAGCCGATTAATTACGACCGTCCGGTTTCCGGCGTTGGCCTGGCGGCATCTTTTGCAGATGCATGGTCGAAAGCTCATCCCGATGAAGAAATTGGCTTGATCCCGTGTGCGGAAGGCGGCAGTTCATTGAATGACTGGCATCCGGAAGGCATCCTTTTTCAGCATGCTTTGTCCGAAGCCCGCTTCGCCCTCCGTTCCAGTCAAATTTGCGGGATCCTTTGGCACCAAGGTGAGAGTGACAGTTATCGTTCGCTGCATGAAACTTATTACGAGAAATTAACTCTTATCATTGAGACGCTAAGAAACGAGTTGAAACTTGATGAGGTACCGTTGATTATTGGAGGGCTTGGTGACTTTCTTGGGAAGACCGGTTTTGGACAGCACGCCACTGAATTTCGACAAGTTAATGAACAATTGCTGCGTTTTGCTAATGAACAACAGAATTGTTATTTTGTTACTGCAGCAGGTTTGACTGCGAATCCTGATGGCATTCATTTAGACGCAGCTTCACAACGTAAATTCGGTTACCGCTATTTCGAGGCTTTTTCGAAAAAGCACCATATCCTGAAACCCATTTCGGGAGAGGAGCAATCACTGAAAGTGAAGGGTGACTATTCTAAAACAGAACAGATTTACCTTCATAGTATGGATTTGGCTTCGGGTGAAATCACGTACGCGGAATTTGAGGCGCGGATGGCGAAGGTGATGAAACCATAATTCCCTTACTTATCCTTGGCTTGCTCATCCAAAACCCCGGAGCTCACGGCTATGAACTTCTGGCCTTAATGGAAAAACGTCATTACAAATACATTGTTAACTTCACGAAAGGTTCATTTTATTACAATCTGCAGCAACTTGAAGAAAAGTGTTTGATTGAACAGATTCAGCAGAAACCCTCAACCAGCGGGCGTGAAATCCGTAACTTTAAAGTCACAGATTCGGGAAGGGCAGAATTCGAAAAATTAATGATCAAATACGGCACCAAATCGGAATATGTGAACCTGCAATTTTATGGCGCGTTACTCTTTGCCGATGAATTCGACAAAAATAAATTACTGGATCTGATCCAATCACAAATCGATCAGACTAAAACTCGAATCGAGCTCCTTGATGAATACCTGTCCATCACTCAAGAAATTCCCGGCACAATCAATTACTTTCGCCGTATGAATGAAAATTCCCGTTCACATCACTTGGTTAATTTAGAGTGGTTCGAAAAATTGAAAGCAGAAATAGAGTGAACTATTGCATAATAAAATTTCGCATCGTCGGCATTAAAAAAAAGAGTCCCTATTTTGTTCAAAGGCGTGAATCCTGACATTGCATCGATGTGGGAAAGTTTAGATGAAGCAGCAATCAATCAACTAAAAGAGCTTTCTAATGCAGCGCCTGCAGGACTCATCAGTGCATCCACGAACTTTTCTGAAGGCCGGACAGAGGAAAACGGAGAGCTTGATCACTATATTGGCGCAGCCACAACGAAACATTGCCCAAATCACCTATCACAGCTTGAAATCCCTGCCTCAACGTGGGCTGTATTCGAAGCAGCCGGATCATTTCCGGATGCACTGCAGGAAGTATGGGGACGGATTTATTCCGAATGGTTTCCATCGTCCGGATTATGAACAAATTGAAGGCCCAGAAATCCTGTGGAACGAGCATAAAGATGTAACATCGCCATCTTTTAAAAGTGAAATTTGGATACCCATTTCAAAAAAGGAATATATCTTACAATGAAATTAGAGGAATTGAAGGTTTTAAGGAAGGGGTCTCATCCCTTCCTCTTTATGTCACTAACCCGATCTGCGGCAATATTGATGCCACTAATCTTCGAATTGAGTTTTTTAATGAGCAGAACCGTTCTTACTGAAAATATAAATTGAGGTGTATTGCGTTTTGATGATCTGCTTCTCACCTCTTATTTTCCGCATTAACGTCCGATCCTTTCTGCAATTCTTCTGCAAAGTCTGACGTTGATGATTGACTGCCAAGATCTCCCGTTTTGATTCCTGCCTTCACGGTTTCCCGAAGTGAGTTTTCTATTAATTCCGCTGCTTCTTTCCGAAAATAAATCACTTCACAACAGACAAACTGAAAGCGGTATAAAAAAACAGCTCCGTTAAAATGGCCGGAACTGTCTTTGACTTTTGGATTTTGCAGTTATCTCCATCCGTCAGTTTAATTAGAATTCAGATAATCCAAGACACGATCAACTCTTTCATTGACTGAGTAATCTCCTTCAATTTTTAACAATGGACAAGATAAATCTGCCATCCAATGTTCGTGTAAAGCTTTGCTTCTAACTTCCATTCCGGCATGATCATATAAAGAAGCCCACTCTAAAAATGTTTTTGATTGTTCATATTTACTGCCGCCGGCTAACACTTCGTTTCCATAACGCTGAAATTCCCTATGCCTTAATCTCTCAAGCCGTATATCCTGCGGAATCCATAAGAAGATGACAAGGTCAAAATAACTTTTTAGATCATCGCCCCAGCGGCACACTGCGCCAGAAAGAATCCATTTCTCATTTATTGTCAAGTCTTTTTTAAGTAACTTTCTTCTTTCAGGGATTTCTCTTTTTTTAGTGAATTGATCTGTCCAATAGTAATCATCAGTATCAAGATGCGTATGCGGCAAATGCTTTGATAATGCAACACCCAATGTTGACGTTCCGACACCAGAGGCTCCCAATATGTGAATCTTATTTTTCATACTTCCCCCTCCTTATGAAGCAACCAAACTCCCTGTTGCATAAGGTATTTACTATTATTTTGACATAAATCCCCAAAAACCTTTACTTTGCCAGGAGAATCCAGATGCATGTTAAAACCATACTGCTTACGAACTTCATGGTCATTTTCAAACAGAATGATTAACTTTCTCTCCGGCCTATTTTAATATCCTCATACACTTTTTCAAAAGTCTCGATTGGCAGTGAAAACTTGGTTGTTTTCTCGTTACGGTGATTGATTACGATCTCAATTTGATTATTTTTTTGTTCAAACTCAATAAGTGCGTTCTCCCATTTATCTCTGATTGAAATGATACAATTTCCATTTTTCTTTTCCTTTTTCTTATAAATGTAATTCACTTTAACTCCCCTTTCATTGATCGGCAAAAGGTTTCGGAATAAGGAAGCTCCTCAAAAAAAGGATCAAAACTTTTATCAAGTTTGATCCTTTTCCCTTTTTAGTCATTTCTTCGCGAACGTTTATAGACATTCACGGTTACCAGCCAGCTCATAACAACGATTCCTGCAAAAAGAATGAGCATATTACTGTACAAATAAGCGGAATGATCAGCGTTAACAGGCAGCAGCCTTTGATTCAGCAAGCGGATCGATAATAAACCGCCTGCAATCGAAATACCCGTTCCCTCTGATAAAAAGCTCGTAAAATTAAGAAGACTCATTCCGGCGCCGGCTTCCTTTTGTTTCAAACTGCCAGACACAATTGTAGATATAACCGTTTTTGTGAAGGAGAGCCCCCCAAAAACAAAAACGATTATAACGGTCATGAGCCAAGGTGCCGCATCTATGAAAAAGGCAGCGATTAAAAAGCTGGAAGACATCAATACAATCCCAATGGTCAGCACATACAAAGAACCTTTCCGATCAACAAGCAATCCTCCAATGTAACCGAAGATGATGACGCTCATCGTCCCGGGGAACATAATCCCGCTTCCAATTGCCGCAGTACTTAAATGGTGAACATCTTTCATCATATAAGGAACCATAGACACAAATCCTGCAGCAGTGCCGAATATCAGGCCTCCGCAAAGGACGCCCATCATAAACAAAACATTTTTCCCCAGTGCAGGGTCAACAAAGGGATCTTGAGTTTTCCTAATATGTCTCACAAATATCAGGAAAGCTAGAGTACTGATGATCAGAAAAGATAGTCTATATGACGTTGTAAACAGCAGAAAAAATACGATGCCTGCAGACATTAATATAATCCCCGTCATATCAAAGCGCCCGCTGATTCTTTCTTCCTTTTCCAGCAGTTTCATCAGGAATGGAACGGTGATAACTGTTGCTGTCGGAATAAGCAGCAAATATGACCAGTGAATATAATGAGCGATCATTCCGCCAATAGCTGGCCCGACACCTTCCCCCATTGCCACCAGCGACCCGATCAGACCAAATGCTTTACCCCTGTTTTCTTTCGGAATATAGCGTACTACTGCAACCATCACAAGAGCCGGGAATGCGGCTGCACCAGCCCCTTGAATAAATCGGGCCAGAATGAGTACAGGAAAGAAAGAGTGTCCGACAAATCCAATGATCGACCCGAAGCCATTTACCATAATTCCAAATAGGAGCAGCTTTTTGATGCCCAGCTGATCTGATAACTTCCCATACAGAGCAGTTCCGATGGAAAAGGTTAACATAAAGGCCGTGTTCACCCAGTTTGCACTCGCTGGAAGTTTATGAAAATCGTTGGCGATATCAGGTAACGAGACGTTCAAAACCATTTCATTTAATACGCTGAAAAATGACAGAACACAAAGCCAAATGAACACTTGGTTGTGCCGTAAAGCTGACTGTGAATAAGGCGTATTCACAAATTTCCCTCCATTAATGAGGGCAGACGCAGTTTATAGGGCCATTGATACGCTTCCCTCTTTTAATTGTACCCTGTTCATTTTTTTGCACTTCATACATAACTCCCCCTGCATTGATTGATATACCTTATTATAAATCCTCAAGCCGATGTTTTGAATACTTTGCGGCACACACCCGCAAATGACGAAACATCAAATACTGTTATATTTAAAATTTACAGTACCAAAAAACCGCAATTTCATTTGCTGTTGAAAGATTGGAATAAAGCATTGTATCGACCGCTCCTATGACAAAGTTATTTTTGGCATAAAAATGACAAGCTGAAACATTAATATCTTGTGTTTCAAGCATAAGACCGCATAAATGATTCTCCTTTGCCCACTCAATCGCTTTATGTAATAAAGCCGTCCCGACACCATTTTTTCTATAATCTTTTGCAACGGCAATGTCTTCAATCAGTGCGTATCCATTCCAATTAGAACGAAGCTTACTCCGGCCGACACAGTCGTTCTCTGCGTAATAAAAAAAGACAACTTTATCCTCTTCTTCAATATAACTGACATCAATGTCATCATCGTCATATTTTTTGACATAAGGTTCAGCAAATTTCTCCTCTGTATATGTCCAAACATTGTTTTCAAATGAAGGGATGATTCTCCCTGAAACAACGAAAGGTTCGTTTGGTTTATTGAAGTCTTTCATATTGAAACGAGTCATTTTAGTTATCATCATAATCACCTTTCTGCAGTTATTGAACTCACTTTACACCTTTTGAACTGTTGATTCGTCTGCATGTCACGAAGACTAAAACAAAAAAGATACCAACATCGATTGGTATCATCTATTCGTTCGAGCCCTTACAACAACATCCTATTTCGGAGCTTCCAAACCAAATGTTGTCCATTCCTCTTTTGCCGGACCATAAATACCCGGAACAGGTAAACCTGCTTGTCTCATAAGGACAGTCATTTGTCCTCGATGATGGTTTTGATGTTGAATTAAAAACATCAAAAGTGAACCATTTGGCATTTGCTGACCAATAAAGTTGACACATTCTTGAAGTGTATCGTCAGTCCATTGCGTTTTTAACGCCTGCACAAATGCATTACTGGCTTGATGATAACTCTCAGCAATAAACCGCGCCGATGCAGGAACAGGATAATCTTCAGCCGGAGCGTGGAACGTTAAATCTGTGTTCGAGGTAATGATATGAATGGCCGCGACAGTATGCCATGCAATACGGCCTAAAGTCCAATGTTGTGAAGTGATTTCTTGTTTAAGTGATTCATCAGTCAGATGATTCAGCAGTTTTTGTGTCGCATCGGCTTCGAATTCCCAAGATTTCAAAAAATGGTCTAAGGTTTGAAACATAAAAATCCTCCTTATCCTTTTTTGTGTTTCTATGTATCTGCAGTTCAATTATAGTGCTCCGTTCAGTTAAAAAAGAACAAAACGATAGACAGACATTTTTATCAGAAAGCCCGATCTGACAATAACAGTCAAAATATAAGAACATAACAGATCACTCTATACTTCTTTTTCTTCAATCGACAAACAGGATTCTTCTGTGTCTAATATTTTCGTTTTGCAAAAGTCCATATCGTCTTAGTGATTGAACCGGAGATAAAACAGCTCCCCGTCATCATAGCCACCCAAATGAAAAATGTCGGTTCGGCACCTATTACAATAAACATAAATATCAAGGACAAAATGAATACAATAACAACCATCATCCATACTTTTTTGAAAATGAAATATCCTAAAATCCCTAACAGAAAAGAAGCTGCCGGAAGAAAAATGAGAATGATATACGCGGGACTCAACAGCGGGCTAATACAAACACCTCCCAATTTCAAAACGAGGAAGTTCCTACTTTTTGTCTGATATCAAATGATATGAAGTGATTTTTTTCATCTTGATATTACGCCGTTTCATTCATTTTATACATATTATACCAATACAATCGAGTCAAATATAGATATTTATTTATTTTTAACATATTTCCGGAAAATGAGGAGTGAATTAAAGTCTGAGAATAGCCCGCTTTTTCTTTTCCTAGTAAGTCCTGCCTCATTGGCTTTAGCCCATCTGCTTTCTCATTGTTTTTGCAGCGCTAATATTCTCATAATCGTGTGCATGACGCTGCTTGCCTCATTTGATTTGATGACAAAGTGCGCCGCATCTTTTATTTCGTCAATGGCGTTCTTAACCGCAAAGCTGTAGGATGCCGCTTCCATCAATTCTTTGTCATTGCGGCCGTCTCCGAATGCCATTGTTTCATCAGCCGAAACCCCTAATAATCGCTGCAGTTCTTGTACTGTTGATCCTTTATGTATTCCGATATTTGATATATCCATCCAGGTATCTTCTGATGCTACGATATATAATTGGTGAAAAAATTCATGCAGCTTTTCTCTCGTTTCCGGACAGTTGGCGTCGGGGTCATGAACCGTAATCTTGATAAAATCGTCTTTTATCTCAGTAAAATCAGTTATTTTCGTTACATGTGCATAAGAGGCATTTACATATTTCATTTCACTTTCAGACAGATTTTCTTTTACGATCGCGCCTTTTTTTGTGCACGCGATAATGGTGTGCCCGCAGCTGATTTTTTCTAAAGCGCCTATAATTGACAGTCCGGCTTTATTGCTGATTAAAGATTCATATACGAACTTGCCGTTCTTTTTCATACGTGCAGCACTGTCTCCTAAAATCCAAAAATCTTTCGCGTCTTCTCCGAATAAGGCTTCCACCCTTTCACACTGTTTCCCGGTGCAGATGGCGAAAGCGACATGCTGTTCCTCCATTACTCTTTTTGTCTTTTCAAATAACGTTCTGTCAAAATCGCCTTGATTATTTAAAAATGTGCCGTCTAAATCCGTAATCACTAATTTAATCATCGTTCAGCACCTCCGCAGTTAAAATGTCTTTTTCAGACAAAGGGTTTTTCACATTTGAGAATGGAATCAATCGCGTTTAAGACCCCTTCCTCATTGTTTGATTGCGCGATATGCGCCGCGGCCTGTTTAATGCTTTCCTGCGCATTATCCATGGCGACTCCGTATTTCACGGCGGACACCATCTCCAAATCATTGCCGCTGTCTCCGAAGGCCGCGCATTCTTCAGCATTTATCCCCCATTGTTTCTGGAGAAGCTTAATCCCGCTTGCTTTATGAAGCCCCGGTATGATCAGATCTATGTCACCGTGCCCGCTTGATACAGGCGTGACGAAAGACCCGATTGCGTTTTTTAAATGGCTCAGAAGTGCGGAACAATGTTCGGCGGGAAAGCTGATGGAAAATTTTAAAATGTCATCATCGATGTTTTCAAAATGCGGCACCCTTTTTAACACATAATAATACTTACTGGCATGCAGATATTCATCTTCACTGGCATTTTCATGAATATACGCGCTTTTTTTTCCGCAGACAATGACGTTTTTCACCTCATACTGCTCTAAAGCACGGATTACTGCTTTTATAGTGTCTTCAGACATGCTACCTGCGAATACTTCTTCTCCGGCATTCACGACGAAAGCGCCATTCTCGGCAACGAAAGCGATTTCACTTTTGATTTCCGGAAAGAAAGATGTAAGCTGCGCATATTGGTTTCCGCTTGCTACGGCAAATTTAATTCCCCGCGCTTTTAATTCACGATACTGATTCATAAAACGCTCTTCGTTATATGCCATTTCATCATTCAAAAACGTTCCGTCCATATCAACCGCTATCAGTTTGATACTCATATTGTCCTCCTTTTTTCGGCCGCTCTTGTCAGCGACCCTTGAAGAGATCATGCATAAAGCGTATGAACGAATTATATCCGCAGTTGTTTTGCACCGTAAATCATTGGCTGACGTCTTGTTTTGAATGACACAAAAAGTGATTTGTCACATAAATATAACACTATGTTTCTTTTAAAAATGATATGTTACGATGAGATGTACATTCACCATTCTCATAAAAAGGAGAATCCCCCTGCATGTTCACACACGAAATGATTGCTTCATTTAATGAGCTTGAAACTTCTTTATACAACTACATCTCCCAAAACAGCGAGAAAGTCGTCTATATGCGAATCCGTGAATTGGCAAATGAAACCCATGTATCTACGGCTTCTATTTTACGTTTCTGCAAAAAAATAAACTGTGAAGGGTTTTCAGAGTTTAAGGTGAAGCTGAAAATGTATGCGGAGGCAAATAAAAAAACGATTTTAAAAAGTCCCCATCATTCCGTTGCCGAGTTTTTTGAAAGAACAGTAAGCGGAGGGATGGAAGAAAAGCTGAAGGAAGCAGCAGCCCTTGCGGCCGATGCAGAAAGCGTCATTTTTATCGGAGTGGGAAGTTCAGGAATTCTCGCCGAATACGGAGCCAGATATTTTTCGTGCTTAGGGAAACTTTCAATGTATATTAAAGATCCTTACTTTCCGGCCCATTCCCATTTCCGCCATAACAGCATCACGATCGCATTATCGGTTTCAGGTGAAGGAGATTCTACGGTGACTCATCTGAATCAGCTGAAACAAGAAGGAAGCCGGGTCATCAGTATTACAAATCATAAACATTCAACCATTGCCAAAATGTCCGATGTGAATATTTCATATTACGTGACGGAAGAATGGGTTGAAAATGCGAATATCACCACCCAAATCCCCGCGATGTACATACTTGAATCGATGGCTCGGGAGATATACAAATTGAGAGAATAAATTCAGGAACGAACCACGGAAATTTCGGCCTTTTTGTAAAAGTAACGAGAAACCCTTCTCTGATGCCAGAGAAGGGTTTTGAAGATCACAGATGAGACACAATACAATTTGCATGGCCCGCCAGTTTATATTCTCCCAAACCGGAAGGCAGGAGAATATGATCTCCTTTTCTAAAGGAATGTTCATGCCCGCCTGCAATCATTATTCCGTCTCCTTCGATCACGCTGACAAGAAGGAAGGGATGATTCTGGAATAAATTCACTTCACCTTTTACATCCCACTTTTCGACTGAAAAATAAGGACATTCTATTAAAACAGCTGCCAGCAGATCATCTGTTTGTTTATATTGAACGGTCGGCCGTTCACGGACAGATGGAACGTCTGTCACTTCTATACTTTTTTCCAAATGGAGCTCGCGCAGCCTGCCGTCCGCATCTTTTCTTCCGTAATCATACAATCTGTAAGTCGTATCTGAATTTTGCTGCGTCTCTAAAATAAGTGTGCCCTTTCCAATCGCGTGAACGGTGCCGCTTGGGACAAAAAAGAAATCTCCCGGCTTTACCTTAACTCTGTTCAGGAGCCCGTCCCATTCTCCGCGCTCAATCATGGATATCAGTTCTTCTTTTGTTGTTGCGTTATGGCCGAAAATGATCTCCGCATCTTTTTCACAATCAATGATATACCAGCATTCGGTTTTTCCAAGTTCCCCGTTTTCATGCATTTTGGCAAAGTCATCATTCGGATGCACCTGAACGGACAGGTCTTGGTCCGCATCCAAAATTTTTGTAAGAAGAGGAAAACGGTCTCCTTCAAGGTTTCCGAATAAATCTCTGTGATGCTCCCACAATTCACCGAGCGTACATCCTTTATACATGCCGTTTCGAACTGTGCTCTGTCCATTTTGATGAGCGGCAAAGGCCCAGCACTCCCCTGTCCGCTCGGACGGAATATTATAGTGAAAATCACGCAGGGCGGCGCCTCCCCAAATTCTTTCTTTGAAAACCGGATTGAAAAATATCGGTTCAGTAGACATGATCATCCCCCGCTTTATTCGATTTCTTCCAGAAGCTCATACGCCTCTTCTTTTGTCTGAACGGAGAGCAGCCTTTCCCGATAGCTGTCATCCATCAGTTTTCGGGATAACATCTGCAATATTTTCAGATGCTGATTTCCGCCGCTTTCCTTCGGTACGGCAATCATAAAAATCAGTTTTGCATCAGAACCATCAAGGCTGTTCCAGTCAACACCCGAACGTCTTATTCCGAATGCGACACCCGGCGTTCTGACGGCATCAGACTTTCCGTGCGGAATGGCGATATTCATACCTATCGCCGTGGTTCCCTGCTGTTCACGGCTCAAAATGGCCTGTTTAAATCCGCTGTCAGACAGAAGCATACCTTTACGGGACAATTTCTCGATCATTTCATCGATAATGTCATCCCTCGTTTCGCCGGATAAATGCGGTTCAATCAAGTCCGTGCTGATAATGTCAGTCAGTTTTTTGATTTCGGTCATCCCGGCTTTTCGGCTGTCAGCCTGAGATGGTTCCTTTGTTTCTTTTGCCGCTGCAGCTTCATTTGGTGCGGCAGACGGCAGCACCTCACCGGGCGCGGGGGATTTCGCCATATCTTTCTTCAGTACATTAACCAACAGAGCGGTGACAAGAGAGCCTGCTGTTACAGCGATAAAAAACATCAATACATGATCTACTGCTCCAAGTACAGCAACGATGGGGCCGCCGTGTGCCACTCTGTCCCCCACATGGCCGATCATCGCTATCACCGAGCCGGTCATAGAACCCGCCATAATACTCGGGATCACACGAAGGGGATCTTGGGCCGCAAATGGAATGGCTCCTTCCGTGATACCGAAAAGGCCCATCGTAAATGACGCTTTTCCCATTTCTCTTTCTGCGGCGGCGAATTTTCTTTTTCCTAAAAACGTCGCAATCCCAAGCCCTATCGGCGGTATACAAATGGAAACGGCAATCGGGCCCATAATTTCATAATTTCCTTCTCCGATCATTGCCGATCCGAATAGAAAGGCCACCTTGTTTACGGGTCCTCCCATATCAAAGGAGATCATCGCTCCTAAAATCAATGCCAGGAGAATTGAGCTCGAGCCTTTCATTCCCGCAAGCCAAACCGTTAATGATGCGAAAATATGAGCGACGGGGGCGCCGATCAGAAATACAAACGCCAAACCGACGATCAGTGAGGCAAACACCGGAATAATAATGATCGGCATAATCGGCTGTATTGCTTTAGGAACTTTACATTTTTTGATTCCAAGCGCCGCATATCCCGCCAAAAATCCCGCAATGATTCCTCCAAGAAATCCTGCGCCGCTCGCACTGTCGTAAAAGCTGCCGGATGCCGCAATATATCCGCCGATCATTCCGGGGACAAGACCCGGCTTATCGGCGATGCTGAACGCGATGTACCCGGCTAAAATCGGGATCATGAATGAAAAAGAAGCGCTGCCGATCTGTTCAATCGTTTTCCAAAAAGACGCATCCGGAATGACTAAGCCCTTTGGTGTTTTTTCTCCTCCAAGCGTCAATGCAACCGCTATCAATAATCCGCCGACGACAATGAAAGGAACCATAAAAGAAACGCCGTTCATTAAATGACGGTAAATCGGGTTTTGTTTTTTGCCCTGCTGACTTGCGGTTTGAGCTTTTGAAGCAGATTGATAGATCGGCACTTCACCGCTAAGCGCTTTTTGAATTAATTCTTCCGGTTTGCGGATGCCTTCCTGAACCCCGACGGCCAGCAGCTTTTTTCCCGCGAATCGGTCTTTGTTCACCGAACGGTCCGCCGCGATAATGATTGCGTCTGCTTCCTGGATTTCCTCTTCGGTCAGCCTATTTTCCACCCCGATTCCGCCCTGGGTTTCCACTTTGATCTCAACGCCTAATCTGCCGGCTGCTTTTTGTAAATTTTCAGCAGCCATATACGTATGGGCAATGCCGTTCGGACATGATGTAATCGCTAACAGTTTCATATAAATCCTCCTTTGCAGTCTGAATTTCAAGATCTTGTCTCAACTTTATACTGAAATCAGCCTGTGATAAGCGCGTTTTTTTACCATAAGTTCCGGAAATAACGGCATTTTTCCCTATAAACAGAAAAAAAGCAGGGAGCCATTCCCTGCTTTTAATAGTTTAAATACGATAAAAACGTCATCACATTTTTTTCTTCCGTCAGTTTTTGAATAAATGCCGGCTGCTCGCTAAGATAGGAAAGCTCACTGAATAATTGCTTTACCTTGTTTTGATCTTCGTGTTTGACGGCAAGCATAAATACAAGCGACACCTTTTCCGTCCCCCACTCAATGGGCTCTTTTAAGGTGGCGATTGCAATGGCTGATTGTTTGATATATTTAGAGTTCGCGTGAGGGATGGCAATACCCGCCCCGATATTTGTCGCCGACATTTTTTCTCTCATTACTGCATGAATGCCATACTCTTTTTCTACATAGCCTTTTTCATACAAAGCCTGCGCCAGCTGTTCAATGACCTGATAACGGTGCTCTGTCTCTTGCTGTAAAAAAACGAGAAACGGAGTCGTATCATTCAGCATTTTAAACGTTTTTTGCTCCCGGCGGTATGATGTATCAAGCTGTTGCATAAATGCGCTGAGCTTCTTTTCATCAGCAGGCTCCAAAAGCGGTGATACGACGATATGAGGGATCGTTACATTTCCAAGCTCTATCGTAGAAATGACGAAATCTATATCTTTATGCTTTTTGATATACTCTGTCAGCTCCGCTTTTGCGATACAGTCTTTTATCGTAATGTGATGAAATTTGCGTTCAATTTTAGTCCGCAGCAATTGCGACATGCCAATGCCCATATGGCAGACGATGATCGTCCTTTTAGGGTTATAACTGCTTCGGCGCAGCCGTTCGATCGCTGCCTGAAAATGCAGCGTCAAATAGGCCGCCTCTTCTTCAGGAATATAAAGATCAAATGTTTGATTGATGTCTTCTAAAACGTCAATGATAAGATGAAACAAATAAGGGTACATTTTTTTGATATCGTGGAGCATGGGGTTTGAAACAGAGAGATCATAGCTCAGCCGCTTCAACACCGGATCGAGATGAATGTTCAATCCGTTGATCAATTCCTGGTCTTTGTGAAAATCCAGCATTTTCAGTTCTGAAACACGATTGATCAAATGCCTGACGACTTTGGAAAGCTCAGAATCTTCAAGATCAAGCTTCTTTTCTTGCTGCAATGGATAGCGGACTTTCCCGCCTATTATATGTAAAGTTAAATAGACGGCTTCTTCCTCGGGAAACCGGATGGCAAATACCGGCTCAAGCCGTTTTAAACAAGCCAGTGTCCATTCATATTCTTTCTTCTTTTTTACCGCCTCCAGCTGTCTTGCAGAGATGGCGACCGGCTGTTTCATTTTGATACGGCGGATGGTCAGCAATGTATGCAGCAGCAAATTTTCAAATGTTTCATCCGTAAAATAGATAGAATGGTTTTTTTGTAATAACTTGATTTCTTTTCTCACAAAGTCCGCTTCATGACTTAAAAACTTACTTTTTATAAATTGGCTTGTAAACTCCGCATTATCAATCAAATCTGAAATTCGCGCCAATGCTTTTCTTTTGTTTTTTTCGTCCCCTTCAATCTTTAAGCCGAGCCGCTGTTTAGAAACCAGTGTGAGATCAAATCGCTTCAGCCACTCTTCAACCGCACTAATATCCTTTTTAATGGAAGCTCTGTTTACAAAATGCTGTGCGGCAATTTCTTTTGCGGAAACGGGCTTTGAATTCATTAATAAATCATAAGCGATGTGAAGTATTCTTTCTTCATCGGTCTTGTGCCTGCATGTAAAGTGCTCATTATAAATGTGCCGGCTTAACCGTGACCTTTCCTGTTCAGATATATGTAAATAGACGCCTAATCCCGGTTTGCGGATCAGCTGAGCTTGAACATGTTCATTCAGGAAATCTTCAATCGTTTTCAAATCATTCCTGATCGTTTTTTCAGAACAGCGGACCCTGTCTGCGAAATCTTGCACAACTAAGTAGTCATCAGGTTCAGATAACAACAGATACAAAATCTTTTTCTGTCTTGAATTCATGTATTTCATCTGTTTTTCTATCCTTCCTGTCCGTTTCTGCTGGAGCAATTATGATAGGTTAAATATACTGCGCATACGAAACCGTTTTCATTGTATAGTGAAACAAAAGAGTAAAAAGTTTTGTTTTTTACCGCAGATTCCGGAAAAATCATGTTTTATACTGAGGCTGTTCACCTTTGGTTGACAACAAAACACCAACCGTTTTTAAACGATTGGTGTCGGCAGCGAAAACCTGCTGTTACAGCCAAAATGTTTCGCCAAGCGCTAATGCTTTCAGGTTTTCAGGAGGTAATGCACGCCGGTCCCACTCGCTGTGCAGTCTGCTTAATGCTTCCGGGCCTGTATCATCAGCAAGCCGGAATGCCCCGTAATGCATGGGAATGAAGCTGTCAGCCTTCAGCTCCAAAAACGCTTTCACGGCGTCTTCCGGATTGATATGTGACACTTTCATAAACCATTCGGGTTCGTATGCTCCGATCGGCATCAGAGCCGCCTTAATACGAAACCTTTCTCCGATTTCTTTAAAGCCTTCAAAATAGCCGGTATCTCCTGCAAAATAGATGGACTCGCCGTTTTCGCTTTCTATGACCCAGCCCCCCCAATGAGAGGTATCGGTATCCCAAAGCGTTCTCCGTGTCCAGTGCTGGGCCGGAACAAATGATATATTCACCCCCCGCATCTCAAAACGATCCCACCAATTCATTTCATGAACCTTTTTGCGGCCTTTTTTGATGAACAGCTTTTTCAATCCCGCAGGCACGTAAAAATCCGGGTTTCCTCTCAGTTTTTTTATACTCGGAAAATCAAGATGGTCATAATGCCCATGTGAGATGAGCACGGCATCAATGTCAGGCAGTTCGCTCAATTCATATCCCGGCTCTGTCAGCCGTTTTTGAAAACCCATCCTCCGCGCCCATACAGGGTCGGTCATTATGTTAAGCCCCTGTATTTGGATCAGAAATGAAGAATGGCCGATCCATGTTATGGCGGTTTCCGTCCGATTGACGGCAACATCACGGACATCCCTTGTGACCGCTTTCGGAATATTCTCGCTTAAATCTTTACTTTTTTCTCTTCGTTCTTTCATCCATTTCCACATGTCCATGAATCCATGTTCATTCTTCACGCCATTCAAGTTTTCATATCTTTTTTTCATTATCATTCTCCCTTGAAACGTGTATTCCATTAGATCCACCGGACATTTATACAATGTCTGTAAATACCGCCCCGCTTGCTTCGGCTAAATCTTGAGGCGCTACTTTCAGCTGCATTCCGATTTTCCCCGCACTGACAATCATAAACCCCAGTGTTTCAGCGGATCTATCAATAAAAGTCGGAAACCTTTTTTTCATTCCGATCGGAGAGCAGCCGCCGCGTATATAGCCGGTCACTCCCAAAAGGTCCTTCATGGCAATCATTTCTATTTTCTTCTCACCTGCCGCCTTCGCAGCCTTTTTCAGATTCAGTTCTTTTGCAACGGGAACGACAAAGACGTAATAACGATCAGTTCCTGCAGATGCCACTAAGGTTTTATAAACATATTCGGCAGAGTATCCGATTTTTTGTGAAACGGAAAGACCGTCTGCGGGCTGTCCCCCTTCTGTTTTGTAACCTAATAGCTCATAGGGAATGTTTTGCTGCTCAATGATACGGACAGCATTTGTTTTCACTGTTTTTTTCGCCATGGTTTTCCTCCGTTTTCTGTATTTCTTTCTGCTTTATTTTCAACTTCGATTTTAATAAAATGACCGCTCAGTTGCGTGCTTTGTAATAATCAAGTGCAAACTGTTTAAAACGCTCAGCAGCGGGAGAGAGAGCATGGTTTTTTAACTGGGCTAACGCTATGGTGCGTTCGCATTGGTAATCTGCAACCGGGAGAAAAACGACCGGAAAGTATGAATGCTCCGCGGTTTTCGGCAGCACTGCAGCCCCCAGACCCGCGGCGGTCAGCCCTAATATGGTTGACACTTCCTCTCCTTCAAATGCGAGATGCGGGTGTATATTCAAATCCCGGCACATCAGATCAAACATATACCTCAGCCCGTATCCCGGTTTAAATCCGACAAAATCCTCGTCCTGCATCTCTTTCATTTGAATGCTTTTATTTCCTGCAAGCGGGTGGTTCTCAGGAAGCACCGCATATAGAGGCTCTTTCTCCAGCACCGTCCATTGTAAAAGCTCGCTGGGAAGCGGCGGGGAGCTGAGACAGATATCCGCATCTCCCGTTTCCACCATTTTGCGGAGCGTTTCATTTGCGCCTTGATAAAGCCGGAAGGTGACGTTTGGGTATAGCTTTTTAAATTCGGCAATCAGCTGAGGCATTAAGCGCAGCCCGAGCGTATGAAGAAAAGATACAGATATTTCGCCGTGTTCCAGGCTCATATTTTTTTTCACTTGTTCAACGCCTTCATTTAAAGCTCGTCTCGCTTGTTTTGCTTTTATTAAGAACTGCTCTCCGTGCCTTGTCAGCCGGACGGCTTTTGTCTCTCTGTAAAATAACGGCGCGCCTAATTCTTCTTCGAGCCTGATAATCGATCGGCTTAATGCCGGCTGAGAAATCATTCTTTCTTTTGCCGCATTTGTGAAATGCTGATGAGTTGCCGCCGCAATAAAGTTGTCAATTTGATGAAGCTCCATTTTCTCCTTCTCCCCTTCCCTCATAACCTAAACGCATTAATTCTATAGTTATTATAAATTAGACACATTGAAATGAAAAGCGTACGATACATAT
Organism: Bacillus sp. JK74; assembly: GCF_053663395.1. NCBI lineage: Bacteria > Bacillati > Bacillota > Bacilli > Caryophanales > Bacillaceae > Bacillus > Bacillus sp. JK74. The sequence goes on along the minus strand of NZ_JBSJQB010000003.1, from coordinate 363,120 downwards.
ATAACCAACAGTGAGAAAAGAGGGACATTCATGACGTTTATTCAGCCTCATACAAAGGCTTACAGAAAGGCCAGCTTGGCTCTGTTTATCAGCGGCTTTGTGACATTTGCCACGCTTTACACGACACAGCCGCTTATGCCTTTGTTTTCGGAAGAGTTTCATATTTCCGCTGCGGCTGCCAGCTTAACTTTATCCATCTCAACAGCCGTTTTGGCATTTTCATTATTGGCCGCCGCTTCGTTGTCTGACGGATTCGGCAGAAAAAAATTAATGGTGCTGTCGTTAACAGCTACTTCTGTTTTAGGTCTATTAACAGCGTTCAGTCCGGCTTTTCCGGCGCTTTTGGCGATGAGGGGGCTGCTCGGTATTTTTCTGGCAGGCGTTCCTGCTGTCGCTATGACATATGTAGGCGAGGAGTTTGATCCGAAGGGCCTCGGGAAAATGATGGGCCTGTATATCAGCGGCACAAGCATCGGGGGAATGAGCGGCAGGCTGTTAACGGGGCTTCTGACTGATGTATTCGGCTGGCGGCCGGCGCTTGCCATTATCGGCATTCTTTCTATTGTATTAAGCTATTTGTTTTGGCGTTTTCTTCCGGCTCCGCGCCATTCATCTCAGCGGCATGCGGGCGTAAAAGCGGCATGTAAGGAATACGGAGCGGTTCTACACCGCAAACGGCTGCTTTTGTTAATATCTCTGGGATTTATATTAATGGGGAGTTTTGTGACATTATATAATTATATCGGCTTTCATTTAATGGCGGCTCCTTATCATTTGTCACAGACTGTGATCGGTTTTATTTTTATTGTCTATCTCGCGGGAACGTTCAGCTCTGTCTATATGGGGAAAAAAGCGGACCTTTTCGGAAGTTCAAAAATGATTAAGATTGCGATTTTTGTTATGCTGGCCGGTGCAGCGGTGACACTTTTGCCCCAGCTTGCCCTTAAAATTGCGGGCATTGCCGTCTTTACCTTCGGCTTTTTCGGCGCACATTCAATTGCAAGCGCCTGGGTCGGCCGCGCAGCCGGTGATCAGCGCGCGCAAGCCTCTTCATTATATCTGCTTGCATACTATATCGGGTCAAGCGTGGCCGGGTCTTGCGGCGGTTTCTTTTGGACGCATTTTCATTGGATCGGTATCATTTCATTTATTTCGGTTTTGCTATTGCTGTCTTATCCGGTTTTATTTCTGGCGGAATTCAGAAAAAAGGGACATAGCCGCCTGCATGTAAATCAATAAAAACATTAAAGATTTGTTTCTTTTGTCCGATACTAAAGATAAGGCCGGCACGATACTCCCTATAACTATTCCTTTTGATTCAGTAGATTTCAAATATCGTGCCGGCTTTCTTCAATTAAAACACAATCTTCAATTGCCTTACGCTTCTGTTACACACCTGCCCAAACATCTTTCGCATATCTTCCTTCCGCCTGCAGCTGTTCAAGCCAATTCAAGGAAACTTTTGAATCAGTGTTATGCACCTTTTCATACGCCTGAAGCAGTACATTTTCGACAGCCGGAGCCATTTTGCTTCCGTCTCCGCATATATAGAGATGGCCGCCTTGGTCAAGAAGCGCAATAATCTGTGCAGCCTCGCGAAGCAGGACATCCTGTACGTAAACTTTACAGTCCTGATCTAATCTGGAATACGCCCGATGCACGGTGACAAGGCCGTTTTTCTCCGCATGGTCGAATTCATCTTTGTACAGATCGTCTTCTTCAGGATGTCTGCAGCCGAAGTATAAATGAGCTTCGCCCAGGCTGTTACCGGACATTTTTTCTGCAGCCCGCGCCTGGATAAATCCCCTGAACGGTGCAATTCCGGTGCCTGCTCCGATCATAATGAGAGGCGTTTTCGTATTTTCAGGCAATGCAAAACCCGACTGCGGCGAGCGGATGAAACAGACCGCAGAATCGCCATTTTGTAATCCGGCTAAATAGTTCGAAGCCACGCCTCTGTATTCTCCCCGGCCGCTCCACGCCGGAGCCGTCACAACGCCGACCGTGATACTGAGCTCCCTTTTGTTTGACTTCGGTGAGCTTGAGATTGAATAATAGCGCGCCTTTAAGGACGGCAGAAGTTCTAAAAAGCGCTCAAACGGCAGTTCACAAGCCGGATAATCTTCCAGCAGGTCCAGCATGGTCATTCGTTTTTTCAGCACGTTTTCTTTATATGCCGCATCGTCAGAATAAAGATGCTCCAATTCTTTTTGGTGCGGCGGGCACACGGTATGGGCGGCAAGTTCGCGAAGCTGGGCTCTCGTTGCCGGTTCCTGCAGCTCTACATATGACGCCAAAAGCTCCGGCGCATTAACCGGCCGGTCCATCGGCAGATGAGGCAGCTGCCGGCCCTTGATCTTAAAGTGCTGGTTCGGATCAAGACCGAATCGGCGAATGACACGGCTGATCAGTTCCCCGCTGTTTTGCGGGAGCACCCCGAGATGGTCTCCTTCCTGATACGTTTCGGTTTTCGGGAGACGCAGCTCAATATGCCGGACTGAACGCTTGCTGCTTTCGGTATGAAGCTCTTTGTTTGTGATGACTTCCGCCTCAAATGCTTTGTACGTTTTGGCAATCGGCGTCTCGGCTGCTTCACTTACGTATTCGATTGATAACTGTGATTTGTTTGCCTGTTTTGGAGCGGCCTCTATATGAAAAGCCTTCATGATGTCCTTCCAGAATGAGTCTTCCCAGGCTTCCTGACTGTACTCAAAATCATCGGCATTGTCGCCCTCCCCGATAGAAGTCAGCCTTTTTGCCCCTTTTTCTTCAAGCACTTTGTCTATCAGGCGGGGGATCCTCTGGTAAGTGGCGGCCCAGTTGCGGTCTCCGCAGCCGAAGACAGCATAAGAAACACCCTTTAATTCCTGATCTTCAAGGGTTTCCATCCATTTCACAAAACCCGCCGCATTATCAGGCGGCGCCCCGTTATAAGAAGCCGTCACAATAACGACTGCGCCTTTTACAGGCAGTTTCCCTGCATAATCATCGAGCGGGCCGGTTTCAGTTGAAAATCCTTTGCTTCTGCCGATGTCAGCCAGCTCTTCCGCAATTCCTTCCGCAGTTCCCAAATTTGAACCGTAAAGAATGAGAAGCGGAGTTCCGTGGGACGGTATTTCTTTCGTTTCTTCTTTGTGACCGCTGCCTTCAGCTTTATGGTTTTGTGCGGACTGCTGATTGGACACATCCTTGTTTTTCACACGGATTTTAAAATCACCGGGCTTAATGGTTAAAGCTTCTTTAATCGTAAGCTCATAATCAGTATGATCAATCAGTTCAAAGTGTTTAAGGACAAGGCCGAGCACCATTGTCGCTTCCTGCAGGGCAAACTGCATCCCGATGCATGCGCGCTGTCCGTTTCCGAACGGCTTATACGCATCAGCCGGAATTGCCGCGGGATCGCTGAACCTTTCCGGACGGAATAGCTCGGCATCTTCTCCCCACGCGCTTTTATCCCGGTGCAGCTGCGGAGTCAGAATCGTCACCGGCTGTCCTTTCGCAATCGGATATTTCCCGCCGAGAACCGTATCTTCTTTCGCGTACAGGGAAAATGCCGGGGCAGTCGGATACAGCCGCAAAGTCTCGTTCAGCACCATGCGGATATATGTCAGCTGCTGAATCTGCTTATATTCAGGTGTCTCTCCCGTCAGCACCCGCTCGGCTTCCTGAACGGCTTTTTTCAATTTATCTTTATTTTTCAGCAGGCAGTAAATCGCGAATGAAAGCAGTCCGCTTGTGGTTTCATGCCCCGCGATCAAAAAGGTAATGATTTGATAGCGGATATTTTCATCATCCAGCCTTTCACCTGTTACAGGATCTTTCGCTTCAAGCATCAATGCTAAAAGGTCAGACAGATTCTCATCCGGATTTTCTCTCCGCTCAGCGATGATCCGGTCTACGAGTTCATTCATCACTTCAATATCCTGCTGGAACTGGTGTCTCGTTTTGATCATCAGCTTGTCCTGCAGGCTGTGTCTCTGTGATTGGCGCATTGCCTCCTGCAGCGCGCGAAGCATGCTCGTGATAAAAGGATGCTGTGTGTCGCGGTAAAAGCTGTTAAAGCGGTAATGAAATCCGCACAGGCCGATTGTATCCAGCGTCAGGCGCGTCATATCTTCGGCAACGTCAATTTCTTCATTCGGATTTAATCTGCTCCACTTCTGCACGAGCTGCATGGCAATATCAAGCATCATTGAATGATAGCCTTTCATCGCCTTCTGGCTGAAGCTCGGCAATAAAATCCGATGCGCTTTCTGCCAATTCTTTTCGTGAGTCCAGCTCGTAAATAGTCCGTCACCGCCAAACTCACGGACTTTCAGCAAGGCTTTGCTGAGGTTTTTATCAAATCGCTTTTCATCACAGACTTCTGCCGCGAGCTCGCGGCCTGAGACGAAGACCCCGACAGAGCTCGGAAATTCAAAACGAAAGATCGGGCCGTATTCTTCGGCAATTTTCCAGAGCGATTGTGACAGTTTTTCTTTTTCCAAGTGAGGGAGATTTTTCAGAGGTCCGTATGTTTTCGGCTGCGGTATAGCGCTTAGCTGTTTCATATCGATCTTCCTTCCTTCGGCGAATAATTAATGAGTTCTGATGGCATCCCAAGAACATTGTTCCAGTTCTTTCAGAAACGGTTTTGTTATTTCGACGCTTCCCGTCCGGATAAGCTGATAGAGTTTGAGATATGCCCCGAGCAGCAGCGCCATCAGCACATTGGACGGCAGATTGCGGAGCACACCTTCAGACTTGCCGCGCTGAAAAAAGACGTCAAGCATCTGTGTTATTTCATCAAGAAGCTTACGGCTCGTTTCATTCAGAAAGTAGGCGTCCTTATTCGTTTCAAGAAAAAACAATGCATACTCACTTTCCTTCGTAAAATCAATCAGACAATAAAACAGGTGATGAAACCCTTCTCTTACAGAGATACCCTGAAAGTCCGTTTTGACTTTTTTCATAAAACGCTGCGCACTTTCCTGATACAGTACGTTCACAAGTGTCTCTTTACTGTCAAAGTAACGGTAGATTGTGCCGGTTCCGACATCGGCCTGAGCGGCAATCATCGGAATCGTCGTTGCGTCAAATCCTCTATCTGTAAACAAAGTAAGCGACGCTTTCATAATGAGTTCAACCTTGTTTGAAGCTGTCATTTCATCCCCCTTTCTAAATGCGGAATGAATGTTCATTCCGTTTGTTCAAAATATTTAAAATGTACGGTCATCTGATTACCATTGTATAAGAAAAAAACTTTTTTTAATATAAAATAGATGTGAAATAACCAAAAATAAGGAAATATGCCCAATTTCACAAAAAGAGCTGCAGTGACTTAAGCAGCTCTTTTTATTTCCCAAGAAATATTCTATTTAATGGCAGTAATAAAATGGAATGAATCTCTGCTGACAACTGAAATGTCTCTGAAATGCTGATCATAGAGCACCTGAATCACATCCTTCTCACTCATCCGCGAAGGTTTCAAAACCATATAGAAACATCCGTCAATTTGAAGAACGCGGTACACTTCTTTACATGCTGTCCGGTAATCGCTGACTGTTTCAGCAGTATGTAATGAGAAAACTTTATGAAAGCTGCGATCGCGGAACGGTAAGCTTTCAGGCCTCCCCTGCTGAATGTTTCCGAGCCCGGCTTTTATAACCGAACGGTTTGCGCGCTGTGTTTTCCGTATTTTACGTTTCGATGTTTCTATGCTTTTAAGACTGCCCTTTTCAAGCTGTCCGATGATTTGTTTAAACATTGAGCCGTTTCCGGTCCCGATTTCCAAAATGCGGTCGTATTCCTGTATGTCCATCAAGATTTGCTGAATGACTGACTCTGCCGGTTCTGATGCAGCAAAGTATTTCGCGCGCATTCGTTTTAATGCTGAAGATGTATGTTGCAACATTGTATAACACCCGCTTTTCCATTCCTGTGATTTATTATTCAGAAATAATATTACCTCGTATTAGTATGAGGTACTAACTAGACGCACTTCTCTTCATGAACGTTTCGATTTATTTGAAATTTATATTTGTTTTCATAAAAAAAAGACGGAAAACGTAGGTTTTCCGCCTGCTCTAGTACCAATAATACGGTGCTATATATCTTGTCTGCCGGGAAAGCGCCGCCATTCTCTGCCGGCGATACGGGTTGCCGTAGCCGTGTTTAAATGAATGGGGCATTGACGCATACCCGTGCCCGATGGATGGAATTCTGTTCTGACCGCCTTGCATGCTATCACCCGCTTACCAATTTTTCTTTCTTTACCATGGTATGCAGGCCGTCTGCGACGTGACAGCAACATCCTCGCTAAACCTGGTCCTTCTCCATTGTGTAATGATTCAGCAGTTCAATTCTGAACATGATGATCTCCTCCTTCTCCTCCGTTTTAGCCCTTCGTGTCCGTTCAGTTCATATAAAAGTGTTTCAGCTGTCGTTCTTTCGCTTCATTATAAAACTCTTCGACCTGCTGTTCTCGTTCATACTCTTCCGCACTTTTAAAACGCTTTGAAATGGTCAGTGTTAAAAAGAAAAGATTAATGGTCATTATCGCTCACCCCCTTTCAATATCCGCACAAGCGAAAATAACCCGCAGCAAACTTCATATGCGCTGCGGGCAGACTAAATCCGCAGACAAAAGAAGACGGAGCTTCTTTCCCTGCGGGGAGCTGCGAATGTCCTGATACTCCGAAATTAACGTGCTTGACGGGCAGAGGTTAAGGAAGGACACGAACTCTTCCACAGGCTGAATCGGTTCAATTGTAAATTTTGATTGCCGTTTAACGTCGTCATGTGATTCAACCTCCCTTTGCTTTTTTCTTACTTTGTAAGTATATCCATCAGCTTCCATTTTGTAAACATTTTTTTCAAGATTTGGACGGAAAATGTGCTGGCATTCCGCTTCAATTGTCCGTGTTTTCCGGCATCTTTCTTACCTCAGGAAACTCTTTTCATCCCTTGCTTTTTCTGATCTTTTTTTGAATATGCAATAAAATAAATAAGGCCGACAAACACTGCCCCGCCGATTACATTCCCGATAAAGGACGGAATGAGATTGCCAATCAGATCACCCCACGAAAAAGAGCCTGCAAAAATCGCAGCCGGGATGATAAACATATTGGCTACAACGTGCTGAAAACCAATCGCGACAAACGCCATAATCGGAAACCATATACCCGCGATTTTTCCAGCTCCGTCTTCTGCGCCGAAAGAAAGCCAGACGGCCAAACAGACAAGCCAGTTACAGCCGATCGCCGAAACAATGACTTTTCCAAACGGCATATCCAATTTGCCTTGTGCGACCGCAATCGTTTTTTCCAAGTAAGGTCCTGTTTCGGTTAATCCGACAACATGTCCGAAAAAGTAAGCGACAAACAGTGCGCCGACAAGATTCATCAACGTCACGATCACCCAATTTTTCACTAATGCACCGGCGGATATTCTTCTGGAAAACAGCGCCATAGATACCGACATCATATTTCCCGTAATCAGCTCCGCGCCGGCAAGAACGACGAGCACCAATCCGATGGGAAACACGGACGCCCCGATTAAACTCGACAGGCTTCCCCATTCTTTCGGAAGGTCGCCGATGACACGGATATCAAGCAAATAACCGAGTGCGATAAACGCTCCTCCCAAAAATCCTAATACAATCAGTGCTGAAAGCGGTGAATGCACCTTTTTTACCCCTGATTCGACCGCAAGCTCCGCTATTTCGTCCGGTTTACGAAAAGCCATAATAACCCCTCCATTTATCATTTCAGCCCGCAGTTTCCAAAGACGCCTAACAAAAAAGGCAGCATTCAAACAGCCCGTCTAAAACGGGTTTGAATGCTGCCTAACTTGTATGCATACCCATACAACAATATCAAGCAGAATGAAAATATTAGCTATAGAAAATGTACAGATCATGCACACATTCCATAAAAAAATCGTCCTTAAGCCACTGCTGGCAGTTCATATCATATCAAATGTGACAATTTCGTGTCAATTGAATTTTTTTCAGCTTTTGATTTCTTCACGGCGCTCTTCAATGGTTCGGTCAAAGACAAATACAGACACCGCAATATTCTCTTCGATCTTGATGTCTGAAAACAGATGCACGAGCTTTGCTCCGATGAGCTCTTCCATTCCGTCAGGCGTTTGTTTTGAATACAGTTCCTGAATTAAGCTGGTCCGCGCCGCATGAACCATTTCTCTTCCTTCAGGCGTGCGTGCGATAAACTGCTCACTTGCGCTTAGATTGCCGTAAAGCGTTGATACCGCCATGTTATCCACAAAAACGGTGTGAATTCGTTCCGGCCCCTTTCCAAATAATTCTTTGCGCAATTTCCGGATAATATCGTTAAATTCATGAATTTTTTTAGACATATTGTCCCCTCCGATTTCAGCCTATGAAAGACATTCCCGGTTCCCCTTTGTGACATTTCACCTGGTTAAAGTTTTCCTTTCGTATTGTATTATAATAAATATCACCTTATAATAAAAGCAGTGAAGATGGATTTGTAATAGGAAACGTGTTACGAGTCTATCGTTTTATACAAATAGGATTGGTCTGTTAGTAAGACTTGCTAGTGAACTATTCCGCCATGCGTATTTATACCGTTCTCCGGACAGGAGGCCGGTATCTATGTGCATGGCTTTTTTTCGAGTTTAAAAGATGGAGGGGAATTGGAAGTGACAGACGTTCAGTCTATCCGTGTCAAAATTGACGGCACGGAGTATGAAGCACCAGAGGGGTCAAAGATTTTAGATATTTTAAACCATAACGGAATTGAGATTCCGCAAATATGCCATGTACCGGAAGTAGATCCGATTCAAACATGTGACACCTGTATTGTTGAAGTAAACGGGAAATTGCAGCGCTCTTGTTCCACGGCTGCAGAAAACGGGATGTCCATCTCGCTTACGTCGGGAAGGGTAAAAGAGGCTCAGACAGAGGCCATGGACCGCCTGCTCGAGAATCACCTGCTTTACTGTACGGTATGCGATAACAACAACGGCAACTGCACACTGCATAATACAGCGGAAATGATGGGAATTGAGCATCAGAAATATCCGTATACGCCGAAAGATGATTCAAAGTGCGCGGTTGATATGTCTCACCCGTTTTACCGCTATGATCCGAACCAATGCATCGCCTGCGGTCAATGTGTGGAAGTGTGTCAAAACCTTCAGGTGAATGAGACCCTTTCAATTGATTGGGAGCGCGACCGCCCGCGGGTCATTTGGGATGAAGGCGTCGCCATTAATGAATCATCCTGCGTCAGCTGCGGCCAATGTGTCACTGTCTGCCCTTGTAACGCACTGATGGAAAAATCAATGCTCGGCCAAGCCGGATTTATGACAGGAATAAAAGAAGATGTCATGGAACCGATGATTGATTTAGTGAAAAATGTTGAACCCGACTATACAAGCATCTTCGCCGTGTCAGAAGTGGAAGCGGCTATGCGCGATAAACGGACGAAAAAAACAAAAACGGTCTGCACGTTCTGCGGCGTCGGATGCTCTTTTGAAGTATGGACAAAAGGCCGTGACATCCTTAAAATTCAGCCTGTTTCCGATGCTCCGGTTAACGCGATTTCCACTTGTGTGAAAGGGAAATTCGGCTGGGACTTCGTGAATTCGGAAGAACGGATTACAAAACCGCTTATCCGGAAAAACGGCGCATTTGTTGAATCGTCATGGGAAGAAGCTCTTGATCTTGTCGCTTCAAGACTCGGTTCGATCAAGGCCGAACACGGAAATGGTTCTGTCGGTTTTATTTCTTCTTCTAAAATTACGAATGAAGACAACTACGTTATTCAAAAATTAGCGCGTCAAGTATTTGAAACCAACAACGTGGATAACTGTTCACGCTACTGCCAGTCACCGGCAACGGACGGCTTATTCCGCACAGTCGGTATGGGCGGTGACGCCGGCACAATTAAAGATATCGCAAAAGCGGGCCTCGTGCTCATCGTCGGCGCCAATCCGGCAGAAGGACATCCGGTTCTGGCCACACGCGTGAAACGCGCCCATAAGCTTCACGGACAAAAATTAATTGTTGCCGATCTGCGCAGAAATGAAATGGCTGAACGGTCCGACCTCTTTATCAGCCCGAAACAAGGGACTGACCAAGTCTGGCTCATGGCAGTGACAAAATATATGATTGACCAAGGCTGGCACGATCAAGCGTTTATTGATGAGAATGTCAACTACTTTGAAGATTATAAAGAAACGCTGAAAAAGTATACATTAGAATATGCGGAGCGCATCACCGGACTTTCTCAGGATACGATCATCCGCATTGCCGAAATGATTCGTGATGCAGACGGCACTTGTGTTCTTTGGGGCATGGGCGTTACCCAGAATACAGGCGGCTCTGATACATCAGCGGCGATTTCCAATCTGCTGCTTGCCACAGGAAACTACCGCCGTCCGGGCGCCGGAGCCTATCCGCTGCGGGGACATAACAACGTTCAAGGCGCTTGCGATATGGGAACTCTTCCAGGCTGGCTTCCGGGGTATCAGCATATTACCGATGATGAGGCACGCGCTAAATTCGAAAAAGCTTACGGTGTTGAAATTGACGGCAAGCCGGGTCTTGATAATATCGAAATGCTCCATGCGATTGAAGAAGGAAACATGAAAGCCATGTATCTTGTCGGTGAAGATATGGCGCTCGTCGATTCAAACGCCAACCATGTTCATGACATTTTATCCAGCCTTGATTTCTTTGTTGTGCAGGATATTTTCCTTTCAAGAACGGCGCAATACGCGGATGTCATCCTGCCTGCAGTTCCATCTCTTGAAAAAGACGGAACATTTACAAACACAGAGCGGCGTGTGCAAAGATTGTATCAGGCGCTTCCGACGCTTGGTGATGCTAAACCGGACTGGTGGATTATTCAGGAAGTCGCCAATCGTTTAGGCGCTGATTGGAATTACACGCATCCAAGCGATATTTTCTCAGAAATGGCGAGCCTTTCTCCGCTGTTCGGAAAAGCAAGCTACGACGTTCTTAGCGGTTGGAACAGCTTCCTGTGGGGAAGCTTTACGGGAGAGAACACTCCGCTTCTTTATGAAGACGGCTTTAACTTCCCGGACAAAAAAGCCCGTTTTGCGCTGAGCGATTGGGTGGAGCCTGCCGTATTCCCTGAAGAATATGACCTGCATATTAACAACGGACGGATGCTTGAACATTTCCACGAAGGAAACATGACAAACAAATCGAAGGGCATTCAGTCTAAAGTGCCGGATGTATTTGTTGAAGTATCGCCGGAGCTCGCGGCTGAACGCGGAATTTGCGACGGAACAATGATCCGGCTCGTCTCTCCTTTTGGGGCGGTTAAATTGAATGCGCTTGTGACAGACCGTGTCCGCGCAAATGAGCTTTATCTGCCGATGAACTCTACAGATAAAGATTCTGCGATTAATTTCCTGACCGGGCCTGCGTATGATTCACGGACACATACACCTGCCTATAAACAGACAAAAGTCCGCATGGAAGTGCTCGGCTCCTGTGATACACCGCCGCTTCCGAAAACGAATCCGCGGAACAAAAAACGTCATCCGCAAAACGGTGTGGAAGCTCAGCGAAAATGGAACCGTCCGGGCTATGTGCACCTAACTGATTAAGGAAAGGAGGAAACATTATGGCAAGCCCAATTACTGAAATTCAAAAAGAAACGAAAACAGAGGAACAGCTGAAAGCTGAAAAACTGGAAGAACTGAAGACGCTTCTCGCAGAAAATGAAGAAGCCGTCGCGAAAACGATGTCCATTATGGCAGAGCTGAATGGCTTGGGCATTTTTGATGCCGCCGGCTATATGCTCCAGGCAAAAGAGGAGATTGCCAAAATCGCACTCGGACAGATTTCCCGGGAACCTGTCACCAATCTTCTGAATACGATGATGGCCGCGGGAGGCGCGCTGTCAAAAGCTGATCCCGAATTTATGGGCAGACTTTTAGAAAGCGCCATGGCCGGGACGGATCAGGCGCAAAGATTTTTAAAGGAGGACAGGAAAGTCAGTATGTTTGAACTGATGAAAGCCGTCGGTGATCCTGATATTAACCGCGCGCTCGGCTTCGGGCTTCAGTTTTTAAAAGGAATGGGAAAAGAATTACGCGAAACCCCGTCTGAATAAGAAATGAAAAAGCCATTGTCAAAAGACAATGGCTTTTTTTTATTCATCGGCCTCTTCCAGCCTCTTTTTATAAATAAGTGAACGGTCAACGCAGAAATAAGCGCCCGCTAAAAATGCACAATCCGTTACAAACATCAGCATTTTCTGGCCCGCAGTCAGCCCTTGTCCGGGAAGAACCGCGCCGATATAAATGAAGGTGCTGACTGCAAGCAGAATAAATGCGTAATGCTTAAAATCTTCTATTAATGATTTCAGTCTTTTCTTCTCCATATAAGGTCACCTGCCAGTTTTATAGTCTACCAACATTATAATACAAGCTGACAGCCGACAGAGAATGTAAATCTATCCATTCTTTATAAAAGGGAATCAAGCGCCTGTTTCACATCCGCCGTTAAATCCTCAGTATCCTCAATACCGACTGAGATCCGTACGAGCCCGTCGGTAATGCCAAGCGCAAGCCGGCGGTCGCGCGGGATCGAAGCGTGCGTCATTCTGGACGGCACGGAGATTAAGCTTTCAACCGCTCCTAAGCTTTCAGCGATTGTAAACAGGTTCAATTTTTCTAAAAATGCGTCGACGCGTTCACTGCTGCCGATATCAAAGGAAATCATTCCGCCGAAACCGGAGCTTTGCGCTTTTGTCAGCTCATGGCCCGGATGTTTCGCTGATCCCGGATAGTAGAGCGTCTGAACGGCATCATGCGCTTCAAGCAGCTCGGCGATTTTCCCGGCGCTGTGATTGATGGCATCCATTCTGAGTCCGAGTGTTTTAATGCCTCTCATTAAAAGCCATGAATCCTGCGGTCCTAAAACGCCGCCCGTTGAGTTTTGCACGTAATGAAGCTTTTCACCGAGCTCTTTATCAGCCGTCACGACTAAGCCGCCGACGACATCACTGTGGCCGCCGAGATATTTTGTCGCGCTGTGCAGCACGATGTCCGCGCCAAAGCTGAGCGGTTGCTGGAAATACGGCGTGTAAAATGTATTATCGACGATAAGCAATACGCCCGCTTCTTTTGCGATGTCAGACATCAGTTTGAGGTCAGTCACTTTCAATAGCGGGTTTGTCGGTGTTTCGATATAAATGGCTTTCGTATTCGGGCGAATGGCCTTTTTGACTTTTTCTTCACTGCTCGTATCAACAAAGTCCGCTTCAATGCCGAAGCGGTTCAGCACACCTGTCATCACCCGGTAAGTGCCGCCGTATACATCATCCGTCAAAATAACATGATCGCCGCTGTCAAACAGCATCATGACGGCAGTAATCGCAGCCATGCCTGAGCCGAACGCATATCCCGCCGCGCCGCCTTCAAGCTCCGCAATTAAGCTTTCAAGCGCCGTCCGCGTCGGATTGGCCGTTCTTGAATATTCATAACCCGTGTGCTCGCCCGCTTTCGGCTGCCGGTACGTGCTTACTTGATAAATCGGTACGGAAACCGCTCCTGTTTTTTCATCTCCCGTAATTCCTCCGTGCACCATCAGCGTTTTTTTCTTCATCTTACTGACCTCCTTGAAAAATGTTTTTGCTTATATATCGATCGCTGCCGTCAGGGAAAATAGTGACGATATTTGATCCGGCGGGCGCTTTTTTCGCTTCTTCAAGCGCTGCATAAAGAGCCGCCCCTGAAGAGCTTCCGATTAAGAGGCCTTCTTTCTCGGCCGCTTCTCTGACAAGCGAAAACGCCGTATCGTCTTCCACTGTGTAAATGGCGTCAAAATGGTTCTCGTCCATATATTCCGGGATAAACTCCATGCCGATGCCTTCCGTTTTATGGGCATGCGGCTCTCCTCCGTTCAGGATCGAGCCTTCCGGTTCAACGATCACCGTTTTGACGGCAGGATTTTTCTCTTTTAAATAAGCTGCCGTACCGGCAAAGGTGCCGCCGGAACCCGCTCCTGCGACAAAGGTGTGGATATCCCCGCCGAGCGCGTTCCATATTTCGGGTCCAATCGTTTTATAGTAAGTCAATGGATTTACTCGGTTTTTAAATTGCAGAACGGCATAAGAATTATTAATCTCCCTCTCCAGTTCAAGCGCTTTTCGAATGGCTCCCTGCATACCTTCTTCTCTCGGCGTATGGACGATGTCCGCTCCGAGAGCTTTCATAATTTGCTGCTTTTCTCTGCTGAAATGCTCCGGGACGCAAAAAACGGCGCGAAGCTGATGATTTCTTGCGCACAGAGCGAGTCCGATCCCGGTGTTTCCGGCAGTCGCTTCGATGATAACGCCGCCCGGTTTCACCTTTCCCGTGCGTAGCGCATCTTCAATGAGCATTCCGCCCAGCCTGTCTTTAATGCTTCCGCCCGGATTCATCATCTCAAGTTTAGCATAAACCGCTGTTCCCTCCGGTATATCAAAATGCTTGAGACGGAGCAGCGGTGTATTTCCGATCAGTTCTGTAATATCTGTTATCACGTTCAATATATGTCCTCCTCCTGGAAAAGCGGAGGAGAACGAGAATCCCCCGCTTAGTGAATTCGTTTGATGACATTCAGGACAAGCTCAGTTGAATGAACGGCAGCCTGTTCTAAAAATTTATCAAATGAAACGTCAGATTCTTTTCCGGCAATATCAGATAAAGCTCTGATGACAACAAAAGGCGTTTTGAACTGGTGGCACACCTGTGCGACAGCCGCAGCTTCCATTTCAACCGCGTACAAATCCGCAAATTTGGCGCGTACGTCTTCAACCCGCTTCGGATCATTCATAAAAGAATCTCCCGTAGCGATTGTGCCTTTGGCGACTTGAATGCCGTTCAGTTCAGAAACCGCTTCCTCAGTAATACTGATCAGCTTTTCATCAGCTTTGTATGCTGCCGGAAGACCCGGCACCTGTCCGTATTCATAGTCAAACGCCGTCACATCCACGTCATGATGGCGGACATCTGTTGAGATGACGACGTCGCCTACATTCAATGTATGATGAAAACCGCCCGCTGAGCCTGTGTTAATCACATAATCAGGTTTGAAACGGTCAAGCAGAAGCGTCGTGCTGATCGCGGCGTTGACTTTTCCGATCCCCGATTTCAGCAAGATAACTTCGACGCCTTCATAGCTGCCCGTCGTAAACTCACAGTGAGCGATCATCTCTTGTTTTGCGTCTTTCAGTTTGCTTCTTAAAATCGTAACTTCCTCTTCCATTGCTCCGATGACTGCCAGTTTCATTTATACACAATCCCTTCGATTTACCGTTTAATCGCCTCCATTATCCAGACAAAGTCATTTTGCTGCGTAAACCGCGCGGCAAATCCCTCTTCTGAAAAGATGTTTTTCATTGTCCCGAGTGTCGGATAATGTTCCGTCTTTAAATCGTCCGCTAATTGATGATAGCCGTTTCGGATTGCTTTTTTAATTGTTTCATCATAAGCTTCATGATCTTTAAAGACGGTATCGGCAAACACTATTTTATCATGCTTCTGAAGGATTGTGCCATATTGCTTTACAGCCGCTTGCTTTTCTTCATCTGTTAAATGATGAAAGGCGTACGAGCTGACGATGGTATCTATTTGAAAAGGCGGAGCGGGAAACTCCAGAAAATCTCCGTCACTGAACACGGCTTTGTCAGAAAGCTTGTCAGCCGCCAGTTTTCTCATTGACGGAGACGGTTCTACACCAAACACCTTTTTGTTCGCGGCGGCTAATTTCGCCGTTAAATTCCCTGTGCCCGGTCCGAACTCTAAAACGTTTGAACCTGAAAGTGCGACGATGCTGTCAAGAATATTGTCATACCCTTTAAAAACATCAGCATATTGTTTGTCTGCCCCGTGCACTGTGGCATCATAAGTCGCTGCCCAATCTTCAAATAATGGAATAAATTCACGGCCCATATTTTTCACTCTCCATAATTTATAATTCCTATGAGTATAGTATGGATTAATCGTGGAACAGTTCCTATCCTATCACAAAAAAGAATGGAAGGGTACTAAAATACTTTGGGATTATTGCGCAATTACGGCAGAAAGGCTTATACTTTCATTGACTCAGAAGAAAAATCAGGAGGATCTGTACTGATGAATTTTCAATTGGATTTAATCAAAGATAAAGTAGAATTTTTCGAAGCGGCATCTTTGCAGGAGCTTGAAAAGAAAATAAACGTTCAGATTGAAAACAACCAGGCGATTATGCTTCGCGTCCGTTCTGTATCCCATCAGGTGACGGCCGTTGACGGCAGAATCCTTTACAGCGCGTCGGTGCATTTTTCAGCTGACGTATGACAGAAAAAAGCAGCTGAATAATCAGCTGCTTTTTTGCGGTTATTTTAACGTTTCTACTTTTGTCGGCTTCCAGCCTTTTTTGTCTTTCCAAGTAATGGTGACCTGATACTTTTTGCCGTTCGTTTTGTCTAAAACTTTACCCTTCGCATCTTGCGGGCTTCCATTGTTTCCGAGCCACAGCACTGTCATGTGATCTTTTGACACGCCTGTTGCGTAAGAGATGGCGTCAAGCATTTCGGACCAGTCTTCAGAGCTTGAGTCATACGTCGCCGCATGTTCTCCCGTCTGCTTTGTGCCGACCGCTTTCCATTTTGGGTTAACAATTGTTTTCTCGACTTCGCTTGATGAGCCGCCCTCTGTTATTTTTGCGCCTTTAAAAGGATCGCTTGAATCAGAGTCTTTTTTGCTGCTGTCATCACTTTTCGATGAATCATCGTCTTTTTTGCTGTCAGAGTCTGAAGATGAATCAGATGTGTCCTTATCCTGTTTATCTTTTTTGTCATCGTCTGATGCCGTATCTTTTTTGCTGTCTTTTATGTCTTCATCCGATGTCTGCTTCGTCTTGCCTGATGCAGGTGTTTCCTGCTTCTGGCTCGTGTCCGCTTTTTCGCTCACGTCGCTCGACGGACTGTTGATGAAGAGGCTGACTGCAACGACGACAATAAGAATAGATACGATAGCAATTAAAATGTTAAGCACCATATTTGCTTTTCTGCGCTTATCACGGTTTTCAAAACGAGATTGTTTATTGCTCAATCATTCTGCACTCCTTTATCCCTCTTGCTCAGCATATATTTTAACATGGGCTGAGCGGTTGTTCTATGTCTGATTTGTTTCATTTTCATGTACCTTTTTAACAATATCATAAAACACTGTATTTGTCAGAGCCTTATCCCCCGGCGTGTCCATATGCAGCACCACGAGAGCGTATTTCGGCTTGTCCGCGGGAAAGTATCCCGCAAACCATTTGTGGTAAAGCGTCTGTTTTTCTTTTGTGAACATTCCCGTCTGGGCCGTTCCCGATTTGCCTGCTATCTCATACGGCAGATCCTGAAACCTTCGGCCGGTTCCTTTCGGTGAGGTGACGACTTCTCTGAGAATTTTTTGAAGCTGCTGCGCCGTATATTTGTCGATGTTTTCCCCTTTTAACGGCTGATCTTTGAATGACGCCATCGTCGTTTTGTTTTTGTATTCAATTTTGTCCGCGATTTTGACTTGTTTTTTTTCACCGCCGCGCGCGATCGCCGCCATCATATTGGCGACTTCAAGAGGCGTGACTTTCACGTTCTTTTGCCCGATCGCCGTCTGTGCGACGGCTTTTTTTACGGTTTTGTCTTTGTCATCTCCCCAAATGACCCCGCTTTTTTCATTATACAGCTGCCTGAATCCGTCTTCCCGGTACAGCTTGCCTTCCCAGCCCGCCCGCTGTGTGAGACCTAGTTTTTCCGCCATGTTTTCAATAACGGAATCATCTTTTTTGATCAATTTTTCCGCAAGACTTGTAAACGTATAATTGCAGCTTTGGGCAAAGCTTTCTCCAAAACTGAGCGTGCCTTTGTCATCCCCCGGCTCTCCGTACAGGTTGAGATTGCAGTTAAAGGATGTGCCCGGCTTCACTTCGTTTTGTTCTATTGCGGCTGCGGCGATCACCGTTTTAAACACTGATCCCGGATAAATCGGCGTCAGCATGTAATTTTGCAGTGTCTGCTGCTTTGACATGTCAGCGTCAGGCTTTGATACCATTCCGAGCACACTGCTTTTTTCAATGTCTAAAAGGACGGCTCCCCCCTTTTTTAACCCGCGGTCTTTCAATACATCTTCCATTGCTTTTTGAATATTGCGGTCGATGGAGGTTTTGACTTGCAGCGGATAAAACGCGTTTGCTTCAGCCGTATATTTGACGTCCATTCCGAATAAAGGGTTTCCCCTTCCGTCGACATGATACAAAAGTTTTGTGTCCTGATCCGCCAGTAAAAACTCATCAAACGTCCGCTCCATCCCGCTTGTCCCGATTTTTGCCGTGATCGGCAGTTCCTTCCTGCCGGGGTATTTCTTTTTCAAAAGCTCAGGGTCCTGGTTTGTCGCGCCCAACAGATGAGCGGCTATGTTTGTTTCTTTGCTGTCTTTCATATATACGCCGTAAATGCCGGGATATTTCAAAGAATTGATATTTGCCACGGATTGTTTCGTCAAATGTTTTATTTTTCTGCTGTTCAGGATCACCGGTTTTTTTGCTTCCGTGAGCAGCTGCCTGAGCTCCCCCTGTTTCATTCCGAGAATGTCTGATACCCGGTCAACCGGCCAATCCTGCGTCACGAGAAAGGGAAACAGTATGACGGCAGGCTGCTTTTTTCCGGTCAGCTCTTTGCCGTTCCGATCAAGAAAAGAGCCGCGTCCGTCTGAAATAAGGACTTCTTCCGTCCGCTGCTTGACGCTTTCCTGAATCAGATTAATATTGGATTTTGAAAAAGATTCTGTAAAAAACAGCTGAATTTCAGCCAGCCTAGCAAGCAGAAAGAAAAACACGAGCAGAAAACAAATCACGGCCGTTTTCAGCCTTTTTGATACGATCATAAAAAACACCTCATCCACATTTTGGACGAGGTGTTTCATTGTTAAACGGATCTTATGAAATTTTCACAATTTTCACGAGCATTTCTCCGCCCGGCGTCTGAACTGTCACTTCTTCGTCCACTTTTCTGCCGAGCAGGCTTTTTGCGATTGGCGAGTCGTTTGAGATTTTTCCTTCAAACGGATCAGCTTCAGCGCTTCCGACAATCGTGTAAGATTCTTCTTCACCGTCGGGCAATTCGATGAATGATACGGTTTTTCCCAAACCGACTACATTTGAACCGCCGTCATCCTCGATGATTTTCGCATTGCGGATCATGTTTTCAAGCGTCGTGATGCGCCCTTCCACAAATGCCTGTTCTTCTTTTGCGGAATCATACTCAGAGTTCTCTGACAGATCTCCGAAGCTTCTTGCGATTTTAATGCGTTCTACTACTTCTTTACGTTTAACCGTTTTCAATTGCTCTAATTCTTGTTCAAGTTTTTGTTTTCCTTCGTGAGTCATCGGAAAAACTTTTTCTTGTGCCATGTTCCTTCACTCCTTGGTGGTTGTCCCTCAACAATAACGTGTGATTATGTATGAGAGCATAAACGAAAAAATCAAGAATGAGAACACAGGGCAGTCCTCGTTCTTCTCTCCCATATAGGTACTGTTTATCTTAAACTGAATGTGTGTTTTCTGCAAATGTTTCGGTTTATAAACAGGGAAAGAAGGGAACTGTCTCATTCCCTTCCAGCCTATACATAATATGGTCTGAGTTATTTATGTCTATGCTATGGTATTACAAAATTGCATTTTGTTCAAGGATCGTTTGAATCTTCGTGACCATCAGATCAATTGCGACGTGGTTTTGTCCGCCTTCCGGAATAATGATGTCCGCGTAGCGTTTCGTCGGTTCAACAAACTGATTGTGCATCGGTCTGACGACGGACACATACTGCTCAATGACAGAATCGATTGAACGGCCTCTTTCGTTAATATCTCTCATAATCCGTCTGATGATACGGAGATCCGCGTCCGTGTCGACATAAAGTTTCATATCCATGAGGTCGCGAAGTCTTTTATCTTCGAGGACGAGAATGCCTTCCAGAATAATGACATCCTTCGGCTCAACCGGAATGGTTTCCTCAGAACGCGTATGCAGTTTATAATCATAAATCGGCTTTTCTATCGGCCGGTAATTCAAAAGCTCTTGAATATGCTCGATTAAATAGTCATTATCAAATGCGAGCGGGTGATCATAGTTTGTGTTCAGCCTTTCTTCAAACGGAAGATGGCTTTGGTCTTTATAATAAAGGTCTTGCTGGATCATTAAAATCGAGTGTCCTTTAAACTGTTCATAGATGGAACGGGTGACGCTTGTTTTTCCTGATCCGGACCCTCCTGCGATGCCTATAACTACAGGACTCTTACCCATTGGTGATTACTTCCCCTTTCTCATCATGTTGCTCGGATAAATCTTTTTGTCTACTTTAAATGTAACGATTTGCAGGGGATGGCGGGCAGCATCAAGCTCGTTTCCGTCTTCGTCCCAAATAGTGCCGATTGTGAATGTGAAATTGTCGATTTCAGGACCGAAAAATTCCACTTCGTCACCTTGTTTAAAGAAATTGCGCTGCTGGAGCGTCACCATTTGAGTTTCCTCGTTATACGCGAGCACGAGACCGGCAAAATCAAATGTTGTTTTCTTTCCGTGTTCGCCGAACATCTGCTCTTCATACCCGGGCGTGCCTTCAAAGAAAGCAGGCGCGGTATCCCGGTTTGCACATTTGTCCAGCTCATCCAGCCATTCTTTTTGAATGACAAAGTTTTCAGGATCAGCGCAGTATGCGTCGATGACTTTGCGATACACGCTGACAACCGTCGCAACGTAATGAATCGATTTCATCCGGCCTTCAATTTTCAGGCTGTCGATACCCATCTCGATCATTTGCGGAATGGATTCAATCAATTTTAAATCTTTCGGGCTCATCGCAAACGGAGCGTCTTCTTCGTCATAGAGCGCGACCGCGTTTGCACCGTCTGTCTGATACAGGTCATAATCCCAGCGGCAGGACTGACAGCAGCCGCCGCGGTTGGAATCCCGGGCTGTCATGTGATTGCTCAGCACGCATCGTCCTGAATAAGCGATACACATAGCGCCGTGGATAAAGGTTTCGATTTCAATATCCACCTTTTCCTTCATTTCTTTAATTTCCAGTCCGCTCGTTTCACGGGCAAGCACCACGCGGTCAAGCCCTTCTTCTTTCCAGAACTGCACCGCTTTCCAGTTGGAAAGGGACTGCTGTGTGCTGAGGTGAATTTCTACGTCTGGGGCCACTCTCCGGCATGTTTCAATAATCAGCGGATCAGCGACGATAATTCCGGCAACTTTTGCGTCTCCCAACGCTTTTAAGTATTCTTCCAGACCGTCCATATTTTCATTATGGGCGAAAATGTTTGTTGTCACATATATTTTTGCCCCGTATTTTTTGGCAAATTCTACGCCCTCTGCGATTTCTTCTATTGAGAAGTTATCCGCATTTGAGCGGAGTCCGTATTCCTGTCCTCCGATAAAAACCGCGTCCGCTCCGTAATGAACAGCAATTTTTAATTTTTCAAGGTTTCCTGCCGGAGCAAGGAGTTCAGGTTTTTTCGTAATGACGCGTTTTCCGTTTACGACTTTGGAAATGGTTTGATTTACGGCTGTCATCCGTTGCACCCTCCTTTTTAATAGACCGTTTCTTTAAAGAAGAATCCTGTGTCGATGCTTCTGTTCACAGGCTGAATGCTTTCAATCCGCTCTATCCAGCTCTCTTTTTTCTCTTCGTATGTCTCTCGGCTTTCGAAGCACAGATCGATTGCTTCTCTGTACATGCGGGTCACTTCAGTTAAGTATTCAGGAGACTTCAAAACTCCGTCGATTTTGAAAGAATCGATGCCGGCGTCCATCAGGTCCTCTAATTCATCAATCATGCACACATCGTTCGGGCTCATGATGTGCGTGCCGTTTTCATCTTCAAAAATCGGGTATTTATTGCCCCGTTCCTTGTCATGCAGAAACATTCCCGCTTCTTTTTTCTTCTGTTCGATGTCCATGACTTTTCCCTGGTATTCGAAGTAATGGCCCACTAGTGAACGCTTCGATTGGAACATGCACGTCATGCCGTGGATTTGAATTTCAATTTCCACTTCGGCGTTCTCTTTTATGTCAATGATGCTGTCCATATTTAATTCCTTAGCCAGCACTGCCCGCCGTGCGCCTTTGCGTCCCCAGTAATTGCAGGAATAGTAGTTGGTACCCGTTGTTTCCGTGCTCCAGTGCAGTTTGAGATCGGGAGCCGCTTCACGCGCCGCCATTAAAACGGCCGGATCACCGAAAACAGCCGCATCAACGCCGGCCTCCTGCAAAAAGGCAAGATAGCCGTTCAGCTCGTCCACTTTTTCGTTGTGAAAAATAGCATTGACGGCGGCGTACACTTTCGCGCCTTCCTGATGAGCTGTCTTTACGGCTTCTTTTATATCTTCTCTTGAAAATTCACCGGCCAGTCTCAGGCCGTATCTCTGTTCTCCGACTAACAGGGCCGTTGCGCCCGCTTGAATGAGCGGAAGAATATCCTGTACAGAAGTCGGAGTCACCAAAAGTTCAGGTTTTTTCATGATCATTCACCTCTTCTTTTTACTGATGGCGATGCCGTCTCCGACCGGCAGTATGACCGTTTGATAGTCAGGCCGGTTCATCAGCCATTGGTTATATTGATCAATTTTTTCAACAAGCTTCCGTCTTCTTTTCGGCTCAATGTCCGAGTGATTTTGTGCCACCAGTCCTTTAAACAGAACATTGTCCGTAAAAATGACTCCATCCGGCGCAAGCATCGGTTCATAGAGCTCAAAAAAGTTCGTGTACTGGCCTTTGGCCGCGTCGATAAAAATGGCATCATAAGGAGCCGTGACACGGACAGACTCAGAAAGTTCCAGCGCATCCCCGTGCATTACGTGAATCCGTTTTTCCATTTCAAAGTCTTTTATATTGTTCACAGCTTCTTCATAGCGTTTGTCGTCCCGTTCAATCGTGTAAATATTCGCATCCGGAAGCTCAAGCGCCATCCGTATGGCGGAATATCCGATTGCCGCGCCGATTTCCAAAATGTTTTTCGCCTGTTGAATCGACAGCATTTGAAGCAGCACTTCAATACCCGCTTCTTCCATAATCGGAACATGGTGCTCTTTTGCATAGGCTTCAAGCTTTTTTACTTTATCAGGCCGAGGCTTCAGCATCGCGTTTATATACTCGTTTATTTGTTCATACCGATCATTCACGGCAAACAGCCTCCGTTCTAAAAAGGAGTGCCCCTGACGAATCCGCGGGGACACTCTCTTAAGACACTTCTTTATCCATAAGTAAACAACCCGATATATTTTATCATAAAACCTTTCAGAATGGAATAAAAGGAGAGCTTTTGCCCTCCTTTTATTCGCTGTCTTTTTTGGAAATATACTTTTCCTTCGCTTTATTATGGTCTTTTAATGTTTTGGTGAAAACGACCTCGCCGTTTGATTTTGCAAGGAAATAGAGATAATCCGTTTTGTCAGGGCGGAGAGCCGCTTCCCATGATGAATCGCCGGCATTTGCAATCGGTCCCGGCGGCAGCCCCTTATGTTTATACGTATTAAACGGAGAATCAATTTTCAGGTCTTTGTAGTAGACCCGGCTTTTATGCTTACCGGCCGCATATAATACCGTCGGGTCAGTCTGCAGCGGCATTTTTTCTGCAAGCCTGTTGTAAAAAACGCTGGCGATTTTGTGACGGTCGGCTTTGGCGGTGGCTTCTTCTTCAATAAGCGATGCCATCGTCAGCGCGTTATGGACGGAAAGTTTCTTTTTTTCCAGTTCAGATTTATACGTTTCGATACGGGTGTTTGTTTCCTGAACCATTGCCGTCAAAATCGTGTCAAGCGATGCATCCGGATCATTAAACGGATATGTGGCCGGATACAGATAGCCTTCGAGCGGATGCTTGAGCTTCTTGTTTGAAAGTGCGTCCGTTATTGTATCAGGAAACTGTTTTTTCAGTTTGCCGATGAATGTTTTGTCATCCAGTTTCGCCATAATCTCTTCTTTTGAATATGATGTTTCTTTTGCGATCGCATCCGCAATCTGTGTAAGCTGTTTTCCTTCAGGAACGGAGATCTGAAAGGCATATCCCGTTGATCCCGCGGTCAGTTTTTTGATAATCGCATCCGCATCCATTCCTTTATTCAGGTGGTAAAATCCCGCCTGAAACCCGGAAGTGCCTTTATACTTCACATACAGCTGAAATGCTTTTTTGCTTTTGATGACATGCTGATCCTCAAGAATTTCAGCGATTGCCGAAACGGAAGAACCGCTAGGAATATTAATATTGACTGCCGTTTTGCTGCCTTTGTCAACCGGAGACAGCAGAGATTTTCCATAGAAAAAAGCACCGCAAATGATGATAAGCAGAGCAATCACGGAGGACAGTATTATCGTTGTTTTTTTGTTTTTACGCGGAAATGAATTTTTAGTCTGATTGATATTCATACAAGTATTTTCCTCCCAACAGCTCTTATACTACATGATTCATGTGCATTCGGCAATTTATTACAAAAAAAAGCCGAAGCACATATGCGCTCCGGCTTTTTCTGTTCATTTTATTCTTCGTCTTCTTCCGCTAAAAACGTGTTCAGCGTTTCTTCGATCATTTCCCACTCTTCATCAGTTTCAATCGGCATCAGTTCGCCGTCTTCACCGTTTTCGTTCGGTTCGAAGCTTGAAGCGTGAATTTCGATTTCATCATCGTCTTGAGCATCAATCGGATAATAAAGTACGTAAGATTTGTTGAATGTGTCGTTTTCAAATGTGAACAGCACTTCGCAAAGCTGTTCGTTGCCTTGATCATCGACAATTGTAATGTGTTTTTCGCCGTGTTCCATTTCTTTCACCTCTTAGTTTAAACTGTCCAGATATCCTTGAAGGATCATGACAGCCGCCATTTTATCAATGACTTTTTTTCGTTTTTGCCTGCTGACGTCAGCCGCGATCAGCATTTTTTCAGCCGCCATCGTCGTCAGACGCTCGTCCCACAGCACAACAGGGACATTGTACGCTGTTTCAAGCAGTTTCGCAAATGTTTGGCTGGCTTCGCCTCTCGGACCGATCGTCCCGTTCATGTTTTTCGGAAAACCGAGCACGATCTTCTCTACATTATAGTCTTTCATCAGCTCGGATAAACGGTCCAGACCGTAATCTCCTTCAGCCTCGTTTATTTTTATCGTCTCAATGCCTTGAGCGGTCCAGCCCATTTCATCGCTTAAAGCTACGCCGAGTGTTTTCGTACCAAGATCAAGTCCCAATATTCTCATGAATGTATTTACGCCTCTTTATGCTGTTCTAGATAGGATTTTACCAATTCCTCGATTAATTCGTCACGTTCCAGTTTGCGAATTAAGTTCCGGGCGTCGCGATGCCTAGGAATGTATGCAGGATCTCCAGACAGCAAGTATCCGACAATCTGGTTGATAGGATTGTACCCCTTTTCCTGAAGCGCATCATATACCGTATTCAGCACTTCTTCGACGTTTGTTTCAGCAGAATCATCGGAGAAATTAAATTTCATCGTTTTATCAAACGAGCTCACCGTTTTGCACCTCTTTCCCAAATTCGCAGGCAAAGTTCAGCCTGAGGTCCTCATCTTATCATCATTCTACACTAGTTGAAAGGATTATAAAACGGATTTTATCCAATCTTCCGCAGATGCGAGCGCCTCTTCCAATTTTTCAGGCTGCTTTCCGCCGGCCTGCGCCATGTCCGGACGGCCTCCGCCTCCGCCTCCGCAGACTTCAGCCGCTTGTTTGACCATTTTGCCGGCGTGAAGGCCTTTTTCGATCAGGTCTTTCGTCACGCCTGCTGAAAGGTTGACTTTCTCGTTTTGCACGGCGCCGAGAATGATGACCGCAGAACCGAGCTTCGCTTTCAGATCATCCACCATAGTGCGAAGGTGGTTCATGTCTTTCGCATTTACTTTTTCAGCCAGCACTTTTACGCCGCCGATGTCTTTTACTTTAGACAGAATAGCTCCGGCTTCCACATTGCCAAGTTTGCTGAGCAATGATTCATTTTCTCTTTGCGCTTCCTTCAGCTCTGCTTGAAGAGACTGAATTCGCTTCGGTACGTCTTTTACGTTTGATTTCAGCTCGTCCGCAGCGTGCTGCAGAAGGCTGAGCTGGCTGTTCATTTCCTGATAAGCGCCTTTTCCTGTTACGGCTTCGATTCTTCGCGTACCTGCGCCGATCCCTGATTCGGATACGATTTTAAACAGACCGATTTCAGCCGTATTCGTGACATGGCATCCGCCGCAAAGCTCAAGGCTGTAATCTCCGACTTGTACGACGCGGACGATATCGCCGTATTTCTCGCCGAACAGGGCCATCGCGCCCATTTCTTTCGCTTCATTGATCGGTTTCAAATCAATCGCTACCGGAATGCTCTCCCAGATTTTTTCGTTGACGATTCCTTCAATGCGTTCAAGTTCTTCTTTTGTCACTTGACCGAAATGAGAGAAGTCAAAACGCAGACGATTTTCGGTAACGAGTGAACCCGCTTGGTTGACATGTGTGCCGAGAACGTCTTTCAGCGCCTGGTGCAGAAGGTGGGTTGCTGTATGGTTTTTCACCACGCCGCTTCTCA
The DNA here is from genome assembly GCF_053663395.1 of Bacillus sp. JK74. Lineage (NCBI taxonomy): Bacteria > Bacillati > Bacillota > Bacilli > Caryophanales > Bacillaceae > Bacillus > Bacillus sp. JK74. The sequence continues at coordinate 336,532 of NZ_JBSJQB010000003.1, read as the reverse complement.
TTTGATCTTCAACTTCAGCCGTCACGCTTGCGCCTTTTTGAATCGTGCCGCTATCCACCGTGCCTTCGTGTACATGCTGACCGTTCGGAGCTTTTTTCACGTCCTTAATGGTTACGACAGCCTGCTCGCTTCTCAGCACTCCTCTGTCACCGATCTGTCCGCCGCTTTCAGCATAGAAAGGCGTTTTGTCGAGAAGGATTTGGACGGTATCCCCTTCCTGCGCCTCGCTGATTAATTGACCGTCATGAAGAAGCTCGATTACCTTCGCTTCAGCTTTTACGGAATTGTAGCCGACAAACGTGCTTTCTGCAGTAATGTCGCGCAATGCGCCGCCCTGCACCTGCATGCTTCCTACATCTTGGCGCGCATTTCTCGCCCGTTCACGCTGTTTTTCCATTTCGGCTTCAAAGCCTTTATGGTCAACCTTCATTTGCTCATCTTCCGCGTATTCCTCCGTCAATTCAACCGGGAATCCGTATGTATCGTACAGTTTGAATACGTCTTGTCCGGAGATGATGCCGCTGCCTTTTTCCTTCTCTTTCTTTATCACGTCGGATAAAATGGCCAGACCTTCGTTTAATGTTTCATGGAAGCGCTCTTCCTCCGTTTTGATGACTTTGGCGATAAACTCTTGCTTTTCTTTCACCTCCGGATAGAAAGCGTCCATAATTCCTGCAACAGTCGGAACCAGCTCGTACATAAACGGACGGCTGATACCGATGGTTTTCGCGTATCGCACCGCCCGGCGCAAGAGGCGTCTCAGTACATACCCGCGCCCTTCATTTGACGGCAGAGCTCCGTCGCTTACCGCAAATGCGACCGTTCTGATATGATCGGCGATCACTTTAAAGGCCGTATCCTTCACTGCATCCTTTCCGTAAGTATCTCCGGAAATACGCTCTGTTGCTTCAATAATCGGCATAAACAAATCAGTGTCAAAGTTTGTCGGGACGTCCTGAATCACGGAGACCATCCGTTCAAGCCCCATGCCCGTATCAATGTTTTTCTTCGGAAGCGGTGTGTACGTGCCGTCCGGGTTGTGGTTGAACTCTGAGAATACCAGGTTCCACACTTCAAGATAGCGGTCATTTTCGCCGCCCGGATACAATTCAGAATCTGACAGATCATTGCCGTATTTCTCGCCGCGGTCATAGAAAATTTCTGTATTCGGTCCGCTCGGGCCTTCGCCGATATCCCAGAAGTTCCCTTCCAGACGGATGATTCTTTCTTCCGGAACGCCGATTTTTTCCGCCCATAGCGTATAAGCTTCTTCATCCTCAGGGTGAACCGTTACAGACAGCAGCTCCGGATCAAAGCCGATCCACTTTTCGCTCGTTAAAAACTCCCAAGCCCACGTGATGGCTTCTTCTTTAAAATAATCACCGATGGAAAAATTTCCGAGCATCTCAAAGAACGTGTGGTGGCGCGCCGTTTTCCCCACATTTTCAATATCATTTGTGCGGATTGATTTTTGCGCGTTTACAATTCTCGGATTCTCCGGCACAACGCGGCCGTCAAAGTATTTTTTCAGCGTCGCAACGCCGCTGTTGATCCATAATAAAGACGGATCTTCATGCGGAACCAATGAGGCGCTCGGTTCAACGGCATGGCCTTTTTCTTTAAAGAAATCTAAAAACATTTGACGCACTTCAGCAGAAGTTAAGTGTTTCATCTATATTCCTCCTTATCACTACCCGAAATTCTCTTTTGCGACAGCAAAAAAGCTCTCTCCCTATGCAAACCATGCGTTCACACAGGGACGAGAGCTGTCTCGCGGTACCACCCTGATTACAGGCCGAAAAAGGCCTGTCACCTTTCATCCCGTAACGCAGGATTGCGGCAGCCTTTAACTGCACTCAGGATTAGCTTCGGCCGATCTTCTGCTGAAGCTCCTTTCAGCGTATCGGAGCTTCTCTCTTAAACAGGGCTTCGGCGTACTCATATCCGTCACTCGAGATTCGTATGTATTCTACTCGAAATTATAGACAAGCAGAACCCGAATGTCAATGTTCCGTCCTGATCCGCAAAAAGTGAATGGCCGTCACTTTTAAAACGGCTGCCGCCGGAACAGCGAGAATCATGCCGGGAATGCCCGCGAGCTCCCCTCCGGCAAGAAGCGCAAGCATGATCACGACGGGGTGCATCCTGAGACTTCGCCCGACAATGAGCGGGCTCAAAATGTTTCCTTCTATAAATTGAAGAATAAAAATCGTGACGATTACGATGATCACAGCCTTGGAGGAAATCGCCAGCGAAAGGAGCAGCGCCGGCACAGCGCCGATAAACGGACCGAAATACGGGATGACATTCGTAATCCCGATGGCAAGGCCCAAAATCAGCGGGTAAGGAAGCCCGAACAGCCAAAATGAAACGCCGGCTATGAACCCGAGCAAAAAACAAACGAGAAGCTGACCGCGGATGTAATCACCGAGAGAGTCGTCCACATCCCGCAGAAATTCACTCCCCCTTTTTCTCCAGGATTTCGGCGTCAAATACCAGACCGTCTTTTTCATAACGTCTATATCCTTCACCATATAGAACACGAGAAAAGGAATCGTCGCCGCGATCAGGATATAATCAAGCATGAAACGGATGCTTCTGATCGTGCTTTCAATCGTGCCGGCAAGAAACGTTTCTGTCTGCTGAATCATTTTGTCCATCCGATGGTGCATGCCGTCAGGCCAATGATCCGTGTGATTATGCAGATGCCTCAGCATGCTGTTGTAGTTTTCGGCCAGACCGGGAATGCTCTCAGACAGATCCTGCAGCTGTTCAATTAAAACAGGAACCCCTTTATAAACCCCCCAGCCGATTCCGCCGAAAAACAGGCAATAAATCAGAAGCAGGCTTAAAGTTCTAGGCATCCCTTTTCTATGAAGCCATTCAGTAATCGGAAGTAAAAGATAAGCAATAAATACTGCGATGAATATAGGAATAAAGAGAGATTTTATAACAAGCCAAATGGGAGACCATAACATATCGAGCATGCAAAAGACATACACTGTTAACAAAACGAGCAGACATACAGCCGTCCACATTAAGAGCTGCAGCGGTTTTTGAAGCATGACGTTTCACCTCTTGCTTTATCTTTTGACAGAAAGCCGGAATTATTCCCGTTTCATAAACTCCGCCTTATGACGCAGACCTCTTGACGGAAATAATTATCAGAAATTACGAAATAATCTAACTAATATTCATAAAAGTCTGTATAACCATCGTAATGTGTTAAAGGATTTCAAAACTGTCCAGTCAATATGACTCATGTTTTTTAAGGAGGATGGCCATGATTTCATTTCAGGATGTAAATAAGCACTACGGACATTTCCACGTGCTGAAAAACATTAATCTGCACATTAAAAAAGGGGAAGTCGTCGTTATCATCGGACCTTCAGGATCGGGAAAAAGCACGCTTCTCCGCTGCATTAATCAGATGGAAACAGTTGATGGAGGCGCCTTAACGGTAAACGGCGTCTCCATCCATGACAAGAAAACGGATATCAATCAGGTCCGCCGGAATATCGGCATGGTGTTTCAGCATTTTCATCTGTACCCGCACAAAACCGTTCTGCAAAACATCATGCTCGCACCGATCAAAGTGCTCAAGCAATCAAAAGAAGAAGCAAAGGAAACGGCTTTATACTATTTGAAAAAAGTCGGTATACCGGACAAAGCGGACGCTTATCCTTCACAGCTTTCCGGCGGCCAGCAGCAGCGTGTCGCCATCGCCAGGGGGCTTGCGATGAAGCCCGAAATTATGCTGTTTGATGAACCCACATCCGCGCTTGATCCGGAAATGATCGGGGAAGTGCTGGATGTCATGAAAACACTTGCAAAGGAAGGCATGACCATGGCAGTCGTCACACATGAAATGGGATTCGCAAAAGAAGTGGCGGACCGCATCGTGTTTATCGACGGCGGATCCATCTTAGAAGAAGCTGCACCGGCTGAATTTTACGAAAGCCCCCGTGAAGAGAGGGCGCGTTTATTCTTAAGCCGTATTTTAAATCACTGAAAAGAAACGGAGGAGCGCTTATGTCACGCGTAACAAAATGGTTGTCATTCGGATTGATATCACTGCTGGCCGTCTTTATGCTGGCAGCCTGCGGAGGGAAAGAAACGTCCTGGGATTCAAAAGGAACGGGAAAAGACACGTTAGCCTCTATTAAAGACAGAGACAAAATCATCTTCGGCGTCAAAACCGACACGAGGTTATTCGGGCTGAAAAACCCAAGCTCCGGTGATATTGAAGGCTTCGATATTGATATCTCAAAACAGCTCGCAAAAGATATTCTGGGGGATGAGAAGAAAGCGGAATTTAAAGAAGTGACGTCAAAAACGAGAATTCCGATGCTGCAAAACGGCGATATCGACGCCATCACCGCCACGATGACGATAACGGATGAGCGGAAAAAAGAAGTTGATTTCTCAGATGTTTATTTTGAAGCCGGGCAATCCCTGCTCGTCAAAAAAGGAAGCAGCATCAAAAGCACCGAAGACCTGGGAAAAGGCTCAAAAGTATTAGCGGTAAAAGGCTCCACTTCCTCACAGAACATCAGAGAAAAAGCGCCTGACGCCTCAGTGCTGGAATTTGAAAATTACGCCGAAGCGTTCACTGCGCTTAAAGCGGGACAGGGAGATGCGCTCACAACCGATAATGCGATTTTATACGGCATGGCGGATGAAAATAAACAATATCAGCTGACGGGCGAAACCTTCACCGATGAACCTTACGGAATCGCCGTCAAAAAAGGCCAATCCGGCCTTGTCAAAGAAATCAACGCCTCTTTGAAAAAAATGAAAGCCGACGGCAGGTACGAAAAAATCTATAAAAAATGGATAAAAGAAGAACCGGCAAAATAGGACGGACCGCGGGATGAGCAGGCATGCTCATCCCCGTTTTATAAGGAGTGACATAGATGAACTTTTCAATTTTAACGGAAAACTTCGATATGTATATGGACGGTTTCCTGCACACATTGCTTGCGAGCTTCATCGCGCTGGCAGGCAGCTTTGCGCTGGGCGTTCTGATCGCAGTCATGAGAATCACGGCTTTCAAACCCCTTCAATGGATCGGCACTGCGTATGTGGAATTTATCCGGAACATCCCGCTTCTCCTCATCACATTCGTTTTTTATTTCGGACTTCCGAACGCCGGGCTGAGACTGGACGGCTTTCAGGCGGGAACAATTGCGCTTACGATTTACACGTCCGCCTTTATCGCAGAAGCCATCAGAGCCGGAATTCAGACTGTCCCCAATGGGCAGATGGAAGCGGCCAGATCGTCAGGCTTCACCTACAGTCAGGCGATGAGATATATCATTCTTCCTCAGGCCGTAAAAATCGTCATTCCCCCGCTCGGAAACCAATTTCTCAACCTTGTCAAAAACTCATCAATACTCGGAGTGGTGGCGGGACTCGATTTGATGTATCAGGCGGATCTCGTGTCCTCGAGCACTCTTGTCGTGTTTGATGTCTATATTTTCGTCGCGCTTTTTTATTTGATATTAACGATCCCGCTCAGCATCGGGGTTCACTATTTGGAAAGACGTCTCGGAAAGAGTTATTAGAGAAGGAGAGTGAATAACATGGATTTTAGCGGCGCCTATACACCTGACCATCTGCTGTTTTTATGGGACGGCTTTTTGGTCACACTTTATGTTGCGCTGATCTCCATTGTCCTGAGTTTTATGTTCGGGCTTGCCGCCGGTACTTTGCGCTATGCGAACATTCCTATCGTCTCGGGCATTATAGCGGCCATTGTGGAAACCATCCGCAACCTGCCGCTGTTATTAATCATTTTCTTTACGTTTTTTGCCCTTCCGGAAATCGGGATCAAACTGGAAATTACCGCTGCCGCCATCACGGCGCTGACGATTTTTGAATCGGCCATGCTGTCAGAAATTATCAGAAGCGGTTTGCAATCCGTTGACAAAGGACAGATTGAAGCGGCGCGTTCTTCAGGACTGACGTACACGCAGACTCTTTTTCTCGTCGTCATGCCGCAGGCGCTCAGGCGTATGGTTCCTCCGATTGTGAGCCAGTTTATCTCCTTATTAAAGGATACGTCACTTGCGGTCGTCATCGCTCTGCCCGAACTGATTCATAACGCGCAGATTTTAAACGGACAAAGCGCTGACGGGGGGTATTTTTTCCCGATCTTTCTGCTGGCGGCCCTGATGTATTTCGCGGTCAATTACAGCCTGTCTCTCGCAGCCAGACGGCTGGAAGCGAGACAAACGTAAAAAGGATACTTCCGGAGAAGTATCCTTTTTTCCGCTTAAAACATTTTCATGACTCGTCTTCTCATCCGTTTCATACCTTTTTTATTCAGCATATCGGACTGAGAAGCCATACGATACATAACGGCTCCAGCTCCTAAAGCCAACAGAGAGGTCATTGTTCTGCCCATCGCGCGTATCTCCTTTCAACTTTAAAAATTGATACTGCGTTCGTCTTCAGAAAACAAATCATCAAGACTGCTTAACGTGCCGTCTTCCTCTACTTGATGTGTCGCAATTTTGCCTTTGGCCACCGTCAGCTCAATGAAGCAGCCCCAGCAATAGTATTGGTTTACGCCGATTTTGCCGATATCTTTACTTTTGCAGTTCGGACATACAAGCACAGACTACACCTCTTATCCGTTCAGGACGATGCCTTCTTTCCCCGCTTCAATAAGCGTATCGGCGGCGCGGCGCACTTGGCGTCTGCCAGCCAGATCTGAAAAGAAGCCGTCCGAGAGTTCATATGCTACGATTATGCCCCTGTCCAAACAAAAGTATACATCTTCCAGCAAACCGAACATTTCACCATCAGGCGATTTCACCGGTTGCATTTTAATCTGTTCAAAGGTGAAACAGCTCTTCGGCAAAGGCTGCAAATGAGCATGACCGGCAGCTACGGCTTCTTGATCCATCTCTTTTATATCACTTGCCCCTAAAAAAAGATGGCGGTTGTGAAACAAGCGTTTCTGCTCCAGCACGAAACCGAGAAACCGGCCGTCCAGAGAGAAACATACATCCGATATCATTCCGAGACTGCGCCCGGTGTTTTCGTCATATACTGTTCGTCCTTCAGCTGCATGGCATGTTCTCAAAGTGTGATCAACCACCTTTTGTTGAACACGTATAGGTTTTGCCAAGAAGCCGGGCAGCATACTTTGAAATGACTTCCACAGGCGAAAACCCGGCGCATAAACATACGCCGGGTTTTATTTACGCTTTTTCTTCCATAAAGTCAAAAGGCGTGATGCCTTCCATTCCGATGTTCGCATCATATACACTGAACGGCAGCTCTTTTTGCAGGGCGGCCAGTTCTGCATCCATCTCTTCAGTCTGCTCTGTGAGCCTGTTTTTAAGCGATGTCTGTCTGACGGTGGCATCATTGTTTTTGACGCCCCATTCAAGCGCTTCTTCTTCTCCGCAAAGAATCAGGAATTTTTTCGCTCTTGTAATGGCGGTATAAAGCAGATTTCTCCTGAGCATTCGATAGTAGCCTTTGACGACAGGCAGGACGACAATCGGGAATTCGCTTCCCTGCGACTTATGGATGGAACAGCAGTACGCGTGGGTAAACTGGCTGAAATCCTTTTTCGTAAAGGTGATCTCGTTGCCGTCAAACGAGACGACGACCATGTCTTCTTTTTCCGTATTTTCTTTGGCATAAAAAATGGACACGATTTCGCCGATATCGCCGTTAAACACATTGTTTTCCGGCTGGTTGACAAGCTGCAATATTTTATCGCCCGTCCTGTAGACGACATCCCCGAATTTCAGCTCCCGCCTTTTTTCTTTCGGCGGATTCATGATGTCCTGAAGAAGCATGTTCAGCTCGTTAATTCCCGCTTTTCCCCTGTACATCGGGGCAAGCACTTGAATATCTCTGGAGGTATACCCCTTTTTTAACGCGTTCGAGACGACCTGGTCCACGACTTCTCTAATCTGTGAAGAATTACAGCGGATAAATGAGCGGTCCTTTGTCGGCGCGGTCAGCCCCTTTGGAAGCAGTCCTTTTTTCATATCATGGGCAAGTTCCACAATGGATGATCCTTCAGCCTGACGGTAAATATCTGTCAGGCGTACGGTCGGCAGCACCTCAGAAGCCAAAAGGTCTCTGAGCACCTGCCCCGGTCCTACTGAAGGAAGCTGGTCTTCATCACCGACTATAATGAGCTGAATGTGCTTAGGAAGCGCCTTAAACAAATGGCTGGCGAGCCAAATATCGAGCATACTCGCTTCGTCTATAATGATCAGTTTTCCTTCAATCGGCTGATCTTCATTATAGGTAAAGCCTTCAGCGCCATTCCAGCCAAGCAGCCTGTGAATCGTAACAGCCGGCAGACCCGTAGATTCGCTCATTCGTTTTGCGGCTCTTCCGGTCGGCGCGGCAAGCAGCACCGGAAACGCCTCGTCTTTTTTATAATCACCGGGGTCAAGGGATACGCCGTGCAGTTCACTGTATAATTCCACGATTCCTTTAATAACGGTCGTTTTCCCCGTTCCAGGTCCTCCGGTCAGTAAAAGCATCGGTGAAGACAGCGCTTTTTGAATGGCATCCTTTTGGCTTGGTGCGTATTGAACATTCATCCGTTCTTCCAGTTCACCGAGTGCAAGCAGAAATTCCGATTCAGGAAATTGATCGGCATACTCCGTCTGGGCCGCAATGTCGAGCACGCGTTTTGCGACGTTTTGTTCCGCGTAAAACAAGGACGGAAAATAGCAGCGCTCTCCTTCGATGACGATATCCTTACTCTCCCCGAGGGCGATGATGCCGTCAGCCGCATCCATTTCCGTGACCCGGCCGCCTTCAGCTGACTGATTCAGAAGCGTTTGCGTATTGATAATCAGCTGCTTCGTTTCTATGTACGTATGGCCCTCTGAAAGACAGGTCGATTCAATTGTATATAAGATAGCCGCTTTGATCCGCTCCGGGTGGTTTCCTGACAGACCCATTTTTCCGCCCAGCTCGTCAGCTTTCACAAAGCCGATGCCTTCAACGTCTTTTACAAGCTGATAAGGATTTTCCTGAATTTTCTCCAAGGTTTCCGTTTCGTAGGCCTGATATATTTTCATGGATAGCTGGGGCCCGAAACCGTATTGGTTCAGAGAGATCATAATCTGCTCGAGACCCTGATGCCGCTGCAGCTCTCCGGCAAGCTTATCCGCTTTCTTTTTTGACATTTTCGGCACATCATAAAGCACCGATGCATCAGCCAGAATTTTATTGAGCGCGCCGTCTCCAAGCTTTTTGACGATTTCTTCCGCCGTTTTTTTTCCGATTCCTTCAAACAGATCACTTGATAAATAGTGAATGATCCCTTCTTTTGTGGTCGGAATTTCTTTTTTAAAGTGTTCAGCCTGAAATTGCAGGCCGAACTTAGGATGCGTGGCGGTTTTTCCGTAAAATGTGTAGGTCTCATCTTCTTGCAGCAGAGGGAAGTAGCCCGTTACGGATACGACCTTGTCTTCGATCGCCTCAGACGTTTCTGCAACCTTGACTTTCAGCACTGTATACAGGTTGGTGTCATTATGATAAATGACCGTATGAATGACGCCTTTTACATACGGCTGTTCTTCGATGTTCAGCTGATCCACGAGCCTTCCCTCCTTTTGTTATGACTGGGTGATAAGCTGTTTCGCATGAAGCGCAAGCATATGATCAGGCTGTATGCCGATTGCGCCTTCCAGCATCTCAAGCGCCTTTTCACGATTTTCTTTGTACGCGTAAGCGACCCCGGCATTATAAAATGCGTCCGCGTGGCCCGGATCCTGCTCGATCACCGTCTCAAACTGCGCAAGAGCTTCATCCAGCATTTCTTCATTTGCGAGACACATTCCGAACTGGAAGCGCGCTTCCGTGTCATTTTCGTTTAATTCAACGGCACGCTGCAAATACGGCAGTGCAAGCTTCGGCCGCTCTAATTTAACGAGAACGGTCCCCAGCATATAAAACAAATCTCCGTTTTCCATTCCGGAGCGAAGCGCTTTTTCAAACATATCCTTCGCTTCGGAAAACGATTCTTTCATCACATATACGTTTCCCGCACCGTAATAAGCGGCTGCCGCCGAATTGTCCAATTCAAGCGCTCTGTTATAGAATGCAAGCGCTCGTTCGAGTTCGTTCACAGAAGAAAGCAGATTTGCGAAGTTGATGTACGGCACCGGGTCTTGGCCGTTTTCCTCAATCGCTTTCGTAAAAGCCTCTGCCGCTTTTTCAAAATCGCCCTCCTGCATGGCGTCAATCCCGATTTTATTATAATCCATTTTTAACTTCCTTTCGCTAAAAAACCCCAACATGCGAGTTGAGGTTTTTTACATGTGTTATACGTACCACAGTTTTGTTCCGTCTTTATAAACGTCATCTATCGTTCCGCCGCCGAGGCACTCTTCTCCGTCATAAAAAACGACGGCTTGTCCCGGCGTAACGGCGCGTACCTGCCCGTCAAAAATGATTTCCGCTTCATCATCACCCGTCATTTTCACCGTTACTTTGTGATCTTCCTGACGGTAGCGGAATTTCGCCGTGCATGTCATTTCGCCGCTGTCCATCAGACCGGGACGCGTCCAGCTGACATTTGTCGCCGTGATCTTATCGGAATACAGAAGCGGATTATGGAATCCTTGATCAACATACAGAATGTTTTTTTCAAGATCTTTACCGACGGCGAACCACGGCTCGCCGCTTCCGCCGATTCCAAGACCGTGGCGCTGTCCGATTGTATAATACATCAGACCGTCATGACGCCCTTTTATTTCTCCGTCCATTGTCATCATATCGCCCGGCTGAGCGGGGAGATATTGGCTGAGAAACGTTTTGAAGTTGCGTTCGCCGATAAAGCAGATTCCCGTGCTGTCTTTTTTCGCAGCTGTCGCAAGTTCCGCTTCTTTGGCGATTTCCCGCACGCGGCTTTTTTGCAGATCACCGATCGGGAACATGACTTTGCTGAGCTGTTCCTGATTGAGCTGATTCAGAAAATAAGTCTGGTCCTTGTTTTCATCCAGACCGCGGAGCATGCGCACTGTACCTGCGCTTCTATCCACGCGGGCGTAATGGCCCGTCGCAAGATAATCCGCGCCGAGTGACAGAGCATGATCCAAGAAAGCCTTAAACTTAATTTCTTTATTGCACATGACATCCGGATTGGGGGTTCTTCCGGCTTTATATTCATCAAGGAAATATTGAAATACCTTTTCCCAATATTGCTTCTCAAAATTGACGGCATAATACGGAATTCCGATCTGGTTGCAGACCCGGATGACGTCTTCATAATCTTCCGTTGCCGTGCAAAAACCGTTTTCGTCCGTATCATCCCAGTTTTTCATAAAGATTCCGATTACATCGTAGCCCTGCTCCTTCAGCAGAAGGGCCGCCACGGAAGAGTCCACGCCGCCGGACATGCCGACTACGACTCTTGTATCCTCCGGCCGTTTTTCCATTTGCATTCACTCCATTAAAAACGTAAGTCCGCCGTTTTAAGCAAGCCGTTTAACGACGGCGGCAAGCTTTTCGGCGGCTGTTTCGATTTGTTCCGCCGTATTGCCGAGGCCGAAGCTGAGGCGGATTGACGAAGTCAGCCTGCCGCTCTCACTTCCGAACATGGCCGTAAGCACATGGGACGGAAGAACGGATCCCGCTGTACAAGCAGATCCGCTGGAGACGGCAATGCCTTCCATGTCAAGATTGACCAGCAGCGCTTCCACCGGCACACCGGGAAAGTAAAGGTTTAAAATATGAGGCAGGCATTTCTCGGCATCTCCGTTCACCTCCGCTGTGACGCCGGCTTCTTCCAGCGTGCTCATGATGATGTTCTTAAACTCCTTATATTTCGCTGTTTTCTCTTCCCTCTCACGGTTTGAAAGGACGACCGCTTCTTTTAAGCCGGCGATGCCCGGTACATTTTCCGTCCCCGCGCGGCGCTTTCGTTCCTGCTCTCCCCCAAGAAGAATCGGTGACAGCTTCACCTCTTGATTTACATATAAAAAGCCTGTCCCTTTAGGCCCGTTAAGCTTGTGACCGGAAACAGACAGCATGTCAATTCTGCTTTTTTTCACATCAATCGGCATATAACCGAATGCCTGAACGGCATCTGTGTGAAAATAGGCCTGGTGCCCGCTTAACAGCTCTCCGATTTCGTCAATCGGCTGAATGGTTCCGACTTCGTTATTGCCATACATGACGGTAACAAGGATTGTATCATCACGGAGCGCTTCTTTCACCTGATTTGCACTGATCCGTCCTGAAGGGCCGGGGATGAGGTATGTCACCTCAAAGCCGTCTTCTTCCAGCTTTTCGCAGGCGTGCAATACAGCATGATGCTCAACAGCGGTCGTAATGATATGCTTTCCTTCATTCTTCCGGGCGGCAGCCGTTCCGAAAATCGCTAAATTATCAGCCTCCGTGCCGCCGCTTGTGAAAATAATTTCCTGTTCTTTCGCACTGATTTCGCGCGCGATGTCCGCTCTCGCTTCATCGACCCATTTCCGGGATTCTCTCCCGAATGAATGAATGCTTGACGGGTTGCCGAAACTGCCGAAGAAATGGGGCTTCATTTCTTCGAGCACACGTTCATCCATCGGGGAAGTCGCGGCATGATCTAAATAAATCCGTTCCATTGTCTTTACACCTCTGGTTTAAATATAGAACATATAAGCTTCCTGCTCGCCGTCCGTGTAGCTCGCAAGGTCTTCTAACGTCGTGCTGTCCAGCACGTCTTTTACAGCGTCGCGGATGCGGATCCATAACTCCCGCTTGGCAGGCTCTTCATCCTCAAGCACTTCTACCGGGCTGATCGGCCCTTCCAGCACTCTGATAATATCTCCGGCCGTTATCTCTTCAGGCTGGCCCCCGAGCACGTAACCCCCGTAAGCGCCTCTGATGCTTTTTACGAGTCCGGCGTTTCTGAGCGGTGATACAAGCTGTTCCAAGTAATGCTCAGAAAGGCTGTTTGTTTGGGCGATGCTTTTGAGCGACGTCGGACCGTCTCCGTGCTTTTTCGCCAATTCAATCATAATGGTGAGCCCGTATCTTCCCTTTGTCGATATTTTCAATATGAACACCCCAGTCAATTCTAATTGTTAATTTATACAAGTAAATGGATATGAATAATCTGTTTAGTATCTTATAGACCAACTGTTATTATAACATAACTTATCCTAATTTTCATTGAAACACGGGGCCCGCCGCAATTCGCTTTTCTAATCGGCCGTTTTCCGTTACCCTGTATATGTAAGGAGAGATGTTCATGAAACCATTGGCGTATCGGATGCGGCCTGCCAATATCGAAGACATTATCGGTCAGGAACATTTGGTCAAAGAAGATAAAATCATCGGCAGAATGGTGCGTGCGAAGCACTTATCATCCATGATCCTGTACGGACCGCCGGGCATCGGAAAAACGTCCATCGCCACAGCGATCGCAGGATCGACAAGCATCGCATTCAGGAAATTGAATGCCGTCATTCATAATAAAAAAGACATGGAGATTGTCGTACAGGAAGCGAAAATGTCAGGCCAGGTCATTTTAATCCTTGATGAAGTGCACAGGCTTGATAAGGGAAAGCAGGATTTTCTGCTGCCCTATTTAGAAAACGGCATGATTATTTTAATCGGCGCGACGACCGCCAACCCTTATCATGCCATTAACCCGGCCATCAGAAGCCGAACCCAGATATTTGAGCTTGAACCGTTAACACCCGATCTGATCAAGCAGGCATTGAAAAGAGCGCTCACAGATGAACACCGGGGACTCGGTTCCTACAGCGTTTCGGTGGACGACGACGCGATGGATCATTTCGCACAAGGATGCGGAGGAGACGTCCGCTCCGCTTTGAACGCACTGGAGCTTGCCGTGCTCTCCACAAAGGAATCAAGCGACGGCACGATCCGGATTACACGGGAAACGGCGGAAGAATGTCTGCAGAAAAAAAGCTATACCCATGATAAAAACGGCGATGCGCATTATGACGTCTTATCCGCGTTCCAAAAATCGATCCGGGGCTCGGATGCAAACGCCGCCCTTCATTATCTGGCCCGTCTGATCGAAGCCGGAGACCTTGAAAGCATATCAAGAAGACTTCTCGTGATCGCCTATGAAGATATCGGCCTCGCAAGCCCGCAGGCAGGCCCCCGGGTGCTGAGCGCGATTCAGACCGCAGAACGGATCGGCTTTCCGGAAGCGAGAATTCCGCTGGCCAATGCGGTAATCGAATTATGCCTCTCGCCAAAATCAAACTCCGCCATCTCAGCCGTTGATGAGGCGCTCAAAGACATCAGGACTGGTAAAATCGGCGATGTGCCGAAACATTTAAAAGACGCCCACTATAAAGGGGCCCAAGAGCTCGGACGCGGGATCGGCTATCAATATCCTCACGATTTCGAGAATGGATGGGTCGAACAGCAATATTTGCCCGATCCGTTAAAAAACAAGCAATACTATAAACCGAAACAAACGGGGAAATTTGAAGCCGCCATAAAGCAAGTGTATGAAAAACTGATGAAGCAGAAAAAATAACCGGACAAGATCTTTCGTGTAAACGGCGGATTCAAATAAAAAAACAGCCTTTCCTGAAGAAGGCTGTTTTTCTTTTTACTTATCTTTAACCCGTTTAATGTCGATGTCCTTTAAGAGCTCCATGACAACATGTCCGCCCATAATCAGACCGGCCACTGACGGAACCCAGGCGTTGGAAGACGGCGGCATTTGCGCTTTGCGGATTTTCGCTTCATCATTCCCGACTTCTTTTCTGACGTCTTCACGGATGACGATCGGGCTTTCATCAGAAAAAATGACCTGTACGCCTTTTTTAATGCCCTCTTTACGAAGCCTTGTGCGGACGACTTTGGCAATCGGATCAGTATGGGTTTTTGAAATGTCAGCAATCTGAAAGCGTGTCGGGTCTGTTTTATTCGCCGCTCCCATGCTTGAAATTAGCGGAACATTCCGTTTCAGACATTCTTTCATCAGATGAATTTTATAATGAATCGTATCCGACGCGTCAATGACGTAATCAAGCGGATACTCAAAGAACTGCTCATACGTCTCTTCTGTATAAAACATTTTTAAGGCGACGACGTCACAATCCGGATTAATATCAGCGATCCGCTCTTTCATCAATTCTGTTTTCGGCTGTCCCACCGTCGACAATAGCGCATGCAGCTGGCGGTTTACATTTGTAATGTCAACATCATCTTTATCGACAAGCACGATCCGCCCCACTCCGGACCTCGCCAATGCTTCGGCTGCGAATGAACCGACTCCGCCGACGCCGAGAACGGCCACCGTGCTGTTTTTTAACGTGTCCAGCCCTTCTTTTCCAATCGCTAGCTCATTTCTGGAAAACTGATGTAACAAGAACCTCACTCCACATTCTGGTTTTATAAACTCGGCTTGTCAAAAAGCCGCTGGTTTTAGCGCACAAAAAATAAAGTCCCAATTGTGCCGTTGCAGCTTTCCTTCGTTTTGAACCCGCTCTCAGCAGGTGGGTGCCCTTTTTTAAATCTTGTAAGTCCTCTTTAGCGAATGAAAAGAGGCATGTACGCCATTTAAAAATGCGGGCTCCCAAATCAAAAAAATGTTCGGTCAAAACTAGGTGTACAACTAACACATCAGGACTTTATTTAACTTGTCAAAATCATATCACAGCAGATTTTGATTTTCAAGAAACAAACTGCCGATCTTTTACTGTTTCACTTTTCTTTTGACAGAAAGGTGAAGTTCTTCAAGCTGGGCGTCGCTCACTTCGCCGGGCGCTTCCGTAAGAAGGCAGCTTGCGCTTGCCGTTTTCGGGAAAGCGATCGTATCTCTTAAGTTTGTGCGGCCTGCAAGAAGCATAACCAAACGGTCTAAGCCGAGCGCGATTCCGCCGTGCGGAGGGGCGCCGTATTCAAAGGCTTCAAGAAGGTATCCGAACTCCTCCTCCGCTTCTTCTTTTGTAAAGCCGAGAAGCCCGAACATTTTTTCCTGAACGTCTTTTTCAAAAATACGGATTGAGCCTCCGCCGAGTTCATAGCCGTTTAAGACAAGGTCGTAAGCCTGCGCTTTCATATCTTCAGGCGCCGTTTCAATCAGGTCAAGATCTTCACGGACAGGCATTGTAAACGGGTGGTGAGCCGCATAGAAACGGCCTTCTTCCTCGTCATGCTCCAGTAACGGCCAGTCCACAACCCACAGGAAGTTGAAGAGGCTTTCGTCAATCAGGCCGCGTTCTTTGCCGAGCTTTAAGCGAAGCGCGCCGAGGGATTGAGCCACAACCTCAAACTTATCAGCCCCGAAAAGGAGCAGATCGCCTTCAGAAGCATCAAGCGCTTCAGCCAGTTTTGCCTGCTTCTCTTCATCAAAGAATTTCGCAATCGGGCCTTTTACGCCGTCAGCTTCAACTTTCACCCAAGCGAGACCTTTCGCGCCGTAATTTCCGGCAAAAACGCCGAGCGCATCGATATCTTTTCTGGAATAGTCGCCGGCAGCGCCTTTGACATTGATCGCTTTTACAACGCCGCCGTTTGCCACGGCTGATGAGAACACCTTAAATTCAGTATCTTTCACTATGTCTGACACGTCCGTCAGCAGCATGCCGAAGCGGGTGTCAGGCTTGTCGGAACCGTAGCTGTTCATCGCTTCTTCATATGTCATTCTCGGAAGCGGAAGCGGTACTTCAACACCTTTTGTTTCAAGCATGACTTTCGCCATCATCTCTTCCGCCAGAGCCATGATGTCCTCTTGACTCATAAAGGACATTTCAATATCAATCTGCGTAAATTCCGGCTGGCGGTCGGCACGCAAGTCTTCATCGCGGAAGCAGCGGGCCACTTGATAATACCGTTCAAAGCCCGACACCATCAGAAGCTGTTTAAAAATCTGCGGCGATTGCGGAAGGGCGTAAAATTCTCCTTCATGCACCCGGCTCGGCACTAAGTAATCACGGGCGCCTTCGGGAGAGCTTTTTGTTAAAATCGGTGTTTCAATATCAAGAAATCCGTTTTCATCCAAGAAATGGCGGATGGATTTTGTGACTTGATGGCGCATTTGCAATGTTTGAAACATCGCCGGGCGGCGCAAATCCAAATAGCGGTGTTTTAACCGGACGTCTTCAGAAACATCAGCCGCCTGATCACTGATCGGAAACGGAGGCGTTTTCGCCGTACTGAGCACCGTCACCGCTTCAGCTTTGATTTCAATTTTACCGGTTTTCAGGTTGGGATTCACCGTGCCTTCTTCACGGGCAGAAACCGTGCCTTCGATATCAAGCACATATTCGTTTCTGATTGCTTCCGCTGCGGCAAGGGCTTCCTTCGATACGTCAGGGTTGAACACGACTTGCACAATACCCGAGCGGTCCCGCAAATCAATGAAAATCAAGCCGCCGAGATCGCGCCGTTTCTGCACCCACCCTTTCAGTTTGACGGTTTCGCCAATCGCTTTTTCAGTTATCTCGCCACAATAATATGTTCTTCCAAACATAGCGTTCCTCTCCTTCACTGCTTTTGATCTGCCTTTAACACTTGTATCAGCTCGTCTAACACCACTTCACGCTGCTCTCCTGTTTCCGCATCTTTTACATTGATTTTATTTTGAGCAAGCTCATCTTCCCCTAAAATCGCAATAAAACGTGCGCCGAGACGGTCAGCCGTTTTGAATTGGCCCTTCATCTTTTTATTTTCATAATCGATTTCACTTGAGATGCCCGCTTCTCTCAGTTTGTACACAAGGGAAACGGAATAATCCTTCGCTTTTTCTCCGAGCGTCACGATGTAGCAGTCAATCCCCTGATTGACGGGAAGCTCTGTTTTCTCAGCGTCAATGGCTGCCAGCAGACGTTCGATGCTCATCGCAAATCCGATACCCGGCGCTTCAGGTCCGCCGATCTGTTCAACAAGCCCGTCATAGCGGCCCCCGCCGGCAAGGGTTGTAATCGCTCCGAATCCTTCGGCATTGCTCATAATTTCAAAAGCGGTATGGTTATAATAATCAAGCCCTCTGACAAGGTTCGGATCTATTTCGAACGGGACGCCAAGACCGTTTAAGTATTGTTTTACCTTCTCAAAATAAGCGGCTGATTCTTCATTTAAGTAATCAAGAATGGACGGAGCCGTTTTCATCAGTTCATGCTCTCTGTCTTTCTTGCAGTCAAGAATTCTGAGCGGATTTGTGTGCAGACGCGACTGGCAGTCTGAGCAAAACTCTCCGATGCGCGGTTCAAAATGTTTGACGAGCGCTTCCCGGTAGGATTTGCGGCTCTCCTGGTCACCAAGGCTGTTCAGCACAAGCTTGACATGTTTCAAACCGGCTTTACGGTAAATACTCATCGCAAGCGCAATGACTTCTGCATCCACGGCCGGATCTTTGGAGCCGATCGCTTCAATTCCGAATTGATAAAATTGGCGGAAACGCCCTGTCTGCGGACGTTCGTAACGGAACATCGGTCCGACATAATAAAGCTTCGTCGGCTGCACCGGGTTCGCAAATAATTTATTTTCATTGAACGCGCGGACTGCGGCGGCTGTTCCTTCCGGCCGAAGCGTCAGGCTTCTCCCTTTACGGTCTTCAAACGTGTACATTTCTTTCTGCACGATATCTGTAGACTCACCGACGCCTCTTGCGAATAATTCCGTATGCTCGAAGATCGGCGTGCGGATTTCTTTATATTGATAAGTGCGGCACGTCTCCCTCATAATTTGTTCGACGAACTGCCATCTGTCTGATTCACCCGGCAGTATGTCCTGTGTGCCTCTTGGAATGTGATATGCCATGTTACAGGCCTCCTTAATGTCTTTCTTCAAATAAAAAAACTCCCGCTCCTACTATACATGTATAGTAGGGACGAGAGTTATACCCGTGGTGCCACCCTAGTTGGAATGCCGAAGCATCCCCGCTCTGACCTTTAACGCAGGTTCACGTCCGCTGCCTAATGACTTGCAAAAGCGTTCAGCAGGGAACCTCCGGAGTGTTGTTTCGAGAAAGATGCAGTGCGGATCCGCTTTCAGCCCGGGACGGTTCCTCTCTTCTCCATGCATTCTGACCTACTCTTCTCCATTATCGGTTCAAAATCGTTATCATGACTTATGTACATCAATTTCTATTATAATAATGGGATTGCACTCCCCTGTCAAGTTTTATTCTGTCTGTTTTTCCTTGCGACCGCTTCTTTCGATAAGAGACCGAACTCCGTCGCCGTCTCTTCAAGAAACCCCGCCTTTTCTCTATCGCTCTGATCACTGAAGTGCAGATTTCCTTCCGCATCGTGCAGCGCGCGTCCCATTTTTGGTTGATATTTCATGATTTGCACACCTTTTCGCTGTATTTATGACTAGTATAAACAAACCATTTTATTTTTATTTAACATTCAGCAAGGAAAATACGATATTATACAAGAATGTATTTTAGTTAGTTCAGAAAGGAGGACAGCCATGAAGAAGAGAACTCTTGCTCTTATTTTATGCGGCGTCATCATCACAGCGCTTCTTCCGTCATTTCACACCGCAATCGCCGCAGAGGGAGAAGCGGTCATCGCGACAGACAAGATCAATGTCAGAGGCGGTCCCGGCCTGAGCTACGGAATAAAGGCTGAAGTAAAAAAAGGGGAAAGATACCCGATCGTTAAAGAAGAGGGAGACTGGGTACAGCTTCAGCTGAGCCCCGGTAAAACCGGATGGGTCGTTTCCTGGCTGATATCAAAAACAGCCGGGGGAGCAGACAATTCATCCGCAACAAGCGGAACGGTCACTTCCACCGATCCTGACCTCCGCATCAGAAAAGGCCCGGGGACATCGTATGAAGTCATCGGCAAACTTCCGCAAGGCGCGCATGCATCCGTGCTGGACAAGAACAGCGGATGGGTGAACATTTCTTATCAAGGCACAACCGGGTGGGTTTCTTCCGAATACGTCACCGCGGACAGCGGCGGATCGGATACGAAAGCAACTTCGGCCCGAAGCGGGTCAAAAAACGGGACGGTCGGCGTTTCTTCATTGAATGTCAGAAGTGCAGCATCACATGATTCAGCGATTATGACTAAATTATCACGCGGAACAAAGGTTTCCATCTTAAGTGAAGACCACGGCTGGCTGAAAATTGAAGCAAACGGGCAAAAAGGCTGGGCAGCAAGCCACTACATCATAAAGGATTCTGACTCATCGGACAGCGCATCGGGCTCAGGCTCCTCGAAAAAAGCGTATATTGTTTACGGCGGCACCAACTTAAGGAGCTCGGCCTCGACTTCCGCTTCTATCGTAAAAAGAGCAGATAAAGGCGCAGCCTACCCGATTGTCGGCTCAAGCGGCAAATGGTATGAAGTCCGGCTTGAGAACGGACAAACCGCATATGTGGCAGACTGGGTCGTACAAACGTCAAAAAGCGGTGAGGAAACAGGCGAAGCACCTTCTCCCAACACGTCAGGCGGCAGCGGCTCACTTAAAAACAAAACGATCGTCGTTGATCCCGGACACGGAGGAAAAGACAGCGGAACGATCGGCTACTCCGGAAAGTTTGAAAAAAACGTAACGATTAAAACAGCTAAGCTGTTAGCCGGAAAATTGAGAGCGGCCGGTGCAAACGTGTATATCACCAGACAGGATGATACATTTATCAGCCTGCAGGCCAGGGTTTCAACCTCTCATTACCGGAATGCGGATGCCTTTATCAGCATCCACTATGACAGCTATGCCGATACGTCAACGCGGGGAAGCACGGCTTATTATTACAGTCCGTCTAAGGACCGCCAGCTTGCCTCAGACGTCCATTCTGAAGTAGTGAAGCGTTCCCCTATTCCTGATCGCGGCGTTCTGTTTGGCGATTATTACGTCCTGAGGGAAAATAAACGGCCTGCCATGCTGTATGAGCTCGGCTATCTCAGTCAACCGCAAGAAGAAACAATCATACATAGCGGCTCTTACCAGGAAAAAGTGACAGACGGAATTGAAAGCGGATTGGAACATTATTTTCAATCATAAAAAAAGCTGCCGAACGGCAGCTTTTTTATTGTTTAGAATCCATAATCAATGTAATCGGCCCGGAATTCGTCAGCTGAACATCCATCATGGCTCCGAATATTCCGGTTTCCACTTTGACTCCTTTTTCCCGAAGGAGTTCGTTCCACTTTTCATAAAGGAGCACAGCCTGATCCGGTTTAGCCGCATTCATAAAATTCGGGCGTCTCCCTTTCTTCGTTTCGCCGTAAAGCGTAAACTGGGAAACGGATAAAATCTCCCCGCCCGTATCCAAAAGCGATAAATTCATCTTGCCGCTTTCATCATCAAAAATCCGAAGATTCACGATTTTATCCGCCAAGTAAGCGGCATCTTCTTCTGTATCTTCATGAGTGATGCCGACAAGCGCCATAATACCGGGTCCGATCCGGCCGGCGACAGCGCCGTCAACCGTCACACTCGCTTCTGTTACACGCTGAACAACTAATTTCATAGCAAGCTCCTTTTAGTTCATTACCCGGCGGACTGAATAGATGTCTCTGATCTGTTTAATCCGCTCGACCACTTTGTGCAGATGATTGATGTTTTGAATAAAAATCGCCATATGAATCGTAGCGACTTTATTGCGGTCGGATTTGCCGGAGACAGAGGAGATGTTGGTTTTCGTTTCATTTACGGCTTGGAGCACCTCATTTAAAAGCCCGAGACGGTCATACCCCAAAATCTCAATCTCAACGTTATATTCTTTGCGCCTTTGAACCTGTGATTCATGCTCCCATTCAACGGGGATCAAACGTTCCTGCGCTTCATTCGTTTTGACGTTCGGACAGTCATCCCGGTGAACGGATACACCGCGCCCTTTTGTAATAAAACCGACAATATGGTCGCCCGGCACCGGGTTGCAGCATTTCGACAAGCGGACGAGAAGGTTGTCAATGCCTTTTACGCGCACACCCGCTTCCCGTTTTCTCCCTTGCGGATAATGTTTCGGCTCGGAAGTGACTTCCTGAACGATTTTTTCCTGCTCTTCCTGGTCACGCAGCTTCCGTTCTTTTTCGGTGAGCCTGTTGGCCACCTGAAGAGCGGTAATGCCGTTATACCCGACCGCCGCGTACATATCCTCTTCATTTGAGAAATTGAACTTGTCGGCAACTTTTTGAAGATTTTCAAGCGTTAAAACATCTTTCACTTCAAAATCAAGATTTTTAATTTCTTTCTCGACAAGCTCACGGCCTTTTTCGACGTTTTCTTCCCGGCGCTGTTTCTTAAAGAATTGGCGGATTTTGTGTTTCGCCTGGGACGTCTGCGCCAGTTTGACCCAGTCTTGGCTCGGACCGTAAGAATGCTTGGACGTCAGAATCTCGACGATGTCGCCCGTCCGGAGCTTATGGTCAAGCGTCACCATTTTTCCGTTCACTTTCGCCCCGATTGTTTTGTTGCCGATCTCCGAATGGATCCTGTAGGAAAAATCAATCGGCACAGAGCCTGACGGCAGTTCAATGACATCGCCTTTTGGCGTAAATACGTATACCATGTCAGAAAACAGATCGATTTTCAGCGATTCCATAAATTCTTCCGCATCGGTAGACTCGTTTTGAAATTCCAGAATTTCACGGAACCAGGACAGTTTTTTCTCAAATGTCGCTTCTTCGTTTGCAGCCTTGCCTTCTTTATATGCCCAGTGTGCGGCCACCCCGTATTCAGCGATCTCATGCATCTCAAACGTTCTGATCTGCACTTCCAGCGGATCGCCTTTAGGCCCGATTACGGTCGTATGCAGAGACTGATACATATTCGGCTTAGGCATCGCAATATAATCTTTGAATCTGCCCGGCATCGGCTTCCAGCACGTATGAATAATGCCGAGTACGGCGTAGCAGTCTTTAATGCTTCCGACAAGAATACGGACGGCGAGCAGATCATATATTTCATTGAACTGTTTATTTTGCAGCGCCATCTTGCGGTAAATGCTGTAGATGTGCTTCGGACGTCCTGAAAAGTCCGCTTTAATATTCACTTCTTCAACGCGTTTTTTCACTTCATTGACAACCTCTTCGACATAAAGTTCGCGTTCCGCGCGCTTTTTCTTCATGAGGTTGACGATTCTGTAATATTGCTGAGGATTCAAATAACGGAGAGCGGTGTCTTCCAGCTCCCATTTGATCTTAGAAATCCCGAGCCGATGGGCCAGCGGAGCGAAAATCTCCAGCGTCTCATTTGAAATTCTCCGCTGCTTTTCCTGCGGAAGATGCTTTAACGTCCGCATATTGTGAAGGCGATCCGCCAGCTTGATCAATATGACTCTGATATCCTGAGCCATAGCGACAAACATTTTTCGATGGTTTTCCGCCTGCTGCTCCTCTTGAGATTTATACTTAATTTTACCGAGCTTCGTCACGCCGTCGACAAGCATCGCCACTTCTTCAGAAAATGCTTCCTTCAGGTCGTCGAGGGTGACATCCGTGTCCTCCACCACATCATGCAGAAATCCGCCCGCAATTGTGGAAGGGTCCATTTCCAGATCGACGAGGATCCCCGCCACCTGAATCGGATGAATGATGTACGGCTCACCTGATTTGCGGTACTGTTCGCGATGCGCGTCTTGCGCATACAGGTAAGCTTTCTCGACAAACGCAATCTGCTCCTCCGGCAGATAAGTGCGCGCTTTATCTATTACTTGCTCGGCAGTCAATACTTGTTCGTTCGCCATGGAATCACCTTTTTTAAATGTAAACTGTATTAGTTTATTATCAAGAAAAAAACGAGAGATGTAAAGGGCAGAAGTTCAAAACACCTAAAGAATCTGTCAGGATGATGAAATAATAGGAAAAAAGCACCCTGACACGAGTGCTTTTTTCCATATGCGGTTAATATTTCATTAATGTTAAAATATCGTAATCGTCAAGCTTGTCTCTGCCGTCAAGGTAAGAAAGCTCGATTAAGAATGCAATACCGGCTACGACGCCGCCCAGTTCTTCGACTAGCTTAATCGTTGCTTCGATCGTGCCGCCTGTTGCAAGCAAGTCATCAGTAATCAGCACGCGCTGTCCCGGCAGGATCGCATCTTTATGAATCGTCAGTACGTCTTTTCCGTACTCCAAACCGTAATCGACTTTAATGACCTCACGCGGAAGTTTTCCTTCTTTCCGAACCGGGGCAAAGCCGACTCCGAGCGCGTATGCAACCGGACAGCCGATAATAAAGCCGCGCGCTTCAGGCCCGACAACTAAATCAATTTCTTTTTCTTTTGCATATTCAACAATTTGGTCAGTGGCGTAACGGTATACGTCGCCTTTGTCCATCAATGTCGTAATATCTTTAAATTGTACGCCTTCTTTCGGGTAATCGGGCACAATTGTTACGTATTTTTTAAGATCCATCTGTTCTATGTCCTCCTCGTACTTTCATAAGCCTCTGAACCTTGGTTCATCAGCTTATTCAGCCATTCCTTCAGCTCATGGGCTGCGGAATAATTGAGCTTCTGGTCTAATTCCATCAGCTGCTGTTTTACCTGATAGGTTTGCGAATCTGCCAGGTCGCGTTTTTTCGCGCCGCTCACGACAGACAGCACACCATCTTCTATTTTAACAAAACCGAGATCAAAAAACACCTTTGTCATGAAATTGATTGTGTCAATTGACCATCCTCTGTGTCTCGCAAGCTCTGAGCCATGCTTGCCGAAGTCAAAAGCGCCCCTTTTCAAGAGAAATGCGTAAAACCACTTGAAATCATTCCGCGATGGAAATGAGGACAGGAAATGTTCTTCATGATTGATAAAAACAAAATAAATCCGTTCCGGCTTCTTTCCGTCAAGCAAATGCTGCAGGCGATCCGCTGACGGCGGCACATCCAGAAAAACGGCATATTTTCCGTCAAGCTGGAGGGCTTCCGCCTCGGATTCCGAAGTGATCTCGGCAAGCTCGCCCGACAGCTCTTTTTCACGGAGCTTCTGAGCGGTTTTTTCGTTAAAGCAGATGAGCACCCGTTTTTCCTTCGGCAGCGCGGTGACCGTGTCTTCCCACGTCCGCTTGCCCCGGATATCAAAAAGCTGCCATTCCGGCACCGCAGCATCTTTAATCATCAGCTGGGGCTTCTTTCTGTTGTTCCATTCATTAATGGACATCTCGCCGACAATGGAAATCGTTGATCCGGGAACAACTCCGGCTTCCAGCTCTCCTTTGTTAAAGCCGACGCAGTCAAGGACGGTGTAATCACTTTTCACCGTCATTTTTACGTGGTTTTTATTCGCTCCGATCAGGCGCACATCATCAAGCACGGCATTTTTCACCATCACATGCGGTTTAGGGTTAAGCATGCCGAACGGCGACAGCATATTCAATTCTGTAATGCTTTCAACGGTTATGTCTTCAACGCCGCAGACAAGATCAACCTCCTGAACGGGAATAAAATCCTCTTCCGTAAGGGTTTCTTCAGCCATTTGATTCAGCCTGTCCCTTAATTCCGCCACATCTTCAGCCTTCAGCGTCATTCCGGCCGCCATCGGATGCCCGCCAAAATGAGGAAGAATGTCTCTGCACTGTGAAAGGCTCGTAAAAAGGTTGAAGCCTCTGATGCTTCGCGCCGACCCTTTAGCGATTCCCTGCTCCTCATCTATTCCAAGCACAACAGCGGGCCGGTAAAAACGTTCAGCCAGCTTCGATGCGACAATACCGACGACTCCCGGATTCCAGCCGGCTTTTGCCACTACAATGGCAGACGGGTTTCCGCCTTGCTGCTGAACCATTTCAACAGCCTCTTCGGTCATGGTTTTCACCATTTTCTGCCGCTCTTTATTCAGCCGGTCAATATCCGAAGCCAGTTCCTCCGCTTCAAACTGATCTTCGGTCATCAGCAGGTGAACGGCGGGATCGGCCTGTTCTATTCTTCCGACAGCATTGAGCCTCGGTGCGACCTGAAATCCGATCGTTTCCTCATCAGCTTGTCCGATATCTCCGCCGGAAAGCTTAATCAGAGCTTTGAGGCCCGGCCGATTTGTCGTCCGAAGCCTTTCAATTCCGAGTGACGCAATTAATCTGTTTTCATCATGAAGAGGCACCAGATCTGCAACCGTACCGATTGCCGCCAAGTCCAGCATAGCTTCCGGCAAAGAACCCGTAAGCGCGTGGGCAAGCTTAAACGCCACACCGACGCCGGCCAATTCTTTAAACGGATAGCCGCATCCCGGCTGCTTCGGATGGATGATCGCAAATACGTCAGGAAGCTCGGGTCCCGGCTCATGGTGGTCGGTAATAATGACGTCTAAGCCCAGCTCTTTTGCGACTTCAGCTTCATGGACGGCGGCGATTCCCGTATCCACTGTAATGATCAGCGAAAATCCCCGCTCTTTTATGGAGCGGAAAGCTTGTTCATTCGGGCCGTAGCCTTCTGTAAAACGGTCGGGAATATAAAAGTCAACGTCCGCCGACAGCTGTCTGAGTGCCGTCAGCATCACTGACGTGCTTGTAACGCCGTCTGCATCGTAATCTCCGTAAATCATAATCGGTTCCCCTTGAGAAACCGCCAGTTTTATCCGATCAACTGCTTCCCGCATTCCCTTTAATTCATACGGGTCATAAAAGTCTGCATCCTTTGTATGTAAAAACAGCCTTGCGCTTTCGGCAGTATCAAAACCTCTTTTTACAAGCAGTGATGCCACAAGAGGTGTTATGTCCAATTGTTCTGTGAGTGATTTGACTTTTTCCTGATCCGGCTGCTGGATTTCCCAGCGCATTTTTGACGCTAACATAAATTCACCCCTCAACCACCCTATTATACTAGAGCGGACTGAGGGGTTTCAAATGTTATTCTGATCCTTTTTTCTCTTCAAGCATTTCTTCCGGCGGAGCGGCTGTTTTTTTGCCGTCCGAATCAGCCGTCAATTCACCTGCTGATCTGTTTTCTTTCCGCAGCATTTTAATTTCGCGCTTCAGTTTCATCACTTGAAAGATACCGGCTGAAAACACGATCAGCGCTCCCATTAACACAGAGCCTAAAATGACTAAAATCAGCGGCCATTCAGCGGTTCCGAACAGATAATCAACCTCAACCGCCCGCACGTTAATGACAGCAAAGATGGCGACAATCAGAGTAAATAGTAAAGCGAATATAATAGTCCATTGTTTATTCATGCGTCTGCCCCCAATTATTTTCTTATCTTTTCCCCCATTTTCCCGGGAGTAAACCCCGGCCTCAGGAAATCCGGGCAGTCAACTGCTCGCAGACCAGCTTTTTCAGTCCGCTTCTTTCTCCCGATATGACGAGGGTGTCCCCTTCTTCAATTACGGTATCAATACCGGGGCTCAGCTGTTTTTGCCGGTTTTTCTTCACGATCGCAATAATCTGGACGTTGTAATGTTTCTTGGTCTCCAAATCTCCGATTGTACGGCTGACAGCCGGTGCATGAGATTCGGCTTTAAACCACTCAATGACGAGGTCATCAAGCGCGACTTCCACAGATTCCAGCGCTTTCGGCTTATACGTCATCCCGCCTAAAATAGCGGAAATCTGCCTTGCCTCTTCGTCGTTAAATTCAACGGATGCCAAGCATTCGTCATGATCATTCTCATCGAAGTAATAGAGCTCTTTTCTGCCGTCATCATGAAGAATAATACTGATTTTATCGTGATTTTTCGTAATGACTTCTACTTTCTGGCCGATGCCCGGAAGCTCCGACTCACGAACGTTCATAAGAACCCTCCTACATGTTTTTACAATGATGATTGATTATGTAAGCGTATGTCATTATAGCAAATGCAGGTTTTAAGTTCAATGCGGCCTAAAAAAAACAGGCTGCCTTCCGGAAGACAGCCTGTTTCCTTTTACTCTTCGATTGATTTTTTCCCTCTAAATTCTTTTCCTTTCCATACAAGCCACAGCTGCGCGGCGATGTAAAGAGAGGAATAAACGCCCGTCAATAAACCGACCAATAAGGCGACGGAGAAGTTTGTAATTGACGATGAGCCCAAAATGAGCAGCACGACGACCACAATCACAACGGTCAAGACCGTATTGATCGAACGTGTAAAGGTTTGCTGCAAACTCAGATTCACGATGTGTTCCAGATCGGCAAATGACTTCGGCTTGCGTTTTTTCATCTGCTCGCGTATCCGGTCAAATGTAACGATCGTATCATTTATCGAGTAACCGATTATGGTGAGAATAGCGGCGATAAAGGTTACGTCAACCTCCAGCCTTGTAATGCTGAAAAACGCGACGATAAAGAAAGCGTCATACAGCAGGGATACAATTGCGGCGATAGCCATTCTGTACTCGAAACGTATTGATACGTAAATAATGATGCCGATTGATGCAATGGCGACAGCATATAAAGCATTACGGGCCAGTTCTTTTCCGACTGTCGGCGATACCGTGCTGACGTTCGGTTCAGATCCGTATTTGTCCTTAAAGTACGTTTTGATTTCAGCGATCTTTTCTTTAGATGGCTCTCCGACAAACCGGGCTGCGGCAACATGGTTCTCTTTACCCGAGAGCACGATGTTTTCCGGATCCATGCCGAGAGAGTCAAAGTCTTTTTCAACCTGCTGCGCCGTCAATGCATGATTGCTCTGCACGTCAATCCGCGCACCGCTTGCAAAATCGATTCCCAGGTTGAGCTTAAAGACCAGCAAGATGATAATTCCCGCAATGGTTACAGCGCTTGAGAAAATAAAGAAATATTTTCGCTTGCTCGTGAAATCCCATTTTTGGAATGCCGTATGCGGTTCAGTATTTTCATCCGTTTTTTGAATGTCCATAATATGTTTTTTCTTGACGCCGAACCAGCCTTTTTTCCGGTCAAGCCATCTGCTTTCCACGAGAAGGGAGAGCAGGAATCTTGAAAGGAAGACAGCTGTAATAAAGCTTGTCAGAATTGACAGAATCAGCATCGTCGCAAACCCTTTTACAGAGCTTGTCCCGAAAATAAAGAGCACGACCGCTGCGATGATCGTTGTGATGTTCGCATCGAAAATCGTCGCGAATGACCGTCTGTTCCCTGAACGGAAAGCTGAGCGTACGGATTTGCCGAGTTTCAGTTCTTCTTTTATCCGTTCATAGGTGATGATGTTGGCGTCAACCGCCATCCCGACACCCAAAATGAGAGCCGCAATACCCGGAAGCGTCAGCACCGCCTGCATCCAGTCAAACACTTGAAGCGTAATATACACGTATACAGAAAGCGTAATGACCGCTATGAGTCCAGGCAGTCTGTAATAAAGCAGCATAAATAAGAAAACAATTGCAATACCGATGATGCCGGCCTCTACCGTATCATGCAAAGCCTGCTGTCCGAATTGCGCCCCTACTGAAGTAGAGTATTTTTCGGTCAGTTTCACAGGCAGCGCGCCCGCGTTTAAAATATTGGCCAAGTCCTTCGCTTTTTGAACGGTGAACTGGCCTTCAATCGTGACATCCTTCGTGTTTAATTCCTGGCTCACATTCGGAGCGGATACATATTTCGGATGTTTTTTACCGACTTCTTTTTTAAATGAATCGCCTTTTTGGTAATCAAGCCAGATCACAAGCTGATTATTTGGCGCCATTTTCTTGACTTTTTTCGTCACTTCTCCGAACTTATCCGCATCCTTCAGCTTAACGCTGACAATCGGTTCGTTCGTCGTCGGATCAAAGGTTTGCTTCGCGCCGTTTTCCACGAGATCAGAGCCGTTTAACAGCTCTTTATCATTCGTATCCCTGAACGAGAGCTGCGCTTCCGTTGACAGAATTTCGCGCGCCCTGTTCTGGTTCGTGACGCCAGCCAGCTGAACGCGGATACGGTTATTTCCTTCAATCTGAATGTTCGGCTCGCTTACGCCGAGAACGTTAGCCCGGCGGTTCAGCGCCTGCACCGTGCTGACGAGCACGTCTTTTGTGATTTTATCGCCTTTTTTGACGGGCTGCACATCGTACAGAACTTCAAACCCGCCGCGTAAATCCAATCCTAACGTAATATTATCGGCAGCCGGTTTTGTAAAATACCCCAGCCCTGTGCCGATCAATAATACGATCAGGAAAAACGCAATCAAGCGTCCTTTTTTCATTATGTATTTCCTCCTTAAACCTATGCCGTCAAATCATTATCTCAGCAGTTCATCCAAAGCTTCCTGACCCTCATCGCTTTCCAGCCAATTAGACGACTTAAAAGCTTCAACGGTTGCATAGTTCATAAAATCGCCAATTTTAACTGATAAAATATGACCGGCCAATTCATGCAGCGGCAGTTCCTTTTTCTGTTTCCACTTTTTATGTATTAAGTATGACCATAAACTCTCGTGCTCAACATCATCGTATCCGAGGATTTTGAACTCTTCAAGTTTACTGTACAAGAAAGGCCGCAAATGATCTTTGTACATTTCGGCGGGATGTTTCTCCACTGGGCGCTCGCTCCTTTTTCCATTTTTCTCGAAGACTTGTCATGCTCGGACGACATCGGCGCATATCTTTATTGTATATGATTCCAGGTAGTTTGAGAAGGCAGGGGTTTATAAAATGGCAAAACAGACTTTTTTAAGGGGCACTCTTATTCTCATCGCAGCCGGGATGATTACGAGAATGCTCGGCTTTGTCAACCGGGTGGTTATCGCCCGGTTTATCGGTGAAGAAGGGGTCGGTTTATACATGATGGCTGCCCCGACATTTTTCTTGGCCACCACTTTGACTCAATTCGGCCTCCCCGTTGCCATCAGCAAACTTGTCGCTGAAGCAAGCGCGCGGGGGGACCGGCAGAAAATGAAACACATTTTAGTGATGTCGCTTACCGTCACTGGGATATTAAGTCTCATCTTCACGCCGCTGTTTTTATGCTTTGCGCCGATTATGTCCGAAACGATGCTGACGGATCAGCGCACGGTTTACCCGCTTCTGGCGATTACGCCCGTCGTGCCGATTATCGCGATCTCCAGCGTGCTCCGCGGTTACTTTCAGGGCAGACAGAATATGAACCCGCTGGCGTTTTCCCAAGTGCTTGAGCAGATCGTGCGGATTTCACTTGTCGCAGTCTGCACGACGGTGTTTCTGCCGTACGGGATTGAATATGCCGCAGCAGGAGCCATGATTTCGTCTGTCATCGGGGAGCTTGCCTCTCTTATTTATTTATTCATTTGTTTTAAAGCAAATAAAACAATCAGAATCAGAAAACAATTTTTCAAGTCGATTGCAAATGGAAAAGAAACCTTCCGCCAGCTGATGAGCGTGTCGCTCCCGACAACCGGAAGCCGCTTCATCGGAAATTTATCTTGGTTTTTTGAACCTATTGTCGTCGCGCAGAGCCTTGCGATTGCAGGAGTAGCCACCGCTGCCGCCACCAGCCAGTACGGAGAGCTGACCGGATTTGCCATGACGGTTTTGACGCTGCCCAGCTTTATAACCTATTCTCTGTCAACGGCGCTTGTTCCTGCGATCAGTGAAGGAATGGAGCAAAAAAAGCTGCAAGTTGTCGAATACCGTCTGGAACAGGCGATGAGGCTGTGTCTTTTAAGCGGAGGCATTTCGGTGGTTATTTTATTCTCTTTCGCTGATGAACTGATGTCCGTCATGTACGGATCAACTAATGCGGCGGTATTTGTTAAAGTGATGGCGCCGTTTTTTCTGCTTTACTATTTTCAGGGGCCCCTTCAGGCGGTGCTGCAGGCTCTCAATTTAGCCGGGGCCGCCATGATGAACAGTTTTATCGGCGCCGCTGTCAAAACCGGCCTAATTTTTGTTTTGGCGACCAGGCCTTCCTTGGGCATCATGGGCGCCGCACTTGCGATTGTAACGGGGATGGTCCTTGTCACCCTGCTGCATGCGGCCACCGTAAGCAAGGTGCTTCCGATCAGCATTAAAATAAAAGAATACGCGCTCTGTTTTGCCGTCATATTCATTTGCGGTTATGTCAGCCGCATCATCAAGCACGCCGTTCATTTTTCAGGATCAGAGGCTGTTAATCTCACAGGCTGGATTGCAATGACCTCGATTTTGTACATTGCGCTTCTTCTGTTATTCAGGCTGATTAAAAGGGAAGAGCTGATCCGGATTCCGGTCATCGGCAAGTTCGTGACGCGGTGAAACCGATTTATGGCTCCCCTTTTTCATCTTTAAGATCAATAAAAAAAGCGCCGTCCGTAAACGTGCAGAATGATATAACCGAAAGATCGCGATATCCTCTTTTTGCTAAATTTTTTTCAAGCCAGTGTTTATCTTTCCCGATTCTGTCCAGATGCTCGTTCTGAATGACCCCGTCAACGATAAGCGATGTTTCCATCTGCTTATCCTTATTGTTTTTCTTTTTGACGATTGACAGTTTGCCCGAAGACTCCAAAATGGCGTACGACACGTCAGAGATTCTATCGATGTTATTCTCCCTCAGCTGCATAAGAAGATCGTCAAAATTGTAGCGCTGCGATCTCATCGCCCGTTCATCAATTTTTCCCTGTTTTATAATAATGGTGGGTTTTCCGTCAAGCAGCTGCCGTATTTTTTGGCTTTTGAGCGAAATAAAAGCAAGGCTTACTTGAATAATCATTAAAACGACAATCGGCACTATTGTGTGCAAAAGCTTATCTTTTACATTTTCAATTGCCAATACGGCAATCTCGGCAATCATAATGGAGACGACAAGGTCTAAAATGCTCAGTTCTCCGATTTCCCGTTTTCCCATCAGTCTGAAAATCACAAGAATGATAAAATAAAGCACAATCGTACGAAACGTAATAATGAAAATATCTTCCATATCGCACCTCCAACGGTCATAGCATTTGCCATCGGCTCTGAATTATGTAATAAACGGGCTGAACATCATGCATTTACGTCTAATTCGAACATTCAGAGAATACATTTAGAAAAAGACGGGCTCCGGCTTGTCATATATCAGGCCGCAGAGCGGAGAGGAGATAAAAATGGAAGAAACGAAACAAGTGGGAAGAGGCGTTTTGTACGGTTTAGTGGCTATTTTTGCGGTGATGCTTCTTACAAGTTTGGCGATTTCGCTTTTACTGACGGTTACCTCAATGGAAGAATCATCTTTCAGCTGGCTGATCACCGCGCTTTCTTTTCTTTCTTTATTTGCGGGAGGTTTTATATCGGGCGGCAAAGCGAAGGAAAAAGGCTGGATGATCGGAGCGTTAACCGCCGTCTGTTTTTCATTAATCATCTTGCTGTTTCAATATTTAGGGTTCGGAAAAACGTTTACATCCGGTCAGCTTTTGTTTCATCTCGGCTTTTTGGGAGTCAGTATGCTGGGCGGCATTTTCGGAGTGAATTTGAAAGGAAGCAGATCAGCGTAATAAAAAAAGAGCGGATTCTCCGCTCTTTTTTTTTGTATGTATGAGCTTCGCTGTTATTCAGCGGAAGCTTCTCTGATTGCGCGGCGGTCAAATGTTAAACGGGTGTTATCACCTGTTTTAATGACGACCTTGCTTTCATCAATTGAATCAACAGTGCCGTGCAATCCTCCGATTGTCACCACTGAATCCCCTTTTTTCAGCTCTTCCTGCATCTGGCGTACGGCCTTCTGCTGCTTTTGCTGCGGACGGATGAGCAGGAAATAAAGCACTGCAAACATTAAAATAATAGGAACGATTGTGCCTAAAGTACCCATCTGTTTCCCTCCTTTCAAGAATGGTTTTATTTAGAAGCTTTTCGCATTTGGCTTATTATAGCCGTAACGCTCAAAGAACTCTTCTCGGAAATCACCAAGACGATCCTCCCGGATGGCTTGTCTGACCTGCTCCATTAAGTGTAACAGAAAATGAAGGTTATGGTAAGTTGTTAATCGAATTCCAAACGTTTCATTACAGCGGATCAAATGTCTGATGTAAGCGCGGGAGTAATTTTTGCATGTATGGCAGCTGCACTCTTCGTCAATCGGACGGAAATCACGCTCATATTTGGCGTTTTTCATATTCAGACGCCCTTCATTCGTAAACACCGTGCCGTTTCGGGCAATCCGGGTCGGCAGTACGCAGTCAAACATATCCACGCCGCGGATGGCGCCGTCAATTAAGGCATCCGGTGAACCCACACCCATTAAATATCTCGGCTTGTCCTTCGGTAAAAGCGGAGTTGTAAACTCAAGCACTCGGTTCATGACGTGCTTCGGCTCGCCGACAGATAATCCGCCTATGGCATACCCCGGAAAATCAAGCGAAACCAAGTCTTTTGCACTTTGTGTCCGCAGGTCTTCGTATTCTCCGCCTTGTACGATTCCGAACAGACCCTGCTCATCTGAGCGCCCGTGCGCCTCCAGGCAGCGTTCCGCCCAGCGGCTGGTCCGTTCCACAGAGCGTTTCATGTAATCATACTCTGCCGGATACGGCGGACACTCATCAAACGCCATCATGATATCAGAGCCGAGGGCGTTTTGAATTTCCATCGCTTTTTCCGGAGATAAAAACAGCTTGTCTCCGTTTAAGTGATTGCGGAAATGAACGCCTTCTTCTTCTATATTACGAAACTTGCTCAATGAAAAGACCTGAAAACCGCCGGAATCTGTTAAAATCGCGCGGTCCCAGTTCATAAACTTATGAAGCCCGCCCGCTTCTTTTACAATGTCGTGTCCCGGACGGAGCCATAAATGGTACGTATTGCTTAAAATAATGCCCGCATCCATAGATTTCAGCTCATCCGGAGACATCGTCTTTACCGTAGCAAGCGTGCCGACCGGCATAAATACAGGCGTCTCAAAGGAGCCGTGGGGCGTATGAACTCTGCCCAGCCGCGCTCCCGTTTGTTTGCATTCCTTTATAAATTCATAACGTATCGGTTGTTCAGCCACTTTGTATGAGGCCTCCTGTCATTCAAATTAGATAATCAGCATGGCGTCGCCAAAGCTGAAGAAACGGTATTCCTCTTCTACCGCATGACGGTAGGCGGAAAGAACATGCTCTCTGCCGGCAAGCGCAGAAACGAGCATGATAAGGGAAGATTTCGGCAGATGAAAATTGGTGATCATACCGTCAATCGCTTTAAATTCATATCCCGGATAAATGAAGATGGACGTCCAGCCGCTTGAAGCGGTAAATACGCCGTCATGCTCGCCGGCAATGGTTTCCAGGGTGCGCGTTGATGTCGTCCCGACCGACACGATGCGCCCTCCCGCCTTTCTGACCTCGTTTAAAGAGGCGGCGGTTTCTTCCGTCATTTCATAAAATTCCGCGTGCATGTTATGCTCTTCCACATCATCCGCACTGACGGGGCGGAATGTGCCGAGTCCCACATGAAGTGTGATAAATTCAATCCGCACACCCTTTTGCTTCAGCTCGTCCAGAATCTCTTCCGTAAAATGAAGTCCGGCCGTCGGAGCTGCGGCAGATCCGATTTCTTTTGAAAAGACGGTCTGATACCGTTCTTTATCATCAAGCTGCTCTTTAATATAAGGAGGCAGCGGCATTTCACCGAGTGATTCAAGCACTTCGTAAAAAATCCCGTCATACCGGAATTCTATTTTTCTGCCTCCGTGATCAAGCTCCTCCGTGCAGACCGCTGTCAGCCGGCCGTCGCCAAATGTCAGGACCGTTCCTTTTTTTACGCGTTTCGCCGGCTTTACGAGCGTTTCCCATGTATCATTTTCTTCCTGTTTTAATAACAGAAGCTCCACTTTCGCTCCCGTATCTTCTTTTGTGCCGAATAATCTTGCAGGCAGCACACGGGTATTGTTCAAGACGAGACAATCCCCTTCATTAAAAAAGCTTACAATCTCTTTAAATGAACTGTCCGTCAGCCCGCCCGTCTGTTTGTCGAGCACCATCAGCCGCGATGCGTCACGCTCTTTCAGCGGCACTTGGGCAATGAGGCGTTCAGGCAGTTCAAAATCAAATAAATCGACTTTCATCATTTCACCTTTATTCTGTCTATTGTTATTTCATTCTGCCGAAAAAATTAAGCAGAATGGATAGTATCACACTGATCACAATACAAGTGACAACGGGAAAGAAAAATGTAACATTTCCCTTCTTAACGAAAATATCTCCGGGCAGCCTTCCGACAAAGTGCCAGACTGCGCCGGCAATAAGCAAAACGGCACCGAGAACCATGAGAACCTTCGGAAAGTCAGTCACGGGCGGGCGCCTCCAATCGAAAATGTTCATACACAGCCGGAGTCACGACCCGTCCCCTCGGCGTCCTCTGGAGAAATCCGATCTGCAGCAGATACGGTTCGTACACATCCTCTATTGTATGCGGTTCTTCGCCGATTGTCGCGGAAATCGTATCAAGGCCGACGGGACCGCCGCTGAATTTTTCGATCATGCCCATCAGCAGCTTATGGTCGATATGGTCAAGGCCGAGCGCATCGACTTGAAGACGTTCGAGCGCGTCGTGAGCGATTTCTTCCGTGATGCGGCTGTCGCCGAGCACCTGGGCAAAATCTCTCACCCTTCTGAGAAGCCGGTTTGCAACCCGCGGCGTTCCCCTTGACCGTCTGGCGATCTCCAGAGCCGGAGCTTCTTCGATATCCACTTCAAAAACGTCAGCCGTTCTTGACACGATATCTGTCAGCTCTTCCTGCGTATAGTATTCAAGGCGCGACAGCACCCCGAACCGGTCTCTGAGCGGTGCGGTCAATAATCCGACCCTTGTCGTCGCTCCTACAAGCGTAAAAGGGGGAAGGTCGAGACGGACGGAGCGGGCGGACGGGCCTTTTCCAATGACGATATCAAGGCAGAAATCCTCCATCGCCGGGTACAGCACTTCCTCAATCGAGCGGTTCAGCCTGTGAATTTCGTCTATAAACAGCACATCCCCTGGTTCGAGCGCCGTCAAAATGGCTGCCAAATCTCCCGGTCTTTCGATGGCGGGACCTGACGTCGTCCGCATCTCCACCCCCATCTCATTGGCCACGATAGACGCAAGCGTTGTTTTCCCGAGACCCGGAGGCCCGTATAAAAGAACGTGGTCCAGCGTTTCCTGCCTCATTTTCGCCGCATCGATAAACACGCGCAGATTTTCTTTCACCTTCTTTTGCCCGATATACTGGGCGAGATTCTGCGGCCTGAGGCTTTGCTCGATTATTGATTCATGGCTGTCTGCTTCACTTGAAACGAGCCGTTCATCCATGAACATCACCTTACTTTAATAATTTTTGCAATGCTTTTTTCACATATTGATCTGTTGAAAGCGCCGTTTCCTCTTTTAAGTGAGGAAGCACTTTTTTAATTTCTTTTTCGGCGTAGCCGAGAACCCTAAGCGCTTCAAGCGCCTCGTCAAGCGCCGTTTCAGCCTCTTGTTTTTCAATGCGCGCTTCATGATTGAACAGGTTGTCAATCATTTCAGGCACGACGTCGGCCAGTTTGCCTTTCAAATCAAGAATAATCTGCCGCGCCGTTTTTTTGCCCACACCCGGAAATTTCACCAAAAAGGCTTCATCTTCCTGTTCGATCGCTTCGATGACGGCTCCGGGGTCACCGGAACCGAGGATGGCGAGGGCCCCTTTCGGCCCGATGCCGGTGACGTTCAGCAGCTTTGTGAAAAGCGTTTTTTCTTCCCGGGTTGAAAAACCGTACAAAGAAAAGGCGTCTTCTTTTATATGATGATACGTAAAAATGGTCTCTTGATTGCTTACCTTATAAATAAACGGGTTCGGAGTGAAGACCTGATAGCCGATTCCGCCGTTTTCAATCACGATGTATTGGGGAGATACATAATCAATCGTCCCCTTCACGAATTCAATCACACCTAATCACCTCTTTGACTGCTTATCATTGTAACACAAAAACAGCCAAAGTCTTATAGAAAAGTTAACGTATGTTCGCTTTGACACCTTCCATTCAGAAAAAAAAGACATGTGTCACATGTCTTGCGTCAAAGTCAGCCGCTATAAGTCTTAATATGATCGATCACGCTCTCAAACTCCGCTTTTGTCCTATACGGTATGCCGTGTTCCAAGTGCTTTTGCAATCGGCTTTCCAGCCTTTCTATATCAATCTGGAAGAAAGATTGAATCGGCTCGGCCAGCGATCCGGGACGGCCGTGAAAAGTGGAGATGACGCCTCCGTCCGTGACGCCGATATAACCGTTAACCTTACTGAGCGGAGAAATGTCATCAACATGCTTACGGAAAAGGACGAAGCCTTTTTTCTGCTCAACGAGCGTCCAGCCCGCATATGCGGCCCAAAAATCCTCCATCGCCAAAACGGTTTCATCCGTATGTTCGATGCCGACATCACCGTCCAGATAGACCTTTTCCAGCTGGACGTGCACCCGAAGCGGCCCGTAATGCTCAACCTCCGCCCCGTATGCGCCTTTTCCTCCGCAAATCAGGACTGCAGCCGATAAGATAAGCATAAACAATAGACGAACACCGCAAATTCGTTTCACCAATAACACCTCTTTATTCAATCAAACTCTTGATGCTAGTTTGACCAAAGATGCCGGTGCTTAACCGTTTTCTTTCATTTGTCTGTTTCAGCCGAAAAAAAGCAGCCTCTATATGAGGGCTGCCCCGATGATTATGCCCGGCCGGCTGAAATCAGTTTCATTTGTCCGGGCGTCAGTTTGAGCCGGTATCCCCTTACGGTCAGATACACAGTTTTTTCTCCGCGGCTTTTGTCATGCTCCGTTTTTTTCATTCCGGCCCCTCCGTTACGTTTTATTACTTTTATGTTACCACCGCAACATAAAGAGCGTTTTAAGAATATGTAAAGAAATAATGAAGCTTTATCCATAAAAATACTGCCGGATGAAATCATCCGGCAGTCCCGTTTAACGGCTGTTTCTGTTCATGTCTTGCAACTTTGTAAAAGTAGCGTTGTCGGTAAACACTTGAATTGTACGGCCGTCCGCAAATTTTTTGGCCGCATGTTTGACATGTTTATCATCATTTTTCGTAAAAGGATGATTTGTTCTGACGGCAATGACGACTCTCGTGTCAGTCACGATGACCTGACTATCCTGTACGCCTTTTACTTTTTTCACGCGGTTTGCAACTTTTGCCGCCAGCCTGATGTTTTCGGCGTTGTCATACCCATTATAAGACATTGCTGCCGGCGGCGTATTGACATTTCGGCCGTTATATGTGCCGTCCGTCGTTAACGGAACCCCGTCATTAGGCGCATACTGGTCGGACACGTTTGTCGTATTATGACGGCCGTTTCGGTTTTCCATCATTTCAGAAACGGGTCCTTGATGGTCCATTCCGTACTGGCGTCTGCCGTTATCATTATCATTCGAATAATATCCGACCGGACGTGTTGACTGATTGTAGCGTCCGTCATTCATGGCATTATTTGCTCCGCATGCCGTTAAGCTTGCCGTCACGGCTAAAACGCCTGCGATCGTCATCAGTTTTTTACCCAATGGAAAAACCCCCCGTGGATTCATCGCTGTTTGAGCGTTTTCCGCTCATGTTTAGGATGTGCGGCCGACGGCGGGTTTAAGCTTGTCAGTTATGTCCATTCCTCAGTTGGACATAAAAAAAGGAACGACATACATCGTCCCGAAACATTAATCTTCTTCTTCCTCCGGCCGTCCGAATACTTGATTTGGACTCGGCTGATTCGGCGCGGCATTAGGATTTGCTCCGCCGTAAGGCATAAAATATCCGGCGTTTGCACCCACATTCGGATACGGCTGCACAGGCACATTTGCGTGATGGTGATGTGAACCGTGGTGATGATGGTGGTGGTGATGTGAATCATGGCAGCCGCAATCATCATCCTTATATTTTCCATCATGATGAGGCGCGTTTGCGTAATGTGACGAATATCCGCCGTAATACGGCATTTGACCGTACGGAGCACCGCCGAAACCGGATGCAGAACCATCATAATGCTCTGCATTTTCATGGGCCTGGTTCTCATATTCACCGTAACCCGCTTGCGGCCCAAATCCCGGATGATGGAATCCGTGATGATGGAATCCGTGATGATGGAATCCGTACGGTAACGGCATCGGCATTACCGGAAAGCCTCCAAAACCTCCTCCAAAACCGCCGAAACCTCCGCCTACCGGGAAGCACGGATGGCATAGTCCCGAACCCGGCAGCATCGGTGTCACCGGAACCGGACAAGGACAAGGCATGCACGGCATCGGGTAATGCA
This sequence comes from Bacillus sp. JK74, assembly GCF_053663395.1. Lineage (NCBI taxonomy): Bacteria > Bacillati > Bacillota > Bacilli > Caryophanales > Bacillaceae > Bacillus > Bacillus sp. JK74. The sequence continues at coordinate 296,606 of NZ_JBSJQB010000003.1, read as the reverse complement.
TAAAAGGCGGTTCAACGGCCGGCATATTCGGAAACGGGACATTCGGAATGTTTGGCATGTTCGGCAGATGATAAGCGGCGTTTTCTTCTTCCATCTTTCCGGCTTCAGGCGCCTTCGGCATATTCGGGTAATTCGCGTTTTCCATGTTGATCATTTCCTCCTGTTGTGGAATGTTATTGTCATGCTCTTTTTCTTTCGGCTCGACAAAATGTGTCACCGGTTCCTCCGGCTTAGGAGGCGACCACGGCTGAAACAGCTGATTGGACGGATAATATTGGTTCATATCAGCTTCCGGCAGCACATTTTCATGCTTTTCAGGGATTGGCGGCACATACGGAATTGACGGCTTTGGTTCTTCCGGTATGGTGTCTTCAATGTCCACAACTGATTTCGGTTTTTCTTTGGCATATGGATGCTCATGCTTATGCGCAGACGTTCCGAAGCCGGCCTTGGGTTCTTTTCTGACCGGAACGGCTTCTGAAGGCACCTTTATCTTCATTCCAGGCATAATTAAGTCTGGATTGCTAAGCTGATGATTCAGTTTTTTTAACTCTTCAAGATCAACTCCGTATTTTTCAGCTATTTTCCAGAGCGAATCGCCTTTTTGAACGATATGAATTTTCAACGTTTTCCCCTCCTATGCACAAAACGTGAACGGTACATTTGTCATTACAATACGTTTCTTCACACTATATGCCGGTGGACTGGGCATGATGATAAAAAATTTGGGAAGGAGGGGAAATTTTTATGATTACGTATGACTCAGCATTCTGTTCAAAGCACGAAGCGCTTCTGTCCGAACCGCTTCCGGAACTTTAATGACACCCTTCGGCTCGCCTTTTTCAAGCTGCTCAAGCGACCACAATAAATGCGGCAGGTCGATTCTGTTCATTGTCAGACACGGACACATATCGGGATTCAATGATTCAATCTGTTTATCCGGGTGCGAGTGAATGAGGCGCTGAACAAGATTCATTTCCGTGCCGATCGCCCACTTGCTTCCCGGTTCTGCCTGTTCAATCGTATCAATAATATATTTGGTAGACCCGCTGTCGTCACTGAGCGAGACCACTTCCCGCGAACATTCCGGATGAACGATAATGCGGATGCCGGAATCCCGCTGCCGCAGCTGAGAAATATTTTCCGCTGTAAACTTTTCGTGTACGGAGCAATGCCCTTTCCAAAGGATGACTTTAATGTTTTCCGGATGGTCAGTAAGCAATCGGTTCTGCCCCGGGTCCCATACAGCCATTTCTGTCAGCGGAATGCCGAGGTCATAGGCCGTATTTCTGCCTAAATGCTGATCCGGCAAAAATAAAATTCTTTCTTTTTGTTTAAAAGCCCATTTCAGCACACTCCGGGCATTCGAAGAGGTGACGGTCGCTCCTCCGTGCCGTCCGACGAATGCTTTAATTTCCGCCGTCGAGTTAACATATGTTAACGGAATGATGGTGTTACCGTACAGTTCTTGAAGCTCTTGCCATGCTTTGTCCGTCTGCTGAATATCTGCCATATCAGCCATCGAGCATCCGGCGCGCATGTCAGGCAAAATGACGGTTTGGTTATCATCAGTCAGCATATCAGCGGTTTCCGCCATAAAATGCACGCCGCAAAACACAATATATTCCGCCTCTTTATTTTTTTCCGCCACTTGAGCAAGCTGCAGAGAGTCACCTGCCGTATCGGCGAATTGTATCACTTCGTCTTTTTGATAGTGATGTCCCGGAATGAACAGGCGCTTTCCGAAATCCCGTTTAATGGCGGCGACACGCTTTTCCATTTCTCCGGTGCTCATGTCTTTATAATGGCTCGGCATCATTTCGGCTGATGCAGTTAACACGTCAAAAATAGACATCTTATAAATCCCCCTGTTCCGCAGCCTCAACATCCATGCTGATGTCGGCGCTTTTTACTGAATGAGTCAGAAATCCGAGTGAAATATATTGGACGCCCGTCCCTTTATAAGCGGGCAATGTATCGAGCGTTATGCCTCCGGATGCTTCCGTTTTGATATGACCCGGTGTCATGCCTGCAAAACGCCGGACGGACTCAGGCGGACAGTTGTCAAACATAATAATGTCTGCGCCCGCTTCTATTGCCTCGAGCAGCTGCTGTTCGGATTCGATTTCGACTTCCACCGCAAGCATCTGCCCCGCTGTTTTTCTTGCCCGCTCCACGGCTGCCTTTATCGATCCGCAGGCGGCAATATGATTATCTTTAATCATGATGCCGTCATATAAGCCGAAGCGATGATTAAAACCGCCTCCGATGCGCACAGCGTATTTTTCCAGCATTCTGAGCCCGGGTGTCGTTTTTCTCGTATCACAAAGCTTGATGGACGGATCATCAAGACGCCTTTTGGCCTCATCCGTCATGGTCGCAATGCCTGACATTCTTTGTATGAGATTCAGAATGACCCGCTCCCCCGTAAGAAGAGCTGCCGCCCGGCCTTCCATTTCAGCGAGCACGTCTCCTCTTTTCATCCGTTCTCCGTCTTTTTTCAGGGAGCGGATGCGGATATCATCGTGTAAAAGCTTCCATCCTTCACGGATAACGTCTTCTCCGGCAAACACGCCGTCTGTTTTTGCGATGATCCGCGCTTTACATTGCTGATCAGAAAAAATCGCTTGTGACGTCGCATCACCCGTTCCGATATCTTCCTGAAAAAAATGAGTCAGCATTTGTTTCAGCTGCAGAATGTCCATAGTTCCCCAATCCTTTCGTTTTTTCTGATAACTGTTCCAGATGTTGAATGAATGATTTGTTTTCCGTGCCACTCTTTCCCCGTCCCGGGAAAATCAGTGCGAAAATGAGCGCCTCTGCTTTCTTCCCGAATAAGGGCTGAGGTCACAACAAATTGCGCAGTCTTCCATAGGCAGGATAGCTCGGCTTGTTCCATTGTGATATCCTTCACATTTATATGACGCACAGATACGTTGTTAAGCCAGGATGCCAGCGCCTGCAGGTTTTCTTTTTCCCTGACGATGCCCGCTCCGGTTGTCATTTTGGCTTGAAGCACATGAAGCGTTGTGTCCGGCACTTGTAAGATGACATCAGTTTTCTTCGGGGTTTTTTTATATCTTCCGTTTAACGGTGTTTGAATGATATGTTCAGCACATCGTTGCCCGCTTGCCAGCGCTTCCAGCAGTGAGTTGCTCGCAAGGCGGTTCGCCCCGTGCAAGCCTGTGCAGGCGGTCTCGCCTATGGCGTACAAATCAGGCACGGACGTTTTCCCCCATGTATCGGCTTTTACTCCGCCCATTAAAAAATGCATTCCGGGTGCTATGGGGATCCCGCTTTCAAGATCAACGCCAGCTGTTTGACAAATTTCTGTTATGGTCGGAAAACGTTTGTTAAAATCGGCTATTCGGCTGCAATTTATAAAAACAGGATTTTCTTTCATCATTTCTTCATAAATCGCCCGTGAAACCACATCCCGGGGCGCCAAATCTTCAAGCGCGTGTCTGTCAGCCATGATCCTGCGCCCGAAGCGATCCGCTAAATATCCGCCTTCTCCTCTCACTGCTTCAGAAATCAGACCGTACACAGTCCCGTTTTTCACAAGGAGGGTCGGGTGGAACTGGGTGAACTCCATATCCGTGATCTCAGCTCCCGCACGGAAGGCAAGAGCGATGCCGTCTCCCGTTATGGCGGAATCATTTGTGTGATATTGGTACAGACTGCCGCAGCCGCCTGAAGCAAGCACTACACAATCCGCCCTTCTGTAAGAAACGGCGCCTGAAGCATCCTTTACGGCAACGCCTGCGCATCGCCCGTGTTCAATCAGCAGATCAACAACCGTCTCGTGTTCAATGATCCGAATGCCGTCCCTCAACTGCTGAACCAGAAACTCAACCAGCATCCGTCCGGTCGCATCTCCCCCGGCGTGCAGAATCCTCCTTTTGGAATGAGCGCCTTCCCTGCCGAGACAAAAGGTTCCATCCGACTTCGTATCAAAAGGGAAATGGCCTTCTATCAGCCTGTTTATCATGCTCTGTCCGCTTTTCAGCAAATGCCGCACGGCTGTCACGTCATTGTGTCCGCATCCCGCATACAGTGTATCGTTCACATGGGATTCTATAGAGTCATCTTTTGCGTATGACACAGCAATCCCGCCTTGAGCATAATGCGAATTGCTGTTCGTTACGTTTCTCTTTGTAATGACGGTCACTTGGTATGACGGAGGAAATGAGGAAGCACAGGCAAGGGCCGCCGTCCCCGAACCAATGACGATAATTGTTTTTTCAGACATACATCACCCTCCTGTTATATTTACACCTGTCTTGACACCTATATTTACACAACGATAAAATAAACTCAAGCTTTTTTTAACATAAACGGATAGGAGACGGGCTGTATGATTTATCTTGATTACGCGGCGGGAACGCCTTTAAGCAAAGAAGCCGCGAAAGTCTTTCAGCATCTCAGCACAGAGGTATACGGCAATGCAAGCAGCCTTCATGACGCCGGAGGAAGAGCGGCGGACGTGCTGGAATATTGCAGACATTCTGCAGGAAAATTGATCGGCGGAGCGGCAGACGGCATTTACTTTACAAGCGGCGGAACGGAAGCGAACATCTTGGCCGTCCAATCGTTGCTGCACGGTCTGCCCGACCACAAAAAACATTTTATTACGACCGCAATGGAACACCACTCGATCCATAATGCCGCGGCGTTTTTAGCTGACCGGGGAATTGATGTCACCATCATATATCCCGACGAAAACGGCCTTATAACCGAGGACATACTGGCGGCTCATATCCGACCTGACACGGGGCTCGTTTCCATACAGCACGCCAATTCAGAAACCGGCCTCATCCAGCCTGTGAATCGTCTGGCCGCTTTTCTTCACCAGAGAAACATTTTGCTGCATTGCGATTGTGTCCAAAGTTTCGGCAAACTGCCGATTGATGCGGATCAGGCGGGAATCGACGCCCTTTCCGTCTCCGGTCATAAAGTATACGGCCCGAAAGGCACCGGGGCTGTTTACATTCGGCCCGGTGTCAGCTGGAATCCGGTTTATCCGCATACCGTGCATGAAAACGGGTTCAGGCCCGGTACGGTGAATGTGCCGGCCATCGGCGCTTTTACCGCTGCTGCGGAGCATGCAGTGAAACATATGGAGGAACACCGTGAGCATGCTGACAGGCTGAGGAATTATTTGTATGATCAAATTCGGCGTCAAGGCCTTCCCATTTCATTTTCAGAGGAAGAAACCGGCGGTGAATGCCTGCCCCACATTGTCGGGTGTTTTTTTCACTCCTTTGAAGGACAATATATTATGTTAGAATGTAATCGTAACGATATTTGCATCTCAACCGGGAGCGCATGTTCCGCCGGCAGCCACGGCCCTTCTTCAGCTATGAAGGCGCTGAGAAAAACCGAACGGGAAGCGCGGCAGTTTTTCCGGATCTCATTCGGAAACGAAACAACATGTGAACAGCTCGATATGCTGATACATACATTTACGGCGCTATGGGAGCAAAAGAAAGGAGAATCAGCAATTTGACAGAAGGAACGAAGCTTACTGGGGCGAAAAGACGCGACATGCTGCTTCATTGGCTGAAAGAAGCCGGCTCGCCATTAACAGGAGGCGAATTGGCCAAAAAAGCAAATGTTTCAAGACAGGTGATCGTGCAGGACATATCGCTCTTGAAAGCAAAAAGCGAACCGATTATCGCGACGAGCCAAGGCTATTTATACATCAGCATGAATGCCGGCGGCGAAAAAAACGCCGAACGGATTGTCGCCTGTCTGCACGGCCCGGAGCGGACGGAAGAAGAGCTTGAACTCATTGTCGATGAAGGCGTCACCATAAAGGACGTCATTATTGAACACCCCGTATACGGCGATTTAACCGCCGCCATAAGAGTCAGCACACGGAAAGAAGTCAAACAATTCATGGATCACATTAACTCGACAAATGCCGCTTATCTTTCACAGCTGACCGGAGGCGTGCATCTCCATACGTTAAGCGCCCCGACAAAAGAGCGGATTGACCAAGCCTGCCAAGCGCTGGACGACGCGGGTATTTTAATAAAAGATTAAAAAAAAGCCCCCTGAAGGGCTTTTTTTATATCGAATAGGATTGATATGTTCCCAGAAGCTTGACCCGGCAGCCGAGGGCTTCCATCTCTTGAACGGCACCGGGAATGAGAACCTGATCCATCGCCTGTTCAATATCAATAATAAAGAAATAGTTGCCGAGACCCGTTTTTGTCGGGCGCGATTCGATCTTTGATAAATTCAGGTTTCTCCATGAAAAAGCGGACAGCACCCTGTGCAGCGCGCCTGATTGGTCATCTTGGGGAAGCGTTACCATCATCGTCGTTTTCGGCCGTGAAGACAGTTTCGCATTCACTTCGAATGAGACGTCTTTTTCAGGCGAAAGAATGACAAATCTCGTGTGGTTGTCCTGATAATCCTGAATATCCCGCTTCACGATGCTCAATCCGTATGTAGCGGCCGCCATTTCATTTGCAATCACGCCGATCGGAAGGTCCGAATGCTCACTGACATACTTGGCAGCCGCACCTGTTGACTTCGCATACTCATAAGGAACGGACGAAAAATGCCGGTGAAGAAATTTGTGACATTGCGCAATCGCATGGGAATGAGAATAAATTTTCTCAAGCTTTTTCCACTCATTTTCTCTCGAAGGGTGAACGAGCAGATGCTGGTGAATCGGCAGCGTCATTTCCCCCACGATCGCAAGAGGCTGCTCATGAATCAAGTAGTCAATCGTTAAGTTAACCGAGCCCTCCAGCGCGTTTTCCAAAGGAACAAATGCAAGATCAACTTCTCCCGCAACCGCCGCATCCATGCATGCCGGTATTGTTTGATAAGGTGCTTGTGTCACGCTGTTTTGAAAGCAGGAACTGACTGCTAGATGTGTAAATGTGGCTTCTGGCCCTAAATAACCGACTTTCATGTCTCTTCTCTCCTTACGCGCCTGACCCTAAGATCTCAACTTTTTCTATAAAATCAAATTTTCTCAGTTTATTCATTAACGTATGAATGTTTTCTTCCATTGCGGACGTACTGATTGAGAGCGTGACATTCGCCCTGCCCTGAAGCGGAATCGTCTGGTGAATGGAAAGCACGTTGCTTCCTGAGTCAGCCACCGCCTGCAAAAGCTGGGATAACGCGCCTGACCGATCCTCCAAATGAAAGAAAAGTGTGATTATTTGTTCTTTAACCATCGTGTAAAAAGGGAAAACCGCATCTCGGTATTTGTAAAAAGCGCTTCTGCTTAAATCAACTTTCTGCACGGCATCTGCAACCGATTCAGCCTTTTTTCTGTCGAGCAGCTTTTTGACTTCAAGGGTTTTCCGCATCGCATCAGGCAGAACGTCTTCACGCACTAAATAAAATGTCTCTTCTTTCACCTGCACCCCTCCCTTTTACATCAGAGAGCCTGCATTGCAAGCTCTCCATTTTTTTAATCAATAAATTCAAATTCAAATTCCAGCAGCCGGATGATATCGCCGTCTTTAGCACCGCGTTCTCTGAGTGCTTCATCAACGCCCATACCGCGCATCTGTCTTGCAAAACGCTTGACGGATTCGTCACGGGAGAAGTCAGTCATTTTAAAGAGACGTTCCAGACTGTCACCTGAAAGCACAAACGCGCCGTCCGGATCACGGGTAATGTCAAATGGAATTTCTTCATCTTCCATCGTGTACATTACGCGGTTTTCCGCCAGTTCTTCTTCATCATACAGCGGGAATTCAGGCGTTGTTTCCAGCTGGTTGGCGACTTCAAACAGAAGATCGCGGAGCCCTTCTCTCGTCACCGCGCTGATCGGGAAGACAGGGTGATCATCCTGAAGCTTTTCTTTAAACGCTTTAAGATTTTCAGCCGCTTCGGGCATGTCCATTTTATTCGCAACGATAATTTGCGGACGCTCCGTCAGCCGCAGATTATATTCACTGAGCTCCTGATTAATGGTCACATAATCCTCATACGGATCACGGCCTTCCATCGCTGACATGTCAATAACGTGAACGATGACGCGCGTCCGTTCGATATGGCGGAGAAATTGGTGGCCTAAGCCGACTCCTTCGTGCGCTCCTTCAATCAAACCGGGCAGATCCGCCATGACGAAGCTTCTTCCGTCATCCGTTTCCACCATGCCCAGATTCGGAACAAGCGTTGTAAAATGATAATCGGCGATTTTCGGCTTTGCCGATGAAACGACAGACAGAAGCGTAGATTTTCCGACGCTCGGGAAGCCGACGAGACCTACGTCTGCAAGCACTTTCAGTTCAAGCACGATATAGCGCTCTTTTCCGGGCTCTCCGTGCTCTGACAGCTGCGGTGCCGGGTTGGCCGGTGTCGCAAAGCGGGTATTTCCGCGTCCGCCGCGTCCGCCTTTTGCGATGACGGCGCGCTGCCCGTGCTCTGTCAGATCGGCAATGACCTGTTTTGTATCGTCATCCGTTACGACTGTGCCGGGCGGAACTTTAACAACCATATCGTCCGCATTTCTGCCGTGCTGGTTTTTAGACATGCCGTGCTCGCCGCGTATCGCTTTGAAATGGCGCTGGTACCGGAAGTCCATAAGCGTGCGCAGTCCTTCATCAACCTCAAAAACGACGTCGCCTCCATTACCTCCGTCACCGCCGGCAGGCCCGCCTTTCGGCACATATTTTTCACGGCGGAACGCAACCATTCCGTTACCGCCGTCGCCGCCTTTTACATATACTTTCACCTGATCTACAAACATAATATCCTCCGTTCTAAACCGTAAAAAACCGCTAGTTCATTCCAATTTCGGCCACACATTCATGGCCGGTCAGCTCAAATTGCATGACATCAAAGTCCTCATACCGCGATTTGCGAAATTCATCAAACACATCTGTATTTGCAATCGTTCCATGAAAATCGAGATATACAATAAGCTGTCTGTCAGGGTGATCTGTCTGCAGCGATACGGTCAGATGATTTTCACTTTCATTGCTTACCGCCAGACCGAACAGATGAAACAGTTTTCTCATCAGGTTCGACAGCTTTTGATCATATGCCGATAAATCTTTAATTTCTCCGAGCACTTCGTATTCGAGCCTCATATAACGGGACTTCCAATTAAATGTCAGAAAGTCAAACGCCAAGTGCGGGGTTTTCAGGTTTGAGAGCTTTGATTCGTGCTTTGCATCTATGACCATTTCGTCAATAATTTCAACGACTCTGTCATACTTCTGCAAACTTAAGTTTCCTTTTATCAGCTGCAGCTTATTCATCCAATCATGACGGAAATGGCCCATTAATTGGATCAGTTCATTGATCAGAGCCGCATCGCTTACAGGTTCTTCTTGTTTCTTCGATACATCCTTCATTTTCGCACTCCCAATCGTTTAATTTCTTTTTAGGAGTCTTGATAAGTGTGTACTATGAATTATAACAGAGAAGGCTTTGTTAAAAAAACACTTGTTTTTCCTGGTTCATCATGTTCCTTTTTCGGATCGCATACAATGCGGATGCCAGGCAGAAACATTTTTGGTATCACTGCTTGGGGAACATATCCAGTGGGTATGAGAAGCTGATGTCCTCATTCAAGGCGGGGTTCACTCACGCATCCTCTGCTTTTCATTCTTGATGTTACTCCGCTTACTGCAAAAAAAACTCCAGTCAACGACCGGAGTTTTTTGTGTCATTATTGAGCTACAGGATATACGCTCACTTTTTTGCGGTCACGGCCGAAACGTTCGAATTTAACAGTTCCGTCGATTTTAGCAAAAAGAGTGTCATCTCCTCCGCGGCCCACGTTTTCACCTGGGTAGATTTTCGTTCCGCGTTGACGGTAAAGGATAGATCCGCCTGTTACGAATTGACCGTCTGCACGTTTAGCGCCTAAACGTTTAGATTCAGAGTCACGTCCGTTCTTTGTAGAACCTACACCTTTTTTAGAAGCGAAAAACTGAAGATCTAATCTAAGCATGTAACTCACCTCCTATATTTGGTTTGCAGTCAACCGTAAGTGTTCACTGTAATCCCGCTCGATCGTTTCAAGAGAAACAATCATGCCTTCAATCAGCAGCTGCGCTTTTTGCAAAGCTTCCTGATCAGCGGCTTCAGGGAATTCAAAGTAGAAATACCCCCCGTCCTCGCCTATATCAAGAATCGGTTCGAGAGGAGCCAGCGCGATAACCGCATTGACCGCTCCGAAAACGACAGCCGTGACCCCGGCGCAAACGAGATCTCGTCCATGTTCAGCAAAATCGGCATGTCCCGTCATTTCAAAGGACAAAATGCCCCCGTCATCCCGGGATCTTCGAATTGTTGCCTCAATCATGCTTACGCGTTGATTTTTTCGATTGTCAATTTAGTATAAGGCTGACGATGACCTTGTTTTTTATGAACATTTTTCTTTGGCTTGTAACGGAAAACAGTGATTTTTTTCGCACGGCCTTGTTTTTCAACTTTAGCTGTAACTGTCGCGCCTGCAACTGTTGGGTTGCCGACTTTCACGCTGTCTCCGCCAACAAACAATACGTCTTCAAACGTCACTGTTTCACCTGCTTCAGCAGCAAGTTTTTCGATGTAAACAGTTTGACCTTCTTCAACTTTGATTTGTTTTCCGCCTGTTTTAATGATTGCGTACATTCTCTGCACCTCCTATTAGACTAAGACTCGCCAGCAACAGGGGGCTTTAAAGCTCTTATCACCTGTCCCGAGCGGTTGTAGCATTGGTGCTACATCCATAACATTAAAAAATATATCAGAACCAAAAGGATATGTCAATCTATTTCTAGTAAGGCAGCAGCAGGTCTTCCATAGAGGAATCTGTCCGTTTATCGGCAAAATACGCATGAAGCACTTCATTTTCATCGAGCTGGCTGAGCTTTTCGCCGGCTTTTTCAATGATAATGGAGTGCTTGCATCCCCGTTTGAATTCGGCCATGACATGCTTTACTTTGGCATCGGCCGCGACCGTCAAAGGATGCAGCATGGCGACATCTCGGTTTTTGCCGTAGTATCTCTCCAAAAGAAACCTCAGCTGAATATAATGCCGCTTCCGGTATTCATCCCATAAAGAAGCGGCGAGAAAGACGAACAGCACCCATGCGCTGACCTGAAGGGGGACGGCCAGCACAATCCAGCAGCAGAGCAAAAGAGCGGAAACGGCCGATGTCTGCAGGCTGAGGAGATGCGCTTTTTGAAAAGCCATTTGTTTAGAGAAGTATAAAAACACGAACTTGCCGCCGTCAAGCGGCCAGATCGGCAAAAGATTGATGAAAAGAATGGAGAGATTATAAAAGGTAAACATCTCAAATGTCTGCTCACTTGCAAAGCCTGACATGAAAAAGAGCCAGGCTGCCGCCTGAAGCCACACATGCTGAAGCGGCCCCGCCAGGATGACCGCGAATTCCTCTTTAAGCGGCCGGTTTCCGTGCTCCTCCACCTCAACCGTCCCGCCGAAAGGGAGCAGAAAGATGCGTTTAATGCGCCACGAAAAAAACACAGCCAGAACAGCATGCCCCAGCTCATGAACGGATACGACCAGCAAAAGACACAGCAGCGCTTTGATGTGCCCCGTCATAAGACCGAGCCCCATAATAATCCAAAGAAAAGGATGGACATGAATTTTAAAAAGGAGGATGAGCCATTTATTCATCAAAAGTGATCACCTGGATCGGATCTATGAATTTATCGCCATCCTGGATCGCGAAATAGTACTGGCCTTTACTTTTATCGTTAAGCTTGATCGAACCGATCTTTTTCCCTTTATCGACAAAGTCGTACAATGAAACGTTAACATCTTTTAGCCGGCCGTAAATGCTGCTTGTATTGTCGGCGTGCTGCACCTTCACCGTCAGCCCTGTTTTTTTATCTTTGCTCACTTCCATAATGTAGCCTTCTTTTACGCTGTCAATGGCTTCACTGGCGGTTTCGACGACGACGCCCTCTCCGTTATTTTGAAAGTCCTGCTGGATTTTCCCCGCGGCAGGAACGGCCATATCCTGACTGACCGCCACCTGACCGTCCTTCTTTTTCGTTCCCGGCGTAAGAAAAGCGAGCGGGTTTCCGAAGGAAGATACGAACCAATTGCTTACGGCAGCAAACTGAAATTCTTTTTGAAAGGTTTGTGCGATTGCCGGTTTGATCTGACTCAGCGGCTGTTTGTCAGTTTTATAGGCAATAGCGGAGATCAGTACGAGACAGGCGGCCAGCAGGCATTTTAAAATAATAGAATGAGCGCTGATCAATGGATGCCGCCCGTTAAATTCGGGCGGGTGTTCCGTTTGATATTCGTAGTCCGGAAGAAGCTTGTGCTTTTCCTGCTCCTTGACCGTCTGCCACGCGGGAAAATTCTGCGTTTGAGCGTTTTGAACGAAAGTCCGTTTTGATTCAGGCCGCTGTTTTCTTCTTTTGGCCAGTCTTTTTCTAATTTCATCAGCTCTGTGACTCATCGCCATCATCCTTTGCAATCGTTGGGTTTGTACATCCTATGTCTTGTCCATTGCAAATATGCGCTCTTAAAAAACAAAAAAGACCTGATAAGCTGGGCTTCATCAGATCTTTGTATTCTGGTATATATTATGAACGCACGCCGAAAAATGACTTGATTTTCGCCATCATCCCTTTTTGCTGCTCTTCAAGCACCTGCAAAGGAACGGATTCTCCTAAAATGCGCCGGGCGATATTGCGGTACGCAATGCTGGCGCGGTTTTTGGAATTCATGGCAATCGGTTCGCCGATATTTGAAGCCCTGATCACTTCATCATCGTCAGCAACGATTCCGAGGAGATCAATAGACAGATGATGAACAACTTCATCCACATCCATCGTGTCACCGTTTTTCACCAGGTGATTTCTGATGCGGTTCACGATAAGGCGCGGCGGTTCGATATCTTCCTGCTCCAAAAGTCCGATAATGCGGTCAGCGTCCCGCACCGCTGATATTTCCGGCGTCGTCACAACAATCGCCTTATCAGCTCCGGAGACGGCATTTTTATAGCCTTGTTCAATTCCGGCCGGACAATCAATAATGACATAATCAAATTCCTGCTTAAGCTCCTGCACAAGCGATTTGATCTGCTCAGGGACAACAGCCGTCTTGTCGCTTGTCTGGGCAGCCGGCATTAAATGTAGCAGATCATCAAAACGTTTGTCTTTGACAAGCGCCTGATGCGTCTTGCATCTGCCTTCAATTACATCTACTAAGTCGTAAATAATTCTGTTTTCAAGACCCATTACGACATCAAGGTTGCGCAGTCCGATATCTGTGTCTACCAAACAGACGCGCTTCCCTAAAATGGCTAAGGCGGTACCGAGGTTTGCAGATGTTGTTGTTTTACCTACTCCGCCTTTTCCCGAAGTTATTACGATAGCCTCACCCAATTTCACATTCCTCCCTCAAGCCTTGTTAGATCAGGTCTTAAATGAGCCAATTGCTGAAGGCGTTCAATGACCATATTTCCGTCAGTATCTAAATAAGCACATTCCATGTCGTTCCCTTTTTGAATGTGGTCTGGGGAGCGATTTAACACGTGATTGATCCTCAATTGTGTCGGCATCATTTCGGATGCGGCGATCACAGCCCGGTTATTTCCGTTATAACCCGCGTGGGCAATCCCTTTTAATGAACCGAGAACAAATATATTTCCTCCGGCTCTGATCGTACCGCCGGGATTCACATCTCCGATTAAAAGCAAATCTCCCGTCACGTGAAGCACCTGGCCCGAACGGACGATTTTGGAAACCGAAACAATTTCCTGCTCCTCTTTCATCCGCTGCGCTTCTTCTTTGGCGATGACTTCACTGTCAATTGAATGCACGACTAAATCTTTCTTTGACGCGATCAGATCAGTCAGCTGCTCTGCCTGTTCCTGATACAGATACCGATGCCCGAGTTTAATATGAACACTGATTTTTTGGCCTTTGCCATCAGTATATTGTTCAATCGACAGCATGTTTTGAAGACCATCGAGGAGCTCATCAAAAGAACACGCATCATCCAGATGCAATGTTAAGCCGTTTTTTGTTCCTTTTATTGTTACATATTGCTGCTTTTTGGTCTTCATCAATGTTCACCTCAACAACATACTCTTTTCGTCAAAAAAAGATAAAATCCTTTTTACTCATCTCTTAATTCTTTCTTCAGACTTATATAAAACAGCCTGAAGGGCAGGACTAATATAACGGCTCCCGCGATATTCAGCAAAGCGGTCGGCAAGAACCGCTGAATGACAAAATCGTTAAACGTCATAGTGCCGCTGCGGATTAACGTCTGAATGCCGTAGACGTAAAATTCAAGCACACATACGCTCAGCACCGCGACCAGAATAACCATCAGGGCGTTTGTCTGCAGCACTTTAAACGCTTTGGCCGCCAGATAGCATAATCCGGCAAAACCAAACATATAAACGCCTAAAACACCCGTATAATTGATGTCATAAAGAAGTCCGAAAATGAGACCGTAGATCACCGCATGCTTTTGGTTGATATAAGCCGACATAAAAATCACCGCAAGCAAAAGAAAATGCGGAACGACCTGCTGCTCGACGGAAACGAAAGGAAAACGCACCAGATCGGTATAGATGCTTTCCGCACAAAAGACCAAAATCATAATCAAAGGGAGAAGGAAACGTTTCACGATCCTTCCTCCCCTGTTGCTACGCTTCGGTTCACGACGATGACATGGTCAAGATCGTACAAGTCGGCAGCCGGTTTCACGTAAGCGATTTTCGTCAGGCCGTAAGCATCTGATTCTACATCGGTCACTTCGCCGACCGTCAGCCCTTGAGGAAATACGCCGCCCGTTCCGGAGGTCTCCACGAGGTCGCCTTTTTTCACTTCACGTTTTTCATCCGGTTCAAGGATGGTCATTTTCAGGGTCTGTTTCTTTTTATCATACCCTTCAATTAAACCGTAGCCTTTGCTTCCCTTTTTGCCGGAGATTTTGGTGGCCACTCTGTTATTGCGGTCAACATCGCTCAGCAACTGAACGGCGGATGTGAAACTGTTGAGTCCGCTGCTTTTGATCTTCCCGACCAGCGCACCCTTTTCGTTCGTGACAGCCATGTCTTTGGCCACTTTGTGCTTCGTTCCCTTATTGATCATGATCTGCTTGTACCATTGATCAGGGTTTCTCGCGATAACGGTCGCTAAAATCGGATCATAGTCGGAAATTGATTTGACATGCCCGAGTTCATCACGCAGCTTCTTGTTTTCATCTTTGAGTTCTTGGAGCTTTGCTTCATATTGTGTCTGTCCGTCCAGCTTTTGTCTTAAGCGTTCGTTTTCTTTGTACGTGTTTTTCAGGTCTTTTATGTCCCCGAAGAACCCTGCAAAATATTCGGCAGGCGTGTGAAAAATGTTTTGAAATACTCCCGTCGTATCACCGATCAGCTTTTCAGGCCAGGTGGTATTACGGCCGTTCTTCAGCGAGAATCCAATCATAGCCACCAATATGATAATACACAGAAGTAATAGCATTAACCGTTTGTTCGGCATCGTGATACACCTCTTCTATTTAACTCCTGATTATCTTGTTTTTCCTTTGAAAAGATGGATGTGCTCCAGTGCTTTTCCAGTGCCGATCGCAACACAATCCAGCGGATCTTCAGCGATAAGAACAGGCATTTTCGTTTCGTCGCTGATGACTTTGTCGAGATTGCGGAGCAGGGCGCCTCCCCCTGTTAATACAATACCTCTGTCCATAATGTCAGCGGCCAGCTCAGGCGGTGTTTTTTCAAGCGTGCTCTTCACCGCATCAACGATTGAGAGAACTGTATCACGCAGTGCATTTGCAATTTCCGTTCCCGTGATTTCGATCGTTTTCGGCAGACCTGTCAGAAGATCACGGCCGCGGATTTCCATTGACGCATTTTCTTCACCGGTTTCGGCTGAACCGATTTCCATTTTAATGGCTTCCGCCGTACGGTCACCGATCATCAGATTATATGTTTTTCTGATATAGCTGATGATTGAGTCGTCCATTTCGTCACCGGCTACGCGGATGGACTGGGACGTGACAATGCCGCCTAAAGAAATGATCGCCACTTCAGTTGTTCCGCCGCCGATATCAACGACCATGCTGCCCGTCGGCTCCCATACAGGAAGATTCGCGCCGATTGCGGCCGCAAACGGTTCTTCAATCGGATAAGCGTCACGTGCGCCCGCTTGTCTTGTCGCGTCGATGACCGCCCGTTCTTCAACGGCCGTAATACCTGACGGCACACACACCATAACGTACGGCTTTCTCGCAAACAATCCTTTATTTTTCACAGCCTGATTAATATAGTATTTCATCATTGTCGCAGTTGTTTCATAGTCAGCGATAACGCCGTCTTTCATCGGACGGAGCGCAACCACGTTGCCCGGAGTTCTTCCGATCATGTTTTTCGCATCGTTACCGACCGCAACGATTGACTTCGTATCCGTTTGCAGAGCAACGACAGACGGCTCTCTCACTACGATTCCTTTACCTTTAACAAACACAAGCGTATTCGCGGTTCCCAAATCTATACCAAGGTCTCTTGTACCAATTCCGAACATATGTATGTATCTTCCTTTCTTAAAGCAAAAATACCCTAAAGGGAAAAACTCATAAAATCTATTATATCTTAAATCAACGAAAAAAAAAGTGTTACAAATATCCTTTTTCCTTTAAACTCACAAATTTTTTATCACCAATGACCAAATGATCCAGCAGCTCGATGCCGATTAAATTTCCGCACTCAAAAAGCCGCCTGGTTACCTCTATATCTTCCCTGCTCGGTGTAGGATCTCCTGAAGGATGATTGTGAACGCAAATGAAGGACGCGGCGGATCGTTTGAAAGCTTCTTTAAACACCTCCCGCGGGTGGACAATAGATGAATTCAGACTTCCGATAAAAACGGTGCGTTTATGAATGACTTGATTTTTGGTATTTAAATATAAACAGACAAAATGCTCCTGGGATAAAAAGCGCATATCCTCCATCACATACTTCGCCCCGTCTTCCGGAGAGCGGATGACGCAATGCTCCCCGGCGGATGTCTTATGAATGCGGCTCCCCAGCTCAATTGCGGCAAGAATCTGAACGGCTTTCACCGTGCCGATTCCCGGAATGCTGGAAAGCTCCTGGGCAGAGGCGCCTTTTAACAGGCGCAGCCCGTCAAACGTCCGCAGCAGCCGGTGAGCGAGGTTCATGACGGACTCATGTTTCGTTCCCGTCCGCAGCAGGATGGCGAGCAATTCATTGTTAGAGAGATGTTCGGCTCCGAAGTGCAGAAGCCGCTCTCTCGGTTTTTCTTTTTCGGGGAAATCTCTTAATTTTAACGGCAGATCACGGATGATCAACCCCTCCTTGTTCCCCTTCCCGGTTTGAACATCAAGCTTTTATATTAAATTCTTTCAAGGCTCTCATTGTTTTAGCGACAGGAAGCCCGACGACAGAATAAAAATCACCGTCTATTTTTTTCACTAAAAGCGCGCCTTTTCCTTGGATGCCGTATGCACCTGCTTTATCCATCGGTTCTTTTGTTTCAATGTAGAGCTGTATGTCGTCTTCACTGAGCGGCCAAAACGTCACTTCCGTCGTGTCACAGAATGTTTCTTTCCGGTCATGCGTCTGAATGCTGACCGCCGTAATGACTTGATGGCTTCGGCCGGAAAGCCTCCGCAGCATCTGTGCCGCTTCTTCCCTGTCACGCGGTTTGCCGAGGCACTCGCCGTCTATGCACACCATCGTGTCAGCCCCGATAACGACTGCATCGGGATTTTCGGCCAATACAGCACCGGCTTTTTGCTCGGCCAAACATTGGACGTTTTCTTCCGGCGAAAGGTTTCGATTTAATTTTTCTTCTGTGCGGCTCGCAATAATGCTGTAAGGAATCTGAAGAAGATTAAGGAGTTCTTTTCTTCGCGGAGATTGTGATGCGAGTATTAAGCGTTTTGTCATGGTTGTCATCCTTTCAGGGTTTGCTTAAGAAAAAAAGATACTTGTCTATCCTACCAAATCAAACGGGCAACCACAATTTCAGAAAAATAACTTTTTGATGACAAAATAAAAAATCCCGCCGGATGACGGGAAATGAGATACTATTTTACAACACTTAAAAGCTCTTTTTGGGCTTTCCAGCCGGATTCTGACCCCGACGTTTCCAGTTCTTTCAGCGCTTGAAGCACGGCCTCTTTCTGCTTTTTGTCAGCGGCGTCTGCGCCGTCTGCCGCTTTTGCCGCTTCAGCCACTTCCGTTTTTGAAAGATCTTTGCCGATAATCGCTTTGGCGGAGAGCTCAGATGCCTGTTTAAAAGAGTCTTCCAGCCCTGAATCGACCGCAAAGCTGAGCTCTTTTCCGCCCCAAGCCTCAAAATCATGGTCTATCAGTGTCTGACCCAATTGCTGTGATAAGCTTTTTTCCGCTGCAAGCCCGGCGATCACGTATGTGTATCCGTCTTCTTTTGCCAGAGAGACGGCCGAGTATCCTTTTTCAGTCAGCTGGTCAACAAGCGTTTGCGCTCCTTTTTCTGATGAAAATTTTCCGGCCTGCACCGCATATGTTTTATAGTTTCCCACTGAAGATTCCGCATCTCCTGTGCCGGCTGTTTCAGATTTGTCTTTAGAAACATCACCCGCTTTCACCGTCTGCCCTTGTGAACCTTTGTCAGCTGATGCCGGAGCGGAGGCTTCTTTACTTCCCGACATATTTAAGGCGACAAGGCCGAGCCCGGTGCCTAAAACAGCCGCAACGGCAATTGTCGTGACCGCTTTTTTAACTGGAGAAGACGGCTGCTTTTTTTTCGGAAAATGAGGGCCTGTTTTTTTCTTCTGGTATGGCGGAACGACTTTCGGGTCATCTTCAAATACCTCAGAATTCTTCTCATGATCCCAATTGAAATCTTCTTCTTTCGGATCTTCATGGGAAGCGGCGGTCTCCTGTTCCGCCTTTTTTGTTTCTTCCCAATTGGAAAATGTGACGGTCTTCTCCCCGCCTTCATTCACATCTTCTTGTCCATACATCGTTTCTTCTTGTCCGTTAATGGTTACTTTAAGGGCATTGTTTTTAGCTTTGCTGTGCTTTTTGCTCTTCCTTTTTTTCAACGTCTCTTCCCCCTTGCATTCGTCTTGGCCGTACCTTGAACTGATCATGGTTCACACTTTAGCATAGGCGAAAAAAAAAAGAACAAGACTTTTGTCGTCTTGTCCAAAAAACGTTCGCCAAATTTTTCAAGCTCCGCCTGAAGCGAGCTTGATGTAAAACGAAAACAGCTCATCACCGTATAAATAACTCAAAGCGCTCCCGGCTGAGATGGCCGGCGCAAACGGAAATGGCTGCTTTTTACCAAGACTGCCCCGGGCTGCAGCGCACATACCGTATACGGCTCCGATCATAACGGAAAGAAAGAATGCAATGAGCACGAGCTTCACGCCGAGCGTCAGACCGATCACCCCAAACAGTTTCACATCACCTGCGCCGATGCCTCCTTTACTGACAAACATGATAAAAACTAGCAGAAAAAATCCGCAAACAGCTCCGGCAAAACCCGCATACCATGAATCCAGCGGAGAAAACATACGGCCGGCGATAAAAAGCGGAAGAAAAAACAGCAGAACTTTGTCAGGAATCAGCATATATTGCAGATCCGTCATAGTAACAATCATGAGCAGAGACAGAAATAACAGCGCGACTAACAGTTCTTTTGAGAAACCGAAATGAATGCCTGCAGCCGTGAATAAACACGCCGTCCAGCATTCCGCCGCCGGATACATAACCGACAGCTTCGCACGGCAGTTTCTGCATCTGCCTCTTTGCAGAATATAGGAGACGACGGGCACAAGCTCCCCCCAGGAGAGCGGCAAGCCGCAGAACGAGCAGGCTGAACGCGGCGAAATAACCGAGATTCGAAGCGGGATACGGCACGCTGCTGTATAAAAAAAAGAACCGAAAATTAAGCCGAGAAAAAACAGAATCAAAAGCACTCAGACCACACCTTTACTATCAATCTGGCTCAGATTATAGCAAAGAAAAACACCATGACTGAAATGGCTGAAAATATATTTTCAGCATAAAAACACCCGGCAAAACCGGAAAATGGTCTGCCGGGCATCCGAGGGGCTGTCAGATAAGCCGCTTTCTCATTTCTGAAATAAAATATAAGGAGCCGGTAATGATGATGACATCATCCGCCCCGTCTTTTTGTTCTATCCATTCTTTCACACTGTCCGGGTTCTCATCGAAGCTCTTAGACGCAAGACTGCTTGCATTGTAAAGAGCTTCGGCGCTTGAAGCACGCGGAAAGTCAAATGATACAAAGTGAATGGAATCTGCTTCGGTTTCAAGCTTTTTAATCATTTCCTGATACGGTTTGTCTTTTAATGCGCTGAATACGACATGGACGTTTTTATCGGCAAAGCGCTGCCGGATCGTTTCTGTCAGCGTTTCAACGCCCTCTTCGTTATGCGCGCCGTCCGCAAACACTAAAGGGCGGCTTTGAAGACGTTCAAACCGGCCCGGCCAGGAAGCTTTTTTCAGGCCGTTTCGCATCGCTTCTTCTGAAATGACTGCGGCTTCCAGGCGATTCAGCCATTCAGCGGCCAATATCGCCAATGCCGCATTCTGCCTTTGGTGAATGCCGATCAGTGACGTTTGAATGTCTTCATAGCATTTCGTTTCTGTTTCCAGCGAAAAGCTTTCGCCGGACGGAAGCGCCGCTTCATTAAACAGTCTGCACGTTTTATAAAGTGACTGATACGGAGCCTGCTTTTTTTCGGCTTCCGCTTCAATAACGCCGAGTGCTTCCGGCTGATTGACACCCGTAATGACCGGAATGGAATTTTTAATAATACCGGCTTTCTGCCCGGCGATCTCCTCGATGGTATTGCCTAAAATGGCCATATGGTCATGTCCGATACTTGTAATGACCGACAGAAGCGGTTTCACAATATTGGTTGAATCAAATGTGCCGCCGAGCCCCGCTTCAAAAATGACAAAATCGATATCAGCCCGCTTCGCAAAATATAAAAATGCACACGCTGTAATGATTTCAAATTCCGTCACCGTTCCGGCATCGGTCTTATCAAGCTCATCGACTATCGGTTTTATGTCATTAACGAGCGTTCTCCATTCCTCATCGGTAATCGGCGTGCCGTTGACGCTGATTCGCTCATTAAACGTAATCATGTAAGGCGATGTGAACGTGCCGACCGTATAACCGGCTTCTTGAAGGACGGAACGGATAAAAGAAACGGTTGATCCTTTGCCGTTTGTGCCCGCCACATGAATGGCGCGAATGTTCTTTTCCGGGTGTTCCAGTTTTTGCATCAGCTTTTCCATACGGAGAAGGCCCGGCTTAACGCCGAACTTGAGTCTGCCGTGAATCCAGCTGATCGCTTCTTTGTACGTATTAAACAATGAAATCCCCTCTTTTATACGACAAGGCGGTTTCTTAGGAAACCGCCCCGCTGTTTTATCAGCCTTTCAGCTCTGCAATCCGCTGCCGGACAGCTTCGCGTTTTGCCGTGTAGTCTTTCTCTTTTCCGCGTTCTTCTTCAATGACATGCTCAGGAGCTTTTTTAATGAATCCTTCGTTGCCGAGTTTTTTCTGAACGCGTTCGACTTCTTTTGTCAGCTTGTCGAATTCTTTTTGCAGACGGGCGATCTCCTCATCAATGTTAATCAGCCCTTCAAGCGGCAGAATGACTTCCGCTCCGGTGACGACAGCTGTCATCGCTTTGTCTGCCGCAGCGATATCCGTCCCGATTTTCAGCGTGCTCGGATTCGTAAAGCGTTCAACGTAAGAACGGTTCTTCTCAAGGCGGCCGGCAATGTCTTCGGTAGATGTTTTAATGTAAAGTTCAACCTGCTTGCTCATCGGCGTGTTGACTTCGCTCCGGATATTGCGGACAGAACGGATTAATTCAACGAGCAGTTTCATATCCGCCGCTGCCTCTTTATCCGTATGTTCCGGCACCGGAACCGGCCAAGAGCTGATCGTGATTGACTCGCCTTCATGAGGAAGGTGCTGCCAGATTTCTTCCGTTAAGAATGGCATAAACGGGTGAAGAAGACGCATCGTCTGGTCAAGCACGTATGCCAGAACAGACCGGGTTGTTTTCTTCGCCGCTTCATCTTCCCCGTACAGCGGAAGCTTCGCCATTTCGATATACCAGTCGCACACATCGTCCCAGATAAAGTTGTACAGGTGGCGTCCGACTTCACCGAATTCATAACGATCCGCAAGCTGTGTTACGTCTTCTATCGTTTCATTCAGTCTTGTGAGGATCCACTTATCAGCAACTGATTTTTCACCGGACAGATCAAGCTCGTCATACGTCATGCCGTCCATGTTCATTAATGCAAAACGGGAGGCGTTCCAAATTTTATTTGCGAAGTTCCATGTGGATTCCACTTTTTCATAGCTGAAACGGAGATCCTGTCCCGGTGAACTTCCGGTTGCCAGGAAATAGCGCAGGGAATCCGCTCCGTACTTGTCGATGACATCCATCGGGTCCACGCCGTTCCCAAGGGATTTACTCATTTTTCTGCCCTGCTCGTCACGGATTAAGCCGTGAATCAGCACGTCTTTGAACGGACGCTCGCCGGTAAACTCAAGACCTTGGAAAATCATCCGGGATACCCAGAAGAAAATGATGTCATATCCCGTTACAAGTACATCGGTTGAGTAATACCGCTTAAAGTCTTCAGCGTTTTCATCAGGCCAGCCCATTGTAGAAAACGGCCAAAGCGCGGAGCTGAACCATGTATCAAGCACGTCTGAATCCTGCTCCCAATTTTCGCTGTCCTCAGGCGCCTCAAGGCCGACGTACACTTCTTTTGTTTCTTTATGATACCAAGCCGGGATGCGGTGGCCCCACCACAGCTGACGGGAAATACACCAATCACGGATGTTTTCCATCCAGTGCAGGTACGTTTTCTCGAAACGGTCAGGAACGAAGTGAACCTTCTCTTCTTTTGCCTGAAGGTCAACCGCAGCATCAGCCAGCGGCTGCATTTTGACAAACCATTGTGTGGACAGGTACGGCTCAACAACGGCGCCGCTTCTCTCACTGTGGCCGACAGAATGCATATGGTCTTCGATTTTAAAGAGAACGCCGGATTCCTGAAGATCTTTGACGAGTTTTTTGCGGCATTCAAACCGGTCCATGCCGTTATATTGCAGCGCTTTTTCATTCATTGTTCCGTCTTCATTCATGACGAGAATCCGCTCTAAATTGTGGCGGTTTCCGAGTTCAAAGTCATTCGGGTCATGGGCAGGCGTAATTTTAACGGCGCCTGATCCGAATTCCATATCAACATAATCATCGCCGACAATCGGAATTTCGCGGTTTGTAATC
Organism: Bacillus sp. JK74; assembly: GCF_053663395.1. Lineage (NCBI taxonomy): Bacteria > Bacillati > Bacillota > Bacilli > Caryophanales > Bacillaceae > Bacillus > Bacillus sp. JK74. Next base: position 273,319 of record NZ_JBSJQB010000003.1, on the reverse strand, counting down.
GGCAGAATCACCGTTTTGCCGATTAAGTGCTTGTAGCGCTCATCTTCAGGATGAACCGCGACAGCCGTGTCGCCAAGCATCGTTTCCGGACGGGTGGTCGCGATTTCAATTGAGCCTGAGCCGTCTGCTAACGGGTAGCGCAAATGATAAAACGCGCCCTGTACGTCTTTGTAAATCACTTCAATATCGGATAAAGCCGTTTTTGTGGCAGGGTCCCAGTTGATGATATATTCGCCTCTGTAAATCAAGCCTTTTTCGTACAACTTGACGAATACTTCACGCACGGCTTTGTTCAGCCCTTCATCAAGAGTGAAACGTTCGCGTGAATAATCGAGTCCGAGTCCCATCTTGGCCCATTGGCTGCGGATGAAATCAGCATACTCTTCTTTCCACTTCCACGTTTCTTCTAAAAACTTTTCACGGCCGAGGTCATAACGGCTTGTGCCCTGTTCGCGGAGTTTCGCTTCGACTTTTGCCTGAGTGGCGATGCCGGCGTGATCCATGCCCGGAAGCCAGAGCACGTCATAGCCCTGCATGCGTTTCATACGTGTAACGATATCTTGCAGCGTCGTATCCCACGCATGTCCGAGGTGCAGCCTGCCCGTCACGTTCGGCGGCGGAATGACGACAGAATACGGCTGTTTCGTTTGATCGCCGCCCGCTTCAAAATATTTTCCTTTCAGCCAAAAATCATAGCGGCCTTTTTCAATCGCAGACGGATCATATTTTGTCGGCATTGTTTGTTCGTTTGTATCCATGATAACCCTCCAGCATGTTTAGAAATGGCTGAGCAACTAAAAAAGAGCCTTCATCCTGATAAAGGACGAAAAGCTCTTTCGCGGTACCACCTTTTTTCATGAACAGATTTGTTCATGCACTTAAACGGATAACGGGTGCGACCCGAATTTCTCTACTGTATGTTCAAGAAATTATGCTCCCGGGCGACCTTCCAATGAGACGGCATAAGAAGCCTTTCAGCACAGTAGCTTCTCTCTCTTCATGCGTCTTTCTTGTACTCTTCCCGTTCAAAGCAGGTGTATTTATATCAGCTCATGATCTTATTTATTATGTTCTTTATTATAGTAAAAGTGTTTTTGATTCGTCAATCATCTTTTCCAAAAACCGCTGCCGTCATACATAAATGGGCATGCACCCCGCTCTTCCCCTTACATACGATACATAGAAAGGCGAATGTGAGGAGGAATTGCCCGTGAGAAAAAAATTCAATTCTTATTCGCTCCCCCAGTGGGCCAGACAGGTCCGCCTTGTATCCGTGCAAGTCATTATCCCGATTACGATCTTTCAGGGGATCAGGACGATTTTCTTTCCGACGACTTTTGATGTCCTGCTGCTTGCCATCCTGCTGTTTTTAGCGTGCGCCCTGCATTTGGAATGGATATAAAAAAACGAGTCCCGTTATGAAGAGGACTCGTTTTCCGCTTTTATTTTTTTCTCCCGCTCAATCTGATGAACCTTCATGAGAAAAGGCTCAACATTTTTCATCTGCCAAAACGCTCTTAATAATTGCGTGCATTCTTCTTTTTCAGAGCCCCTTTGGCCGGTCTGATACCGTTTCAGCACTTTGTACATGGCGGACGGATAAGCCATATAGCTGAGAAACAGGCTGATTTCCGCTTCACGGAGCGGGAATGATTTGTGATACGTATAAAACCAGTCCAGGCATTCCGGACATGCTTTCGGATAGCTTCTGAACATTCTGGAGTAAAAGCTGAGCAGGTCATTTTGCGGAGGGCCCAGCGCAGCTTTCTCGAAATTTGTGAAAAAGCCTGATCCCGCATCATTATACAGAAAGTGGCGGCTCGATAAACTGCCGTGGTTGATCACCGCTCTCGTCTTGTCATGATCCTTTGCCGCGTCAAACCATTCTTCCAGACGTTCGAGAGCAAAATTGACGGCGGAAACCGTTTCTGTAAGATACGTAACAGCCTGCAGTTCAAAAGGTGAAAGGTACCACTCTTTTTCCGCCCGGTCGGCGAATTGTTCATAGACAAGTTTATCATTTTCCCAATCTCTTTTCGTTGCTTCATAAAAGCGGCTGATATCTTCAGTCCGGATTTGGATGTCCCGCACAGTCGCAGAATGGAGCTTCGCGACCTCTTTAAAAAGGTAAACATGTTTTTGGTCCCGTTCTTCTTCCTGATCGTACTGAAGCCAAGGCATTAAATAATAAGAATTCTCCGTCTGTCTTCCCGCAAAAAAATCGCCTGCATACGTGCGGCAGATCGGCACAAATGATCGGTAGCCTTTCTCCTCAATCTCAATCATAAGATCCGTAAATTCACTGCTGCGGGCCGGCTTGAGCTGTTTCAAAGCAAAAATGCCGTAGTTTGAGTAGACCTTCCAAACATGCGGGCTGACAGGCTCAATGTACTCAGCCGTCAGCCCGTATTCCTGAAGCACTGATTGGACTGCTTCCATTCCATTCACCACATTTTTACGGCCTCTTTGTGCTTACACATGGCTGTTATTATATTCAGGTATATACAGAAGCTGACCTTCCTCAAGCTCGTCATCAAACGATAAAGCATTCGTTCGGATGAGCTGCTGGGATGTAATGTCATATCGTTCACACACCCGGTCGATTGTATCTTGCTGCTGCACGATACAAATTTTCATTCTTGAAAACTTTTCTTCTTCCCTTGTAAATAATTTTGTCAAGTAATGAGAGTTGTCATTTTCCTTCTGCTCGGTTCCCGGTGCCGCTTCTTCATTCTTTCTTTCAGGCTTAAGCGGCTCAGGCTGTTCCGCTTGCGCCGGCTCCTCCGGCGGCAGTTTGGAAAACTGAAAAGACAAATCGAGAGGCTTCCCGGTTTCCTCCTCCGGCGGCGCCATCTTCCTTACCTCAATTTCAAACCCTTCTTCATCATGAGCCTCTTCTTCAAGCAGCTTAGGAGCGCTGTAAAACTCCTCTTCCTGCCGTTCCGGAACGAACTCACGATAAACGGGCGCCTGCTCTTCTTGAAAAACCGCAGGCTCATCTTCGTCTTCTGCCGCCTTATGATCGCTCTGACGGAGAAGCGGCTCGGCCTCTGGCTGTTCTTCTTTTTGAAGGAAGGGCTGTTCCGCAATTTTTGTTTTTTCTGCATGCGGAGTCAGAGTGAATGCAGGGAAAACCGGTTCGATATCATCTTTTGGCTCTTCCTGCGCTTCTGCTGAATCATCCTCAAATACGGGTTCATTCCTCACAGCTGACATGATTGCAGGCTCCTCAGCTTCTTCCGGTTCTTCTTCGTGCTGAAAGGAAACGGGAGGAGGAGGCTCAGTAAAGGAAACAGGTTTCGGCACCTCTTCTTGCTCCCTCAGAATCGGGGCTGCTTCCTGCTCTTCTTCCTGCTCCCTCAGAATCGGGGCTGCTTCCTGCTCTTCTTCCTGCTCCCTCAGAATCGGGGCTGCTTCCTGCTCTTCTTCCTGCTCCCTCAGAATCGGGGCTGTTTTCTGCTCTTCTTCCTTCCGCTCCCTCAGAATCGGAGCTGCTTCCTGCTCTTCTTCCTGCTCCCTCAGAATCGCTGCTTCCTGCTCTTCTTCCCGCTCCCTCATAATCGGGGCAGTTTCCTGCTCTTTTTCCTGCTCACTCAAAATCGGGGCAGTTTCCTGCTCTTCTTCCTGCTCCCTCAGAATCGGGGCTGCTTCCTGCTCTTCTTCTTCCCGCTCCCTCAAAATCGGGGCAGTCTCCTGCTCTTCTTCCTGCTCCCTCAGAATCGGGGCTGCTTCCTGCTCTTCTTCTTCCCGCTCCCTCAAAATCGGGGCAGTCTCCTGCTCTTCTTCCTGCTCCCTCAGAATCGGGGCTGCTTCCTGCTCTTCTTCCTCCCGCTCCCTCAGAATCGGGGCTGCTTCCTGCTCTTCTTCCTGCTCCCTCAGAATCGGGGCTGTTTCCTGCTTTTCTTCTTCCCGCTCCCTCAGAATCGGAGCTGCTTCCTGTTCTTCTTCCTCCTGCCTGAGTGAAGGCGGGATTTCTTCCTCGTTTTTCTCTGTTTCTTGTGCTGCTTCTTCTGATACAGTCAAAGGTATTTCAGGCTCATGGCGTATCATTAATTCTGGTTCATTTTCGTCCTCTGAATGATGTCCGGCAAGATTGATCATTTCTTCTCTGGCAAATTCAGGCGCCACGTACAAAGGGATCTCCGGCTCTTTTGGCTCGGATTCCTCAAGCAGCCCTTCAATTGCCAAATCAGCTTGAATGGTTAAGATCCTTGAATCCGTCAGCTGATAATCAAAGGCATCAATAAATACGAAAACATCATTGAGGTGGCTCACTTTATTTTTCGGAATCGTGATGTCCACCGGGAAACAATGAATGAGCTCGGCCGTGCCATCCTCCCTTGCCCTCACTTCCTCTACATGCCTCAGCTCACTATTAAGCTCTTCAAAATGACTGCTGTGATCTATGTTGTACTCGCCAGTAAGTTCTAATGACCCTTTAATTGAGACATAATCATTTACTTCCTGCACCCTGATGTCAGGGTCTAATGAAATCGAAAGTAATTCAGAAACTTCCTGTCCTTTTTGGAAACAGATTGATTCTTCAACAGAAAATTGCAATCGGTGATTATGCGGCAAGTTCATATCCTCCTTTCATCTAATCCATACAATTAGATGTCACTAAAGGTGTATGCCGCAATCCGGGAAAATATGATAATGGAGGCATTGAAAAAAGCCGATACAAGTCTTGCTTGCATCGGCTTTTCGGTATCAGCGGCTGATCGCCTGGAACACTTTCTCAGCGGCTTGAATGGTATTTTCAATATCCTCCATTGTATGCGCAGTGGAGAGAAACAATCCTTCAAATTGAGACGGCGGCAGAAATACGCCTGCGTCGGCCATCCCTTTATAATACTTGGCGAACAGCTTTAAATCAGAAGATTTGGCTGATTCATAGTTAATGACAGGCTCATTGGTGAAAAAGAAGCCGATCATTGACCCCGCCCGGTTAAACGTGTGCGGAATGCCATGTGCTGCAGCTGCTTTTGAAATGCCTTCTTCAAGCATATCGCCTTTTTTCACAAATTCTTGGTAAGATTCAGGTGTGAGCTGCTGTAACGTCTCAAGTCCCGCTGTCATGGCAAGCGGATTTCCTGACAATGTTCCCGCCTGGTAGATCGGACCGCTCGGCGCGATTCGTTCCATGATTTCGGCTTTGCCGCCATACGCACCGACAGGAAGACCGCCGCCGATGACTTTGCCGAGACACGTTAAATCAGGCGTCACGCCGAAATATCCTTGCGCACAGTTATAGTCCACGCGAAAACCGGTCATGACCTCATCAAAAATGAGCAGCGCGCCATACTGTTCCGTAATGTCGCGAAGTCCTTGTAAAAAGCCTTCCTGCGGCGGAACAACGCCCATATTGCCCGCTACCGGTTCAACAATGACCCCGGCAATATCTTCACCGTACTCCCGGAATGCGAGTGCAACGCTTTCCAAGTCGTTGTATGGAACGGTAATCGTATTCATCGCTATTCCTTCCGGCACGCCCGGGCTGTCCGGCAGGCCGAGTGTCGCCACTCCGGATCCCGCTTTGATCAGCAGCGAATCACCATGGCCGTGGTAACAGCCTTCAAATTTCAAAATTTTGTTGCGGCCGGTATATCCTCTTGCCAGACGCAGGGCGCTCATTGTCGCCTCTGTGCCGGAGCTGACCATCCGCACGATTTCAACAGACGGCACACGGTCAATGACCAATTTGGCCAGTTCGTTTTCCACTTCAGTGGATGCCCCGAAACTTGTCCCGTTCTCGGCTACTTTTTTCAGGCTTTCAACGACCCGGTCGTTCGTGTGACCCAAAATGAGCGGCCCCCAGCTCAGGACGTAGTCGATATATTCATTGCCGTCAATATCAAAAATTTTCGATCCTTTTCCGCGCTGCATAAAGATCGGGTCCATATCAACTGATTTAAACGCGCGCACCGGGCTGTTCACTCCGCCCGGCATCAGTTTCTGCGCTTCTTTAAAAGCGGCTTTTGATTTTTCATAGCTTCTCATCTGCCTCAGCTCCCGTCAAATGAAATCGTTACTCAGCAAGCCATTTTGCTGCGTCTTTTGCATGATACGTCATAATCAGATCGGCTCCTGCACGTTTCATGCCCGTTAAAATTTCCAGCACCATTTCTTTTTCTTTAATCCAGCCGTTTTGGGCTGCCGCTTTCACCATGGAATACTCCCCGCTCACATTATATGCGACCAGCGGCAGGTGATGGCGGTTTTTCACATCACGCATAATATCTAAGTATGACATAGACGGTTTGACGATTAAAAAGTCAGCGCCTTCTGCCGCGTCTGATTCAGCCTCACGTAGCGCTTCCAGGCGGTTGGCCGGATCCATCTGATATGTTTTTCGGTCACCGAACTGCGGCGTGCTGTCAGCCGCGTCGCGGAACGGGCCGTAAAATTCACTTGAATATTTCACGGCATAAGACATGATCGGAACATTCGTGAATCCTTCTTTGTCGAGCGCTTCCCTGATCACTGTGACAAAACCGTCCATCATATTTGAAGGAGCGATGATGTCAGCGCCGGCTTTAGCCTGGCTGACGGCTGTCTGCGCCAGCAGTTCAAGCGACTCGTCATTCAGGATTACTCCGTCTTTCACGACGCCGCAATGGCCGTGATCCGTGTATTCACAAAGACATGTATCAGCGATGACGATCATTTCAGGATAATGCTTTTTAATCTCAGCAATCCCTTTCTGCACAATGCCGTGGTCGTGAAAAGCCTGGGTTCCGCAGGCGTCTTTTTCTTCCGGCACGCCGAAAACGATGACCGACTTAATGCCGAGCGATATCAGCTCAGCCATTTCATCCTTTAACAAATCGAGTGATACATGATAAACCCCCGGCATGGAAGGAACTTCTTTTTTTCCTTCGAGTCCTTCAACGACAAATAACGGGTAAATAAAATCTGAAGGGTGAAGACGTGTTTCTTTTACTAAATCTCTCATCGCAGCGTTCGCGCGCAAACGGCGGTGTCTGTTAAATGTTTGATTCATCATTATCTATCCTTTCCCGACATGCTGCACATGACGTCCAGCATGCCTTCAATCGTATAGGTGTCAGGCACATGGGATGAGATCCCGTATTCCAAGAGCGCTTTCTCTGTCAAAGGGCCGATGCTGATATAGCTCGCACCGCTGTTTTCCCACGCTTTTTCTCCGTCTCCGACCGCGTGCATAAACGTATGCACCGCCGATGAGCTGGTAAACGTAATAAAATCAAAATGAGAGCGGGATGCAGCCCGTCTCAGCTCGTCCATGCCTTTTTCATCCTGAATGGTATTGTATAACACCCATTCCCTTATTTGATAGCCAAGCGGCTCAAGCTCCGCTTTTATGACATCGCGTGATAAATTGCCCTTTATCACTGAAATGGGTTCGGCAGCTGATGCGTGCCGTTTTAAAGTATCAGCCAGACATTCCGCCACATACTCGTCAGGCATCGCATCCGTCCGGGCTCCCCGCTCTTTCAGGGCGCGCGCTGTCTTTTCACCGACGGCTGCGATTTTTTTCCGTCCCGAAAGCGCAAGGCCATGCTGATCAAGGTAGGAAAAAAAGAACCGGACACCGTTTACGCTTGTAAACACAAGCCAGCCCGGTTCAGAAAGGTCTTCCCGCAGACTGTCCGCACATTCATCCGGGAGCGCTTCCTGAAAAGCGATCAGAGAGGCGGAAACAGCCGTTCCGCCGAGCGCCTCCACTTTTTTTCGGAACGGTGCTGCCTGTCTTTTGTTCCGGGTGACGAGCACGGTCTTTCCTTGTAAAGGAAGGTCAATTGCCATCCTGATCGAGCTCCTGTTTCACGCTGTCGATTAGTGCTTTGGCTCCTTTTTCAGACATCATCGCCGCACAGCGTTTCCCGATTTCTTCCGGATCATGTCCCGCCGCTGTTTCTTTATAAATCGTCTTTCCGTCCGGAGACGCGACAAGACCGACCAATTCAACCTCATCCCGGTCATTGACGGACGCATACCCGGCTATCGGCACTTGGCAGCCGCCTTCCATCGCGTGTAAGAAAGCCCGTTCGGCTGCCACCGTGCGCTGCGTATACTCATCGGTAAATTGCGCAAACAGCTTCAAAAGCTCTTCATCCGACTCTCTGCATTCAATGGCAAGAGCGCCTTGGCCGACCGCAGGCAGACAGCGGTCCGGTTCGAGGAATTCAGATACGACATCATCTTTCCAGCCCATTCTCGAAAGCCCCGCAGCCGCTAAAATAATAGCATCGTAATCTTCCGTTTCAAGCTTTTGAAGTCTCGTATCGATATTGCCTCTGATCCACTTAATTGTAAGGTCAGGGCGTTCAGCAAGAATCTGGGCGCTTCTTCTTAAACTGCTGGTGCCGATGATGCCCCCTTCTTTTATGCCGTCCAGCATTTGATGCCCTTTTGAAATGAGCGCATCACGCGGATCCTCACGTTTCGGTATGCAGCCTATGACAAGACCCTCAGGCAAAACGGCGGGCATGTCTTTCATGCTGTGAACCGCCATATCAATCTCCTGATGCAGCAACGCCTGTTCAATCTCTTTGACAAACAAACCTTTGCCGCCCACTTTTGACAGTGTAACATCGAGGATGCGGTCGCCTTTTGTGACAATCTCCCGGATTTCAAAGTCATAGGAAGGATTCAATTCCTTCAGTTTGTTAATCACCCATTTTGTCTGGGTCATAGCCAGTTTGCTCCGTCTGGAACCTACCTTAATCGTTCTCATTTTCTTTCCTCCCGAATCTGTTTGGGCGCGTGCGTTAACTGAACCAATGGAATTGTGACAGGCTTCCGAGCAGGAAGTAATTAATCATCAGCACGAGAAAACATGCTGAATTCCATAACGCCGCCACTTTTCCCTGCAGTTCCTTAATCATTCTGATATATAAATAGTAGCTGTATAAAAGCAGCACAATAAACGAGCCGAGCACTTTTGAATCAAACCAGTACAGCGTTTCCAGCGACACATACGCCCAGATCACGCCTAATATCAGGCTCAACAGCAGCATCGGAACCCCGATGACATTTAAAACGTAAGCCATATAATCAAGTTTTGACAAATCTTCAATTCTCAACAGCCATTTTCCCCATTTTTTCTTCTTTAATAAAGAATATTGAAACTGATAAAGAAGCGAAAAGACAAAAGAAAGGGAAAAAGCGCCGTAAGACAGAATCGCCATTGTAATATGAATGACCAAAAGCTCTGAGACCAGCTGACCGGAAAAGGCGGCCGAATGCTGATCCGTCGGTGAAAACGTATGGATCGCAATCATCGAGAAACCGATGACATTCGTGAAAAACACGATAAAATCAACCCGCAGAATCTGCGTGACCACAAGTGAGAGCGTGACAAGCACCCACGCATAAAAGTAAAGGGCCTCTGTAATATTCAAGACCGGAAATCTGCCCGTCTGCCACATGAAATAAGAAAGATAGACGGTTTGCAGAGTCCAGACAATAGAAAGCAACCAGAAGGCTATTTTTCCAGCCTTCCGGTTGTGTTGAAGAAAATCTATAAAGTAAAAAAGGACGCTTACTGCATAAATAACAATTGTCGCTTCATTAAGTCTTGCCATTGCTGTATCAATCATACAGCCCTCACTCACTTACAAGCGGACGTAAGCCCGTTTTTGCTTCTGCCTTTTGAAACGAATGAACCGTCTGGCGGTTATCCAGGCTTTTGTCCAGCTGGCGGCCGGCCTCTTCCTCAATATCGAAAATCTGCATAAACAGCTTCAGCTTTTCATCTGAATCCGCTTCAGCCGCAAGCTCTTTCGCTTTCAGAATCGGGTCGCGCAGCATTTGGTTAATGATGCTTTTCGTATGTTTGCTGAGAAGTTTTTTCTCTCTCACCGTCAGATGAGGCAGCTTGCGCTCAATGCTCTGCATCGTATCGGACTGGATGGACAGCGCCTTTTCACGCAGCGCCGAAATGACCGGCACGACGCCGAGCGTATTAAGCCACTGCTTAAACTCAACAATTGCTGCTTCAATAAACAGCTCGACTTTTTCAGCGGTTTCGCGGCGTTCTTGTAAGTTGGCTTCAACGATTCCTTCAAGGTCATCAATATCGTACAGAAAAACACCTTCAAGATCGTTAAGCGCCGGATCGAGGTCTCTCGGCACAGCGATATCCACCATAAATAACGGACGGCCTTTCCGCTGTCTGCCCGCTCTCTCCATCATTTCTTTAGACACGACGAAATCACTTGCGCCTGTCGAACTGATTAAAATATCAGCTTCAGCGAGTGCATGTTCAAGCTGGTTTAAGCTGCGCGCTTCTCCGGAGAAACGGTCAGCAAGCGCTTTTGCCTTCAAAAACGTTCTGTTGATGACCGTTACTTTGCCGATACCCTGACCGTGCAGGTTTTCTGCGGCGAGCTCGCCCATTTTTCCCGCACCGAGAATCAAAATGTGCTTATTTGACAATGAGCCGAAGATTTTTTTCGCGAGTTCAACGGCGGCGTAACTGACGGAAACGGCATTAGCGCCGATATCGGTTTCGGCATGCGTGCGTTTGCCGACGGTCACCGCCTGTTTAAACAGCTCATTGAAAATGGTGCCGATCGTCTTTTCTGCCTGCGCCGTTTTAAAGCTCGAGCGGACCTGGCCGAGTATTTGCGTCTCTCCGATGACCATGGAATCCAAACCGCACGCCACACGGAATAAATGCTCGATCGCCGCGTCGCTCTCATAAAATTTCAGAAACGGAGACAGCTCTTCTTTCGGCAGCGAGAACCATTCGGATAAAAATGTCTTTATATAATAACGGCCGGTATGAAGCTGGTCGACCACCGCATATATTTCGGTGCGGTTGCAGGTTGACACGATAATGTTTTCAAGAACGCTTTTTTCTTCTTTTAAACGGAGCATCGCTTCTGCAAGCTCATCCGGCTGAAAACTTATTTTTTCGCGTATTTCAATAGGGGCGGATTTATAATCTACTCCCACAACAAGAATATGCATCGCTTTCATGCACCCCCGTACATCGCAATTTATTTATAATCATTCTAACATAGAATTTATTATTTATAATAATTATAACATAGTTTCTTCGGGAAAATGTGAACAGATTTCAAAAATGTTATGCTATAGTATAAAAAGCGCGTTTCCACTGTAATCATCATACTAAAAATCCTTTACTGCGGGTAGGTGACAGGATGAAAAAAACATCAATTTTATTACCGGGACTTCTGCTAGCCGCTTCATTATTCGCATGGCTTCAGAGCGGACAGGTTCACCTGTTTGCGAATCAGGGGGAATGGCCGGTGCTCCTTATGCTCTTGGGGGCCGTGCTCTTGTATCAGGGCAAAAAGGAAGCGGCCGGGCCTCACGTCCTGATCGGCATGCTTCTTTTCGGCATAGGTTTACACTTTTTCGCCAAACCTGAGCTCTCATGGTGGCCGGGAGATTTTGAAATGATTCTCTTCGTCTTCGGATTCTCCTTATTTGCGGCTGCCAGAAAAGAATATGTATACGAAGCGGCTGCCATGATTGGTTTTTCCCTCTTTTTATACTTCTTTAAACAAATTACGGCGTGGCTGGAGTCCGTCCATATTCCGACGGAACACTTCAAAACATACTGGCCGTATGTTTTCATCGGAATCAGCCTTTTATTATTGTTTATCAAGCGGAACAAAACTATACGATAAAACCCAAAACGCACTGCGTTTTGGGTTTTTCATTACCGGCTGATCATTTTTTTAATGGCTCCCCATGCTTCATCTTTGCCTTTTTTCGTTTCAGAGGAAAATAAAATCAGCTCATCTTCAGGATCCATATCAAGCGTCTGTTTGACAACCTTTAAGTGCTTGTCCCATTTTCCTTTTGGAATCTTATCCGCTTTTGTCGCGATAACGATGACGGGAATGCCGTAATACTTCAGGAATTCATACATGTTCACGTCTTCAGCAGACGGCGCGTGCCTGAGGTCGACAATCTGCACGCAGGCTTTCAGCTCTTCGCGGGTCGTCATATAGGTTTCAATCATTCTCCCCCATGCTTCCCGCTCGCTTTTGGAAACTTTCGCAAATCCGTACCCGGGAACGTCGACAAAATGCAATTCATCATTGATGATGTAAAAGTTTAAAGTCTGTGTTTTCCCCGGTTTTGATGACGTTCTGGCCAAGTTTTTCCGATTGATTAATGAATTGATAAAAGATGACTTTCCTACATTTGATCTTCCCGCCAGCGCGATTTCCGGAAGCCCCCCATCTGGGTACTGCTCAGGTTTGACCGCGCTGATCACGATTTCTGACTTTGTGACTTTCATTTCTTCTCTCCTACTAAGGCATGTTCCAAAACGTCATCCAGGTGAGAAACGAATATAAACTTCAGTCCTTCTCTGACGCTTTCTGGAATATCCTCTATATCTTTTTCGTTATCTTTAGGCGCAATAATCGTGGTCAGGCCCGCTCTGTGCGCGCCGAGCGCCTTTTCTTTCAGTCCGCCGATCGGAAGCACGCGGCCCCGCAGCGTGATTTCTCCCGTCATACCGACTTCGCGTTTTACCGCACGGTCCGTTAATGCTGAAACGAGCGCCGTGGCCATCGTAATTCCGGCAGAAGGGCCGTCTTTCGGCACCGCTCCTTCAGGGACATGGATATGAATGTCATACTTCTCATGGAATTTCGGGTCGATTCCGAACTGTTCCGCTTTCGAGCGGACATAACTGAAAGCGGCCTGCGCTGATTCCCGCATGACATCTCCAAGCTTCCCGGTCAGAATCAGCTTTCCTTTTCCCGGTGACAATGACACTTCGATTGACAGCGTATCTCCGCCGACCGTCGTATACGCGAGCCCCGTGACAACCCCGATTTGATCTTCGGTTTCCGCCTGTCCGTATCTGAATATCCGTTTTCCGAGATAGTCGGCCAGATTTTTCTCTGTAACGGTAATGCGTTTTCTCTCCTCAGACACAATGGCTTTCGCAGCCTTTCGGCAAATGGCGGCAATCTGGCGTTCAAGCGTTCTCACGCCGGCTTCCCTCGTGTAGTAGCGGATGATGTCCGTAATCGCCTGATCCCGAATCTGCAGGCTGCTCTTTGTGAGCCCGTGCTCTTTGATTTGTTTCGGAAGCAGGTGGTCTTTCACGATCTCCAGCTTTTCGTTTTCAGTGTAGCCTGACAGGCTGATAATCTCCATTCTGTCTCTGAGAGGGCCCGGGATGGAAGCAAGGTTATTCGCAGTCGCGATAAACAGCACTTTCGATAAATCGAACGTCTCTTCAATATAGTGGTCGCTGAATGTGCTGTTTTGTTCCGGATCCAGCACCTCAAGCATCGCCGAAGACGGATCGCCTCTGAAATCAGACGACATTTTGTCGATCTCGTCGAGGAGAAAGACCGGATTTTGTTTGCCGGCTTTTTTCATTCCCTGGATAATCCGGCCCGGCATCGCCCCGACGTATGTGCGCCGGTGCCCGCGGATTTCAGACTCATCGCGCACTCCGCCCAGTGAAATTCTCACAAAACGGCGTCCCATGCTCGTACTGATTGATTTTGCAAGAGATGTTTTACCGACTCCCGGAGGTCCGGCGAGACAAAGAATCGGCCCTTTCAGCGTTTTCGTCAGCTGTTTCACGGCCAAATACTCCAAAATCCGCTCTTTCACTTTCTCTAAGCCGTGATGCTCTTTATCTAAGATTTCCCCGGCTTTTTTAATATCAAGTTTATCTTCTGTTTCATCCGACCACGGAAGGGCGATGAGCCAATCAATATAGTTGCGGATAACAGAGCTTTCCGCTGAGCTTGACGGCACTTTTTCGTAACGGTTTAATTCCTTAAGCGCCGTTTCTTTGACACGCTCAGGCATGCCTGCTTCTTCTATCTTTTCCGTGAGCGACTGAACTTCGCCGGTTTTTCCTTCTTTGTCGCCAAGCTCCTTCTGAATGGCTTTCATCTGTTCACGCAAATAGTATTCCTTTTGAGTGCGTTCCATCGAACGTTTGACGCGCTGACCGATTTTTTTCTCAATCTCCAGCACTTCTTTTTCATTATGAATGGAACGAATGACCTTATTCAGACGTTCTTTAATATCCGCCGTTTCTAAAATGTCCTGCTTGTCCTTTAATTTCAGCGGGAGATGAGAAGCGACGATATCCGCCATTCTGCCGGGCTCTTCAATATCAGTCACAGCCGCATACGTTTCTGCGGAGATTTTTTTAGAAATTTTTATGTACTGGTCAAAATGGTCCAGCAGCGTCCGCATAAGCGCTTCGTCTTCCACGTCTTTTGAATCATCCTCATGCATCAGCTGTATATCGACCGAAGTATAATCTTCGAGTTCGGTGTATTCAAGGATCTGCGCCCGCTGAATGCCTTCTACAAGCACTCTGATCGTACCGTTGGGCAGCTTCAGCATCTGTTTAATTTTTGTATAAGTGCCGACGGCGAAAATATCCTCTTCACCCGGTTCGTCTATCGAAATATCCTGCTGAGTGGCTAAAAAAATCATATGATCATGCATCATTGCCTGTTCAAGAGCCTGAACCGACTTGTCACGGCCTACATCTAAATGTAAAACCATTGTCGGGTATACCAATAAGCCTCTTAAAGGGAGGAGCGGGATGCTGCGTTTTGTATCTTCTGCCATGTGACTGACACCTCCGTGACTTTAGTATGAACCATTATAATACAACTTTTTCATCGTTGTACAATTCCGGGATCGGGCTTTAATCGGCTTATCCGCCTGCCCTGTATATAAAACAGTCTCTTCGTAGTATACCCTTTCTTTCTGTTCTGAAAAAGGAAAAGATGTCCTCCATAAAAAAACCCCATTATAAAAATGGGGTTTATACAGATTCTTTATTCATTTGGATATCAAACGGTTTTTGTTCTGAAGGAGGGTCAACCAATATGACGTCAAGCACTTCCTGGAACGTTTTTACCGCTTTAATGGTGATTCCGTCTATTCGTTTCAGAATGGACTGCTGATTTTCATATGGGATAATGACCGTTTTTGCTCCGGCCTGTTTTGCGGCTTTAATTTTCGGAATGACGCCGCCGATCGGTTTGACAAGCCCCGTCAGGCTGATTTCTCCCGTCATCGCCACCGTATGGTCGATCGGGATGCGGTGAATCGCGGAAAAAATCCCCGCGGCCATCGCGATACCTGCTGAAGGTCCGTCAATCGGGCCTCCGCCCGGAAAATTGACGTGAATGTCATAGTCTGAAGGTTTGATGCCCATTGTGCGGAGAACCGTCAGAACATTTTCCACAGATCCCTTCGCCATGCTTTTGCGGCGGATCGACTTCGATTGGCTGCCGATGCTTTCTTCCTCTGCAATTCCCGTGATATTCAGGCTTCCTTTGTCCTGCGCCGGTGTGACATTCACTTCGATTTCCAGCAATGCGCCGCTGTTCGGCCCGTAGACGGCGAGTCCGTTCACGATGCCGACTTGCGGTTCATCGGCGATTTTCTGCTCATTTTTAGGTGTGAGCTGACTGGAATGAACAACCCATTCTATATCTTCTGTCGTGATTTCTTTTCTGTCCTCAGTCACCGCCATGCCGGCGGCGATCTGGATCATATTGACGGCTTCACGTCCGTTTCTCGTATATGCGGTCAGCACGCTGAGAGCTTCATCAGAAATCTCTTTCTGAATTTTGTCGGCTGCTTTCTTCGCAACGATTTTAAGTTCATCCTTTTCCAGCTCGCGGAAAAATACTTCAAGACAGCGCGAACGGATGGCCGGCGGAATTTCAGTCGGCATTCTCGTTGTCGCTCCGATCAAACGGAAATCTGCCGGAAGCCCATTTTGAAAAATATCATGGATGTGATTCGGTATTTGCGTATTTTCTTCACTGTAATACGCACTGTCTAAAAATACTTTTCGATCTTCAAGCACCTTCAGCATTTTATTCATCTGAATCGGGTGAAGCTCGCCGATTTCATCAATAAACAATACCCCGCCGTGCGCATGAGTCACAGCCCCCTGTTTCGGCTGCGGAATGCCCGCCTGGCCCATCGCACCCGCTCCCTGATAAATCGGATCATGCACTGAACCGATAAGCGGATCGGCAATCCCCCGTTCATCAAACCGCGCGGTCGTCGCATCAAGTTCAACAAAAACAGCCTGCTTTTGAAACGGTGACTGTTTATGTTTTTTCGCTTCTTCCAATACCAGCCGCGCCGCAGCCGTTTTACCGACTCCCGGAGGACCGTAAATAATGACGTGCTGCGGGTTCGGTCCGCAAAGCGCTGCTTTTAACGCTTTAATTCCGTCTTCCTGGCCGACAATGTCCTGAAAGCTTTTCGGCCGCACCTTTTCTGATAAAGGTTCTGATAAACTGATGGCGCGCATTTTGCGCAGCTGTTCCATTTCCTTTTTTGATTCTTTATCTATCGTCACTTTTTGTGTTCGCTGGTTTTTGAGCAGATTCCAAAAATATAGTCCGATGACTATCCCGAAAAACAGCTGTACAAATAATGCGATCCCTGTCCAACTCATACTGGTCCCTCCTGAAAAAACGATTTATGTATCCAATTCATTCCTCTGTCCGCTAGTATCTCCCAGCAAAGCCCGGAATAAACATTTTCAGAAGGGTCAGGACAAGAAAAAAACCTCCTGATCAAATCGGGTCAGGAGGTTTTGTCGTGTTATGCTGATGTTTTATCTTGGCCAACAACAGTGCCGTCTTTTAATACAAGACGCGGCGCTTCACCGTCTGCGACTGTCGCTCCGGTAATGACACATTTTTCAATATCATCACGGGACGGCAGATCAAACATGACGTCAAGCATGATGCCTTCAATGATAGAACGCAGGCCGCGTGCGCCTGTTTTACGCTCGATCGCTTTTTTCGCAATTTCAGATAATGCCTCGCCTTCAAATTCAAGCTCGACATCATCAAGTTCTAACATTTTCTTGTATTGTTTGACGAGTGCGTTTTTCGGTTTAGTCAGAATTTCAACCAGTGCCGTTTCGTCAAGCTGCTCAAGGCTTGCAATGACAGGAAGACGGCCGATGAATTCAGGAATCAGACCGAAACGGAGCAAGTCTTCCGGGAGAACTTTAGAAAGCAGTTCTTCTTTTTCCAGGTCCGCCGCTTTATTATCTGAGCCGAAGCCGATGACTTTTTGTCCGAGACGGCGTTTGATGATTTGTTCAATGCCGTCAAATGCACCGCCGCAAATGAACAGAATGTTCGTCGTATCGATCTGGATGAATTCCTGATGAGGATGTTTACGTCCTCCTTGAGGCGGCACGCTTGCAACCGTTCCTTCAAGAATTTTCAGCAGCGCCTGCTGAACGCCTTCGCCTGATACGTCGCGTGTAATGGACGGGTTTTCAGATTTCCGCGCTACTTTATCGATTTCATCGATATAAATAATGCCTTTTTCTGCTTTTTCCACATCATAGTCTGCTGCCTGAATCAGCTTGAGGAGGATGTTTTCTACGTCCTCACCGACATATCCGGCTTCAGTCAGAGATGTAGCGTCCGCGATCGCAAACGGAACGTTCAGAATACGCGCAAGCGTCTGGGCAAGAAGTGTTTTCCCGCTTCCAGTCGGTCCGATTAAAGAAATATTACTTTTAGAAAGCTCAACATCATCCACTTTACTGTTGGAATTGATGCGTTTGTAATGGTTGTATACCGCAACCGCAAGTGATTTCTTCGCCTGATCCTGTCCGATGACATATTCATTCAGAATCTCACGGATTTCCTGCGGCTTCGGAACGTCTTTAAATTCGACTTCTTCTTCTGTACCAAGCTCTTCCTCTACGATTTCTGTACAGAGCTCAATACATTCGTCGCATATATATACACCCGGTCCTGCAACCAGCTTACGAACCTGATCTTGCGTTTTTCCGCAGAACGAGCATTTCAATTGTCCTTTTTCCTCGTTGAATTTAAACATTCTTTCACCCCTTAATCTTGTCTCACTTTTTCTTTTACCTGAAGGGCAAAAGAAAACGGTTCTTGCTACGATCGAGTATGTATTGCATTTTACCATACTTTCCAGTAAGACGGTAACAATGTGTTTCGCACTTGCACATTCTATATGTATGACGAAAAACAGCCCGGCAATGACTATCTTGCCCCAAGAAAAAGAGTTATATCATAATTGTACAAAACAAGGCACGAATTAATCGCGCCCTGTTTTATTATGTCTATTATTATGAACCATATTAACGGTTTTCTACAAGAAAATCAATTGCTTTTCGAACTTTTAAATCTTCTTTCATCGCGTCAGTTGAACCGATTGCCTGCTTGATGTTTTCAACCGGCATGTTGTAAGCTTCAGCCATTTTAGTCAGCTCAGCTTCAACTTCTTCGTCCGTTACTTCAAGGTTTTCAGCTTGAGCAATCGCTTCAAGAGTCAGGTTTGATTTTACGCGTTTTGCGGCATCTTCTTTCATTTGCTCTTTTAACGCGTTTTCGTCTTGGCCTGAGAATTGAGTGTAAAGCTCAAGGTTCATGCCTTGCATTTGCAGACGCTGTTCGAATTCTTTCAGCATGCGGTCAAGCTCAGTGTCGATCATCGCTTGAGGAACATCAGCTTCAGCGTTTTCAGATGCTTTCAGAACAAGCTCTTCACGCAATTTAGCGTCAGCTTCGTTTTCTTTTGCTTCTTCAAGGCGTTTTTTTGTTTTCTCAGTTAATTCAGCAAGCGTTTCAACTTCTTCGTCAATGTCTTTTGCGAATTCGTCATTAAGCTCAGGAAGCTCTTTCGCTTTGATTTCATGAATTTTCACTTTGAAAACAGCTGGTTTTCCGGCAAGCTCTTCAGCGTGATACTCTTCAGGGAATGTTACTTCAACATCCTTTTCAGCGCCTGCTTCAAGGCCTGTTAACTGCTCTTCGAAGCCCGGGATGAATGAACCTGATCCTACTTCAAGTGAGTAGTTCTCAGCTTTTCCGCCTTCAAACGCTTCGCCGTCAACGAAACCTTCGAAGTCAAGAACGACTGTATCGCCGTTTTCAACAGCGCCTTCTTCTTTCACGACAAGCTCAGCCTGACGCTCTTGAAGCGCTTTAAGTTCGTTTTGTACATCTTCGTCAGTAACGGCAGTGTCATCTTTTTCGATTCCTAAGCCTTTGTAATCGCCAAGTTTCACTTCCGGTTTTACAGTCACTTTTGCAGTGAAAATTAAGCTTTCGCCTTTTTCGATTTTTTCAACATCGATTTCAGGGCGGTCTACAGGCTCAATGCCGGCTTCTTCAACCGCTTTAGGGTATTCTACAGGAAGTAAAATATCTAAAGCATCCTGGTAAAGAGCTTCAACGCCGAAACGCTGTTCGAATAAACCGCGGGGAACTTTCCCTTTGCGGAATCCAGGAATAGAAACCTGTTTTACTACTTTTTTAAATGCATCATCAAGAGCTGTTTTGAACGTATCCGCATCAACTTCAACCGTTAATACGCCTTCGTTGCCTTCTTGTTTTTCCCATTTTACAGACATGTGTTTCCCTCCAAAAATCTATTCAGGTTGTGTCGGTCTTCCATTCTAAAGCAATCCGCGGCTTTGTCAAAGAAAAAACCGCTTTGAATCAGAATCATTATGTAATGAACTGGCAGCCTGTCCAACCGTAATTCTCATTTCAGTTAAACCGCTATACATAAATACAACCACTATATTATAACATAACACCTACTGCTTTCAACTATATGGTGTGATTTACAAATAAGAAATTTCTTCAATATCCTTAATCATCGTGCAGGCTTCTTCGAGTTCGCGGCTGTCAAACTCGTACATCATATGAAGTTCCTCCGGCTCAATGTCAATGCCGTGCATCTCGTAACCGACCTTATGAAGCGCAGCCGCCCATAAATCCGCGTTCAAAAACTTCGGCATAAAAGGGTGCAGGACGTACAGATGCCTTCTCCACAGCTCCTCGACGGCAGCGTATAATGTAGGGTTTTCATTGCCGAGCGTTTCATCAAGCACCCGAAGAACGCGATGCAAAATCGGAGCTGCATCAGGCTGAACCGTTTCACTCGGAACCGCGGTCATTGAATCGCCGAATTTTGTAATATGAACCGGCTTGCTGTAGTCATGCTCCGCCATCAGCGTCAAAATCATCGTCTTGATAAGCGGATGCGCGCCCGGATCTTGAAGAATTGTTTTTAAGAGACCCGTGTATTTTGCAATATTGCGGTCTTTAAGAGAATGAATCAGATTCATTTGTTCAGCGGGGCTGTTCAGCACTTTTTCCGCATCAAGAATGTCCTCGTATTCCTCCTCCCACGCCTCATCCTGCTGATCGGGATCGGTCATTTTGCGGCTGAATTCGAGCAGCCGGTAGAATTGCTCCGCACTTTCTGCGGGCAGCTGGTTTTCTTCCAGCACAGCTTCAATTGTGCTTTTGACTTCTTCATATTGTTTCAGCTGAATTAAAATGGTCATGTACACCTGCAGCACGGTGAAATAATGGCCGTACCCTTCATTCAGCATTTTCTCGCAAACTTGTTTTGCTTCTTCCAATTCCCCGAGTTCCAGAAAACAAATCGCCATGCCTAAATGTACGTCGGACTCGGTATCGCCGTGGCTTACCGCCTCTGAAAACAGTTCGAGGGCCTCCTCATACTGTTTATCCTTCATGGCGGCCATCCCTTTATCAACCAAGCGTTCTTTCAGACGGGGGAAAGGAATGATATCAGCTTTTTTCTTGTCATGCGTCATACTTTATTTCCTTTCAGGCGCTATTTTGTTCAAGTGTATCAACACGCGTCATGAAACACAAGAAAGGATGATGCACACGGTAAAAAAAGCTGCCGGACAGATGCCGGGCAGCTTTTTTCAGGCTTGAAGCCATGAACTCCTTTTCGATTCAAACTGCTGAATGTCGTCCTCCAGCAGAAGTGTTAATGAAATTTCATCATAACCGTTAATCAGCATTTCCTTCCAGTGAGGATCGACTTCAAATGAAATCTCTTTTCCTTCACTGTCATGAATGAGCTGGTTTTCCAAATCAACCGTCATGTTAAGAGACTGATTTTCATATTGGCCGGCGAGTTTTTTCCACTGATCATACGGCATACGGATGGGAAGCATACCGTTTTTAAAACAGTTTTGATGAAAAATATCGGCAAATGACGGAGCAATGATGATTTTGAAGCCGTAATCATCCAACGCCCAAGGAGCGTGTTCACGGGATGATCCGCAGCCGAAATTCTCTCCGGCAATTAATATGGACGCGCCTTCATAGACTTTACGGTTTAATTCAAATTCAGGGTCAGGCTCACCGTTCTCAAGGTATCTCCAATCAAAAAACGCGAATCTGCCGTATCCGGTTCTTTCAATTCTTTTCAAAAACTGTTTCGGAATAATCTGGTCCGTATCGACGTTGATCCGGTTTAAGACGGCCGCTTTTCCCGTATGCGTTTTTAAAGGTTCCATCTTTTCGCGCACTCCTTACACAACTGTTTTTTCTTGATAAAACTTTCTTACATCGACGAAATGCCCGTGAATGGCCGCCATTGCCGCCATCGCCGGGCTGACAAGGTGTGTTCTCGCGCCTTTTCCCTGTCTGCCTTCGAAGTTGCGGTTGGAAGTGGAAGCGCATCGTTCCCCTTCAGGCACGACATCATTATTCATACTGAGGCACATGCTGCAGCCTGATTCTCTCCATTCAAAGCCGGCCTCGAGAAACACGCGATGCAGCCCTTCTTCCTCGGCCTGCTGTTTCACGCTTTGAGAACCCGGCACCACAATGGCTCTGACGCTGTCGGCGACTTTTCGGCCTTTGATCATATCCGCAGCCTGGCGAAGATCGGTCATCCGCGAATTTGTACAGGAGCCGATAAACACATGCTCGACTTTAATATCTTCAATTTTTTGATTCGGTGAAATTCCCATGTATTCGTACGCGCGGATGGCTTCTTTTTTACCGTCTTCAGAATCAATCGTTTCCGGCGCCGGTATTTGGGCATCGACCGGAAGAACCATGCCGGGATTGACGCCCCATGTTACCATTGGAGAAATCTCGCTGCCGTCTAACACGATGGAATGATCGTATACGGCGCCCGGATCGGTTTTTAACGCTTTCCATTCTGCGGCGGCTTTTTCAAATTCCTCGCCTTTTGGCGCGTATTTACGGTTTTTACAGTATTCAATCGTCGTGTCATCTGGAGCGATCAGTCCCGCCCGTGCTCCCGCTTCTATTGACATATTGCAGACGGTCATGCGTTCGTCCATAGACATGTTTCTGAATACTTCCCCGGTGTATTCAATGACATATCCGGTACCGAATTTCACCCCGTATTTTCCGATGACCGACAAGATGACATCCTTCGCTGTCACTCCTTTTTGGAGCGTTCCGTCAACGCGGATTTCAAGCGTTTTCGGCCGCTGCTGCCATAATGTCTGTGTGGAAAGAACATGTTCCACCTCACTTGTGCCGATACCGAAGGCAAGCGCTCCGAACGCGCCGTGAGTCGATGTATGGCTGTCTCCGCAAACGATCGTTTTTCCCGGAAGTGTCAGACCAAGCTCAGGCCCGACCACGTGAACGATCCCCTGGTCTGCGCTGTGAAGATCCGCAAGACGGACGCCGAACTCCTCGCAATTCCGTTCAAGCGCGGTTACTTGGCGCTTTGCGACTTCATCTTTAATGTCAAAACGGTTGACGGTCGGAATATTGTGGTCCATCGTCGCGAATGTGTTCTGCGGCCGTCTGACCTTTCTTCCCTTCTGCCTTAACCCTTCAAACGCCTGAGGAGACGTAACCTCATGAATGAGGTGCAGATCAATATAGAGAAGGTCGGGTTTTCCTTCACCGCTTTTTACAACATGCCGATCCCAAATCTTTTCGATGATTGTTCGAGGCATCATCTTTGTTTCCTCCCTCTACCTATGAACTAAGACCGCTTTCTTTAAAGCGTCACACTATAGATTTTGTATTCGAGCCGGCTAATGCGGCTTTTACTTTTTCAGTAATGTCATGCGTTCCGGCATATTGGCCGTCCCGGGCGATATCACGTGTACGGCTGCCATCTGCAAGCACCTTTGCGACCGCTCTTTCCACCGCCTGCGCTTCGTTTTCAAGTCCGAAAGAAGTTCTCAAAAGCATCGCCGCTGATAAAATCGCCGCAAACGGATTGGCCATCCCTTTACCGGCGATGTCAGGCGCAGATCCATGCACGGGTTCAAACAAGTGAAGACCTGAACTTGATAAACTGGCTGACGGCAGCATGCCGAGCGAGCCTGTCAGCATTGAGGCTTCATCGCTTAAAATATCGCCGAACATATTCTCTGTTACGATGACGTCAAACTGGCTCGGAGCGTAGATGAGCTGCATCGCGGCATTATCGACAAGCATATGTTCAAGCGTCACATCAGGAAATTCTTTTGCGATTTCATCTGCCGTTTCCCGCCACAGCCTGCTTGAAGAAAGCACATTCGCCTTATCAACGGACGTCACTTTTCCTTTTCTGCCGGCAGCCATCTTAAAGGCTTCTCTGACAACGCGTGCGATTTCTTCTTTCTTATAAAAAAGGGTATCGACCGCTTCCTTTTCTCCCGCTTCATTGACATACTGTCTGCTCGGTTCTCCGAAGTAGAGGCCGCCCGTCAGTTCCCTGACGATTACAAAGTCGACGCCGCTGATATATTCTTTTTTCAGCGGAGACGCCTCAGACAGGCTTTCAAATACGGTCACGGGACGCAGATTCGCAAACAGGCCGAGTTTTTTTCTGATGCCGAGCAGGCCTTTTTCCGGTCTGAGCTCCGGAGGATTTTGGTCCCATTTCGGTCCGCCGACTGCCCCGAGCAGGATGGCGTCGGATCTTTCACAAAGAGCCACCGTCTCCTCAGGAAGGGGGTTTTGATGGGCGTCAATGGCTGCTCCCCCGATCAGTCCGTTTTCAAATTCAAATTCATGTCCGAATTGTTCGGCAACGCTTTTCAATACATCTGCCGCTGATTCCGCCACTTCCGGTCCGATTCCGTCACCGGGAAGCAAAGCAATGCGTTTTTTCAAATCAAACGTTCTCCTTTCTATTACGAGCCGACCGCAGTCCGTCTCTTTAATCCGTCTAAATTGCAATCCAGCACCAACTGCCGGTTCACGGCGTTCAAATAAGCTTTAGCAGAAGCTTCCAGAACATCCTGCGCGATTCCCCGCCCTGATGTTTCTTTTCCGTTCACGGTCACTCTGACATAAACTTGAGCCAGCGCGTCTTCGCCTTTCCGGTTGGATTGGATGCGGTAGTCTGTCAGTTCAATATTTTTATCGATGCAGCGCCCGAGCGTATTATAAACGGCTTCTACGCTGCCCGCCCCCGTTGCCGCCTCTTGCATCAGCTGTTCGTTTTCCTGATTCTTCAAAGAGACTGTTGCAGTCGGCACCTGAGACGTCCCGTAATGCACTTGCAGAGACAGAAATTCATAGCCGATTTTTTTGTCCGTCACTTTTTCTTCTAAAATAAGAGAAATCAAGTCATCATCGGTGATTTCTTTTTTCTTTTCGGTCAGTTCTTTAAACATCGTAAAAAATTTATTGATTTCCTCACTATCAAACTGGAATCCAAGCGCATTCAGGCGGTCTTTGAACGCATGGCGTCCGGAATGCTTTCCGAGTACGAGCGCATCAGCAGTCACGCCGACAAGTTCCGGTGAAATGATTTCATATGTTGATTTTTCTTTCAGGAAACCGTCTTGGTGAATGCCGGATTCATGTGCGAAAGCGTTATCTCCGACGATTGCTTTATTGCGGGGAACGGCCATGCCCGTCAGTTTGCTGACAAGATCACTCGTCCGCTTCAATTCATGAAGATTGAGAGATGAATCGGCTTGATGCGCGTCATTTCTGACATGAAGCGCAACGGCGATTTCCTCTAGCGCGGCGTTCCCGGCTCTTTCTCCTATGCCGTTAATGGCGCATTCAATTTGATCAGCGCCGTTCTCAATTGCCGAAAGTGAGTTGGCAACCGCCATTCCGAGATCATCGTGGCAATGGGCTGAGAGCTTTACCCGGCTGATATTCGGAACGTGTTCCTTCATATATTTAAAGATGTTTCCGTATTCAGCCGGCGTCAGGTAACCTACAGTGTCCGGCAGGTTGATGACGCTCGCGCCGGCATCAATCACTTCTTCTACGATTTCAGCCAGAAACGGAAGTTCGGTGCGGCATGCGTCTTCTGCTGACCATTGAACGATCGAAAAGCGTTCTTTTGCATACTTCACCATTTCAACCGCTTTTTTCTTAACCTCTTCCCGCGTCATTTTCAGCTTATGCTTCAGATGAATGTCAGAGGTGGCGATAAAGATGTGAATGCGCGGGCTGGCCCCGTCTTTCAGCGCTTCCCAGGCTGCGTCGATATCACCTTTGACAGATCGGGCAAGCCCTGTTACCGAACAATTTTTAATCGTTCTTGCGATTTCCTGCACGGCTAAAAAATCACCTCGGGATGAAGCGGGAAATCCCGCTTCAATAATGTCCACCCCGAGTCTTTCAAGCTGCTTGGCTATCGCCAGTTTCTCCCGGGAATTGAGGTTGACCCCGGGAGATTGTTCACCGTCACGAAGGGTCGTGTCGAAAACATTAATTTTGCGCAACGGAGACCACCGCTTCCTTCTTCTTGCCTTGTTTGACAAACGGCATCATTTCACGAAGCTGTCTGCCGACCTTTTCAATCTGATGCTCGTTTTCGCTTGCATTGATCGCATTGAAACGAGGACGGTTCACTTGGTTTTCCACGATCCATTCTTTTGCGAATGTACCGTTTTGAATATCCGTTAATACTTGTTTCATCGATTCTTTTACCTTCGCATCGACTACGCGCGGTCCTGATACAAAGTCTCCCCATTGAGCCGTATCGGAGATAGAGTATCTCATGCCCGCCAATCCTTCTTCATACATCAAGTCTACGATCAGCTTCAGTTCGTGCAGACACTCGAAGTATGCGAGTTCAGGCTGGTAGCCGGCTTCTGTCAGCGTTTCAAAACCCGCTTTGACAAGCGCCGTTAAACCTCCGCACAGAACAGCCTGCTCACCGAACAAATCTGTTTCCGTTTCTTCCTTAAATGTTGTTTCAAGAACCCCCGCACGCGCTCCGCCGATTCCTTTTGCATAAGCAAGAGCCGTATCTTTCGCTTCGCCTGATACATCCTGGTAGATGGCAAACAATGCCGGTACGCCCGCGCCTTGTTCATATGTTCTTCTGACAAGGTGTCCAGGTCCTTTAGGGGCGACAAGGAATACATCCACATCAGCAGGAGGCACGATCTGATGGAAATGGACGTTAAATCCGTGTGCGAATACCAATGACTTGCCCGCCGTCAATTCATCTTTGATTTCAGCTTCATATACTTTTTGCTGCTGTTCATCCGGAAGAAGAACCATAATGATATCAGCCTGCGCAGCCGCTTCTCTTACCGAAAAGACTTGATGACCGTCTTCTTGGGCCTGTGTAAATGATTTGCCTTGTCTGACGCCGACAATGACATCAATTCCGCTTTCTTTTAAGTTCAGCGCGTGTGCATGACCTTGTGAACCGTAACCGATAATCGCTACTTTTTTACCTGCCAATACGTTCTCTTTGATATCACCGTTATAATATACTTTTACCATTTTAATCTCTCCCTTTTTTGTGTTATACAATTGAAATTGTTTTATTGGATGACGCCTTCTGCTGGGTTCCCCTCGCAAAAGCCGTTGTGCCCGTTCTCGCGATTTCTTTAATTCCGTAAGGTTTGAGAAGCTCTATGAGCGCTTCGATTTTATTAGATTCGCCGGTAACCTGAACGACGATGCTGTCTCTTGAGACATCAACGACAGAAGCTCTGAACGGCTCAATGATTCCATTGATTTCCGTTCTGGCCGACGGTGCGGAAACAACTTTGATTAATGCCAGCTCACGCTGTACAATCGATTGGTTTGTAATATCCGTCACTTTCAGGACGTCAATTTGTTTGTTAAGCTGCTTTGTCAGCTGCTCTACGTCATTTTCGCCTTCCACATGGACGACAAATGTAATCCTTGAAACACCGCTTGTTTCCGTGTGGCCTACAGTGATGCTTTCGATATTATAGTGTCTTTTTGTAAACAGGCCGGTGATCCGGTTTAATACCCCCGAGCGGTTGACCACCGTTAATGTGATAATGCGTTTCAAGGTTTCACCCCCACCATTTCATGAAGTCCTTTACCCGGCGCGATCATCGGGAATACTTTCTCGCTTTTGGCGACCCGGACGTCAATAACGGCCGGTTCTTTTGATGAAAGCGCCTTTTTAAGCTCTTCTTCCGCCTCTTCTTCCGATGAAATCCGGACGCCTTTAATGCCGTAGGCTTCTGACAATTTGACAAAGTCAGGCTGCGCCGAGAATTTGGATTCAGAATAGCGTTCTTCATAGAAGATTTCCTGCCACTGTCTGACCATGCCCAGACATTCGTTGTTCAAGATAACCACTTTGACAGGAAGATTCAGCTGCCGGATGACATCTAATTCCTGAAGGGTCATCTGGAAACCGCCGTCTCCGAGGATGGCAACGACCGTGGCGTTACGATCGGCCAGCTGCGCTCCGATAGCCGCCGGAAGGCCGAAGCCCATTGTGCCGAGCCCCCCCGAGGTCACCCACTTATCAGCCTTTCGGAAAGGATAAAACTGAGCCGCCCACATCTGGTGCTGGCCGACATCCGTCGCCACAATCGCCTCACCGTTTGTGAATTGGTGAATATACTCAATCAGCTTTTGGGGTTTCAAGCCCTCTTCTCTGTCGTCTGTATACCAAAGGGGATATTCTTCTTTCCATTCTGAAAGCTGCTGTTTCCATTCCTCTGTCTGTCCCTGTTTTCCGTTTTGCTTCAATAATTCCTGAAGGACGATTTTACTGTCGCCGACCACCGGAATCTGCGTTTCAATAATTTTTCCGATTTCAGCAGGATCAATATCGATATGCGCTACTTTGGCCGATTTTGCAAAATGCTTCAGATTTCCGGTCACGCGGTCATCAAACCGCGCTCCTATGCTGATCAGCAAGTCACAGTGGTAAAGCGCCATATTCGCTGTGTATGTGCCGTGCATCCCCGCCATTCCCAGAAAAAGAGGATGGTCTGCCGGGAAACCGCCCAGACCGAGAAGCGTGTGCGCTACCGGAATTTGCTGCTGTTCGGCATAATTTTTTAAATCTTCTGAAGCTTTACCATGCAAAACACCCGCTCCGGCTAAAATAACCGGCTTTTTCGCACTGCTGACAGCTTCCACGAGCTTTCGGATCTGCAGATAGTTAGGCTCTTTTACCGGCTGATAACCCGGAAGATTGATCTCGTGATCATATCTGAATTCTCCTTCAAATGCTGCGACATCCTTCGGTATATCAATTAATACCGGGCCCGGTCTTCCCGTCGTGGCGATATGGAACGCCTCTTTAATCACACGAGGGAGATCTTCCGGACGGCGGACTTGGTAGCTGTGTTTCGTAATCGGCATCGTAATTCCTAAAATGTCGGCTTCCTGGAAAGCGTCGCTGCCGATGACCGAAGTGGCCACCTGACCGGTAAACACTACGAGCGGCAGTGAATCAATCATCGCATCCGCAAGACCGGTAACTAAATTTGTCGCTCCGGGTCCGGAGGTAGCAATCACAACCCCCGGCTTTCCGGAGACTCTCGCATACCCTTCTGCCGCATGGATCGCGCCTTGCTCGTGGCGGGGCAGGATGTGAACCAATCCTGATTGATACAGTTTATCGTAAATCGGAAGGACGGCTCCCCCCGGATAGCCGAAGATCATCTCGACATTTTCTTTCTTTAATGATTCAATCAGCATCAGAGCCCCGTTCATTGTTTTTGTACAATCGGCAGACAAAGAATCCGCCTGTACATTTGTGCCCATTTTCAGTTCCTCCTTTTCAATGTTCCCTTCTAAAATCCAATTCATAAAACGCAGCGCCGGCTGACGCAAATAAAAAAGCCTTCCCACCCACATTCAGCCAAGCATTTCATGCGATAGCCAAAAGGGGCGAAAAGGCTTTGCTCTCCGCGGTACCACCCTTGTTTACGGTCATATGCAGACCGTCTCATGGATAATGATTATCCGTTTTGATAACGAGTAAACATTGCGTTCACTCGGCCGAGTCCTACTCTTTACATTTCAGACCGGCACTCTGAGGGGAGTTCACTTTGATTTGTTTTACCGGCTCTCAGCGTTACCGGCTCTCTGTGAAAAACTTCAGCAAAGCTACTTATCCTCTTCTGCGCTTTTTATTATGGCAGCTCTTTTATTAAAAAAGAACCTTCATTTGTTTGTTTTTTCAGTGTTTTATGATTTTTCTTTTTAGCGTGAATCATTTATTTATTTTTGTTTGAACTCATATTACGCCCGTTTGCAGACAGTGTCAACAGCATTTTTATAATTATTAGACAATTTAGATTAATCAATCTACTTTGTATACGCTTTCATTACTGGTACAAAGGGATCTGTAAATATTAAAAGTTTTTATCATTTTTTTATTAATCTCTCAAGATTACATGAAATTTTTCCGTTCATATACGAATATGTCACATTTTATTACACGATTTTTCTCTGTCCTTCCGGCATGCTTGTCAGATATTCCGTTCGATTGAACAGGCTCTTTATACAGACATACGCATACACTGTTCTTATCTCGTAAGAAATGAGTGATGTCATGAATAAGATGTTATCAGGCATGCAGGGCCTGCCTCCTGGATTTCCGCCTTTACCGGTCTTACCGCCGCAGTCTTACTATCCTCCGGCCCCGATGCATACAGCACCATATCAAGGCGGCCCTTCTTTTCAGCAGGGATTCCCGTCATCCGGATACGGACAGCAGACCCCGCAAAGCACGCTGTCATTCGCCGGACAGCAATTCGTTCCGTACCCTTATACATCCGGGTACTACGGCCAAACCTTCAGTGACGTCGGCGGAAGCCTCGGCGCCGGGGCACATCCCGGCGCGCTCGGAGGCGGTTTCAGCGGCCATGCCGGGGGCTTCAGCGCTCCGAGCGGATTCAGATGATACAAAAACCGGTCTCACACGGCCGGTTTCTTTTCTTATTCACAGAGTATAACGGTCATTCCACTGATTCATTTCCTGCTCCGTATAGTAATCAGCCCTTGAAACCTCAACAATGATTAAACCGCATTGAGTGATTAAAAATTGTTTCAGTTCCTCAAACAGCTCGTCTTTTCCGCAAAAGATCGTTTCTATATTGTGATTTTTATATGCAAATGCGTACTTCAAAAGCTAATTCCTCCTGCTGTCTTTCTAACAATCACCGACAAAACGTATGATAGAAATCAGATAATTTATCACTCAAGGGCGCCTTAAGTATCTTTATACATATATTTATTACGGTAAATATTACATTAAGTTTCATTTATATTAAAATTACTTTACAATTTTCATCAAATACGGAACTTTTGTTTCGTAAAATAAAAATAAAATACAAAAAAACCTCAAACCCATTGTCAGGGCTTGAGGTTTTTTATACGTCCCAGGAGAGATTCGAACTCCCGACCGACGGCTTAGAAGGCCGTTGCTCTATCCGGCTGAGCTACTGGGACATGAAAACAAATATCTGCTGATTATTTTACCATGATATCAGCGAATTGACAATATAGTCATCCGATAAAAAAGGCCAGCGGCATCAGTTTTCACTCTGATGTCACCAGCTCTTTTTTTGTACGTCCCAGGAGAGATTCGAACTCCCGACCGACGGCTTAGAAGGCCGTTGCTCTATCCAGCTGAGCTACTGGGACAGCTTTTGCTTTATGTATCAGCGACAAGATTTATTATATACAGGTTCAAATCATAAGTCAATATTTTTTTAAAAACTTTTGATGGGGAAGAATGAAATCTCCCCCATCACTTGTTAAAAACTGATTGTATTCCCCAAGTCCTTCAATTCCCGACCCGTTTCGTCGTAAAATGTCACGGCGCCTTCTCTTTCTGTAAGAGTAAGAATGGCATAGCTTTTCACATTGCGGACTCTCGGAAGACGAATGCTGCCCGGATTAATCAAAAGCTTGCCCCGAAGCACTTCACTCCCGGCAATATGTGAGTGGCCGAAGCAGACGATATCCGCCCCAAGCTCTTCCGCCCGGTAAAAAACAGTTAAAAGTGACTGTTTAATGCCGTGAAGATGCCCGTGAACGGCCAGAATTTTCTTTGAGCCGGCGTCCAGAAGGAGTTCATCCTGAAACCCGCCGCCAAAGTCGCAATTGCCTTTTACCGTGTGATACGGCGTGAGCGCCGGATGTGCGGCGTCAAGCTCTGAATCACCGCAATGAATCATCAGATCCGCTTCGTCTTCGTGCCGCTTTGCAATCGTCTCCAGCTCGTCTTCAAGGCCGTGACTGTCACTTATTATCAGCACTTTCATTGCATACGCTCCCCCTTATGAATCAAGCAGCTTTGACAGTTTCTTGAGCGCCTCAGCCCTGTGGCTGATTTTGTTTTTCTCAGCGCTTGTCAGCTGGGCCATGGTTTTATCTTTATCTTTTACAATAAAAATGGGATCATAGCCGAACCCGTTATCTCCTTCGGGTCCTTCCGCAATATACCCTTCAACATGACCTTCGACCGTTTTTGTTTCCTGCCCCGGCATGCTGACGGCAAGGGCGCAGCGGAAACGGGCCGTGCGCTGCTCTTTTTCGATGCCTTTTAATTCTGACAGCACCTTGTCCATATTCGCCTTATCATCTTTTGCTTCTCCGGCATAACGGGCTGAATAAACGCCCGGTCTGCCTCCAAGGTTGTCCACTGATAAACCGGAGTCGTCTGCAATGACCATTTTGTTGACGGCTTTTGCCACGGCTTCCGCTTTTAAGATGGCGTTTTCTTCAAAGGTATGTCCGGTTTCCTCAATTTCTTCCGTAAATCCGATTTCCGCCAAAGAAGAGACGCTGTAGCCTTTCGGTTCGAGTATTTCCTTGAATTCTTTCACTTTTCCCTGATTGTGTGTCGCAATAATGACTTCTTTCACGCTGATCAGGCCCCTCTTTCTTATTTCAGTTCAGGCAATGTTTCTCCCAGCACTTCTTTTTGCTTTTGAATAAGCGTCTGGATTCCTTTTTCGGCAAGGCTTAACAGTCCGTTTAAATCTTCACGGGAGAATGTGGCTTCTTCGCCCGTCCCTTGAAGCTCTACAAAACGTCCGCTTCCCGTCATGATGATATTCATGTCGACTTCAGCCGCCGAATCCTCTTCATAATTCAGATCTAAAAGAAGGCCTTCTTCTTTATCCATCCCGACAGAAATGGCCGCGAGATAATCTGTCACGGGAGAGGTTTTGATAACGCCGCTTTTTACGAGTTTGCCGGTCGCAATGGCCATTGCCAAGAATGCGCCGGTAATGGAAGCCGTTCTTGTTCCGCCGTCAGCTTGAATGACGTCACAGTCGATCCAGATCGTCCGTTCGCCGAGCTTCTCCAAATCAACGACGGCCCGGAGCGCGCGCCCGATCAGCCGCTGAATTTCCATCGTTCTGCCGGAGACCTTTCCTTTTGAAGATTCTCTTATCGTTCTTTGATTCGTCGCGCGGGGAAGCATGCTGTATTCCGCTGTGATCCAGCCTTTTCCTCCGCCGCGTAAAAATGGCGGCACCCGGTCTTCCACAGATGCATTACAGATGACCTTTGTATTTCCCGCTGTAATTAAAACAGAGCCTTCCGGGTGAGTGATAAAATCCAAATCAAATGTGATAGGGCGCAGCTCATCGTGCTGTCTTCCGTCGTGTCTCATATTTTACCTCCGATTATATGTACATAAACCTTTTGTTCCGGATTGTGAATAAAGAAAGAGGCAGCCGGAACGCTAACCTCTTTTTTACTAGTATATCAAAAATCGCAAATTAAAAACTACCCGTATTCACTTGTGCCGGCCTCGAAACAGGTTTTGAAAGGGATTCTCCTTTTTCATTCACCAGTTCTGATTTTCCATTTACTTTTATAGAAACACTTTTAATCGACGGCTGTTCGGTTAACGTGAGAACGATGCTGTCCAGTACGCCCGATGACACCATTTTTGTTTTTTCGTCGGCGCTTCCGTAAATAGAGCTGTTAAAGTCCAGTGTAACCTGGCCGTCTTTCACTTTCGGCTTGCTGAGAAGCTTAACATCGTTATTAAAGTCCGTCAAAAGCCCGCTTGCTTTGCCCGGTCCGTCGGTGAGCTGTTCAACGGCAGCCGTGATGTCATTTGTTTCCGAATTGTCAATCCGTTTTGTAACAGGCACGTAGTATTCGCTTGTCTCTGTTTCCGCCAGATAATATACAGTCAGCGGATGGGTGTCTGTCAGATCATTCACTCCGGCCGTTTCAATATTAATCCCGTCTTTTCTGCTTAAGTCGCCCGTAATCGGCGTGCCGCCCACCGGCATTTCTTTCAATTCGTGCCCGTTGATTCTGATTTTGACTTTATCTATTGAGCTGAATTGGGTAAGCGTCCATGTAATCGATTGCAGGATTTTTTGTTCGTCTTCTTTTTTATAGTTTTTAAATTCCTTCGAAAAATCAGCGACGGCAGTTCCATCTTTTTTAATATCGACATTTACCGTCGTATCCGCAGGGAGCACCGCTCTGAAGCCGTTCGGCAGGATTTCTGATACAGGCCCTCCCTGAACCAAGTACTCAAGGGCCTGCTTTGCGGTTCCCTCACTGTTCGGAAGAGGCAGTGTCTGTGCTGCGACATAGCCGTTTTTATCAATCAGATACAGTTCTCGCATGACTGTATTGGCCGGCTGGTCGGCTTTAGAAGTGCCGTTTTTCTCTGACTGCTTTGGTTTTGCCTGAATTCCCGCTTCATCCTTTACATATGAAATGTCTTGAGGCGGGTCAATTTCCCCGGCTGTTTTATCGGATTGAAACAAACCGCATCCAGATAACACAAAAGCCGAAGTAAGACATGTTGCAGCAATAACTGCAGGTCCTTTTTTCAGCATACTTTTCCCTCCTAAGGCTGTTTGTACTATGATGTATACGAGCCCTGTCCGGGAAATAGACCGGGAAGCGCAAAAAAACCCGCCGTAAACAGCGGGGTTTTTTTGATTTATTTTCTGACCGGCTCTTGAAGGGAGATGCACTCGACATGGCCGATTTCGTGGCCGAACCAGTCTTCGGCAATTTTTGCGAAGCCGTTCCGCTCTCCCGTTGTAAGAAATTGATGCTCCGGTGCATGTTTCGATTGGTTTAACAAACCTTTATAAGACAAGATGGTGCTCACTTCTCTCGCCGTCTCGTCTCCGGAGGAAATGATTTTCACATGCTCTCCCATATAATTCTGAATCGGGTCTTTTAAAATCGGATAATGCGTACATCCTAAAATCAAGGTGTCAATTGATGTACCTTTTAAAGGTTCAAGCGATGCTTCAACCGCTTCCTCCGCTGATTCCTGAAGAAACCGTCCGCTTTCCACAAACGGCACGAGCAGCGGACAAGCCGTGTTCTCAACTTGAAGTTCTGCGTTTAACCCGAGCAGCGCCTGCTCATATGCTCTGCTTTTAATGGTATTGACCGTGCCGATGACGCCGATATGCTGGTTTTTCGTGACCTTTATCGCCGTTCTCGCACCCGGCTGAATGACGCCGACAACCGGAATATCCGTTTTACGCTGAATATCCTCCAAGGCAATGGCCGTGGCCGTATTACAGGCGATCACGAGCATTTTGATATGGTGGTTTTCCAGCAGGTAATCGGTCATTTCCCACGTGTATTGAAGAACTTCTTCTTCAGGACGCGGGCCGTACGGGCAGCGTTTTGTATCTCCCACATAGATGATATTTTCCTTCGGTAGCTGTCTCATGATTTCCTTAGCAACGGTTAACCCGCCAACCCCGGAATCAATGACTCCTATCGGCTGTTCCAACAAAATCGCCTCATTTTCTTTTCATTTCATGCTGCAGTTTCAATAATGATTTTTCGAAAGCGGCTGTTTCTTCTTCGGAAAATGTCGCAAACATATCCCGCAAATAAGCCTGTCTTTTCAAAATCACTTCTTGGATAATGCGTTCTCCTTCAGCGAGAAGATGAATTCTGACGACCCGTCTGTCAGCCGGGTCTTTGACCCGCTCGACAAGCTTATTTTTTTCCATGCGGTCTATCAGATCCGTCGTCGTGCTGCAAGCCAAATACATTTTGCCTGATAATTCGCCTATTGTCATATCCCCCAATTCATAAAGCCATTGAAGCCCCACGAATTGCGGCGGTGTAATTGCATATTGGTTAAGGATTTCTCTTCCTTTTTGTTTAATGATCGCAGCGATATGGCGGAGTGATTTTTCGATATCCGCAACATGCTCTACAGATTTTGATGTCATTTGTCCATCCCTCACTCAAGGATCTTTCTGGGCTATGCGCTCCGTGTCTATTTTCCTTCTTTTTTTAAGAAAATGCAAGACTGACGGAGAAAAAGGAAAAACCGGGATTTTCACCGCATGCCCATCAGCCCGGGCGCCAACGCAAATAACCGGCTCCTTCTCGTAAAGAAGGAAAACCGGCAAGAATCAGAGCTCTAGCTCACCCATTCTAAGAAGCTCGACAACAGCTTGCGAACGCCCTTTCACACCTAACTTCTGCATGGCATTTGAAATGTGATTCCGTACAGTTTTTTCACTGATAAATAGCTCGCTTGCAATTTCCTTTGTTGTCTTGTCTTGAACGAGCAATTCGAATACTTCTCTTTCTCTTTTGGTCAGCAGCGGCTTTGATTGAAAATCTTTCTCCTTCAAGTATTGTAACCCTCCTTGCTAAGGTGAGAGCGAATCTGAAACGAATGGGTTTATATAGTCAAGATATCATATGTAAAGGGCGCTTCGGAGGTGACGTCTCTTAGAGAAATAGTTATCCGTTCAGGCGAGCAGAATGCCTTTCTCCCGCTCCGTCCAGCTGACCGCTTTGCCGCTTTTCTTCGACACTTGAACCATAACGACGGAACCTGTAAAGCACGGCAGGCCCGACTCATTTTCTCCAAGGTAATGAAGGGTGACGGACGCATTTCCGGCAGCGCTTGCTTTCACATAAATCCGCAGATTTTCATACGGCATCACCTGACGCATATAGTCGCACTGCTGGCTTGCGACGACCGTCATCGTTTCCGAGTTTTGCGCCGTCATGCCCCGCTGTTTAAAATAAGCGATCCGTGCTTCTTCAAAATAGATGAAAGGGGTTACATTATTCATATGGCCGAACATATCCGTTTCTGAAAAACGAACCGATACTTCAGTAAAGAAAGAAAACGACTGTCTCCATTCTTCAAACGGGATATCAATATATTGCGGTTGTTTCATCACCTTCAGCTCCTTATAAAAAAACCTCTCCCGTGCGGAAGAGGCTCTTTTTCTCTTTCTTATACTCTGTCGCTTCCGAAGAAATTACGGAATGCTTGTAAATTGGTATCTCTGTTCAAAGCAGCGATTGAAGTCGTAAGCGGAATGCCTTTCGGGCAGGATTGCACACAGTTTTGTGAATTCCCGCAATCTCCGAGGCCGCCGTCTGTCATTAAAGCTTCTAAACGTTCTGCTTTGTTCATCGCGCCCGTCGGATGGGCGTTAAACAGACGCACTTGCGACATCGGGGCAGGCCCCATGAATTTCGACTTGCTGTTGACGTTCGGGCAGGCTTCGAGGCAGACGCCGCATGTCATGCATTTAGACAATTCATATGCCCACTGGCGGCGTTTTTCCGGCATTCTCGGCCCCGGCCCCAAATCGTAAGTTCCGTCAATCGGCACCCATGCTTTCACTTTTTTCAGTGAATCAAACATTCTGCTGCGGTCAACCTGAAGGTCACGGACAACCGGGAATGTTTTCATCGGCTTCAGACGGATCGGCTGTTCCAGCTTATCAATCAGCGCAGTACATGACTGGCGCGGTCTTCCGTTGATGACCATGGAGCAGGCGCCGCATACTTCTTCAAGACAGTTCATGTCCCATGCGACCGGAGTGGTTTTCTCTCCTTTTGCATTCACGGGATTTCTGCGGATTTCCATCAGGGCGGAAATCACGTTCAGATTCGGGCGGTAATTGATTTCGAATTCTTCATCGTATGGCGCGCTTTCGGGCGTATCCTGGCGTGTAATGATAAACCGTATCTTTTTCTCACTCATGATTATTTCGCCACCTTCTTCTTCGAGTAGTCGCGTTTACGGGGCGCAATCAGTGATACATCGACATCCTGATATTCAAATTCCGGAGCTTCAAACGGACCGGCATGTTTAGCCATCGTCGTTTTGAGCCACTCATCGTCATTTCTTTCAGGGAAATCCGGTTTATAGTGCGCTCCCCGGCTTTCATTTCGGTTATATGCGCCGAGCGTGATGACTCTGGCAAGCTGAAGCATATTGGAGAACTGGCGGGTGAACATCGCCCCTTGGTTGCTCCATTTTGTCGTATCGTTGATATTGATTTTCTTAAAGCGTTCCATCAGCTCTTGGATTTTGTCATCCGTTTTCAAAAGCTTGTCGTTGTGGCGGACCACCGTGACGTTGGCCGTCATCCATTCTCCGAGCTCACGGTGAAGCACGTAGGCATTTTCGTCGCCGTCCATCTTCATGATATCGGCCCATTTTTCTTCTTCTTTTTTCACATAGGAATCAAATAATGAAGAAGACAGGTCTTCCGCTGATGTTTCAAGTCCGGAAACATATTTCACCGCATTCGGTCCGGCCACCATTCCTCCGTAGATGGCGGAAAGCAGAGAGTTCGCCCCTAAACGGTTTCCTCCGTGCATTGAATAATCACATTCACCCGCTGCGAACAGTCCGCGGATGCTTGTCATCTGATCATAATCAACCCACAGTCCGCCCATTGAATAGTGAACGGCAGGGAAAATTTTCATCGGAAGCTTGCGCGGATCATCGCCCATGAATTTTTCATAGATTTCGATAATGCCGCCAAGCTTAACGTCAAGCTCTTTCGGATCTTTGTGCGAC
This sequence comes from Bacillus sp. JK74, assembly GCF_053663395.1. Taxonomy (NCBI): domain Bacteria; kingdom Bacillati; phylum Bacillota; class Bacilli; order Caryophanales; family Bacillaceae; genus Bacillus; species Bacillus sp. JK74. Next base: position 235,492 of record NZ_JBSJQB010000003.1, on the reverse strand, counting down.
AGATCGAGATACACCATGTTTTCTCCGTTGATGCCGAGTTTCTGATTCACGCACACGTCAAAGATTTCACGTGTCGCAATATCCCGCGGCACGAGGTTTCCGTAAGCCGGATATTTTTCCTCGAGGAAGTACCAAGGTTTTCCGTCTTTGTACGTCCAGACTCTTCCGCCCTCGCCGCGCGCCGATTCACTCATCAGACGCAGTTTATCGTCCCCCGGGATTGCTGTCGGGTGAATTTGGATAAATTCGCCGTTTGCATAATAAGCGCCCTGCTGATAGACGATTGATGCGGCAGATCCCGTGTTGATCATGCTGTTTGTTGATTTTCCGAATACGATTCCGGGTCCTCCCGTCGCCATAATAACGGCGTCAGAACGGAATGACTCGATTTGCATATTGGTCAGATTTTGGGCTACGATACCGCGGCACGTGCGCTCATCATCAAGAACGGCGCCGAGGAATTCCCAGCCTTCGTATTTTGTGACGAGACCCGCCACTTCATATCTGCGCACCTGCTCGTCCAGTGCGTAAAGAAGCTGCTGACCCGTCGTCGCTCCCGCGTAAGCGGTTCTGTGATGCTGTGTACCCCCGAAACGGCGGAAGTCCAAGAGCCCTTCCGGCGTTCTGTTAAACATAACCCCCATGCGGTCCAATAAGTGGATAATGGACGGCGCCGCTTCACACATCGCTTTTACAGGAGGCTGGTTTGCCAAAAAGTCGCCTCCGTATACCGTGTCATCAAAATGCTCAAACGGAGAGTCTCCTTCCCCTTTTGTGTTGACAGCTCCGTTTATCCCGCCCTGCGCGCAGACCGAGTGAGAGCGTTTGACCGGAACGATGGAAAACAATTTAACGGCCGTGCCTGATTCCGCTGCTTTAATTGTCGCCATGAGGCCGGCTAGACCCCCGCCGACTACGATAATGCTTGATTGACTCATGATAGCCCCTCTCCCTCTAGTAATCTAGTTCTCTTACACAAACGCAAAAATCGCTTTTAAACCTACGTATGAAAGCGCTAAAAATATAATCAGCGTCACGTAAGTCGAAATTCTTTGAGAACGCGGCGTAACCGTGATCCCCCATGTGACCGCAAAAGACCATAAGCCGTTTGAAAAGTGGAAAATGACCGATAAAACGCCTACAATGTAAAAACCGAGCATAAACGGCGAGCTCAGAATATTCGCCATCATATCGAAGTTGACTTCAGCGCCCATCTGCGCGGCAATCCGCGTCTGCCACACATGCCAGCTGACGAAAATAAGGGTGAGAATACCAGTGACACGCTGAAGCACAAACATCCAGTTTCTGAAATAACTGTAGTGGCCAGCGTTGTTTTTCGCAGTAAATGCTATGTACACACCGTAAACCGCATGATAAATTAAAGGTAAGAAAATAATAAAAATTTCTAACGCATACCTGAACGGCAGACTGTCCATAAAGCCGGCCGCCTTGTTAAACGCATCCGCTCCCCTTGCGGCAAATTGGTTGACGACTAAATGCTGGATCAAAAAGATGCCGACCGGAATAACACCGAGCAAGGAATGCAATCTTCGAAAATAAAACTCTCTGTTCCCAGACATTACTTTACCCCCTGTTTGATTTAAGTGCGAAATGTACTAAAATCTCTGCCCCCACTTCGTTTCAATTGTAAGCACTTTATTAAAATTTATTGACAATTTCATTTTACTCCTCCCTCAAAAGGGCGTCAAGAAAACGTGTACATAAATTATAATTTTCGGAATTGATTATCTGGAGGGAAAATTTTATTTTCCTGCGATATCTTTCTCACTTTTTTTCACGGGTTTTATAGGATCATCCTGTAATCCTCCCCCCTGTTTAAGCTATAATAAACGAAGGAGAGAGGGGAATACATAATATGAAGAATAATTATGAAGCAGCTTTAGAACCTTTAACTGAACTCGACGTCAGCGCATACGGCTACGAATTAATCCGGGAAATCGTGCTTCCGGATATCCTCGGCCCGGATCATTCATCGATGATGTATTGGGCGGGAAAACGCCTCGCCCGCAAATTTCCTCTTCAATCGTGGGAAGAAATCCCCGCCTTTTTTGAAAAAGCCGGCTGGGGAACTTTGACAAACGCAGGATCAAAAAAACAAGAATTGGAATTTGAACTGGAAGGACCGCTCGTGTCCAACAGGCTCAAACATCAGAAAGAGCCTTGTTTCCAGCTTGAAGCCGGTTTTATAGCCGAACAGATTCAATTGATGAACGATCAGATTGCAGAATCTTATGAACAGGTAAAAAAGAGAGCGGATAAAGTCGTCCTGACCGTAAAATGGGATATGAAGGACCCTGTATAATTGAAAAAGGCGGTGACTCAAAAGTCCCGCCTTTTTGCCTGCCCGTTTATACGGCAGACGGCTGTTTAGAAAGCTCAAACGCGTCATGAAGCGCTTCGACCGCTTTCACCATATCATTTTCGCTGACAACCGCTGATACTTTTATTTCGGATGTGCTTACCATTTTGACTTGTACATTTTTTTCCGCCAGTACGGCAAACATGTCCGCGGCGACGCCGGGATTTGAAACCATGCCCGACCCGACAATGGAGACTTTCGCCAGTTTTCTTTCGGTTTCAATTTTTTCATAGTTAAGCGCGTTTTTATATTCTTCAAGCACGGCGACCGTTTGCGCGGCATCTTCCGTTTTCACTGAGAAAGAAATATCCGCTTCCCCATCGTCCGACTGTGTCTGAATAATAATGTCAACGTTGATGTTTCGTTTTGCCAGCGCGGTGAAGATTGTTGAAAGTGTTGTCAGTCCGCTTGCAAGGCCCGTAACGGACACCCTTGTGATCTGGTCTTCAAATGCAATTCCTCTGACGATTAAATTCTGCTCCATTGATGATTCCTCCTCAATTAATGTTCCGGCTTCATGCTCCGTGCTTGACCGCACTTCTAAAGGCACTTGGTAGTTTTTTGCGAACTCAACCGCCCGCGGGTGAAGAACACCCGCTCCGAGATTTGCAAGCTCCAGCATTTCATCATAAGAAATCCCCGCCAGTTTTCTCGCTGACCGGACATACCGCGGATCTGTCGTAAATACGCCCGGAACATCTGTATAAATGTCGCATTTATCCGCATCCAGCGCTGCTGCAAGAGCGACCGCCGTCGTATCGGAACCGCCCCGTCCGAGCGTCGTGATGCCGCCGTCTTCCGTTACGCCCTGAAAACCGGCAACGACTGTAATTTTGCCTTCTGCAAGCTGCGAACGAATCGCCGTGATATCAATATCCGTAATTCTCGCATTGCCGTGAACGGCTTCCGTGCGGACACCCGCCTGCCAGCCCGTATAAGAGACGGCGTCATATCCTTTTTCCTGAAGCGCCATGGCCAAAAGCGAAATCGTGACCTGCTCCCCCGTAGACAAAAGCATATCCATCTCGCGTCTGCTTGGTTCAGATGTGATTTCAGCCGCGAGGTTAACGAGCGCGTCGGTTGATTTTCCCATTGCCGAAACGACGACTACGACATCATGGCCTTTTTGCTTTTCAGCAATGGCGCGATTTGCGGCATTTTGAATTTTTTCGGCAGAGCCCACGGAAGTGCCTCCGAATTTTTGTACGATAAGACCCATACTAGACCACCCTTTACATTTTGGTTCGTGCGGGTGAGGAGAAAAGAGCGTTTTGTCCACAATAAAAAAAGCAATGAGAGGAATAGCTCTCATTGCTTTTTCATATCATTACGATTGATTATGAACAACGAGATAGCCCTCCAAGAAAATGAATTCTTGACAGCCTTACATTTATTTAATGCAAGGCCAGCAAATCACACCGATGGGATGTGATACACTTCGGCGACGCTCCCCTTTCAGCCTTTTTCACAGAATCCATCATTCTCCAAAGGCTTACTATTGAAGTTCGCACCTCTATCTTCACCATATAACACGATCTTATGAAATTAGTTCACATTCTAGCAGATTTTTCAGGAAAGCACAATACTATTTTTTTAATTTTTCAAACAGCAGCTGGGCCGCCGCGGCCGGGACACCGGCTTTTTTGATATCGTCAAGGCTTGCTTCCTTCATCTTTTTGACAGATCCGAAATGTTTTAAGAGCATTTTTTTGCGTTTTTCGCCGATTCCGGGGATATCATCCAGAACGGATTGAAAGACGCTTTTTCCCCGGATCTGTCTGTGAAAGCTGATCGCAAAACGGTGAACTTCGTCCTGAATGCGCTGAAGCAGGTAAAACTCTTGGCTGTTCCGCTCCAGAAACACCGGTTCAAGCGGGTCGCCGATCAACAGGTTCGATGTCCGGTGTTTATCATCTTTCGCCAATCCCGCTACCGGGACATCAAGGCCGAGCTCATTCTCGAGCACGTCGCGCGCCGCGTTAATCTGCCCTTTTCCGCCGTCAATGATGATTAAATCCGGCAGCGGAAGGTTTTCGCGGAGCACCCTCGTGTATCTTCTTCTGACGACTTCCCTCATTGAGCCGTAATCATCAGGCCCTGTTACGGTTTTAATTTTATATTTGCGGTATTCCTTTTTATTCGGTTTTCCGTCTATAAAGACAATCATGGCCGATACGGGGTTTGTGCCTTGAATATTGGAGTTGTCAAACGCTTCAATCCGATGCGGCGTGTAAATATTCAGTGCGTCGCCAAGCCGTTCGGCTGCACCGATTGACCGTTCCTCATCCCGCTCGATTAACGAGAATTTTTCCCGCAGGGCGATTTTCGCATTTTTGTGCGCAAGCAAAAGCAGCTCTTTTTTCGGGCCTTTTTTCGGCTGATGCACGGCGGTTTCCAACAGCTCGCTGATCATGTCCCTGTCAACGCTGTCAGGCACCAGAATTTCCTTAGGCAGAAAGTGATTGTTTTTGGAATAGAACTGGCCGATGAAGGTCAGAAACTCTTCATCCGCTTCCTGATACATCGGAAACATGCTGACATCGCGTTCGATCAGTTTTCCTTGGCGTATAAAAAAGACTTGGACGCACATCCAGCCTTTATCGTAGGCATATGCAAACACATCGCGGTCCAGAAGGTCATTCATGGTCATTTTCTGCTTCTCCATCGTCGATTCGATGTGAGCAAGCTGGTCGCGGAATTCTTTAGCCCGTTCAAATTCAAGCTTTTCGGCCGCTTCTGCCATTTTCGCTTCAAGCTCTTTTTTGATTTCGTTATGCCCTCCCTTTAAAAAACGGGTGATGTCTTCAACAATCTCGCGGTTTGTCTCCTCAGATATATCCTTTACACATGGGGCGAGGCATTGTCCGAGATGATAATAAAGACAGACGCGGTCCGGAAGCTTTGAGCATTTCCTGAGCGGGTAAAGGCGGTCCAGCAGTTTTTTCGTTTCCCGCGCCGCCTGCACATTCGGATACGGGCCGAAATAGCGTCCTTTGTCTTTTTTGACATTCCGGGTGACAATCAGCCGAGGATGGCGTTCATGGGTGATTTTTATAAAGGGATAGGTTTTATCATCTTTCAGCATGACGTTGTATTTCGGATCGTATTTTTTAATCAGATTCATTTCCAAAATAAGCGCTTCAAGATTGGAGGAAGTCACGATATATTCAAAGTCCTCAATCTCCGTCACAAGCCGTTGGGTTTTTGCGTCGTGAGAACCGGTGAAATAAGACCGCACCCTGTTTTTCAAGACTTTCGCTTTCCCCACGTAGATGACTGTTTTTTGACGGTCTTTCATTAAATAACAGCCCGGCTGATCGGGAAGGAGGGCCAGCTTTTCTTTCAGTTGTTTATTCATACGTTACCCTTCCTTACATTCATTTCTCGTGTCCATTCAGTGTATCACGAACATTTGTTTTTCTCCATTCTCAGCTTTTGGAAGATCAAAAAAAGGCGATTCCCTTTCAAAGGAATCGCCCTGCCGTAACGGAAGCTTTCGGCTTACAGATGTTTGTTTACAAGCTCTTCAAGAGCTTCTTTCGGTTTGAAGCCGACAGATGTTTCAACGACTTCTCCGTCTTTTAGCACGAGAAGTGTCGGGATGCTCATGACGCCGTATTTACCGGCAGTTTCTTGGTTTTCATCCACGTCGATTTTGACGATTTTCAATTTGTCTCCCATTTCTTGATCAAGCTCTTCAAGAACGGGCGCGATCATTTTACAAGGTCCGCACCAAGGAGCCCAGAAATCAGCCAATACGACACCTTCACTTGTTTCAGCTGAGAACGATTGATCAGTTGCTTTTACGATAGCCATTTGTTATTCCTCCAATTGTCAAATGATGATTTTTAGTATAGCATCTCCCATTCGTTCATGCTAATTTAATGCTTATATTATTTTCTCCCGAACCCGCCGGAAATAATCTTATTTATACAGTGTATTATAACCGGGCGGCGGGCGTTCAAAACTTAAGATGGATCCGCAGGCAGCGTGATTAATACAATCGCCATCGGAGGAAGCTCCGCCTCAAGTTTTCCTCCCTTTTGAGCAAACCCGGAAAACGGCTTCGGTTTGACGTTTTCCGGACTGCTGAATGTATTGCGGGCATTCATTTTTTCCGCGTGCAGAATCGTTCCCGAAGGCGTCCCTGTCTTTTTCATGCCCCGCAGTTCAATCTTCACGTCAGCTTTGTGCAGATGATCGATATTGCAAATGCTGATATGTATGTCTCCGTTTTGCTGTTTGGACGCTGAAATGCTGACTTGCGGGAGCCGGCCGTCATTCCATTCGTACCCGGCCGCTATTGTTTCTGAGGCTAAAAGAGATGCGTCCTGGTGCACCTTAAACATATCAAACACATGATACGTCGGCGTCAACAGCATATCGTTCCCTTCTGTCAGGATCATTGCCTGAAGCACGTTGACGGTTTGCGCGATATTGGCCATCTGTACGCGGTCTGCGTGCTGATGAAAAATGTGAAAATGCGCGGCGGCGACAAGGGCGTCGCGGATCGTATTCTGCTGATACAGAAAGCCCGGATTCGTGCCCGGCTCAGGATCAAGCCACGTGCCCCATTCATCAATGATCAGCCCGACTCTTTTTTCGGGATCGTACTGATCCATGATGGCGCTGTGCCTTGTGATCAATTCATCCATATGCGCCGCTTTTTTCATCGTGATGAACCATTCATCTTCCGTAAACTCCGTCGCTGATCCTTTCCCCTTCCAGAAGTCGCCCGGTATTGTGTAATAATGCAGGCTCAGCCCGTCCATGAGATCAGCGGCTTTTTTCATTAAAATTTCAGTCCAGCGGTAATCGTCGACATTCGCGCCGCCGGCAATTTTATAGATTTCATTACCGCTGTAATTGCGGACATAGGTTTGAAAGTTTCGGTAAAGGTCGGCATAATACTCAGGATGCATGTTTCCGCCGCAGCCCCAGTTCTCATTTCCTATTCCGAAATATTTCAGCTTCCACGGTGTTTCCCGCCCGTTTTCTTTTCTCCAGTCAGACATCGGGGTGCCTGCTTCAAACGTCATGTATTCAATCCAATCAGCCATTTCTTTAACCGTTCCGCTGCCGACGTTTCCGGCGATGTACGGTTCGCATCCGAGCATTTCACAAAGCATCATAAACTCGTGCGTGCCGAATTCATTAGAATCAATCGTCCCGCCCCAATGGGTATTCAGCATGGTTTTGCGTTTCCCTACGCCGTTCGCCCAATGATATTCATCAGCAAAACAGCCGCCCGGCCACCTGAGGACGGGAATCTGAAGCTGTTTGAGGGCGGCGGCGACATCCGTCCTGACCCCTCCGGTATTCGGAATATCGGAATCTTTTCCGACCCAGATGCCCTCATATATGCCTCTTCCCAGATGTTCCGCGAAATGTCCGTATATGTTTTTATTAATGGTTCCCCGTGTGATATCAGTTTGAATGACTGCCGTATTGTGAGACAAACTTGATCATTCCTTCCCCTTAATAAGAATGAAAGCACTACAGCCGATCTATCTGGGATGTATGCTGACTGGATAAGTTTGTAAGCGCTTTACAAAAGCTTATTACATTGGTTCGTACATGTCAATCTATTGTTTTATCAATATGTAATTTGTACGAATCAATTAACGCAAACCAAAACCCTCTGACAAATAAGCCAGAGGGTTTTGATTATGAATGAATATTGGCATTTTTAAATTCCTGGGTCAGAAGCGGTACCACTTCGAACAAATCGCCGACAATTCCGTAGTCCGCTATTTTAAATATTTCCGCTTCCGGGTCTTTGTTAATGGCAACGATGACCTTACTGTTTGACATGCCCGCCAAATGCTGAATCGCTCCGGAAATGCCGCAGGCGATATACAAATCCGGCGTGACGACTTTCCCCGTCTGGCCGATTTGAAGAGAATAGTCGCAGTAGTCCGCGTCACACGCGCCGCGCGAAGCGCCCACGGCTGCTCCGAGCACCTCGGCAAGTTCTTTTAACGGTTCAAATCCATCTTTGCTTTTTACACCGCGGCCGCCTGCTACGATAATTTTCGCTTCTGATAAATCCACGCCGTCCGCCGTTTTTTTGACTACTTCTTCAATGACCGTCCGCAAATCTGCCGGAGGCGCCGCAAGCTCTTCAATATCACCCGTCCGGTTCGCGTCTTTTTCTAATGCCTGAATATTATTCGGACGAATTGTCGCCAGAATGAAAGGATCGGTTGAAATCACCTGTTCAAAGGCTTTGCCGGAATAGATCGGTCTTGTAAAAACGATGTTATCTCCGGTAACGCTTACATCCGTGCTGTCTGAAATCAGCCCCGTTTCAAACCGGGCCGCAAGCTTAGGTGACAAATCTTTTCCCATAGAAGTGTGGCCGAAAATGACCGCATCAGGCTTTTCATTTTCGATCAAATCCCCGAGAACCGCGGCATATCCGTCCGCCGTATACTGAGAAAGCCCCGGCGAATCGGCCGTAAATACTTTGTCGGCGCCGTACTGAATGAGTTCTGATGCTGCATCAGCCGCGCCCTTTCCCATCAGCACGCCGATGACATCTCCTCCGCCGGAAATGGTTTTGCCTGCGGCTATGGCTTCAAAGGTGACGTTCCGTAAGGCGCCGTCACGAATTTCTCCGAGTACGATCACTTTTTTTCCCATTCTGACATCCCCCAGTTTCTTTAATATCAGTTTATACGACTTTGGCTTCTTTTCTCAGCAGTGACACAAGCTCTTTCGCCTGCTCAGCGGCTTCTCCTTCGATCAGTCTGCCCGCTTCTTTTTGCGGCGGCAGAAAACGTTCGATCGTTTTGAGCTTCGGTGCGGCATCATCTTCATCAATGCCGAGATCATCGAGCTCAAGTTCTTCCAGCGGTTTTTTCTTCGCCTTCATAATGCCCGGAAGCGACGGATAGCGCGGCTCGTTTAAGCCTTGCTGTGCCGTGATGACTAAAGGAAGTGAGGTTTTAATGATTTCGGTATCCCCTTCGTTGTCTTTCTCTGCCACAGCTTCATCGCCGCTGATTGTCAGTTTTGTAATCGTTGTGACGCAAGGAATGTTCAGCAGTTCGGCAAGCCTTGGAGCCACTTGGCCGGAACCGCCGTCAATCGCGACATTTCCGCCGAGAATCAGATCATATTCCCGGTCCTTGAAATAATGATATAAGATAGTTGAAATGGAGTATTGGTCAGGATCGCTCAGATCATCTTCAATATTGATTAACACCGCCTGGTCACAGCCCATCGCAAGGGCGGTTCTCAGTTCTTTCTCCGCATCTTCTCCGCCGACGGTTACGGCGGTCACGGTTCCGCCGTGCTCTTCCTTCAGCTGAATGGCTTCTTCAATGGCGTATTCATCATACGGATTAATGATAAATTCGGCCCCGTCCTCCTGAATCTTTCCTGCTTCAATGACGATTTTCTCTTCTGTGTCAAACGTCCGTTTCATCAGTACAAATAGATTCATATTCTTATCCCCTTTATCTTCGCCCACCGAATTGAGGCTTTCTTTTTTCGAGAAATGCCTGAATGCCTTCTTTTGCGTCATCTGATGCAAATGCTTCCCCAAAGCGCTTTGCTTCAAGCTTTAAGCCGCCGTCATAAGAATAGACCTTGTTTGAATAAAGGAGCTCAAGCAGAGAAGCCATCGACTGCGGGCTTTTTTCCGCAAACTTGCCCGCGAGCATTTTCGCTTTTTGCAGCAGCTCTTCCTCATGTTCGGCGCCTATCGTGACAAGACCGAGGCTGAGCGCTTCTTCTCCGGTCACAGGTTCTGAAGTGCCGATCATTTCAAGCGCTTTCGCCGTACCGACGTACCGGGGAAGCCGCTGCGTCCCGGCAAAGCCCGGAATAATGCCGAGATTCAGCTCGGGCAGGCCGAGCTTTGCATCTAATGTAGCGATTCTGATATGGCAGGCCATGGCAAGCTCAAGGCCGCCGCCGAGCGCAGCGCCGTGAATCGCCGCGATAACGGGCTTCGGAAACCCTTCAATTCTTTCCATCAGCTGCTGGCCTTTATCCGCCATGGCAGAAGATTGCTCAAGATTTTCAAGCGACGTAAATTCCTTTATATCAGCGCCCGCCGAGAAAAATTTCCCCTCTCCGCGAATGATGATGCTTCTGACACTGTCATCTGTTTCACAGCGGTCGAACAGACCGGACAACTCATCTAAAACCGCGCCGGACAGCGCGTTTGCCGGCTGATGATTAATGGTGATCACCGCAACAGATTGTTCTACCGCCATCGAAAGGCTGTTCATCCGTCAACCCCCTTTAGTTTTGATGAATCCCTGACACCAACAGCTCCAATACCTTGTCTGACAAATCCGGAAGATCATATTTCTGATCGTTCATCACCCATGTTGTCACTGTTTCATCTATCGTCCCGAATATCATCTGCCGGGCGAGGCGGACGTCGAGATTGTCTTTCCATTCCCCCGACTTGATTCCTTCGGTCAAAATGGTGTCCAGCATGTTTAAATAACCTTTTAAAATATCATTGATTTTCAGGCGCAGCTTGATATTCGACTGTCTGAGCTCAAGCTGGGTCACAATCGCGAGGTGGCGGTCATTGCCGAGCAGTGTGAAATGCTGCTTAATAACGAGAGCGAGTTTTTCTTTTGCCGTCGTTTTTTCTTTCACTTCTTCTTCCATGCGTTCAATGAACTGGCCCATCTTTTCTTTAAAAAGAGAAATGAGTATATCCTCTTTGTTTTTGAAATATAAATAGATGGTGCCGTCCGCAACGCCGGCCTGCTTGGCGATTTTGGACACCTGTGATTGGTGATAGCCGTTTTCCGCTATGACTTCTACTGCTGCATCAATAATCTGCATATACTTTGGCCGTTTTTGGTTCAATGTCATCGTTCCTTCCTTCGATAAATGAATGACCATTCATTCATAACTTCATGATAAAAAGGAATCCGGATTTTGTCAAGTTTTTCTTTTAAGGCACCTTGTTTTCATGGGAAGCATCTTCCTCTTCGACTAAACGCCTTCTTAATATTTTTCCGACGGCCGTTTTCGGAAGCTCTTTTCTGAATTCGTACAGCTTCGGGACTTTGTACGGCGCAAGCCGCTCTCTTGCAAACGCATCAAGCTCATCGGCATCTGCCTCGGCGCCTTTTTTCAAAACGATAAATGCTTTCACCGTTTCCCCCCTGTAGGAATCAGGGACGCCCGCTACGACGATTTCCTGAACGGCTTCATGCTCATAAAGCGCCTCTTCCACCTCCCGGGGGTAAATGTTGTATCCGCCGGCAATAATGATGTCTTTTTTCCTGTCGGCGATGTAGAAAAATCCTTCCTCATCCATATATCCCATATCTCCGGTAAACAGCCAGCCGTCTCTGATGACACGCGCCGTCTCCTCCTGCTTATTCCAGTATCCTTTCATGACCTGAGGGCCTTTTACGATCAGCTCGCCGTGTTCATACGGCTCCGCAAGCCCGCCTTTTTCTTCTGAATAGATTCCCGCATCGGTATTGGGCCAGGGACAGCCGATGCTGCCGGGTTTATTTTTTCCCCAGATGAAGTTTGAATGGGTAACCGGTGATGCTTCGGATAATCCGTAGCCTTCCACAAGCTTTCCTCCGGTCACTTTTTCAAATTTCTGTTTGACCTCAACCGGAAGCGCCGCTGAACCGCTCGGACAGCTTTCAATGGAGGACAGATCATACTTATTCAGCTCCGGGTGATGCAGCAGCCCGATGTAAATCGTCGGCGCCCCGGGGAAAACCGTCGGCTTCAGCCTGTCGATTGTTTTCAGGGTATCAAGAGCATTGAATTTAGGAAGAAGGATCATTTCACACCCCTGCATAATGGAAAAATTGAGCACGGCGGTCAATCCGTACACATGAAAAAAAGGCACGATGCCGAGCACCTTTTCGGCTCCCTTTTTCATTTTGTACATCCAGGCGGCGCACATTTCTGTATTGGCCTGAATGTTTCGGTGTGTGAGCATGACGCCTTTCGGATAGCCGGTTGTTCCGCCCGTGTATTGAAGCACGGCGATGTCATGCGCAGGGTCAATATCAAATGGCTCCGCTTCCTCCGCTTTTTCGTTTTTTAAAATATCCGCTAATTTGTGAATTTGTTCGCAGCCGTCATAATCAATATGCACCTGTTGTTTTTGCGTGAGCGTATAAAGCATATTTTTCGGAAACGGCAAAAAGTCTTTTATACTTGTTGTAATAATGCGTTCGACGAGTGATAACGTTTTCATTTTTATCACTTTCGGAAACAGCATATCGAGGGTGATGATCACGCGCGGCGCACTGTCTTTCAGCTGATACTCAAGCTCGTGTTCCGTGTAGAGAGGATTGGTCTGAACGACAATGCCGCCGGCAAACAATACGCCGTAAAAAGCGATGACCGACTGCGGACAATTGGGCAGCATAATGGCGGCTCTGTCACCTTTTTTCAGGCCTGTTTTGCGTAAAAAAGCGGCTAGCTTTAATGAATCTGTGAGAACGTCTTGGAATGTGAGTTTTTTTCCGAGAAAATAAATGGCGGTATGGTTCGGGAATTGAGCTGCGGAGTTTGTCAGATTGGATGGCAGGGTTTGATCGGTAAATTCAAGCTCATGCGGAATCTCTTCGGGATATTGAGAAAGCCATGGCTTTTCAGACTGCATAATACCTCTCCCTTCTGTTTTCCTATACGCTATTATTATAGCAGAAGGGTGATTGGAATGGGAAAGCGTTTCATGTGAAATTTCGAGTTTCGGGAGGTGTTGAGTTTGCTGGAAACGCTGCATTTTGAAGAGGGAGTTCCTATCCTGCGCCAGCTGCCGAAGCCGTTTACGTCGGCCGCCTTTTTGCTCCATCCCTTTGTCCGGATGCCGGATGGTCGGGAAGAGCAAAAGCGCAAACGGCCTTATGAATATATGTATCCGAGTGATGAGGAGATCATCGCGATGGGCAGACCCGTTTCCTGGCAAACCGTCATGAGCATTTGCGGCCTGCGTTCTGAAAAAGAAACGGCGCTTGCGCTTATGACTGCTGTCATGGCATTGCGGGAGGAATATGCACATCCTGAATCCGCCGAGCGGTTAAATCGGCTCCATCATCCCGATCTGTACTTGCCGAGCGATGATGTCACTTCGCCATTTTTGATTCCGGGACTTTTGGATGTGTTCCGTTCAAAAGGCATAAAGCGCTGCACTTATTATGAACCTGTCGAAGAGAAAGGCATATTTTCACTCAATCAAACGGCGGCTTCGGATGTATGCGGACTGCTGCGGGCTGACATGATCATTGCCGATGTAAAGCGGCGCGCCGCTTTTATGAGCATATATGATTCTTTTACGACACTCTTTCTTATGGAAGAACAAGACATGCCGTCTGTTGTCCACGCCATGAATTGGGAAGCCGTCATTTGCTCTGATACGGCCTGCATAAACTGGTATTCTCAATAAAAAAGGCCGCCGATTTGAGTTCGGCAGCCTTTTTTCAGTATTAAGATGTCATGACCAGATAAATAAGTCCGATGAACAGAAAAATCCCCGCTGCCGACAGCAGCACTTTCGCAAGCTTCTCCATTTTTCCCCGTCCCCTTAAATCCCGGCGGCCACCACAAATGACAGGCCGACTGAGATGACAAATGAAATAAAGCCGACAGCTCTGTTATCTTTTTCAATTTCTTTATCAATTTTAAACCGGGGCGTCAGAAATTCAAAGATAAAATAGCTGATTAAAAGCATAATAAATCCGTATACGCCCCAGCCGATCATTTGCAAAAGCGAATTATGCTGGGCGATGCTGTGCTGAAAGACATTCGCGATACCAAGAATTTTCCCTCCGGTCGCCATTGCCACCGCAAGATTGCCTTGTTGGATTTCCACCCAGTTTTTATAGGATGTCACCAATTCAAACACGGTCAGAAAAATGACGAGACACAAGACGGCCACACTGTAATAAGCCGCGATTTCAACAAGCTCATTTTCCCAAAAAGCATTCATGACGTTTTCTCCCTTTTTATTTTAGTTCGACAATCGTTACGCCTGATCCTCCTTCTCCCGCTTCCCCGAACCGCGAGCTTTTCACGCTGCGGTGGTTTTTCAGAAGATCCTGCACCCCTTTTCGGAGGGCGCCCGTGCCTTTTCCGTGAATGATGGACACTCTCGGATAGCCGGCAAGCACCGCGTCATCTAAATATTTTTCGACGCGGCTGAGGGCGTTTTCGTAACGCTCTCCCCTGAGGTCAAGTTCAAGGGATACGTGATAATCCTTCCCTTTTACGGCGGTGATTGCTTTTTCTTTTTTCGGTTCAGGAGCCGATTTGAGAAACTCGAGATCTTTTTCCTTCACCTTCATTTTGAGGATGCCGATTTGGACGTTCCATTCTTTCTCGCCGGTTTTTTCAAGCAGCGCCCCTTTTTGTCCGAATGTGAGCACCTTTACTTCGTCGCCCGGCTTCAGCTCGCGTTTTTTCTCTGTTTTTCTTTCCGGCTGCTTTGATTTTTCAAAAGCCGGCATCGCGTCTCCGAGACGTTTTTTGGCGTCAATCAGCTCGTGTTCCTTAAAGGATCTGTGTTCTTGCTTGATGGACCTGAGCTCGCGGATAATCTGTTCGGCTTCATTTGCGGCGGCTTCCAGTTTTTCAGCAGCTTTTTGCTCGGCTTCTTCCATCATTTTATCTTTTTGAGCGTTAAGCTCAATGATTTGCTGCTGAAGCTCTTTGTGCAGTTTTTCTGCTTCTTTTCTGAGTGATTCGGTTTCAGAAAGCTCTTCATCCGCTCTTTTTTTGCTTTTTTCAAGCGATGCAATCATCAAATCGACTTCGTTATGTTCGGCGGTCATTTCTGACTTCGCCTGGCCGATGATATGCTCCGGAAGCCCAAGGCGTCTTGAGATTTCAAATGCGTTGCTTCGGCCCGGCACTCCGATCAGGAGCTTGTAGGTAGGCGAAAGCGTTTCAATGTCAAATTCAACGCTGGCATTCATGACGCCTTGTCTGTTATATCCGTATGCTTTCAGTTCCGGATAATGGGTTGTCGCAAGCACTCTGGCGTTTGTCCGGTGAACTTCGTCAAGGATGCTCATGGCAAGCGCCGCCCCTTCCTGCGGATCTGTTCCGGCACCGAGTTCGTCAAACAGCACAAGACTGTTTTCAGACACGTCTTTTAAAATATTGACGATATTGACCATGTGGGATGAGAACGTACTCAGACTTTGTTCGATCGACTGTTCATCGCCGATATCGGCAAACACATTGTCAAATACAGCTGCTTCCGAGCCCTCGTCAGCCGGTATGTGCAATCCTGCCTGCGCCATTATCGTCAGCAGCCCGAGTGTTTTTAACGTAACGGTTTTACCGCCCGTATTCGGTCCCGTGATGACGATCGTTGAATAATCTCCGCCCAGTTCAATATCGTTGGCCACGACTTGATCTTGGGGCAGCAGCGGATGGCGCGCTTTTTTCAGACGGATAAAGCCGTCTCCGTTCATGAATGGTTTTGTCGCCTTCATTGCTTTTGCGTATCTCGCTTTGGCGAAAATGAAATCCAGTGTCTGCAGCACTTCCACATTTTGAGCGATTTCTTGTGTGTGTTCAGCCGTATGCTCCGTCAGCATCCGGAGAATCCGTTCGATTTCCTGTTTTTCTTTTACTTTCGCCTGCTGAAGCGAGTTGTTCATATCTACGATCGCCTGCGGTTCAATAAACAGTGTCGCACCGGATGAAGATGTATCGTGGACAATTCCGCCGTAGCTTGATCTGTATTCCTGTTTGACCGGGATGACAAAGCGGTCATTCCGAATCGTAACGATGGTGTCAGACAGCATTTTAGAAGCGGAAGATGAACGCAGCATCGATTCAAGCCGGTCTCTGACTCTTGATTCAAGCGTCCTGAGCTGCGTGCGGATTCCCCTTAAAGCGGGAGACGCATGATCAAGCACTTCACCATGGTCATCAATGCAGGAGTTAATCTCCCTTTCCAAATCGCCTAATGTAATCAGCTCTTCTGCATGGGCCTGTATCAGCGGAATGCCGACGCCGTCTTCTGTCATTTGGCTGATAAAATGCTTCATTTGTTTAACGGCATACAGCAGCCCGGACAATTCGGTGAATTCCGCCGGCGTCAGCACACTGCCGATTTCCGCCCGCCGTAAAGCGGATCTTATGTCGGTCAGGCCGCCGAACGGAGCATGGCCTCTCAAGCGCATGACCGCGGATGCTTCTTCGACTTCATCCAGCTGTTTTTGGATGTCGGCGAGATCCGTCAAAGGTTTCAGCTGCAGAAGCTTCTCCCTGCCGAGCGATGAGGCGGCATGTGCGGTAATCTGTTCTTTTACTTTATGAAATTCAAGTGATGATAACACTTTTTGCTGCACGGTTTTATGGTCCTCCTTACTTAATCATTGCGCGTCAGAAATGCTTTGACCTCATGTAACGGCCGGGCGTTTAACACATGTTTTGTCTCCGTCCAGCCTTTGCGCGCAGCGGTCACGCCCGTTTTCATATCATCGAGCATCTCGATATTATGGGCATCGGTATTAATGACCAAAGTCACACCTTTTTCATTTGCTTTGATCAGATGCTCAGTCCGTAAATCGAGGCGCGCGGGGTTTGCATTCAGTTCAAGCGCCGTATTTGTTTTGGCTGCGAGTTCAATCAGCATGTCGATGTCGACTTCATAGCCGGCCCGTCTGCCGATCAGGCGTCCCGTCGGGTGAGCGATAATGTCCACGTGCTTATTCGTCAGCGCCTGTTCAAGCCGTTTCATAATGACATGCTCCGGCTGGCTGAAGCTTGAATGAATAGATGCGATGACAAGATCCATTTCAGACAGAACGCTGTCATCATAATCAAGCGAACCGTCGGGGAGAATGTCCATTTCTACGCCTTTAAAAATATGAAAATGTTCAAATTCAGCGTTTAACGCGTCAATTTCTTCCGCCTGTTTTCTGAGCCGTTCGGCCGTTAACCCGTTGGCTACCTTTAAATATTGGGAATGGTCGGTGATCGCCATGTACTGGTAGCCTTTTGCCATACACGCTTCTGCCATTTCTCTGATGGAAAAAGCGCCGTCACTCCAGGCTGAGTGCATGTGGAGATCGCCTTTTATCGCTTTATGCTCCACAAGGTCCGTTTCTTCCCGGTACGTGTCGACCTCCTGCCCGCTTTCTCTGAGCTCAGGAGGAATAAACGGCAGACCGAAGTGGGCGTAAAACGCTTCTTCGCTCGGGAATGTTTTGACGTCTCCCGTTTCTATGGTTTCTACTCCGTATTCACTGATCCGTTCACCGCGCTCTTTCGCCAGCTGGCGCATTTTAATGTTGTGATCTTTAGAACCGGTAAAATGATGCAGTGTGGTGGCAAACTGTTCCTCTGTCACAAGCCGGAAATCCACACTCGTCTCATATTCAAATGTGAGGATAACCGATACTTTTGTATCCCCGCTCGCTATCACGTCTTTTACGTTCGGGAGGGAAAGAAGCTGTTCTCTGACAGCCTCCGGATGATCTGTAGCGATAATGTAATCCAGATCTTTTACGGTTTCCCGCGCTCTTCTGAGACTGCCGGCCCGGGAATATTTCTGAATATCCGTCAGCCGGGCCAAATGTTCTTCAATGACTGAAGCAATGCTGAGCGCATAGCCGATCGGAAACCGTTCCGGCTGTTTTCCGGCTTCTCCGAGAGCCTGAAGGATTTTCTCCTCCGTTTTTTTGCCGAAACCGGCGAGCCCCTGTACTTTTTGCTGCTCGCATGCTTCTTTCAGCGATTCCGCGTCATGAACACCCAGTTCCTGGTACAGCTTGGCGATTTTTTTGCCGCCGAGGCCCGGAAGCTTCAAAAGAGGAACCAAGCCTTCCGGGACTTCTTTCTGCAATTGGAGAAGCGTGCCGGACACACCTTCCTGCATATATTCACGAATGACGCCGTAGGTGCCTTTTCCGATTCCGGATAAAGACATCATGTCGTCGATTTCCGACAGGCTGCGGTCATCCTGCTCAAGCGCCGCTGCCGCTTTTCGGAAGGCTGATATTTTAAACGGGTTGTCCCCTTTCAGTTCCATATAGACCGCAATCGTTTCAAGCAGCCTGATGATATCTTTTTTATGCATACTGTTAACCCCCAGTCGTTTCCTGCTTTTCATCATACAAATTTTTCTCCTCCGGCACAACTGACGCAGAGCTTGAAAAAAACTTCTCCGGTCAAGAGAAGTTTTTTATGCCCCGTACTGGGCCCACAGTTCTTGCAGGAGCCCCGACAGATACGGCGTATGATGTGTGATGATATTTGCAAGCGTCGATTGTGCGAGCATATCCTGAAGCGCGCTTACCGGCAGTACGGATGCGACGTATAACAGGATAAACGCAAATAAATAGACTTCCAGAAATCCAAGCACCCCGCCCAGCAGTTTGTTGATCTGTTTAATGACCGGAATGCCGGCGATGATATTAAGCGCCGCTCCGATAATCCGGAGCAGGATCTTTGCGATGATAAACAAAATGACAAACGCGATCGCGTTGTAATAAGCCGTCTCCACGTTTCCTTTAATAAAAGACAGAGCCGCCTGCCCGCCGGAAAAATCAGGGGCGGGTATAAAGCTCAGATGCGGGGCCAGGTTTTTGTAAAAAAGCGCCGCAAACGCAATCGAGAGGATGAAACTCGTCAAGTATATAAATTGGAGGATAAATCCTCTTTTTAATCCAAGCAATGTGCCCATTAAGAGCAGAACTAAGATGATGATATCTATCATATGGTGTTCATTCCTTTTCTTTAAGCTGCCGCTCCAGTATTTCATATTTTTCTTGCAGTTTCATATAATCATGCACGACATTGACCGCAGTCAATACAGCGAGCTTATTTATATCAAGATATGGATTTTTCTCGTTGATTTCTCTCATTTTATCATCAACCATTCCGGCCACATGGCGCATGTGCGCTTTGCTTTCTTCCCCGATAATGGTGAAGTGCTGGCCGTAAATGTTTACTGTCGTTTTGGTTTTTTTGCCGTCAGACAACGTTTCTCCTCCATTCCGCGAGAATCCTAGTTCCTATCATACCACGATTATCGTTTGAATGGAAAGACGAGCCTCGGGCTGTTATGATACACTGGTATATACAGTGAAAAGTGCCAAAAAAGGAGATTATATCGTGTCCCATTCTGTTATAAAAGTATCCGCTTCCGCTATGGAACAAATGAAACAATCCTATGCCGGCTCCCTTACTCCCGCCGTTCCGCAGGGCGCCGTCTTCCAGGCCAAGCCCCCGGGCTGTACCATTACAGCCTACCGCTCGGGCAAGGTTCTCTTTCAAGGAAAAAACGCCGGCACAGAAGCGGCCCGCTGGGGAACGGCTGAGGCGCCGAAGGCAAAGAAAACCGTCAAAAAAGCGGCCGACCCGCTTTACGCTCCCCCGGCGGGCATTGCCTCCATGTCAGTGATCGGCTCTGATGAAGTCGGAACAGGCGATTACTTCGGGCCGATAACGGTTGCCTGCGCTTACGCCGACAAAACAAAGCTTTCTTTAATGAAAGAACTCGGTGTGAAGGATTCGAAGGATTTAAAAGATCCGCAGATTATTGAAATCGCCAAACTGTTAATTAAAACCATTCCTTACAGCCTGCTTGTGTTAAAAAACGAAAAATACAATCAGATGCAGGAAAAAGGCATGAGCCAAGGAAAAATGAAGGCGCTCCTTCATAATCAGGCGATTTCCAATCTGCTGAGAAAAATGAACGGCGTTAAACCGGAAGCGATTCTGATTGACCAATTCGCAGAGCCCGGCATTTATTTTAAGCATCTTTCCGGACGGGATATCGTAAAAGAAAAAACGTTTTTCAGCACGAAAGCGGAAAGCATACATCTTTCCGTCGCCGCAGCCTCTATCATTGCGCGATATTCTTTCTTAATTGAAATGGATAAGCTTTCCCGTGAGGCTGGGATGACGATTCCAAAGGGCGCGGGGCCGCACGTCGATGAAGCTGCCGCCAAGCTGATCATCAATAAGGGAGAAGGTGCGCTCAGAACGTTCACCAAACTTCATTTTGCCAATACGCAAAAAGCGAAACGCCTTGTAGAACGGAAACGGTCATAATAAAAAAAGCTTGCAGAATGATCTGCAAGCTTTTTCTTTATCCTCTTAATACCGCTTGATACGTTTCTTCCAGCGCTTTCAGCACGTTTTCATGTACTTTTGTCACTTCTTCTTCTGTCAATGTTTGTTCAGGGTTAACATATTGGAGCGAGAAGGCGACGGATTTTTTGCCCTCTTCCATATGCTCACCTTCGTACACATCAAATACGGTGACTTCTTTCAGCAGCGCGCCGCCGGCTTCTTTGATCACGGCTTCGAGCTGTCCGCTTGTAACGGTTTTATCTGCCACAAGCGCAATGTCGCGCGTGACAGACGGGTACTTCGGAATCGGCGTATACACGACAGGTTCTGTTTCCTCGGTCAGAAGCGCGTGCAGATCAAGCTCGAACACATACGTTTCTTTGATATCCAGCTCTTTTTCCATTGCCGGATGCACCTGGCCGATAAATCCGGCAAGCGAACCGTTCAATAGAATGTTTGCCGTCCGGCCGGGATGCATGTTTTTGCGTTCAGACTGGACAAATTCAACCCGGTCTGACACATTCAATTGATGCAGCAGGCCTTCAACGATTCCTTTGGCGACGAAGAAATCAACCGGCTTTTTCTCACCCTGCCATAAATTTTTGCGCCACAATCCGGTTACAGCTCCGGCAACCCGTTCTTTTTCAACCGGTTTTGTGTTTTCTTCTTTCGTCAGAAATACAGAACCCGTTTCATATAAAGCAACGGAATCAGTCTGTCTGGCCAGATTGTATGAAACGGCTTCAAGAAGATTCGGCACGAGGCTGTGTCTGAGAATGCTTCTTTCTTCGCTCATCGGCAGAGAAAGCATCGTGTTGAATGATTTTTCGATCGCAAAAGCGGCCGCTTTTTTATCATTCGTTAATGAATAAGTGGTCGCTTGTGAAAGACCCGCTCCTTCAAGGAAACGTCTCACTTTCCGGCGTTTTGCCTGATACGGTGTCAAGCCGCCTGTCGTGCCGGCCGTTTCCGGAAGCGTGGACGGAATATTGTCATATCCGTACAATCTCGCCGCTTCTTCAATCAGGTCTTCTTCTATTCTAATATCTCCGCGGCGCGACGGCACCGTTACGACGAGAACGTCTTCAGCTTCACCGACTGCAAACCCGAGGCGCTTGTAAATGCTGATGATTTCTTCTTTAGCGATTGCCATGCCAAGCACGGCGTTCACTTTTTCAACAGACACGTGAATGTTGTTTGCTTCGATTTTCAGATGGTTTTCTTCAACCGTGCCTGAGAGCACTTCTCCGCCGGCATATGCCTGAATGAGACTGCAGGCCCGTTCAGCCGCCAGCAATACGCGGGCCGGATCAATGCCTTTTTCATATCTGGCGCTCGCTTCGCTTCTCAGTCCGAGGTCTCTCGATGCTTTGCGGACGGTCTGTCCGTCGAAATAAGCGGCTTCCAGTAAAATCGCAGTGGTGTCTTCACGGACTTCAGACTCAGCTCCGCCCATGACTCCCGCAACGGCTTGCGCTTTTTTTCCGTTTGTGATGACCAAATGGCTGCTTGACAGCTTGCGCTCTTGTTCATCCAGCGTCACGATGGTTTCGTTTTCCGCCGCTTTTCTGACGACGACCTCTTTTGAACCGAACCGGTCGTAATCGAAAGCGTGAAGCGGCTGTCCGTACTCAAGGAGGACGAAGTTTGTAATGTCCACGACGTTATTATGCGGGCGGATGCCTGCATTCATCAGCTTCGTCTGCATCCAAAGCGGTGACGGGCCGATTTTGACGTTTTTAATGATTTTTGCGGCATAATGCGGATTGGCCTGCGTATCTTCAATCTTGACGGAGACAGCATCCGCCGCTTTTTCTGCCGCTTTTTCATATGAAGCCTCCGGAAGCTTTACCTCTGCGCCGAGGATAGCCGCCACTTCATAAGCCACGCCAAGCATGTTCATCGCGTCGGCGCGGTTCGGCGTTAAGCCCAATTCTAAAATCGCATCATCAAGCTGAAGGGCCGCCATTGCGTCAGCTCCCGTTTCAGCATCATTCGGAAAAACGAAAATGCCCTCCGCATATTCTTTCGCCACGAGCTTGCTTTCAATGCCGAGCTCCTGAAGGGAACAGATCATGCCGTGAGACGCTTCGCCGCGCAGCTTGGCTTTTTTAATTTTGAAATTGCCGGGAAGCACGGCTCCGACCGTTGCAACGGCAACCTTCTGTCCTTTATCAACATTCGGGGCGCCGCAGATAATCTGCACGGGTTCCTCCGCACCGATATCAACAAGGCATTTGTTGAGTTTGTCGGCATTCGGGTGCTGTTCACGCTCAAGCACGTGTCCGATGACAACGCCTTTTACGCCTTCCCCTTTATACTCGATACCCTCAACTTCAATACCGGCTCTTGTAATTTTTTCTGCAAGCACGGCCGGGTCGATTCCCTGCAAGTCAACGTAATCTTCTAACCATTTATATGAAACAAACATGTGTATCCTCCTCTTACGCCTGTTTAAACTGCGAAATGAATCTGACATCATTGGTATAGAAATGGCGGATATCTTCAATGCCGTATTTCAGCATCGCGATACGTTCAACACCCATTCCGAAAGCGAAACCCTGGTATTCCTCAGGATTGAATCCGGCCATCTTCAGCACGTTCGGGTGAACCATGCCGGCGCCGAGAATTTCGATCCAGCCTGTTTTTTTGCAGACGGAGCAGCCTTGGCCGCCGCACTTAAAGCAGGTTACATCCACCTCGACAGAAGGCTCTGTGAATGGGAAGAAGCTCGGACGGAGCCTGATTTCACGGTCTTGGCCGAACATTTTTTTGGCAACCAATTCAAGCGTGCCTTTCAGGTCGCTCATGCTGATTTTGCGGTCCACGACGAGACCCTCGATCTGCATGAACTGATGGGAATGTGTCGCGTCATCGTTGTCGCGGCGATACACTTTACCGGGACAAATGATTTTGACGGGGCCTTTTCCTTTATGCTTTTCCATCGTGCGCGTCTGCACCGGTGACGTCTGCGTTCTCATCAGCATTTCTTCTGTAATGTAAAAGCTGTCCTGCATGTCGCGGGCCGGATGTTCCTTCGGCAGGTTCAGCGCCTCAAAGTTGTAATAATCCGTTTCCACTTCAGGGCCTTCTTCGACGGTATATCCCATGCCGATAAATAAATCTTCAATTTCTTCAATAACGACCGTCAGCGGATGGCGCCCGCCGATGTTTACCTGACTGCCCGGCAATGTGACGTCAATCGTCTGGCTGCTGAGTTTTTTATTCATCTCTTCTTGTTCAAGCTGTTCATTTTTCGCCGTAATGGCTGCTGCAATGCGCTCTCTCACTTCATTGGCGAGCGCTCCCATTTTCGGGCGCTCTTCGGCGGACAGTTTGCCCATGCCGCGGAGAACTTCTGTAATCGGCCCTTTTTTTCCGAGATATTGCACCCGAATGTCGTTAACTTCTTTTAATGAACCCGCCGCTTCTACTTTTTCTGCAACTTCCAGTTCAAGCTGTTTAAGCTTCTCTTCCATCATGCATCCTCCTTTTATGTAAACCAAACCGTTCTATGCCTTTTTCAGAAAACAAAAAAACCCGCCCCTTGAGAGAAGGGACGAGTTGTGGCCGCGGTACCACCCTTTTTAAGGCAGACTTCATCTGCCGACAGCTTCATTGACATAACGGAAACGATCGTTCCGGTTCACCTTTACGCGCGTTTGGCGCGGTCCCGGTGACAACTCGAGAGGTGAAAATCAATTTCTGTGCTGCGATAAAAATGCTCTCAGTCAGCGGCATTTTCTCCCTGGAAGGCAGCGTGTGCAAAAATTGACGTCCTCTGTCACGGTTTTTACATTATTGCTATCTATTATAGTGAAATCCAAGGTTTTTCGCAACCTATCCTCTGAGATGATAAACGAGGATGGCGGCCGCTACCGCCACATTCAGCGATTCCGCCTGTCCGTACAGCGGAACGTACAGGTTGAGATCGGTTTTTTGCAGAAGGCCGGCGTCCACTCCCGCCCCCTCGTTCCCGACGATTAACGCGAACGATTCTTCAGGCTTCACGCTTTGATAAGCGGCACCGTTTTCAAGCGCCGTGCCGTAGATCGCGACGCCTTGTGATTTCAGCTCAGCGGTAAACTCATCAAGCGGACGTTTCAAAATGGGAATATGAAAATGAGATCCCTGTGCTGAACGCAGCGTTTTTCCGTTGTACGGGTCTGCCGTTCCCTCACCAAGGACAACGGCGTCGATTCCCGCCGCATCTGCCGTTCTGATCATTGTTCCTAAATTCCCCGGGTCCTGTACGGCATCAATCAGAAGCAGCCGTTTCAGCTGATCAGGCTGCTTATCCGGCATATGGCAGACCGCGGCGATCCGCTGCGGCGTTTCCGTTTCCGTCACGGCTGAAAACGCGTCTTCGCTCAGCACGTAGCACGGAATGCTCATGTCCAGATCGGCCGGGATGGCGCTCTCATCGTTTACGAGAATTTCTTTTACCGTTCCCTTTGATTTGAGCGCTTCTTCTGCCAGATGCTCTCCTTCTATCAGAAATGTATTCGTTTTAAGTCTCTCTTTTTTTGTGTGAAGTTTTTTCCAGTCCTTCACTTTTTGGTTTTTTGCAGAGTCGATTCGTTTCACTTTATGTCTGTGCTCTCCTTTTTTCATGCATGTTGTTATTATATCTCAAGAACAGCACATAATAAACCGCGTGCGCGGTAAGAATATGCGTATCACATTCAGGAAAAAGGAGCGGTTGTAATGGATCTTAATTTACGCAACGCCGTTATTGCCAATGTAACCGGCAATAACCAGGATCAGCTGGAGCATACTATCGTTGACGCCATCCAAAGCGGTGAAGAAAAAATGCTTCCGGGCCTCGGCGTCTTATTCGAAGTTCTTTGGCAGCATGCGTCAGACTCAGAAAAAAATGAAATGCTCAAAACACTTGAAGGCGGATTAAAACCTGCGCAATAAGCATGAACCGGGTGATGGCACACCCGGTTTTTTTGTATAATAATGGCGAGGGGGATCGCCATGCAGTTACAGCCGGAACTGGCAAAAAAATTGATTGCCGAAGTCAAACATATGTACAGCCGCGAAGTGATTATTGCCGATACAAAAGGGATGATCATCGCGGGCACCAACGAGGCGCGCGCCGGATGGTTTCATGAAGGCGCACTGATCTGCGCCCGCGAAAAACGGAATGTCATCATTACGAAAGAAGATGAAAAACGGCTCCAGGGCGTAAAAGCAGGACTGAACCTCCCCGTTTTTTCAGGCCATGAGGTGATCGGAGTGTTCGGTCTGACAGGAGACCCTGACGATATCCTGCCTTTCGGAGAATTGCTCAGGAAAATGACGGAGCTGTTTATTAAAGAAACGCGCCATATGGAAGAAGCGCAGTGGCGTGCGAGAATGCTTGAATCCTTTATGGTTGATTGGCTGCAGCTGAAAGAATGGTCTCCGGGCTTTTTAGAAAAAGCAAAGCTCATCGGCGCAGACCTTCACGCATACCGCCGGATCATACTCATTCAAGGACGTTATGAGCAATATAAAGCGGAGGAGCTCGGGCGGCTCTGGCAGAACGAATGCCCTGAAGACCTGTTTGTCCGCTGGGGAAATGAACGCATTCTCATTAATCATGAAGCAAATTCGGCTTCCAAAACACAGCTCATCAAAAAGATCGGCGCCGTTTTTGGGCAGCCTGTCACCGCCGGCATCGGACGGATCGTTCCGGGAGAGCGCCTCGCGGAATCATACGAACAGGCGGATAAAGCACTTTCAGCCGGAATCGGTGACAAGCAGGCCGTCTTTGAAGAAGATTTAAAACTGGATATGTGTATTGCCGATATCGCACCCGGCACGCGGTCGGAATTTTCACGGCGGGTTCTCAAGCATGTACTCGGCCGGGAAGAACTTCTGGATACGCTGCGTGCCTTTTTCGACCGGCAATTATCGTTAAAGCGCACCGCCGACGACATGCATATTCATATCAATACATTGCGCTACCGTCTTTCCAAACTGGAATCACTGACAAATATGAAGCTTGACCATCCCGAAGACATAACGGCTTTTTATTTGGCGCTCCGCTTTTTAGATCAACATACAAAAAGTACGTAATCATATCATCATTTTTCATATGTTTCTCCATAGTGTGCGGAATCGTTTTTCTTTACAATTAAATGAAAACGCTTTTCTTATCAGGGAGGTTGGGAGAACATGATTTCACGAGAGGCAAAAGAAGCGTTCATCCGGACGGTCGGGAAGGAGAATTATGATGATTCGGCGGCGGGGCGTCTAGTGTATTCTTATGATGCGGCTCCTCAGCTGCAAGCCATGCCGGATGCGGTAATCGCCCCCCGCAGCGCGGATGACGTGTCCCGTATATTAACGATTTGCAGCAGGCATGACATTCCGATCGTGCCGAGGGGTTCAGGCACAAACTTATGCGGCGGCACATGTCCGTCTGAAGGCGGGCTTGTGCTTTTATTCAAACATATGAACCGCATTCTTGAAATTGATGAAGAAAATTTGACGGCAACCGTCCAGCCGGGCGTGATTACGCAAGATATGATCCGTGCGGTTGAGCAAAAAGGTTTATTTTATCCGCCTGATCCGAGCAGCATGAAAATATCGACGATCGGCGGGAATATTAATGAAAATTCCGGCGGACTGCGCGGTTTGAAGTACGGCGTCACCCGGGATTATGTCCTCGGCCTTGAAGCCGTCTTGGCTTCAGGCGATATCATCCGCACAGGAGGGAAGCTGACAAAGGATGTCGCCGGTTATGATCTGACCCGGCTTTTCGTCGGATCAGAAGGGACGCTCGGCGTTGTGACGGAAGCGACTTTAAAGCTGGTTCCGAAGCCGGAAACGAAAAAAACGCTGCTTGCACTCTATGAACATATTGAAGCGGCTGCGGAATCTGTTTCTGCCATCATCGCTGAAAAAATCATTCCGGCGACACTCGAATTTCTGGATCAGCCGACATTGCAGGTCATTGAAGATTACGCCAAGATCGGGCTTCCGACCGACGCAAAAGCGGTGCTGCTGATCGAACAGGACGGTGACATCGAAACGGTCAGACGGGATATGGAAAAAATCGAAGCCATCTGTAAAAACGGAGCAGCCGTATCCGTCCAAACGGCCGAAACCGAGGAAGAGGCATTCGCGCTTACAGAGGCCAGACGGTCCGCATTATCAGCCCTTGCCCGGCTGAAACCGACGACGATTCTGGAAGACGCGACCGTGCCGAGATCACAAATTGCCGGCATGGTCAAAGCCATTAACGAGATTGCAGAAACATACGGCCTGTCCATCTGCACATTCGGCCATGCCGGAGACGGCAACCTCCATCCGACGTGCACCACCGATATCCGAAATACAGAGGAGATGGAACGTGTCGAAAAAGCTTTTGCCGCCATTTTTGAAAAAGCGATTGAGCTGGGCGGGACGATAACGGGTGAACACGGGGTCGGTATCGTAAAAGCGCCGTATTTAGAAATGAAGCTGAAAACAGAAGGCATCACCGCTATGAAAGCGATCAAACAAGCGCTTGATCCCCAAAATCTGCTGAATCCGGGAAAAATATTCGCCAATTCATCAAGGAAACGCGTGGTGGTGATGAAATGACAACTGCTAAAGAGCAGCAACACATTCAAACAGAATTCAAAACCCGCATGGATGAAGGTGAATTGCTGAACTGTATGCGCTGCGGCTTTTGCCTTCCTTCCTGTCCGACCTATATCGAATCGGGATTTCAAGAATCCCATTCGCCGCGCGGCCGGATCGCCCTGATGAAAGCCGTCACAGACGGACTGATCGAGCCGGATGAAGATGTCGAACGCTCACTTTCGCTGTGTCTCGGATGCCGGGCATGCGAGCCCGTTTGTCCGGCAGGGGTCAATTACGGACAGCTGCTTGAAGAAGCGAGGGATATCATTCATCAAAATAAAAAACATAAGCCGGGCGTGCGCCTCTTGCGGAAAGCCGCCTTCACCGGGCTTTTCCCTCATCAAAACCGCATGCAGGCAGCCGTGAATCTTCTCGGAATATACCAAAGATCGGGACTGCAGACAGCCGTCAGAAAAACCGGTATGCTGCGCGTTTTACCTGAACATCTGCGCACGATGGAACAAGTGCTCCCGCCCGCCCCGAAACGGAAAGACATGAAGGAAAGGCCGCGTTTTCTTCCTGCCGCGGGTCCCGTCCAAAAACGGGCCGCTTTTTTCTCGGGCTGCTTAATGGATACGATGTTTTTAGCGACAAATCATGCGACAACGGCGCTTTTACAGGCAGCCGGGTGTGAAATCGCGGTTCCGGACGGCCAGGCGTGCTGCGGCGCGCTTCACGGGCACAGCGGAGAAAAAGAGATGGGAAAAGAACTGGCCAAGCGGAATATCGCCGCTTTTGAGGCGCTTGACGCTGATTATATCATTACAAACGCCGGCGGATGCGGCGCCTTTCTTCAGGAATATCCTCATTTACTGAAAGATGAACCTGGATGGGCGGAACGTGCCGAACAATTTGTCCGGAAGCTCAAAGATTTTTCATCCGTACTGGTTGATCTGAAGTTCCATCAAAAAAACCTGCGGGCGCAGTCTCCTCATATCGTCACATATCAGGACTCCTGCCATCTCCGCAATGTGATGCATACGTCAGAGGAACCGCGAACGCTTTTGAAAAGCATTAAAGGGGCGGAGTACAGAGAAATGGAAAAGGCCGACAGCTGCTGCGGGTCGGCGGGAATTTATAATATAACAGAGTCAGAGATGTCTATGAAAATATTAGACAGCAAGATGAAAGCCGCCGGAAAAACGGAGGCGGCCGTCATCGTGACAGCCAATCCCGGATGCCTTTTGCAAATGCAGCTCGGCATTTTACGCGAAGGATTAACAGACCGTGTCCGCGCGGTTCATTTGGCGGATTACCTTTTGGAAGCGGCGGATTTGTCATAAGCTGATAGCAGAGAGACCGATCGGCTCTCTGCTTTTATGATGCTGCAATGTTCGGATCGGCCGCGGATTATCCTGGTATTGAAGCTTCCAGTCTGGCACTCGGATCACGCCATACATTCGCCCATTTTTTCACAGCCGCAATGATAATTACAAGGCAGAGAATGAGCATGATAATGGATAAAACGCCATTCAGCACGTTGTATCCCGCCGCTTCGGGGTTCAAATACACATACCGCACCATCCAATAACCCGCATAGTTGACGGTCACGTACAAATAAGCGAGAGGAATCAGGCATGTCAGCATATAGCGCCGCTTATCCGCTATTTTCAATACGACGGTCGCACCGATAATTAAGCCGACAGACGCCATAAGCTGATTGGATACGCCGAACAGCGCCCAAATGGAACTGATGTCGCCCGAATACAGAAGATAGCCCCACAGCAGGCAGGCGAGCGCGCTTGAGAAAATCGAGCCCGGCAGCCAGTCTGTTTTTTTCAGCGGCTTATAGACCTCTCCGAAAAACTCTTGAATCAAGTACCGGGCGACACGGGTTCCCGCATCAATCGCCGTTAAAATAAACACCGCTTCAAACATAATGACGAATTGAAAAAAGTATGAAGCCAAATGACTGAAAAACGGAATCTCCGTAAAGATATACGTCATTCCGACGGCAAGCGTAACAGCGCCGCCCGTTCTTCCCTCCAGACTGAGCCCGATTTCTTTGCTCAATTCAGGCAGATGGACGACATTCATCCCGAGGGCGCGGAATATTTCAGGCGTGCTGTTAATAGCAAAATAGT
This sequence comes from Bacillus sp. JK74, assembly GCF_053663395.1. Classification (NCBI taxonomy): domain Bacteria; kingdom Bacillati; phylum Bacillota; class Bacilli; order Caryophanales; family Bacillaceae; genus Bacillus; species Bacillus sp. JK74. Next base: position 205,354 of record NZ_JBSJQB010000003.1, on the reverse strand, counting down.
CGGCGGGCTCAAGAGCGGCAGCTGCAATGAGCGCCATAATTCCGACGAGACATTCCACAAGCATCGCTCCGAAAGCAACCGGTTTTATATCACTCCATTTATCCAGCATTTTCGGCGTTGTGCCGGAACCGACAAATGCATGAAAGCCCGAAATGGCGCCGCAGGCAATCGTTATTGAAATAAACGGCCAGACAGGACCCGCGATCACCGGCCCTCCGCCTTGAATAAACTCCGTTACGGCCGGGAATTTAATGGCGGGATTGACGAAAAAGACGCCTGCGATCAAAGCGGCAAAAACCCCGATTTTCATAAAACTGCTTAAATAGTCACGCGGAGCCAGCAAAAGCCAAACCGGAAGCGCCGCGGCGAAAAACGCATAGACGGGAAGCGCCACTGCAAGCGTTTTCGCATCCAGTGTCAGCATGTCCCCGAGAGCCGTTGTCTGCAGCCGCGGCCCGATTACAACACCGGCCATTAACAAAAGAAACCCGACTGTTGATGCGAGTTTGAGATTGCCCGTTTTTTTATAGTAGAGGCCGACCCCCATCGCGATCGGAATCGTAATCCCCACCGCAAACGTTCCCCACGGGTTTTTCTCAAGCGCATGCAGCACAACCATGGACAGCCCCGCCATCGTGATCGTAATGATAAACAGCATCGAAAGACCGGTGCAAAAGCCCGCCACCGGGCCGAGCTCTTCTTTGGCGACTTCAGAAAGCGTTTTCCCGTTTTTCCGCATTGATGCAAACAATACGACAATATCGTGCACGGCTCCCCCGATCACCGCCCCGATTAACAGCCATAAAAGCCCGGGCAGATAGCCGAACTGAGCTGCCAGAATCGGTCCCACAAGCGGGCCGGCAGCGGCGATTGCCGCGAAGTGGTGGCCGAATGATACCCACTTATTCGTCGGCACATAATCTTTCCCATCCTCAAGCACATGGGCCGGAGTCGGTGTCTGATCATTGATTTTTAATACTTTGACCATCATAAAGGTACCGTAAAGCCGATAGGCGATCGCCAAAATACATATAGACGCTATGACGATTGTAATCGCATTCATTTAATCCCAGCCCCTTTTCTCTTTTTCTAAATATTATCACAATTATCAGATAACAAGAGATGATTTTTGCGTAAAAAAAAGCCGGCAGCGGCAGCCCGGCTTTTCGGAACATTATTTTCCTGATAAACGGATGACATTCCAGGACAGCGGAGTAAAATGTGCCGTTATCCCTTCAGCGTTTGCCGAAGACGTTCCGTTGGAGTGAGGAATGACTTCTTTTCTGTTTTTTTGATTGGTCGCTTTCATATCCTGATGCTCCAGCACGATATGCTCAATGATGCGGTAATCTTCAAACCCTCTCAGTTTGATCTCCGTTTCCATCAGTTCCTTGCTTTTGTTGACGGCGAAAATGGTCAGGGCTTCATCCTCTTCGCGGTAAACGGCCGCGGCATCAACATACGGCACATCCGTAAAGTCCGCCGAGTCGTATTTCGGGGAGGTGATCAGCAGCTTCATTGAAGCCCCTCTCCCGTAGACTGAGGCGTGCATGTAAGGGTAAAAGATCGGCTGCCTCCATGCTTCTCCGCCCTTTTCAGTCATGATAGGCGCAATCACGTTGACAAGCTGGGCGAGACAGGCGATCTTCAGTCTGTCCGCATGCTGCAGCATCGTAATCAGCAGTGAACCGATCAACAGCGCATCTTCAAAATTGTAGATGTCTTCGAGAATCGGCCGGGCCGTAATCCATGGCTCCACTTTTTTATCCGCTTCATTTGAGTGATACCACACATTCCATTCATCTAAAGAAAGGTGAATCGTTTTTTTGCTGCGTTTTTTCGCTTTCATATAATCACATACGGCTTTGACGGATTTAATAAAATGGTCTAAATCCATAGACTTCGCCAAATAGTTCTCAAGATCATTTTCATGGTTGCCGTAATACGTATGCAGTGAAATGTAATCCACATGCTCGTACGTATGCTCAAGCACCTCGGCCTCCCACTCGATGAAGGACGGCATGCCGCTGTTTGAGCTTCCGCAAGCCACCAATTCGATCGTCGGGTCCGTCCATTTCATCACCTTTGCTGTTTCAGCGGCAAGCCGTCCGTATTCATGCGCCGTTTTATGACCGATCTGCCAAGGGCCGTCCATCTCATTTCCTAAGCACCATGTTTTGATGCCGTAAGGTTTTTCATATCCGTGCGATTTTCGTAAGTCGCTCCAGTATGACCCTTCAGGATGGTTGCAGTATTCGACGAGGTTCCGGGCGGCATCGATCCCTCTCGTCCCGAGATTGACCGCCATATTCACTTCGGCGTTCACTTTTTTCGCCCACGTTAAAAATTCATTCGTCCCCACTTCGTTCGTTTCTGTCGTCTGCCATGCCAAATCAAGCCTCCGCGGGCGGTCCTTCACCGGCCCGACGCCGTCCTCCCAATTGTAGCCTGAGAGAAAATTCCCTCCCGGATAGCGGATGAACGGCACTTGCAATTCTTTGATTAACTCCTGCACGTCTGTTCTGAAGCCGTCCTTGTCGGCTTTCGGGTGTCCGGGCTCATAAATGCCTTCATACACCGCCCGACCCATATGTTCTATAAATGATCCGTACATCCGTTTGTCCACTTCACCGATGATATATTCTTTATCTGCTGTAATTCCCGCTTTTTTCATTACATTTCCTCCCTCTCTCTATCCCTTCACTCCGCCTACTGTAAGGCCGGAAATGAAGTATTTTTGGAAAAACAAGAATATGATGATCACCGGCAGTATCGCAAAAACGGACCCGGAAATCAGCATGTCATAGTTGTTGCCGTACGGACTCAGCAGCCCTGAAAGTCCGATTGGAAGCGTAAACATTTCTTTCGACCGAAGCACGATCAGCGGCCATAAAAAGTTATTCCAGCTGTTTAAAGATTGAAGAATGATCATTGCTCCGAATGCCGGTTTCATGAGCGGCGCCATAATTCTGAAGAAAATGCCGAATTCGGTGCAGCCGTCCATTCTCGCTGAATCAAGCAGATCCTTCGGAAGTCCGAGCGCATATTGCCGGAAAAAGAACACGGCGACAGGCGACACAATAAACGGCAGAATCACCCCCGTATAAGAATCGATCAAATGAAGACCCACCGTCAATTTGAACAACGGAAGCATCATCACTTCAAGAGGCACCATCATAATGATCAGCACAAGAACGAAAATAATATTTCTGCCTTTAAACTCGTAGACACCGAGTCCGTAGCCGATCAAAGAGGAAAAAAACAGCGTGAGAACCGTGGTGAGGACGCCGAGCAGCAGGCTGTTAAAAAACCATTTGAAATAAATGCTCCCCCCGTTGAACAAATAGGTGTAGTTATCAAGGCTCATCACATCCGGATCAAGACGCAGATTCAGCCCGATGCGCATCAGCTCAGATGACGGCTTTAAAGAACCGAGCAATAGACAGATCATCGGAAAGATATACAGCAGGCTCAGCATGATAAAAAACAAGGTAAACGCGACTCTGTACACGGAAAACATGTAATTGTTACGCAACGCTTATCCCTCCCCTTTAAACGAACCGGACAGTTTCAGTGAAACAAGGCTGACTAGTAAGATGACAAGCAAAAGCACAATTCCGATTGCGGCACCGTACCCTATTTCGTTGTATGCAAGCCCCTGCTGATATAAATAACCGACAAGCGTGAGGCCGATATTGCCCGGGGAATTATTCTGCCAAAGCACATAGCTTTCCTCAAACATTCTGAAACCGCCGATCATACTGATCGTTAACACATAAACGGACACCGGCTTTAAAAATGGAAGGGTGATATGCCGGAACTTTTTCCACGTACTTGCCCCGTCAATTTCAGCCGCCTCATACAATTCTTTCGGCACGTTTTGCAATCCCGCCAGAAAGTAAAGAATGTTAATGCCCATCCACCTCCATGACGCAAGCAGCACCATTAAAAACATGCCGGTACCTTTGTTGTTGAGCCAGTTTTGGGGTGATGCGCCAAGCTTCATCATCAGCTCGTTTGCAAGCGACGTATTCATTTCTCCGAACATCAGCCGGAAAATAATCCCCGCTACGATCGTCGATGTTAAAGCCGGTACAAACAGAGCCGATTTAAACACATTTCTGAACCTGACGAGCTTCGAATTCAGAATCACCGCTAAAAGAAGCGGCACCGGAATCAGCACGATCAGCGTCCAGAAAGTATATTCCAATGTGTTAAATAATGCCGTATAAAAGGTTGGATTAAGAAGAGCGGTATAATTGGAAAACCCGACAAATGTAATTTCTCCCGGCAGTATCCGCTGAAAGCTCATGATAAACACGCTGATGATCGGATACAAAAAGAAAACGAGAAACGAAATGATAAATGGCGCCGTAAAAAGATAAGGCGCCGCTTTTTTTGAATACAGCACATTGCGCCGGCGCGGCTTCTTCCGGACTGCAGAAACGGTTTGCGCTGTCTCTGTCTTTACAGGTCTCATAAAAGCTCCCCCGCTTTCACTGTTAAATAGGGCGGCTTCTCCTATTTTTCCAATTGCTCTGCCGCCTCGTCCAAGGCTTCCTCAGGTGTTTTTTCCTGCGTCTTCAGCGCATCGAACAGCACCTGTCTGACAACGAGATCAGCCGCTTTAGAGAAGTCTTCATGCAGATAAATCGGATTGATCTCATCTTTTATTTCAAGAAGCGAGGAAAAAATTGACGTACCGTTCCGGAAGAAATCCGTGTACTTGTTTTTCTCCTTCAATTCTTTTGAATCCCACACGTCCCAGCGGAGCGGGTCAAAGCCGAGCACCGTCCACAGCTTTATGTTCCCTTCCTTTGAACCTTTCGCAAATCCGAGAAATTCTTTCGCGAGCTCCAGATGTTCAGCCTGCTTCGGCACGACGGTGGCTGTTCCGCCTAAACCCGCTGATCTGTCACCGCCTTCTTTCCAGGCCGGCATAGGGTAAATCGCCATTTTTCCTTTTAAATCAGGCATATAATCGATAAACCGTCCCATGTACCAAATGGGCATCAGCACGGAGGCTGCCCCGCCCTGATTCATAAAACCGTAGTATTCTTCGCTGTGATGGCCGCCGCCGGGAGCCGGCAGAAGGGTTTTATCATTCACCATGTCCTTTACATCATTCAGTGTATCTGTATTCGTCTTGCTGTTCAGAATCAATTTTCCGTTTTTGCTGTAGTAGCCTGACCCTTGCTGCGAAATCATGGATAGGAATGTGGCGGAGTCGTTTGTTTCAACCGTTCCCATCGGTTTCCCCGCGGCCTTACGCACTTTTTTCCCTGCCCGCCGGTAATCTTCCCATGTCTTAATGGAGGCGGGATCAACGACCGCTTTTTTCATGATATCCATGTTGTAAAACATGACGGTCGTCCCCACATGTGTATCAAGGCCGTACAATTTTCCGTTTTTGCTGTATAAGGCCAGACGCGCTTCCACAAACTTATCGCGGTCTTTTTCAATCAGCGGCGTCAGATCGGCAAGCGGGATATCCTTCCCCTTCAGAAAGTTCGAGAACCGGCTTAATTCCACGTCGGCTATATCGGGAAGCCCCTCACCCGCGATCAGCGAAACCGATAAATTATCATGCATTTGTCCATAAGGATAAACAACGGTATTCAGCTTGATTTTGCGATCCGGATACTTCTGATTCCATTCTTTGACCATTTCCTGATAAAACTGTTCGTGCAGGCCGTTAAATGTCCAAAACGTCAGCTCCGTTTCTCCCGGCCGGCCGGCAGTCCGTTCTTGTGAACAGCCGGCGGTAAACAAGAAGAGCATCATCAGCACCAAACATACAGCGGTCGTTTTTTTCATGTCATTACCCCTTCCACTTTAGGCCGTGCGGCTATTGATGCAAATGATGTGCAAAGAGCGCTGCATTTTCATTTATGATGGTTAAACCGGTATAACGGTCTCGCAGTGTGTGCGCATGCTTAAGCGCATCGCTGACAAGGTCCTTTTTTACACCGATCTCATCGAAACAGGCGGGACCTCCCGCAGATGCGAGCCACCCGGCAATTGTTTTGCCGTCGGGAAGCCCTTCATATGCGGACTGAATCGCCTCGCGAAAGTGCGGCGGCAGTTCAGCCAGCTTTTCGTGACAAGCCAGTTCTTTGTAAATATCACTCAGCACCGCGCACGCACAGCCGACCTTCGCACCGTGGAGAATCGGAGGCTGTTTTGCCTTCAGCATTTCCATCTCAATCCAATGCGAGATGTGATGTTCTCCTCCTGAGGCGGGGCGGGAGTGGTCGAGAGCAAGCATGACAAGACCCGAAACGATCAGCGCTTCCATCAGTATCTGAATGCCGGCCTCCGTTCCCATGGCAATGTCAGCGCGGTGATCAATGCACTGCCAAAGCGCGTCTTTCACAAGCTTCGCCCCTGCTTCTGAGTACGGCTCACCCGCAAGCCTGCGGGAAATCTCCCAATCTGCCAGCGATGTTATTTTTCCGAGCATGTCTCCGAAGCCCGCGGCTGTCATTGAACGGGGCGCTTCTTTTAATACATTCGTATCGGCAAATAAGGCGATCGGTGCTTTCGTTTGGATCGTCGTTTTGATTCCGTTTAATATGAGCGGCGCTCCCGCCGATGTAAAACCATCGACTGACGGAGCGGTGGGGAATGAGATAAACGGCAAACCGCGCTGATAAGCGGCAAACCGCGTAATGTCGTGAATCGTTCCTGAACCGGCCGCAATGATGACATCCGTCTCTTCCGCGAGATTGATCAGCGTATAGACCAATGTCCTCTCATCAGCCGCGGCGGCCCCGGCTTCATGCTCCGGAATGATGACTTTTGATGCTTTGATTCCGCCTGCCCTTAATTCGTCCGCAAGCAGACGTCCCGCCGCCTCGTACGTGTTCCGGTCACAGACGAGGACCGGATGATTCCAGCATTTTTTTTGCAGAAATCTGAGAAGCTCTTCTTTTGCATTCGCCCCGATCACGATATCTTCTATTTGAATCGGTGAGCGGCTGGCCCCTTCCTTGTCAAACTCGGATTGAATGTCCTCAGGAGAACGTTTCATAAAAGGATTCCCTCCTTCGCTAATTCTGTCAGGTCTTTAATAGAATTAAGGACGATGTCAGGTTCATATAGACGGGGCTCCCCAAGTTTGGCCGACCCCGTCAGAACCAATACGCTTTTCATTCCGTACAGCCTGCCCATTGCGATATCAGATTCGAGGCTGTCTCCGATAATGGCGCATTCCTCAGGGGGAAGTCCGAGCGCTTCACATGCCGCCTCAGCCATCAGCCAAGACGGTTTGCCGATGACAAGCTCCGTTTTTGCTCCGGCGGATGCTTCAATGGCCCCGATCATTCCCGCGACATCCATGGCATGGCCGCCTTCATTCGGAAAAGAGCGGTCCCGATTCGTGGCGATGATGCGCGCGCCGGAGGAAGCCGCCTTAAAAGCGAGATTCAGATCCTCATAGGTGACGGTTTCATGCAGGGAGATGACAAGCCAGTCTGCCGCCTGCGGATTTTGCGCCAGGGTGACACCCGCTAAAGCGAGTTCATCAGTCAGCTCTTTCTCTCCTAACACCCAGACCTTTGACAAAGGATAATGCTTCTTTAAAAATGATGCCGTCACACTGGAGGACAGCACGATGCTCCGTTCATCCGTGCGGATACCTGCACCCAGCAGTTTCTTTCGGCACATTGCTCTTGATAGATTGCCGCGGTTGCATAAAAAGACAACGGCTTTGCCCAGTGACTGAAGGGTATGAACGGCTTCTTTTGCGCCCTCAATCAGCTCCCGCCCCCTGAATACGGTTCCGTCTAAATCAATCAGAAACCCGGCTGCGTCAAGTTTGGCCATAATAAGCATTCGCCCCGTGTTTTCTGTAAAAATGCTTATCATGCAGCACTCTGTCGATCGGACTGAGCTGTTTGTTCAGCATAAGCGAATGGTAGGCCATTTCCGCTACCGTTTCGAGCACAACGGCGTTATGCAGGGCATTCAGCGCGTCCGTTCCCCAGCAGAACGGGCCGTGGCTGTGGACGAGGACACCCGGATTTTGTTCATACGGTTCGTTTTGAAAGGTTTCGGCTATAACTTTGCCTGTATGATACTCGTAATCTTTGACAATTTCTTCTTCATACATTTCCCTCGTGCAGGGTATAGCGCTTTCAAAGTAATCCGCGTGAGTCGTTCCGAGAGCGGGTATGTCTCTTCCGGACTGCGCCCAGCTCGTCGCCCAGCGGGAGTGAGTATGAACGATTCCGCCGATAGCCGGAAACGCTTTATACAGATAAAGATGGGTCGGCGTGTCAGAAGACGGTTTCAGCGATCCTTCCAAAATGTCTCCGTCCTCATTCAGGACGACCAGTTTGTCAGCGGTCAGCTCACTGTAATCGACACCGCTCGGTTTAATGACGATTCTCCCGCTCTCTCTGTCAATGCCGCTGACATTCCCCCATGTAAACGTGACAAGGTTATGTTCCTCAAGCTTCAGATTGGCGGCGAGCACTTCTTCTTTTAACGCTTCAAGCATGGCGGCTCCCCCCTTTCGCAAAATCACGGTTTTTAATGGCTTTCAGGCGTTTCATGACATTGTTTTCTTTACCGAAGTAGTGTACGAGCTCTTTATATTCCGCATATAAGCTGTCATAAATCTCAGCTCTTTCCCGGTTCGGGGCATAAAAGCCGTCTTTTAATTTCCCCATATGCGCGCATGCTTCAGCAATATTGGAGAATCCTCCGTTTTCCCGTCCCGCGGCGAGCGCTCCGAAAATCGCGGAGCCCAGTGCAGGCGCCTGCGGAGATCCGGATAATTGAATGTCCATATTTGTGACGTCTGCGTAAATCTGCATGACAAACTGATTTTTTTCGGCGATTCCTCCGGCTGCGTAAAGCTCTTCGACCGGAACGCCGTTTTCCCGGAACGTTTCGATAATCATCCTTGTTCCGAACGCCGTCGCTTCAATCAATGCCCTGTAGATTTCTTCGGGCTTCGTGTGCAGCGTCATGCCGAGCATCATGCCCGTCAAATCGGCGTCCACCAAGGTTGAGCGGTTTCCGTTCCACCAGTCAAGCGCGAGAAGGCCGCTTTCCCCCGGAACAAGTTCTGCCGCTTTTTTGCTGAGCAGCTCGTGAATGTCTATGTGTTTATCCTCAGCTTCCTTCTCATAGTCTCTCGGAACGCACGTTTTGACGAACCATTCAAAGTGGTCGCCGACACAGGACTGCCCCGCTTCATATCCCGCATATCCGGGCAAAATGCCGTTATTGACGACCCCGCACATACCGGGGACGATATGTTCTTCCTCGCCGAGCAGCACATGGCAGGTAGACGTTCCCATGATCATCAGCATTTTCCCCGGCTCTGTAATACCGACCGCGGGCACTGACACGTGAGCGTCGACATTGGCGACGGCAACGGCCGTCCCCGGCAGAAGCCCGGTCAGCTCCGCCATTTTTTCGGTCAAACCTCCTGCTTTTTCCCCGACTGAATAAATCGTGCCGCTTAATTTATCCTTTGTAATCGTTTTCATTAACGGGTTGAGCTTTTCGAAAAAATGATCCGGCGGATATCCCGTCTCCTCATTCCAGATTGCTTTGTAGCCGGCCGTGCAGTTGCTTCGCTTCAATGAACCGCACAATTGATAGACGATCCAGTCTGCCGCTTCCACAATCCGATCTGCCGCCTTGTATATATGCGGCGCTTCTTCCGCGATTTGCATGATTTTCGGGATCATCCATTCAGAAGAAATTTTACCGCCGTATCTTTTAAGGAATGTTTCTTTTGTGCCTTCGGCAATCGTGTTCAAACGGTCTGCATGTTTTTGAGCCGCATGATGCTTCCACAGCTTCACATAACTGTGGGGCTCCCGTTCAAATTCCGGCAGCATACAAAGCGGCTGCCCCGCGCCGTCTATCGGCAAAATCGTGCAGGCGGTAAAATCAATTCCTATGCCGATCACGTCTTTTGGATCAGCACCCGCCTGCTCAAGCAGGTTCGGAATCGCCGTTTCCAGAACTTCGATATAATCGGCAGGGTGCTGAAGCGCCCAGTCCCGAGGGAGTTTTTCACCCGTCTTCGGCAGCTTGCGGTCGATGACGGCATGAGTGTATTCTTTTACCGCAGAGGCGATTTCTACGCCCGTGCGGACATTGACAAGCACCGCCCGGCCGGACAATGTGCCGAAATCAACACCAATCGTATACGCCATATCAATTCCCTCCCAACCGGTATAATACGTCATTCCATTTCAGCTCTTTTTTCAGCTCATGTATTTCAGTATTGCGGGAAATAAAGATGCTTTCAATGCCTGCCATCTCAGCCCAGTCAAGCATCTGTTCAGCCGTAAGCCGGAAGGACATACAGGTATGGTGGGCGCCTCCCGCCAAAATCCATGCTTCTGCAGCTGTTTTCAGCGATGGCTCCGGCTTCCACAGCACCCGCGCCACAGGGAGATTCGGCATATCATGATCAATTTCCCTGCCTTCCGCTTCATTCAGAATGAGACGGAATCGCCCGCCGATATCAATGATGCTGGCGATGATGGCTGAACCGCCGATTCCGTTAAAGACCAGCCGGGCCGGATCTTCCTTCCCTCCGATTGAGAGAGGATGGACTTCGATTTTCGGCTGATCAAGGGCGATCGTCGGACATACTTCAAGCATATGTGATCCGAGAATCATCGCACGCCCCGGTTCAAAATGGTACGTATAATCTTCCATGAAGGAGGTTTGTTCTCCGTCCGCCATTATTTTCATCATTCGCACAAGGGCAGCCGTTTTCCAATCGCCTTCTCCGGCAAATCCGTACCCTTTTTCCATGAGACGCTGAACGGCAAGACCCGGAAGCTGCTTCATTCCGTGCAAAACTTCAAAGGAGGTCGAAAACGCTGTATATCCGCCCCGTTCGAGAAAGGCCGTTAATCCGAGTTCAATTTTCGCCTGTTCTTTAATGGAAGCAACTTTTGCTTCATCCCGCTTCGTTTCGTCGCTGATGACATACAATTTGTCGTATTCCTCATAAAGCGCCTCAATTTCTGCGTCGGTGACATTGTTCATCACCTCGGTAAGATCGCCGATTCCGTACCCGTCAACCTGCCAGCCGAATTGAATGTGGGCGCCGACTTTGTCTCCGTCAGTAACCGCCACATTCCGCATATTGTCGCCGAACCGGGCTACTTTAATATTCCTGCTTTCATTCCAAGCGGCAGCCGTGTTCATCCATTGCGAAATGTCATGTTTGACTTCCTCATCATCCCAATAGCCTGCGATGACTTTTCTCGTCTGCCCCATTCTTGACTGGATATATCCGTATTCCCGGTCTCCGTGAGCGGATTGGTTGCTGTTCATAAAGTCCATATCAATCGTTTCCCACGGGATGTCGCGGTGATATTGGGTATGCAGATGAAGCATCGGCTTTTGAAAAGCAGAAAGACCTTCAATCCACATTTTCGCAGGGGAAAATGTATGCATCCATGTCACGACCCCGGCACAGTTTTCTTGATACTGCGCTTCCCGCAAAACCTCTCTGATCGTTTCAGATGACGTGACAACCGGTTTATGCCTGATCTTGTATCTTGATGACACCCCGCAGAGACCGTCACATATTCCCTTTGCGTGTTTATCGACAAGCTGCAGCGTTTCCTCTCCGTATAAGTGCTGGCTTCCCGTTACAAACCAAAATTCATATTCTTTGTTCTGAAGCACATTCATTTCCCCTTCCCATCAAAATAAAGCGCTTGCATTTTTAAATAAATATACGTACGAATATAAATAATAAAACTTTTATTCTTTTATTTGTACGAACAACTTCATTATAGTTAAGGAGGAATCAAACTGTCAATCTTTTATTGCAAGTAAAAAAAGCCGGACACACATGCCCGGCTGATCAATTAATAGGAAGGCCAGCCTGAACTCCAATCGATATCATTGATGAGCATCTTCGGAATTCCGCTGTTTTCGGCATCATACGCATGACGCACTAAAATATTCCCGTTCACAATGTCCTGACCGCCCGGGCCTTTCCAGCGGTCATTGCCGGAATCAAGAATCGTCCCTCCGCCTTCAGACATGCTTTTCCCGCTTTTATCGAGATATGGGCCGGTGATGCTTTTGGATCTTCCATAAGCGATTTTGTACGTACTATTCACGCCTGAACAGCATTTATCAAACGACACCATTAAGTAATAGTAGCCGTTCTGGTAGGTGATGGCCGGCGCTTCCAAAGCTCCGCCGTTATTCGGCCTGGCAGCGATGGAATAAAGTGATCCCGTCGGTTTCATTGTATTTTTATCAAGCTTTGTCAGCTTAATGCCGCTCCAAAAAGAACCGAAGGCAAGCCAGGGGTTTCCGTCTTTATCAATTGTCAGCTCCGGATCAATTGCATTGTAGTTATTGGCGCTTGTTGAACGGATGACGAGCCCTTCGTCCTTCCAGTTTCCCGAACTGAGGCTTGTAGATGATGCAAGACCTATCGCGGAGGTATTTTTGCCGAATGAAGAAACGGCATAATACAGCCAATACTTTCCGTTAAAATATTGAACATCGGGGGCCCATTGATTCAGCCCGTAATTCGGCACATAATTGCCCCACCATGACAGCGGGGAAGTAAAGATTGATTTCTGAACGGTCCATACGCCGCCGCTGCCCGCCTTTAAGACGCGAAGCCCCCTCTCCCCTTCCAAACCGGTTCCGAAAGCGTACCACGTGTTTCCTTCCTTCGCCATTGTCGGATCATGAAGCAATTCATTTGATGCCCCCCAAAACGCGGCAGATGCCGGAGATGAAGACATCAGAAGCAGACCGGCTGTAACGGCTGCGCATGAAAAGCGGATCATGCGTCTGAATCTGTTTTTCATTTGTAAACCCTCCCCTTTTAAAGCGCTTTCAAAAACATGTTGTCAGATTTTTCTATGTCTTCTCTTATTGTAGACACACGGCTCATATTTGTACAGACAAAAAAAAAAGAATCTGCTTAAAAAAGCAGATTCTTCCGTATCTTTATTGATAAGTAATACGGTCAACCGTTTCCCGGTCTAATTTTTTAATCACTTCTGTGATCAATTTTACCGTATTCTCATAATCATCCCGATGCAAAATAGCGGCATGAGTGTGAATGTAGCGCGTCGCGATCGTAATGGACAGCGCCGGCACTCCGTTTGCGGTTAAATGAATAGAACCTGAATCCGTGCCCCCTCCGGCAATGGAATCGAATTGATACGGAATTCCCGCTTCTTCCGCCGTGTTTACGACAAGGTCGCGCAGCCCTTTGTGAGATACCATTGACGCGTCATACAGAATAATTTGCGGCCCTTCGCCGATTTTGCTTTGCGCCTCTTTTTCAGAAATTCCCGGTGTATCTCCGGCAATTCCGACATCCACACCGAACGCGATATCAGGCTGGATCGTATGTGCCGCTGTTTTCGCCCCGCGCAGCCCGACTTCTTCTTGAACCGTTCCGACCCCGTATACTTCATTCGGGTGATCACTGTTTTTCAGATTTTTTAATACATCGATGGCAATCGCACAGCCGATACGGTTGTCCCACGCTTTCGCCAATAAATGCTTTTCATTGTTCATCACTGTAAATTCAAAATACGGCACAATCTGATCACCCGGAAGAACGCCCCATTCCATTGCTTCTTCACGGCTGGACGCCCCGATATCGATGAACATCTCTTTAATATCAGCGGCTTTTTTTCTGGCGTCAGGAGGCAGAATGTGAGGCGGTTTCGAACCGATGATCCCCGTGATGTCCCCTTTTTTTGTCACGACGGTGACGCGCTGGGCCAGCATGACCTGAGACCACCAGCCGCCGACGGTTTGAAAGCGGAGAAAGCCTTTATCAGTGATTTGCGTCACCATAAAACCGACTTCGTCTAAATGCCCTGAGATCATGATTTTCGGACCGTTTTCTTTGCCGGTTTTTTTGGCGATTAAGCTTCCCAGCCGGTCTGTTGTGACATCATCGGCAAATGGTTCTATGTATGATTTCATCACTTGTCTTACTTCTCTCTCATTTCCCGGTATCCCTTTTGCATCCGTTAAGGCTTTCAGCATGGTGAGCGTTTCATCTAATTTTGTCATCAATAAACCTCCTTTTTTTCACTACCCTTCTTATTATACAAAACCAATGCTGAAGCATACGATTAATTCGCCTGAAAAACGGGTAAATGTTTTTATCTATTTCTTTTAAAAAAATGAAACTTTTTGTTTTGTTTTTCGTATTACATCAGATCATGACAAAGGTGAGGAGGTGCCTTCACACATATGGCCATTACAGTATTAAGGATTGTCTTGCTTGCACTTCTTATTTATTTTATTTACATGTGCGTCAAATTTTACGCAAACCCGAAAAGAAGGCTCAGACTGGCGCAATCAAAAGAGAATTTTTATTTTATTGACGAACAGAAAAACACGCGAAAAAATCTCCAGCTTACTTATAAAGGAGTGCTCTTTGAAGGAGAAAAGCATATCCCTTCCAAAGATCATCCGCTGTTTATCCATACAATATTTGTATGGACCGAAAATCCGGAAAAGCTGAACCGCTTTTCTGCAGGTGATTTTGAAGAAGTCGAAAAAAAGGTATTGGAGCGGTACCCGAATTGCAAGATTGATTGGGACCAGCCCATCAAAAAAGCGAAAAAAGCAGGCGAGCGATAAGCTCTCCTGCTTTTTATTTTTTATACATCAAATACATGAGTACAAGGGCGGCTTCAGTGAGAAAAAGCAGCGGCACCCCGTATAAAAAGGATTTGTGCTTCGTCTTATGCCTGAAGGTGCGCATGCCGATCCATACGCCGAGTGAGCCGAACATGGCGGCTGTGAGCCATATTCGTTTCTCTGATATTCTCCACCTGTGCGCCTTTGCTCTTCTTTTATCAGCGCCCATGATCCAAAAGCCGTATCCGTTTATCAATACGGCGTAAATGAAGAGAGCCATTGATTGTCACCCTTTACGTAAAAAAACCGCTCCCGGAAAGAGAGCGGCTTTTTCAACTTACTTGTCTAACTGAGCTTTAGCAGCATCAGCAAGCTGATTGAAAGCAGTAAGATCGTTTACAGCAAGATCAGCAAGCATTTTGCGGTTTACTTCGATGCCTGAAAGCTTAAGACCGTGCATTAAACGGCTGTAAGAAAGACCGTTCATACGTGCAGCAGCGTTGATACGAGTGATCCAAAGCTTACGGAAATCACGTTTTTTCTGACGGCGGTCACGGAATGCATAGTTTCCTGATTTCATGACCTGCTGGTTTGCTACTTTGTATAATGTATGTTTTGAACCGAAATAACCTTTTGCTAATTTAAGAACCTTTTTACGACGCTTACGTGTAACAGTTCCGCCTTTTACTCTTGGCATTAGATTTCCCTCCTAATTGTTCCTTGTCCGATTACTTGATGTTGGCAAGCTGTTGTTTGATGCGTTTGAAGTCTCCTGCGCTCACAATAGCACCCTTGCGAAGCTTACGCTTTTGCTTTTGGGATTTGTTGGCGAATAAGTGACTTGTGTATGCATGAGAACGTTTTAACTTCCCAGAACCTGTCTTTTTAAAACGTTTAGCAGATCCGCGGTGAGTTTTCATTTTTGGCATGGGATTTCCTCCTTATTGCTTTTCGTTTTTCGGCGCGAGCATTAAGAACATGCTGCGGCCGTCCATTTTTGGTTTTGTTTCGACTGTCGCAACTTCCGCACATGCTTCAGAGAAACGGTCCAATACGCGCTGGCCGATTTCTTTATGAGTGATTGCGCGCCCTTTAAAGCGGATAGAAGCTTTCACTTTATCGCCTTTTTCAAGGAATTTAATCGCATTGCGCAATTTCGTGTTAAAGTCATGCTCATCGATTGTCGGACTTAATCTAACTTCTTTTAAGTTAATGATTTTTTGATTTTTGCGTGCTTCTTTGTCCTTTTTCTGCTGCTCGAATCGGAACTTACCGTAGTCCATGATGCGGCAGACAGGCGGTTTTGCATTTGCTGCAACTAACACAAGGTCAAGATTTGCGCGGCCGGCGATTTCAAGTGCTTCCTGACGGGACTTGATGCCGAGCTGATCGCCATTTTGTCCGATCAGACGAACTTCACGTGCACGGATACCCTCATTAACCAATTGATCTTTGCTAATAATGAGCCACCTCCATAGTTTCTTCGAATTGATTCACAACGCTTTTTGACTGCATTCTGCAGGCAAACAAAAAGTGCGGGCATGACAACACACCCACACTACGAACATCTGCATAAATAAAAATGTACGGTCAACCTGCCAACTACATGAATGTGTCAATCAGGTGAGAAGCGGGTGCCTCTGCTTGTGATTTATATTCAATTCAATAACTATTCTACACAATACCGGATCATTAGTCAAGAATGACTTCTCCGGATCAACTTTTTCATTTTAACACGATGCCGGGGTGAGCGCAAGGAAAAATGTGAAATTTCGTTATATGCCGCCCGCGGGCGTGCCAACACAATAAAAAACCCGGGTCTATAACCCGGGTTTATCCTCCGATGAGCTGAACGAATACCGGAATGACCAGCACCGTCACCACTCCTACGACGACAACCGCGATACTTGCCATTGCCGCTTCTACTTCCCCCATCTCAATGCCGACCGCAACACCGAGTGCGTGTCCTGATGTGCCGAGAGCCAGTCCCTTAGAGATTGGGTGCTTTACTTTAAACAGTTTTAAGAATAAAGCGCCAAGAGCATAGACGATAACGGCGTTGAAAATAACGGCGAAAGCGGTGATGTCGGTGATGCCGCCGATCCCTTTTGACAGCGGAAGGGCAATTGCCGTTGTCGCCGCCTGCGGAAGCATGCTTTTCATAACGGCCGCGTCAAGATGAATGCCTTTTGCGATCAAATAGACAATCGTGACTGAGCAGATAGAGCCGACAATGATGGAAGACATGATCTGCCACCAGTATTTTCTCAGCTTGTCACGCTGTTTGTATAAAGGGATGGCAAAAGCGATCGTCGCGGGCTCCAGGAAGAATTTAATAATGTCTCCTCCGCTTTTATAATCTTCATATGAAAAACCGCCGAGCTTCAGAAAAAGAATTCCAAGCACCATCGCGACAAACAGCGGGGTGAAGAGGAAAAAGCCTCTCGTTTTTTTAAATAAATACGTGCCGATGCCAAAGGCCGCAAGTGAAACGACAATACCGAAATATGGACTCATCCGTTTTCCCTCCTAATGCTGCACAAGTTCGTTTTCCTGATTGGAACGGCGCACCGTTTGTTTATCAGCCGGAGCAGCCTTCTGACGTTTTTGGCTGACAGACAAGATCAGCTGAGAAAAAAGGCCCGTCGCCCCTAACAGAATGATGGTGGCGAGTAAGATGACGAGTGCGATCTGCACGCCGTACTGCTGCATGACGCCAAGTGAATTCATCACGGAGATGCCCGACGGGACAAATAAAAATCCGATCAGTGACGTTAATGATGTTCCCAGCGTTTCTACTTGTTCAAGCTTAATCACTTTCAGGCATAAGAGGACAAATAATAACACCAAACCTACTACGGAAGCGGGTATAGGAATGGGGACAATCGCTGCAATCCCATTAGATATGAGCATAATTACGGCAAAAATAAATGCTTGTGTCAGAAATCCGTACACTTTTTTCGCACTCATTTTCTTCACCTCTTTCTCTTTGTTAGGTCCATTATAAAAGAGAAATCGCTTTTTAAAGCGCTTTCATAACAAACGGCTGAATATTCATTCTGAAATGCAAAAAACGGCTGCTGAAATGCAAAAGCCGCCTCATATAATATGAAGCAGCTTTTTTAAGTCCTTGGCGTATGTACGGCTGACGGGAATTTTAGAGCCGTCTTTTAGAATCAGATTGTAAGTCGAATTAAACCACGGATGAATTTCCGTAATATGCTCCGTATTCACGATGAACGCGCGGTGCACTCTCAAGAAACCCGTATCAGGCAGTTTTTTCTCAATGACCGCCAAAGTTTCATGAACGGAATAAGACGCGGCAAACGTTTTGACGGAAACGTGTCCGTCCTCCATGCCGGCGTAAATAATGTCCTTCGTATCTAAAATGACAATAGATTCACCGGCTGATACAGCCAGTTTATGCGCTCCGGCTGCGGACGGCTGCTCCGAGACGGCTCCTGCCCTGTCCAGCTTCACTCTTTTAAACTTTCTGATCGTCTGGCGCACTCTTTCTTCATCAAAAGGCTTCGTTAAATAATCGAGCGCGTCGACTTCAAAAGCTTTTAAAGCAAATTGGTCATACGCCGTCGCAAAAACGACGGCCGGCGGATTTTTCATGTTTTTCAGCCGTTTGGCAATGTCAAATCCGTTTTCTCCTGACAAATCAACGTCCAAAAACAGCAGATCCGGTTTTTGATCCATCATACTGTCAAAAGCGGATTCAATATTTTCAGCTTCGTTTATGTCACTTACTTCATTCGTCCGTTTCAGCAAATAAGCTAATTCATCTCTTGCCAGCATTTCATCATCAACGATTAACACCTTCAGCATGTTCTTCTCCTTTAGTCATCAGTTTCAAAGGCAGCTCAAATGATACGTCCGTACCTTTGCCGGCCTCACTTTCCAATCGCAGGGCTGCTTGTGGGCCGAACAGCCCGATCAGCCGCTGATTTAAATTGTAAAGCGCGGTTCCCGTCCCTTCTTTAGAAGGGAGCGGACGGTTTCCGAGCACGGACAGCAATTCCGGATCAATTCCCCTACCGTTATCTCCAACCCGCATTAAAACCGACTGACCGGCGGATACCACGCTGACATTGACGGCACAGCTGTCCTGCTTTCTTGAAAATGCATGGCGAAGCGCATTTTCGACGAGAATCTGCAGCACAAAAGGAGGAATTTCGATGTCCTCCAAACCGCGTTCGATTTCAAGACTGATTTTATATTTCCCGGGAAAACGGGCCTGCTCCAATGATAAATACGCCTGCAGATGGTTCAGTTCTTTAGAAAGCGGGATGAGCAGCTGCCTTGCCCCCTGCAGATTGGAACGGAAATAGACGCTGAGCTGCAGCAGAAGCTTTCGGGTTTTTTCCACATCCGTACGGCAAAGTGCAGAAATCGTATTGATCGCATTAAACAGAAAATGCGGATTGACCTGTGCTTGAAGCGCCTTTATTTCTGCGTCTTTCAGCAATTTGCTCTGCAGTTCCGCCTCGCCGAGTTCAAGCTGGGTGGAAAACAGCATGGCGAGTCCTTCTGCAAGCTCTTCTTCAACCCGGCTTAAACCTGACGGGCTTTTAAAGTACATTTTCAGCGTCCCGATCGTTTTGCCGTTTGACGTCAGCGGCAATACAATCGCCGCATGCAGCGGACAGGGATCGTGCGTGCATTCAATTTCTTCCTTTGATGTCGCTTTCATAATATGACCCGTTTTAATGACGCGTTTTGACAATCCGGTGATCAGGCTTTCAGACGGAATATGATGGTCGGCACCCGCGCCGACGTGCGCCAAAATCTTTTCGTTATCCGTAAGCGATACCGCGTCCGTTCCTGTTTGCCTGTGGATGATGGCGGCGACGCTTTTGCATGAGCTTTCATTCAGCCCTTGGCGGAAAAACGGAAGCGTCTGATCGGCAATCATCAGCACCCTGTGGGTTTCAAGGGCTCTCGCCCGTTCTTCCTTTCGGATAATCGACTGAATGATCGAAAGAAAAATAAAAGTCCCTGACCCGTTTACCAATATCATCGGGATGCCG
Organism: Bacillus sp. JK74; assembly: GCF_053663395.1. Classification (NCBI taxonomy): domain Bacteria; kingdom Bacillati; phylum Bacillota; class Bacilli; order Caryophanales; family Bacillaceae; genus Bacillus; species Bacillus sp. JK74. The sequence continues at coordinate 185,687 of NZ_JBSJQB010000003.1, read as the reverse complement.
ATGATGCTCACAAGCGTCCAAGCATCAGAAAACGGCTTGGCCATCAAGAGGATGAGCAGCATTTGCAGCGATTCCATTCCGAGTCCGACAAGCGCGGCCACACGCGGTGTCGGCATCGCATAGCGTTTTCTGAAATACCGTCCGATCCAGCCGGACAAAATGCCCGCTAAAACGGATGAGACGGCACAGCTGACTGCGGTCGCGCCGCCGAGTGATAAACGATGCAGGCCGGCCAGTATGCCGACGCCGATTCCCACATACGGACCGCCTAAGAGTCCGCCGATTTCAACGCCCATAATTCTTGTATTGGCAATTGAACCGGACGGATTAATTTGAAACACCCAATCATTATTCATGATTGTATTCCGCTGAATTTCTATTCCCGTATAGTTGCTGATGATACTGAACAGCGAGAAAATTGAAATCAGCACCGCTTTGCCTTTATAGCTCTCAGGCTGCTGGAGCGCCTGTCTGAACAATCTGGTATGAGCCAGAACAAATCCCAATATGACGATAATTCCGACTCTTTCCAGCATCATGATGATCAAATGCAGCATACTTTTCACCTGTTCTTTCAAATTGTATTTTATCACGTTTTAGAGCCTGAGACAGAATCTGACACAAACCTGCCTGTTTTTTTCAAATCATCTGAAAACATCTTTCACAGTCTATGTATCTATTGTAGAATAAACGGGAGCCTTGCGGCAGAGAGTTTCAGAATATAACAAAGAGGAGAAGATCATGAAAGCCGTATTTTTTGATTTGGACGATACACTGTTATGGGATGAAAAAAGCGTCAGAACAACATTCAGGGAAACATGTTTACAAGCGGAAAAAAAATATGGCCTTGACCCGCATACATTTGAAGAGGCGGTTCGGAAAGCGGCACGGGAATTGTATATGTCATACGAAACCTATCCTTATACGGTCATGATCGGCATTAATCCGTTTGAAGGATTGTGGGCGAATTTTTCCGAGCCGGTCAGCGAAGGATTTAAACAGCTGAATCGGATTGCGCCGGAATACAGACGAAACGCCTGGACGAACGGCTTAAAAAGCGTCGGTATAGACGATGCGGCTTACGGCGAATATTTGGCGGAGTTTTTCGCGGCGGAACGCAGACAGCGCCCGTATGTGTATGATGAAACGTTTGCGGTGCTTGATAAGCTGAAAGGTGTTTATGAATTGCTTCTGCTGACAAACGGCGATCCCAGCCTGCAGAAAGAAAAACTCGCCGGCGTTCCTGAGCTGGCGCCTTATTTTAATGAAATCGTCATCTCAGGCGCTTTCGGAAAAGGGAAACCCGATGCCTCCATATTCGAACATTGCCTCGGCCTCCTGAACCTGAAAAAAGAAGACGCCATTATGGTCGGAGATAACCTCAATACTGATATATTGGGAGCGAAACGGGCAGGCATTACGACAGTCTGGGTAAACCGGACGCAAAAGAAAAATGATACGGACATTGCGCCTGATTACGTGATCAGCGATCTTCACGAGCTGTTTGCGATTATAGAGAAACAAAAAGAAAGATAATTTTACACGCAAAAAAACCCCATTCTGAATGAACGGGGTTTTTGTATTTCCGGTTATTTTTTCGCTTCGGCTACAGCCTTTTTCACAAAATCGTCCAATGAGACGGTTTCTGATTTCTGCTCGCCGTATTTCCGGACGTTTACCGCGCCGTTTTCCGCTTCTTGGTCACCGACCACAAGCATGTACGGGATTTTTTGCATTTGCGCTTCACGGATTTTATAGCCGATTTTTTCGTCCCGGCTGTCAAGCTCGACACGCAGGCCTTCGCGCTGCAGGCGCTCCTGCACTTTTTTCGCATAGTCAAGATGCACGGACGGTGATACAGGAATGACTTGGAATTGCACCGGCGCAAGCCATGTCGGAAGGGCGCCTTTGTGCTCTTCAATTAAGAAAGCAACGAAACGCTCCATCGTTGACACGACGCCGCGGTGAATAACGACAGGGCGGTGCTGTTTGCCGTCTTCTCCGACGTAAGTGAGATCAAAGCGTTCCGGAAGAAGGAAGTCAAGCTGTACAGTTGACAATGTCTCTTCTTTGCCGATCGCCGTTTTCACCTGCACGTCAAGTTTAGGGCCGTAAAACGCCGCTTCGCCTTCCGCTTCATAATAGTCGTGCCCCATCTCATCCATTGCCGCCTTCAGCATGGATTGCGCTTTGTTCCACATCTCATCATCATCAAAATATTTTTCCGTGTCTTCAGGATCGCGGTAAGACAGGCGGAATGTGTAATCATTCAGGCCGAAGTCTTCGTATACGTCTTGAATCAAACGGACCGTGCGGATGAATTCTTCTTTAATCTGATCAGGGCGGACGAAAATGTGCGCGTCATTTAACGTCATGCCGCGTACGCGCTGAAGACCTGAAAGCGCCCCGGACATTTCGTATCGGTGCATCGTTCCCAGCTCTGCAATCCGGATCGGAAGCTCGCGGTAGCTGTGAATGTCCTGTTTATAAATCATCATATGGTGAGGACAGTTCATCGGACGGAGCACGAGTGTTTCATTGTCCATTTCCATCGGCGGGAACATTGTATCCTGATAATGATCCCAGTGGCCTGATGTTTCGTACAGGTCTTTGCTTCCGAGGACAGGCGTATAGACGTGCTCATAACCGAGGCTCAGCTCTTTATCCACAATGTAGCGCTCGATCACGCGGCGGATGGTCGCGCCTTTCGGCAGCCAGAGCGGCAGACCTTGTCCGACTTTTTGAGAGTTGGCAAACAATTTTAATTCTTTGCCCAGTTTTCGGTGGTCACGCTCTTTCGCTTCTTCAAGCATGCGCAAATGCTCTTTTAAGTCATCCTTTTTAAAGAAGGCCGTGCCGTAAATGCGCTGAAGCATTTGGTTTTTGCTGTCGCCGCGCCAGTATGCGCCCGCAAGGCTCAGCAGCTTAAATTCTTTAATTTTGCCTGTAGACGGCACATGCACGCCGCGGCACAGGTCAAAAAATTCGCCCTGCTCATAAATGGAGACCGTTTCGTCTTCTGGGATGGCATCCAGCAATTCAAGCTTCAGATTATCGCCGATTTCCGCAAACATGGCTTTTGCTTCATCACGGCTCACTTCTTTTCGGATGATCGGCAGATTTTCACCAATGATGCGTTTCATTTCTTTTTCAATCTTCGGAAGGTCATCCGGCGTCAGCGCCTGCTCCATTTCAACGTCATAATAGAACCCGTTTTCAATGACGGGGCCGACTCCGAATTTCACATCTTTATAAATGCGTTTAATCGCCTGGGCCAATAAATGCGCCGTGCTGTGCCGCATGATGTTCAAGCCTTCTTCTGTGCCTTCTGTAATGATTTCTACGGCACCGTCCTCTTGAATCGGCGTTCTTAAATCAATTTCCTGTCCGTTCAGTTTTCCGGCTAAAGACTTTTTCTTTAATCCCGGACTGATGGATGCCGCGATATCTTCTGTTGTTGTTCCTTTCGGAAATTCCTTTACCGCTCCGTCCGGAAATGTGATGTTGATCATATCTGACATCTTCGTCACTCCTTTTTTTATGCAAATCAAAAACCCCGCCCCCTATGAAAGGGACGAGGTTAAATAAACGGAATCGTGGTTCCACCCTTTTTTCCGCGCGGCCGATTGTTTCGGCACCTGCGGCTCTAAACTCTGTAACGGGAGTTCCCGTCAGCTATTACTGGCGCTTATTCCGGCGTTCACAGCTGAAGTTCAAAGGCGGTAAAGACAATGATCCATAGCTGGAAAGCTTTCAGCCTGGGCTCTCCTCTCTTATAAAGCCGGTATCAATGCTTCATGTCCTTATCAATACGTGTAGCAATCATTAATCTTTTATGTATTATAAAATGTCTGTGAGAAAAATGCAACTCGGTTTTCCGTCTGATTTCGCACAGACAGCCCTGCCGCTTACGCAAGGCCGTCCGAGCGGCTATCCTTCCGTCTTCTCGGCTGCAAACGCGCCCAGCGGAAAAAGGCGCACCCTCTCCTGAAACACGTTTTGAATCGTTCTGGACATCATATGTTCCGGTTTGTCCGTATACAGTTCTACCGTCTCAGGCGCAATGGAGATCAGCGGCGCAAGGAGATGGGAATCTATATACATCGGGTGCTCCCGCACAAACCGTCTGTCTATGTATTTTTTCTGTTCCCGTTCTGACACATAGCGCAGCTCCCACAGCGTAAAAGCCCGGTCATGTACGATGCGGACTTTCTTCATCCGCGGCGGATTGGATGTCACATAATCTCTCAGAGACTGGATAAAGTTTTGATATTCCTGTTCCATCCGGTATTCATCTATCGCAGCCTCCGCGTATTCTCTGAGCCTCTCATAATACCTGCCGAGCCGGAACGTCTGAAACGAACGCACGGAAAAAACACCCGCATCAAGTGAAATCGTCCGGAGCGCATCTGAAATAAACTGTGTGCGCGGCTCTTTCTTCGGCTCAAACGGATGATCCTCAAGCTCTCCTTCCATAATGCTGTGTGCAAGCTGAAGGATTTGCTGCTGTTCATCCTGATCGGTGAAGCAGTATGCGTCCTCAATAAGCGAAAGCATATGCTCGTCTTCTTTGCATTCCAAAAAAAACCTGACAAGTATCGGCTCAATAAAGCGCTGAACGCAAAAAGCCGTTTCAGACCTTGCGATTCCGACTTTTTTTATGCCTTCACGGACAATAAAATGTCTCCGGTCGTCCGATTGCTGAATGAGATGTAAAAAAGCGGCGGTATCGTGGTCATCTTCAAAGATCACTTCAAGCATATTTGTCCCCCCTTACGGCATCTGTTACAAGTATATGGGGGATGTTTTTAAAATAGACGTAAAGGTTAGCTTTCACCGCCGAACAAATGACGCACCTTCTTTTTAAATATAACGGGAAGCGATAAAAATACGACGTAAAGACAGATCACGCAGAGTACGGTCAGCACATTGCCGGACATAAAGCTCGCGCCGAGCACATTCAGGACGATCGTCCCCGGAATGATGCCCGCTGCGGTCGCCAAAAAATACGTTACCGGCCTGACTTTCGATAGGCCCGCGGCATAGCTGATCACATCAAAGTTAACAGGCAGAATGCGCAGGATAAAAATATAAAAGAAGCCATTGGTTTTCATCTGCTTTTGAATGGCTTCCATTTTTCCATGACGGCTTTTCTCATTAAAGGCAAACAGCCCCGCCGCAAAAAAAGACGCGGCGGCAGCGCCCATTGAGCCCGCCAGCGTATACATGGTGCCGAAAAACGGGCCGAACGCCAATCCTCCGGCGACGGAAACGATTGATACGGGAAACAGCACAAAAGGCCTGACGATGGAAATTCCGATAAACACAAGCGGCGCAAAAACACCGAACGATAACACCCACAGCCGGATCTCCTTAGGCGACAGATTCAGATATTTGCGGTTTGCCCACAGCAAAAGACCCGCTCCCGCCGCAGCCGCAGCCCAAGTGACAGCCTTCTTATTCCTCATTCCCTCAAATCCTTCCCATTGGACGCCGGCATCATGAACGGCGGCGGTTTTCCCCGTCAAGACGGACAGGCGAAGCCAAATATAAAATCCGCTCCATCAGTCTTGCCGCTTTTACTTCTTCCTTTTCTCCCCGCTGTGAATACGTAAAATGATGCTTCAGCTCGTCTGGTGAAAAATTAGACGAGAAGAAAGTGGGAAGCTGCTGGCTCATTCTGTGCTGAAGCACGGTGCCGATGACTTCATCCCTGACCCAGCTTGTCATTGATTCCGCTCCGATGTCATCAAGCATCAGTACGGGCGTCGTTTTCACCATATTCAGTTTCGCCTCCAACGACTGATCCTGGAGCGAGTTTTTCAGCTCTCTGACAAATTCGGGAACATATACGATCATTGATGAATACTCTTTTTCCGCCAGTTCGTTGGCAATGGCGGCTAAAATAAATGTCTTTCCGATTCCGAATTTTCCGTACAGATACAGGCCTTTGCCTTTTCCCGTTTCATTATAGCTCTTCAGAAAATCCGTCACATGCTGGAAAATGCCGAGTCTGCTCGGATCGGTAATGTCGATCTGCTGAAACGTCGCGCCGAGAAGATCCTGCTGGATATACATGCTCTTCATCAGGGACTTTTGCCTTTTCTGGCGGTCGAGCTTTCTCTTTTCCGGACATTCGTAATATTCAATATCAATGGAACGCCCGTTGATCACAAGCTTCGGATGGTAGCCTTCAAGCAGGCTGTTCGTCCGGCTGTCTTTCGAACAGAAGGCGCACTGTTTGCTTTGCTGAACGAATTCGTACAGTTTATTTAACCCTCTGTCAATCATGCTTTGATTGATTACATCTTTCTGTTCCTTCAAAAAAGCCTGGACGTCTTCGTCGGCCATGACTTGCTGCTGCATTCGTTCCAGGCGTTTTTGAAAGTCAGGTCTTTTCGTCACGCCTTCTAAGGATCGGCTGATCGGTTCCATTCAATATCACCCCGCTTCTCTGTCTCAATAGGCAGAGTATTTTTTCAGTTTTTTCATTTCTTCCATCATTTTTTTCTTCTGTTCTTCAAGATCCTGTGCGGAAAGAGCCGGCTGTTCTTGTTTCTTCCCGGTTTCTTCTTCTTTCATCCAATCAGGGCGCTTTTCTTCCCGGACGGTTTTTTTGCCGCGCGCCGCGCCGTTTGTTTTGCCGTCCGCCCAATCAAGATATTGCCTGTGCTCTTCGATTGCGAGCTTCATTGCTTCCCGTACCGTTTTGACTTTCTTTCTGGCCCAGTGGGCGGCGATTTTTTGGATATAGTTTTTGGACAGCTTCATATCCGTTTTCAGCATGACATAATAAATCAGCACATTGGTGACGCCGGGCTCAAGCTTTTGTTCGAACATAATATCGGCAATAATCTGCAGGTCGGCTTTTGACGGCTCGGTCCCGTCCGCAATGTCCTGAAGAAGCTTTCTCGGTGATATGGTCTCAAGCTGTGCGATGAGTTCGCCGTTCAATGAATCGTCCTTTTCCGTCCGGTTTTCTCTCAAGGTGACAGGCTGTGTTTTATCAATCAGTTCCGGAAGCTTGCCGCTTCTTTCAATTTGGTACCAGTCGCTGGCCGCTTTCCTCAGCGCTTCTGCCGTTATCGTATCCTGTTCATTAATTGCGGTCATGACGACGTGCTGCATGGAGATAGGATCTATTCCGTATAAATATGAAAGCTTTTTAATGCTCTCCCGCACATCCTGTGTGATTGATTTGCGCGGTATCATCGTTTCTGATAACCCCGCCAAAAACAGCTCAAAATCAAACACTTCCTCCGTCACCGTATAGGAAGGCGCTTGTCCGACAGACGCCGTCTCATAGTCCTCGGGGAGCTTCATCACCTCTTCCATATCAGGCGTCATTTTCCATTCACTCGGCTGAAAAGAGGCAAAGGCGTGATTAAACGGACGGGTAATTTCCCTTGCGCCCGCGCCGACGGAAGGGTGCGTGTAAAATTGTCTCAGCTGCTGGTATTTCGTTTTACCGACTCTGTTATAAAGAAAGACATTCAGCATGCCGTCTTCAAAAAAATCATTCGGCCTGAGCGGGGGCAGCAGCTCATAAATAAACATCCGCTCTTTTTGCTCGGACTCCCGGATATACACTTTCAGCAGCCCGATTCCTTCAAGCTTTCCCTGTTCATGATGAATCTTTTTTAAATTTGACTGCATCATGCCCATCAGCTGCCTGTGCGTGGATTCCGCTCCCCACAAGCGGTTCTGCTCAAGCTCCCCCCACAAGGTCATATAAAGGGAGAATGCAAAAGAACCGATCAGCGGCTGGTACAGATGTGTCAAAACCTGTCTGTCGACATCCTGAAGAAGCGAACGGCTTTTGACCGTATAAGGATCTACAGGCAATACGTCATTCCAATAGTCAGCCATGATTCTCAAACCTTCCGATATGTTTCTACTCTCATTTTACACCGTTTCTGCGATCTATCAAATGCCAATTTTGCTCATGAGAAAAGAGCCAGACACAATCTCTTAGCTCTCTCAGCGTTCTTTCTTTATTAAATCTTTCAATTCATCGATAAACACGTTTATATCCTTAAACTGCCGGTAGACGGAGGCAAAGCGGACATAAGACACCTCATCGATTTTCGCCAGGCGGTCCATTACCATTTCACCGACAAGTTCGCTTTTGACTTCAGATACGCCTTGGTTTCTCAGCTCTTTTTCAATGTCAAAGCACATGTCTTCCAATGTTTTTAAAGGAACGGGCCTTTTTTCACAAGCTTTAATTAACCCGCGCAGCATTTTTTCACGGCTGAATTCTTCCCGGACGCCTTCTTTTTTCACGACGATCAGAGGCATCTCTTCAAACTTCTCAAATGTAGTGAAGCGGTAATGGCAGGCTTCGCATTCCCGCCTTCTGCGGATTGATTTCCCTTCGTCCGCAGGCCGTGAATCAAGTACGCGGGAACCGTTATGCTGGCATGAAGGACATTTCAAATTGGATCAGCTCCCATCTGTTTCGTTGCTGTAATGCGGTTCGCAAGCTTCCGGTAAATGCCCGCCAACGTTTCTAGGATGAGCCTATTTGTTGGGAGAGCCGATAGACCGGCCTTATCTTTTCTATTTTACAAAAAAAATGCTTAAAGAAAAAGCAATGCTGTTTTTTTACATTAGAAAAGGAGCATCAGCTTCAAAGCGCGTAATGGCTTTTTCAGCTTAGCTCCCTTGTGTTTGCGTTTTGAAAATTACAGTACTTTCGCTTGTGCCTGTTTAATCTGTACAGGCCCCATTCCTCTCGGTATTTCAATGTTTTCTCTTGTATCTGCATGTAATGCGTCCGCAATGTAATCCGCAGCCACATTAGGATCCAGGTCTCCACAAGTATAAACATCAATGCTTGCATATCCGTGTTCAGGAAAACTGTGAATCGTTAAATGTGACTCAGAGATAATAACGACTCCGCTTACGCCTTGCGGTGCAAATTTGTGAAATGCGACCTCGCGCACCTCAGCTCCTGATTTCAAAGCAGCATTTACAAACGTTTTTTCAATAAAATCCATGTCATTGAGCTTATCAAAATCGCATCCCCACAGCTCGGAGATGACGTGACGCCCCATTGTTTCCATAATCATGGACCCCCCTTAACAAGAATTAAAAAAGTGAATTTCCGAGAACTGACCCGGCCATTTACCACGGGGGAAAGTTAGTCCGGAGAGGTCCTAACCCTTTAAGTAATTCCGAAGCAGTCACGAGCAAGAAGTTCACGAAAGATAGTATACTGTGTTTAAGTTTATTTTGCAAGGTGTGTTTTTTGCGAATATGCCGTTAAGGGTTTTTTTCTAACAAATGTCCATGATCTTTAGTCTACACAGCTGACGGGTGTTTCATTCGCGCGGCGACGTGACGGATAAGATCAACGACCCGGCAGGAATATCCCCATTCATTGTCATACCAGGCGAGCACCTTTACTTTTCGGTCTTCCATCACCATCGTTGTCAGTCCGTCGATGATCGCAGAGTGTGAATTCGTATTATAATCCGAAGAAACGAGCGGCTCATCCGAATAATCAAGAATTCCGTACATCGACGTTTTTGCGGCTCTTTGGAAAGCGGCGTTCACTTGCTCGGCAGACACATCTGTTTTCAGATCGCAGACAAGGTCCACTAATGACACATTCGGAACGGGAACACGCAAAGCAAGACCGTGAAGTTTTCCTTTCAAATGAGGCAGCACGAGCGACAGCGCTTTAGCGGCGCCTGTAGAAGTCGGAATGATGGATTCTCCGCACGCTCTCGCCCTCCGCAGATCTTTATGCGGATTGTCGATATTTTTTTGATCATTCGTGTAAGCGTGAACAGTCGTCATCAGGCCGCTTTCAATCCCGAATTCCTGATCAAGCACTTTGACGACCGGCGCAAGACAGTTTGTCGTGCAGGATGCATTTGAAATAATGACATGTTCATCGGGATTGAACTGCTCTTCATTTACTCCCATGACAATGGTAACGTCTTCATTTTTGCCCGGAGCCGTCAAAATGACTTTTTTCGCCCCTGCTTCAATATGGCTCATCGCTTTTTCTTTTGAATTAAATTTCCCCGTTGCCTCTACGACGATGTCTATTCCGCATTCTTTCCACGGAAGCTCTCTCGGGTCCCGGCGATTGAACAGCATAATATGTTTTCCGTTGACGATCAGGCTGTCGTCGGCGGTCTCAACTTCTTGATCGTATTTGCCGTGAATTGTGTCATACTTTATCAAATGAGCAAGCGTTTCCGGGGGATAGCTTGCATTAATGGCTGTTATTTGAATTTGATCATCTTCCATTGCTTTTCTGAACACCATTCTTCCGATTCTTCCAAACCCGTTGATTGCTACTTTTACCTTCATGCTCAGGTCACCCCTTTTTAATATGCCACTCTAATTTACCTTTATTTATATATAGTATAACACATTAAAAGAAATCCGCCAGTACAACTTGATAAAAATCCACCCTTATACCGATCAATATGTTGTTCAATCGGTTTTTTTGCATATAAAATGATCTTTCTTCCATAAAAAAAGCAGGATCAGCGTCTCAGGCTGCCTGCTTTTTTCTTATATTTGTCCCGGTTCTTTAAATTTGTCATTTAAAATGCTGTCCTCTAAAACGGAAGACACCTCGCCGTACCGTTTAGCAATATGCATCGCGCCCCAGTCACACAGCGCATTTAAAATTCTTTCCAGACTGTGCCCGTATTCACTCAGCTCGTATTCCACTTTCGGCGGCACCTGATTGTACACGATCCGGTTGATGACGCCGTCAGCTTCCAGCTCCCGCAATTGCTGTGTCAGCATCTTCTGGGTGATGTCCGGCATAAGCCGCTTCAATTCGCTTGTCCGTTTTTTCCCGCGCATGAGGTGGCAGAGGATCACACACTTCCATTTTCCGCCGATCACTTCAAGCGCCGCCTCTACGGATATATTGTATTTTTTCTTCAGCAACGGTAATTCCTCCTCATCTATAGGAACTAAAAAGTGCCTATGGCACTTAAAAGTACGTTCTTTTCAATGACACTTCTATCAATCATAATGACATTTGCCGGCTGAAAAGGAATGTACTCTTATACTTATATCGTTTACCCGGCATCATTTCAACCATACATTATCGTTCAAGGAGGAAAACAGATGTCTTCACATCGCCAAAGCTATTTACCAGCGCTGCTGGCATTAGCCGTCAGCGCTTTTGCGATCGGCACAACCGAATTTATCAGCGTCGGACTGCTGCCGCTTATATCTCAAGATCTGCATATACCTGTGACAACGGCGGGACTTACCGTTTCCATGTATGCTCTGGGCGTGACATTCGGCGCGCCGGTTTTAACGTCTCTCACATCCGGCATGTCGCGGAAAACGCTGCTGCTCTGGGTAATGTTGATTTTTATCGCCGGAAATACACTCGCAGCGAGCGCTTCCTCAATCGGCGTCTTACTGGCGGCACGGGTCATTTCGGCTTTTTCCCACGGCATTTTCATGTCAATCGGGGCAACGATCGCCGCCAATATCGTGCCGGAGCATAAAAGAGCAAGCGCGATTTCTATCATGTTCACGGGGCTGACGGTGGCTACGGTGACCGGCGTTCCGTTCGGCACCTATCTCGGCCAGCAATTCGGATGGAGGATTGCCTTTGCCGTCATTGTGGCGGTAGGAATCATCGCATTCCTCACAAACGCGCTTCTCGTTCCGTCACATTTGCGAAAAGGGACGAAAACCGCATTTTCCGAGCAGGTCAAACTCGTCACAAACGGCCGGTTATTGCTTTTATTTATTATTACGGCGTTAGGCTACGGCGGAACGTTTGTCGTGTTTACGTATTTATCTCCGCTTCTTCAGGAGGTAACCGGTTTTCAGAAAGAAACCGTCGCGGCCATCCTGCTCATTTACGGAATTGCGATTGCCATCGGAAACATGATTGGCGGCCGTTTATCAAACCGGAATCCGCTAAAAGCCTTGTTTTATATGTTCATTGTCCAGGCTGCTGTGCTGTTTGTCCTGACTTTTACCGCACCGTTTAAAACAGCCGGGCTGATCACCATTATTTTCATGGGGCTGTTGGCGTTTATGAATGTGCCGGGGCTTCAGGTATATGTCGTGATGCTGAGTGAACGTTTTGCGCCAAGCGCCGTTGATACAGCATCAGCCTTAAATATCGCAGCATTTAATGCCGGAATCGCGATCGGCTCGTTTGCCGGCGGAATCATTACAGACTCAATCGGAATCATTCATACCGCTTGGATCGGGGCGCTGATGGTGCTCAGCGCGGTCGTATTAACCGGATGGAGCAGGAAGCTTGAAAAGCGGGATCGCACTGCCATTGAAAGGAGGTGAGTTTTTCTTCAGCGCATTTTGATTTTTTCAACAGACAAATAATAGGAGGAATATATACATGACAACACATTTACAAGCAAAAGCAACATTGCATAACGGAGTAGAGATGCCTTGGTTCGGCATCGGAGTTTTCAAAGTAGAGGAAGGCGCGGAACTCGTCAACGCGGTGAAAACGGCATTGGTTCACGGCTATCGCAGCGTTGATACCGCCGCGATTTACGGAAATGAAGAAGGTGTCGGCGAAGGGATCCGCCAAGGGCTGCAAGAAGCGGGATTAAAACGTGAAGACATTTTTGTCACGTCAAAAGTATGGAATGCCGATTTAGGATATGAAGAAACGTTAAAAGCGTTTGACACAAGCTTAGAAAAACTCGGTTTAGATTATTTAGATTTATATTTGATCCATTGGCCTGTCGAAGGAAAGTACATCGATGCGTGGCGGGCGCTCGAAACCCTCTACCGGGATGGACGCATTAAGGCGATCGGGGTCAGCAATTTCCAAATTCACCATCTGAAACATCTCATGAAAGAAACGGAAATCAAGCCGATGATCAACCAGGTGGAGTACCACCCGCGCCTGACACAGAAAGAACTGCTTGCTTTCTGCACTGAACAAGGCATTCAGCTTGAAGCGTGGTCGCCATTGATGCAAGGGCAGCTGCTTGATCACCCCGTCTTACAGGAGATCGCTGAGAAATACGGCAAATCAGCCGCTCAAGTGATTTTGCGCTGGGATTTGCAAAACGGTGTCATCACCATTCCGAAATCAACTAAAAAACACCGTATTGAAGAAAATGCAAATGTCTTTGATTTCGAACTGTCAGCTGACGATATGAAGCGGATTGATGATCTGAACGAAAATCTCCGTGTCGGTCCGGACCCTGACAATTTTGATTTTTAACCAGAAAAACACCGTTCGGCTTTCCGAACGGTGTTTGTTTATGCCCAGCCGCTCAATACTTCCTCAAGCTGGTGCTTTGTATGTTCAAGACTGCCGCTGTTATCAATGACGGCGTCAGCTTTTTTTGCTTTGTCAGCTAAAGGCATTTGCGACGTTATCCGGCTCATCGCTTCTTCTTCTGTCAGGGAATTCCGCTCCATCAGCCGTTTTAGCTGAATGTCTGCCGGTACGGTGACGACGAGCACCTTGCCGACAAGATAATCAAGCCCGCTTTCATACAAAAGCGGTATATCCAAAACGACGAACTGCTCTTTTCTCGCAACGGCTTCATCCCGCTGTTTCAGCATTTCCGCACGCACTGCCGGATGAACGATCTGATTCAGCTTCAGACGCTTCTGTTCGTCAGTGAAAACGATAGAACCGAGTTTTTTTCTGTCAATGCCGCCGTTTTCCAGCAGGATGTCTTTTCCGAATGCTTCCACAATTTGTCCGTAAGCCGGCATTCCTTTTTCCACCGCCTGTTTCGCGATGACATCCGCATCAATGACTGTTATTTTTTTGTCGATCAGCATACGCGCTACCGTGCTTTTGCCGCTTGCGATGCCTCCCGTTAAACCGATGACCAAGCTCAAAAAGCCCACTCCTTCCTACATTTTCCAAATACCGATGATAATCAGCAGGACTCCCGGCAAAAATGTCATTTTATCTATCCAATTCCATCTTGAGAGCAAATGCCCAGCGTTTATGCCGAGTGAAACAAACAGCGAGCTCATCAGCCCGACAGTCACGCTCATCATAACCGGAGAAAAGCCGAGAATGGCCGCTCCCAGCCCGGCGCCAAACGCGTCAATGGATAAGGCGATACCGAGCAGAAGCGCCTCGACTCCGTTAATGGTTCCGGATTGATCAATATCGGCGCTGGTCGGTTTTTTCAAAATATGAATGACGATGCCGAGCGATTTCACTTCAAGATTAAGCAGCGTTTTTTCATGCAATAAGTAATCCGGCTCTTTAGCCGGTTTAAAAAATTGCCAGATGACCCATGCCCCGATTCCGATTAAGATCAGCCCGCCCAGTTTCTCCGTGACGGATACGGGAAAAATCTTTGTCAGAAAATGGCCGATCAGCATGGATATAAACATCACAGAGGCTGAACAGCAGGCGATCACGGCAATCGCTTTGAACGGGATTTTCATTTTTCTCAAACCGTACGTAAACCCGACTGAAAAACTGTCCAAGCTGACAGCAAAAGCCAAAAGCAGCAAAGAAACCATCTCCATATCCGTTTCTCCCTTTCTCTTGATCGGCAATTGTGGCATATGCCTATTGGGTGAATCACAATATATATATGGAGAAAGGTCATCAACTGTGTTAGAAAAAAGTCATTCTGCTGCCGCCTGCTTGAACAGCTTCAGTTTATGATTTTTTTTGGCAGCGGGCGCAAAAATGCGTCCCCCTTCCGCCGACCACGATTTTAGAAATCATCGTGCCGCACGTTTTGCACGGTTCATCCTTTTTGCCGTATACGTAATGTTTGAGCTGAAACATTCCGATTTTCCCTTGAGAATTGATATAAGACCGGACGGTGCTCCCGCCCGCGTCAATCGCTTCCTGAAGGGTGTCTTTAATTTCTGTATGAAGCGTTTTTATCTGCCCGTCAGACAGGCTGTTCGCTTTTGTCTCAGGATGAATACGCGCCCGGAATAAAGCTTCATCGACATAAATGTTGCCGAGGCCGACGACCGCTTTTTGATCGAGCAGGGCGGTTTTCACCGCGCGGTTCGTTTTTGCAAGCCGCTCTTTTAAATAATCGGCGGTAAATGCTTCATCATCTGGTTCGGGCCCGAGCTGTGAAAGCGGCAATGCAATCCGTTCCTCTCCCGGCGCAAATAAATGCATCGTGCCGAATTTCCGGACATCCCGGTAGCGGAGCTGTGTTCCGTCCGTCATGTGAAACACGACGTGCACATGTTTATCGTCAGGCTCATCGGCCTGATGAAGACCGTATTTCCCCTCCATCCGCAGGTGGGACACCATGACATAATGATCCAGATGGAAAAGCAAAAACTTTCCCCTTCTTCCGATGGATCGGATCGTTTCTCCTGCAATCTGCCGCGCGAATTCCTCCGGCTCGGCGGGTTTTTTGATGATATTCGGCCATCTGATATCCGCCGATTCAATCGTTTTCCCCTTCACAAGACCGGTCAGAGTGCGCCGGACCGTTTCAACTTCTGGTAATTCCGGCACAATCATCACTTCCTTTTTTTCTGTTTATTTTGCATCGTACCAGGACGGCCCTGAAGCATAATCAGCCTTCAGCGGCACGTCTAATGCCAAAGCATGCTCCATCACTTCAGGAACCAGCTTTTCTAATATTTCAATTTCTTCCTTAGGCGCTTCAAAAATCAATTCATCGTGCACCTGAAGCAGCAGTCGCGCCTTCAGGTTTTTCTCTTTCAGCTCAGCTGCCATGTCAATCATGGCTTTTTTAATAATATCAGCGGCGCTTCCCTGAATCGGCGTATTCATGGCCGTCCGTTCCGCAAAGCTCCGCAGGTTGAAGTTGCGGCTGGTCAGCTCAGGGATATAGCGGCGGCGCTGCATAAGTGTCGTCACATATCCTTTTTGTTTCGCTTCCTGCACCGATTCTTCCATATATGCCTTGACGCCCGGGAAGCTCTCCAAATAGCGGTCAATAAAAGCGCCCGCTTCTTTCCGGGTGATGCCGAGGTTTTGCGACAGCCCGTAATCACTGATGCCGTAAACGATCCCGAAATTGACGGCCTTTGCCTGGCGGCGCATCGCTTGTGTCACTTCATCTTCACTGACATGAAACACGTCCATGGCGGTTTTTGTGTGAATGTCCATGTCATTCGTAAATGCTTCGATCAGATTTTCATCTTTTGAAATATGCGCAAGCACCCTTAATTCAATTTGTGAATAATCGGCGGCGAAAATAAGCCAGTCCGGTTCGGACGGTACGAAAGCCTGACGGATTTTCCGCCCTTCCTCCAGCCGGATCGGAATATTTTGCAGGTTCGGATCCGTTGAGCTGAGTCGTCCGGTTTGCGTCAATGCCTGATTGAATCGTGTATGCACCTTATGAGAATCCTTGCGCGTGACTTTCAGCAGCCCTTCAATATAAGTCGATTGGAGTTTGCCGATTTGTCTGTATTGCAGAATGTACGCGACGATATCATGTTTGTCGGCGAGCTTCTCAAGCACATCAGCTGAAGTGGAATAGCCTGTTTTTGTTTTCTTTACTGGCGGCAGGCCGAGTTTTTCAAACAGAATGACGCCGAGCTGTTTTGGTGAATTGATGTTAAACGGCTCACCGGCGATGTCATGGATTTTTTCTTCATATTCTTTCAGTTTTGCCTTGAGCTCTTCTCCCATTCGCTTCAGTCTTTCAACATCCACTTTGACGCCCATTGATTCCATTTCTCCGAGAATTAGCGCAAGCGGGAGTTCAAGATCTTCATAAAGCTCAAGCTGATTATTTTCTTCCAAAGCGTCAAGCAGTTTGTCACGGAGGCTGTTAACGGCAGACGCTTTCCGCGCGAGATGATCGGCAAGCTCTTTTTCAGCCGGAACGGCGCGTTTTGCGCCTTTTCCGTATACCGCTTCATCTTTTGAAACGATATTCAGCCCGTATTCTTTCGCTACGCTCGCGACATCGTCGTACGAATTGCCCGGGTTTATAATGTAGGCAGCAAGAAGCGCGTCAAATTCCGTTCCCTTCAGCTCAATTCCCTGCCAGCGCAAAGCGACGACGGAACGTTTGCTGTCGAACACCCATTTTTTCATTGATTCATCTTCAGCCCAAGATTTAAAAGCTTCAGACTGAATGGCGATTTCTTTCGGAATATAATAAAGACCTGTTTCATTCACGATGGCAAAGCCGAGGATCGGTTCTTCGTGATAGTTATCACCGATTTGTTCGACGACCAAAGCGGACGGCGAAACGAGCATATCTTCGGTGATTTCTTCTGCCGTTTCGACATTGATGTCTTCAAAATTTTCTTCCGCCGTTTCCCCGCTTTCTTCTCCGAGCCGCTCAAGAAGCGTATTAAAACCGAGGTCTTTAAAAATGGCAACAACTTGTTCACGGTCAAACCCTTGGTAATCTAAATCTTCGGGCTTGACTTCAATCGGCGCATTTGTCATAATCGTCGCCAGCTCTTTGCTCATCAGGGCTTGTTCCTTATATTCTTCAAGCTTTTCTTTTAATTTTTTTCCGCTGACTTCATCAATGGAATCAAGCAGTTTCTCAACCGAATGGAACTGCTTTAAGAGCTTAATCGCGGTTTTTTCTCCGACGCCGGGGACGCCCGGTATGTTATCGGATGAATCCCCCATTAATCCCTTCATATCAATGATCTGCAAAGGGGTCAGACCGTACTTTTCCTGCACGTGCTCCGGCGTGTAATCTTCTACGTCGGTAATGCCTTTTCTCGTAATGGCAACGGTCGTTTTCCCGGTGGCAAGCTGGGTTAAGTCCTTGTCCCCCGAAACGACCTTCACTTCAAAGCCGTCTTTTTCAGCAGATACGGCAAGCGTGCCGATAATATCGTCCGCTTCATATTCAGGAAGCTCGTAGCGGCTGATGTTGTAGGCATCGAGGAGCTCACGGATGAACGGCATCTGTTCTGAAAGCTCCGGCGGCGTTTTTTGTCTTCCGCCTTTATATTCTTTAAACGTGCTGTGGCGGAAAGTGGTTTTTCCCGCATCAAAAGCCACCAGCATATGGGTCGGTTTTTCATCCTCCAGCATTTTCATTAAAATCATCGCAAACCCGTATACGGCATTTGTATGAATGCCTTTTTCATTGCTTAAAAGCGGCAATGCAAAAAACGCCCGGTACGCCAGACTGTTTCCGTCGACAAGCACTAATTTTTTTCGTTCCGTCATTCAATATCCTCCTAAGAGCAAAAGCTCGTCATTCCTCTGTTTTTTAATCTCACAGCTTCTCTTATTTTAACAAAGTTCAATTTGAAAGGAAAATGAGCGGACCCCGTGAAAACGCAAAAAAGGACGGGAACAAGAAAACACGTTCCCGCCGTCAAAATTGGCTCCTTGGATGAAGGGGTTCTGTTATATCCTAACAAGATAGGTTTAACAGGTCATGAAGAAATTGTTAATCCTTTGTAAAGCTGATCACGCTGCCGGCGGCCGCTTCAGCGTCACGGTGAACACAGTTCCCTGTCCAGGCTCACTTGTGACCTCGATTTTACCTTCATGGGCTTCTATTAAGTGCTTCACGATGGCGAGGCCGAGTCCGGTTCCTCCCGAGTTGCGGCTTCTGTCTTTATCCACGCGGTAGAATCTCTCAAATATCCGCGGGATCTCTTCCTTCTGAATGCCGATTCCCGTATCGGACACTTTGATATCGACAACGGTTTCTTTCACATGTACCGAAATTCCCACCGTCCCTTTTTCAGGCGTGTAGGTCAGGGCATTGTTCGCCAGATTCAAAAATACCTGCTTCAGCCTGTGCGCATCACCCGTCACAAAAATCGGCTCTTCCGGGAGATCGAGCTGAAAGCTGATGCCTTTTTCCTCAGCCTTATGCTGCAAAAGCGCCTCAATTTCATGCAGAATTTTTGCTGCATCAAAGGACTCTACGCGCATCGTAAAGTTTTGCTGCTCCATCTTGGATAAATCCAATAAATCCTGCACGAGAGATTGGAGCCGCTCACTTTCTTTCAGAATGATAGACAGAAAGTCTGAAAGCGCCTTTTCGTCTTTCATCGCTCCGTCTAACAGTGTTTCCGTAAATCCTTTAATCGAGGTGATCGGTGTTTTCAGTTCATGGGAGACATTGGCGACGAAGTCCTTTCTCATCTGCTCCAATTTTTTAATTTCCGTCATATCGTGAAAAACAAGGACGATGCCCTTCCATTCATCGTCAGGGCCCATGATCGGAACGCCGTCAACTTCAAAGTAGCGCCGCTCAATGTTGATGGGAAGTCTGAGCAGCTGGCATTTTTTCGTCTCCGTCATAAAAATGTCTTCGACAAGCCGAATGATCTCCTCATGTTCAAACGCATCGTGGTAAAGGCGCCGAAGCAGACGTTCAGGCTTTGTATGAAACTGCTTCGTGTATGACCGGTTCACGAGATTGATAAAACCTCTCCCGTCTATTAAAATCAAACCGGATCCGATATTTTCAATGACCGTTAATAGACGATCGCGCTGCATATCCTGCGTTCTTGTCATTTCCATTAAATCAACCGCCAGGCTGTTCATCGCACGCCCGAGACGGTCCGACCGCCTTGCGTAACCGCTGTAGGAGCGGGCGTCATAATTCCCCTTGGACAGCTCCGTCGCCACCTTTGTCGCGGCGTCGATTGATTTTTTGTAACGGGACGTCATGTTTGTATAAAAGAAAACGATAATGATAAAAGCGGTACAAAGACTTGCTGCCAGCATGCCCCACATTTCTCCGGTAACGCTTGAACCGCCGTTGATCTCCGAGGAAACGAGTACATACCCCGCAATTTTCCCTGCGTCATTTTTTACAGCAGTGCCGCGGATGACTTTGCTTTTCGACTGTACAGCTTCCTCGCTTTTATTGTGAGAAATGAACTCCTTTACGGCTGAATCATCAGCACGACTGCCGGAATGATATACGGCGTCACCCTTCTCGTTGAGCACGGAGACGTTTATACCGAGGGTGCGGCCGGCGTCACGGATTACCGTTTCATTGCTTTTATTGCCGATTCGGCCGGTGTCAAGAAGGCCCGCTATGTATACCGATTCCTTTTTCAGCTGATCCGCCGTTCTTTCTTCAGCGGATGAAGAAATAAGCTGCTGTAAAAAAAGACCGAGAACACTGAAAACCAATATGATACATACAACGAGTAAAGCGAACAGACGCACACGGACTTTATTCATTCATTTTTGGCTCCTCCAGTTTATACCCCAAACCTCTGATTGTTTTAATATAGATGGGTTTTTTGGTATTTGATTCGATTTTGTCGCGCAGATGGCTGATATGAACGTCAACAATCCGGGTATCCCCGGCAAAATCATAGTTCCAGACCGCGCTCAGCAGAAGATCTCTCGTCAGCACTCTTCCCTTGTGTTTTCCCAAATACAGAAGCAGTTCAAATTCTTTAGGCGTCAATTCCAGCTGTTCTGACTTAAAATACGCTTCGTAATGCTCCGGAAGAATTTTCAGCTCGCCGATGAGGATCTGCCCGTCCTTTTCCTCTTCTCTGCCTTGTGACAGCGAAGAAATGTCAGCCCTTCTTAAAATGGCTTTCACCCGCGCAGTGACTTCCCGCGGACTGAACGGCTTTGTCATGTAATCATCCGCTCCGAGCTCCAGTCCCAGCACCTTATCAAATTCCTCATCTTTTGCTGTCAGCATCAAGATCGGGACCATCATTTTCTGCTGTCTGAGCTGTTTACAGACATCGATTCCGTCCACTTTCGGCAGCATGACATCCAGTACGATTAAATCCGGATTTTCATTCTCTGCCAGCTCCAGAGCCTCTTCGCCGTCTGATGCGGTTATGACATCATAGCCGGACCGTTCCAGATTATACTGTAAAAGAGTAACGATAGATTGTTCATCATCTACAACTAAAATTTTTTTGTTCATGCTGCGCCCTCCGCTGTCTATTTTCCCCGACATCCAATTTTCTCTATTTTATGTGCTGCATATCACTTTATGATTTCATTTTATCCAATACTGCCCGTTCAGACAATTCGCCTTTTTGATCATTTTCAGAGAAAGGATCGCTCAGGGAAAAAGAAAACGCTTTCATTAATTGTAAAAAGAGGAAGGCTTCTGATTCGGAAGCCTTCCCTTTTTTCTTATGACAATACTTTCATCACGTTTTTGACAGATTCAACTGATTTACTCAGCTGCGCTTTTTCATAGTCTGTCAGTTCAAGCTCGATGATTTGCTCTAGGCCGTTTCCTCCGATAATCGTCGGTACGCCTAAGTAAATGCCTTCATGACCGTATTCGCCTTCTAAGTAAGCGATGGTCGGAAGCACGCGGCGCTGATCTTTCAAAATGGCTTCTACCATTTCAGTCAATGATGCAGCAGGCGCGTAGTAGGCGCTTCCGTTTCCGAGAAGGTTGACGATTTCCCCGCCGCCTTTTCTTGTGCGTTCTACAATCGCATCAAGACGGTCTTTCGGGATAAGCGTTTCAAGCGGAATGCCGCCCGCATAGGAATAACGGACGAGAGGAACCATGTCGTCACCGTGTCCGCCAAGAACAAAACCGGTCACATCTTTTACAGACAGGTTTAATTCTTCAGCAACGAATGTTCTGAATCGCGCAGTGTCAAGCACTCCGGATTGTCCGATGACGCGTTCTTTCGGGAAGCCTGATTCTTTGTACACCGCATATGTCATCGCATCAACAGGGTTTGTCAATACAACGATAATGCAGTCAGGAGAGTATTTCACGATCTCACGTGTGACGCTTCTCATGATTTTTTCGTTTGTAGATACGAGATCATCACGGCTCATGCCTGGTTTTCTCGCAATTCCGGCTGTGATGACGACGATATCAGAACCGGCTGTGTCCTCGTAGTTGGACGTGCCTGTGATTTTCGCGTCAAATCCTTGAACCGGACTTGCTTCGAGCATGTCTAGCGCTTTTCCTTTTGTCGGGTTTTCTAATTGCGGAATATCAACGAGCACAACGTCCGCAAGCTCTTTTTGAGCTGTAAGAAAGGCTGTTGTCGCTCCCGTAAATCCTGCTCCGATAACAGAAACTTTACTGCGTGTTTTTCCCATGATTCTCTTCTCCTTTTTTGGCTTCATTAGAAGTCTGCTTTAGGTTCAGTCCATGTTTTTGATGAGCTCTTCACCGAACTCTGAACATTTCACTTCGGTTGCACCGTCCATTAATCTAGCAAAATCGTACGTTACTACTTTTGAAGCAATCGTTTTTTCCATAGATTTAATGATCAAGTCAGCAGCCTCATTCCAGTTCAGGTGTTCAAGAAGAAGCACTCCTGAAAGGATGACGGATGACGGGTTGACCTTGTCAAGGCCGGCATATTTAGGAGCCGTTCCGTGAGTCGCTTCGAAAATCGCATGCCCTGTTTCATAGTTGATGTTCGCTCCCGGCGCGATTCCGATTCCGCCTACCTGAGCGGCAAGCGCGTCAGAGATATAGTCTCCGTTTAAGTTCATTGTCGCCACGACGTCGAATTCGCTCGGACGGGTCAAGATCTGCTGAAGGAAAATATCAGCGATGCTGTCTTTGACGATGATTTTTCCTGCCGCTTCCGCTTCGCTCTGCGCTTTATCAGCCGCTTCTTTTCCGTCTTTTTCGACAATGCGGTCATATTCAGCCCAAGTGAATACTTTATCTCCGTATTCTCTTTCGGCAAGCTCGTAGCCCCAGTTTTTAAATGCCCCTTCAGTGAACTTCATGATGTTTCCTTTGTGGACAAGCGTGACAGACTTACGGCCGTTTTCGATCGCATACTCAATGGCAGCTCTGACTAAGCGGCTTGTGCCTTCTTCAGAAACAGGCTTGATCCCGATTCCTGACGTTTCAGGGAAACGGATTTTGTTAACGCCCATTTCATTTTGCAGGAAGCTGATCAGCTTTTCAACTTCTTCAGAACCTTTCGCATACTCAATTCCGGCGTAAATATCTTCCGTATTCTCGCGGAAAATGACCATATCCGTATCTTCAGGACGTTTGACCGGAGAAGGCACTCCCGTGAAATATCTGACAGGGCGCAGGCACGTAAACAAATCAAGCTCCTGTCTCAGCGCCACGTTCAGAGAACGGATACCGCCGCCGACCGGCGTCGTCAGAGGACCTTTGATGGCGATGAAGTACTCTCTGATGTCTTCCAGCGTTTCGGCAGGAAGCCACTCACCTGTTTTATTATAAGCCTTTTCACCGGCATAAACTTCTTTCCACGTGATTTTTTTCTCGCCTTTATATGCTTTTTCAACAGCGGCTTCCAATACTTTAGAAGCGGCGTTCCAAATATCAGGGCCTGTGCCGTCGCCTTCAATAAACGGGATAATCGGATTATTTGGTACGTTTAATACTCCATTAGAGACTGTAATTTTTTCACCTTGTGACACAATATTACCTCCCAGTATGTAATTCATATTTAGAAAACATTTTATTTTTCTTGTATAAAAAATAAAATGACTTTTCTCAAGATTCTATCAAAATTGTAAACCAATCCGGGCTTGATTAACAAGAGGCTAACGACATGAAAATCACCAGCCTCCCGTTTGATCAGGCTCTTTCATCAATCGGAACAAAAGTCTGCTTATCCGGGCCCGTGTAATCAGCGCGCGGGCGGATGAGGCGGTTGTTATCGTACTGTTCAAGAATATGGGCGATCCATCCTGACATTCTGCTGATCGCAAAGATCGGCGTGAACAGATCGTGATCAATGCCGAGACTGTGGTATACAGATGCGGAATAGAAATCAACGTTAGGCGGAAGTTTTTTCTCCGACGTCACGATTTCTTCGACACGGATTGAC
Source organism: Bacillus sp. JK74 (assembly GCF_053663395.1). NCBI lineage: Bacteria > Bacillati > Bacillota > Bacilli > Caryophanales > Bacillaceae > Bacillus > Bacillus sp. JK74. The sequence continues at coordinate 161,987 of NZ_JBSJQB010000003.1, read as the reverse complement.
ATCTCGTACCATTTGCTTTCACCCGTCAGATTCGTCAGGCGTTTGCTCATTTCTTTTAAGTGTTTGGCGCGCGGGTCTCCATGCTTATACACACGGTGTCCGAAGCCCATTACTTTTTCCTTTTTCTCCATTTTGCTGCGGATATAAGGCTCGGCGTTTTCCACTTCGCCGATTTCTGTCAGCATTTTCATGACGGCTTCATTGGCTCCGCCGTGAAGCGGTCCTTTTAAAGCGCCGATGGCGGCAGTGATGCCTGAGTAAATATCAGATAAGGTGGCGACACATACTCTCGCCGTAAATGTTGATGCGTTCAGCTCATGATCCGCATGAAGAATGAGCGCTTTGTTAAACGCTTCCACTTCGATCGGAGAAGGCTCTTCACCGTTTAAGGTGTAAAGGAAGTTCTCCGCGATTCCGTACTCTTCCTTCGGTTCAACAGGATCAAGTCCTTTGCGGATTCTTGAGAAAGCGGCGACAATGCCCGGCACTTTCGCCTGCAGACGGATGGCTTTTCTGTAGTTCGCTTCCGGATTCATGACATCGGCTTCACTGTCAGTCAGACCGAGTAATGAAATCGCCGTCCGGAGCGCAGCCATTGGATGTACGTTATTGAGGGGATAGGATTTGAAGTGCTCAATGATTTCTTGTGGAACGGCAGCTTCTTTCGCAAGCTGTTTTTTCAGTTCAGCAAGTTCCGTTTTATTCGGCAGGCGCAGATGCCACAGCAAATAAATGATTTCTTCAAAACTTGCATTCTCTGTCAAGTCGTCAATATCGTACCCTACATATGTAAGGGTATCGTCGATAATAGAGCTTACAGATGATGTTGTTGCTACAACCCCTTCAAGACCGCGTGTTGCTGTCATATTCAACCTCTCCTTTTCAATCAAAATTCCCCTTTAAAGAGTATATAAAACATACGGCTTACTTAAAATGAGTCATGCAAACAATCCCTTTCCCCTTTAAGAAAATGCTTACATTTCACTGGTTGCGGTTACATAACCGGTATGCTTATAGAGGAACATAACAAATTCTTATAAGCTTATTTAAGTTTAAGCCTATTCTTATTATAAACAATAATCTGATTAATTTGTAGACTTTTAACTAAAAATGTTTTAAAAGCCCTATATATCAAGGCTTGGCGTTGATAAATTTAATCGCTTGCTTTCAGATGCTTTGTAAAACCATGTATTCTATGTCTTCATTTGGGGGAGCTTTGGGGAAACATTAAAAGGACAGGCGCGACAACTTCACCGCAAATTTACCCCCCCTTCTTAGGAAAGTGAATAATATGAATGGGGCAGAGTTCTCAATTTTATCGGACCGAAAACAGCAAATGCAGTCAAACGATTCCAGTCCATGTACGGCCTGACTGCTGACGGCATTTATGGGCCAAAGACAAAGACGAAAATATGGTCCTTGCTATAATATAAAGCCTTCCCATTAATGTCTCTTAGTGGCAGCCTTATAGAATTTACGGACATTGTTAATATATCTTTACATAAAAGTTCTTACATAAAAGTTCTTACATAAAAACATCAAATAGCTCTTGAGAATCTTTTAGGTTCTGGCGGTGTTCTGTTTTAACAGCAGCCACTGTGATAGAGCTTAACGAAAATATAAGATCAACAATACAATTAGTTTTTCAAATTAATCATCTCCCTTCATAAAAAAAGAGAGTTTATGATTACTTCAGCTAAGACAAGATTTTCGCTTTTGCACTCAGCCCGTAAATATCCTCATCAAACCGTTCATCAATTGAAACTGACTCATTTACTGATGTAAGTGAAGTTAAATAAATGCAGAAAAACCCTCCTCATCTCGAGAAGGGCTCGATTTCTGCTTCTTTTTTCTAAATCAGTCCGAAGAAAAAACGGATGCCGCTCAACTTTTCAATCGAAGGGCTTCATCGGGTTCTCCAATTATTTGCCCCTATGCTTTTCTTTTGCTTTTTGTTTTCTGATTAAATATTTTTGTTCCTTTATTTTTTCTCTTTGTTTTCTATTCAGTTGTTTTTTCTTTTCTTTTCTTGCTTCAAGCTCCTGTTTTATCGCTTTTTGCGCCTTAGTTGATATCCCGATATTTTTCATCTCTTTAGAAGCTTGCCGTTGCAATCTTTTTGGATTTAATTTCTTAGATTTTGCTTTAACACAAACCCCTTCTTGTCCAGTGCGGGAGAGAGTCTGTAAAAGTTGATTATGAACAAAATGCATGATTTCTGAATCCTTGGGCTCTTGTCCAAACAAATGACGAACTGCTCTTAATTTCCCATTATTCACAACTTCAATGACTCCTACCCAAAACTGACCATCGTAGTAAACCGTTAATTTCATAACGATTCCCTCCTCCTAAATTTACTGAAGAATGATGGACATCCCGAGGAGGGGAAGGTTACTGACATTTTAAATCATGCATCCGGACTACCAACCGAATTGTGTTTTTTCATTCTCATTATAAATTTAACAAACTTTCAAATTGAAGGAAAGGGTCTCCGCTTATTTTAACAACACTTCAAGTTTTGATTTGGTTCAAGTGCATAAATTCCATCAGCTTTTAATCCATTCATCAATTGGAACCGCCTTACTGCATCGCTGTCATCGCAAAATATGCGCCGGCGATTCCGAAGTTCTTTGTTACATGGTAAGCCACTTCATTCCTCGGAATAATGCAAATGGCATTTGTCTGAACTACAAAATGCGCTGCAAACTCTTATTTTCACTCGCAAAAAAAAGCAGCTTTACGCCGCTTTTTTACTTTATGGAGTGAATATTTTAACGATTTGCATGGCCAAGTAGGCGATTCCGGCGCCGATTAACGGGCCGACGGCGACGCCTCCGAAAAGCGCGACGGCAAGTATCGTGCCGATGACCAGCGCCGTTGTAATATGAGGGTCGTTTTCCAATAAGGTAAGACCGTTTTTGGCGATTAAGGCAACCGCGATCCCGGCACCGAGAGCGATCCACGCATAATATGATTTCATCGCTTCTCCGAGCTGTTTAAAACCGATATCACCTGTGGCAATCGGCACTAAAACGGCGATTGTAATGACGGTGACCCCCCAGTTGATGCCTTTTGACTGAATAACCGGAAATAGTTTCTGATCAAGACCGACAGCTTTTATCACAATGAGAAAGCCGACGGCAAAAAGCAATGACTGATTTTTGGCTACCAATGCGATGGCCAGCAATAATAGTAAAAATAAATTCGCCTGTGTAAACATCCTGAAAGCACCCTCTTTCATCATATCTGTAATCATATCCTTTTTTTTGACGAATAAACTAATGTAATAGGACGTGCCGACCGAGAGGAGGATCGATGTGAATCCGCACTATGCAACTGTTTTTTTCCGCGCGCTGTTTGTACTCGCTGCGGCCGGCGGCGCTTTAGCGGCCGGTTACGCCTCATTTCCGTTAACTTATCCGTTTCTGATCGCCCTTATTCTGTCATCAGCGATCATTCCCGTTGTTGACTGGCTGGACAAACTGACGGGGCTGCCCCGGTCAGTCAATACAGTCATTGTCCTGGTCTTCTTTTTGCTTATTCTTCTCGGCGCGGCGACATTTCTCGTTGCGGAAATCATTTCGGGAACCGCCTATCTGGCCAAAACGCTCCCTCCCCATATCAGCGCCTTTATGACGTATTGCGAAGAGCTGTTCACTTCCCGCATTCAGCCATTGTACCACGAGCTGACCGTCCTATTTAACGGGCTGGAAACCAATCAGCAGGCCTCCATCGTGACGCATATTCAGACCCTCGGTGATACAGCCGCTAAAAATGCAGGGCTCATGCTTTCACATCTTTTGGAGCTGGTGCCGAAATGGATTGCCTTCCTTCCCAATACAGCTGCCGTCTTCATTTTCGCAATGCTGGCGACTTTTTTTATGACAAAGGACTGGCATAAGCTGAAGGCGCTGCTTTATTCCATTCTTCCGGAACGGGTTTCGGCAAACGCCAAGGCCGTATCGGGAGAGCTGAAAAAAGCGATGGCAGGTTTCATTAAGGCGCAGGCCGTGCTCATACTTTTCACGATGATCATTGTCTTTATCGGACTTTTTCTTTTAGGGATTGAGCATGCGGCAACCATCGCCTTTTTTATCGGCCTGGTTGATCTGCTCCCGTATCTCGGCGCCGGGTCGGTCTTTGTTCCCTGGATTATGTATTTGGCCATTGCCGGTCAGCTTCCCCAAGCGATCGGTCTCGGTGTTTTATATATTGTGGTTCTCATTCAGCGCCAGCTGACGGAGCCGAAAATTTTAAGCAAGTCAATCGGACTTGATCCGCTTGCGACCTTAATCGCCCTGTTTGCCGGCTTTAAATTGTTCGGAATTTTAGGACTGGCTGCCGGGCCCGCGCTGCTCGTTTTCATTCAGGCCTTTATCACAACTGGCGCTCTAAAAGAAATATGGGCCTATATTACTGTTCAATCCAAATAAAAACAGCAGCCCTGTAAGAAGGCTGCCGTTTTTATTTGATAATGATCCGCTTGTTTTTTGACATTCCTCTCAGCCATTTGAACAAAAGCGGCTTCATGCGGTTCCGAGTGAACGGAATCAGAAGACAGGCCCCTGCAATATCGGACAGAAAACCCGGAAGCATCAAAAGCAGGCCTCCGAAAAAGACGCATATTCCGTCAAGAAGCGCTTCCCCCGGCATTTTGCCGTGCTGCAGGTCGCGCATCACCCGATGATACACATCGGTTCCCTGTCTTTTTGCCACCAAAGCGCCTAACACGCCTGTCAAAATGATGAGAAGGAAGGTCGGAAAAATACCGAGCCATTTTCCCGCCAGCAGAAACAAACCGATTTCAATTGCCGGACACACGATAAACAGTAAGAATAACACTCTCATTTTTCTGCCCTCCTGCCCTTCTAAAAGCGCGTCACCGCCCGCATAGGAATAGGAAAATCAGCCTAAAGACAAAAGAGAAGGGAGAACCCCCCTCTCTTTTTTAAAGCTGTTTAAAGAACGCTTGCGCGGCCTTCATACACAGCGCCGCGGGCAGCGTCAACTGTGATAACCTGTCCTTCTGTTAAAACTGAAGTTGCGTTCTCAAGGCCGACAATAACCGGAATGCCCAAGCTTAAACCGACAACGGCTGCATGGCTTGTCAGACCGCCTTCTTCAGTGATGAGCGCTGATGCTTTTTCAAGTGAAGCGATCATGTCGCGGTCAGTGCTTGAAGCAACCAATACTGCGCCGTCTGTCATTTTTTGTTCAGCTTCTTTCGCATTTTTTGCAACAACGACCGGACCGAATGCAGATTTGCGTCCGATGCCTTGTCCTTTCGCGATAATGCTGCCGACAGTGTGGACTTTCATCAGATTCGTCGTGCCTGATTCACCGACAGAACCTGCTGTAATGACAATCAGATCACCGCGTTTCACGATGCCGCTGTCAAGTGATTTTTGAACCGCGTCTTCAAGCATTTCATCGGTTGAATTCGCGTTTTGGCCGCTTGACGGGAATACACCGAATACAAGGCCGAGTTTGCGTGATACAGACTCATTAACCGTAACGGCTACAATCGGAGCCTGCGGACGGTATTTCGCGATCATACGCGCCGTATGGCCGCTTTCTGTAGGCGTAACGATAGCTGCCGCACTCAGATTGATCGCCGTGTGCGCAACTGATTGGCCGATCGCATCGGTAATCGTCATGCCGACCTGATCTCTGCGTTTAGACAGAATTTCTTTGTAGTTCAGAGATTCTTCCGTGCGTGTGGCGATGTTAAACATTGTTTGAACCGCCTCAACAGGATATTGTCCCGCAGCCGTCTCACCGGAAAGCATGATCGCATCTGTGCCGTCGAAAATGGCGTTGGCAACGTCACTTGCTTCAGCGCGTGTCGGACGAGGGTTGCGCTGCATGCTGTCAAGCATTTGTGTCGCTGTAATAACCGGTTTGCCGAGCGCGTTGCATTTTTTGATCATTTCTTTTTGCACGAGCGGCACTTCTTCGGCCGGAATCTCTACGCCGAGGTCTCCGCGCGCTACCATTAGGCCGTCAGATACTTCCAGGATCGCATCCAGGTTGTCCACGCCTTCCTGGTTCTCGATCTTAGGAATGATTTGAATGTCAGACGCGTTATGCTCTTCAAGCAGTTCGCGGATTTCCAGGACATCCGTAGAACGGCGTACAAATGACGCAGCGATGAAATCAACGCCTTGCTCGATACCGAATACGATGTCTTTGGCGTCTTTTTCAGTAATTCCGGGAAGGTTGACGCTGACGCCGGGAACGTTTACGCCTTTTTTATTTTTCAGCGTGCCGCTGTTTAAGATTTTTGTTTTGATTTCGTGTTTTTCCGGATTTGATTCCAGCACTTCCAATCCGATTAAACCGTCATCCAGCAGGATGATAGACCCTGCTGACACGTCGTCTGCCAGGCCTTCATAAGAAACTGAGAATTTTTCAAGCGTTCCCAGCACCTGTTTCGTAGAAACGATAATTTCATTTCCGGCCTGAAGCTCAAGCGCGCCGTTTTCCATATCGTGCGTGCGGATTTCCGGACCTTTCGTATCGAGGAGAATCCCCACGTTTTTGCCGAGCTTTTTGCTGGCTTCTCTGATGTTTTTGATTCTTGCGCCGTGCTCTTCGAAATCACCGTGTGAAAAATTCAGACGAGCAACGTTCATACCCGCTTCCATCAATTTTGTCAGCATTTCTACACTTTCACTGGCCGGACCGATTGTACAAACGATTTTTGTTTTTTTCAACTCGTTCACTTCCTTCTGAAATCTTCAGCTTCTTCCGCCTTAAATAGACAGTTCTTTTGAAAGCTGATACATGTTTGGTTCAACAGTATGTTTTGATTCTAAAATTTCTATAATATCATGGTCTACAAGCTTGTTGTTTTGTATACCTACGCAGCGTCCGCCTTTTCCTTTAAGCAGAAGCTCAACCGCGTAAGCGCCGAGGCGGCTTGCAAGAACCCGGTCAGAAGCGCTTGGAGATCCGCCGCGCTGGATGTGCCCTAAAACGGATACCCGTGTTTCAAGGTTCGTTTCTTCTTCGATGCGTTTTCCGAATTCAACCCCGCTGCCTACCCCTTCTGCAACGATGATGATACTGTGTTTTTTGCCGCGGTCGTGCCCTCTCTTCAAACGGCCGATAATTTCCTCCATATCGTAGTCCGCTTCAGGAATTAAAATTGATTCCGCTCCGCCTGCAAGACCTGCCCATAAAGCAATGTCGCCCGCATGGCGCCCCATTACTTCAATAACGTATGTACGCTCATGAGACGTAGCGGTGTCACGGATTTTATCAATCGCATCAATTACGGTGTTTAACGCCGTATCAAATCCGATCGTAAAATCAGTTCCCGGGATGTCATTATCTATCGTACCCGGTACACCTACACACGGAAACCCGTGTTCCGTTAATTTTTTCGCACCCATGTATGAACCGTCTCCGCCGATGACGACAAGACCTTCAATGCCGAGTTTCTTTAAATTTTCGATTCCTTTTTCACGGCCTTCAACTGTTTTGAATTCAGGACATCTGGCCGTATACAGCTTTGTTCCGCCGCGGTGGATGATGTCACCGACCGAACCCAGCTCCAGTTTCTCTATTTTTCCGCTGATTAATCCTGAATAACCGTTATAAATTCCGTACACTTCGACGTCGTGGTAGATAGCTTTCCGCACAACCGCGCGCACCGCAGCGTTCATACCCGGGGAATCCCCGCCGCTCGTTAGTACTCCTATACGCTTCATTTCCTATTCACCTCAGCAACATATATATGTTAAACATATCATGATCATTGCCCTAAAACAATGAAAAGGGACGCCTGAGCTCCCATGAAACCTTACCTATTATACAATTAAATAAATTGTTTTTAAATAAAATTTAAGGAATATCACAAAAATCACAAAAAATAAACGTGAGCCATAGGCTTCACGTCTATTCAGTTTACCCCGATATATTGATCCTCAACCGAAACTTTCCCGATTGCTTTATATTTTTCATAGCGCTGTGAGATCAACTCTTCGGCGTTCAATTGAAGAAGAGATTTTAACGTTTCTTTAAGAATACCGTCAATGTAGCCCGCCTGCTGCTTGATATCATGGTGAGCTCCGCCCTTCACTTCTTTAATCATATCATCAATAATTCCTAATTCTAATAAATCGGGCGCAGTAATCTTCATGGTTTCGGCCGCTTTTTTCGCAAGGCTGGAGTCTTTCCACAAAATGGACGCGGCTCCTTCAGGAGAAATAACGGAATACGTCGAGTTCTCAAGCATCAGCATGCGGTTGCCCACACCTAGCGCAAGCGCGCCTCCGCTGCCGCCTTCCCCGATGACGATACAAACGACAGGCACAGTCAGGCCGGCCATCTCGAACAGGTTCTTGGCGATGGCTTCACTTTGTCCCCGTTCCTCCGCCGCTTTACCCGGGTACGCTCCCTTCGTGTCGATGAAGCAGATAATCGGGCGGTTGAACTTATCCGCCTGCTTCATGAGACGAAGCGCTTTGCGGTAGCCCTCAGGGTGAGGCATCCCGAAATTGCGGACAAGGTTTTCTTTCGTGTCTTTTCCGCGCTGATGTCCGATGACGGTGACCGGCATGCCGTGATATTTGGCGACTCCGCCGACAATCGCAGCATCATCTCCGTATGTTCTGTCTCCGTGGCACTCAAAAAAGTCGGTAAACAGGTATTGAATGTAATCAAGCGTCGTCGGCCGGTCGGGAAGGCGTGCGATCTGCACTCTGTCCCACGGCTTCAGGTTTTTATAAATCTCATCCTGGAGCTTGCTGAGCCGGTCTTCAAGCCTTGCGATTTCAGCGCTTAAATCCATCTCCGAATCTTGGGTGAATTTTTTCAGTTCGGCGATTTTCGTCTGCAGTTCAATCACCGGTTTTTCAAATTCTAATCTTGCAGCCACTCATGCTCACCTCCTGTTTGGTGCATGTCCAGCAGAAATGCGAGTTTGTCTTTCATGTCGTTTCGGTGAATCACCGCATCAAGCTGGCCGTGCTTTAATAAAAATTCCGCCGTCTGGAAATCTTCCGGCAGTTTTTCCCCGATCGTCTGTTCAATAATACGTCTTCCTGCAAATCCGATCAAGGCGCCCGGTTCAGCGAAATTATAATCACCGAGAGACGCGAAACTGGCCGATACGCCGCCTGTCGTCGGGTGGGTCATGACAGAAATAATCAGTCCCTGCTCCTCACTGAACAGTTTTAATGCAGAGCTTGTCTTTGCCATTTGCATAAGACTTAAGACCCCCTCCTGCATACGTGCGCCGCCGGAAGCGGTAAAGATGATAAACGGGACTTTTTCCTCTTTTGCTTTTTCAATTGCAAGCGTGATTTTTTCGCCGACAACCGAACCCATGCTGCCCATTCGGAATGTTGAATCCATGATCGCGATCACGGCAGGGAATCCGCTGATGGTTCCTTTTCCGGTAACCACCGCTTCATTCAGAGATGTTTTCTCACGGTCTTTTTCGATTTTTTCTAAGTATTCCGGGAAACCGAGCGGGTTTTCAGATATCATTCCCTGGTTGAATTCTTCGAATGAATCTTCATCCAGGAGGCTTTCAATGCGCTGCTTTGCATTCATCGGGAAATGGTGCCCGCAGTTCATGCAGACGCGCAGGTTTTTATCTAACTCTTTTGTGAGCATGATTTTTTTACATTTGGGGCACTTTGTCATAATGCCTTCCGGAACATCATGTTTTGCCTGCTCAGACGGCACGGAAGCATATTTTTTCTTTTTTGTGAATATATCCTTTAACAAATGATTACCTCCCTTTTGTGAAGGGTTCTCTTCACTGCATGTCTTCCGATTAGATAGACTTAATAATAACTTTACCGAAACTATTGTACTTTTTTTGTCAAACGGTGTCATCCTCCATTCGACATTTTTTGCTGCAAAACAGACGGAAACGGACGGATTTCATACCGTCAAAAGCGTTGTTCAGCCTTATCTGTCAGCGTTTTCAAAAGAAATAAGGATTCTGCTGAAATTTTTTTAAGACCTGCCCTTAAAAAAATGCCGGCAGTCCGTATATTGAACAGCAGCGCGTTGTTTTTTTCCAACGCGCTGCCATTTCATTTTTGTGTTATTATTCGCCGATGACCGTGAGCTGTCTTGTTTTTTCAGCCACTTCTTCAGGATCGACCGTAATTCTGGCGACGCCCGTTTCCATCGCTGCTTTCGCAACAGCTTTCGCAACGGCAGGAGCCACGCGTTTGTCAAATGGAGCCGGGATGACATAATCAGCGCTTAATTCTTCCTCTGAAACAAGGGAAGCAATCGCTTCAACCGCAGCAATTTTCATTTCTTCGTTGATGTGAGTCGCGCGTACGTCAAGCGCCCCGCGGAAAATTCCTGGGAATGCCAGTACGTTGTTAACCTGGTTCGGGAAATCAGAACGGCCTGTTCCGATTACGCTAGCGCCGGCTGCGCGCGCGTCTTCAGGCATGATTTCCGGATTCGGGTTGGCCATTGCGAAGATAATCGGATCTTTCGCCATGCTCTCCACCATTTCTTTTGTCAGCGCGCCTTCGACTGATACGCCGATAAAGACGTCTGCATCTTTAATGACATCCTGCAGCGAACCGTCGTTGCGGTCTTGGTTTGTAAACTTGGCCACTTCGTTTTTCACCGCGTTCATGCCAGCCGGACGCCCTTCGTAAATCGCTCCTTTAGAGTCGCACATCACGATGTCGCGTACGCCGAAATGGTAAAGAAGCTTGATGATCGCGATGCCTGCCGCTCCCGCTCCGTTTGCCACAACTTTAATGGATGACATGGATTTTCCTGATAATTTCAGCGCGTTTACAAGTCCGGCAACGGTTACGATGGCAGTGCCGTGCTGATCATCGTGGAAAACCGGAATGTTTGTTTCTTTTTTCAGGCGCTCTTCGATAATGAAGCAGTTCGGCGCCGCAATATCTTCAAGGTTGACACCGCCGAATGTCGGTGCAAGCAGCTTTACAGTGTCAATGATTTTGTCCACATCGTTTGTGTCAAGCGCGATCGGGAATGCATCCACGCCCGCGAAACTTTTGAACAGCACCGCTTTCCCTTCCATGACCGGAAGTGAAGCTTCAGGCCCGATATTACCGAGACCGAGAACGGCTGATCCGTCTGTTACGACTGCTACCATGTTCCCCTTCATTGTATAATCATATACTTTATTTTTATCGTCATAAATCTCTTTACAAGGCTCAGCTACTCCGGGAGAGTAGGCAAGGCTTAAGTCGTCCGCGTTTCTGACTTCTACCTTTGCTTTTGATTCCAGCTTTCCTTGATTTACTTTGTGTAAATGTAACGCTTCTTCTCTTAATGACATTCTAAACACTCCTTTTAAGTACTTTGTTACATATTCTGCCGCATAGACTGGTACAATCGCTGGAGGTGAAAAATTTCAGAATCTTTAAATAAGATAGCACAATTGTTTCAATTGTATAACAAAACGATTATTGTTACCACTATTTTAACACGACGTTTTCGCGGCCCAGCAGCTCTTTTAAACGGTATAACGCCTGATGGTCCGCCTGAATATGAAAAGTATCCGGCAGCCTGATCGTCTGCTTGTCTTTTTCATAATATAGATAAACGCCGGTTTCCCCTTTATGCTCCAGTAAAATACGCTTCATCTTTTCCAAAAACTCCTGATTGTGCCGGCTGCCTTCGATTTTGATGTAAACAGACGGCGCTCTGTCTGCCTCCGTCTGCTCAAGAAGAGAGGCGGATGACATGATGAATTGTGTCTTCTCCTGACGCTCTTCCATTTTTCCGGCGGCGAATAAAAGCGCGCCTTCTTTTAACAGCGGAGACAGCCTTCTATATTGGTCAGGAAACACGACGGCTTCCATTTCTCCCGTTTCATCGCTTAATGTGAGAAACGCCATATGCTGACCTGTCTTTGTCCGAATCGTTTTGATGCCCGCGAGCAAAGCGCCGATTGACAGCTGTCCCTTCGGCATCTGCCGCGCTGCTGTGATCGCTTGCGCCCCCCGTTTGTTCAGGAGATCCCTGAAAGCAGACAAAGGATGGCTTGAGAAATAAACACCGAGAGCTTCTTTTTCGAACCGAAGCTTGTCCACGAGCGGAAATTCCTCAGCCTCTACATATTTTGGCTTAATGGAGAACGATTCTTCCAAAAACAATCCCATTTGGTCATCGTCTGCACGAAAAAGTTCAGCGTGCTCTAAAGCCACATCAACGGAAGCCAGCAAGGCGGCGCGATTTTGATTGAATTCGTCCATGGCGCCAGAAAATATAAGGGCTTCGATGGTTTTCCGATTCACGCTTTTTGCAGGTACGCGAAAGCAGAAATCGAAAAGATCCTCGAACGGTTTATGTGTTCTTGCTTTATAAATATCTTTCACTGCCGAGACGCCTACGTTTTTAACGGCCCGCAAACTGTATCTGACGGCTCCGTTTTCCGGCGCAAACGGAAAACCGCTTTTGTTTATTGACGGCGGAAGGACTTGAATCCCGCTCCCCTTCGCTTCATGCAGATATTGCGATATTTTGTCCTCATTGCCGATGACGCTCGTCAACAGCCCGCACATAAAATATAACGGATAATGCGCCTTTAAATAGGCGAGCTGATAGCCGATCATGCTGTATGCGACAGCATGGCTTCTGTTGAATCCGTAGTTAGCGAATTTTACAATCAGATCGTAGACCTCGTTTGCAGTGACTACAGAATACTCCTTTTTTAAGCACCCTTCAACAAAATGGCTTCGCTCTCTGTCCAGAATGTCCTTTTGCTTCTTACTGACAGCCCGTCTGAGCAGATCCGCTTCACCTAATGAAAACCCTGCCATGCGCGAGGCGATCATCATTATCTGTTCTTGATAGACGATGACGCCGTAAGTGTCACTGAGAATATTTCTTACGTCCTCGTGCGGCACTTCCACACGCGCCCGTCCGTGCTTCCGATCGATAAATAACGGAATATTTTCCATCGGTCCCGGCCTGTAAAGCGCGTTAACCGCGACAATGTCTTCCAGTCTTGACGGCTTCAGGCGCTTCAGCACGTTTCTCATTCCTGATGATTCCAGCTGGAAAATACCCGTCGTATCACCGTTTGACAATAGCGAGAACGTTTTTTCATCCTGATAAGAAATCTCGGAAAAATCAATTTTCGTATTCGTCTCTTTTTCAATCATCGTTTTAATGGATTCAATAAGCGTCAGGTTGCGCAAACCTAAAAAGTCCATTTTCAAAAGACCGAGATCTTCCAGGTGATCCATCGCATACTGCGTTAAATACACGCCGTCATGCCCTTCTTGAAGAGGGACAACTTCCGAAAGCGGCTCTTTACTGAGAACGACCCCGGCCGCGTGTGTTGACGTGTGTCTCGGAAGACCTTCGATTTTCCTTGCGATCTGAAACACTTTATGAAGAACGGAGGATTCGGACAGCCGCCTGTTCAGCTGAGCGGACTGCCGCCTCGCCTCCTCAAGCGTCATTCCCGGTTTTGACGGAATCAGGCGGGCAAGCTGGTCGGCTTCTTTCGGGCTGATTCCGAACACTCTCCCGGTATCCCTTAACGCCGCCTTTGCGGCCAATGTCCCGAAGGTGATAATCTGGGCGACGTGCATGGCCCCGTACTTATTTTGCACATACTGAATGACCTCATCCCTTCTCGTATCAGGGAAATCGATATCAATATCCGGCATGCTGATCCGCTCGGGATTAAGAAATCTCTCAAACAGCAGAGAATGTTTAAGCGGATCCACGTCGGTAATGAAAAGCGAGTAAGCGACAAGCGAGCCTGCCGCGGACCCCCTTCCCGGGCCTGTCACAATGCCCTTTTCATGCGCGTACTTCATAAAGTCCCATACGATGAGAAAATAATCACTGAATTTCATGCGCCTGATGACGTCCAGCTCATATTCAAGCCGGCGGACAGCCCGCTCATCAGGAGTGCCGAAACGGAGACGCAGCCCCTCATGACAGACTTCCGCCAAATAGTCATCGGCTGATTTGCCGTCCGGCGCCGGAAAAGACGGAAGCTGTGTCTGTCCGAGGCTGACATCGACCCGGCATTGCCGGGCGATACGCGCGGCTGCTTCAATCGCCTCCGGATGCCGCGTGTAAAGCTCTGCCATTTCTTCAGGCGTCCTCAAGTATAAGTCCGGCAGATTCCCGCTCTGATCCTCCCATTTCTCTCCGGCTTTAATAGCGCACAGACAGCGGTACGCATCTTGATCTTCTTTCTTGATATAGCGGACATCCCCCGCAGCGCAGACAGCGATTTCCGTCTCGGCTGACAGGCGGAGAATCTCTTCTGATAACGTCTCATGTCCTTTAAACGGCTGGTATCCTAAATAAAAACGGCCGTCTCCGAACAGCTCCCGGAATCCTTCGGCAGCCCGGACCGCTTCTTCAAACTTCCCGGCTTGAAGCAGGCTTTCAATGTACCCGTTTTCACCGGGCGTAATGGCGATCAGCCCCTCATGATAGCTCTTCATCCATTTTCGCTTCATGCCGCCCTTTGCCATGGATTGCAGCGCACTTGAGATTTTCACCAGGTTCTGATAACCGGTGTTTGTCTCCGCTAAAAGAATGAGCGGGTGCGCTTCAAGCTCCGTATCGTCCGTGTATATAGAAGCCGTCAGACCGATAATCGGCTTAATTCCGTTTGATTTGCATGCTTTATAAAACTCAATGGCGCCGTACATCACATTTTCGTCCGTCAGCGCCAATGATGAATATCCGAGTTTCTTCGCTTGTGTAACAAGCTCTTTTACAGAAGCGGCGCTGTTTAACAGGCTGTAGCCGCTATGTACTTGCAGGTGAACAAAAGACAATGCCGCCACTCCTTTCCCATACGTTCATTTTGCCTTTCTACATTATAAGACGGGTTTTCTTAAGAAACAAATGTTCTTTTTTGACTCATCATCATACTTGTCCGTTTCCATCAATATGATAGAAAAGTGAGGTGGTGTATATATGGATCAGGAAGCCGGCTTTATGGCGAATTTCATCAGCAGTTATTTTATCGCCCTCGGTGTGTTGCTCGGAGGCGCGCTGATCGGCGGCCTCGGAGCTTATTTATCAGGCGAGCCTCCGCTGACAGCGATCACAAAATTGGCGAACAGGCTGAAGATCTGGGCGCTTGTCGCGGCCATCGGGGGAACATTTGACGCGGTATACAGTTTCGAGCGGGGGCTGTGGGAAGGCAACACGCGCGACATCTTCAAACAGCTTCTTTTAATTATTTCAGCAATGGGCGGCGCGCAGACCGGCTGGCTGATTATTTCATGGCTGACCCAGGAGAATATGTCATCATGAGAATTCCCGAGTATTATAAAAAACCGGGATGGCAGCGTTTTTTTGCGGGAATGATGTGCGGAGCCATCGTCAGCTGGCTGTTCTTTCTGTTTACATACGGAACGTTTCAGGAAGAACAGGTGACGTTAATTGAAAAGCAGCGGGAGCACGCGCGGGATTTAAAAAACCAAATCTCCATCTATCAGAAAGATCTTCATAAATTAAATGAGGATAATAAGCAAAGACTTCTCATCCAAAGTGTTGATGTGAAGCTGATTAATTGGGAAAAATACAGAATCGCCCAGCCTGACAAGATGAAATTTGAGGAACAGGTGAAAGATAATATTTCTGAAGTCATCACAAAGGATATTGAAAGCGTGTATAAAACAAAGGAGCTTTTAAAACGGACGATTGAAAACAAAATATACACCATAAATGAGAAGGAATTTAAAGCTGAAGTAAAGGAACTGACGATTTATACGAGATTGTCTGTCGAAATTCATATTTCTTTTGCGACGTAATTATGTCATTTTTAAAAATTTTCCATAGATCTGTCGCTTTTTTCTCCGCTTTTTTATAAACTGTAGATGAGACATTTTCAACGATTCTGAAGGGAGGAAGGGAAAATGGAGGTTTTTAGTGAACGCCGCTTGGCAAAAGATCATGCAGCCCGAATCAGACAAGGCTATTCCGCATATGCAGAAACAGACACACTCGCTTCCCTCATAAAAAAAGAACTCCAAATCTGTAATCTCCGCGTCTACGAAGACCTGACTGAATTCGGCTGCTGGTTCATCCCCGTGACAGATGAACACTAAGAAAGAGGGTCTCCCCTCTACTTGTGTTCGTTACATACCTCTTCCAGATCAGCAAGAATCTGATCGGTTTCATCCCAGCTGAAGATGGATGCGCCGGCCGCAAGCGGATGTCCGCCGCCATTGTATTTCCGGGCAATTCCGTTGATGACCGGACCTTTTGAACGGAACCGGACTCTGATTTGATCGTCTTCTTCTACGAAAAACACCCAAGCGCGGATACCCGAAATATTTCCGAGTGTTCCGACAAGCTGCGACGCTTCAGAAGCGGTGGTTCCATATGTCTCCAAAATGTCTTTTTTAATGAAAACGGAAGCGACGCCGTTTTCAGACAGTGACACATTTTGATAAATAAAGCCGTTAAGCTTCACCACATTTAATTTTGTTTCATACAATTGATTGAACAGCTCTGACGATGAAAATGGGAACTCAATGAGCTCTCCCGCGTATTTTAATGTCTTTTTTGTGGTGTTCGGGAATAAGAAGCGCCCCGTATCACCGACGATACCCGCGTAGATCAGCTCAGCTGCTTTCGTATTCAGTTTCCAGCCGTGCTGCTTTCCTTCCAGGTACAGCTCATAGATCATTTCGCTTACGGAGCTTGCATTCGTATCGACCCATAACAGATCGCCATACGGATCTTCATTTGGATGGTGGTCTATTTTCATGAGCTTTGCGCCGGAATGGTAGCGCTGATCGTCGACCCTGCCTTGGTTTGCGGTGTCGCACACGATGACAAGAGCATCTTTATAGGTTTCATCATCCACCTCATCGAGGGAATATAAAAAAGACAAAGACGGTTCAGGCTGTCCGACGGCAAAAATATTTTTTTCGGGATACGTTTCCCGCAGGATTTCCGTAAGGCCGCACTGCGAACCGTAGGCGTCCGGGTCAGGCCTCACATGTCTATGTAAGATAATGGTGTCATATAATGATATGGTTCTGATCAGTTCGGATTTCATCGTTTTCTCCTTTTCGTTTTTATTCATTTAATCATACTCTTTATCCATGGAAAAGGAAAATCTTTCAGCAACGGTATAAACGGTTTTGCAAACTCATATAATGGAGGATTTCATTTATGCTGGTTTTTGTTTTTCTCATCGGGCTTTCTGCCTGCTTTTACGTGTATTACAAAGTAAAAGGAATCCAGACGAAACGGGCGCTGGAGAAGGAATGTTTTTCGGCTAAATCAAGTATGGCATTAGGCGCGCTGGTGCTTTTGTACGGAGTAAACCAAATGATTCTGTTCCACTCCGTTCTGACCCTGGTCATCGGCGGCGTCTTCATTTTAATCGGAGCAGGCAGCGCATGGGCCGGGTATAAAGCCTATAAGCATTATGAGCCCATCCATGCAAAGGAAGCGGAGAGGGACCACGCATAATGAATGTCAAGGGACCCGGGTGCGTCCCTTAACTTCTCTCCATCAGCTGCACCATGAGCATCGCTTTTGAAACGATGCCGCTTTGGCTTGACACTTCCACTTCCATTTTCCCGAATTTCCGGCCCGCCTCTAAAATGCGCGGTTTCACTTCAATGACCGACTCCATCTGTACGGGCTTCAGGAAGAAAATCGTAATGCTTTCAATGACCAGCTCGCCGCGTTTGCGGGAGCGTAAAAATCGGCTGGCGGCCTGGGTTAAAATCGTGGTAAACACCCCGTAAGAAATCGTGCCGAGCTGATTGGTCATTTGCGGCGTGACTTCATATTGATAAACGGCCGGCGTTTTGTTATCTTCCTCTTCTTTAAATCCCCTTGAAACAATATCATCCAGCTTTTCTCCGACCTGAGGCTGCTTTTGAACCATCTGAAGCGCTTTTAAGACATCCTGGCGGCTGATCATTCCGATCAGTTTGTGATGCCCGTCTGTCACCGGAAGCACTTCAATTCCTTCCCAAACCATCATTTGAGCCGCTGAGGCGACAGATGTTTTTCCGATCACCGTGACAGGGTTTTTGGTCATTACTTTTTCAATGGGAACTGACCGGTCATGCCCCGCGATATCTTTCGGCGTGAGGATTCCGTGGATTTTCATCTGCTGATCGATAACCGGAAAGCGGCCGTGTCCGGTTTCATAGTTCTTTTCGTACCATTTCTCCAGTTTATCCTTAGGGAACAGCGTCACTGTCCGATCTGCGGGCGTCAAAATATCTTCCACGAGCACAATCTCTTTTTTTATGAGCTGATCATAGATCGCCCGGTTGATCATCGCGGCTACCGTAAAGGTATCGTAGCTCGTGGAGAGAATCGGAAGCTCAAGCATATCGGCCAGCTCGATAATGCTGTCGTCGGTATTAAACCCTCCTGTTACCAAAACGGCCGCGCCCGCTTCAAGCGCCTGGCGGTGGGCGTTGATTCGGTTCCCGACGATTAACAGGTTCCCCGCCGCCGTATAACGCATCATCGCGTCAAGCTCCATCGCCCCGATCACAAACTTATTCAACGTTTTATGCAGACCTGCTTTTCCGCCGAGCACCTGGCCGTCGATCACATTGACGACCTCAGCGTATGTCAGCTTTTCAATATTTTCTTTTTTCTTCTGTTCAATCCGGATGGTCCCCACACGTTCAATAGTGGAAACGAATCCTTTGTTTTCGGCTTCCTTAATGGCTCTGTAAGCCGTTCCTTCACTGACTTTCATTTCTTTCGCAATTCTTCTGACCGAAATTTTTTCACCGACAGGAAGCGAATCTATGTATGATAGGATTTGTTCATGCTTTGTTGCCAAGCGTTTCACCTCTAAGGACAGTCTTCTGCTTTTATTATAAGGGTACGGGGGATTCATTCGCAATGAGACGCCCGAAAAAAGGCGGCATCACAAAAAAGACCTTCTGAATGCTTGATTCAGAAGGTCTTTGACACATATGTCAGGCAAGCTCAATGGTCTCGCCGACCGCCATGACTTTGCCGACGCCTCCGGGCAGACTTTCAGCGAAAGCGTCAGGGTCCTGTTCAATGACGGGGAATGTATTGTAATGAACGGGAACGACCTGTTTCGCTCTCAGCCATTCAGCCGCGAGTTTCGCATCTTCAGGCCCCATGGTGAAGTTATCACCGATCGGCAGAAACGCCAGGTCAATGTGATTCAGTTCCCCGATCAGTTTCATATCTGAGAACAGCGCCGTATCGCCGGCGTGGAAAATCGTTTTGCCGTCAATCGTTAATAAAATCCCGGCCGGCATCCCGGTGTATGTGATGGTTTTGTTTTCTTCATCAGTGACCGCCGATCCGTGGAACGCCTGTGTCAGTTTTACTTTGCCGAAATCAAATTGGTGCGCCCCGCCGATATGCATCGGGTGGACCTTTAACCCTTTAAAGCCGAGATAAACGGCCAGCTCGTTCGGCGCAATGACGAGCGCATCGTTTTGTTTGGCGATCTGCTCTGTATCTCCGACATGGTCATTGTGTCCGTGAGTAAGCAGGATGACATCCGCTTTCACTTCTTCCGGTTTCAAATTTGTCAGACTGTTTCCGGTCAGAAACGGATCAAAAATAATGTTATGGGTTTTCGTTTCCACTTGAATGACAGAATGTCCGTGATAAGTCACTTTCATCGTTTTCACCTCATAAAAAATTAATATTTATCAAGTTCCCTTTTTGACAAACGAAAAAACTTACAGGGATTGATGCCTGTTAATCACATTCAGCCCGCCTGTTGCTTCAATGACCGTTCCAGTTACAAGATCGGAATCTTCTTCACATAAAAAGGCGATGATTCTCGCAATGTCCTCTCCGGTTCCGGACCTGCCGATCGGCGTCTTTTCTTTGCCGATTTTCCGTCTTGCTTCCTCTATAGACGCTTCTTTCATATCTCCTACAATATCGCCCGGGCAGACCATATTGGCTGTAATGCCTGATTCGGCTTCTTCAATCGCAATGGTTTTCGTTAACGAAGCCAATCCGACTTTAGCCGCTCCGAAAGCGGAACGGTGAAGCCAGCCGGGGGCATGGTCCGCTCCTTGAAAACCGTATGTAATAATCCGGCCGAAGCGCTGCTGTCTCATGACCGGGATAACCGCTTTAAACAGATGGAAAACGGCGCTTAAATTCCCTTCAAGCATGCCATACCATTCGTCATCGGAGTAATCGGCAAGCTTTTTGCGCTCAAATATGTACGGCCCGGCATTGTTAATCAGTATGTCAATCCTTCCAAACCGCTGAAGGGCTGCATCGGCGATCCGCATGAGATCTTCTTTCCGGGTTACATCGCCCTTAACGAATTGCAATCTGTCATGGCACCCGGGATAATCCGCCTTCAGACAAGCGACCGCTTCTTCGTCCTGTCTGTAATTCACTGTGACAGAAAAGCCTTTTTCCAGAAGCATTTCAGTCACTTTTCGGCCCAATCCCTTTGTACCGGCAGTGATTAGAGCATGTCGCACATTGAATACCCTCCCCAGGCAACGTAGCCGCTTCAATAAAATCAAGACGTTTCTCCCTCTACTTTACTATAAACAAACGGCAATATCACTTTTTTGCACTTCGTCCGCACGAAAAAAAAGCCGTCTTTACAGACAGCTTAATTTTCTGAAGGAGCCGAGGCTTCCTCCATGCCGACATAACCGCTTTGGTATGCCTCTGAGATGAGCCTGGCCGTTTCTTCACTTTCTTTTTCATCATAGATGTAACGGTCTTGTTCTTTGCGCATTCCTTCTACCTCCCATCTTTTATAGATGTAGGGTGTCTGATATGACGGGAAAATATGAAGGAAATTTCAGCAAATTAAATGCCGGCGCAGGCTTTTGCTTTTACGAGCGCCTGTTCTACCTGCTGAAAACCCGTTCCGCCGGCGCTCATTCTTTTTTCAACCGCATGATGCGGATCGAGCACGGTATAGATATCTTCTTCAAAGAGACTGCTGGCTTGAAGGAATTCTTCAAATGCCATGTCACTTAAATAGATTCCTTTTTCAATACAGCTGTACACAAGCTTGCCGACCACTTCATGCGCTTCTCTGAACGGCATGCCTTTTTTAGCTAAATAATCGGCAAGTTCCGTCGCGTTTGAAAAATCTTGTTTTGTCGCTTGTTTCATGATGTCTTTGTTTACCTTCATCGTTTCAATCATGCCCGTGAAAATCTGAAGGCTTCCTTCTACGGTTTTCACCGTGTCAAACATGCCCTCTTTATCTTCCTGCAGGTCTTTGTTGTAAGCGAGCGGGAGCCCTTTCATAATCGTGAAAAGCCCCATCATATCACCGTATACGCGTCCGGTTTTACCGCGGATCAGCTCCGCCATGTCGGGGTTTTTCTTCTGCGGCATCATGCTGCTTCCCGTCGCGTACGTATCATCCAGTTCAATGAATCTGAATTCCTGCGAGCACCATAGAATGATTTCTTCTGATAAACGTGAAAGGTGCATCATCAGCATGCTGCTGCCGCTTAAAAACTCGAGAATAAAATCTCTGTCACTGACTCCGTCAAGACTGTTCTCATAAATGGAGTCAAAACCAAGCAGCTCCGCCGAATAGTTACGGTCTATCGGAAACGTAGTTCCGGCAAGCGCCCCGCATCCGAGCGGCGATATGTTAATCCGCTTCATAGCATCCCGAAAACGTTCTTTATCCCGTTCAAGCATCCAAAAATAAGCAAGCAGATGGTGGGCGAAAGAAATCGGCTGAGCCCGCTGCAAATGGGTGTACCCCGGCAGAATGGTCTCGACATTGGCCTCGGCTTTTTCGATCAGCGCTTTTTGGAACTGTTCAATCAGCACGATGATATGTGAGACATGATCTTTCAAATACAAATGCATGTCGGTCGCCACCTGGTCATTCCGGCTTCTGCCGGTATGGAGCTTGCCGCCTAGCGGTCCGATTTCTTCGATCAGCATTTTTTCAATATTCAAATGGATATCTTCATAATCAACAGAGAATTCAAGCGTTCCTTCCTCTGCTTTTTGCAGGAGGGTCTGCAGCCCCTGTCGGATGGCGCCTTCTTCTTCTTCCGTCAGAATGCCGCATTTTTTCAGCATTGCCGCATGAGCGAGAGACCCTGTAATATCCTCTTTGACTAAGTTTTGGTCGAATGCGATGGATGCGCCGAACTCATCGACCCACTTTTCCGGTGTTTTTTGAAAACGGCCTCCCCAAAGCTTCTTCATGCTTCAATCTGCTCCTTCTTTTTCACAATGCTGTTTACTTTTGTCGGCAGTCCCCAAAGCTCGATAAAGCCGATTGCCGCATGATGGTCAAACGCATCGTCTTTTGTATATGTCGCAAGTTTTTCATCGTAGAGTGAATATTCCGACTTGCGTCCTTCTACAATGGCATGGCCTTTAAACAGCTTGACTCGCACAACGCCGGTGACGTGCTTTTGGGTTTCTTTCAGGAATGCAAGCAGCGCGTCTTTTAACGGCGAGAACCATAAACCGTTATAGATGATTTCAGACAGTTTTTGTTCAATTGCCGGTTTGAAATGGGCCACTTCTTTCACTAAAGTCAGATCCTCAAGCTCTTTGTGAGCCGTAATTAAAGTCATGGCGCCCGGGCACTCATAAACTTCACGGGACTTAATGCCGACCAGGCGGTTTTCCACATGGTCAATCCGGCCGATGCCGTGTTTTCCGGCAGTCTCGTTCAGCTTGAGAATTAAATCAGCGAGCGGGTAGGTTACGCCGTCGATTGAAACCGGAACACCGGCTTCAAATGCGATTTCGATGATTTCCGGAACGTCCGGCGTGTTTTCAAGAGATGCTGTCAGGTCATATGCCCCTTCAGGCGGCGCCGCCCACGGATCTTCTAATATACCGCATTCATTGGCGCGTCCCCATAGGTTCTGGTCGATGGAATACGGGCTGTCAAGATTGATCGGAATCGGTATGCCGCGGCTTGCGGCGTATTCAATTTCTTCTTCACGCGACCATTGCCACTCACGGACCGGAGCAATGACCTCCAGATCAGGATTTAATGATTTAATGGATACTTCGAAACGAACCTGATCGTTGCCTTTTCCCGTGCAGCCGTGCGCTACGGCCACCGCGTTTTCCTTTTCCGCCACTTCAACGAGTTTTTTCGCGATTAACGGACGGGATAGTGCAGATACGAGCGGATACTTGCCTTCATACATTGTATGGGCCTGCATAGAAATGAGCGCGTACTCCCGGGCGAATTCTTCTTTCGCATCAATCACATACGAATTTACGGCGCCAACTTCCAGCGCTTTTTGCTGAACGAATGCCAAATCCTTTCCTTCCCCAACATCTAAGCAGCAGGCAACAACATCGTATCCCTGTTCTTGCAGCCATTTTATCGCTACAGAAGTATCAAGACCTCCTGAGTATGCCAATACAACCTTTTTTTGTTCTGCCATGTTAAAAGCTCCCTTTGTATAAAAATTAGTTTTAATTAATAAAAATGCATTTTGTATGTATACACTGTAACAAGTAAATTCTGTTTTTTCAAGCCTTTTATAAAAAAAACCCCACCCAATTTTTTGAGCGGAGCAAAGCCTTTTTATACATTTATAAATCTTTTCGGATTTCCCGGAGCACATGAGGCAGTTCAGGAATAATCAGTTTACTCATTGCAAGCTTTACGGCGCCTGAGGAGCCGGGCGTGCAGAAGACTGCGGTATTTCGGATCACACCCGCTGCCGCTCTGGACAAAATGGCGGCGGAACCGATGTCCTCCGTATAGCTCAGCATGCGGAACAGCTCGCCGAATCCCGGGAGTTCTTTTGAAAACAGCGGCGTGACCGCTTCAATTGTGACATCCCTTTCGGCAATGCCCGTCCCTCCGTTTAACAGCACCGCATCTGTATATTCATCCATACAGCCGGATAAAACGGCTTTCTGCAATTCATCTTTTTCATCTTTTACAATGTCATAAGCGACCGTTTCAAATCCCGCTTCTCTGATGAAATCCATCATGACGCGACCGCTTTTGTCGGTTTCTTTCGTTCTCGTGTCGCTGACTGTTATCACCTTGCAGCGCACGGCTGACGGGGCTTCTTGTTTATGTTCATGCACACTCATTGCTTCACCTCATCGTTTATGTATTAAACATATCGTAACGTTTGACTCTGGGGCATTCAATAAAAAAGCACACCCTAAAGGATGTGCTTTTTTCGATCATTACTGTGCAAGGCGGACAACGTCGCGTGCGATCATGACCTCTTCGTCAGTCGGAATGATGATGACTTTGACAGGAGAGTGAGGGTAGCTGATAAACGCTTCCTCGCCGCGCACGTTGTTCAGCGCAGGATCCCAATATACACCCATGAATTCTAAGCCGCGAAGCACGCGTTCTCTGACTTCAACGCTGTTTTCACCGATACCCGCAGTGAAAATAATCGCGTCAACGCCGCTCATTCTCGCAGCGTAAGAACCGATGTATTTATGGATTCTGCTTGCAAACACTTCAAGAGCCGTTTCCGCTCTTTCGTTTCCTTCTTTTGAAGCTTCTACGATATCGCGAAGGTCGCTGGAGAAACCGGATATGCCAAGCAGTCCGCTCTTTTTATTTAACGTATTTAATACTTCATCTGCCGTCTGATCCGTTTTTTCCATAATGTACGGGATCAATGCAGGGTCGATGTTTCCTGAACGTGTTCCCATCGCAACACCCGCAAGCGGTGTGAAGCCCATTGACGTATCAATGGATTTTCCGCCTTCTACGGCCGCGATACTTGCGCCGTTACCGAGGTGGCAGGAAATCAGACGCAAATCTTCAAGCGGGCGGCCGAGAAGCTCAGCTGCGCGCTGTGTCACGTATTTATGAGAAGTGCCGTGGAAACCGTATTTGCGGATGCCGTATTTCTCGTAGTATTCGTACGGAAGGCTGTACAGGTAAGATTGCTCAGGCATCGTTTGGTGGAACGCCGTATCAAACACTGCAACCGCAGGCACATCCGGAAGCACTTCTTTAAAGGCTTTAATGCCGACGATGTTAGCCGGATTATGAAGCGGCGCAAGTTCTGAAATCTCTTCAATCTCACGGATTGTTTCATCCGTAAGCAAAACAGAATCGCTGAATTTTTCTCCGCCGTGAACCACACGGTGGCCGATTCCGTCAATTTCATTTAAATCCTTTATAATACCGAATTCAGTCAGCTTGTGAAGCAGCATCTTCACCGCAACCGCATGATCCGGAATATCTGTCACTTCTGTATTTTTTTCGCCGTTAACAGAGATAGTGAAAACGCTGTCGGCGATACCGATCCGTTCTACTAAACCTTTTGTTAGCACCTTTTCTGAAGGCATTTCGAATAACTGAAATTTTAAAGATGAGCTTCCTGCGTTAATTGCAATAATTTTAGACATAAATGACGCTCCTATCAAAATTCTTCTTCGTTTGTTCGTTCTTTTTTCCCAGACCATAACTGCGGTCCAAAAAATATCTGACTTTTCCATTTAAACATTGTCAACCCAGCATTTCAAGTCAACATCCACATTGGTACCGCTTACAACACGAAGTCGATATTTTCTGATAAATCTCATTTGTGCCAAATGGACGGCACGGCCTTACGGAATATTATTTTCTTTCCTTAATTTGTGTTTTCGCCCTGATTTCCATTCATTTTAAAAAGCGAAAAGCAGCGCGGGATTTTGCGTCTCACACTGCTTTTTCGTCATTATTTTTCTTTTTGAATCCATTGATCCAATTTTGCCATCATCTCCCGCATCGCCTGCTGGTTCGCAAAAGAAGGAAGATTCGCCAAAAGCGCTTGTTTCGGCGGCTTTGTGTCTTCGCCTTTTTTCTGCAAGATTAAAATGCTCTTTGCCTGCGCTTCGTCTTTAAACATCGTAGCCGGCAGCTGGAGAAGGGCGTTGATAT
The DNA here is from genome assembly GCF_053663395.1 of Bacillus sp. JK74. Taxonomy (NCBI): domain Bacteria; kingdom Bacillati; phylum Bacillota; class Bacilli; order Caryophanales; family Bacillaceae; genus Bacillus; species Bacillus sp. JK74. Next base: position 136,159 of record NZ_JBSJQB010000003.1, on the reverse strand, counting down.
ACACTTTTTCCGCAAAAAACCGCTTCAGTTTATCGCTTTGCGCGCTGTCAAACAGATGGTTCGGAATCATAAAAAATAAGTATCCGCCCGGTTTTGTATGTTTGACGCTCTGCTCAATAAATAAGTGGTGAGCAAATGAGTGGCCTTCATCCGCTTTCAGCTCAAACGCTTGAGCGCCTTCGTCATTCGGATAGTAGCCGACCGGCAAATCGCAGATAACCGCATCGGCCGGTTCGATAAATAACGGCTGAAGACTGTCCTGGCAGAACAGCTCCATTTCTTTTTCCTGCAGATTCGCCTGAGCATAAGCGATCTTCAGAAGGACATCGTCGATTTCAATGCCGAAGCTTTTTGCCGCTTTGTCAGAAAGCTGGTTTGCCGCGGTCAGCAGAAGATTTCCGGTGCCGCAGGCGGGGTCCAGCAATGTCAGGCCTTTTCGGCCGCCCGTAAATTTATTCACGAGGTAACTGATGAAAAGGCCGATCGTATCAGGCGTCATCTGTCTGTTCGGATGGGACTTATCTTTCAGTCCTTTTAAAATGGCGAGCTGGAACGCCTTGCGGATCCATTCATGCTCCCATTTTCTGAAGTCTGCTTTCGCAAGCAGGCTTTTAAGCTCGCCGGCTTGCTTTTCCTGAAGCGGAAGCTGGTCGGCCGTTTCAAGAAAATACATCTCTCCCGCCTCCGCAAGCCCCTCAATATAAGAAATCTCAAGGCCTTCTGCTATCACTTGGGCGGCTTCATCTAAAAGTTCATAAATCTGACCGACATGGTCGTGTTGCATGCTGTTTCCTCCTTGCCATGAAAAGAGCTCCGCGGCAGCACCCGGAGCTCTTTTTCCCTCTTTACTTGATTAACGCTTTTGCAGCTTCGATAGGCTTTTCATAATTCGGGTGGTTTGTCGCTTCGCTTACGTATTCCGCGTAAACGACTTTTCCGTCCTGATCAAGGACGAATACGGAACGCGCCAAAAGACGAAGTTCTTTGATGTAAACACCGAATGCTTCACCAAATGACATCTCTTTATGATCCGATAATGTTTCCACTTTATCAATTCCGTTCGCTCCGCACCAGCGCGCTTGTGCAAACGGAAGGTCGGCGCTGATTGTATAAACGTTCACATCACCGAGTTTTGCGGCTTCTTCGTTGAAGCGGCGTGTCTGCGCGTCACATACGCCTGTGTCAATGGAAGGAATAACGGATATGATCGTTACTTTCCCTTTCATATCTGCTAATGTCTTCTCTTCTAATCCGTTTGTCAAAACCGTGAAGTCAGGAGCTTGGTCACCCGGTTTCACTTCTTGTCCGATCAGCGTCACGGCTCCGCCTTTAAATGTAATTTCAGCCATTCTGATTCCTCCCTTTATCTATGTATAGCTCTATCATAGTCGAGTTTTATGCAAACTGCAAAGGTTATGCCGCATCGTAAAAAAAGCTAACTGCGGGCGGCAGTTAACTTTTCTGTTATAAATCGATATCCGTTCTTTTTTGGTTCCGGCCTTTTTCATTCTTTTTAAACATATGCTGGATGCGTTCAATCGTTTGAGGCGCGGAGTCTAACAGTTTATCAATCAGATGGGTGTTTTCGTCTAAATGAAGCATACGCACGCCGTTTGTTCCGACAATCAGAAACGCAATCGGCGTAATGGATACTCCGCCGCCGCTTCCGCCGCCGAACGGGAGCTTCTGCTCTTTTCTTTCATCATCATCGGTTCTTTTTTCAGCCGGCTTTCCTCCAAACTCGCTTCCGCCCGCCGCAAATCCGAATCCAACCTTTGAAACCGTTAAGATTACGCTGCCGTCAGGCGTTTCAACAGGATCGCCGATGATTGTATTCACGTCAATCATTTCTTTTAAATTTTCCATAGCGGTTTTCATTAAACCTTGAATGGGGTGGTCTGCCATATGCGCTCCTCCTTAAACTGATGAATCATTCTTTGAAGCAACCGGAACCGGCTGTTTCTTTCGTATGATAGAAAGTCCGTTCCGCCCGTATTTGAGCAATTTGAAAGCTGCACCTATAAGATGTCCAAAACGAAAAAAGAATATACACTGCAAATGCGTCTTGGATGCAGGCACTTGAAAAGACGGAATGACTTCGTACACCGGTTTATGTATGAAACGCAGATGATCATACAGCATCGCCGTAAGGCCTCCCTTTACGGCCCACAATCCGCCGGCGGCGATTCCCGTAACGGCGGCGTCTTTTATTCCGATAACCGTCACCCATTCGAACTTCGTAACACGGACTCCCGCAAGAAATGAGGCGGCGATTTGGCGCATCTGAAAGACTTGGTGCAGAATCATTTCTATTCTGTGAATGCTCTGTTTGACATCTTCATATGTGATTTTTTTCTTCTCTTTTTTCTGACCTTTCATTTCTGATTTCGTGTCCTGTTTGACATCAATAGACGCGTCTTCGCTGTTTACTTTAATGACGGGCAGCGTTTTTTTAAAACGGACCAGCCCGTATAAGGCCGAGAGTTTAAACGTCAGTTTGTCGTTATCTTTATCGTGAAGATATTCGAAAGTCAGATGGATTTTCATCCTCATGAGCAGCCAGACCAAAATGAGAATGAGAATAACAGCTGCTGCGGCATATCCCATAAGCTTCACTTCCTTAGCAGCATTATCGCCAAAACCCAAAAAAATAAACCCGGACGTTTATTCCGGGTTTACTGCTTTTATTTGCGGTACAGCGCTTCGTGAATCACCGTTGTGTCGGCGATCAAATCGTGAATGCCCTGCTTTTTGGGCGTAAACGCAATGACGATATAGAGAATCCAGATTTTATCGATATATCGCCCCACCGCTTCTCTGAAAATAACGGTGCTCCAAGTCAGCGGCTTTCCGGGCGTCAAAGAAGTGACCTTTAACCCGAAGACCATTTTGCCGAGTGTCTGATGAAACCATTTCGTCATGAACACAAAATAGGCGAGGTAGACGATCAGGGTTGTGACGGAATAAGCTGAGATTGTAAACATTCCGCTTGTTGCCGGGAGCTTCATCAGCGTGAAAATCGGTGAAACGATGAGATGGTTAAGTCCCCAGACCACCAGCCAATCAAGAAGAAACGCCCAAAACCTGATCCAAAAGCCCGCATATGCCTGCTCGGGCGCCTTCTGTTGTTCGGCTTCCTCTTCTTTGCCGTGAAAGCCTTCGTAAGTCGCGTCCATTCTTTCTTCCCCCCTACTTTGCATAGAGATACATCATCCGCGGCGAACCGGATTGCGAAATGAGTTCTTTCATATTCAGAAAATCAATTTCGCTTTTAAACATTTTCGCTGCGCTCATGGAAAAGAGCGAGCCTAATCCGAATCCTTCCTCGTATGTGATGACTGAAGCGTTTTTCATATTTTTATGGTCCTTTTTCATCGCGCTGATCGTATCATCGTAAAAACCCAGCTCATCAACGAGGCCGATTTTTTTCGCTTGTCTGCCGTCGTAAACACGGCCGTCGGCAATTTTTTTCACATCCGCTTTTGACATGTGCCGGCCTTTTGAAATGACATTGACAAATCCTTCATAAGAATCGTTGACCATTGTCTGCATGATCTTTCTTTCTTCCTTCGTCATGTCGCGGGTCGGGGACATGATGTCTTTATGCGCGCCGCTTTTAATGGTTTCAAACTTGATGCCGAGTTCATCGGCGAGCTTGGAATAATTGACGCTTTCCATGATGACGCCCAGTGAACCCGTGAGCGTTTCCGGTGAAGCATAGATTTTATCGGCGGCCGTTGAAATATAGTAGCCTCCCGATGCCGCCATGGAGCCCATGGATACATAAATCGGTTTCTTCGTTTCTTTCTTTAGTTCTTCCAGTTTTTTATGTATTTCCGCGCTTTCGTACACGCCTCCGCCGGGGGAATTGATTTTCAGTACAATTCCTTTGACGCTTTTATCTTCTTTCGCACGCTCAACCTGTTTTAAAAATGATCTGTGATCATACCCGCCTGAGCTGAGCAGGCCAGCGGACCCGCCGTTATCCTCAATCGTGCCGTCCACTTCAAGCACGGCGATTTTACTGCCGGGGCTGCCCTTATCCAGCGTCACTTCCTCTGTGTCATCTGTCAGTGATGCAAAGTCAGACCCTGTATCTCCGATATTCTTCAGCACCCCGACGGTCACACTTGCAATGACTGATACGCCGAAAATGCCGAGCGCGATGACGAGCGCAATCCATCTTTTTGCATTCATTTGTTCTCCTCCTTTTCTGTCAATATTCGTACGTTCCCCCGTAAAAAAAGATTCATTTTTTTCATGAAGCGCTTTCTCTTAACGGATAAACAGGAAACATGTTACACTATTGCCACAGGTATTTTAACACAATACCTGCTGGGAGAAAAACGTAAATATGACAGCAAAGGGGAATGGGGATATGACCGATCTTCGCCGCAATGTTTATTTTTTTCACAAACAAAACAACGAAACAAAAGAACAAGTCAGCTCTTTGAAGCAGCTTGCTGAATCGCACGGTTTTACAGTTGCGGCTCAACCGGAGGATGCCGGTATTATCGCCAGCATCGGCAGCGACGGCTCATTTCTGCAAGCCGTCAGAAAAACCGGATTCCGTGATGACTGCCTGTATGTCGGCATCGCTAAAAAAGGGAAAGCCCATTTGTACTGTGATTTTCACAGCGATGAGCCTGAAAAAATGGCGGCCAGCATGACCGCGGAACAGCTTGAGGTCAGAAAATACCCGCTCATTCACGTAACGGTGGACGGCAGCAATCATTTTCACTGTTTAAACGAGGTTTCCATCCGTTCAAGCATTATTAAAACGTTTGTGATGGATGTGTTAATTGATGATCTTCATTTTGAGACGTTCAGAGGAGACGGGATGATCATTTCCACCCCGACGGGCAGCACCGCCTACAATAAATCTGTCTCAGGCGCCGTTGTTGATCCTTTGATTTCCTGCATGCAGGTATCCGAACTGGCGTCGTTGAACAACAACACATACCGTACACTCGGATCTCCATTTATTTTAAGCTCAGACCGGAAGCTGACACTGCAGGTGGTGCAGGACGGAAATGAGCATCCGATTATCGGGCTTGATAATGAAGCGCTCAGCACGCGGAATGTCAAAAAGGTTGAGATTACACTATCCGATAAAAAAATCAAAACGGTGAAACTGAAAGACAACTCTTTCTGGGAAAAAGTAAAGCGATCATTTTTATCATAAAAAAAGAGGACGGGCATCACTGCCTGTCCTCTTTTTCATATACGATACGGCCGCCGACGACGGTTTTGACCGCTTCCAATTCATGAAGCTTTTTCGGATCCGTCCTGAACGGATCACCGCTGAGTACGGTAAAGTCGGCATCATAGCCGGGGGCGATCCGTCCGCGGCTATGTTCTTTATGGACGATGGCCGCGCTTCCCTCCGTGTAAAGCTGAATGGCTTCGTACACGGTCAGGCACTCTTTTTCATAATAGGCCGGACCTTCCGGGTGCTGCTTGCTTGTACGGAGCACAGCCGATTGAATGCCCAGAAGCGGATCGGCCGGCTCAATCGGGGCGTCTGAGCCTCCGGCGCACAGCAGCCCTTTTGACAGCAGTGTTTTCCAGGCGAAAGCCGTTTTCATCCGCTCTTCTCCGAGCCGGTCAATCACCCACGGAAAATCACTGGCCACAAAATGCGGCTGAAGATCAAGTCCGATCGGCAGCCGGGCGGCTCTTTCAATCAATCCGTCATCTAATACTTGCGCATGAATGAGCCTGTCTAGCTGTCCGGGCTTTGCCGGATATCTTTCGATAACATCGAGCACCTTTTCAAATGCAAGGTCGCCAATCGCGTGTACGGCGATTTCCATTCCTTTCTCTCTCGCTTTATAAACAAGAGCGGCAAGGGTCTCGTCATCGTGCACCTGAACGCCGGAAACTGACGGATTATCATGATAAGGCTTTTTCAACAGAGCGGTTCTGCCTCCGAGCGCGCCGTCAGCAAAAATTTTCATCGCTCCGTATTCCAGGTAAGGTCCGGTCGATTTATCCAGAGCGCTCCAGCTGTCGACGGCTTCGTGATGAACGAGCAGATGGGCGCGAAAAGGATAAAGGCCGCTGCCGGTTAATGACTCGTACGCGGCAACGGGAACGGACGCGTCTCCGTAGTAAGCCAGATCTTCTGAATGCCCGCCTGTCAGGCCTTTTGACCAGCAGTCCGTAATCGCCGTTTGAAGCGCGCGTTTGACATAGTGAAGTGAGACGGGCGGCAGGGCCTGTGTCACAAGCTCTTGGGCTTTATCCAGCAGAAGACCTGTCGGACCGGTGCCGTCCCGGACGATAATCCCGCCGTTTGGATCAGGTGTTTCGGTTGTAATTCCCGCCTCGCGCAATGCGGCCGAATTAACCGCAACGGCGTGCCGGCATACCCGCTTCAGCAGGACGGGGCGGTCGGGAAAGAGCGGGTCAAGGTCATGCTTCGTGACGTAATCCGGCCGTTCAAACAGATTTTCATCCCAGCCTTCGCCGATCAGCCATTCGCCATCTTCCAATTCACGCTCTGCTTCTTTTGCGGCCCGCAGGATCGCTTCTTTTGACGTCAGCTGCGACAAATCGAGGCGAAGCTGTTTTTCCCCGTGTCCGATTAAATGCATATGACTGTCCGAAAACCCCGGGAACATGACAGCTCCATGTAAATCGATTTCCTCCGTATCAGGCGAACCGTATGTTCCCTGGAGCTCCCGGAAGCCGCCCGTCTGTTTGATGATGCCGTCTTCGGTATAAACGGCTTCAGTGACATGATTCTCGTCAAGCATTGTATAGATGGTGCCGCCGTGCCAAATCGCTTTCATCCCCGCTCACCCTTTATCCTGTATTATGCTTTTTTATCAGCCTTCAGCCGTTCTTCACGCTGTCTCAACTCCACACGTCTGATTTTTGCGGACGCCGTTTTCGGCAGGCTTTCGACAAATTCAATTTCTCTCGGATATTTGTAAGGCGCCGTAATCGTTTTTACGTGGTTTTGCAGTTCTTTGACAAGTTCGTCACTGCGCTTTTCATCGTCTTGTAAAACGACATAAGCTTTTACGATTGAACCTCTGATTTCATCCGGGCTCGCCACGACTGCACATTCTTTCACTTCCGGATGCTTCACGAGCGCGTCCTCTACTTCAAAAGGCCCGATTGTATATCCGGAGCTGACGATAATGTCATCATTGCGGCTCTCAAACCAAAAGTAGCCGTCCTCGTCTTTTTTCGCGCGGTCTCCTGTAAGAAAGTAATCTCCGCGAATCTGCTTTTTCGTTCTTTCGGGATCTTTATAATATTCCTTGAATAAGGCCGGTGTGCTCAAATGCACGGCGATATCGCCAGTTTCGCCTGTTTCGCATATTTCGCCCTTATCGTTTATAATCTCTACTTGATTTCCGGGGGTCGGTTTGCCCATGCTTCCCGGCTTAATATCCATATCCTTCAGGACGCCGACTAACAGGGTGCTCTCCGTTTGGCCGTATCCGTCTCTCACTTTAATGCCGAAATGCTTCCGGAATACGTCAATGACTTCCCGGTTTAATGGCTCACCCGCAGAAACTGCGCTGTGAAGAGCAGAAAGATCATATTTGTCCAGCTCCTCCACTTTTGCCATCAGGCGGTATTCCGTCGGGGTACAGCAGAAGACATTTACTTGATGGCGCTCCAGCAGCTCTAAATACGTCTTGGCGTTGAATCTGCCGTGATAAATGAATCCTGTCGCGCCGCTTCCCAGAACGGCGAGCAGCGGGCTCCACACCCATTTCTGCCAGCCGGGCGCCGCGGTGGCCCACACTGTATCGTCTTCGGAAATATCCAGCCATGCACCGGCTGATGTTTTTAAATGGGCAAAGGCCCAGCCGTGTGTATGTACAACGCCTTTAGGCTGGCCGGTCGTGCCTGAAGTATAGGACAAAAACGCCATGTCCTCTCTTGTTGTATCAGCTGTTTGAAAACTGTCTCCGTCCGCTTCAATCGTTAGGAGGTTTTTCCAGCCGGCATCATTTTCACCGATTGACAATGTCACCAGCTGCTCGGTATTCACCTCGTCAAATGCGTTTATAAATGAAGGATAAACGATAGCGCCTTTCACTTCGGCGTGTTTGATCCGGTATTCAAGGTCTTTGGCGCGCAGCATTTCCGAGCAAGGAATGACGACCATCCCCGCTTTTAAGATCGCTAAATAAACGGCATACGCTTCAAGCACTCTCGGAACCATGACAATCAGCTTATCGCCTTTTTCAAATCCGAGACCTTTCAGGCGGGCTCCGATTTTATTCGTTTCTTCCATCAATTTTTCATACGTCCAGACTTTCTTGCCGCCTGTTTGATCTTCCCAAATAAGCGCGTTCTTCTCTTTGGAACGGCTGAACTTTTCGATTTCATTTACAAGGTTATAGTTCTTTGGGGCGATTAAATCTTCTCGTTTTAACACGAACAACTCCTCACTTTCTTTCCCCATTATACATAAACATAGGCCATTACAATAAAAATATGCATAAATTGCTTCCCGCTTCTATCTATACTCATGAAAAAAGAGCGGGGAATTCCCCGCTCTCTTAGCCATTATGTGAAGTTGTGATTAAAACTGCTGCTGGCTGCTTCCGCCCATGCTTTGCTGAGCAAAAGAGACAAGACGTTTTGTGATTTCTCCACCGACAGAACCGTTGGCGCGAGAAGTTGTTTCCGGTCCAAGGTTTACACCGAATTCAGAAGCGATTTCGTACTTCATTTGGTCGATAGCTTGAGCAGCGCCTGGCACTAAAAGCTGGTTGCTGTTTCCGCTGTTTGATTGTGACATGTGTATCACCTCCTTGTGAGTATAGAATGTGATAAAACACATGTCTTCATTCAAAAAAACTTTGGTAATTGTATACAGTTTTAAAACAGGCCGGCAAACTTATCGTGAGCTTCCTGCTCTGAGTAAACAGTGATGGTTTCGATGCCGGCAGCGGCCTCTGCAATCAGCGGTTCAAAATCAACGAAGCTTTCGAAGTGCTCGATTTTTTCTTTTTTCGGACGTGTTTTCGGACTTGGCGGCGTAAAGATGGTGCAGCAGTCCTCAAACGGCTGAATGCTTGTTTCATAAGTGCCGATTTCTTTTGATTTCTCGATGATTTCTGTTTTGTCCATTCCGATTAAAGGGCGCAAAACCGGTGTTGCCGTCACGGCATTGATCGCATACATGCTTTCAAGCGTCTGGCTCGCTACCTGCCCGAGGCTTTCCCCCGTAATGATCGCGAGCGCTTTTCGTTCTTCTCTGATTCTGTCCGCGATTTGCAGCATAAGACGCCGCGTCGCCGTCATCGTATAGTTTTCCGGGATTTGTTTTTGGATGAGTTCCTGCGTCTTTGTAAACGGCACGATATGAAGTGTCATACTGCCGCCGAACTTCGCGAGGCATCCCGCGAGATCCATGACTTTCTGCTTTGCCCGTTCGCTCGTATACGGCGGACTGAAGAAATGTACGGCTTCAACTGATAATCCCCGTTTCATCGCGTAAAAACCGGCGACCGGACTGTCAAAACCGCCGGAAAGCATCAGCATCGCTTTACCCGCGGAACCGACAGGAAGGCCTCCGGCGCCTTTTTCGTTACGAATGGTCAGGAATGTCGCTTCCTCCCTGATTTCAATCCGAAGCGGAATATCGGGATTTTTCACATCGACGGTTAATCCATCCGTGTTTTTCAAAATATGGCCGCCGATTTCAGCGTTCATCGCATTCGTATCTAATTCAAACTGCTTGTAAGCCCGTTTGGTCTCGACCTTAAACGTATTCCCCGGTTTATATTCGCCTTCTATCGCGGCTAAAGCCGTTTTTTTAATGTCTTCCAGCTTGCTTTCGCATTTAATTGCGAGACTGAAACTTTGAATGCCGAATATATTCTTTAATAAGGAACAAATTTCCTCCGGGTTTTCTCCATTAAGTGTAATTGACATCCGGTCCCGGTTTGAAAAGTATTTTACTTTTTTATAATCCTTTAATACCAGGCGGATATTCTGTTTTAATCTTTCAATAAAACTGCGTCTGTTTTTTCCTTTTGTGGATATTTCACCAAAACGGATTAAAATATGATCGTAATTCATATGCTACCTCATCATTTTTTTTAGTTTTTGAACAGCCGGCACCAGCGCGGCCATAAACGGCTCCGTGATGTCAGCCGTATGGCTGAAGTTCAGGCTGACTCTGATGCTGCTTGATGCAATCTGTTCGCCTTTATTCATTTGCAGAAGAACACGGCTCGGTTTGTGCTCTCTTGCCGAACATGCCGCGGTTGTGGAGACATATATTCCTTTTTCCTCAAGCATGTGCAGCAGCACTTCCGCCTTCACACCCGGAACGGAAAAATTAATGATATGCGGCGCGCTGTTTTCGGCGGGAGTGTTGATGACGACCCCGTCCGTCCCGCTCAGCCTTTCCATGAGCGCATTCTTGGCAGCCTCCACGGAAGAAAGCCGCTCATTCATGTCACGCGCGGAAAGATTGATCGCTTTCGCAAGGGAAACGGCGCCTGCCGTGTGTTCTGTTCCGGCGCGGACGCCTTTTTGCTGCGAGCCGCCCGTTATAAGCGGAATGAGCCGCGTTCCTTTTTTGACGATAAGCGCTCCGGTCCCTTTTAAGCCGTGAAACTTATGCCCTGAAACGGTGCAAAGGTCAATGCCCGCTTCTTCTATAGACAGAGGAACTTTATGAATGCCCTGCACATGATCAACATGAAACAGAATATTCCGGTGCTGCTTCAAAAACCCGCCGATTTCCTTTACGGGCTGAATGGAGCCGACTTCGTTATTGACATGCATGACGCTGACGATTATCGTATCCGGCCTGATAGCCGATTTGACGTCTTTCAAAGAAACGAAGCCGTTTTGATCGGCCGGAAGATATGTGACTTCAAAGCCGAACAGCTCTGTCAGCTGATCAAGCGTCTCCGTCACAGAAGGATGCTCAATCGCCGAAGCAATGATATGTCTTCCTTTACTCATGTTTGCCCAGGCCGCTCCCTTTAACGCAGCGTTATTCGCTTCAGTCGCGCCTGATGTAAATACAATATCATAATTTTTTAAACGTAAGGTTCTTTTTATTTGCTGAGCGGCCGCTTCAAGGAGCTGTTCCGTCTCAGTTCCTAACTGGTGCAGAGACGAAGGATTGCCGAAATAACGGCTGCTCGTCTGTTTATACACTTCCAAAACCTCTTCATACGGCTCGGTCGTTGAACTGTTGTCTAAATATATCATTTTTTTTACTCCTTTTATGAAAACGGTACATCGTATGATATTTATGCTACCATAACAAAAGTAAATAGAAATTTGCAATAAATCGAGTATTGACTTCTCTGTACATTGCCATATAATAAGTAATGTTCGTTTTGTTATATTATCTGACAATTAATTGACAGAATATTTCAACATAGTATTTAGGAGGACTTTTATGAAACACTCACTACCTGTCAAAGATACCGTTATTATCGGTTTCATGCTCTTCGCACTTTTTTTCGGGGCAGGAAATATGATATATCCGCCGGAGCTTGGGCAAGCGGCGGGGCATAATGTCTGGAAAGCGATGGGCGGTTTCTTACTGACCGGCGTAGGACTGCCGCTTTTGGGTATTATCGCCATCGCATTAACAGGCAAAGACGCGAAAGGACTTGCCGATAAAGCTCACCCGGTATTCGGCACTATTTTCACCGTTGTGCTTTATTTATCAATCGGGCCGCTTTTCGCGATTCCGAGAACCGGAACCGTTTCATATGAAATCGGTGCAGTTCCGTTTTTAAGCGGCATTCCGGAAAGATTATCTTTATTTGTTTTCACGTTGATCTTTTTTTCTATTACGTATTATTTAGCTCTTAACCCGTCCAAAATCGTGGACAGAGTCGGAAAGATTTTGACTCCCATTAAATTCGGTATCATTTTAATCATTGTCGTAAAAGCCATCGTCACTCCGATGGGCGGGCTGGGCGCCGTACATCAGGCATATTCCGGAACGCCGGTGTTCAAAGGATTTTTGGAAGGCTATAAAACAATGGATGCGCTCGCCTCAATCGTCTTCGGCGTCGTTGTCGTCAACGCTGTTAAAAGCAGGGGCGTCACCCAGCGTAAAGCGCTCGCGGCCGCTTGTATTAAAGCGGGTCTGATTGCAGCGGCGGGTTTGACATTCATTTATTTATCTTTGGCCTATCTGGGAGCGACAAGCACGGACGCTGTCGGGCCGCTCGGCGAAGGCGCAAAGATTTTATCAGCTTCGTCTGATTACCTGTTCGGTTCACTGGGAAACATCGTTCTCGGCGCCGCCATCACCGTTGCGTGTTTTACGACAAGCATCGGGCTTGTCACATCTTGCGGCGAATATTTTTCAAAATTGATTCCCGCTTTATCATACAAAATGGTGGTTACGATTGTCACGCTGTTCAGTCTGGCGATTTCAAATTTCGGACTTGCTGAGATTATTGCATTTTCAGTTCCTATTTTATCAGCCATTTACCCGCTGGCGATTGTCATTATCGTCCTTTCCTTTATTGATAAAATCTTTAAGGAAAGACGCGAAGTCTATATCGCCTGCCTGATCGGAACGGGACTGTTCAGTATCCTGGACGGTTTGAAGGCAGCAGGCATTCCGCTCGGATCATTAGATTCATTCTTAAACGCAAATCTTCCGCTTTACAGCATGGGAATCGGCTGGGTGCTTCCGGGCATTGCCGGAGCGATCATCGGCTGCATCATCACGTTTTTTATCAGCCCGCCCATCGAATTAAATAAAGCAAAATCGTAACATTCAGCGCCTGCGGTTTGATGTATATCAGCCATAGGCGCTTTTTATATTCCGTGAGAAACAAAAAAACTGCACCTCTGATTTCCATCAGGGTGCAGTTTTTGCTTGTGCGTCTATGAAGCAGATTGATCAGCTTTAATTTTTTTCACGGCGCCGGGAGCTGCTTTTTCAACAGCAGCTGCCGCCATCTCATAAGCTTCATTATAGCTGTAAGCGTAAAACAGCCGTTCCGCTTCTTTCAGCTGTTCGGATAAAATATGATTCTGGCTTCGGAAGCGGTTGCCGTACTGGATGATCCGCTCAATCAGCTTCACCTGAATCACAAGTTCTTCCGCCTCTTCGCTGACTTCCGCAACCACCTTTTCAGCTTCGGTCAGATGTTTGGCGGCTTCCTCCATGTTTAACGGCAGCTCTTCCAATTGGCTGACGGTCTCTTCTATATGATGATTTGCCGTCTCGAGCTTGTCCTTGACTTGTTCAGGAATTCCCGGCACGTTGCTTTTTTGCAGCATTCGGGCCGTGTCAGAAATGGTTTTCCGAAGATTCATCAGCGTTTCCCGCGCCTGCAGTTCTTCTTTTCTGAGCGCCTGCAGATTTTCACGGTATTCGGCATGTTCTTTCTGAGCCTCTTCCATCTGCTTTTCGATGGCCTCGACTTCTTCAATCAGCAGCGAGTAAGCGACATGCTCGCCGTCAAGCTTTTCTCTCGCCTGCTCAAGGAGCCGGCCTATCGTTTCCAGCTGTTTTTCGAAAGCATGCTGTCTGCCGATTTCTCCCGCCGTCAGCTGATAGCTTTCCTTGACGAGCTCCGTTTCGGTTTTTGTGCGGTCTTTTTCTTCCTCAAGCTTCTCATACGCGATGATCAGCTCAGGCATTTTGCTTAATACGGACTGTCCGGCTTCCACTTCGCCTTCCAGCTGTTCATACATGGATTGAATGGTTTCATCAATCAGCTGAAGAATGGCGGACGCTTCGTCGACATCTAATTCTTCCAAAAGCGCGCTTTCGGCCCGTTTCAATTGATTTGTGAGTGTCTCCAGCTCTTTTTCGATTTGAATATGCTCCAATTTGTAGCCTTTTTCCGTCATTTCCCGGTAGCCGTCTTTCAGCTTGGCAATTTGGTTCGGCACGGTCTGTTTACAGTCCGCGAGCAGTTTCGGAACGTCATCTATGTATGTTTGAAGCTGATCCAGTCTGCGGTCCTGTTCAAGCAGCACTTTTCTCGCTTTGATGTAATTGCCGCTTTCCGTCTCTTCTTCGAACTTTTTTATGCCGCTCCAGATTTCGTCGAGATCCGTCTCCAGACTGTTATATAGCTCTCCGTAGAGATGGCTGTACGCCAGAAGGTTTTTTCGCGCTTTTGAATACCGCTCACGCACCTGTTCAATCTCTCCGCGGCTTTTTTCCTCGCTCGTCACAAGATCGCTGATCTCACGCAGTATGCCTTCTATATTTGATTCGGCTGCAGTGAGGAGGTCGTCGATGTGGACAAGCACCTGATTCGCTTTTTTAAACCGGTATTTGTCGGCGTTCTCTTCGGCATCATAAAGGAGCTCTTCTACTTTCGGCAGATGGGCTGTGACAATTTCATCCCACTCTTCGCGCCATCTTTCAAAGAACTCTTCCGTCTCTCCGGTCATTTTCAGATGTTTGATCTTGGACATTTCTTCCACTATCGAACGGTTTAAAATTTCAATCTTCCATGACTCCAGCCGGTCAATTTCCGTATAAATTTTTTTCCTGAAAAAGTAGCCCGCCGCAAAGAGCGCGAGCAGTATAACCAATAATCCGATGACTAACTCCATAATGAGCCCCCTTGTTGTTCTCTTAATCTGTCAGGGTGTTTTATGTATTCAGAAAGATTTCAATATATGTATTGAGAAAATCTGTCGTTTTCATTGTTATTATGATACCATGTAACCAACATTTTTTGACCAGAAATCAAAAACTTTTTGCATAATTTCGGCAGGATTCTGCAATTTTTTAATGGAGTGACACAAATGGAAAAACGAGACGCTCATATCCACACGCCTTTTTGCCCTCACGGCTCGAAGGATGCGCTGAAAGAATATGTCGAAAAGGCCCTGGAAAGAGGCTTTGACTCGATCACATTTACAGAGCACGCCCCCCTTCCTCCGTCATTTCAAGATCCCGTACCGCTTCAGGACAGCGCGATGGATCTCAGACAGATGGAGGTTTATTTGGAGCGGCTGTCACAGCTGAAAAAGGAATACGATGGACAAATCAGCATTCTGACCGGGCTAGAAACTGATTTTATCACAGGGTATGAAGAGGAAACCGCGGCGTTTCTGAACACGTACGGCCCCTCACTGGATGACGGCATTTTATCCGTTCATTTTTTGAAGACCGGTCCGTCTTATATCTGCCTCGATTTTGACGAGCACGCCTTTCAGCAGCTCGCCGCGCACTTCGGAAGCGTTGAAGCCGTATATGAACAATACTATGAAACTGTGTATTCTTCCATTGTAACACCGCTCGGCCCCTTTAAGCCAAAACGGGTCGGCCATATCACGCTCGTCAAAAAATTCGCGCGCCTTTTCCCTTACAGCATGTCACCTCAAATAAGAGAGCTTGCGGCCCGCTGTCTTGACGCCGTGAAAGAACACGGAATGGAGCTGGATGTGAATACATCCGGGCTCAGAAAGAAGTTTGCCGGGGAAGTATACATGGAGGATTGGATGGCTGAGACGGCGAAGCAAAAAAAAATCCCGCTCATATTCGGGTCGGACGCCCATCAAGCGGAAGATGTCGGCAGTTCCTATGAAACGTACAAAAGCATCATTACTTCATAAGCGCCGCATCAGGCCGTCGGAACACGCTTTCGATCCAGATCTTCACCTCTTCAAAATACCTTTTATAAAAGTACGGTTCATGAGGCTGCATATAGAGCACCTCTGTAATGTATTGAGGCTGAAGATACGGCATCATCAAGAGGGATTTCAATTGCAGAATAAAATGCGGCACGGGCAGCGTCAGCCGTCTGTGGCGTGACTGCCCTTCTTCAATCACCAGCTGGAAAATATATTTTTCTTTCATTAAGTAAGTAGACATAATTTCCCTGATAAGCACGGAATCAATCGTCACTTCCCGGTACACAAACCGCGTTAATTGACGGTTATCGTGCTGATAGGATAAAATATCGAAAATCACCCGCAGGATGCGTTCCTGCGCGTCTTCACCGTTCATACTGACGGCGGCTTTTTCCAGCGCTTCAGTATAGCCTTCGTAAAACTCGGAAACTAAATGTTCCATTAATCCGCCTTTCCCTTTAAAATAGTAGGAGATGTGCGCAACATTTACATCAGCTGACTTTGCGATTTCACGGACGGACGTGCCGGAATAACCTTTTTGGTTAAACAGCTGGACAGCGGCGTTAATAATTTTGTCTTTGGTGCTTACTTTCATACGGCTCACCCCTTTATGTGTAACAATTCAAGCAGAAAGGCGCCGTTCCTGTAAGAACTTCTCGACAAATGCCGGCAGAACGGCCGGAACTTTGTTTGATATTATAGAAAAAGTGAGGGTTTTCCATGTTTCATGTCGAAAAACAATCCGGAGATAAAGAAAAAAGTTATCAGCTTCTGCTTAAACAGCTCGAAGCCATGACAGAAGATGAAACGGATGCGATCGCAAATTACGCGAATGCATCAGCGCTTTTATACCATTCATTACATGAAGTCAACTGGGCGGGGTTTTACTTCGCTAAAGAGGGCGAGCTCGTGCTCGGACCGTTTCAAGGACTTCCTGCCTGTGTGCGCATCCCGTTCGGCAGAGGCGTATGCGGCACTGCCTACTCTAACGGCGCCGTGCAGCGGATTGCCGATGTGAATGCGTTCCCGGGACATATCGCCTGTGACGCGGCTTCCCAGTCAGAAATCGTCCTCCCGATCCGCGTAAACGGTGAAGTGATCGGTGTGCTGGACATTGACAGCCCTGTGAAAAACCGTTTTGATGAAACGGACGAAGCCTATTTAGCAAAGTTTGTTGAAACGCTTGAAAAACGATTAGGATAAAAAAAGGAGCCCGGCCGGCAGGCCGGCTCCTTTTTTATGTCGTCGTGCTGTTTTGGTGGATGATCAGCCGGTTTTTGCCGTTCCGTTTGGCGATATAAAGCGCCTCGTCCGCTTGCTGAACGAGCATTTTCAACGGCATCGGGCCTGTCTTTGACCAGCAGGAAACGCCGCAGGAAATCGTCACGCGCGGCTCGGTGTTTTCCCGGATGGCGCGAACCAGCCTTTTAGCGATGCGTTCTCCGGATGACACGTTGATATTCGGCAGATAGACAGCCAGCTCCTCGCCCCCCCACCTTGCAGCGACATCATGCTCACGAATATGGTTTTTCATAACGGAGGCCACCTGAATCAGGATCGAATCTCCCGTTTGATGACCGTATGTATCATTAATGGTTTTGAAATTATCGATATCAACGAGGATGAATACACCCCGTTTATGAATTTTCATGCTGTATTGAATTTTCTCATCCAAATAGGTTCTTGAATACAGCTCCGTCAGCTGGTCTGTCTGAACAAGATGCTCAAGCCTGTCGCGCAGCATGGAGTTCGTGACCGCCAATGTCGCATGGTGAATGAGCGCTTGAAAAAGCTTATACATTTCAAACGTAAAAGCATACAAATCCTTTTTCAATAAAATCGCGAACCCGAAGACGGTGTCATTTTCGATCATCGGCACCGCCATCAGCGAGCC
This sequence comes from Bacillus sp. JK74, assembly GCF_053663395.1. Taxonomy (NCBI): domain Bacteria; kingdom Bacillati; phylum Bacillota; class Bacilli; order Caryophanales; family Bacillaceae; genus Bacillus; species Bacillus sp. JK74. The sequence continues at coordinate 118,692 of NZ_JBSJQB010000003.1, read as the reverse complement.
GAAGCCGTTTTCGCCGAATACAGTCTTTCCGCTGCCGATAAACACGCCCTTTTCTCCCTCGAACAGCTTTTCTTTCACAATGCTGATATAGGGGTTCGCACGTTCTGTCTTAAAAAAAGCGGTATGTCCCGGAAGCAGATTTTGCGTCTCAAAATGATCAATATGAAAAAAAGCCACTTCTTCCGCATGAAATGATTGGGTCATAATGGCGGCGAGTTCCCGCATCGTGTCAGTGAGTCTGAGGCGCTGATTCAGCTGGCGCGATGTTTCATTAATGAGCTCCAGATTCGCAATGCTTTTTTTCGATTGCTCATAGAGCTGCGCATTTTCAAATGCTTTTCCCGCTGCGCCCGTAAGCAGCAGCATTTCACTGAGAGTACTGCACGAAAGAACGGCATCCTGCAGCCCCTCCGTCTTCAGAACCCCGTAAGTCCCCTGCTGGCCTTTGATCGGCAGGTAAGCAGATGACCTGCCTTTTCTGAGCAGTCTCCCCGATAAATAAACCTTCAGGGCAGACGGATCGGCATCTTTTCCGTCCATATGTAATTCTTTTGCGGGAAGCTGTCTGTCCGTATCCTGATCCTGCGTGATAAACAGTGAAAAGCGGAAAGACCGGAAAGCCGTACTCAAACTTGCCTGCAGTTTTTCCAAAACCTCATTTTGATCCAAAAGCGAATGGAACATTTCTGTCATTCTGTGAATTTTCCGCTGATGCTTCGTTTTGTCAAACAGCCCGCTTTGTCTCACAGATTGATTGATAAACAGAGTAACGATCTCAGGCAATGATTCCGGGATCGGCAGCCCGCCTTCCGAGCGCAGATAAAAGGATCTGCCGGACGTCTGATTCCTGATCATAAAACGGCCGTCACTCTCTTTCAGCGGAGCATAATGCGGTTCATCTTCTGTTTTTATGGTGAAACGTGTTGATTCTGCCGGTGAAAGGGTCAATGAAAGAGATGTAAAGCAGGATTCTAGAGCTGAGGCCAGCCATAACAGCGAGTCGGATAATGAGACGGATTCAGATTTCGTTAAGAAAAAAGAAAGCATTTTCTGATGAAAGGCCGTCACTTCATCAATTGTTTGTTTTTTCATTTTTATCACCTAAACATGTACTACTCATTTTTGTACATTATATCATAAACCGACACTCTTCATGGAGAAATGGTTGACGGCGGCGGGGAAAAATCATATAATGTTCTTTGTGTGAAATATTGCAGCCTTTTTGTTCAGCTTCTGTGTTTGCATTTTGTTCCTTAGCTGTAAGGTGTATCGTGTAACTCTCTGCTGCTGGAGCGAGGATACATGAAAACAAAATGTGCACGGTCGGATCGAACAGACGGTTTTTATTTTCCACAAAATAAAACCAAAGGAGGAGTCACATTATGGCTCGCTATACAGGTCCATCTTGGAAACTGTCCCGCCGTTTAGGAATCTCTCTTAGCGGTACAGGTAAAGAATTAGAAAAACGCCCTTACGCACCAGGTCCCCACGGTCCGGGACAGCGTAAAAAACTATCAGAATACGGTTTGCAATTGCAAGAAAAGCAAAAACTTCGTCACATGTACGGTGTAAACGAACGTCAATTCCGCACATTGTTTGACAAAGCTGCAAAAATGACTGGTAAACACGGCGAAAATTTCATGATTCTTTTAGATGCACGTCTTGATAACGTTGTGTACAAGCTCGGTCTTGCACGCACTCGCCGTCAAGCTCGCCAATTAGTTAACCACGGTCACATCCTTGTTGACGGAAGCCGCGTTGACATTCCGTCTTACCAAGTAAAACCTGGTCAAACAATCGGTGTTCGCGAAAAATCAAGAAACCTTTCTATCATCAAAGAATCTGTAGAAGTAAACAACTTCGTTCCTGAGTACCTTACTTTCGACGCTGAAAAGCTTGAAGGTACATTCACTCGTCTTCCAGAGCGCTCTGAGCTTGCTCCGGAAATTAACGAAGCGCTTATCGTTGAGTTCTACTCCCGTTAAGTAAAACGCTCTTTAAAGAGCATTGGATTAAACCCTAGAAACGTTGTTATATCAACATTTCTAGGGTTTTTCTTTTGGGCTGTCAGAATGTGGACAGATGCTCCCTCTCTTTATTAAAAAAAGCCCCGGACAGGGGCTTTTTTTATGTGCCTACTGGCCGCTCTGCTAATTTTAGAGTACCCACCGGGCGCTCCGTTATTTTAACATCTGATGATTCTTGATTAATCTTGACTACAGCTAAACCACTTAACGTAACGAAGGTGAGAGCTGCACAAAGAATAACTTTTTTCAATTACAATCCCTCCAGGTGCCTCATTTTCTCCTCGGCTAAAATAGCATGCTTAGAAAATTCAAGCGCCTCTTTATAGAGTCCATGCTTCTCACAGTGTTCTGAAATAACCAAAGAAAGATCAAAGACGCTATCAAGGTCATTTACTTCATATAAGTAAGAAATACCACCTCGACAAGTTTCAATGCTTTTCCTCTGATCCTGCTGCAGAAGTCCGTAAATAATATTTATTTTAGCCTCATACACCTTATTCTCTTTTCGTTTAAAATATTCCTTTGTCTTTTTATAATAATATGGAATTTTATTTACATCCCCTATTTTATAAAGCTCTTTCAGAAACATATACAGGGAATTTATATAATAAACCGAGTCCCTCCAATCTTTATTTCTGATGGCTTTTTTCAAGGCATTTATACAGTCTTGGGAACGATTTGCTGCAGAATATGTAATACTTAAATTATGATGTATTAATGCGGTAAATAGTGAATCTTGTAGAACTCTCGAAATTCTGATTGCTTCTAAAAAACTTTCCTCCGCTTTTTCGTAAAGCCCTAAATCAGTGTAGTTTTGCCCGACAATCATAAGAGACGTGGCAAGCTTTCGTTTATAGCCTTCGTTCTCTCTATAAATTTGTACAGAGTCATTGATATAATTCAAAGAAATTAGACTCTGCCGCAGCATCATATACATAGACGCCACTTTCGAATAAAATTCAGCCCGCTCTATACAATCGGGTATATCTTTCAATTTTTTCTCGGCTATTTTGAACAAAGTAATTGCTTTCTCAAAATTCCTTTTGTGCGACTCATATAACGCTTCAAATAGAAAGAAATAATATTCAATCATATGGTCTGTTTTTTTTATTTCCTCAGCGTGGTTTTCATTAAAATATGAATGAGGCGGAAGCTCCTCCCCTTTCACCTGATACAAAAGCATTTTATGCCTTTCCTCCAACAAAGAATAATACATCAAAACTTCCTGATCCTCTTCCATCTCATCAAACAATGGTTTGACCTCTTCAAAATATTTCTCAGCAGACTCAGCGTCTTGTTGTTTTATCGCGATATACCAATCATTTAATATATTTGCAACACATTCAGAAGCCAGTTTACTCATAAGATAAACCCCTCTTTCTACAAATATTCTAAATTTTCTCAAACAATATTCTAGCATACCTTTAACATAAAATGTAATTAATAGGATTTTTTTCGACATCACGCAATTTTCTCTTTCGACATCGCGCAATTACAAAAAAAGGCTATTTACCCACTTTTTCAGAACGGTATTATAGCGGACTATTTATCTCCATTGTCGAATTTACACTTCGCTGTCCCTATTCTTAAAAAATAACAATACCGGTATAATTTGGGTCGTAACGAATATACAATAGGGAGTGTGATTGTTTGAAGAAATTCAGGTCAGCTTTACTTTTGTTTTTGGTCACTGCATTGGTTGTAGGTATTATGCCCAACTTTAAAGCCAAAGCAGAAAGCAATGAAATGTTGAACATCCCTGCATCAATGTCAAATGATACTGTAGGTGAGAATGTTTTTGAGATTGATGGGGAAAAGTATGTCTATTCTTACGACTTTACTGACCCAGCTGTGAATAAAGCTAAAGTTACTGAGGAAAATGGGGCAGTTACAAAATTTGAATACAACAACGAAACAAACACACTTTATAAAAACGGTGAGGTCGATTTTAACCTTACTATGGAGGAAGATGGGGTATTTTCTTCTTCTAATATGTCAACTATGAAGATACCGCCCGGTGGAAAATACATGGGGAAATACAATTATAAATACAATTTGAAAGGCGTTTCTGTCGGTGTGGCAGCCACAGCTATTTCAACAATAACAAAAACACCTTACAACGTAGTATTCGCTATTGTAGGGTTTTTAGCAGGTACCCAAACAACTGCATACTATACAGTATTCCAATATCGTTATGCCTTTAAATGCAGCGCATACCCTTATGCTAATAGAACAAAATTCTACGAAGACTCTAAAAGAAAGAAAGTCCTTAAAACGGCAGACAGTCCCAAATTCTTTGGAAGCAGGCCAATCCCATCAACTTGCCGACCATAAAAACGAGGTGAAAAAATATGCAACAAGAAAAAACAACGTCTAATATTAACAGGATATTAAAAAGATATATCCTACTGTTCCTTGTTTTATGTGCATGTTATTTTGTTTACATGGGCGTTTTGGGTAATAAATTCACTCCAGTCCCATTGATTATTTTCATCGCTGGATCAATTATTGGGGAGTTAATCAGAATAGGAAGAATGAGAAGATAGGGGGTTACATCCTCCTATCTTTTTTAAAACACACAAGCTTCACAAATTTGTTTTTACCCATCTTTCTTTTATGCTCGGTATATGACAGTGAAGACAATAACATCGAAACAGATGAAGTTAAGTGTACGCAAAAGAATTTAATTTTTAGTCTTGGGGAATTTGTACATTCTTTCATTTGATGTTCTGTTCCCAAATCCTCCATCCTCCGTCGTTGTCTACCGGCCATGACACGAGGCGCATAAGGGCCCATTTACTTGAGGTTCATACCGCCTTTATGCGGAACGATATGATTGATAACTGTCGCCGGGGTTCTTCTTCCTTGCATTAAGCAGACAGCACATAACGGACGCTTGGACAGGTAACCAGCGCGCGACGGCCTCCACTTGCTGTTATACCCCCGTTTGGCAGCTGATGATTCCCGGTATTGGTCATAGGCTTGCGTGGTTCTCTTATGCTGTTCGCAGTAGTCCTCCCTTTCCCCTGAAATCCTTCGATTGTATGCAACAAAAAAGCACCCGAAGGATGCTAATCTAGAATTTCAAAAGAGGAGACGTGTTCTGCATTCAAATATATTTTTTCTTCATCATCTACAGAAAAATACAAAACCTCATCTGGTGATTGTCCTAATTTAGTCGCTAAGTCTTCTTTTGATTCAAATTTCACTGTTACATATTCTTTACCACTATCCATAATGATTTTTATTTTCATACTAATCCTCCTATAATCTCTTCTCATAGGATCGAGAAGAATACTATAATTATTATCTGCTTTCTTGAGAACCAGAGAACCTTCTTAAATTTATTACCTATTACCATAATACCTCACTTAAAAGAAAATGGTGTGCCGTTATTCTGCCAAGTTTGTGCCATTTTAATAACTGACTTCTACTTCTTCCTCTTCCTCTTGTTGCTTATTTTCTTTGAGAGTACCCCAATTTATTAGCTCGTTCAAAAAATAACCTTGAAACGCATTTAAGTTAGCTGAATAATGCTCGTAACCTTTTGATACTACTTTAAACAACCAACCTATAAGTCCAAGATAAATTATAAATATAACTAAATTGAATATATACATATTTGGATTGAAGGTTGAATTAAAATAACTATCAAAATTATATTTTGTTAAAGTGACCAAATTAATCACAAAGGAAATCACCAGAGAAACTCTAAGAGTACCTAAACTATGAATTGTGCTAAGTATATGCCTATATCGATCAGCTACATAATCTCTTTGAGCATCTTTTAATCTCAATAACCCCCTATGCCAAACATATTCAAATACATAATAATCTTTATGATGATTTTCGCCCCACTCAAACAGACTTACACCCTTAACGTGCTCCTCAACAGCATTTATCATTCTAGCAGCTTCATCTATGATTTGTTTATTTTTAGACCACCGACTAGAAAAGTGAATTTGTTGCATTATGTATCCGATAGTTACTCCGAAAAAAGCTAATGATACAAAAAGACCCAAGGTCTTGGATATATCTATTTTTAATTTAAGTAATTCATTATGATATAAAAATAAGATTGGCAAGCTTATTAACATAATGAATACCCATCCTGGTATTCCCCACCTAATAAGATACTTCGTATCAAAGTTCAAATTTTTCACTCCTAAACTTTTCCCCTATTATATAACATTTACAGGAAGTATCCACATTTATCCACGAATTACCCATATGTTATATACTGTGCAACTGCCCGAAGCCCGTCAGCCCTCGCCACCCTTGTTTTCAAGCAATATGACTAAAATGAATTCCACATATGCTTTTTGAAGGGAATCAATAAAAATATGCAAAAAAAAAGGCTCATCTTGTTTATGAGATGAGCCTGCTTATATCTTGAATTTCTTCATAGCGTTGTTCATGGCATCCTGATTGATTCCAATGAATCGAAGGGTTGTCCGTCCTGCAGCATGGCAACATCTTTTGTTTGCTTGTAAAAATGGTACCCGAATATTTTCCTCAGCGTGTGCGTGCCTATATCATCCAAACCGACATACTCAGCGGCAGCCATCGACGGGACAACCCGCTCTAATTCCCTGTTCGTTCTGTTATCTAGAATAAAAAAGCACCCAACCCGGGTGCTTCATACATTAAAATCATCGTCCTTCCTTCTTCAATCACACCATACTCAGCTGCGGTTCGAATAATTCATAGCGAATCGATTCCGGCGGTGTATTGAATTCAGAAATCAGCTTTTTCATTTCTTTAATGAACGACGGTGATCCGCACAGGAAAAAATCAGCATCTTTATCTGTCATCACTTCTTCTAACAGCTGTTTGTCAATCCGGCCTTCCCGAAAACGAATGTTTTCTGAACGGTCTTGTTCGGACGGCTCACTGTAAATAAAGACGGTGTCAACGGATGAGTGTTCTGCGGCTTCTTCAGCTTCATGCCGCAGCGCATGATACTCTCCGCTCCTTGCCGCATGGATAAAGAGAACGTTTCGCTGCGGCTGGGTTTTGGCAACCGTCTTTAACATGCTGATCATCGGGGTAATTCCGACACCGGCACTGATGAGAACCAGATTCTTTTTGGAATCAGGGTCTAATACGAAATCCCCGGCCGGAGCGCTGATCTCAATTGAATCCTTTTCGTGTAATTGGTCATGCAGATATGAAGAAACAATTCCGTCTTTTTTCACGGAAATCCGGTAATAATCCTTACCGGATACATCCGACAAACTGTACTGGCGGACATGCGTATAGCCCGTGTCCGGAATGTATACTTTTACACTGATATACTGTCCCGCTTTGAATTCGGGGAGAACTTGTCCGTCTTCCGGTTTTAAATAAAACGACGTTATCTCTTTGCTTTCTTTTACCTTTTTATCAATTTTAAACGCCTTATCGTCTTTCCAGCCGCCTTTTTGCGTTTCCGCTTGTTCATACATGTCCTTCTCAATTCCGATAAAAGCGTCTGCAATGACGCCGTATGCTTTTTCCCATGCCTGAATGACCTCAGGAGCAGCCCCGTCTTTTAGCACATCCTTTATCGCGATTAACAAGTACTTTCCAACGATTGGATAATGCTCGGGCTTAACACCGATACTCCGGTGCTTATGGCTGATTTGTTTGACGACGGGGACTATATTTTCCAGCCGGTCAATATTGGCTGCGGCCGCAATCACAGCATTCGACAAGGCCGTACGCTGTGTTTTTTTCTTTTGATTTGTCTGATTAAAGATATTCAGCAGCTCAGGGTGATGCTGAAACAGCAGGTCATAAAATCGGCCTGTGATTTCTTCACCATGCTCTTTTAAGACCGGCACTGTGCTTTTAATGATTTCAATCGTTTTTTCATCGAGCATTCTGAAATCCCCCTAAAGATGTATGCATCTCGATTGACCTGAGAAAAGAATCGTTTTTGAATTCTTTTTTATAGATTTCCCCGTTCAAAAAGGGTTAGCCATACCAATTTGAGACGGATTCAGGAAAAACCAGAAAAACGAAATTGCAGCTGAAAAATTGTGGACTTGCCATGGTGTACTTGTCCGATGCAAAATCCTCCTTTTCAGCATTTAATAAAGTACGGGAGGTGAGATGAATGGGTAAAAAATCGAAAGTGTATTACTGTGACCCTAAGTATATTGTGACTGACAAGTATACTGACAAAGAAGTGGTTTACGTCCATCCCATCAAACACATTAACAGAGAACATATCCGTTATGTTCCCCGCCACGTTTATCAGGAAGAAACAATTCACGAAGTCATTGATCCGGGCGATCCGGGGAAATGCGGGTGTAAAAAGGATAAAAAAAGACGCAAAAAGTAATTGGTTCGATTTCTTGCCTTATCTCAAGTTAAACACGTAAGTTTCAGCAGACCTCCGTACCTTTTGGCTCCTCTTTTTCAGAGGGGTCTTTTTTTCATGCCGTATCTTCAAGCAAATACGTTGTGAGGCGGCAATCCGCCTGATATTCTTGTCATATACAAATTCACAGGAGGCATGATGTATGAGCAAAAAAATCGCAGTTCTGATGACAGATCAATTTGAGGATATTGAATATACAAGCCCGGCGGAAGCATTTAAAGAAGCGGGCCACAGTGTGGTGACAATAGATTTGGAAGCAGGGAAAGAAGTGACGGGCAAGCACGGTGAGAAAGTAAAGATCGATCAAGCGATCTCAGACGCAGACCCAAAAGAATTCGATGCGTTATTGATTCCCGGAGGCTTTTCACCGGATCTTCTGCGCGGAGATGACCGCCCGGGTGAATTCACTAAAGCATTCGTGGAAAATCAGAAACCCGTTTTCGCGATCTGCCACGGCCCGCAGCTGCTGATTGATACCGACCTTCTTAAAGGAAAAGATATCACTGGATTCCGCAGCATCCGCAAAGACTTAATCAATGCCGGCGCAAATTATAAAGATGAAGAAGTCGTCGTGAGCCATAACATCGTAACGAGCAGAACGCCTGACGATTTGGAAGCCTTTAATCGTGAATCATTGAACCTGCTGAAATAAGCGAATAAAAATGCACAGACCCGTTCAGTCTGTGCATTTTTTTATGGATTTATAAAGAAACACCAATAGTTAGACCTATTCTCTTCCCCATCCATAATAAGTAAAATAAAGAGTGGGTTTTTCAACACTCGACGGGAGGTTCACTGATGTGGATGATCATTTTGCTGCTGATCATTTTAATCGGTTTTACCGGTAATATCGTCTCGCTTTTGAGAGCGCAAAAACACGCATCTCAAAGAATAATTGAGCTTTTAGAAAAGCAAGGCCGAAAATAATCTGTTAGCGCTGTGTTACCCATAATAGTAATAATAATTCCGGCAGATTTCCTGAAATATGATTTGATGCCCTTTCTCGTTCGGATGAAGACCTTCTGACATGCACATGCTTCGGAAAGCGGGATTATACGGGTCGATGAGATCTGTATCAAACAGGTCGGCATACGGTACAGAGAGGAGTGTGCAGGCTTCTTTTTGGGCTTTCACATAGTCAGCCAGCTTCAGGCCCAGTTTATTTTTATCAGTATCACGGCGGACGATTTTTCCTTTTGATATTTTTGCTTGTCTCGTTGGGGTCACCACAATGATGCTCGCGCCTTTATTTCCGCTTCGCAGCTGCTGAATCACTTGACAGAAGCCTCCGTAAAATGTGGTGATATCCTTTTCATCTGTGCCGATGGGAATGTGGTTGCACCAGTCATCATCTGTTCCCTGGACAATAATGACATCATGTCCTTTTGTTTTAAGCGCTTGCTGATAAATGTTATCGCTTCCGTTGTTGCTCATATTAACGCCGCTGACAGAGAGATTGGTTATTTCAGCGTCTGTCCGGTCTTTCAGAATGTCACCAAAGCCGTATTCCGCACGCAGCCCCCGGGCGACGCTGTCACCTAAGATCGCGATTTTTGAAGCCTTCCGCAGCCTGCTTATGCTGATGAAGTCAACGCTGATATGCCCGCTGTCCGTGATATGCAAAAGCTTGCTGCTTATGTTTTGCGAAGAGACTGTCTTTCCTTCAGAGTTATAAAAGTCCTCATTCAGTTTCATTCGGCGTCATCCCTTCCTTTTTATCCTCCGGCATCTTTTTTTGACACGAAAAACGGACACGAACAAACAGCGCCATGTTGTCAGTTCAGTGTCCGCAGATGATGATACCGGATCTTTTATGCAGTTCTCTTGCCATTATAGCAGATCTCCGTTACTTGTAATAGAGTCTGCAGTCAGCATTTAAAACAGCGCTTGCGGGTACGTTTTTGATGGGACCGTCTGCTGCGTGAACGGTGTGTCCGGTGATGGCTCCGTCTTCTGCTGCGGGAGCGGTGTGTCCGGTGATGGCTCCGTCTTCTGCTGCGGGAGCGGTGTGTCCGGTGATGGCTCCGTTTTCTGCTGCGGGAGCGGTGTGTCCGGTGATGACTCCGTTTTCTGCTGCGGGAACGGCCCGAACATTTTTTGGAAACCGGTTCTTGGTATAAATACTCCCCTAAACCTTCTCTTTCCGCAACGGCAACTCCATGTTCAATTTCTTTAACAGAAATAGCGTTCAATTCTGTTCACCTCCCTTTTTCTTTACAACATAACGTATGAAATGTATCCCTCACGTGTATAAGCTTCTCTCTCATATGAGCGAGAAATGGACATTTATACAACAAAAAGACCCGTGGGAACGGGCCTTTTGCAGGCATTTTGCCGGGAACAAACGCAAACATAAGATCGATTTATTTCTTCCTCTCGCTCTCCGGCTCGGGGTGAATCATTACCTGTGCTTGTTTGAATTCATTCGTAATATCTCTTTCAATGCGGTCACACAGGTCGTGCACGTCTTTAATCGTCACGTGAGAGGCTACGACCAGGTGAAAATCAATATACTCTTGCGGGCCGGAGCGTCTTGTACGAAAATCGTGAATTTCAATAAATTCCTGTTGAAATGTTTCGATAATCTTTAAAATTGTTTTTTCTTCCTCTTCCGACAAACGGGTATCAATCAGCGGCGGGAATGCTTCTTTCATTAATTTAAACGCTTCATATATGATATACACCGCCAGCACCATACCTATAATGGGATCAAGTATGTACCACTCCGTTAAGGTAACGACCAAAAGGCTTGCCGCTACGCCTAATGATGTGTACACGTCAGTCAGTAAATGCAGGGCATTTGATTTCATTGCCACGGAATTAACCTTTTCGGCTTCTCTTTTTACGAACTTCGAAACGATCAAATTAATGAGAGCCCCCGCAAGCATCACAACAATTCCCAATACGGGCAGATGAACCGGCGCCGGGTTCACCAGTTTTTGAACGCATTCATATATCATCCAAATCCCTGCCGCAAAAATCAGAATCGTCTCGATGGTCCCCGACAGATTCTCGACTTTTCCATGACCGTACGGATGCCCTGTATCAGCCGGCTTTTTTGAAATCCTGACGGAGATAAAGGCGATGAAGGCGGCGATCAAATCTAAAAAAGAATGAATGGCTTCAGAAAGTATCGCGACAGATCCGGTTATTATCCCCACCACTATTTTGAGCATGACGACCAGGGAATTGCTTATAACCGATAAAAAAGCGATTTTAGAGGTGTTTTCCACCGTGATCCTCCTCTTTTTGACTTCTTGTATTTATCGTATCAAACGGAATTCGTGTGGGTCTACGGCAACGTTTTTCACAAAAGCCATACATGTAACTCATCATAAACTAAGTTGGAAAGCGACAAAACAGGCGAACCTTTCTTTCAGCACTCAAGTCCCATTGACAAGATATAACCGCTTACATTATAGTAGTTTCATGAATAACCACTACGGAGGATGTTTATGGACGATGTTCTGAAAGAATTACAGAAGTTTGGATTTTCTCAATATGAATGTAAAGCATATATCGGCTTGTTGAAACACTCGCCTGTTACCGGATATGAAATCAGCAAAAGGTCAGGCGTCCCCCGCTCAATGATCTATGAGGTATTGGGGAAATTAGTTGATAAAGGCGCTGTCCATATTGTACCGTCTGATCCGGTTACATATGCCCCGCTGGCCGGAAAGGAATTAATCGACCGGCTCCGGCACGATTTCGAGAACTCATTCGGCTACCTTGAGGAAAAGTTATTGGCGCTGGAAAGCGAGCAGGAGATGAATGTCATCCGCCGCATCAGCACGAATGATCATGTCATCAATGAGATGAAGGATATGATTGAAAAAGCCGAGGAAGAGTTGTGGCTGTCTGTCTGGGAACAGCAGATTCCCTTTATTCAAGAAGCCGCTAATAAACGCGCCGCCGAACAATTGCCCGTCTTTTCGATTGTGTTCGGCCCTCCGGAAGTGAAGCTCGGAAATACGACAAATCATAATATGTCTCCTGAAGTGGCGGAGAAACGGATGGGCGGAAGATTAACGATAGCTGCCCGAGATAATAAAGAAGTCTTAATCGCCAATTTTTCTCCGCAGACCAATGCCTGGGCCATTAAATCAGAAGATCCCGCTCTCGTTCTCGTGGCCATGGAATATATGAGGCACGATCTGATGTTCGCAGAGCTTGTGAAAGAAGTCGGGGCTGAAAAAGTTGAAGGCCTGATGAAACAAAACCATTCGTTATTTCATGTCGTCACCGGAAATCGGTTCATATAAATGTGAACCGTATTTTCTTTGATTTTTTCATTAGTCGTTATCATTATAATCTCTATGAAAGGAGTATAAAAAATGATTAACACAGAAGTGCAAAAAACCGCCGTTTCCCGGGAAATGAACGATACGTTTTTACAGGGGGTGCGGGATTGTGTGCCTACGCTGCTGGGCTATATGAGCATCGGTTTTGCTTTCGGCATCGTCGGCGTTGCCTCTCATCTAAGCATTCTTGAAATCTGTTTGTTATCCTTGTGTGTCTATGCCGGCGCCGCCCAATTTATTATTTGCTCGCTCCTTGTTTCCGGGAGTCCGATTTCCGCCATTATTTTAACGACGTTTATCGTCAATCTGCGGCACCTTCTGCTGAGCCTGACCATCGCGCCGTATTTCACGAAATACTCTCTGGCGAAAAATATCGGCTTCGGGGCTCTGCTTACTGACGAATCTTTCGGAGTAGCGGTGAACAAAGCGGCTCAGAACGGCAGGTTACACGATAAGTGGATGAACGGCCTCAATATAACCGCTTACATGTGCTGGGTTATTTCCTGCGTGATGGGCGGGCTTCTCGGGCAATGGATATCTGATCCTTACGCGCTCGGCCTGGACTTTGCTTTGCCCGCTATGTTCGCGGCGCTGCTTGTGCTGCAATTGCAGTCATCCGCTTCGGAAAAGCTGAAGCACAGCCTCTCCTTAATTCTCTATATGATCATTTTTATGGTCTTGTTATCGTATTTCGTCCCGTCACACATCGCGGTCATCGTCTCAACCGTGATTGTGGCAACGATCGGGGTGGTGACGGACAAATGAGCATCAGCACACAAATGATCTGGATTATACTCGGCTGCATGATTGTTACACTTGTGCCGCGCATTGTTCCGTTTATATTTGTCCGGAACATTCAGATGCCTGAATTGGCTTTAAAATGGCTCTCCTTTATTCCGCTTTGCATTTTGACTGCTCTGGTAACGGAAAGCATGATTGTGAAAACAAACAGCGCTTTGACCTTTGATTGGAAAGCAATGATCGTTCTCATCCCGACATTGCTTTGTGCGATGCTGACAAAAAGCTTATCCATCACGGTCATCACAGGAGTCGTGCTGATGGCCGCCGTCAGGCTGATATGGTGACAATCAAAAGCCTCCATTCCGCAGAATGGAGGCTTTACCTTTATGATATCGGATTTTCTTCTTCCGTCTCTGATTCCTCGGCTTCGGCTTCGGCGTTTATGCTTTGCTGCTGTTCCCAATGATCCCGCTGCAATCTTTCTTTGGCGATGGTAAACATAAAATTCACGGCGCAGCACCCCTTCCCTGTTTTGCTTATACCATGTACTGTACTCATTTCCCCGTGCAGTATTCACAAAACATAAAAAAGCAGCCTGCCGCATGGAGCGGCCGGACTGCTTTTTATTTTTAGTACGTGATCAGGAAGTATTTTTTCTTTCCGCGGCGCAGTACGGTAAATTGATCTTCAATGCGGTCTTCCGCAGTCAGAAGATGCCCGATGTCCGTCTGGCGCTCGCCGTTAATGTAAACAGCTCCGTTTTGAATGTCTTCGCGGGCCTGCCGTTTTGAAGGCGATAATTTAGATTCCACTAGCACGTCTACTAAAGACAGTTCTTCAGAGCGGTCTTTTTCAAACGAAGGTACATCTTTAAATCCTACCTTGACGTCTTGAGCAGAAAGCTCTTTAATATTGCCGCTGAACAGCGCCTGGGAGATATGAACGGCCTGCTCAAGCGCTTCGCGGCCGTGTACAAGAACCGTCACCTCTTCAGCGAGACGTTTCTGCGCTTCTCTTTTCTCAGGAGCCGTCTCCGTTTTTTCAGCATAAGCTTCAATTTCCTCTTTTGACAAGAAAGTAAAGTATTTTAAGTATTTGACGACGTCGCGGTCATCTGTATTGATCCAGAACTGGTAGAATTCGTACGGCGATGTTTTTTCTTTATCAAGCCAAATGGCGCCGCCTTCCGTTTTGCCGAATTTCGTGCCGTCAGCTTTTGTGACGAGCGGAATGGTAAGACCGAAAGCTTTCGCCCCTTCTTCTTCTGATTTTCTGATCAGTTCAAGACCGGCCGTGATGTTGCCCCACTGGTCACTGCCTCCGATTTGGAGTTTGCAGTTCTTTTCTCTGTACAGATTCAGAAAATCGTAGGATTGCAGGATCATGTAGCTGAATTCCGTGTAAGAAATTCCGGTTTCAATTCTTGAGCTTACAGTATCTTTCGCAAGCATGTAGTTAATTCCGAAGTTCTTTCCGACGTCGCGGAGAAATTCAATGATGCTCAGCTTTCCGATCCAATCAAAGTTGTTCGCTATGACAGCGGGATTTTCTCCCGCCTCGAAATCTAAAAATCGGGAAAGCTGATTTTTAATTTTTTGCGACCATTCGACAACGATATCCTGAGTATTTAACGTACGCTCCGCTTTTTTGCCGCTCGGATCGCCGATCAGTCCCGTCGCGCCGCCTACAAGCGCAATCGGATGGTGGCCTGCAAGCTGGAAACGGCGCAGTGTCAATATCGGCAGAAGGTGTCCGATGTGCAGGCTGTCAGCCGTCGGGTCAAACCCTGAGTATAAACGGATTTTTTCTTCGTTCAGCTGTTTATTCAGTCCTTCTTCATCCGTCATTTGCTGGATTAAGCCGCGGAATGATAAATCCTCTAATAAGTTAGTCATTTTGTCTGCTCCTTTGTTTATGAAAATAAAAAACGCCCCTTCGTTTAAAACGAAGGGACGATATAATCGCGGTACCACCCTACTAATAAAAGCATAAAAAAGCTTTTATCACTCTTTTTGATAACGGACCGTGTCCGTTCTTTCACTACTGAAAGCCTTGGAATGACTTTGTTCGCAAAAGCGGTTCATGAGTGTATTCGGCATATCTTATGTGCTGATTTTCACCGGCCATCAGCTCTCTGGAACAATCAGATATCCTACTTGTCTCAATCAAAACCTTTTCGTATGAAGCTTACTCATTTTTAACATAAATAAAATACGATGTCAACGCCGTCTTTAATCTTCCATTGTGGACAGGTCGCCTGCCGGCAGGTTCAGCTCCCACGCCTTCAGCACACGTCTCATGATTTTTCCGCTCCGTGTTTTCGGAAGTTTATCTTTGAATTCAATTTCCCGCGGTGCGGCATGCGCGGCAAGCCCCTGTTTTACAAAGAGGCGAATGTCCTCCTTCAGCTGATCGGATGGCTCATGCCCTTCTCTGAGCGCGATAAACGCTTTAATAATTTCTCCCCGGACAGGGTCCGGCTTTCCGATGACCCCGGCTTCGGCAATTGCCGGATGTTCAACAAGTTTGCTTTCGACTTCAAACGGGCCGACGCGCTCGCCGGATGTCATGATGACATCATCGACTCTGCCTTGGAACCAGAAATAACCGTCTTCATCCATATAAGCAGAATCTCCGGAAACATACCAGCCGCCCGGCATGAAATAAGAATCGTATTTCTCTTTGTTGTTCCAAATGGAATCCATCATCGACGGCCAGCCCTTTTTAATAGCGAGATTTCCCATTCGGTACGGCGGAAGCTCATTTCCCTGATTGTCAACGATCGCCGCTTCCACTCCCGGAATCGGTTTCCCCATTGAACCCGGCTTGATCTCCATGCAAGGATAATTGCAGATGAGCTGTCCGCCCGTTTCTGTCATCCACCACGTGTCATGGATGCGCTTGCCGAATACTTTATGTCCCCACTTGATGACCTCGGGGTTCAGAGGTTCTCCGACACTCAGGACGTGACGAAGTGAAGTAAGGTCAAATTTGGATGCCATTTCATCTCCGGCGCCCATAAGCATTCTGAAAGCCGTCGGAGCGCTGTACCAGACGCTGACACCGAGCTTCTCAATCGTGCCGTACCAGTTTTCCGGACTGAATCTGCCGCCGACGATCACGTTCGCCGCTCCGTTCAGCCACGGCGCAAATATCCCGTACACCGTCCCGGTCACCCAGCCCGGGTCCGCAGTGCACCAGTAAATATCGTCTTCTTTAAGATCAAGCACCCACTTGCCGGTCTGGTATTGCTGAATCATGGCTTCATGAACATGGAGCACACCTTTGGGCGTTCCGGTAGACCCTGATGTGTAGTGAAGCAGGTAGCCGTCTCTTCTGTCCATCCATTCAATATCAAGTCTCGTGCTTTCTCCCTCAGCCGCTTTATCATAATGGATGATTTTATCTCCCGCTTCTTTGCTGCCGCCGACAATGAAAATATGCTCGAGGTCGGGCAGGCTGTCCGCCGGAATCCGTTCGGCCAGTTCAGGTGTCGTCACGACAACCTTTGCCTGGCTGTTCAACAGGCGGTCTTTGACGGCGCCTTCCATAAACGCTTCAAATAAAGGGCCGGCGATCGCACCGATTTTAATTGCGCCGAGCATGATAAAGTAAAGCTCCGGCGAACGCGGCATGAAAATAAAAACGCGGTCCCCTTTTTCCACGTTTCCATACCGTCTCAGTACATTTCCCGCCCGATTCGATTCCTCCATCATTTCTTTAAATGTGTATTTTTCATTCCGGTTTGCGTCCTTGTAATACAGCGCTACTTTGTTTTTTCGAAATGATTCGGCATGACGGTCAATCGCTTCGTACGCCGCATTCAGCTTCCCCGTCTGATGCCAGGAAAACTCCGCTTCGACCTCTTTCCAATCGAAGCTGCGGTACGTTTCCTCATAATTTCGCAGATGATAATTCCCCTTTTCCGCCGGCAACGCTTTCAAATTCATGCAACATCCCCCTTTGCTTATCTATAGACTAATTATAGTAGATGTTCACAGTTTTCTCAATTTTTAAAATATAAATTACAACACTATTGAAAACGCTTTATATTTTGTTATGCTTAAGAGAGATGTGTTTTTATTAAGAACCGACAGGCGGTGAATCAGTGAAACATCATAAAACGTACCATTCTTCATCAATTCAGACAGCAGCCGGCCCTCTATTGGTAGAAGGGCCCGTTCCTCCAAAGGACCTAGCACAGTATGAGTTTCATGAAGGCCTGACAGCCTTTCGCCTTCCTCATGAACAGCACAAAGCGTTAATCGAGATCGCCGGGCTTCCTGAAGGTCGGATCATTATCGCCAGGGACGGACAGACGATTATCGGCTATGTGACGTATTTATATCCTGATCCGCTTGAACGGTGGTCTGACGGAAATATGGAAGACCTCCTTGAACTCGGTGCGATCGAGGTCGCTCCCGGCTACAGGGGCTGTTCTGTCGGAAAAACGTTGCTGACAGTCAGCATGATGGATGAACAGATGGAACGGTACATCATCATGACGACGGAATATTACTGGCATTGGGATTTAAAAGGAATGAAAAAAGATGTGTGGGAATACAGAAAGATCATGGAAAAGATGATGAATGCCGGGGGTCTTGTCTGGTTTGCAACGGATGAACCGGAAATCAGCTCTCATCCGGCCAATTGTCTGATGGCCCGCATCGGCAGGCACGTCAGTCAGGAGTCAATTGAACAGTTCGACAGGCTTCGTTTTTATCAGCGATTTATGTATTGACTGACATACAAAGGGGATAAAAAGATGATTGCAGAACAAATCATGAAACGGGACGTCATCACCGTCTCAAAACACGACTCCATTGAAACAGCCGTCCGTAAAATGAAGGTATATCATATCCGCCATCTCCCTGTCATCGACGACGAGCTGCACGTCACCGGTATTGTCACAGACAGAGACATTAAACAGGCCGGCCCCGGCAGCTTCGAACAAAAGGAACGCGGCGCGTTTCTGACAAACAAAGTGGAGACCATTATGAAGCGGAATGTCATCTGCGCCCATCCGCTTGACTTTGTGGAAGAAATATCCGCTTCCTTTTATGAGCACGGCATCGGCTGTCTGCCGATTACGGTAAATCATAAGCTGACGGGCATTTTAACGAAAACCGACGTGCTCCGGACTTTCGTCAGCCTGACAGGCGCGGCCCAGCCGGGATCACAGGTGGAAATCCTGGTGACGGATATGACAAAAAGCCTTGCTGATCTCAGCTGCATGTGCCGTGATCTTCAGCTGCAAATCCTGAGTGTGCTCGTCTATCCCCATGATTCCGCCGGGTCGAATATTCTCGTCTTCCGGGTGAAGACGATGAATCCGCTCCCTTTTATCCGTGCCGTTCATGAAGCCGGATACAATGTCTTATGGCCGAAACATCTGAGGGATCAGCCATGAGAGACAGCGTTTTTGTTTACTCGCCTTCTTATCAGACGTATCAATTTCATCAGGATCATCCGTTCAATCAGCAGCGCGTGCTTTTAACATACGATCTGCTTCAGGCGGCGGACGCGTTTGACGAAGGAGACATCGTCACTCCGCGCACGGCCTCTAAAGAAGAGCTGGCTCTCGTTCATACAGAGGATTATATACAGGCGGTGGAACTTGCGGGTGCGGGCCGGCTCCCTGCCGCAGAAGGAGAAAGCTACGGTCTCGGAACGGAAGACACCCCCGTTTTTGCCGGCATGCATGAAGCTGCGTCGCTTCTGGTGGGCGGCACCTTAACGGCGGCTGATTACGTCATGACGGGACAAGCTAGGCACGCCTGCAATTTAGGAGGCGGCCTTCACCACGGCTTCCGCGGCAGGGCGTCAGGCTTTTGTATCTATAATGACAGCGCCGTGGCCATCCAATACATCCAGAAGAACTACGGGGCAAAAGTGTTATACATTGATACAGACGCCCACCACGGCGACGGCGTTCAATTTACGTTTTACGACAGGTCTGATGTCTGCACTGTTTCTTTTCACGAGACCGGGCGTTATTTATTTCCCGGGACGGGGCAGGTACTGGAAAAAGGAAGCGGGCAAGGCTACGGCTATTCTTTTAACATTCCGCTGGACGCTTTCACAGAGGACGATTCCTTTCTCCACGCTTACAAAACGGCCGCCTCAGAAATCGCGGCTTTTTTTAAGCCGGATGTCATACTTACCCAAAACGGTGCGGACGCCCATTATTACGACCCGTTGACACACCTGTCCAATACAATCTCCATTTATCAGGAGATCCCGCGGCTCGCTCATTCATTAGCCCATCAATATTGTAGCGGCAGATGGATCGCGGTCGGCGGCGGCGGATACGATATTTGGAGAGTCGTCCCGAGAGCATGGAGCCGCATTTGGCTTGAGATGAAAGGGATTGATCCCGGGGAGCGCATACCGCAGAAATGGATTGATAAATGGCAGAAGCACTCCCCCTGCACGTTGCCCGCTTTTTGGAGTGATCCTGAACAATTATATCCTCCGATTCCCCGCAAAGAAGAAATTTCAGAAAAAAATGCCCAAACCGTGGAAAAAGCACTTTTTGCCATCCGGTCTGAGCAGCGGTATAAAACAAAATAAAAACGACCTTATGAGGAGGTCGTTTTTTTGATCACAATTTCTACACGGCGGTTTTCTTTCATATGTCCGGGACTTTTGTTGTCCTTCACAGGTTTCGTATCCGCATACCCGGCAGAGATAAACCGTTTGGCGGAAAAGTCTTCATTCGCGGTAAAATACCGGATCACACTCGCCGCTCTTGCAGACGACAGCTCCCAGTTCGACGGGAATTGATAGGTGGAAATCCGGCGGCTGTCCGTATGGCCTTCTACCTGTATGTCATTCGGAATTGTTTTTAAAAGCACCGCGATCTGATGCAGAACCGGCTCGGCGTTTTTCAGCACATCCGCTTTTCCCGTCTGAAACAGAACGGCCTCCTGCAGCACAAGAACCACTCCGCGCTCATCGCGCTTCGCCGTCAATTTGGAACTCAAATGATGCGCTTTTATGTATGTCTTCACGTTTTGTAACAGCAAATCCTGTTCTTTATTTTCGTTTGCTTTGTCTGATGACGCCGGTTCACCCCCGCCGCCGTTTGTATGAATCGATGAAACGGCAGATTGAAATTTTTCCGCGTCTATTTGCGACATCGAAAAAAGCAAGATAAAGAACACGAGAATGAGCGTGATCAAGTCTGCGAACGTCACCATCCATCTCGGTGAACCGCCGGAATGTTCCGGTTTGTTTCTTCTTTCAAAACGCTCTTTTCTAAGCTTCATGGACAGCGCCCTTTTTCTTGTTAGCAGGCTGTCCTTTACGCCAGTCTTCTCTTGAGCTGAAGACGACGAGCTGACTTTCGAGGTTGCGGGGATTTTTGCCCGATTGGATGCCGACAACCCCTTCGATCATGACCTGTTTGATGAAAATTTCACTTTCCGTTTTTTCTTCAAGCTTTGCCGCGATTGGAATAAACACCAAATTGGCAAGCAGCGCTCCGTACAGCGTCGTCAATAGCGCAACGGCCATGTTCGGTCCGAGGGTATGCGGGTCATTTAAATTTTTGAGCATAAGAACGAGTCCGACGAGCGTCCCGATCATTCCCCAGGCGGGTGCGAAATCACCGGCTTTTTCAAAAACGCGTCTTCCTTTTCTGTGTCTTTCTTCCATTGCGGCGATCTCAGAATCCATCACCAGCCGGATCGTTTCCTCGTCCCAGCCGTCAATCGCAAGCAAAAGCCCTTTTTTTAAAAACGGATCATTGATCTCCCGCGCCTGGTCATCCAGAGACAGCAGCCCCTGCCTGCGCGCCTGCTCCGAAAGGCTGACAAATACTCTGACAAGCTCTTTCACATTGTCATCCTGACGGGAGAATACCTGTTTCAGAACAGAAGGGGTTTTCTTTAAATCCCTCGGCGGAAAGCTGATAAAGACCGCCGCGGTAAGGCCGCCTGTGACGATTAAAAAAGAAGTCAGATCTAAAAATGAACTGATTCCCGCCAGTCCCGTCCCTGACAGAATACCGATTGCGACGATAATACAGCCTAACATAAAGCCAACGGGCGTCAGATAATCAAAACGTTTCATATCTTCTCCTTACTCAAGTAAAAAAGCAAGATTCCACCCCTCAGAGTGAAGCTTGCTTTTCCGTTTTTTTATGACTTGGTTGATTGTCTTAATTCGATGCGGTGAGGCAATTCGACGATATGCTCTTCAACCGGCTCTTTGTTCATCAGTTTTGTCAAAAGTCTCATCGCCACGGCGCCGATATCGTACGTAGGCTGCACGACTGTTGAAAGCTGAGGGCGGACCATCAGGCTCAATCTCGTATTGTCAAAACCGATAATATCAAGATCATCAGGTATCGAAAGACCTTGATCTTGGGCCGCATGGATAATGCCGAGGGCCATTTCATCCGTCGCAGAAAGAATCGCCGTCGGTTTCCGGTCAAGGCCCATCAAACTTTGAAGCGCCTCCATACCGGAATCATAAGTGTAATCGCCTTCCGCTACGAATTGCTCGTTAAACGGAATCGCCGCTTCTTCAAGCGCCCGTTTGTACCCTTGCAGTTTTTTCGAACGGTTGATCGGCTCTTGCATCGGTCCGGAGACGAAAGCAATATCGCGATGCCCTTTATCAATGAAAAGCTTAACGGCATCATAAATCGCCTGTTCATAATCAATGGCGACAGAAGGCGTCTCGCCCTGTTCTTCCACTGATGCCGCCAAGACGATCGGCACAGGAGAGCGCTTAAATTCTTCGACATGCTCGTCCGTAATGTTGCCGCCCATAAATACGATACCGTCCACTTGTTTGCCGAGCATCGTATTTAACAGATGCAGTTCTTTCTCAAGATTTTGATCCGAGTTGCTTAAAATAATATTATATTTGTACATCGTCGCGATATCTTCAATTCCACGCGCAAGTTCCGAGTAGAAAATGCTTGAGATATCAGGGATGATGACGCCGACCGTTGTCGTTTTTTTGCTTGCAAGCCCTCTTGCCACCGCGTTCGGGCGGTAGCCGAGCCGGTCAATGGCTTCCAATACTTTTTTTCTGGTCGTCGGTTTTACATTCGGGTTGCCGTTCACGACGCGGGAAACAGTCGCCATACTGACATTTGCTTCTCTGGCCACATCGTATATCGTAATGTTGCTCACTGAAACCACTCCTTTTACTGGATACACTTATCCTTATCTATAGCATAAACACTTTATGTAAAGAAATGTCGTACGATTTCGCATTCTGTCGTTTATGATTGTAAGCGTAAGTCAGTAGTGTACATTATTTTTCATTATTCATCAAATTTAAATATCTCTCATGAAATTATACACGTTTTTCCCAGTGATGAAAACGTTCACTTTCATTTTATAATTAAATAAAATGAAGATACGAAAAAAAGCCGCGCGAGGCGGCCTTTAAAGAGCGGAACGTTGTATTATGCTTTTACTTTCAGCATCGGCTTTAATTCGTTCAGCCATTTCTCGAATTCAGGGATATCCATCTGCTGCGCAGAGTCTGAAAGGGCAACGGAAGGATCAGGATGAACTTCGGCCATCACGCCGTCAGCGCCGATCGCAAGCGCCGCTTTTGCTGTCGGAAGCAGGAGATCGCGGCGGCCTGTTGAGTGTGTGACGTCAACAAACACCGGCAAGTGAGTTTCCTGTTTCAAAATCGGCACGGCAGAAATGTCGAGTGTGTTTCTCGTTGCCGTTTCGTACGTTCTGATTCCGCGCTCACAAAGAATGATTTGGTCGTTTCCTTGTGACATGATGTATTCAGCTGCATTGATGAACTCTGAAATTGTTGCGGCAAGACCGCGTTTTAACAATACCGGTTTTTTAACGGAACCGGCGGCTTTCAGCAATTCAAAGTTTTGCATGTTCCGCGCGCCGATCTGAATGACGTCAATGTAATCAATCGCTTGCTCAATGTGGGCGGGCGTTACGATTTCACTGATCACCGCGAGGTCATATTCATCAGCGACGCGTTTGAGAATTTGCAGGCCTTCTACACCGAGACCTTGGAAATCATACGGACTTGTGCGGGGTTTAAACGCGCCCCCGCGCAGGATTTTAATGCCTTGTTTTTTCGCTGCGGCCGCGACTTCGGCAACCTGCTCATAGCTTTCTACGGCACAAGGTCCGACGATGAATCTCTGATCGCCGTCACCGATTTTTTCGCCTTTAATGTCAACGATCGTATCTTCTGCTTTTTTCTTCCGGGAGACGAGCAACGCTTTGCTGTGATCCTCTTCTTGAAGTTCAAGTCCGGCTTTGAAAATTTCTTTGAAAATATGCTGGATCGTTGAGTTTTCAAATGGGCCGTCATTGCTTTCAATAATGCGGTTAAGCATTGTACGCTCTCTGACAGGGTCAAATCGGTTGACACCCTGTGCTTCCTTTGCTTTACCGATTTCTTTTACAACGGCTCCGCGTTCATTGATTAATTTAAGGATTTCTAAGTTTAGTGCGTCTGCCTGCTGTCTTAGGCTCTCTAATTCCTTGTTGCTCATCTTTTTCATCCCTTCTATGCTATGTTTTATTTTAATGGTTAACATGCATCTTACTACAGTTATGCGAAAATAGGAATATGAAATAATAAATTTTTTCACATTCGACTTTATCACCAAAACGCTTTTAAGCTTTTATGCGTTGAAGCAGTATATATTGATATCCTACATGATCCGGCTGAAATGATCAATAGTTTTTTTCAAAAAAAAAAACCGCCGGTATCAACCGGCGGCCAGCAATTATGAAAGGTGCTGCTCTATTGCGTTTTTTGTGATTTGTGAATGAGACGCGTGCCATTTCACTTCGCCGTTTGTAATGACGAATACTTGCGGGCTTTCATGTTTCACGCCGTATGTCTCGGCGATATAGTTTGAAAGCGGCCGGCTGTCCTGCACATGCAGGTAATAAGAAGGTACTTCTGAATGCTCCGATGCAAAGGCGTCAAACTCCTGAAACGCGGCTTGGCTGATCGGGCAGGTTGTGCTGTGTTTCAAAAACACGAGCGTGTTTTCTTTCTCAGCGGCATTTTTGAACTCTTCTTCAGACGATATCAGCTGTTTTGTCATGTCGGTTATCTCTCCTTATTGAAGGTCAGCGATTTGCCTGACCGGCTTTTTCCCCGGCGTCTTCCGCTTCGGCCTTGATGCTTTGGGCCGTGTCCTGCATTTCGCTTCTCGTCTCTTCGGCTTTCTCGGTTAGTGTGCTCTTAGAACGGTCTTTTAAATCCTTCACTTTATTCATAATCTGGCCTGACTGATCAGCTACCAGCTGGGTGATATTAGATGTTTTGTCCTTGGCGATGCTGACATATTGAGAGCCTTTTTCTTTCGCATCGGCCGTCATTCTGTCCGTCTTATCCTTTAACGCAGAAGCCTGACTGCCGAGATCGTCGCGCAGCTCCTTACCTGATTTAGGCGCCAGAAACAACGCCGTTGTCGCGCCGATAATTCCCCCGATCAGCGTTCCGATTAAAAAATCCTTACTATTGATTCCATCTTTGCTCATTATGATTCCTCCTTAGTGGATTTTTCTTATGATTAAAGCGATGTTTTTTTCTTTTGCTTCCACTTGTCCCATATTTCCATAGCGGCCTGGCTCCAGGTGACAACCTGACTGATCTTATCCTGATTCTCTCTTACAGAGGCCGTAACGGAACCTGCTGCCTGCTTTATGGATGTATTAAACTGCTGGACGGAAGTTCCCACTTCCTGAACAGCATGGACAACCGTATTTAATTTCTCTGATTTTTCCTGAATGTCTTCCGCGAGACGGTTTGTCTTATGTAACAGCTCGGCTGTCTCTGCGGTAATGCCTTTCATCTGCCCTTCAAGGCCGTCTAAAGTCGAGGCTACGTTTGTTAAAGTCATCTGCACGGACTTTAATGTTTTGGACAGATAGATGACGAGGATGAGAAATGCAACGGCAATGAGTGCGACGCTTAAGTAAAGAATGATGATCATCTAATACCTCCTTATAATGCAGGATATAGTGGTATATACCCAATTCTCAAAATGATAAACATATATGAAAGGTCTGTATGTATACTATTTCTCCGTTTATCGGTAAATCCCTTTTGCAGCACGCGCAAAAAAGCAGTGAGAGCCCCACTGCTTTTTTGTTACGCTATGACGTTTTCATAGGCTCTCATATATTTTTGAATGTCTCCGGCGCCCATGAAGATCAGCACTGCGCCTTCATGCGCTTTTAACACGGATGTGTCATTTTCTTCAATGAGTTCTGCGTTATCGATTTTTTCCTGAAGATCCGTGATCGTGAGCTTGCCGACGTTCTCGCGGGCAGAGCCGAAAATGTCGCACAGATACACGCGGTCGGCCGCGCTTAAGCTTTCTGCGAATTCATCCAGGAATGATTGCGTCCGTGTAAACGTATGCGGCTGAAATACCGCGATGATTTCACGTTCGGGATATTTTTGGCGCGCCGCCTCAATCGTGACTTTGATTTCAGTCGGATGGTGGGCGTAGTCGTCGATCAGTACCTGGCTGCCGATCACTTTTTCATTGAATCTGCGTTTGACGCCGCCGAATGATTCAAGTCCGAGCTTAATCATGTTCACGTCTATCTCTTCATAGTGGCAGAGCGCAATGACCGCTAAGGAATTGAGGACATTGTGATGGCCGTATGCCGGGATGTAGAACGTATCGTAAAACGTATTGCGGACAAAGACGTCAAATGTCGTGCCTTCCGTATTTTTTACGATGTTTCTCGCTTGAAAATCGTTTTCTTCTCCCGTGCCGTAATAAACGACAGGCACATTGGCGTGAATTTTCGGCAGGTACTCGTCATCACCGCAGGCAATGATGCCTTTGTTGACTTGAAGCGCCATGTTTTGGAAAGCATCAAACACATCGTCAATGTTGGCGAAATAATCAGGGTGGTCAAAATCAATATTCGTCATAATCGCATAATCAGGCTGATAGCTTAAGAAATGACGGCGGTACTCGCAAGCTTCAAATACAAAGTATTCGCTGCTTTCATTTCCTCTGCCCGTCCCGTCCCCGATAAGAAACGAAGTCGGCTTCGCCTGCTGCATCACATGTGCCAAGAGGCCCGTTGTGGACGTCTTGCCGTGTGCGCCCGTTACCGCGACACTTGTGTATTTTTTCATATATTCAGCTAAAAATTTATGATATCTGATGACAGGAATCCCTTCATCGAGCGCCTTTGCAATTTCCGGATGAGAATCAGGAAATGCGTTTCCGGCGATTACCGTTAAGCCGGGTTTGATGTTATCGGCGCTGAACGGATAGATCGGGATGTTTCTTTTTTCAAGGGCAGCCTGAGTGAAAATCTGCTTCTCGATATCCGATCCCTGCACCTGATACCCCGTATCATGCAGGATTTGAGCAAGCGGGCTCATACCTGTCCCTTTTATTCCAACAAAATGATAAACAGTCATAATCGTACCTCCAACAAACGTCTATCTGTTCCCCAGTATATGACGCTCATTTCATTTTGCGACCGCAGCGGGCGAAAAGCCCGCACAGCGGCGCTTCCATTTATTTTTACGTTATCGTCAGTATCTGTAACTTTCTTTTTGATTAAACCTGCCGCATGATATTTCAGCGCGTGACAGTGATGCAGTTTTGATGGTCCATCCACTATCATACCATGTTTGTGAGAAAAATGAACGATATTCTTATTCTTGAGAAATGTCAGCGGCCGTAATCAGCACTTCACGGGGTTTGCTGCCCTTCGCTTCTGAGATCATGCCTTCGGCTTCCATCATGTCAATCAGCCTCGCGGCGCGGTTATAACCGATTCTGAACCTTCTTTGAAGGCTTGAGGTGCTGGCGCTGTTTTGCTCCACGACGAATTGGCACGCCTCAGGAAACAGTTCGTCTTCTTCCTTAAGGGCGGTTCCCTGCCTGATCAGTTCTTCCTGTTCAAACAAATAAGAAGGCGGCAGCTGTTTTCTGACATGAGAGACGACGCGGTCAATTTCTCTGTCGGACACAAAGTTGCCCTGCAGGCGCACCGGTTTTCCGGTACCGTTTTCCCAGTACAGCATGTCGCCTTTTCCGAGCAGCTTTTCCGCTCCCGCCATGTCGATGATCGTTCTGGAATCTACCTGGCTTGAGACGGAGAATGCAATTCTCGTCGGTATGTTCGCCTTGATCATTCCGGTAATGACATCGACAGACGGACGCTGTGTCGCGACAAGCAGATGAATGCCGCAGGCTCTCGCTTTCTGCGCGATTCTGGCGATGCTTTCTTCCACATCGTTCGGCGCGACCATCATTAAATCGGCAAGCTCATCAATGACCACTACGAGGTACGGAAGCTTTTCGCCTGTCTTATGATCGGCCGTTAATTCATTAAAGCGGCCGATATCTCTCACACCCGAATGGGCAAACAGTTCATACCGCCGTTCCATCTCTTCCACAACCCATTTTAACGCGGCGGTCGCGGCTTTGGCGTCCGTGATGACGGGGCTGACCAAATGCGGTATTTGGTTATAAGGCGCAAGCTCGACCATTTTCGGATCAATCAGAAGCATTTTGACATCACTCGGATCCGCCTTATAAAGCAGACTGACCAAAATGGTATTGATGCAGACGCTTTTTCCCGATCCTGTCGCACCCGCTATCAACCCGTGCGGCATCTTTTTCAAATCAATGACGACCGGGTTTCCGGAAATATCGACACCGAGCGCCGCTGTAAGCGGAGACGGATTCGTCCTGAAAGCGGCGCTTCTGATCATCTGCCTTAAATCGACGACTTTGCTTACGCGGTTCGGAACTTCAATGCCGATCGTGTTTTTACCGGGGATCGGCGCCTCAATCCGAATATCCTTGGCAGATAAACTCAGCTTTATATCATCTGCTAAGTTTGTAATTTTGTTCACTTTCACTCCGGGCTCAGGATGCACTTCAAAACGTGTGACGGACGGGCCTTGTGTGACATGAACGACTTGGGCGCGCACATTAAAGTTTTTCAGCGTTACGTTTAAAAGCTCGCGCTGTTCTTCAATCCACGATTGGTCGTCATGTCTTTGCGCCGGCGGTACGTCCAGAAGCGACAGATTCGGAAAGACATAGCTCGCTCCGCCCTCTGGCGTCTTCGTCTGCTTGTGTTTATCGCTTTTAAGCATCATGACGTTAAACGGAACATTGCGCTCTTTCGGCCGCTCCGCTTTTCTCACAGTCTGAGGCTGTCCGTGATGCTCCGTTTTTTCCTCGGCGAGCCGGGACGGGGCATCAGCCGTCTCAATGCTTGCAGGTTCAGGCTCAAGGTCTGAATGCCGGTCTGCTTCATTGTACTCAGGCTGAGAGTCTGCTTCCTGTTTCGCGTCGGTTTCAGCTGATTCGGGCTTGTCTTCAGACTGCGGCTGAACTTCCTCATCGTATCCGGGTTCTGTGTATGTATACACCGGTTCTTCTGCGGTTTCAAAAGGCGGTGCTTTTTCCGGCTCAGGCTCCTGATATTCCTCTGTGTTTTCAGCCGTTCGGGATGCTTCATACTCAGGCTCTTTAATAGGCTGCGGTCGGGTTTGTTCATGCTCTTGTTCTTCTGTAAAGCCGGCAGACTCCGCGCTTTCGGTGTGCTCCCGCTCTTCAGCCTGCTGCGGTTCTGGTGCTGCAAACACTTGCTCTTTTGCATTCTCAGCCTCGGTGTGAAGCTCCTCTTTTTTAACGGCCTGGATTTCTTCCGTTTCTTGTTTCGCAATCGGGTCTGGCCGGTCATTCGTCTGTTTTGTTATGCCGGATGTTGTGAAGACGGGCTCTTTTTCCGTTTCCTGACCGGATTTTGGCGGAACAAATTGCTCCTCTGACAGCAATGTTACGTTCTCTTCACGCCGCTTTTCGGAAATAGGCGCTTTTTTTATGCTGTGCTGAGATTGAAAGCCGTAAACCGGTGAAGGAATGGATGACGGTTTAAAGGGCTTTTTCACGGCATCAGGCTCTTTATGTGTATGCTGTTTCCGCTCGGTTTGCTCCTTCCCGGCGGCATAACCCCGGGACGGCTGGCGGCGTTCGTGCCTTTCCCGCTGTCTTTGGTTTTGCTCCGTTCGCTTATAGCCGTCCGGAACGACCGGGAAGCGGAAATTCCCTTTCGGATATTCGTAATATATTTTAGGATCTTCCATGCGCGTTAATTTGCCTTCTGGCTGATCCGGTATGTGCTGTTTCGGGATTTGGGCATGCGTGTTCGGTTCACGTTCATGCTCTTCTTCTTTTTCACCTAAAAATAAGTCAAAAAATTTATTCAGCCAACTCATGTTTAATCACTCTCTAACTCCCTTTTTAGTAGTCTGGGACGATATTTAGTATACCATTGCCGGGCGGTTCAGAAAAGATTAAGCTCCCAACTGAAGAAAGCCGTTAAGCAGGCCTGCTTAACGGCTTTCTCTCACATCATTCGATTCTGTGCGCTTATTTATGGGAGTTAGAATTGAAATGCTTCGCCGGCCTCGCGGCTGTCTTCAAGAACAAGAATCCCTTTTTCCGCCGGCGCATCCGGCAAAGCGAGTTCTTTCGCGGAGCAGATCATGCCGCTTGACGGAACGCCTCTTAATTCAGCGTCTTTAATCACAAGTCCGCTCGGCATTACCGCGCCGACTTTAGCGACGACGACTTTTTGCCCTTTGTCCACGTTCGGCGCGCCGCAAACGATTTGAAGGGTTTCCTCTCCGACATTCACTTGGCAGATATTCAGTTTATCCGCATTCGGATGTTTTTCTTTCGATTCAACGTGACCGACAACAAATTTCGGAGAAAGGTCAACCGTCAGCGTTTCTGAAACGCCGTTTCTGTTCAGTATTTCATTCACATCCTGAACGAATGTCTCAGACAAAGCGACGGGGCCGTTGTCTTCAATCTGTAAGTAAGAAGACACGTTAAAAATGTTAAAGCCCGTCGTTTCTTTTGTTTCTTTGTTAAAGATTCTGACGACATCGCCTTCTCTTTCATAGCCGATTTCTTCGCGTGCTGCATCTTTAAGAGAGATCAGAAGCGTATCTCCCACACCTTCTTTATTGTAAAAAGCGTTCATAAGAAAAATCCTTTCTAATCCTTTTTCGGCCGGCTTTTCGCCATGATAAACACAGGTTCCAGTCTGCCTTCATTATACAGAAATGAAAGGGCCGTAATCGGCACCGTGCCGCTTGCAAAGAAGCTCATGGACATTTGCCCTAAAATATCATAACCCGATTCATTTCGAATGTCAGCAAGTATTAATACATCCTGATGCGGAACGGAAATCGCTAATTCGCCTTCAGCGGCCTGCTTGTATTCATGAAGAATCGAATCATTGAGAATCCGGCTGGCGTCATAGCCGTCATTCGCCCTGAAAAAATAAAAATAATTGTCCGCAACCGTATCCTGTTTCACGACCGAAGGAAGAGAGCGGAGATTGAATGACGCCGTCTCCCTGATCCGTTCTTTTGTCCAGCTTTCTTTCTCGAGCATACGGCTGTCTATTAAGCGGTACGTCTTGCCAAGGTCAAGCGCGTAGTAGATTCTCGTTTCGGCCGTATGGTCATCATACACGAGCGGAATGCCGTCGCTCGTTTGATCGGGAAATGACGTGGAGCGGATGACCGGATAGATTCCGGCTTCCTTTCCGGACATCTCCTGTCCGCTGCCTTCCATCGCCTCCATCGCTTCTGACACATAGTAGACGATTTCGTCGATCGCTTCTTCTTTTTTCGTCTCCCATTTCGCAATGATCGGCGGGAGCTCCAATGTGATGCCTTTTTTGGTCGTTTGATCCTCAACACGGAGGGTGTCTTTTTCTCTGTCAAAAAAGAAGGATCGGTTCTCGTGCTGCAGGCGCTGTTTTAATAAATCCGCCAGCTTCCTTGACGTCATTTTCAAAGCCCGTGGCCTCCTTTATGCTTTAGCAAGGGAATCGGTTAAAAATTGCTCAATTTCTTCTTTTGTTTTACGGTCTTTGCTGACGAAGCGGTTCACTTCTTTTCCTCCGTTAAACACAACAAAGCTCGGAATGCCGTAAATTTCCCATTCCGCGCATGTATCAATAAATTGATCGCGGTCTACGTAGTAATAAGTGAATTCAGGAAAGTCCGCTTCCAGCTCAGGAAGAAACGGCTCCACAAAGCGGCAGTCCGGGCACCAATCCGCTGAAAACATAAATACCGCCCAATCGTCTTGTACCGCTTTTTGCAATTCTTCCGTGCTTTCAATCTTTTTCATTGTCATTCCTCCATCTGGATTATGAGTTTTTTATATGCTGATGTTTGTCCAATTGGATCATACCAGACTGTTTACGGCAAGACCAACTATATGCAATATCATTATCATATTTCATTTGCATTATCAAGCAAGTTTCGTTTACCATTTTGCTTGTAGCCGTACGAAATTCTGAATATGTACATAAGGAGGGGCAAAAGATGCAGTTTGTCGTGTATTTAGCCGGTGAAATCCACAGTGATTGGCGGGATGAAATCAAACAAAAAGCAAAAGCGCTGAACCTGCCGATTACGTTTGTCGGTCCGATGGAAAACCATGAACGCTCAGACAATATCGGAGAAGAGATTATGGGCGTGCAGCCCGATTCTGTTTTAAAAGACGCCAGAGCTTCTGATATCAACAATTTCCGTACAGAGGTGCTGATGGAAAAAGCCGATTTTGTGATCGCCCTGTTTGGCGAGAAATATAAACAGTGGAATACCGCGATGGATGCTTCTTATGCCGTCGCAAAAGGAAAGCCGCTCATTCTCATCCGCCCGAAAGAACTTCATCATCCGCTGAAAGAGCTTTCCGGAAAAGCGAATATCACGGTCGAAACCGTAAATCAAGCGATGAAAGCACTCTCTTATTTATTTGAAACAGAATAAGCAGGCCGCCTTTATGCGGTCCTGCTTACCTATTTACAATAGAATGGTATCAAATCTTACTTTTCAGACTTTTTTCTCGAATCCAAAAGAATTTGTCCGCAATAAATTATTCCCACAGCCCTCTTTTTCTTCACTTCATTCATGAATTATTTTACTCAACCTCAAACTAACTATATATTGTTTTCTTTATATGTAAGGAAGGAGAGCGAAATCTGCGCAATAACGGATACATATGCTGCTCGTTGAAATTGATTAAAACCAAAAAGTGGGATACTGCCGATTATTTCGCAAGTTATTAATAATAACTGCTGCCGCAACAATAATTACAGATCCCACAAAAACCGGAAAAGCTAAATAGCTCCAAGCATACGCCCCTTGAATAACTACAATAGGGTCCGCTCCAGCAGGTGGATGAGTAGTCTTTGTAACCGCCATAAAAAATATAGCTAGCCCCACTCCTAAAGCCAATGTCCAGGGATGAGAACCAAGAAGATTATATATAACAAGTCCAGTCAATGTCGAGATGAAGTGTCCGCCAATAATATTTCTAGGTTGTGATAAAGGGGCATTCCACGCTCCGAAAGCCAGTACACAACTTGCCCCAAAAGGCGCCATCAGCCACA
Source organism: Bacillus sp. JK74 (assembly GCF_053663395.1). Lineage (NCBI taxonomy): Bacteria > Bacillati > Bacillota > Bacilli > Caryophanales > Bacillaceae > Bacillus > Bacillus sp. JK74. Next base: position 85,811 of record NZ_JBSJQB010000003.1, on the reverse strand, counting down.
GAGATCCAGTTTTATAGGTTATCAATGACAAGATTAAAATTGTTATAAAACCACCTAATAAGCCTGTTGAAGCATCTTTAACATTTACTTTTAAAGGACTTTTTCCTCCTCCTTTCATTTTTTTGAAATAATATCCTTTTTTACTTTGTGGATTTTCTGCTGTTTGCTCAATCTTCAATATAACCCCTCCTTTTCACTAAGTTTAAAACAATTAAAATAACCTGTCAATTTAATTTCAAAGGGTTATAAATCTGAAATTACAATCCTTCTCTCTTTCAAAGATTGTTCTTCTATTCAAAAATGATCTTTTAAGAACGCTTGAAATATCATTTTCCTGTTTGTTACTTTAACCTTTTTTTATAATTCAACTGGGTTTTAGCTGCAAATTGGTTGTTTTATGAGCGACATTTTAATTTTCCGTAAAAGCCGTTAAGTTACTTATTGATTGTTTTTTCTAAAAAAGACAAACAACCTTACTCAAAAGAATATTGAAATAAGGCTGTTCATTAACTTTTTATTTATATGTGATTATTCAAAATTAAAGTAAAGTGCAAGATGATTTCGACAATACAATAAAGAAAATTTGTTCTATGTTTTTTTAAGATGACGGGAAACCTTTTCTCTGTTACCACATATCTTCATTGAACACCATTTTCTCCTTCCAGTGTTATCAATGAATAATAAAACACATTCCTCATTAGCACATCGCTTAATTAAATTAATCTTTTTTGTATATATTAGCGATAAGCCATCATAAGCAATGAGCGAAATAATTGCATCATCAATATTTCCAATTGGAATACGAGCAAGTTTAGTATCGAGAATCTTATATGTAAATGGAGCCAATTCAATCTTTTTTTCTAAAAAAGTGATAAAAGATTCTCCAGGTTCTTCACCATCTGCAATTTTCTCAAAATTTTCTCTTAGTGTTGATCGTAACTCAAGTATTTTTTCAACCATCACAGTAGTCAGTTCATCTTGTGCTTTTTTTAATGTTAATTGATTGAAAAAAGGGGTTACTTTACTCATTAACCTTAACCATTCTAAAAGATCCTCTTTTGACTTTAACAAATTATGACGTTTACCATAACTGACCACCTCAGTATTAACCAGATCAAGAGGAAGATTGTTAGAGATGAGAGGAAATTTTATGTTTGTCTTTTTTGTCATAATCATACCTCCTTGCAGAACAAATAAAAAATGCAAATGACTCGACTTTGTGAAATCGCTGCTCATCTCAATGCTTGCAGCATGTTTTTGATTTAAAAACGTTTATCATTGCAATAAAGATTCGTGGTTGTTTATTTGGATTGGAACCATTTTGATAATAATATTGAAAAATAATATGTGTTACCTAATTCTATTTTCAATACGCTTTAATGAACTGTCTCGATCACGCGGCTTAAAACAGAATGTAAAAACAGCAGTCAATAAGTATTCAAAGGGACTTATTGACTGCTTATTTTTTTACACATTTTCTCTGATCGTTTCGACCGTCTGTTTGTCACTCGCCATGACCAGCTTAATGAGCATTTCTTTCGCCGCGGCATAATCATCGACATGGATGATAGCGGCATTTGTATGAATGTATCTTGAACAAATGCCGATGACGGCAGACGGAACCCCGCTGTTTGATATGTGGACCCGTCCGGCGTCCGTTCCCCCGCCTGAAGCGAAATATTGATAAGGGATATTGTGCGTTTCCGCCATATCAAGGACGAACTCTCTCATCCCGCGGTGCATGACCGTCGTTCTGTCGAGAATGCGGAGCAGCACCCCCTCGCCGAGACGGCCGAACAGCTCCTTATCGCCGCTCATATCATTTGCCGGGCTGGCATCAAGCGCGAAGAAGAGATCAGGCTGAATCATGTTGGCCGCTGTCTGCGCCCCTCTCAAGCCGACTTCCTCCTGAACGGTGGCCCCGGCGTACAGATTGTTCGGCAGGTCTTTTCCGTGCAGCTCTTTTAATAGTTCAATGCTTAACCCGCAGCCATAGCGGTTATCCCACGCTTTGGACAATATTTTCTTCTCGTTGGCCATCGGGGTGAACGGGCAGACCGGCACGACCTGCTGTCCCGGTCTGATCCCCATTTTGACCGCGTCCTCTCTGTCATCGGCACCGATATCAATCATCATATTTTTGATCTCCATCGGCTTTGCGCGCTGGGCATCCGTTAAAATGTGGGGCGGGATGCTTGAGATGACGCCGATAATCGGTCCGTTATCCGTCTGCACCTCGACGCGCTGGGCAAGCAGCACCTGGCTCCACCAGCCGCCGAGCGTCTGAAATCTCAGCATGCCGTTATCCGTAATCTGTGTTACCATAAACCCGACTTCGTCCATATGCCCGGCTACCATAACGGTCGGCGCATCTTCAGCGCCGCGCCTTACTCCGAAAACACTTCCGAGTCTGTCCTGCACGATGTCATCCGCATATTTCGCAAGCTCCCGTTTCATAAAGGAGCGGACCTGATGTTCATTTCCCGGTGCGCCGGGAAGCTGCGTCAGCGTCCGGAAAAGCGTTTTCGTTTCCTCATTCATATTTTCCCCTCATTTCTATGTAATGCTTTTATTTTATTAGAAAAACAACTGTTTTCCAAGCGCTCAGATTGAATGGGCTGTAAAACCGCCGCTTTACTTAACACCGTCTGGCATCTTCTGTATAATAAAAACTACGACATAATTGGAGGTGCTTCATATTGAAATTACGTCATTTTCTCTTAGGTGCAGGAGTCGGATTATGCGCTGCCATCGCAGTGAAAAAGTATGCGATGAAACCTTATATCTCTTCAGAAAAAGCGCTCCGTATCGTGAAAGCGGCTTTTAAACAGCGCGGGCCGATAGACGGATCATGGATTTACACAGAGCCCGAGCCCTACCAGGTAAACGGAGAAACCATCCAGGTATACAAAACCGGCGTGACACGTTCGGCATTCGGCGAACTGGAGCAATATGAAGTTATGGTCAATGCAAAAACAGGCCAGATTGTCGATGTCATTGATTCTGTCGCCTCATAATTCGGACAAGCAAAAAATAAAGCCCAAAACCATCAGCGTTTTGGGCTTTATTCGGTTACATCGGCCGAATTCGTTTATATACGGGGTTCCACATCGCGTCCTGCACCGCTTGGATCAGATCCTCGGGTTCCGTTTCCGCTACACCGTCCTGAATCGCAGCTTTAGCTACGGCTACCGCCACTGTTGCCGATACCGTCCTGAGATCCTCCACTTTCGGAAGCATCGGCGCTCCCGGCTTGCCGACGTCCACCATACCGGCGATGGCATTCGCGCAGGCAACGAACATATTGTCCGTAATGAGCCTTGCTTTTGTCACAATCGTGCCGAGTCCGAGTCCCGGGAATACGAGTGCGTTATTCGCCTGTCCGATATGGTAGGTAACGCCGTTATACGCAACAGGCGGGAACGGACTTCCCGTTGTGACAAGCGCGCGGCCTTCCGTCCATTTAATTAAATCTTCAGGTTTTGCTTCTGATAATGTCGTCGGATTTGACATCGGCAAAATAGCCGGCCGTTTGACATGTGAGGCCATTTCTTTGACGATTTCTTCCGTAAATGCGCCTGAAACGGTGGATGTGCCGATCAGGATCGTCGGCTTGGCCTGACGCACCGTCTCCGCCAGATCAATTGATCCGCCTTCACCGCTGCGGCCGTACTCTTTCACTTCATCAGCAGGGCGGGCGTACGGAACCTGAAAATCACGCAGGTCCTTCATATCATCCGTTAACAATCCGTTTCTGTCGATACACCAAAAGCGGCTGTATGATTCTTCTTCGCTTAATCCGTCATGCACCATAGCTTCGCGCAGCTGCTCAGCAATTCCGATACCGGCCGTTCCCGCGCCGAAGACGACGACTTTATGCTCTTTTAAAGGCACTTTTGATGCTTTCGCACACGCTAAAACAGCTGCAAGTGACACCGCGCCCGTTCCTTGAATGTCATCGTTAAACGTACAGACTTTATCTTTATACCGTTTTAATATGCCGCGGGCGTTAGCCGTACCGAAATCCTCCCAATGAAGCAGCGCATTCGGGAATGTTTCCCGGGCAAGCGAGACATACTCATCAATAAAGCGGTCATATTTCTCGCCGCGCACTCTTGAATGCTGGTTTCCGACGTACAGCGGGTCATTTAAGAGGCTTTCTTGATTTGTCCCGGCATCTAATACGACCGCAAGCACTCGTGACGGATCAATTCCGGCCGCCGCCGTATACACCGCGAGTTTTCCGACAGAAATGGCGATGCCGCCGACGCCCCAGTCACCGATTCCCAGAATACCCTCCGCATCTGTGGCAACGATTAAGTCAATGTTTTCATTTTTTCCGAACTGCTGAAATGCGGCGCGCATTCCTTCAGGGTCATCTATTGACAAATACAGACCGCGGGGTTTTCTGTACTCGTGGCTGTAACGCTGGATCGCGGTGCCGACGGTCGGCGTATATACGATCGGCAGCATTTCGCCTAAATGATCATTTAACAGCCTGTAAAATAACGTTTCATTCCGATCATGGAGAGCGGTCAAGTAGACATTTTTGCTCAGCTCATCAGGCTGCGAACTGAATTGTTCGTAGGCCCGCCTCGCCTGCTCTTCGATTGTCAATACTTTCGGCGGCAGAAATCCCTCGAGCCCGAGTTCCTTTCTTTCCTCCTGTGTAAAGGCCACCCCTTTATTTAAAAAAGGCGTAGAAAGCACTTCTAATCCGCGCAGAGTTGTTTTGATTTCTCCATCTTTCGTCACTTGAAATTGATTCACCTGTCTCTTCCTTTCAAAGCAATTTGTCTTAGGTTTGCTTTTATTCCCGAAATTCATACAGGTAAATCATCGATCCGCCTATTTTTTCTCCCGTCTGACAGATGCAGCCACTTCGCCGTCTTCTCCCCATTTTACCGCTCTGTAAATCGCGTCGTGATAGAAAATCAGCCAGGCGTCTTTTTCTGCCGCGAACGTCTGCCATTTCTGCTTTTGCGGAATGGAGGTCATCGGATAATCATCATATGCCAGCACCCATAGCGGATTTTTATGCGCATTCGTCGGCATCAGGTCGGCAAAATGCACAGCCGTCTCCCCGCCGTCTTGTAAGACGATGACGCTGTGGCCGTCGCTGTGGCCGCCGGTGTGGTGCATCGTAATGCCTTCTGTCAGCTGATACTCGTTCTCAAAGGTTTCGACCTGATCTTGTACCGCCTCCCAATTTTCTCTCCAATATGTATTTTTCGATCTGATATTAGGGTTTCTCATTTCGCGCCACTCTGTTGCAGAAGTGATAATGCGGGCATTCGGGAAAACAGAGACAAGCTCCTCTCCGCTGTATTCCGTCAAGCCGCATGCATGGTCAAAATGAAGATGGGTCATCGCCGCAATATGAATGTCCTCACAGGAAAGCCCGAGTTCACGAAGAGAGTGTTTTAAATTGGATTCCTGTGTTACACCGTAATTCCTTTTTTGTTTATCAGAAAATTTCCCTCTGCCGATACCCGCGTCAACCAATATATTCAGGCCGTTTGTTCTGATCAGAATCGGGTCTGTTCTTAATTCAATCTGGTTTTTGTCATTTACGGGGTATTTTCTCGACCATAAAGGCTTCGGGACAACGCCGAACATCGCTCCGCCGTCCATATGCGTTACACCGCCGTCCAGCCATGTTAATGAAATATTCCCAATATTCAATGTCTCCATCTTGATCCCTCCTGATGTAATGGTAGCAAATGGCGGCATAAAAAAACAGACTCCCGCATCAGAGTCTGTCTTTTGTTCTCCATTCAACTTCGGCCCGGTAAATCGGCTGGCCGAGCGCGGAGAATTTTTCTTCGTATTCTGTCATAATATTGCCCTTCGGATCGCTGTTGTGCAGATCAAGGCTGACTTCCGTCAGAAGCAGGCCGTATTCGGAAAAGCTTTTCAGAGAGTATTCGAATAAACCGCGGTTATCGGTTTTGAAATGAATCTCACCTGTTTCGCCCATCACTTCTTCGTATTTTTTCAAGAACGTTTTAAATGTTAAACGGCGCTTTTCGTGACGGTTTTTCGGCCACGGGTCAGAAAAGTTTAAATATACGCGCTTGATTTCTCCCCGTTCAAATACGTCATTCAGTGTTTCCGCGTCTATATTTAACAAACGGACATTGTGAGCCCCGCTGTCCTTTACTTTTTGGACGGCAGTGACGATGACGCTTTTAAACAGCTCAATTCCGATATAGTTGATATCCGGATTCTGCTTGGCCATTCCAGAAATGAACTGCCCTTTTCCCGTACCGACTTCAATATGGATCGGGTTGTCATTGCCAAAGACCGTGTTCCACCGCCCTTTATACTGGGCCGGATCACTGATGGCGATGTCAGCGTTTTCTGCCAGAAAATCATTCGCCCAAGGTTTATGGCGCATTCTCATATGATTGACACCTCTATCTATAATTTCGAGTAACAACATACCATGAAACATAAAGAGCCGCAAGCGCCTTTTAAAGGCGCCGGCTGCATAAAAAAAGAGGCTCCCCCGGTCCGGAACACTCATGTGATGCATAAAACCGCACCGCTTTGCACAATGTATGACACAGAAAGGATGTGTATATGAATCATGGGCTTAACAAGCGAACATCAGGTCCGGTTATTAAAGGACATATTGGCCGACCATCAATTGGATTGCTGCGGCACGGTTGCCGAGTATGAACAGCTGGAGCGCGTCATCAAATCACTGATGGCCAACACCGGGCTTGATTCAAATATAAAAAACGTGCTCGAGGATGTCTACCGCTACAGCCAGTCCGGCATCACGGCCGATTCCATCGACACGCATATTCAGGAGCACCAAAACCATTTGTCCCAATGGGTGGAGCAGATGGATTCGTACTCCTGACTACTTGACAATCCGCTTCATCAGGGCATGAAGCTCTTCCATGGCATCATGATACGCTTTGTCGTTTCCTTTTGATTTGTGCCAGGCGATGAAGGTGATGGTCTCCGATAACATATACCACGCCATCCGCAGCCGAAGCCCTTCCGTGAGCTTCATGCCGTACATCCCAAGCCAGCTGTCCCACGCTGGCTCTTCGACGTAATGATACAATAAAGGGCCGAGATCCATGGCCGGATCGGCTATCATGGCGCCGTCCCAATCTATTAAATACAGCTGGTTGTCTTCTGACAGAAGCCAGTTATTATGATTCACATCACAATGGCAAACGACTTTTTCACCGAATTGCACCTGATCCACATGAGCTTCCAAATAAGCAAGGCCTTCCTGAATAAGCGGCGAAAATTGCCGCACAGCAAAGACGGCCTGCTTCAGCTGCGACAAAAGGGCGCCCGGATCAAGCGGTTCTTTTCCCAATCTTTTCAGCATGTCGAGCAAAGCTTTTGATGTGTGGATTTTGCGGAGCAGCTCAGCCACCGGGCGTCCGCTCATATCCTTTGCCTTCAGCTCCCTGCCCGCCATCCAATGCTGAGCCGTAATGACGTCTCCGTTTTCCATCCGTTTTGTCCAAACCAGCTTCGGAACAATGCCTTCGGCGGATAACACGGCTAAAAAGGGCGAGCTATTACGTTTTAAAAAAAGCTGTTGGCCGTTATGTTTCGCATAATATGCATCTCCTGTAGCTCCTCCGGCGGGGAAGATCTCCCAATCGCTACCTAGTAATTGTCCCAACCAGTTCATATCAATGTTCAACCCATCATTTCTTAAAATATTTTAGAATAGGCCTCCAGCCTTTCTCTATTGGCGGAGCGGCCTGTCATAAACAATTTCATGAGAATAAAAAAGACAGCTATTGAGAGTCTCATATGCTAATCAATAGCCGTCCTATAAATTTTAGCGCTACAGCACAAACTTCGTCAAGCAAAACTAGCAAGAACGCCTGTGAATTCTGAAGATTTATGCCGCGAACCGCTCTTTTCCGTGAAACATTTGACGGGTTTCATTTGTTTATTATGTTTTTATTTTCAACGGCGCGCCGCCCGGCATAAGCCGAAACGGCGTCGTTCCGATCAGCTCGCCGTCAGCGTGAAACGGAATTTTTCCATCTGTTTCAAAAACGAATTCCTTCCCCTTTATCATCGTCACTCCGTCCATTTTGATATGCCGGCCGAAGCTCATCGCCCATAAAAAACGATACAGCGAGAAAAAGGACAGGTTTTCTGCAATGACAATATCAAAATGGTTTTGACGGGGATTTGCTGAAGGAGCCGCTTTCATGCCGCCTCCGTAATAAGGGTGATTAGCCGCAATGACAAACCAGACATTGCGGAATTCACGCCTCTGGCCGTCTGCCGTGCAAACAAATCTGAACGGCTGAAACCCTGAGGCCGTATGTAAATGCGCGAGCGGGTAAATCACAAAACCGAGACGCAAAAACCGAAGAACGCGCGATAACGGAAAATTCGCGGCTGCCTTCAAAACTGAGGCATCGAAACCGACAGACAGGTGGTTAATAAAATAAAGTGATTGCGCTTTGTCATGAAAAAAGTTGATGTTTCCCGCAAAAAATTTCCGTGTGAGCGGGCGGTGCAGACTTTTGATTTCTTGGAGGAGCGCCGACTTCTTAATACCGAGCCCTTTGGAAAAGTCATTGTACGAACCGGCGGGCACAAAGGTCAGCTCAATCTGATCCGTTCCTTTCAGTCCGTTAATGACTTCATGCATCGTCCCGTCACCGCCGATGACGAACAGCCGCTTAAGCTTATGATCCTGCATCATTGAAATCTGCCTCGCCAGCACCTCCGCATGTCCGGGATGCCCGGTCAAAAAAGAGCGGTGGCTGACCCCGCGCCTGGTCAGCTCTTTTTGAACTGATTTCCAGACACGCCGGCCCCGCCCGCCTCCTGAGACCGGATTAATAATAAAAAACCATTGACTCATCGTTTGTTTTCACCTGCTTCATAGATGAAGAGACAGCCGGCAAACGTCCGCTTTAATCAAGCCATTCCTGTCTCCGGCTTGAATCGCTCAACCCGTAAGACAAAAGAGCCTTCGCCGCCTTCAGCTGGTGGTGCTTGATCGGCGCCGTATTTTTCTGCTGCTTTTCCAGCCACCCTGCGGCAGTCCGTTTATCAGCTATTTCCAGCCCGTACGGCGGCTCCGGGTAATCAATATAAGACGTTCTGCTGAGCAAAAGCTTCCGCACGGGAATGTCGGCCTGCTTTTCTTTTATGATTTGCGAAACGACCGAGCCCGTCCGGTGCAGGCTGAGAGACGGATTTAACACTTGGCGCGTGCTGCCGGAGCCTCTTTCTTCCCAAAAACGGTGTTTTGATCCGATATATACGCTGTCCTCTTCCGCTTCCATAAAAGCGGTGCAGAAAATCTCCAGCGGCGAGATGATGATAATGCTCAGTTCGACGGACGCCTGCTGAATTTGCAGAACCGGATGATACATCACAAAATAGGAATCGGGCAGCTTTTGAGCCAGCATTTTTAACATCCTGTCCCTTTTGACCGCCTGCGAAAGCTCAGACTTTTGAGAAAGCGTGGAGCTCGCCCATTTTAATTGAAAGTCATACAGCTGATCTTTGAAAAAAGGCGCGAGCTCAGACTTTTGAGACGGAAGATTCCCGAACAGCGCCTCTTCTCCCTCCGGTTCATCAAACCATTGGTGCCTCTTTTCATTTATATCGGCCGTATTTTCTTCTTTTCTCTTTTTTAAGGAAAATTTTTTCCTGGCCGGCGCTTGACCGGTTTCCCCGCCGGCAGCCGTTTCCGTTTCTTCCGTTATCCGGTCAAACGCTTCAAGAAGCGCCTCCCAGCGTTCTTTCTTCAGCCGGATAAACTGGTTCATATAATGGTATGGATCAAGTTCATATCTGGATATGCAGTCGTGAATTTTGATGATCTGTGCCATGTGATTTCTCCACTCCGAATATTTGTTTATGTCAATTGAAACTGTGCGATTTCTTCGTATTTAGGCGACCGGTCAAGATGGGTCTGAAACAGGGAAAACCGGCTGACGGCACTTTGCACCCTGCCGCTTTCAAACGGCATATCGTCAGGAAACGGCCGGTCTCCCGCCCACTTCCGCGCCATCGTCATATGAGGGTGATACGGCCGTTTTTCCACTTGAAAACCGGCTTTCAAAACAGCCTGTTTTGTTTTTTCCCGCAAATCAAAGAGCAGTTCATTCCGTTCGGGCTCAAGGTGAAGCACTCTCGGCTGTCTGCGGTCGCCGAAAATATCCAGATGCTGAAACTGTACGGTAAACGGCTGCGCTGCCGACGCAGCATCTGCGAGCAGAGACGATAATTTCGCAAGCCGTTCTTCATCCGCGGCTCCGAGAAAAATGAGTGTAATATGATAGTCATGCGGGTGCACCCATTTTTTGAATGATAACGCCGGCTCCTTTTTGGCTGCTTCCCAAATCGGTTCAGCAATGTCAGCCGGAATCGGAATGCCGATAAAATAATGCGGCAATGAAGCTTTCATACGAGGATCTCCCCCTCTTTGGTTATGGTGTTATTATAAAACGGATAAGCGGAGAGGAGAACCCTGTCCGCTCATTATGATAGGATATTATGTACCGAACGTTTTATACAGAAAGGAATGAGCCGGCCTTGAAAATCGCAAACAGCACGGCGGAGCTGATCGGCGGCACACCGATCGTAAAGCTCAATCGCCTTCAGCCAGAACATGCAGCACAGGTCTATTTAAAATTAGAATCGTTTAACCCGAGCGGCAGTGTCAAAGACAGAGCGGCTTTCAATATGATCATTGAAGCGGAAAACAGCGGGCATTTAAAACCCGGCTCTGTCATCATCGAACCGACAAGCGGCAACACAGGCATCGGCCTGGCGATGAACGCGGCGGCGCGCGGCTACAAGGCAATCCTCGTCATGCCTGACACGATGACGAAAGAACGCATCAACCTCCTGAAAGCGTATGGCGCGGAGGTTGTGTTAACACCAGGGGCGGAAAGAATGCCCGGCAGCATCAAAAAAGCGAAAGAACTCGCCGAACAGATTCCGGGAAGTTTTATCCCGATGCAATTCGATAACAGCGCAAATCCAGATGCCCACCGAAAAACGACAGCCATTGAAATCTATCAGGCCGTTCAGCAGCTCAACAGACCGCTCGGTGCTTTTGTGGCAACGGCGGGAACGGGCGGAACCATTACCGGAACCGGAGAAACGCTGAAAGAGCTTTTTCCGGATATGCTTGTTCATGTCGCCGAGCCTGCGGGATCCCCCGTCCTGTCTGGCGGAAAACCCGGCGCTCATAAGCTTGTCGGGACAAGCCCCGGATTTATTCCCGGCATACTGAATCAGGACGTTTACGATGAAATCATGAAAATATCTGATGAAGATGCGTATACGACAACACGGCGTCTGGCCCGGGAAGAAGGCATACTCGTCGGCCCGTCTTCAGGCGCCGCCTGCTTTGCCGCCATTGAAACCGCCAAACGCCTCCCTTCCGAACAGATCGTCATCTGTATGACGGCCGATACGGGAGAACGTTATTTATCAACGGATTTATGGTCATTTGAATGATAAAAAGGGATGCCGCATTCGGCGTCCCTTTTTATTATCACTTGGCAAGCTCATAAATGGCTTCGGCATATAAAGCCGTTGACCTGAGAAGGTCATCGATTTCAATGTACTCATCCTTTTGATGCGCGCTGTCAGGCCGGCCGGGGAACAGCGGCCCGAACGCGACGCCCGCCGAAAGGGATCTCGCATACGTTCCTCCGCCGATTGAAATCAGATCCGCTTTCTTTCCCGTTTGTCCTTCGTAAACCTTTTGAAGCGTCTTTACGAGCGGATGATCGGCAGAAACGTGGTGCGGTTTGCTGTCTTTAAATTCTTCAAGCCGGAATTCTTCAGCAGACGTAAAAGCATCACGGATGGCTTTGCTGTCTGAAGTGACGGGATAACGGATGTTGATGCCGAGTTCTCCTTCCTCACCCTTTCTGTATGTAAAGGTGCCGACATTCAATGTCAGCTCTCCGCTGATGTCATCCCTGCAATCAATTTTCAGCTTTTTGCCTCGTGTATCATTTGAAAAATAGTCACTGACGGTTTTGACAAAGTGCTTTCCGGCTCCATCCAGCTCTGTTCCGTTAAGGCATTCAGCAAGCTTTAAGCCGGCATTGATACCATTATCCGGTTCCATCGCGTGGCATGATTTTCCGTACACCCGAAGCGTCAGTTTTCCATTTTCCGAAACTGCTTCACCTTGTGTTTTTGACTGCTCAAGCCATTTGCTGAAATATGCGTGCACGGCATCAAGACCGTTCCCTTCAATAACCGCTTCAGCCGCATCCGGCACCATGTTCAAGCGCAGTCCTGAACGGAATGACAGAAGCACGTTTTTTGCGTCTTTGTCAGAAGCGCTTTTTACAATGCGCAGTGACGCATCTATAATTCCTTTTTCCGCGTTAATGATCGGAAAATCTGCGTCAGGAGCAAAGCCGATGTCAGGCATTTTTTCGTGTTTGAAGTAGTGATCCACGCATCTCCAATCACTTTCTTCATCCGTTCCGATGATGATTCTCACGCGTTTGGATAAAGGGAGCTGCATGTCTTTGACGATTTTCAGCGCATAAAACGCCGCCATTGTCGGCCCTTTATCATCAATGGCGCCTCTGGCATATATCCGGCCATCCCTGATATCGGCTGAAAACGGATCGCTCGTCCAGCCGTCTCCGGGCGGAACGACATCGACGTGGCACAAAACGCCGACGATTTCGTCACCCGTTCCCCATTCAATATGGCCCGCATAGCCGTCAAGATTCTTTACGGTGAAGCCTTCTTTTTTACCGAATTCCAGCAGTGACGTCAGGCTGGCATTGACGCCTTCTCCAAACGGCCGGCCGGGGCCGGCTGTTGATTCGTCCATTACGCTGTTGATCTGCAAAAACTTCTGCGTGTCACGGATCAGATCTTCTTTGTTTCTGATGACTTCAACTTCCCAGTTCATCACAAATCCCCTTTCTTGATAAAGACTTGCAAAATGTCGATAAAACGAATAATATAGATGATGTTTTGAAAAAATGTTCGTCATTGGAGGTACTTATGTTTCATCTCGACAAGCATCAAACGACAATAAAAAGAGAAATTACCGCGGGATTGACCACCTTTTTCACAATGGTGTATATCATTGTCGTCAATCCGGTGATCCTTTCCAATGCGGGAATTCCGTTTGACCAGGTGTTCACCGCGACGATTATCGCTTCCATTGTCGGAACTTTATGGATGGCTCTCGCTGCGAATTTTCCGATCGCCATTGCCCCCGGCATGGGCTTAAACGCGTATCTCGCCTTTCACGTTGTCGGCACAGGCAGCGGCATTACGTATCAGACGGCTTTCAGCGCCGTTTTTATCGCGGGAGTCATCTTTATTATTTTATCGTTAACGCCTTTAAGAAAACAACTTATAGAAGCGATTCCGGACAATTTAAAATACGGAATTACGACCGGCATCGGCTTATTTATCGCTTTTATCGGCTTACGCCAATCCGGAATCATCACGGCTGATAAATCCAATCTGGTCGCACTCGGCGATCTTCATTCGCCCGCCGTCATTTTAACGCTTATCGGACTTATCATCAGTATCGTGCTGATGGTGCTGAATGTAAACGGGGCTCTGTTCATCGGAATGGCGCTGACCGCCGTCATTGCCTTTTTGACCGGACAGATCCATTTTGCGAAAGGGTTCGTTTCATTCCCGCGCCTGCCGGAGGGGCTTTTGATCACAAATCCGTTCGGTGCCCTCGGGGATGTCGTGCATCACGGTCTGTACGCCGTTGTGTTTTCTTTTCTTCTCGTTACGATTTTTGACACGACCGGCACCATGATCGGTGTCGCCGAACAGGCGGGATTGATCAAAAACAATCAGCTGCCGAATGCCAGAAGAGCGCTGTTGGCTGATTCGACAGCTACGACGGTCGGAAGCATCTTCGGCACCAGCCCGACGACCGCGTTCGTTGAATCTTCAGCAGGTGTGGCCGCCGGCGGAAGAACGGGTCTGACGGCGCTGACGATTGCCGTTATGTTTGCCGTTTCCATGTTTTTCAGCCCGCTTGTCAGCGTCTTATCGGAAGTGTCCGCGATTACGTCACCGGCTCTGATTATTGTCGGCAGCCTGATGATGGGTGCTGTGTCGAATATCCGCTGGAATGAGCTTGACGAAGCGTTCCCGGCCTTTCTCGTCATTTTGGCGATGCCTTTAACGTCCAGTATTTCAACCGGAATCGCACTCGGCTTCATTTCATATCCGCTTGTTAAAGTAGCTAAGAAAAAATGGCGCGAAATCCATCCTCTAGTCCTCATCTTCGCCGTGCTGTTTTTTATTCAGCTTTTTATTTTGAACGGACATTAAGAAAAATCCCTTTCCTTTTCGGAAAGGGATTTTTACATATAAAGAACGGAAAGAATCGCGGCAATGAGACACCAGGCGGAACAGATAATTTGAATGACGGTTAATGCGCTGTTTCGCGCCCGGAAATAGTCATCGCTGTCTCTCTTGATACCGCTTAAAACCGGTTTATCCGTGATCCGGTCAAATAAAAGTGACGCGGCATAGCGGCTGACGATCGCAAATAAAATAAGGACTGCCGGCTTCACTAAGAGCGGAAGAACGAGAATAAGAGCCGTAAAAGCCGCGGTTAAAAGGTAAAGCTGCCGGAGATACCCGCCGTTTCGGATCAGCACTTTAAAGAACAATTCTTTCCACGCCGTATACGCCGACCGTTTTGTAAAGATGTGCTTTGAGCCGGGATATAAAAACGGCTTGTTCCGCCCTTTATTTTTACCATTCGGGAGCTGCACATCATGGCTGAGCATCAAAACAGAGGCCGCGAATGAAAGCTTCCGCCTGTTCTCCTCAAGCACTTCTTCCTCAAAGGCTGATAATGTCTCCGTCCCTTTCCAAATCAAAAAAGCGGAACAGATGAACAATATACATCCCGCCGGCCAAAGCCAATACCATTCGGCGGCAAAGGCGATCATAAAAAACGCACCCGCCATCAGAACCATCACTTTCAGCCAGCCCGCCGCCTGATTCCCGAATGTCCGCCTGCTGTTTTTTCTGTGCCGGTGCACCGCTAATATCGCGGTATGGAAGCCGAACAGACAGCAAAACATACCTGAATATGCCGGTAAGGTACAGTCACCGTACTGGAGCCATAAGGGAAATAACAATACGGCAAGCGCACCCCATTTGATAAGGGAAAGGAACATCGAATACAAAAGCGCGTACCGTTTCAGCTTTTGCATCAGATGTTTTGCATGCACCAAAAACACGTGATCCGCTTCCAGCAAAAAGGTATGAATAAAACCCGTGCACAACAGCAGGGCACTGAATACATACAGCCAGCCCCATCCCAATACACCTGCCGCTCCATTAAGAAGCCCCCTGCCGTTCAGCCATTCAGCATATTGATAAACGGCAAATGCGGCAGCGGGAAGAACGATATACAGCGCGACCGTCCAATCAATGACCGTCTGAAACACCTTCCATTGATACCGCCAATAATGAAACAGCCTTTGAAAAAACAGAGCCCGCCCGGTCATCGCTGACTGCTCCGAACCGCTGAATAAAAGCAATCCAGCAGTGAACGGCTCCCCGTTTTTTCCTGAAGCTCCTCTAATGTGCCTTGAAGAAGCAGAGCTCCCTGATCCAGCAAATAAAATCGGTCGCAGATTTTTTCCGCCGTATCCAGAACATGCGTGCACATCAAAATCCCCGCGCCCCTTTCTTTTTCAGCAATCAGCATGTCGGTAAACAGCTTTGTTGAGATCGGATCAAGTCCGATAAAAGGCTCATCAATGATGTAAATATCCGGCTTCGCCAAAAATGCCTGTATGAGCATCAGCTTTTGCTGCATCCCTTTTGAAAAACCGGAAGGCAAATCATGTTTTACAGACGTCAGCGAAAACTCTTCAAGCAGCCGCCCTGCCCGCTCACGGCACTCTTCCCCTTCTATACCCCGCAATGACCCGGTCAGCTCGAGGTGCTCCCAAAGCGTCAGTTCATCGTAAAAACTCGGACGCTCCGGTATGTAAGCATAAGAAGAATCATTCCACTCAATACCGCCTTCTATATCCCGGGACAGCCCGAGAACCGCCTTTATCACTGTACTTTTCCCCGCGCCGTTCGCTCCGATTAAACCGGAAATTTCACCAGCGTTGACTGACAGAGATACATTCGAAATCACCTTCGGCCTGTCAGCATAACCGGCGCAGACAATGTTTGCATTCAATAATTCTCCCAAACTTCTCACTCCCCCGTTTTCATACGGACATGTATAAAAAAAGTTTCAGTTTCCATAATAATAAAAGCGGGCCGGACATAGTAATGCACCAAGGCTGTACCCATTTGAAAAAATTACCTGCGCTTATTCCTAGATTCATGTCGTCCATATCGTGTATAATGGAGGCAGTTAAAAGAGAAAAAACAGAATGTCATCCTTTGTTGCTTATTCGTACGAAGTTTTAGAGTCGAAAGTTGTGGTATATCAAGTCCATCCGATCTTATGATAGGGAGTGGTTTTTTGAAACCTTCAACAAATCGTATGCTGACTCGGATTAAATCAGTTTACATGTTCATCCAGGAAAAAGGCCTTGTGACAACACAGGAACTGGTTGATGAATTCGGCATTACACCTAGAACCATTCAGCGAGACTTAAATGTGTTAGCATACAATGATCTTGTTCATAGTCCTAGCCGAGGCAAGTGGGAGACAACACGAAAAAAAGTGAAAATTACATCTTAAGCGAACAATTACATAAGGCCCTTTTCGGCCTGACATGCTGCAAGGCAAAGCAGCGTCTTTGCCTTGTTTTTTGTTCCTCTATATAAAAAGCCCAAAACAAATCTGTTTTGGGCTTTTCTGATATCGATTACACTTCTGCGCCTCTCAGCGTTTCGAGCTCCTCTTCAGTCAGCTCGCGGAATTCTCCCGGTTTAAGATCCGGGTCAAGAGAAACAGCCCCCATCGAAAGCCGCTTCAAATAAGCCACTTCATTTCCGACAGCCTTTGCCATCAGCTTCACCTGATGATATTTGCCTTCTGTAATGGTCAAGTGTATCACCGTTTCATCCGGGCTTTCTGTAATGATTTCAACGGCTGCCGGCTTCGTCTTATAGCCTCCTTCAATGACGACGCCTCTTTCCAGATGAACGATGTCTTCCGGTGACAGAGGTGAAGTTAACCGGACCTCATATGTTTTAGGCACATGCTTTTTCGGAGAAAGCAGGCGATGAGCGAGCTGCCCGTCATTGGTGAGAAGCAAAAAGCCTTCCGTATCCTTATCAAGACGTCCCGCCGGAAACGGTTCAAATCGCTGTTCTTCAGGCGTCAGCAGATCAACCACCGTTTGCTGGCGGCTGTCTTCTGTAGCGGACAGCACTCCTTGCGGCTTATTCATCATGACATAAATAAATTCACGATAGTCTGCCGGCTCTCCGTATACCGTGATGTCCTGTTTTTCCGGGTCGACATGGGTTTTCACATCTTTCGCCGGCTCTCCGTCAATCATGACAGCCCCGGCCTTGACGATTTTTTTCACATCTTTTCTTGAGCCGAATCCGCTGTTGGCAAGCAGCTTATCAAGTCTCATCCTGATCCTCTCCTTTAAAAAGAAAAGCCCGCGATAAGCGGACTATTCATTATTTCTCAATGGGCGGAATGCCTGCCTCTCCTCAAAACGCGGGGCAGACGGTTTCCAAACATTTTCTGTAAAAATCCGATTCGGTACGCGGCAAACATGTACACCGCACCGCCGACAGCGGCGCAGACAAAGACGACAATCGCCGCATGCATCTGGCCGCTTTGGTATGTTACAAAGAAGCTGAGCAGCCATTGAGTCAGCTTGACCGCAACTCCCATCACGACGGACAGGACTGCGATTAAAATGACCCGTTTTATAAGTACCGTATACGAATAGCCCGCATGGCGCTTAATCATGATAAAACCGTACAGAAGAGAAGCGATATAACCGAGCGCCGTTGCCAAGATGGCCCCGTCTCCCTGAAACAGCTTGATCAGCGGCACGTTCAGCACCACTTTGATAATGACGCCGATGAAAAGGCTCACGACAGCAAATTTCTGCTTATTAATCCCTTGCAGGATCGCGGCGTTTACAGTAAACAGAGAAAACAGAATCGCGACAGGCGCGTACCAGAACAATATATCCTGTCCGATATCCGGGCGAAGACTTTCAGAGCCGTAGAAGAACGTATAGGCCGGACCCGATAACACGGACATCCCGACAACGGCGGGAATAACCAAAAACAGAATGATTTGCATCGTCTGGTTAATCTGCTGGTTCAAAAGCTTATAATTCCTGCTCGTAAACGATTCAGTAATCGTCGGAATCAGCGTCAGACCGAAAGCGGTCGCCAGAGAAACCGGGATCATCACAAGCTTCGGCACATAAAGGGTGACAATCGCAAGCATGTCCTGGCTGATATCCTTATGGCCCGCCGCAATCATCGCTTTATTAAACGTATTCGTATCGATATATGAATACAAAGGAATCGCCAGTCCGACAAATACGTAAGGAGCGGCATAACTGAAAAGCTCAATGAACATTTTTTTATAACTTAAGTTCGCAGACGGGACGAGATTCGGCTTCATCGCCAGAAGATCGCCCTTCCGCTTATTCCAGTAAATATAAAGGACGACAAGCCCTCCGAATGATCCGATCAGCGCCGCGAAAGTCGCGTATCCGACTGCGATGACAAGGCCGCCGTTGATCACTCTTAAAATCAAATACGTTGCGCCCAATAAAAAGATGATCCGGGCAAGCTGCTCCACAACCTGTGAAACGGCTGTGGGCCCCATCATCTGATGACCTTGGAAAAAACCGCGCACAAGACTCATAATCGGCACGACCAAAAGTGCCAGACTGACCATCCGGATGACATAAACGACGTGGTCAATCGTAAGTCCGTTGTTACTCGTGCCGCCGAGAGATGTTTCCGCAAAAAACGGCGCCGAAATATAAAGAATTGAAAAAGCGATCATCCCGGTTACGAGCATAACCGACATTCCCGCTCTCAGCATCCGCCTGCTCGTCTCATAGTCTCCTTTGGAGTTATATTTCGAGACAAATTTTGAAACCGCGGCGGGAAATCCCATCGTGGCAATGTTTAAAAACAGTGTATATTGATTATATCCGTATTGAAACAAAGCTCCGCCCGTCGCTCCGACCATCGCTCCGAACGGGATCAGATAAATCATCCCTAAAATCCGCGATATATAGGTGCCGAGCGTCAGCACGAACGTGCCCCTTAACAATTTGCTTGACATGTTTCCTCATCACCATTTTCTACGAAGATTCAACTTTTCTATTTTAACACAACTGGGCAATTAGACGGTAATAATTACAGCGGGAAACTTTTTGGGAAAGCTCTTTAAAAAACAAAATACGTTTAAGGAATCCCTTTCTTTCGCTATAATAGCAGAAAGCGGACATTTCCGCCTATTATACGTGAAAAAGAAAGTTGTTGATGAATATGAAACATTATGACGTGATTGTAATCGGCGGCGGTCCGTCCGGTTTAATGGCTGCGATTGCGGCAGGCGAAGAAGGGGCGGACGTATTATTAATCGATAAAGGAAACAAGCTGGGACGGAAGCTGGCGATTTCCGGCGGCGGACGCTGCAACGTGACCAACCGCCTCCCCGTTGAAGAAATCATCAAACACATCCCCGGCAACGGCCGCTTTTTATACAGCGCGTTTTCCGAATTTAATAATGAAGATATCATCGCCTTTTTTGAAAAACTCGGCATTCAGCTGAAAGAAGAAGACCACGGGCGCATGTTCCCGGTGACGGACAAAGCGCAAAGCGTTGTCGATGCGCTTTTGAACCGATTAAAACAACTGAATGTCACCATCCGCACAAATGAAAAAATCAAAGAGGTGCGGTACGAGAACGGCAGGACAGCGGGCATTACGACAAACAATGACGAACACATTAACGCAGACGCCGTCATTATCGCGGTCGGCGGAAAATCAGTCCCGCATACCGGCAGCACCGGAGACGGCTATGCATGGGCGGAAGCGGCCGGTCATACCGTGACCGAACTCTTTCCGACGGAAGTGCCGGTTACGTCGTCAGAACCGTTTATTAAACAAAAAACACTTCAGGGGCTGTCCCTTAGAAACGCGGCCGTCAGCGTCCTGAATAAAAAAGGCAAACCTATTGTCACACACGTGATGGACATGCTGTTTACCCATTTCGGCTTGTCAGGCCCCGCCATTCTCCGCTGCAGCCAGTTTGTCGTCAAAGAACTGAAAAAGCAGCCCGATGTCAAATTACGCATCGATCTGTTTCCCGGCATCAACGAGGAAGCGTTATTTCAAAAGATGCACAAGGAACTGAAAGACGCACCGAAAAAAGCGCTCAAAAACGCGCTGAAGCCGTGGATGCAGGAACGGTATCTGCTTTTTCTTCTGGAACGGAACGGTCTTGATCCGCAGACAAGCTTTACGGAACTGCCGAAGGATCAATTCAGGGCTTTTGTCAAAGACTGCAAACAATTTACGGTTGCCGCTGACGGAACGCTTTCTTTGGACAAAGCGTTTGTCACAGGCGGAGGTGTTTCCGTAAAAGAGATTGAGCCGAAACAAATGGCGTCTAAAAAAATGGAAGGCTTATATTTTTGCGGAGAAATACTCGACATTCACGGCTATACCGGGGGCTACAATATCACTTCAGCCTTTGTCACGGGGCGTCTCGCCGGTTTGAATGCAGGACGTTTCTCACGCTCGCTGTAAATGGTTTAAAGCGCATTTACCTGAGCGCCCCCGTTGATAATTGACCAAAAACATGATACAGTTTTCTGCGTTTTGTTTCACCTGATTGAGGGAACAGGAAGAAAGGAATGATCTGCAATCGTGCGACCATACTAAAAAGTGGCGTATTGAAAAAAATAGTCAGAGGGTGAGAACGTTTGAAGAAGAACATCTCCAGTGTTTTTTGGATTGTGATTGTCATCACAGCCGCTGCGGTTTTATGGGGGGCCATTTCTCCTGACAGCCTGCAGCAAGTCACTGATACGGCACAAAAATTTATTACGGATTCTTTCGGCTGGTATTATCTGCTGGTCGTTTCTATATTTGTCGGTTTCTGTCTCTTTCTCATTGTGAGTCCGATCGGCACAATAAAACTCGGAAAACCCGGGGAAAAACCGGAATTCGGCTTATTATCATGGTTTGCCATGCTTTTCAGCGCGGGCATGGGAATCGGTTTGGTATTTTACGGGGCTGCGGAACCGATCAGCCATTACGCCATCAGCTCTCCCTCAGGTGAAACAGAAACACCCCAAGCATTTCGTGATGCGCTCCGGTACACGTTTTTCCACTGGGGGCTGCACGCTTGGGCCATCTATGCGGTCGTCGCTTTATGTATTGCATATTTTCAATTCCGAAAAGACGCGCCCGGTTTGATCAGCAGCACACTGACACCGCTTTTGGGCGATAAAGTAAACGGGCCGATCGGCAAAGCAATTGACTGTATCGCGGTGTTTGCGACCGTTGTCGGTGTTGCGACAAGCTTAGGGCTCGGAGCGACTCAGATCAACGGCGGTCTGCATTATTTATTCGGCATTCCGAAAACATTTTCCATTCAGCTGATCCTGATCGCTGTCGTGACCGTGTTATTTTTGATTTCTGCGTGGAGCGGAATCGGCAAAGGGATTAAATACTTAAGCAATACCAACATGGCGCTCGCGGCTATTTTAATGATCTTTATGCTCATTGCAGGCCCGACGGTGCTGATTATGAACTCATTTACCGATTCTATCGGCCAATACATCCAAAATATCGTGCAGATGAGCTTTCGCTTGTCTCCGAATGATCCCCAAAAACGCGAATGGATTAACAGCTGGACCATTTTCTATTGGGCCTGGTGGATATCCTGGTCGCCGTTTGTCGGCATTTTTATCGCCCGTGTATCAAGGGGCCGGACGATCCGGGAATTTTTAATCGGGGTGTTGGTGACACCTTGTATTTTGGCTTTCTTATGGTTTGCGATTTTCGGTGTATCCGCGATGGATCTTCAGCAGAAAGGCGTATTCAATGTCGCGGGAATGTCAACGGATACGATGCTGTTCGGCGCACTCAGCCACTATCCGCTGACAATGGTGACATCCGTATTAACGCTTGTTCTGATCGCTGTATTCTTTATTACATCAGCGGATTCAGCGACATTTGTGCTTGGAATGCAAACGTCTTACGGCTCTTTGGACCCGTCCAACCGGGTGAAAATCATCTGGGGCGTCATCCAGTCCGCCGTGGCAGCTGTATTATTATATTCCGGCGGTCTGGCCGCACTGCAAAACACGGCCATTCTCGCCGCGGTTCCGTTTTCAGTCGTGATCCTTCTGATGATCGTGTCTCTGTACAAGTCATTAGCGAGCGAAAGAAAAGGAATCAAACAAGCGGAGAAATACCAAAAACCGAGAAGTCCCCGCGTCAAAAAAGCATAATGCATAAAAAAGCCCGGTATTTCATCCGGGCTTTTTTATTTTCGGTATAAAATGAGAGCGGAAAAACAATAAAGCTGCTCACCTTCAGGATCACAGGCCGCCGCTACCGTATATTTAATATCAACGAGCTGTTCATCAGAAATCCCCTTTAAAAATGTATTGACTTCAGTCTGCAGATCCTTTTCATGCTCCTCATCAAAAACAGCTATCTTCAGCACATCACCCTCTCCTTTCTCTATCAATTTATTCCGGTTCAATTGAAATATGATAGAGAAAAACAGATTTTCTTTTTTACTGATTTTTACTAAAAGTAACCAAAAATAGTCGTTGAAAACGCTTACTCTCATATGATAATATCATTTTAACAATAACCAGGTCATTTCTGTTTAGTAAATATTTAGTAAAAAGGAGATGCGAAATGGTCCGTCTCAAAGATATTGCCTTACAGGCATCTGTATCCAGCGCGACAGTATCGAGAATTTTGAATAAGGATGACTCTTTGGCCGTGACTGATGAAACAAGAGAAAAAGTTCTGAGGATCGCCGATGAGCTGGGCTATCAGCCGTCGGCAAAAAAACGGAAGAACCGCAGCCGCAGCGATTCAGCGCCCCTGATCGGCGTTGTCAGCTGCCTGTCACCGGAAGAAGAACGGCAGGATCCTTATTTTTCAGCGATTCGAAAAGGTATTGAGGAAGAATGCTTTCGGCAAAAAGTTTTTATCACATCTTCTATCCATCTCGGTTCTTTTCAAGAGCATATGTTTCACGAACTGGACGGCGTGATCGTAATCGGCAGCCTGCAAGACGAGGCGCTTACGAATATCAGCGCCGCTTGCAGGCACGCGGTTTTTGTTAACGGCACCCCCGATCCCGCCCGCTACGATTCCGTCAGCGTGGATTTTTATGCCGCAGCACAGAAGGCGATCGAACATCTTCTGTCGCTCGGTTACCAGCGGCTCGGTTATATCGGCGGCCGGGAGCGGGAGCATACCGTCATAGACGGTGTAAACAGCAATAAAACGATTGAGGATAAGCGTCTGACCGCTTTCTTACAAATGGCCGGCGCCAGGCCGGAGCATGTACTGATCGGCGAATACAGCATGCACGAAGGGTTCCGGCTGATGAATGAAGCCATCAAAGGCGGAAGTCTCCCCGATGCCTTTTTTATCGCAAGTGATTCGATGGCTGTCGGCGCTTTAAAAGCCTTGCAGGAAGCCGGCCTTCAAGTCCCGCGCGATACGGCAATTGTCAGCTTCAACGGAATTGATGAGGCAGAATACGCCAGCACGCCGTTATCAACGGTAAAAGTATACACGGAAGAGATGGGCCGGACGGGTGTCAAATTGCTTCTCGACCGTTTAAACGGCAGAACCGTCCCGCTGGCCGTGACGCTCCCCACTTCATTGATTGTCAGACAAAGCTGCGGCTCACAAGAAAGGAGGTGACATGTCCCGCAGCGTTTATATCATATTTAAAGGAGGAAAAGATGAAACGCTTACTGGCTTTGTTTCTTTCTTTTACTTGCATGATACTTCCCGGCTGCTCGGCAGAACGGAGCGGCGCCGGAGAAAAGCAGAAAACATTGACAGTCTATTCCACAATATCCTCAGACAGCGAACGCGCCGTATTCAGAAAGTTGGCTGATTCATTCCAAAAAGAACATCCGGACATTCAAGTAAACGTTCATTTCCCAGGCAATGACTACGAAAATATGATGAGGGTCAGAATGGCGGCCGGTGACATGCCCGATCTTTTCGACACACACGGCTGGGCCAAAATCCGCTACGGAGAATATACCGCCGACCTCAGCGGCATGTCTTGGACGAAGCGGCTCGATCCGAATTTAAACAGCATGCTCAAAGACGCCAAAGGCAGAATATACGCCTTCCCTCTGAATCAGGCAAAGGACGGACTGGCCTACAACCGCACAATGTTGGAAAAATACAGAATCAAACCGCCGGAAACAATGGATGATTTTATGAAGGCACTGAGACAGATTAAAGAAAAAAGCGGCGGAACAGTCACCCCCTTCTGGTTTGCCGGCTATGAGAAAAGCTCATTTGCCCAATATTACGATCAATTCGCCGCACCGCTTCTCATCACAGATCCCGCACACCGTTTCAAAAAACAGCTGTTAAACGGAACCTTCCGCTGGACACACTTCACCTATTTATCTGACAAACTGAAAGAGATGCAAAAGGAAAACCTGCTCAATATAGATGCCGTGACGGCAAAACGGTCCCAGCTCATTGAACTGATGGCGCAAAACAAAATCGCCTTTACGCTGCAGGGCGGCACCCTCGGCCAAGACGTCGCTCAAATCAATCCTAAGGTAAAAGTCGGCATCATACCGACCCCGGCCGTCCACAAGGGAGACGCGCCGGTTTGGATCGGAGGCGAACGTTACACGCTGGCGGCATTCAAGGATTCCCCGCGGCTTGAAGAAGCGAAACAGTTCATCGCATTTATGGCCCGTCCCGAGCATGCGAAATCAATTGCCGAAGCGACCTCGCTTCCGGCCGGATTAGTGAATGTGCAAACGGACATTTTCTACGCAAATGACTATAAGCGCTATCAGCATATTAAGGTGCAGCCTTATTTTGACCGCCTTTATTTGCCGAACGGAATGTGGGATGTGATGGGGACAGCCGGGCAGGAGCTGATGGCCGATATCTTAACCCCCGCGGAAATTTCGGCGAAACTCGGCAGGGAATATAAGCGGCTCCGTCTTCAATCTGATTCACAAGGAGCTGAAAAAGAATGAGTGATCTTGCAAGAGAACCCCAAGGATTTCAACATCAAAAGCCGGTAAAACCCGCGTCACTGTGGTGGATGTACGTTCCCGCTCTTGCCACGGTTTTTATTTTCATGATTTTTCCGTTTGTCAAAGGCGCTTTTATCACATTTACAAACTGGAACGGCTTCTCACAGACGTATCAATGGGTGGGGGTCACTCAATATAAAAGGCTTTTTACAGATCCGGACACGTGGCTTGTTGTGAAAAACACTTTGCTTTACGGCATCGGAAGCACTTTTTTTCAGAATATGCTCGGACTTTTATATGCGCTGCTTTTGAATCAGAGCTTAAAAATGAAGGCGCTCACAAGAACGATCGTCTACCTGCCCGTCATTATCAGTCCGCTGATTATGGGATACATTTGGTATTTTATTTTCTCATATGACGGGGGTGCGCTGAATGATGTACTGGGCGCACTGGGAATCGGTCCTGTCAACGCCTTGGCAAGCCCTGCGGCAAACCCTTGGATTATCGTCATGATTAACACGTATCAATACGCAGGCATTGCGATGATTGTATATTTGGCGGGGCTGCAAAGCATTCCGAAAGATTATTACGAAGCCGCAAAAATGGATGGCGCGGGAGGTCTTCAGCCGTTTTTCACCATCACCCTGCCATTATTGATGCCGGCTGTCACCATCAACATGGTCATCAATATCATCGGCGGGCTGAAGCTGTTTGATGTCATTTTCGCGCTGACCGCAGGCGGGCCGGGCAATTCCTCTCAATCGATGTCGACGTTTATGTATGATTTATATTTTAAACGGCAGGATGCGGGATATGCCGCCGCCCAAGGCGTGTTTATGTCCGTTATTATCCTTGTCATCAGCTTTTCGGCTCTCGTGTATTTCAAGCGAAAGGAGACGGAAATGTCATGAAAACAGCCCGAATGCGAATCTTTACGCTATTGGCTGCCGTTATATCGTGCTTTCATATTGTCCCCTTTTATATTTTGCTGACCACGTCATTAAAAGCAAAAGGAGACTACAGTTCAAAATGGTCGCTGCCATCCGCCTTTTCATTTCAGAATTTTCGTGAAGCATGGGAGCGTGCCTCTCTCGGGCAATCCTTTCTGAACACGATCATCATTACAGCCGTTTCCGCCGCCTTGCTAATTTTCATGGGTTCGCTTGCCGCATACCCGCTCGCTAGAAGAAATACAAAGCTGAACAAAATCGTCTTCGGCCTTTTGATTTCCATCATGATTATCCCGCCTTTGACTTCCATGGTTCCTTTATACAAAATGGTCGCTGATGCGGGGCTGGTCAATACGCATGCCGCAGCCATTCTCATTAATACGGCTGCATATATGCCGCTGACCGTTTTCTTATATTCAGGGTTTATCCGCTCTTCCATTCCGAAAGAACTTGAGGAAGCCGCCAGGATGGACGGCGCGGGATTGATCAGGACTTTTTATACGATCGTGTTTCCTTTGTTGAAACCGATTACCGCAACGGTCTGCATTATTTCCTGCGTGTTTATCTGGAACGATTACCAATTTGCGATTTTCTTTTTACAAGATCAAAAGGTGCAGACATTGACCGTGGCCATGGCGGGATTCTTCGGCGAAAACGCGAACAATCTTCACTTAGTCGCCGCAGCCGCAATTATGGCGATGTTGCCGATGGTCGTATTGTTTTTGGCACTTCAAAAATATTTTATCTCAGGGCTGTCCTCCGGGGCGGTCAAAGGCTGAGAAGAAAAGGGAGGAATTTCTGTTGAAGAAAATTACGTTTATCGGAGCGGGGAGCACGATTTTCGCAAAAAATGTATTGGGGGACTGTTTACTGACTGAAGCATTAAACGGATTTGAATTCGCGCTTTATGATATTGACGCTGTACGGCTGAAAGAATCTCAGCTCATGCTGGAAAACATGAGAGACCGCTACAATACGAGTATATCCATCATCTCTTACGATGACCGAAAACAGGCGCTTACACACGCCGGCTATGTGATAAACGCCATTCAGGTCGGAGGCTATAAACCCGCGACGGTCATTGACTTTGACATCCCGAAACGGTACGGTCTCCGCCAGACGATTGCCGATACCGTCGGAATAGGCGGCATTTTCCGTTCCCTTCGCACCATCCCCGTTTTATTTGACATCGCAAAAGACATGGAAGAGGTCTGCCCGGATGCGTGGCTGTTAAACTATACAAATCCGATGGCCTCTCTGACCGGAGCGATGCTCAGACATACAAATGTCAAAACGGTCGGCCTGTGCCACAGCGTCCAGGTCTGTACCAAAGATCTGTTTGACTCACTCGGCATGGATCACGAAGGTACGGAAGAACGCATTGCCGGCATCAACCATATGGCTTGGCTTTTGGAGATTAAAAAAGACGGAATTGATTTATATCCGGAAATTAAAAGACGGGCACGCGAAAAACAAAAGACGAAACATAAGGACATGGTGCGGTTTGAGCTGATGGATAAATTCGGCTGCTACGTAACGGAATCATCTGAGCATAATGCCGAATATCACCCGTATTTTATAAAAAGCCGGTATCCGGAGCTGATAGATGAACTCCAAATTCCGCTTGATGAATATCCGAGGAGATGCGCGGAACAAATCAAAAATTGGGAAACGATGAGAGACGGCATCATCAACAACCAAAACCTGACGCATGAACGCTCGAAAGAATACGGTTCGAGAATTATAGAAGCGATGGAGACGGGCCGTCCGTTCACATTCGGCGGCAATGTGCTGAATACAGGGCTGATACCGAATCTGCCGGCGAAAGCGGTCGTTGAAGTGCCGTGCGCCGCCGTTAAAAACCAAATTATGCCGTGCTATTCCGGCGAACTTCCGGAGCAGCTCGCGGCGCTCAACAGAACAAACATCAACACACAGCTTTTAACCATCGAAGCAGCCGTTACATTAAAAAAGGAAGCCGTATATCAAGCGGCCATGCTTGATCCGCATACGAGCGCCGAGCTTTCCATGAATGACATCATCTCTTTGTGCGATGACTTATTTGAAGCGCACAAAGACCGGCTTCCGGCTTATCATTGATCATTCGCGATCCGGTCCTGGGCGGGCCGGACGCTTTTATATGTTCAGCACCAGTTTGACCGTCTGTAAGGTGTGTCCTTTAAAATCTTCTTCAAATCCACATACCCTTTGAAACCCTTTCGCTTGATAAAAGGACAAGGCGATGCGGTTCTCTTTTTCTGCATGGACATAAAGCTTTTTTACCCCGCCGGACTGCCTGATGCATTCTTTAAGAAGTGCCGTGCCTATCCCGCTTCCCTGGCAATCCGGGTCAATATAGATGGCGGTCAGCTCCGCATTTCCGTCTTTTTGAACCGGGGTGGCATTTGCAAAACCGAGCACTCGCCCCTCTTCTTCTGCCACAAAAAACAAAGAATGCAAGAGCCGGCGTTCCATCATCTCATCCTGATAGGCGGATTCGAGAAACTGATCCTGAATGTGTCTGGGAATAATCCCTTCATATGTATGATGCCAGCTTCGTTCTGCGACTTGCCGGACCTGTTTGATATCGTTTGTTTTCATCGCGCGGATCATCGGTTTCATCTGATTCGCCTCCCGTTTTTTTATAAAAAAAGAAGAAAAAGACTCACGTCCCTTTTCTTCTTTCACTTCAAAGCGTTATTTCTTCGGCTTTGTTTCGCCTTCCCACTCCAGCATGCCGCCTTCAACATTAACTGTACGGAAGCCCTGCTCATGTAAATACATACAAACGTTCATGCTTCTTTTTCCGGAACGGCAGATAAATACATATTCCTTGTCCTTGTCTAACGCATCCATCTTCTCAGGGATGTCCCCCATGCGGATATGAACGGCCTCCGGGATCATTCCTTCGGCAACTTCTTCGTCTTCTCTGACATCAATCAGATACAGCTCTTCTCCCGCTTTTAATTTTTCTTCCAGTGCGGCTGTGCTGATTTCATTTATTTTCAATGTGTGACACTCCCATTCATCTTTATGGTGTTAAGTATACCAAAGCCCGCGGTGCAATTTCTATGATAGAGGCCTGATAAAAAAGCCCCTCTCTGGAAGAGAGGGGCTTCGTCCGGTCAGTTTGCCACGATATTGACAAGCTTGCCCGGTACGGCAATGATTTTTCGGATCGTTTTTCCTTCAAGCTGCTCTTTTACTTTTTCGTCAGCTTGTGCGAGCTGTTCTAACGCTGCTTTATCAGCATCAGCCGGAACCATTAATTTCGCTTTTACTTTTCCGTTCAGCTGGACGACGATTTCCACTTCATCGTCCACCAGTTTTGATTCATCATAAGCAGGCCAAGCCTCGTATGCAATCGAACCTTCGTGGCCGAGTTTTTCCCACAGTTCTTCCGCCAAATGCGGCGCAACAGGAGAAAGCAGCTTCACAAAACCTTCGATATATTCTCTCGGCAGTTCATTCGCTTTGTAAGCTTCATTAATGAAGACCATCAGCTGAGAAATGCCCGTGTTAAAACGAAGGGCTTCGAAGTTTTCTGTCACTTTCATAACCGTTTCATGATAGACGCGCTCAAGAGTTTCGCCCGCGCCTTCTGTCACTTTACCCGTCAGCTCGCCGTTTTCCTCGATAAACAAACGCCATACGCGGTCAAGGAAGCGGCGCGCTCCGTCAAGACCTGATTCAGACCAGGCGATAGATGCGTCAAGCGGCCCCATAAACATTTCGTACAGGCGAAGCGTATCTGCTCCGTGAGACGCCACAATTTCATCCGGATTGACGACGTTTCCGCGGGATTTACTCATTTTTTCATTGTTTTCCCCGAGAATCATCCCTTGGTTATACAGCTTTTGGAACGGTTCTTTCGTCGGCACGACACCGATATCATAGAGGAATTTATGCCAGAAACGAGCGTACAGAAGGTGAAGCACGGCATGCTCCGCCCCTCCGATGTAAATATCAACGGGCAGCCATTTATCCAATTTCTCAGGTGAAGCGAGCTGATCCGGATTTTTCGGGTCGATAAAGCGGAGGAAATACCAGCAGCTTCCCGCCCATTGCGGCATCGTGTTCGTTTCTCTTCTGCCTTTTCTGCCCGTTTCAGGATCAGTGACTTCCACCCACTCTTTAATGTTAGCAAGCGGTGATTCACCTGTTCCGCTCGGTTTGATCTCATCGGTTTTCGGCAGAATCAGCGGCAGCTCTTCCGCCGGAACGGCTGTTGACGTGCCGTCTTCCCAATGAATGACCGGAATCGGCTCGCCCCAATAGCGCTGGCGGCTGAACAGCCAATCACGCAGACGGTATGTCACTTTTTTCTCACCGTTTTTCGTTTCTTCAAGCCAGGCGATCATTTTTTCAATCGCTTCCGCTTTATTCAGTCCGTTCAGAAAGCCGGAATTGACATGTTCTCCGTCTCCCGTGTACGCTTCTTCTTCCGTGTTTCCGCCTTTTACGACTTCTTTGACAGGCAGGCTGAACACTTTTGCGAATTCAAAATCACGTTCGTCATGCGCCGGCACGGCCATTACAGCGCCCGTTCCGTAAGAGGCGAGGACATAATCCGCTATCCAGATCGGCAGCTTTTCCCCGTTTGCAGGGTTTACGGCATATGCACCTGTGAAGACGCCCGTTTTTGTTTTCGCAAGATCCGTCCGTTCCAGGTCACTTTTCGCCTGAACTTCTTTAACATAAGCGTCTACCGCTTCTTTTTGTTCAGGCGTCGTGATGGCCTCCACAAGCTCATGCTCAGGAGCCAGTACGGCATAAGCCGCGCCGAACAGCGTGTCCGGTCTTGTCGTAAACACCGTAAACGTGTCATCAGTGCCGTCGATCGCGAAATGCACGTTTGCGCCTTCTGAGCGTCCGATCCAGTTGCGCTGCATGTCTTTAATGCTTTCAGGCCAGTCAAGTTCTTCTAAATCTTCAAGAAGCCTGTCCGCATAAGCGGTGATTTTCAGCATCCATTGTCTCATCGGGCGGCGTTCAACCGGATGGCCGCCCCGCTCGCTTTTGCCGTCAATGACTTCTTCGTTCGCAAGCACCGTTCCGAGCGCCGGGCACCAGTTGACCGGCACTTCGTCTACGTATGCGAGCCCTTTTTCGTACAGCTTGGTGAAGATCCATTGCGTCCACTTGTAATAGTCCGGATCAGTCGTATTGATTTCACGATCCCAATCATAAGAAAATCCGAGTGATTGGATCTGGCGGCGGAAATTATCTATATTTTGTTTTGTGAACTCAGCCGGATCATTCCCCGTGTCAAGCGCGTATTGCTCGGCAGGAAGCCCGAACGCGTCCCATCCCATCGGATGAAGCACATTGTACCCTTGCATGCGTCTCATGCGAGAAAGGATATCGGTTGCCGTATAGCCTTCCGGATGTCCGACATGAAGGCCGGCTCCTGAAGGATACGGAAACATGTCAAGCGCGTAAAACTTCGGCTTGTCATTCTCTTCACTGACGGCGAACGTTTTATGATCCAACCAGTAATTCTGCCATTTCTTTTCTATTTTTTCGTGCTGAAAACTCAACGTAAAAACCTCCTTCTGATTGAATACGGCGTATGTAGTCCAAGTATTGACGGGATGAGGAAGATTATATTCAGATTATTCTAAAACTAAAAAAAACTCCCTCATCCCTAAAAGGGACGAGAGATTTTTGTTTCCCGCGGTACCACCCTCGTTAGCGCGGTTTTAAGCCGCACTCACTTGATACTTTTAACGCAGTTATGCGTCAGCGGTTTTGCCGCTGCAACTCTGAGGCGAGTTCGGAAACAGACTTGATTGACTTGCACCGGCCGTCAACTCTCTGAGTGCGAAATCTGCTTCTTACTGCTCCTCTTCACTGTTCTTATCGCTACCGTAATCTTACCTGTATTTTATAGAATTCTGTTCATAAGTGCAAGCAGGTTTGTATACAATGGGAATGTACCCGGAACGGGTCGTGAGCGGGGATATTATTTTGATGGAGGATTTTTTTGCTGGTGTGGTTTTGCTTCGGCCGAATCACTGTTTTGTTCTCTGACAAAATCAAAGCTCCTGAGAACAGCTTCTCCGCCGTAGCCTGCGATTATGGATAAGATGACGAGTTGAATTCCTGAATCGGGGTCAGCGGATAAGACAAGTAAGATGGAAGCAGCCATTCCGATAAAACCATCTTCCAAAAAACCGAGATAGATAAACCGCTTTGTCATTCTGGGTTTCTCCAGCCTGCCTCTCTTTTTCACATGACCGAGAACCCCCATGATGCCTCCAATTACACAAGCAATTATTACCTGATGCAGCATCTTCATCACCTTCCTAAAGCCCTTATTTAGTAAAGCGACTTCAGGCCATCCAGCCCCCTTACGAATACGATGATTTTCGATATCTACATACCGGCGATTGAACAGGAATGTAAAAAGCTTGTTTCTTCCATTATATGTGAACACATGATCGGTAAGCTTGATGCATTAGATTCATTTTTCACCCAGTGACAATGACCTAGTCACTTACTTAGCGATGATGTGCCTTCCCCTTATATATTCAGTGTATATGAGGACAAGCCCGAATGACAAATTGCAAACTTCGGCTGCTTGAATCAGAACATATGTTATGCTACGGTTACTGTAGATTCATTTAAAAAGGGGAGAAACAACGGCTGAAAAAAGCGCGCAGCTTTACGGCCAAAAGGGGGTTTTACATGGCTGACTCAAATGTATTCGGAAAACTGGAGCAGCTGGAGCTTATCAAAAAGGCGCTTGATCACGCACGCATCGGCGTGGTGATTACAGACCCCTCTCTTGAGGACAATCCCATCATATATACAAATCAGGGATTTATGGATATGACAGGCTACGCTTCCGAAGAGATATTAGGTAAGAACTGCAGATTTCTGCAAAGCAAAGAAACCGACCGTCAACAAGTCGCGAAAATAAGAAAGAGCTTAAACCAGAAAGAAAAGATCACGGTGCGGCTGAAAAATGTCAAAAAAGACGGCACCCCGTTTTGGAATGAACTCAACATTGATCCTCTGTATGTTGAAGACAAGCTCTATTTTGTCGGTTTTCAAAAAGACATTACAGAGCAGAAAGAATACGAAAAGCTCCTGGAGGATTCCCTCACAGAAATCACGACGCTGTCAACACCGATTGTTCCGATCCGAAACGGCATCTCCGCCTTGCCGTTAGTGGGAAACTTAACGGAAGAACGATTTGATTCAATTGTGACAACTTTGACGGACATATTAACCGCATCTAAAGATGATTACTTAATTATAGACTTATCAGGTTTGGCCGAGGTAAACGAACAGACGGCAGACCAGATTTTCAAATTGCATCACCTGCTTAAATTAATCGGCACAGAACTGATTATCACCGGGATCAAGCCTTCCCTCGCCATGAGAATGAATCAGCTTGATGCCAGCTTTTCTTCATTAAAGACGTATTTAAACGTTAAGGACGCCGTCAACGTGCTTCCGGTCGTATAAACAAAAAAATCCCGCCGAAACAGCGGGATTTTTTATGTCGTCATCGCACTTGGACGTTTTGTTTATTAACGGTTTTCAGGCGTTTGTCGTACAGCACCGTCGCTGCGATGCTGACAACAAGAAGCACCATCAGGATCAACAGCAGCACGCTCATGCCGTACTGATCAACCAGCACGCCGCCAAGGAGCGGCCCGATCATTCTGCCGCCCGTCGCCGCACTGTTGACAAATCCTTGGTAAAACCCTTCTTTCCCCTTAGGCGCAAGC
The DNA here is from genome assembly GCF_053663395.1 of Bacillus sp. JK74. Taxonomy (NCBI): domain Bacteria; kingdom Bacillati; phylum Bacillota; class Bacilli; order Caryophanales; family Bacillaceae; genus Bacillus; species Bacillus sp. JK74. The sequence continues at coordinate 51,920 of NZ_JBSJQB010000003.1, read as the reverse complement.
TGATTGGCAATGGTAGGCACGGCAGGCCAGACAAGCATTTCTCCGACGGTTAAAATCACCATTGCGGTGAGGTACATCGGAAATTGCTTGGCGCTAAGAAGCACGCCGAACGAAACGATAAAAATACAAAAGCCGATGACCATCTGCGTTTTTAACGCGCCTGACCATTTTTTCAGAACAGCTCCTATGAGAGGCTGTCCGGCGACAATTAATATTCCGTTTACGGTCCAGAGCACACTGTATAATGAAAGCGGCATACCGATGCTTTGAGTATGTGACGCAACGGTTGTGGACCACTGCGAATAGGCAATCCACCCGAGAACATACCCGCCGCTCAATATGAGAAGCGCCGTAAATTTCGTTCTGCTGCTGACAGGCTCGTAGTCCAGAACAGAAACCTGGCTCGCATTTCCGGTTTTGATATTTCGAAACCCGAAAAATACGATAAGGAAAAACAGCACATAAAGCAAAGCATTGGCTAAAAACACGTACGTAAACGAGTATGCTGCAACCATCCCGCCGAGTGCCGAGCCCACGGCGACACCTGCGTTCTGAGCTACATAAATCGCATTAAAAGCTCTCCGCCCGCCTTCTTTCCATACCGCTCCCGCCATGGCGTAACTGGCCGGAAACACGATACCGGAACCGAAGCCGACAATGATGAGCAGCCAAATATAAACGGGCCATTGGTGAAACAGAACGAGTCCGAGAAGACTTGCCAATGTGATCATAATGCCCAGCATAATGGATTTGAATCCGCCGATTTTATCAAACAAAAATCCGCCGCATAAATTCCCCGCCACACTGGCCCCGGAATTCAGCATCAGAACAATCCCCGCAACAGTCAGCGATTTCCCTAAATGATTATGAATATAGATCGTATTCAGCGGCCACAAAAAAGATGCGCCCGTCACATTGATAAACATTCCGATGATTAATATCTTCAAAGCGCGCGGCATACCGATCCCCCTCTCTCTATAAAAAACCCCATGAAAAAACGGAAACCGCAAGCCGCGGCTCCGTATCGATCACGTTATCATAGCACATTCATTCTATCGCCGCGGACGTCTTTTTTCAACATCAGAATCTGAAAAAAATAATGCCGGAATGTTGAAAAAATTACAAATGATTGGATTCGCAAAAACAGACCGGCTTCATGCTCTTTTCCTCAGCAGCCAAAACGGAATATACAGAATGAAAAAGCTCAATATCACCGCCGCTTCCATTGATAGAAGATACCACGGCCAAGGTCCGAAAACATTCAGAAGCGAAGCGGTCTTCGGTTTTTTCATTAAATATAGATAATTTGCATTCAGCACACGATCAATAAAAAAGACACACGCCCCGTACAGATTTACGATCAGCACCGACACCCACAGCCCGCGCGCCGACGGTCTGTACTTTTCTGCAGCGGCCATGAATAGACAGGTAAGAAAAACACAGCCGTGGGAGACGAAAAACACGATGTACCGAAAATGCGGGAAAGAATACGCCCCTAAATCAGGTGTTGCCATCGCCTGTACGGCGCTGCCCAAACCGGCAAAATAGAGGAAGGCGAACAGCTTTTTGCTTTTTGTCATGACCATCAGCATCGCCAAATAGACGGAAAGGTCGCTCAGCTGCAGCGGCAGAGCTGTTTTCAGCGACCATGCATGATGACAAAGCAGCCATATATGATAGCTGATCTGCGACACGGCAAGGAGAATGAATAGTACATAGCGGATCATGCGGCTCTGGTTGAGCTTTTTCCGGAATACGATCACGCCCGCCCCCAGCAATCCGATGATCAACAGCGTGAAAATGTGTTCCTTGGAAAAAAGATGAAAGGCCCCTGTTTCAGATTTCAATTGAAAATACTTCTGCATAAGGCTCCCCCGTGCGAAAAAATGACGTATGTCTATTCTTTTAAAAATCGCTTTCTTCTATTCATACAAAAAAAGCCTCCGCTTATGCGGAGGCTCCTCAACTTGTTTTACAAGGCGGATTGAATGACCTTTTTATAATACAGCACCGACAGCATGCCGAAGATGGAGTACAGCAGCGTATACAGCGCCATGACGATGATCATCGGCGTCCACACTTCCGTTCCGAATAAAAACCATCCTGACTGAACGGCAAAATAGCTGTGGAACAGCCCGAGAACGAGAGGAATCCCGAAATGATACGCCTGCTTCCGGCGGATGCCTTTCAGCAGATCTCCCGTTGTGAAGCCGAGCTTCCGTAATATCGTATAATCAGCCTTCTCATCCTCACACTCGCCCATTTGTTTAAAATAAAGGATACAGCCTGAGGTAATCAGAAAGGTTAATCCTAAAAACCCGACAATAAACATGATCAGCCCCATGTTTTTCTTTTGCGTGTCAGCCGTTTCAAATTGTGAAAGCGCGCCATCTGAATAGTGCTGCGCCTGAAACAGACCATCAGCTTTTTGGATGTCCTCTTCTCGTTTGAGTGTAATGCCGAAAAACCGATTTGATTTTCCCTGGATGGACGGGTCGATATCTTTCTCGATCCGGTCGAATACCTGCTGCGTGACGATAACGGTCGGCAGCCCTCCGCTTGTAAATGTATATGACAGGAGGAAGTCGTTCTTCAAGCCCTTATACGCCAGCGGTATTTTATCCGTTTTGCCGTTTATATCAATGGAACCTGACGTTTTCAGGTCGAGAAATCTTTTCATCATATCATTATATCCGGTAAACACGGCTTCTCCGTCAGAAAGCTCCGTCCCTTCTGCGTCTTTCTCGCTTATAATCGGCAGCGCCAGGCTGGACGGGTCTTGTTTAAAGCTTTTCATGTCGCCGTTTATGATGTTCTTCATATTGACACCGGCTTGAATGGTCTTGATTGTTTTTACTTTGTGTTCAATTCCGTTTTTCTTCAATAAAGCGGTAAATGAGTCAGTCTCCTTTTGGTTATCAAACGCAAAGTCCGCAGCTGTATTTTGCTCAGCCGATTTTTCCGCGGAGTAGTACGAGATATAGCTTAAAGACAGTAAACCGATTGCCAGCGCCGAAAGAGTCGTAATAATCGTCAGCAGCACGGCGTTTGACTTCATCCGGAACATGATGGATGACAAAGACAGCACTTCACTGACATTCAGATACCCGCCTTTTGATTTCCGGATGAGATTTGCCAGAAAGCTGACCGAACCTTTATAAAACAGATAGGTTCCGATAATGACCGAGCCTAGAATAAACACCATGGCCGAAAACAGTTCATTCATGCTCGTAAAACTGCCTCCGAATAAATCCGCGGACACGGCATAGCCGGCGATAATGGCCGCAATACCGACAACGCCGATCAACATCTGCACCCAAGAAAGCCGTCTTATGCCGCTTTCTGACGATGACGCGGTTTTAAATAAAGACAAAATGCTTTGCCGTTTAATAAATAAGTAATTCATCATCATAATCAGCACGTAAATTGCCCCGAACACAATTAACGTCTGAACGAGCGCCTTGCTTGAAAAAAACAGTGAGACAGAGGCTTTCACACCGACTGTATGAAACAGCATCATCATACATAATTTCGAGAGGGAAAAGCCGGCGAAAATACCGATCCAAATCGATCCGAAATACAAAATGAAATTTTCTGCGCTGAGTATGCGGAAAATGTGCATTTTCGTCATGCCGATTAATCGGAATAAGCCGATTTCCCGGCCGCGCCGTTTAATAAAAATGGTGTTGGCGTATAAAAGAAATACCGACACGATCGCCACAAGCAGTACAGAGGCGGCCCGGATTGCCGCCGCTCCTTTTATGGAGCTTTTCATTTCATCAAGCGCAGGATCGTATTGCATCGTGACAAACGCGAAATAAAGGGCGGCGCTGAACACCAGCGCAAAAACGTAAAGGTAATAGTTTTTCATATTCTTTTTCAGGTTCTGGAAGATCAAATGATGAATACTCATGCCTGAACCCCGCCCAATACACTTTGCGTTTTCATAATATCCTGAAAAAAGTCCGGTCTGTCCTGGCCGCCTTTATTCAGCTGTGTATACACACGGCCGTCTTTAATGAAAACCACACGTCCGGAATAGCTGGCGGCAACTGGATCATGCGTCACCATCACAATGGTGGCGCGGCGTTTTTGATTCAGGCGGCTGAGTTTATTCAATAAATCCGTGGCAGCCTTTGAATCGAGCGCTCCGGTCGGCTCATCAGCAAAAATAATGCCCGGCTCGTGAATAACAGCTCTTGCGGCAGACGTCCGCTGTTTTTGCCCGCCGGAAATTTCACTCGGATACTTATGTCTCAAATCATAGATCCCAAGCTCCTCTGCCGTCTCGGCAAATCGCAGGTCCGCCTCTTTCTTAGACATTTTCGTAATGGATAACGGAAGGAGTATGTTTTCCTTCACGGTCAGCGTGTCCAATAAATTATAATCCTGAAAAATAAAGCCGAGATGCCGTTTTCTAAATTCGGCAAGCTGTTTTTCTTTCATGGATGTAATCTCCGTCTCGTTCAGTTTAATGGTGCCCGCGCTCACTTTATCAATGGAGGAAAGCACATTCAAAAGGGTCGTTTTCCCTGATCCTGACGGGCCCATAATGCTGACGAATTCCCCTTTGTGAATCTGAAGATCAATTCCTTTCAGCACCTCTTGTTTATTCAGCTTGTTTCCGTAGCTTTTTTGGATATTGCCTGCTTCTAAAATCATCACGTTATGATTCTCCTTTTACATTGGTTATCTTTATTTTAAAAACAGAAGCCGTTTTTTTCGTTTGATTAAGCGAACAAAAGAGAAAAGCATGTGACACTTTTGTCACACGCTGAACATGCTGACGGCATCGTTCTGTTTCGGAAACACCAAGGTAAAAACCGTGCCGCTTTCCGGCTCAGAGCGCACGCTGATTTGGATGAGAAGAGGAGCCGCGGCTTTTTGAGCCAAATACAGGCCCATCCCCGTTGACGCGTGATCTCGTCTCATTCGCGTCGAGGTAAATCCTTTTTCAAAAATGCGCGGAAGATCTTTGGGCTCGATGCCGATGCCGCGGTCTTCAATATCGACATGCACCCGGCCGTTTTGTTCATAGCTTTTTACGGTAATGTCATCCGCTTCACTGTATTTGACGGCATTGCTTAACAGCTGCCTGATGATGAAGGAAAGCCATTTTCCGTCACTGTGAACGTCCGGTGAATCAAGCTGAATGTCAAACCCGATCCCTTTTTGTATGCACCATGATTGCAGATTTTTAATTTCTTTGAAAACGAGCGGTCTGAGCTGAATGCGCTGGAATGATAAATCATTTTCAATAAAGGACAATCGTTTCTGATGAAGCTGCTGGTCCAGGAGATGGTGAATCCGCAGCCATTCATACAGCAAAGGGGCTTTCAGCGGCTGTTCATCAAGGCGCTCGATCATGAGATGCATCGCTGTCAGCGGTGTTTTGACCTCGTGAATCCATGACATCAGGTCATCCTTTTCATGCTCTGACGCCGCCTGAAGATCAAGTGAGCTTTTTCGTAATTGCTCTGTCTGCCCTTCAATGCTTTCTTCAACGATAGACTCAAACGGACTGTCAGGCGCTTTAAGATAAGACATGTCTAAATTGGCGTCCCACTCTCTTAAGCTTTTATAATAGGCGGTCTCTTTCCGATAGCGGAACAAGAGAAATACAAGAAACACAAGAAGCGACAGGTAAACAAAATACAGCACTGAAAGAAACGGAATAGACGGATCAATATATGCCGCAAAAAGGAGCACAGCCTGCTGCAAAAGAAACATCGCGATCCAGCTTTTTCTTTCGAGCAGAAATGATTTAATCATAAAGACCGTCTTCTTCCTTTGCGATGTATCCCTGCCCGACCTTGGTTTCAATCATTTTCCCGATGCCTAATTGATCGAGTTTTTTCCGCAGCCGGTTGACATTCACCGTCAGCGTATTATCACTGACGAAACGCTCATCATTCCATAGGCTTCTGATGAGTTCTTCCCGGCTGACGATTTTATTTTTCTGTTCAGCCAGCAGTTTTAAGATCAGCATTTCGTTTTTGGTCAGTTCGACCGAACCGTTTTTACGGCTGACCGTGTTGGTTTCTGTGTCAATGACCGCCCCGCACCATCTTTTCATCAGCGCCGGTTCTGTGCCGTATTGGTGCACACGGCGGAACACGGCCTGTATTTTCGCGATTAACACATCAAAGTGAAAAGGCTTCTGAATAAAATCATCTGCCCCGAGCTGCATCGACATGACCATATCCGCGGGATGATCGCGCGAGGACAAAAAGAGAATCGGCACGTTTGATTGGGAGCGTATCATTCTGCACCAATGAAAGCCGTCAAATTTCGGCAGCTGTACGTCAATGATCACCAAATCAGGCTTGATTTCGGTAAACTCCCGGATGACCCGGCTGAAATCCTTTATTCCGTGCACCGCAAATGACCAGCCCGTTAATCTCTCTTTCATCTCGTGAAACAAAGTGTTATCGTCTTCTATTAACAAAATGTGAAACATGGTATCCGCCCTTTTCTGATAGATAGAGGAAAAACCGGCTGATGTCCAGCCGGCTTTTTTCCTTTACAGTTCTCTTCTTAATGCGGTCAGAACGTTGGTTTTTGTCGCTTTGCGGGCCGGATTCATACCGGAAATTACCGCGACCCCCGCACAAATGACAACTGCGATCACAACGAGGCTGAGCGGGATATAGGAGAAGGTATAATGAAGATCTTCAGCTCCGGTATTTCCCCCTACCGCTTTCAAGATAACCGGCACAGCCAGATTGACGGCAAAACTCACTCCGTAAGAAATGATAATCCCGATGACAGAACCTAATATCCCGATATAGGCGCTTTCCATCAGGAACATTCTGCGGATGATGGACGGGCTTGCGCCGATCGCTTTCATAATCCCGATTTCCTGCGTTCGTTCCGTCACCGCCATCGTCATCGTATTGAAAATACCGATGGCAGAAATCACGACGGCGATAAAGCCGACAAAGATCAGGCCGATTTTAAAGACGAGGAAAAACGTGTTGACGCCCTTCAGCTCGGTTGTGACAGATCTGACATAAAAGCCGTCATCCGTGAGGTCATGGGTAAGCTGATCGACATGATCGAATTTGTCTGCATACACATTGATGCTTTTTTCCGCATTTCCATTCTTCAGATCCAAGAATGTCGAGAAGTCTTTCTTGAATTGATCACTCACAAAAATATTTGTATCCTCCATCCAATCTTGGGACGGTTTTTTTGTAATTCCGACTACTTTGAAGTCGTACGTTTTCGTTTTTTCAACGTCTCCGTCTTTGTTTGTTTTGGAGATGCCCAGCTGTATCGTTTTATTAAGCAGGTCTTTCGTATAGCCTTTTGGTTTTTTCACCTCCGACATGTCGCCTTGGTGATCCTTTAACTCTTTGTCGTAAGCGTCAGCCTCTTTTTTCGTCAATAGGTTCTTTGCAAAATCATAGCCGACCACGATTTCATTCTCTGTGCGGGCGACTCTTCCCTGATCAAGCTCCATATTGGCTTTGACTTCATCTTTCATGTTTGTCAGCACAATGGCTGAATCTTCATTTGTTCGATTTCCCAATGACGCTTTGTTCGGTTCATACACTTGGGTTCTTTCAACGACAGACTTGACATTTTTATACTTTTCCAAGTCTGATTTCTTCACGGCTTTTCCGTTCTCTTGGCCGAGCACATTGATTTCCGTAACAATCTGCTGGCTCATGGTAATGTCTGTAATCGTTTTTTGGATGCCGAATCCGACGGAAGCCAGCACCACTAAAAACGCGCACGCCATTGTCGTCGCCAGCACCGTCATGAAAACACGCAGCCGGTTTTTCTTCATATTTCTTCTGATAAAGTGAATCTGATCCTTAAATCTCAACAGTAACGCCCCCTTTTAATACACCGTCATGCAGCTGGAATTTTGAATGCGCGATCGAAGCGACTTCATCGTCATGCGTAATGATGACAAATGTAATCCCGCGCTCCCGGTTCAGCTGCTGAATTAATGCAAGCACCTCAAGTTCCGTTTCTGAATCGAGGCTTCCCGTCGGCTCATCGGCTAAAATAATTGACGGATTTAAAATGAGGGCTCTTGCGATACTGACACGCTGCTGCTGGCCGCCTGACAGCTCATTCGGATAATGATTCGCATGATTTTCAAGTCCGACCCGTTTCAGCATATCCGCGACTTTCTGCTTGCGTTCAGACGGTTTGACGCCTTTTAAGGCAAGCGGCATTTCAACATTTTCATAGGTTGTCAGACTCGGAATGAGCTGAAAGCTTTGAAAAATAAAGCCGAAATGCCCGAGGCGGAACTGCGCCCACTCTTTTTCATTGAAACCCGTCACATCAGTGCCGTTAATGACGATACGGCCCTTCGTCGGCGCTATGTATCCCGAAATTAAATTCAGAAGCGTTGATTTTCCGGAACCGCTCCGCCCGACGATACAGGCAATTTCCCCTTTTTCAACGGTCAAAGAGACATCCTTCAGTACCGGAACCTCACTCTCTCTGCCTTTCCTGCCGATTTTAAATGAATGATCGATATGCTGTACCTCTATCACGTACACCACTCCCCCTTATATCTGTTTCGTTTTTTTATAGATGAAGTAATAACTGATGAAAAACCCGATAACCGCACCGATGAGCATGCCGAATATGTAACCGGTATACGAACCGTTATAAGCATATCCGCATACCCCCGCACTTCCCATCATACTGAGCGACATGACGAGCACTTGAATGATGCGTTCAATGTGTTTGCTCAGGATAAAATGTCCGCTTCGTTCACTCGGCATTTTCAGGAAATTCACATAGCCGAATAGATAGAAACAAAATCCCATTAATGCGGAAATAAACAATGCGTGTTTCATGTAATACATCCATGATGTATGGATGTAAGCGGCAGGCATGAAATAGATCAGAAATCCGCTCCAAGGGAAATCAATATCCGGCACAGCCTGCCTGCCAAAAAGGAACTCGGCGTTTAACAGGTAAATCGTCATAACCACGATCGGAAAGACGGAAACCGTGAACGCTGTGATCAGCTGCGCCGCTAAATTGCCCGTTATCGTGCCGGCAGCTGTCACTAGTGCATAAATCATCAAGCTGATGACCAGCATCCCTGCGCTGAATGATTGAAAATGATGGACAGCGTCAGGTGTAAGCGCTAGAAACAATATGTCGGATACTCCGTAAGAAACAAACTGCGAGCCGGCTAACACGGCTGCTCCCAAGAAAAACTTCGTATGAAATATCCGGCTTCTCGAATACGGAAGACTCAGTGTAAACATCCTTTCAGCCCGGCCTGCTCTTATCAGAAAAAGCCCCATAACAACCGGCGGAATGAAATGAAGCCCAATCAAATTCCGATAATTGCTGTAATCGATGCTGAATGTACAAACTGACCCCGGGTACAGCTGAAGTGCACGTAAACAATCCTTATAGTGAAAATACTCATTTATAATTGCCAAAGGGCCTAAGATAGATAAGAACCCCGCTGTAAGCAGCAGCAGCGTCTGCCGCTGCTTCCATTCTTTATAAAGCAAACCGCTAATCGGCACCTTGCCTTCCTCCAAACTGCTCATTTTCAAACGGATCTACATATGCTTTGACTTCCTGTAAACCGTAAAATAACTGATGAAAAACCCGATAACCGCGCCGAAGATAATGCCGGCTAAATAGCCGAACATCGTGTCTGTGACCCCATATCCGAAAACACCGAAACCCATAACGGCAAACGCAATCACCAAAATCTGCACCGGACGGTCCAATTTTCTCCATAGAAAGAATCTGCCGTTCCGTTCATTCGGATGTTTCAGAAAGCTGACGTAACCGATCAGATAAAAGACAAGACTCATCACCATCGGAATGATTAAAACCAAATCCCTTTCTCTGATCCATTCGTTAAACACATATCCAATAGGGGTTACAAATATAAAAAGACGGGATTCGATATAACTGCTGATAAAAGAAAATTGATCTCCCACACTAACACCGAAAACGACCTCCAAATTCGCGGCCGGCAGACCGATGAGTAAAAAAGGCAGAATCGTTACGGTAAACGCCGTTAACAGCTGGGCGAATATATGTCCCGTTATTGCTCCGGATGCCATTAACAAGGCGTAAGCCATAAAACTGATGACAATCATTCCGATTGAAAAATGATCAAAATCGTACGTATGGCTCGGTTTCAGCAAAGATATCAGCAATGACGCCGCTCCATAGCCTATCGCCTGAGGAACAACAATGACTGCCCCGCCGAGCCAGAATTTAGTCTGAAAGATTTGGCCTCTGCTGTAAGGCATGCTTAACAAAGCATCCATCGTTCCCTTTGTCCGTTCCAAGCCTAATAAGAAGACAGCAATGATGACACTCACAATCCAGCTGAAGGAAAGAAGCGACCCATTCGTATAACTCACGGTAAATTCACAATATTGCGGATCCAGATAATTCAAACGTCCTTGGTATGATAAATAGTAGTAATAAATCATAAAAGGGTTTGCCGCTATTAAAAAAATACCGCTCAACAAAAACAACCACTGATTTTTCTTCCATTCTGTGTACAACAATCCCTGCGGTATCATTCCGGTCCTCCTTTCTTACACATGCTTCGTTTTTTTATATATGGCAAAATAACTGACCAAAAATCCGACCGCTCCTCCGACCAGCATCCCGGCCACATACCCTGTCATCGTCTGTCCCGTCGAGTACCCCGCCAGGCCAAAACCGAGAACGGCGATGATGATCACCACAATCTGAATGGGCCGGTCAAGCTGTCTCCAGAGAAAAAAATGGCCGTTCCGTTCCACCGGCTGCCTGACATAGCAAAAGTACCCGATGGCATAAAATACAATGCTCATCACTGCCGGAATGATTAATATATACTTGCTGGCAGATACCCAATCTGTATCCATGTACATGATCGGATTCAAATATTGAAAAAGATTGTATACTTTGATATAAGCATCCACTGACGGCATCAGCTCATACATGCCGGCTCCGAAGATGACTTCTACATTGGACAGCGGCAACGTAATGATCAGGTATGGTGATATCGACACGGCAAACGCCGTTAACAGCTGGGCGAACGTATTCCCCGTTAAGCAGCCTGCGCTCGCGACCAATGTAAAAGCCAAAACACTCACAATAATCTCTCCGACGCTGTAATGGTGGAAGAAATATACGCGCTCAGGCTTTAACAGAAGAATGAGCAGCTCAGCCAGCCCGTAGCCGATCACCTGAGCGCCGGTAATGACCGCCGCCCCGAGCCAAAATTTAGTGTGAAACACCTGAGCGCGGGAATAAGGCAGACTGAAAAGCGCATCAATGGTTCCTTTCGTACGCTCCAGTCCGAATAAGCAAACCGCCAAAATCACAGCGGGCGCCCAGTTTAAGTTCAGCATTCCGCTATCCAAAGAATTCACATAAAACTTACAATATGCTCCGTGGGTGTCCAGACAGCCTTGATAAACCAGATAGGTATTTAACACTTCAAATGGATTGACCGCCGCTAAAAAAATGCCGACCATCACAAGAACAGTTCGATTCTGCACCCATTCCCTGTACAGCAATCCCCTGTCTACCATCTCCGGTTCCCTCCAAACTTCGCGATGAAAACTTCTTCTAAGTTCACAGGAAGCTCGTTCCATACTTTAGGCTGCAGCTCTTGCAGAAAGTTCTTTTTCTTCTCATCGTTCTTTTGAATCAGCACCGTATAAAACACACCGGCATGGTCGAGAATCGGTATATTTTGTTCCCTGATCTTCAAGGCGACGTCCTCTTCAAATGCCATTTGGATTTTCATGTACTCTTCCTTCATATCATCCAAGTCCATCACATTCGTCAGCTGATTTCCTTCCAAAAACCCGATCCGGTTGCACATTCGCTCAATATCTTCTAAACGGTGTGAGGTAATCAGAATGCTCGTTTCCCGTTCAGCCACTTCATCCACCATAAGCTGAAGCACGTCATGACGCGTTACGGCGTCAATTCCGTCCGTCGGTTCATCCAAAAGGATAAGAGCCGGGCGTGAAGCAAAGGCAAGGACGAGCGCAAGCTGTTTTTTCAGGCCTGTGGATAATTCACGGTATTTCTTCGTTTCCGGAATGCCGTACCTGTTCATCAGCTCATTGGCGTAAGTCACATCAAAATTCGGATAGATTCTGCTTACAATCGCAACAAGCTGTTTATATGTATACTTGTCATAAAAAGGATTTTCAACAGGCATATAAATGATATTCTGTTTGACTTTCGGATGACGCTTTATTTCCACCTGATTAAATAAAACCGTCCCTTGATCCGGAAGCAGAATCTGCTGAATGAGCCGGAGCAGTGTTGTTTTCCCTGATCCGTTCCGCCCGAGCAGCCCGAAAATTTCCCCTTTTCCGATGGTGAGCGAAATATCTTTGAGCACTTCTTTACCGTCTATCGTTTTTGAGAGATTCCGCAATTCAATCATGATCCTTGCCTCCTTTCACATCAGCGCTGATTTCCTTTATCCATTCCTGCAGCTTCTCCAGCTCAACTCCCGCGTAATGGGCATCGATGATGAGCTGTTTCAATTGCTCTTTTATCATCGTCATCTTCCCTTCAACCAATGTCGTTTTTGCATTCTCCGATATATACGTTCCTCTTCCCCTCAGCGTTTCAATGACACCATCGCGTTCGAGCTCCTTGTACGCTTTGCTGACTGTGTTCGGATTGGCGATAATAATCGTTGCCAATTCCCTGACAGAAGGAAGTTTATCCCCCGGCTTCATGATCCCTTTTAAACAAAGCTCTTTCAATTGCTGTATGATCTGCTCATAAATCGGAGTTGAGCTTCTCGGATCGATTTGAATCATTTACTTCCCTTCTTTCTTTTACGAGCTGCTCTCTTTCTTTAAATGTTCTGCCATTGAAAACCGATGACGACAAGAACGACAAACAGACTGCTGGCCAAAACCGAGGCGGCGATAATAAGAGGCACATCTTGTTTTACGGATCTTTTGTTTTTCATGAAAGTTCCCCTTCCCTATGCTTAACATTTATATGTCGATTTCATTTTTTGAGTGTTTTATGTGTATTACATCAAGTAGTACACGTAATACAATAAACACACTCAGGCCTATTGTCAATTCTTTTTTAAAAGAAATACAAAAAAACCCGCCGGGATTCCGGCAGGTTTGCTGAACCATTTGAAACGGCGCGGTCAGTAATCAAAATTACGCTGCAAAATCATATTGTTTTGCAAAGTCTGCAGCTGCAATCTCATTCTGTAAAGCTGCTCTCTTTGCTGATCATTCGCAGATAATGACAGCTTGTTTAATTCATTCACCGCGTTTTCAAGCATCATTTGCGCTTCACTGTACTCATTATCATTATAATGCTCTTGTTTTGAAGCGGTCATAAATTGCTCATTCGCAAATTCATACGCCTGTTCGCTTCTTTGGAGATGTTCATCTACTGATTGTCTTGTTGCCATTAAACAGTCCTCCTATTGATAATGTCATATCAATAGTATTTCTTATTCCAAATAAATTCTCACAAGAAATATCAGGTAATTCATTCACAAGACAGAGATGGCATAAAATACGATTAAATGTAAAACTTAATCAAGACAGAATGAAGTCTTTATAAAAAGCCTTCATTTTAGAACGCTAACTTAATTCTTCTTTTATTAAAAACATTATAATTTTTCCACATCACCCACAAGATCTTCGGTTCGCTTTAAATTGTTCACCATCAAATTATCTTTTTTGTGTAAAACACCCAGGATTCATCAGATTTTTTAGGTATCCAATTCATTAGACGATCGTTTTTATTAGCTTTAATTATCATCCCGAAACTAACACCAACTATAAAACTTACTCATCCCCATCTAAGACTGGAACAGCTTTAAATTTTTTCAACAAACCGTTCAAAAGTGAATCGAATTTTGAAGAATTAAGATAATAGTATGTTTTATTTTGATTTCTCGTACTCTCAACTAAACCTTGCAATGTCAAAATTCTCATATGGTGTGAAATCGTTGCGTTGGTTAAATTTAGCTGTTCAGCAATCTCATTAGCATACATTTTTTTATGACTAAGTAAGATTAATATCTTGAACTTACTTTTATCCGATAAAAGCTTCAAAAAATCAATGATATGATTAATCTCTGCTTTCTCTAATGTATTTTCAAAAATTTTATCAACTTTATAACCAAGTCCAACATAAATGTTATCTTCACTTTTCGTAATAGTTGCAGTGTAAGGTAAAAGTGTTGGATATATATTAATATAATTACAAGATAAGTATTCCTTACCTTTTAACGTACTGATTATCTTTTTTGGAAAATCTATATTTATGTTTTTTAATTGATTCATCCACTCTTCTCTGAATTTAATTAAATTATAAATCGCCTCGTTAAGATAACCATTCACCGACATTAATTTGCTGCAAAATTGATCTACATAAGTTTTAGGAGATTTCATTACCTTAAATATGATCCACTTGTATTCGGGCTTTATATTTAGATTATTAAGTAGCTCAAATAAACTTTCCCTATCATTTAAATACTGTTGGGTAGATGTTTCGGTTTTAAGATCTCCTTGTAAATAAATTAGAGACTCTAAAATATTTTTTCTTATCTCTTCTTCTGTAACTGCAGACAAATAATCAATAATTTCAAAAAAATCTTTCGTGTAAATTTGTGGGATTTTAAAAAATGTTGTGGCTAAACAAAAAATATTTGCATTCCTAACATCTTTGTAGTCGCAAAAGCTGCCAAAATAAAAATTTAAAAACTCACTATCTAACTCTTTTATTCTTTTAAGATCATCTAGTAATACAAAATATTCATTATCTAAATTCAAACCCAATTTGGTTGTATAATCTTTGAAGAATTCCTCGTGTTTTAAGAATAGAATAGAGGATATCTTGTCAAAGAATTCTGAAACACTGTCATTTATTATTAACCGCACTTTTTCACACCCCATAAAGTCTTTTTCCACAAAGGAAAACGTTGTACTATCTTCATGCCAGACATTTTACATTTTTAATATTATCAATCAAAAGGAAACTTTCAAAGAATATTCATTTCTAATTAGCACTTACCTGACTGAGCATTATCATGAGCAGTCCTAGATTTATTAGACTTGCTTCACCTCATGCTAAGTATTCTCCTCATGTCATACTCTTCAGAAATCCTTAATCATCTCAGCTAGTTTACAGGTCCATTTAAGCTCTTAGTGAGTTATTTCAAGTTACAAAATTGTTGAATTATAAAAATATGATTTCGAGATAAGTGGATGAAAAAACAATTTATGAATAATATTGACACCTCTTAAGATTGCATTTATCATGTTTTTAGATATATATCGAATTTTAATTTAGATTAATATCTGATGGAGGTTGTAATTTTGAATTTCAAAAAATTAATTATGTTATCTGCATTATTATTAGGTACATTCATTTCGGTAATGGACACCACTATAGTAAATATTGCCTTACCTAAGATGCTGGATTACTTTTCGAGCAACCTTTCTCAAGTAGCTTGGGTGGCTACAGGTTATACTTTAGCTTTTGCAGTTTTATTAGTAGGTGCATCAAAGCTGGCAGACCATTTTGGAAGAAAAAAAGCTTTTATGTTTGGATTAGCACTTTTTATTTTGACATCAGTTATTGCCTGTTTGAGCACTTCAATTGAAATGCTTATCACAATTAGAGTGATTCAGGGATTATCTGCTGCTTTCATTGTGCCAGTTACAATGCCTATTGCTTTGGCCATCGTTCCTCAAAATAAAAAAGGATTGATCATTGGAATCTGGGGGGCTTTCTCAGGATTAGCAGCTACTTTAGGACCTGTACTTGGAGGATTATTAACTGAAAACTTTAATTGGCAAGCTATCTTCTTCATAAATATTCCTTTAGGCCTGATTTCTCTTTTTTTAGCAGCATTTTTTATTACTGAGAGTTATGATGAAACAGTGAGTAAAAAAATTGATTACATGGGGATTCTTATTTTATCCGGAGCTCTCTTCTGTTTAACCTTTGGCTTTGCAAAAGTATCTGATTTAGGCTGGTCATCACCATTAATTATCTCTCTTTTCGTAATCTCTGTATTATTATTCTGTTTGTTTTTCTTTATTGAATCTAAAATTAAAAACCCGATGATTCCCTTATCCATGCTGAAGATACGTACGTTTAGTTTCAGTTCTTTCACCCTCTTTATGCAGGGCCTTGGATTAACAAGCGGTACCCTTATTATTACTTTACTCCTCACGAATTTAATGGGAAAAACTGAATTAGAAGCGGGGTTAATTGTTTCTACATTAGCTCTATCATCTATGTTTACCTCTGTACTTTCTGGAAAGCTATCTGATAAACTCGGGGGCATTTGGCTTTCGGGTCTAGGTATGCTCGGTTTAACAATCACAACATATTTATATGGATACATACGATACGACAGTTCTGTAACAACGGTAATTATTCTGTTATGTTTGACCGGCTTAGCTTTAGGGCTTGTGATAGGACCGGCAATGAGTTCAGGGATACGGCTTATTCCTCCTGAGAAAGTAGGTATTGCCTCAGGTATTCTTAATATGATGCGGACAGTTGGACAAGCGCTAGGCATTGCCATACTTACATCTGTGCTTACAATGAATATAAATGATCACACAGCTTCTGCAAAAAAAGAAGCCATAACAATTGTGGAAAACAATCAGGTTTTTGATAAAAATGCAAAAAACGAGATAATAACTCACTTAAAGCATTCAGACAGTAAAGGTTTCGATCGAAGAAAAAGTATTGCTGAATTAAACAAAAAAGAGGAAGAAATTCTTTCTATAACCCCGGATCCATATAAAGAAAAGGTACAAAAAAGTTTCAATACTCAAAAGAAGGAAGTTATCGCTATCCAGAAAAAAATTTCAAATTTATATAATGAAAAAATAAGTGACAGTTTTAATAATACATTCAAATTAGGCAGTGTAATTCTTATTTTAGGAATTATTTTTGCATTGTTCAGTGATATTTCTCCAAAACGATTAAAACAACAACAGAAAAACCAGGTAGATATTACGCCTTGACCGTTCCATAATTGTTTCATTGTTCCGCTCCATCATTCATGCTACAATTTTAGGATGCATCTGATGTGAGGGAGGCTTTTTGAACATTGAACGAGAATAACCCTTTTCCTTATTCAAATACGGAAAAACGGTACCATACATTAAATTATCACCTGCGGGAGCATTTCGGGCATAAAGTGTTTAAAGTCGCGCTTGACGGCGGTTTTGACTGCCCGAATCGGGACGGCACGGTTGCACACGGCGGCTGCACATTCTGCAGCGCGGCGGGCTCCGGCGATTTTGCCGGCAACCGGGCCGATGACTTACTCACGCAATTTCACGATATCAAAAACCGTATGCACGAAAAGTGGAAAGACGGCAAATATATCGCATATTTCCAGGCGTTCACGAATACGCATGCCCCGGTAGAGGAGCTGCGTGAAAAATTCGAATCCGTCCTCAAGCTTGACGGTGTTGTCGGCATGTCTATCGCGACCCGTCCGGACTGCCTGCCGGACGATGTCGTGGAATATTTGGCAGAACTGAATGAGCGGACCTATTTGTGGGTTGAACTCGGGCTGCAGACCGTGCATGAGCGGACCGCACTCCTGATCAACCGCGCCCATGATTTTGACTGCTATGTTGAGGGTGTCAATAAACTGAGAAAACACGGCATCCGCGTTTGTTCCCATATCATTAACGGGCTTCCGCTTGAAAACAGGGACATGATGATGGAGACGGCCAAAGCCGTCGCTGATTTGGATGTGCAAGGCATTAAAATTCACCTGCTTCACTTATTAAAAGGCACACCGATGGTGAAGCAATATGAAAAAGGAAAGCTGGAGTTCCTTTCTCAAGAAGAATATGTAAGTCTTGTATGTGATCAGCTCGAAATCATTCCCCCGGAAATGATCGTTCACCGCATTACGGGAGACGGGCCGATCGAATTAATGGTCGGGCCGATGTGGAGCGTCAATAAGTGGGAAGTACTGGGCGCCATTCAAAAAGAGCTGGAAACACGGGGAAGCTATCAAGGAAAGCTCTTCAGAAAGACCGGGGAGGAGACCGCCCTATGACCTTGATGCACATCCTCCCTTTCAGTAAAGAATTGCTGAAGTCCGCCGCACAGGAAGGTGATATCACGGTTGACGCGACGATGGGCAACGGACATGATACATATTTTCTGGCCGGCCTTGTCGGTGAGACAGGACATGTCCATGCCTTTGATATTCAAGCGGACGCACTCGCTAAAACGAAGGAGCGGCTCGGTGCCGACTTCGGCCCGCGCGTCACGCTTCACCATAAAAGCCATGATCAAATAAAGGCATCGCTGCCTGAAGATGCGCACGGTCGTGTGGCTTGCGCCGTCTTTAATCTCGGCTATCTGCCAGGCGGCGATAAAAGCATTACGACAAACGGTCACTCAACCATTTCCGCGATCGAACAGCTCCTTGAACTGCTGAAGGAGAACGGGCTGATCGTTCTCGTTGTGTACCACGGGCATCCTGAAGGCAAGACGGAAAAAAGTGCATTACTGGAATACTGCAGCAATCTTGATCAGGAAAAAGCCCGCGTGCTGAGCTACGGCTTTCTCAACCAGCGGAACGACCCGCCGTTTATTATAGCGATTGAAAAGAAATCTGCCGGCAAATAAAGAATCGGCCTGTCATAAGCGGGCCGATTCTTTTTGTGTTTACTTTTCAAGAAAAATCAATTACTATGAAATAATGGAAAAAAGTTCACCTTTTAAGTGTAACGTCTGGGAGGAGCGGCAGTTTGAATATTCTTCGCATCATATTTTCAAGTGTTCCCTATGTGATGTTTGTCATCATTTTATCAAGACATTTAGGATTTGAGTTCGCGAAAACCTATTACTGGTGGTTTGCTGCATTTTTTGTCATCGGGCTGATCGGCAAATTCGCAATGCACCTTGCGGCAAAAAAGAAACCGTTTAAAAAAGAGACAGCGTAAAATGCGCATGTCTCTTTTTATTTACTGTTTTGCAGCACGCTGCGTGTATAAGCGGGATTGTTCGTAAAGACACCATCTGCTTTTTGTTTCAGCATAATAGGCGTCAGCGTATGCTCGTCTTCCTTATCAAAAAACACGTGCACTTTCATCTTATTGTGATGAATGCGCTTCACGACTGCTTCATTTGCCAATTTGGCGTTGAGCCCGACTGTATCAGCATACGTTCTGATTACTTGCAGCTGCTTATCATTTATCTCCTCAGCCTCGTGATCTTTTAATAATCGAACAAGAGGAATTTTTTTATTCATAGAACGAACTTTCTTTAAGCTCTTCCCGCTAAAAGACTCAATGACTGCTTTATGGCTGGAAATCAGCTTATGTTTTTGTAATATGTCAATCAGTTTCTTTTCCATCACCAGGCTGCCGTTGCTTTCTCTTGTCTCAATATAGTAATTGGCAGTTTGTCCGAATTTCTGGATGATTTCTTCTAATGTTAAAATCTTTTCTCCTTTTCCCGCATTCAGTTTCTTAATCTGAGCCAAAGACAGATCATCTGTCATCCCTTTACCATCTGTTGTCCGATCTACCGTTTTATCGTGAATCGCAATCAGACGGCCGTCCTTCGTCTCCCGTAAGTCTATCTCAATATAATCTGCTTTGTCTTTAATCGCACGTGCATAAGACAAAGCGGTATGTTCCGGCTCAATCGCAGAAGAGCCCCTGTGCGCTATCAAGACAGGATGATAGCCGGCGGAAGCATGGATGACGGAGCAGCCTCCGGAAATGGAAAGTAATGCTATGACCGCTAAATACTTTAATTTTTTCATAAAATTAAAGTATCATATTCTGCAGGCGCAAACAATGTTTCATTCTTCACGTCATAAATAAAAAAACTGCGCCGTCAATGTACACGAGAGGCGCAGTTCCCCATTACGAACTTTTCGTCCAAGCCATCTTCTGAAATTTGCGGTAGGCTCTTCCGTTGATATAAAAGAAAAATGACGTTTTTCCGCTTGCCCTGATCAGCTTTCGCGCGAGGCGGCCCATTTCTTTTTGGCCGGCGACTTTGTCATCGGATAAATAGACGCCGAGCAGCCCCCTGTTGATCAGCCGGTGAAAATTTTCATGCGGAATGCCTTGCAAATGTTCATCCGCTTTTTCAATAAAATGCTGCAGTCTCTGCATCATTTCTTCATGAGACTGATAATACGTACAGAAATTCAGATCGCCTTCAAGCAGATCTTCTTCCTGGTCAATTAAATAATCGAGCAGTATGTGCAGCCCTTGTATGTACGGAAAATAACTGCTGCGGATTTTCTCAGCGGTATGTTCGTTAAAATCAGGCTGGAATGAGTAAGCAACGAGACAGAAAATGCCTAACGTCGATCCGGCGCAGGCCGAGAACTCAAACCACTCCATTTCCGGAAGCTGTGACCGGTACTGCTCAAACCAGGCTTTAAGCCTCGGAACGCGTTCATGCTCAACGACATGCTTATGAACCTGAAGATCGCAATAATAATCACACAGCTCAAGCAAATAAGGTTTAATGATATCGTAATGTTCTATTGACCCGAGCACCCGCTGGCATGTTCTGACCAGCTCATGAAGATAACCGCCGTCATCCCGCTCCTCTCTGTACTGATAGTACGGCCGCACCTCGGCTCCGACCGTCAGCGCGTCACGCATGGAAAGATGAAGCATGCGGAAGTCCTTGGGATCAAGCGAGGTGCTGCGGTCGCACAGATTGTCCAGATAATCACTGATTGTCTGATACGCGATGATAAATTGCACGCATTTCTGTTTCTGCTCTCCCGAAAGCAGGGCTAAAATGCCGCCTCCTTCACAATGAAACGACTTATCGCGGATACTTGCGGCCGCCTGCTGCCGCAGTTCGGTATTTTTAATGGAATCTGATTTTTCCCGCCACATGTTCAATTCCTGATGAACGAGCGGAAAAATTTCCCGATACACTTTTGCCATAAGGTTAAAAGGATGTTCCGGTACTGTCAACATATGCACCCCCAGCGAATTCAAATATACTGATCTGTAAAGGCTTTTGCCGCCTTAAACACAGTTTCTCTTTCCGGTTCATTAAAAATTTCATGATAAAGCCCTTCCCATTCCCGGTACGATTTATTATGGGAAGCCACACCGGAAAACCATTTGCGGACCTTCATTTTATCGACGATTTTGTCATCACCGCCCTGCATAAGCAAAAGCGGCACCTTTAAAAACGCATCAGTCGGCACCATAGCGGCATCAATGGTTTTTAAAAGCTCTCTGTACCATCTTACGGATACCTTCGTGACATATAAAGAATCGTTTTGATCCGCTTCAATCATATCCGCATTCCTCGTTGCCATATCAGGTGATAAGCCGGAATCCACTCTGAGGGACGGAGCGAGGACGTTCAGTCCTTTAGACGCAAAATCAAGGACTTTATTGACTTTTATTTGCAGACCCAGACAAGGTGATGATAAAATGAGTGCCGTAATGCGGGGATTTCTCTGCTGCTTAAACCATTCTATCGCAATCAGTCCGCCCATGCTGTGGCCCAAAAGGAAAACGGGCGCTTCAAGCGTTCTCGCTTTATCAATCCATATATCTACTTCATCAATGTATTCTTGGAAAGAGCGAATATGCCCTCTGGCGCGGGTCGACGTTCCCTGACCGGGCAAATCGCCCATCACCACGTTATATCCGGAAGATCTCCACATTTCAACGAGCCATTTATAACGCCCGTGGTATTCGCTCGCCCCGTGGATAATGACAATGGTACCGACGGGCCTGTCTGCTTTCCAAGTCCACATGCAGTTCACCTCTTACATAAATTTAGAGAAAGAAGGATGAGACATGATAATCTACCCTTATAAACAATTTACGCCGGACATACATCCTGAAGCGTTCATTGCGGATAACGCCGTCATAACGGGCGACGTCGTGATCGGAGAACAATCGAGCATCTGGTTCTCGGCAGTCATCCGGGGGGATGTTGCGCCGACAAGGATCGGAAAAAGAGTCAGCATACAAGACTTGAGCTGTCTGCATCAAAGCCCGAACCGCCCGCTTCTTATTGAAGATGACGTCACGATCGGCCATCAGGTTACACTGCACAGCGCAATCATCAGAAAGAATGCTTTAATCGGTATGGGCTCCGTCATTCTTGACGGGGCGGAAATCGGAGAAGGCGCGTTTATCGGCGCCGGAAGTCTCGTTCCTCCGGGCAAAACCATTCCTCCCGGCTGTCTTGCGTTCGGCCGGCCCGCAAAGGTTATCCGCCGGCTGACAGAAGAAGACATACGGGACATGGAAAGAATCAGAACGGAATATGTTGAAAAAGGCCGATACTATAAAACAATGCAAGAGAAATAAAAAAGATCAGCTTTGTTTTACTACTGTACCATTTTTCAAAATATTATTTAAGTAAAAACCATTTGCATTCTCCCGATTGTCAGGAAACAGAAGCAAAATGTTCAGGAATTTGTTTTATTCTTCCCCCTTTTACCCGATCCTATGAAAAAAGAGCCCATTTCAGCGGGCTCTTTTTTTACGCTTTTTCGGCGAATGTCTGTCCGTTTTCCAGATCTATGTCTTTTCTTTTATGGAAACCTTTCCCGTAATAGGCGGCTAATAATATGCCGAACCAGACAGGACCGATGATGACGGCCACCCTGGTCTCTGCATCAAAAGCCATCAGCACAACGACAAAAGCCAGAAATGCCAGCGAGATATATGAGGAAAAGGGGTATAAAGGCATTTTATATTTGAGTTTTTTCCGTTGTTCCGGCTGTAAGCTTTTACGGTATTTCATTTGGGAAAGCAAAATAATCGACCATGTCCAAATTGCTCCGAACGTCGCAATGCTCGTCACCCACGTAAACACTTTCGCCGGCACCACGTAGTTCAGCAAAACGCCGATGCACAACGCGCCCGCTGAAACCAATACCGCTTTTCCCGGCACACCGCCTTTTGTGACCGTTCCGTATGCTTTAGGCGCTTCATTTTGCTCCGCCAGATTGAACAGCATACGCCCCGTGCTGAAGATCCCGCTGTTGCAGGAAGAAAGAGCCGCCGTCAATACGACAAAATTAATGATTCCGGCTGCAGCTGGTATTCCGATTTTTTCAAATGTCAAAACAAACGGGCTCCCGCCTGAACCAATTTCCTGCCACGGATAAATTGACATAATGACAAACAAAGCTCCGACGTAAAAAATGAGAATGCGCCAAAAAACAGTATCTATGGCCCGCGCCAATGATTTTTCCGGATTTTTGACCTCACCGGCTGTGACACCGATCAGCTCAATCCCGAGATAGGCAAACATGACCATCTGAAGCGACAGCAGCACCCCTTTAATCCCATTCGGGAAAAAGCCGCCGTGGCTCCATAAATTGCTGATTCCGAGCGCAACGCCTCCGTTTCCGAGACCGAATACGATCATCACCAGACCGATCGCGATCATTGACAGAATCGCCAATACTTTAATGAGTGCAAACCAGAATTCAAGCTCACCGTACGCTTTGACCGCCAGAAAGTTGACAGCCGTCATAATGACGAGTGCACAAAGCGCCCAGATCCATGACGGCACGTCAGGGAACCAGTAGCCCATATAAATGCCGACCGCGGTGATTTCCGCCATGCAGGTAACGACCCATAAAAACCAATAATTCCAGCCCGTTAAAAACCCGGCAAGCGGACCGAGATAATCTCTGGCATACCGGCTGAACGAGCCGGCTACAGGCTTTTGAATCGCCATTTCCCCCAATGCCCGCATAATAAAAAACATAATCAGTCCGCTGCAGGCGTAAGCGGCTAAAATCCCCGGCCCGGCAAGCTTTATGGCAGAAGCTGACCCGAGAAACAGCCCGACTCCAATCGCGGCGCCCAACGACATAAGCGAGATATGCCGCTCTTCCAAGCCGCGGTGAAGCGTTTTTTCTTTGTTTTGCATAACTCTCCCTCCCCCTGATTTTGACAAAGAAACAACAAACCGAGACGAAATAGCCAGAAAACTCTTTCCGGAATCTACCCGATTAGTCCTATTATAACCTTTTTCTGAATATTGCGTAATACTTTGTCGAAAACAGAGCGGAATAGACGGTTTACAAAAAACAATAAAAAAAAGGCTTTCGATAACATCGAAAGCCCTTTTGGATTAAACGAAAATGACTTCTTTCGGCTGATGATTCAGCTCTTCCGGCACCAATCTTTTCTCGACATTGATGCTGTGCCAGATCATGAAGATCAGCACGGTCCAGATTTTGCGGCTGTTGTCCGCTCTGTCGGCACAATGATCTTCCAGAAGCTGAAGGACATAATCCTTTTCAATATAAGCATCTGTTTCACTTTCGCGAATGATGTTGCGAACCCATTCGTTCATTTCATTTTTCAGCCAGTGGCGGATCGGCACAGGGAAGCCGAGTTTTTTGCGGTTAAGCACATGATCAGGCACTACCCCTTCAGCAGCTTTGCGCAGAAGGTATTTCGTCGTGCCGTTTTTCGTTTTCAGTTCATCCGGAATTTTAGAGGCCACGTCAAACACGACTTTATCAAGGAACGGCACGCGCAGTTCCAATGAGTTGGCCATCGTCATTTTGTCAGCCTTTAACAGGATGTCGCCGCGCATCCACGTATGGATGTCAACATACTGCATTTTATTAATGTCGCTGTATGAACGGCTTTCCGTAAAGTACGGCTTCGTGACATCACGGTATGAAAGCTCTGGATTGTAATGTTTGAGCAGCTGTTTTTTCACGGGCTCTTCAAAAATCTTCGCATTACCGATATAGCGCTCCTCAAGCGGTGTGCAGCCGCGGACTAAGAGGCTTTTCCCTCTCATTCCTTCAGGCATGACGGACGCCACATGAAGAAGCATTTTTTTCAGACCGGACGGAATGCGTTCAAACGGTTTAAGCGACAGCGGTTCGCGGTAAATATTGTACCCGCCGAACAGCTCGTCCGCGCCTTCCCCGGATAATGCAACCGTTACATGCTTTTTCGCTTCTTTCGCGACAAAGTACAAAGGAATCGCCGCCGGATCTGCAAGCGGGTCATCAAAGTGCCAGACGATTTTCGGAAGCTCATTCATATACTCCTCAGGAGAAATGACTTTGCTTATATTTTCAATCCCGAGCGCGGCAGCCGTTTCCTTCGCTACGTCAACTTCACTGAAGCCCTGCTGCTCAAAACCGACGGAAAATGTTTTAAGGCTCGGGTGAAATTCTTTCGCAACTGAGACGATAAAAGAAGAGTCAATACCGCCGGATAGAAACGAACCGACAGGAACGTCACTTCTCATGTGAACTTTGACAGAGTCAAAGATTGCGTCTCTGACTTCTTTCACCAATTTATCTTCATCAGACTGAACAGGCTTAAAGTTCGCTTTGAAATATGTTTTAAACGCGATGTCGCCTTCCGGGCGGATCGTAAACTGGCTGCCCGGCTCGACTTTTTTCACTTCAGCGTCAAGCGTGCTCGGTTCAGGAACGAATTGGAAAGACATATATTGCTGTAAAGAAGCTGTATCAAGATCAATACCGTTTTGAGCGGCCATTAAACTCTTTCTTTCAGATGCAAAATATACTTTGTCCCCGATGGTTGTGTAATACAGCGGTT
Source organism: Bacillus sp. JK74 (assembly GCF_053663395.1). Taxonomy (NCBI): domain Bacteria; kingdom Bacillati; phylum Bacillota; class Bacilli; order Caryophanales; family Bacillaceae; genus Bacillus; species Bacillus sp. JK74. Next base: position 26,349 of record NZ_JBSJQB010000003.1, on the reverse strand, counting down.
TAATTCCGAACGGGTCTCTCGCGCCGTACATGACGCGGTCAGCCTTGTTCCAGATTAAAAACGCAAACATTCCGCGAAGCTTTGAAGCGGCTTCTTCTTTATAATGACGGTATGTCGCAAGGAGCACTTCGGTATCGGAATCTGTATTGAAAGTGTAGCCTTTCGCTTCAAGCTCTTCTCTCAATTCAATGTAGTTATAGATTTCGCCGTTAAAAATGATCCAATATTTTTCGTCTTCATATGATAAAGGCTGTCCGCCGTTTTCTACGTCAATAATACTGAGCCGTCTGAAGCCGAATCCGACGTGCTCATCATGATAATACCCATCGCTGTCAGGACCGCGGTGAACGATCATTTGGTTCATTTGTTTGATTAGCTCTTCTTGATCTGCGGTTTGAGTTAATGGATGCTTATTAAAAACACCGACAAATCCACACATAGTATAGCCTCCATAAGTGTAATTTTCTAATTGGACCCCCTTTTTATAGACGCTTTGTTACGCCATTGGTTTCACGCTATGTAAAAAATAAGCATGGCAGCATCTACAAAAAGGGAAAGCCGCTTAAGTAAGCGGCTATAAAATTATTCTCCTAGTGCTTCTTTGCGAAGCGCATCCGCCTTGTCAGTACGCTCCCAAGGAAGATCCACATCATGACGTCCGAAGTGGCCGTAAGCAGCTGTCTGCTTATAGATCGGGCGGCGCAGATCAAGCATTTTAATAATGCCGGCAGGTCTCAGGTCGAAGTTATTCCGTACGACTTCGATCAGTTTTTCTTCAGAAGCTTTTCCTGTATCAAATGTATTGATGGAAATAGAAACAGGCTGTGCCACGCCGATTGCGTATGCAAGCTGCACTTCACAAGAATCAGCAAGACCTGCTGCCACGATGTTTTTCGCTACGTATCTCGCAGCGTATGCCGCAGAACGGTCTACCTTCGTCGCATCCTTACCGGAGAATGCGCCGCCGCCGTGACGTGCATATCCGCCGTATGTGTCAACGATGATTTTACGGCCGGTAAGACCCGCATCACCTTGAGGTCCGCCGATTACGAAACGTCCCGTAGGGTTGATGAAGTATTTTGTTTCTTCATCGATCAGTTCCTCAGGCACAACAGGGTTAATGACATGCTCTTTCAGATTGCGCTGAATCTGCTCAAGCGTAATTTCCGGGTGGTGCTGAGTTGAAATGACGATCGCGTCGATGCGGACCGGCTTGTTGTTTTCATCATATTCAACGGTAACTTGCGTTTTGCCGTCAGGGCGAAGGTACGGAAGAATGTCTTCTTTGCGGACTTCGCTCAAACGGCGGGCTAATTTATGCGCCAAAGAGATCGGAAGCGGCATAAGCTCTTTCGTTTCGTTACACGCATAACCGAACATCAGGCCTTGGTCTCCCGCTCCGATTGCTTCGATTTCAGCATCGCTCATTGTGCCTTCACGCGCTTCAAGAGCCTGATCGACACCCATTGCGATATCCGCAGACTGTTCATCAATTGATGTTAAAACAGCGCAAGTCTCCGCATCAAATCCGTATTTAGCGCGTGTGTAGCCGATTTCTTTAATCGTTTCACGGACTGTTTTCGGAATGTCAACGTATGTTGATGTAGTAATCTCTCCGCTTACCAGCACAAGTCCTGTCGTTACAGATGTTTCGCAGGCCACGCGCGCGTTCGGGTCATTTTTTAAAATCTCATCTAAGATACTGTCAGAAATTTGGTCACAGATTTTGTCCGGATGACCCTCAGTAACAGATTCAGATGTAAATAGTCGACGGTTTTTACTCATTCACTTTTCCTCCTGAAAAAAGATCTTTTGCAAGACCTTCTCATATGATACGGAACTCGCTCCCTCTTAATACAATGTCATACTATATCAGAGAATGTTAATTGGCATATTTTATGAAATAAAAAAACCTTTTCCACTCGAGGAAAGGGTTTGGTCTGTGTGCCTTTCACTCTTATCGCTCAAGGAAAATATTAAACCTTGCATCAGGTTAGCACCTTGGTTTCCCACAGTGTTTTCACCTGCTTTTTTACAGAGAAACCGGTTGCTGGGCTTCATCGGGCCTGTCCCTCCGCCAGCTCGGGATAAGAGTATCCGCTCAATGAAATATCTTATCGTAAAAGGGCGGAAAGTGTCAATATGAATTAAAGCGATTGCGCGCCTTTATTTCGGGAAGCAATGGAAAAACACAAACAAAAAACCGCAAATAGTATAGACTATTTTCAGATATATGTTATACTAATTCCACATTCAGCGAAATACAAATAAACCGGCAAAGGAAGGTTTTTATGAAATTAGTTGATTTAACCGCAGATCTTCAAGCATTACTTGCAAGTCCGAATGTGCATCATAATTTATCGGCTCCAAAACTTACCGAAAAAGTAATCAGCCGAAATGAAGGAACGCTGACATCAACGGGCGCCGTACGCGCCACCACCGGCGCATATACAGGCCGGTCACCTAAAGATAAATTTATCGTCCGTGAACAAAGCACAGAAAATCAAATTGATTGGGGCGCGGTGAATCAGCCCATTTCTGAAGAGGCGTTTGAAAAGCTGTACGCCAAAGTCGTCAGCTACTTAAAACAGCGGGATGAACTGTTTGTGTTTGAAGGATTCGCGGGAGCGGATGAAAAATACAGACTGCCGATTACGGTCGTAAATGAATTTGCGTGGCACAATTTATTCGCGCGCCAGCTGTTTATCAGACCGGAAACGGATGAAAGAGACCCGCAAGCGCAGCCTTTCACCATTCTCTCAGCTCCGCATTTTAAAGCAGACCCGGAGACGGACGGCACGCATTCGGAAACATTTATCATTGTCTCTTTCGAAAAGCGCGTCATTTTAATCGGCGGCACCGAATACGCCGGAGAAATGAAAAAATCAATATTCTCCATTATGAACTTCCTGCTTCCGCAGCAGGATATACTGCCGATGCACTGCTCAGCCAACGTCGGTGAAAAAGGCGATGTCGCCCTGTTTTTCGGCCTTTCCGGCACAGGGAAAACGACGCTTTCAGCCGATGCGGACCGCAAACTGATCGGAGATGACGAGCACGGCTGGTCAGATTCCGGCGTTTTCAACATTGAAGGCGGATGTTACGCTAAATGTATCAATCTGAGCGAGGAAAAAGAACCGCAGATTTTTCGTGCGATCCGCTTCGGGTCTGTTCTTGAGAATGTCGTGCTTGATGAAAAAACGGGTGAAGCGGATTACGACAATTCCTTCTACACGGAAAACACAAGAGCCGCATATCCGATTGAGATGATCGGCAATATCGTGCAGCCTAGCATTGCCGGCCATCCGCAGGCGATCGTCTTTCTAACGGCGGACGCATTCGGCGTGCTTCCTCCGATCAGCAAACTGACGAAGGAACAGGCGATGTATCACTTCTTAAGCGGCTACACCAGTAAACTCGCGGGAACCGAACGCGGCGTGACATCTCCGCAAACGACTTTCTCGACGTGCTTCGGTTCACCGTTCCTTCCGCTTCCGGCACATGTATATGCCGAAATGCTCGGGCGTAAAATCGACGAACACGGCGTTCAAGTCTTCCTGGTCAACACAGGCTGGACCGGCGGAGGGTACGGAGTCGGAGAACGGATGAAACTTTCGTATACAAGAGCGATGGTCAAAGCCGCTATTGACGGCAGACTGAACCAGACTGACATGACGGCAGACAGCATTTTCGGCCTGCACAGTCCCGTTCATGTTCCGGGCGTGCCGGATGAAGTTCTTCAGCCTGAAAACACATGGAGCGATAAACAAGCATACAACGAAAAAGCGCTGTTTTTAGCCAATGAGTTTAAAGAAAACTTTAAAAAGTTTTCCCATGCAGACTCGATTGCCAAAGCCGGCGGACCTCTCGTGTAATCAAAAAAGCCAAGGGCGTTTATGCCCTCGGCTTTTGTTTTTTCAGTTTGTCGAATGAAGCGAAGTGAGTCTGTATGTAATGCTTGTCCGGCCGTTCGCCCATTCGAGCTTTTGGACCTCGCCGGTGCCGGATTTCTCTCCGGTTTTCGTTTTGCGCACGTCCATCGGAATATCAAGAGGATAGACGCGGTAGCCCTCTTTCTCCAATAAAAAGATATTTTCCTCTATCCGTTTTTCATTGCCTTTTGTCACAATCATGGTATTAAATTCAACAGGCATTCCCAAAATGAAAATCCCCTTTCATTCTCTTATTCTTTATTATCATATCATAAATCAGGCATCTTACCGTGTCTTCATCCATTCCGCCAGCCGCCGGACAATGCGTCTGTTTTCCTGCGGCGGAAAATAATGCGTAAAACCGCTGTAATACCAAGTTTCCACCGGTTTCCCCGCCTCTTTCAGCTTGTCCTCGATCATTCGGGCGTGTTCGATCGAAACATTCTCATCATTCTCTCCATGGATGAGCAGCACAGGGGCCTGAATGCGGTCTGCTTTTTCAAACGGCGAACGCCATCTGTATTCATCCGGCACCTTTTTCGGCGTGCCGCCGATCACCCGCTTCATCATCCGCCGCATATCCTTCCGCTCTTCATAAGTAAGCACCATATCGCTCACACCGCCCCATGAAACGAGTGAAGCCGCTTGATGCCCCATTTCAATCGCGGTCAAAAGCCCCATGATTCCGCCCCGGGAAAAACCGAAAATATGCACCCGTCCTTCCCTGACGTTCGGATGCTCCCGAAGAAGGCGGAAAGCGGAAAACGCGTCCTCTCTGTCCTCTCCCGCAAAATCTTCATTTCCCTCGCCGCCCTGGTTGCCTCTGTAATAAGGCGCAAACACGACAAAGCCTTGGGAAGCGAATTGAACGATTCTTCCGGGGCGTACCATGCCGACATTTTTTATGCCGCCGCGCAAATATAAAAAACCGTCATATGTTCCCGGCGCCGCAGGTTCGGCAAGGAGCCCCTTTACCTTCAGACCTTCTGACTCATAGCATACCGCAAAGAGGCGGACATGCGGACTCGGAGACGGGAACCTTTTCTTTTCTACCAGCAAAACAATGCGCCTCCTTATATCATCAGTTTTTTATTCTTTCCCAACGTGAATATGGGCACTCACACATTTTTTATACCCATCATACGATATGTAAAGCAGAAAAGGTTATTTTAACGCTTAAAACAAGGAGGTTACACCGTGAACAAATGGCTCAAAGCGGGCTGCGTTTTTGTCATATGCGCCTTTTTCCTGCTCATTCTTCCGGCTTGCAGACAGGAAGAAAGTCTGACAAAAGTAAAGGTGGCGGAAGTCACACACTCCATCTTCTATACGCCTCTGTATGTCGCTGAAGCAAAAGGTTTTTTTAAAAAAGAAGGGCTCCAAGTGTCACTTCAAACAACATGGGGCGGAGACAAAACGATGACATCGCTTTTGTCAAACGGGTCAGACATCGCGCTGGTCGGTTCTGAAACATCCATTTACGTGGAGGCGCAGGGAGCAAAAGATCCGGTCATCAACTTCGCGCAGCTGACACAGACGGACGGCACATTTCTCGTGTCGCGGAAGGATGAGAAATCATTCAAATGGAGCGATTTAAAAGGAAAAACATTTCTCGGCCAGCGAAAAGGCGGCATGCCCCAAATGGCCGGTGAGTACGTCCTGAAAAAGAATCACATAGAGCAGAAAAAAGACATTAACCTCGTTCAAAACATTGATTTCGCCAATATTTCCAACGCATTCGCATCCGGAACGGGTGATTATGTGCAGCTGTTTGAACCGACGGCATCCCAATTTGAAAAAGAAGGCATCGGTCATATCGTCGCATCCTTCGGAGAAGCTTCCGGCCAAGTGCCATACACAACCTTTATGGCAAAAGAAAGTTATTTGAAAAACAATGAAAAGACGGCGGAAAAATTCACCCGCGCCATCTATCGCGCCCAGCAATGGGTGGAAAGCCATCCGGCCAAAGACATCGCAAAAACGATTCAGAAGGAATTTGCCGATACAGACCCGGCCATTATCGAAACATCGATAGAGCGCTATAAAAAACAAAAGTCATTCTCTGCAGACCCAGTTCTGCAAAAGGATGAATGGGAACTGCTTCAATCTATTATGGATGAAGCCGGAGAGCTCCCGAAACACATTCCGTACAGCAAACTCGTCAACACAAAAATCGCCAAAAAAGTCACCTCAGAACAATAGGAGGAACATGAATGTCTTTTTTACATGTGGATCATGTAACACATACTTATTTCTCGCTGAAAGAAAAGACAACCGCCGTGAAAGATATACATTTTCAGATTGAAAAAGGGGATTTCATCTCCTTTCTCGGGCCGAGCGGATGCGGAAAAACAACACTCCTGTCCATTCTGGCCGGCCTTATCACCCCTGCGCAAGGCCGGGTGCTGATCGAAGGAAGCGTGCCGAACCATAAAGAACACCAAATCGGTTATATGCTTCAGCAGGATTATTTATTTCCTTGGAAATCAATTGAGGAAAACGTGCTGCTCGGTTTACACATTTCAAAAACATTAACAGAAGAAAAAAGAGCTGAAGTTCTCAGCCTTCTGCCTAAGCTCGGATTAATCGGCGTTGAAAAGAAATATCCGAAAGAGCTCTCAGGCGGAATGCGGCAGCGGGCGGCACTTGCCAGAACTCTTGCGCCGGACCCGGGACTGCTGCTCCTTGATGAACCGTTTTCCGCGCTGGACTTTCAAACGAAGCTTTCTTTGGAAAACCTTGTCTTCAGAACATTAAAGGATTTTCAAAAAACCGCCGTGCTCGTCACCCACGATATCGGTGAAGCCATCGCCATGAGCGATACGATCTATTTATTTTCGAATCAGCCGGGCACCATCCATCAAATATTCACCGTGCCTAAGGAGCTCGCGGCTTTAGATCCGTTTGACGCGCGTCAGGATCCGGCCTTTCAGCCGCTGTTTCAAACCATATGGAAGGAGCTGAATTCCCTTGAAAAACAGCAGCGGCACGATTGAACAGCTTCATCAGCAGTTTAAGAAAAGACACCAAAAAGAAAAGCTCCGGATCCGTGCGTATCAGGCCGCCATTTTCATCGTATTTTTTGCCGGATGGGAAATATCGAGCAGGGCGGGCTGGATCGATCCGTTAATCTTCAGCTCACCCTCCGCCGTTTGCAGGCTTTTAGTTGAAAAGATTGCGGACGGATCCCTTGCGGCGCACATCGGCGTAACCTTAGGAGAAACCGTTCTCGGCTTTTTGCTCGGCACGCTTCTCGGCACATGCCTCGCCGCTCTGTTATGGTGGTCAAACAGGCTCGCCCGGGTTTTAGACCCGTACCTCGTCATTTTAAACGCGATGCCGAAGGTCGCACTCGGACCGATTCTCATCGTGGCACTCGGACCGAATTTCACAAGCATTGTCGCCATGGGAGCAGTCATCAGTGTCATTATCACGACAATCGTCGTCTTTACGGCTTTTCAGGAAGTGGATGAAAACTATATTAAGGTGATGAAAACATTCGGAGCGAAAAGAAGCATCATGTTTAAAGAAGTCATTCTGCCGGCATGCGCCCCCGCGATTATTTCCGCGCTTAAAGTGAACGTCGGTTTATCCTGGGTCGGCGTCATCGTCGGAGAATTTCTCGTTTCCGAAAAAGGTCTGGGCTACATGATCATTTACGGATTCCAGGTCTTCAATTTCACTCTTGTATTCTTAAGCCTTCTGATCATCGCGATTTTTGCGACATTGATGTATCAGGGAGTCGAACTGTTAGAAAGAAAATGGACGAAAGGAAAAATATAAAAAAGACCCGTGCGTAAGCGCCGGGTCTCCGTTTTTTATGATTGAAATACGCCGTCCTCTTTCAGCTTTTTCAGACTGATCGGAAGCACCGAATCTTTCATAATGAAACTGAATTTTTTATTTCGGGGGAGATTCTCCGGCAGTTCGCTGAACAGCACCGGCCCCTTTGTTTCAAAATAGTCAGCCTGTTTTTCAAGCTTTTCAATATCGGCAAAATAAATATTCTTCACGATTACCTTTTCCCTGCCGAGAACTTTATACTGTCCGACGTACTTCAGATGTCTTACCGCGGCGCCGGTTTCTTCTTTCACCTCGCGCAGGGCCGCTTCCTCCGCACATTCCATCGGCTCCACTTTTCCGCCCGGAAATTCAAACCCCCGGTCTTCGTGCTCAGTCAAAAGCCACTTATCTCCATATCGGCATATGACCCATACATGCTTCGGGCTGTCTGAAAAAGGCTGGTGTTCAAAGGAGAGCTGAACAGTATTCTGATAATAGTCTTTAAACTCGTACATGTTTATCCCTCTAATCCGTTCCTTCATATCTTCCATACATCATACCACAGTTGCGTTTGTTCGGAAGCCCTTTATCAAAAATTCAGAGGAAAACCATCCTACCCGCTAGTATAGCCTCCTTTGAAGCAAATGTTACGGTTTGCGCTTGAATTTATTTTTCAGGGTATCCAATAGGTCGACGAGCACCTGCGGAACCGGTATGCCCAGCGAGCTTGCCGTAATCACGATCTGAACCGATTCGTATAAGATATAAAACATAATAGCCAAATTGCGGATGGCGCCTTCTGAATGAAGCAGCTGATCAAAAAAATGGCAAACTGAGACTAATGCCAGGGTCACGATTTTTTTGACCAGCCGCGCAAAAAGCTTTCTTGCGCTCAGCTGCTGCAAAAGAGATTCTTTTAAGCTTGTACTGATAAACTCAATCGCCATGACCGATAGCAAAATCAGAAACGAATACTGAAAACCGCCAAAGAAAAACCCCGCTGCCGACACGATCACTGCAAAAAACGAAAAGATGCCAAAGTCTTTGCCCACTTGATCCAACATCCTTTCACAGAAACGGCCTTACATTATTCTATGAAAAGTGAATGGAACGGACTGGATTTTTCAGAAAAATGGACAACACCTCTCTTCGGCAGCCAAATAAAAGACCGAGTGCTTTATAGCCCCGGTCTTCCCTTGTTGATTATCCTAAATACGCTTTCAGCATCCAGTTATGTTTTTCGATATTCTGGTGAATGGCAAGCAGCATATCTCCGGTCGTTTCGTCTCCGACCTCATCTGCGAGATCCATGCCGCTTTTCAGCTCTTCCGCAATGACAGTGAAATCATCATAAATGTTCTGTACCATTTGTTCTGCGCTCTCATTGCCTTCCGCCTCTTTTATAGAAGCAGTCTTCAATGATTCCGTCATTGTGCCGATCGGCTTGCCGTTCAATGCCAGCAGACGTTCTGCCAGATCGTCAATATATGTAGCCGTTTCGTTATACAGCTCCTCGAACTTTTCGTGCAATGTGAAAAAGTCCTTCCCTTTGACGTACCAATGATAGTTATGTAATTTCACATACATGACCGTCCAGTTTGCAACTTGTTTATTGACCGCTTCCAATAGTTTTTCTGACATGCCTATCTTCCTCCTTTGATTTACTATTGATATACCCTATATATCGTGTGTTAAAACATAAATTTTTAGCCCTTGATTTTACGGATGGAAAATATGTTATGATTTGTTAAAAAGGAGGGATTTCATGCTGCTTCTTCTGAGCTTCGGCTTTCTTATCGTGCTCGCCGTGCTGCTTTTATCCATCTGGTCGACTGTAAGAGCTTATAACGTAAAACATACGATTGACCCGCCGGAGGACGCATCAAAAGGCTTGACGGATAAAAACAATCCTTAATGATGATGCGTCTGTTCCTCATGGCCGGAGGAATCATCGGCAGCTTCAGCATCCCCGACACGCACTTTTACAGTCGGCATATTATGCTGCTGTTTTGCCGTTACGTGGGATTGAACGGTATACACACCCTCTTCATCAAATTCAGTCCGCAGGTGATACGTCCCTTTTTCCTCCTTGGCCTTGCTTGTTTTGCTGCTGCCTTTTTTTCCTTCTTTCCATACTTCAAACTTGACTTCATCCGCATCCGTGACACGCTTGCCGCCGTAAAAAACCTCCGCCTTGTATTCCGTTTTTTCATGCAATGCTGCCGTTTCCGGTCCTGTAAGCTTGACCTCAAGCGCTTTAGGCTCCTCATCCGCGGCGGTTTTGTCCGAATTGCCCCCGCAGGAAGATAATAGAAATACCATACCGCACATACCTGCCAATACAGCCCGTTTCATCCCATCACTCCTTCATGTTTGCTTCTATTTTAGCAAACGCTTACACATAAGGTGTGACATTTTTTAGAAATATGTAAAAAAGCCTTTTTGCATGTCAGCAAAAAGGCCTGTTTTTTATCCGAACACTTTCAGCAAATCTTCTTTATCTTGTGACAGCCAGAAACGCATCAGCCGTTTCGCGCCTTCTAAATCATGAAGTTTCGCCTGGCCGCACTGTTTTTCGTTGGCCGCCGGAATCTCCGTAATATCGATGGCTTCTTTCAGCGTAGCGTCTAGCAAGTCTACAATTTCTTCCGCTGTCGGCTCGCCGCTGACAACAAGATAATAGCCTGTCTGGCAGCCCATCGGTGAGATATCTATGATGTCGAAGTGATCGTATTTCTCAGAATGTGTGCGAATCGTAAACGCAAGCAAGTGCTCAAGCGTATGAATCGTATCCGGCTTCATCGCCTGTTTGTTCGGCTGGCAGAAGCGAATGTCAAACTTATTCACGACGCCGTCTGTTCCGACTTTATGCACTCCGCAATGTCTTACATACGGAGCCACAACCGCATTATGGTCTAGCTCAAAACTTTCTACTGAAGGCATAATGGCACTCCCTTTTTTTCAGAATATGCATCCATTATAACACAGTTTTCCGATAAGAATTGTGGCGGAAGCTTTTCAATCTGAAATTTTTTTTCTATACTAGCATCAGAAAGGTGGTTTTTTAATGAAAACCATAATGATTGCGCTCATCCGCGGATACCAGAAGTTCATCTCTCCGCTGACGCCGCCGTCATGCCGCTTTTATCCGACGTGTTCGCAGTACGGAATCGAAGCCGTCAAGACTCACGGCGCATTAAAAGGCGGATGGCTGACACTGAAGCGGATTTTAAAGTGCCACCCTTTTCATCCGGGCGGTGTTGATCCCGTACCGGACAAAAAACAAAAACATTAGTCCATATGCTGGTAGCCGTCGATCACCAGATCAAGTTTACCGGTTTCAGGATCAATCACCAGACCGTGCACCGGGACATTGTCAGGGAATAGCGGATGGTGTTTAATGACGTTTACGCTGTCTGTAACACTCGCTTCTACTGAATCAAAGCTTTTCAGCCATTGATCAAGATCAACACCTGAGTGCTTCAGCATGTCAATCCGCTCTTTCGGAATACCGCGGTCGATAATTTTATCAAGCATATCCTCGCTGTTGATTTTGCTCATGCCGCAATCATGGTGGCCGATAACGCAGACTTCATCAGCGTTTAATTCGTATACGGCCACTAAAAGGCTGCGCATGATGCTTCCGAACGGGTGGGCGACAAGCGCGCCGGCACTTTTAATAATTTTCACATCGCCGTTTCGCATGTTCATCGCATGCGGAAGCAATTCTACAAGACGTGTGTCCATACAGGACAAAATCGCCATCTTTTTATCCGGGAATTTAGATGTTTGGTATTTTTCATAATCTTTGTTTTTAGTGAACTGCTCATTAAATTGCATGATATCGTTTAGAAGACTCATCTTGGTGTTTCCTTTCTGCTTTTTTATTCACAATATAACATAAGGCGGGTCATTTCGTCACTCCCCGCACGAGATGATAAAGTGCTCAATAAATAAGACAAACCCTATTGGGCTTGTCTTATTTCCCCATATTGTATTTTTTGTTGAACTGTTCGACTCTCCCGCCTTTTTCGTTGAATTTTTGGCGGCCCGTATAAAACGGATGCGTATCTGAGCTGACTTCCACTTTAATCAGCGGGTATGTTTTTCCGTCTTCCCACTCTGCCGTTTCCTCTGACGTTTTCGTAGAATGGCTTAAAAAGCGGTAGCCGCTGTTCACATCTTGAAAAATCACTTGATGGTTATCCGGATGAATATCTTTTTTCATGGTGATCTTCCTTTCTTAAATCGTAATAATTACGTTTTATTCTAAACCTTAAATAGGCGCTTGTCAATCATATATGCCCTGATCCCTTGATTTCTAAACCCTGTACATATATGGAATCGGAAGAATAATCTAATCGCTTCAGCAAATAATATAACCACATTACATAAAACGGTAATTTAGAAAGGCGGTTTATGATCGTGGATGATTTAGTATTAGCCAGAAGTCTGTTCGGGACAACAATGGGCTTTCATATTATTTTTGCGACGCTTGGTGTCGGCTTGCCTCTGATGATTTTAATGGCCGAATTGATTTATCAAAAAACAAAAGATCCGCATTATGCCATTATGGCGAAAAGGTGGACGAAGGCGCAGGCTGTTCTGCTCGGCGTGGCGATACCGACCGGAACGATCGCGGGTACACAGCTTGCCCTTTTGTGGCCCGGATTCATGGAGGTCATCGGCAGGGTGATGTCACTTCCGTTTCAGATTGAAATTTATGCTTTCTTTATCGAAGCGCTGTTTATGTCCATTTATGTCTACGCCGCTGATCGGCTGACTCCGGCGATGCGCATCATTGCCGTTATTTTCGTTTTGATCGGCGCCGCGGCATCCGCCGTCTTAATCACAAATGTTCACGCATTTGAAGGAACGCCGGCCGGCTTTAAAATTTTAAACGGCAAAATCACTGACGTCGAACCGTGGGCAGCGTTTTTTAATCCAAGCTTTTTCACCACCGCGGGCCATGTCGTTCTGACGGCTTTCATGACCGGTGCATTTATCGTCGCGTCAGTAGCGGCTTATAAAATGCTGAGAACGAGAAAACAGGAGCAGGTATACCGCTTTCACCGAAAAGCGCTGCTGCTCGCCTTAACGATCGGCGGAATCTTTTCCATTATTGCTTCTTTAAACGGACACGAATCAGCTCAGCTTCTTTACGAATACCAGCCTGAAAAGCTTGCGGGCGCAGAAGGGCTGTTCGAAACAAGATCACACGCTCCGCTTGCGATCGGCGGTTTTACCGATCCAAAAGAAGAAAAAGTAAAATGGGCGATAGAAGTGCCGTGGGCTTTAAGCTTTTTGGCTGCAAACAGCTTTGATACCGTCGTTAAAGGGTTGAACGCGTTTCCGAAAGACGAGTGGCCGCCTTTATTCATCCATACACTGTTTAACGGAATGGTCGGCATCGGAATGCTGCTCATTTTATACTCCATCATCGGCATCGTATGGAGAAAAATCTTAAAGAAAGACAGCTTTCCGACTTGGCTTTTGATTTTATTTTTAACCGCAGGACCGCTCAGTCTGATCGGAATTGAATTCGGGTGGATATTCGCTTGTACGGGACGGCAGCCATGGGTGATTTATCATCTGCTGAAAACATCAGATGTCGTCACCACAACCGGTTCAATCGGCTTGCTGTTCATCCTGTTTACGGTGGTTTACGCCATTTTGGCGGCCGCAGTCATTTATGTGCTGCTTTATTATTTCCGCAAACATCCCGTTGAGGAGGATGTAAAAGCGGCGGAATCTTAACAAAGAAAGGGCTGAATTGAAATGGACATTACCATGGACGCTCTCATCGCGATATCAATCGTATGGGGCTTCGTGTTTATCTACGCGGTCATGGCAACGATGGACTTCGGAGCCGGCTTTTGGTCGATGATTTATTTAAATAAAGAACAAACAAAGGCGACAAACATCGCCAACCGTTATTTGTCCCCGACATGGGAAGTGACCAACGTCTTTATCGTCGCAATCGTTGTCGCCCTTTTCAGCTTCTTTCCCGGGGCAACCTTCGTGCTGGGGACCGTTTTATTGATTCCGGGGAGTATCATTCTGCTGCTTTTAGCGATCCGCAGCGGCTTTCTCGTCTTCTCCAATACGGCGAAGGAAAGAAAAATCATGAGATATATCTCCGGAATTTCAGGCTTCATTATTCCTGCCGTGCTGATTTTGGTCCTTCCGGTCACACACGGGGGATTTATCGACAAGACGGGCGGAGTGTATCACTTAAATTTGGCAAATGTCTTTACAAGCCCTAATGCGTATGCGTTTATCGGCTTTGCCATTTTAAGCACTTTGTTTTTATCTTCGCTGCTTCTGGCTGACTTTTCAAATGTTGCGGAAGAGGAGCATGCGTACCGCATCTACAGACGGAGCTCTTTAATAACAGGGCCGCTGTCACTTCTTTTTGCCATCTTCATTATGGTGACATTACACTCTGAAGCCGGCTGGCTGTATACGGGGATGATGAAAGACAAGACATGGCTCATCCTGTCTGTCATTACATTTATTATTGCGGGCGCGGCCCTGTTTCTGCCGAATAAACGCTTCGGCCAGAACATCGGCAAACCGAGAATCGCCATGATCGCCATTGCGCTGCAATATTTCCTGGCAAGCTATGCGTACGGACGGGCCCACCTTCCTTATATGATTTATCCCGATATTACGGTCATGTCTGGATTTACGGAGCCGGCAACCTTCAAGGCGCTGTTTATGACGTATATCGTCGCTTTCATTATTTTGTTTCCCGGGTTTTATTTCTTCTGGAAGCTCTTTATGAAAGACAGACGTTATATCCGCCAGGAGGAATAACAGAAATCAGAGCGGTTCATACTAATGGCGTACCTTTTATCTTGGAGGGGAGCCAGCATGGACCAAAAAATTCTGTGTGAAGTCAATAACTGTTCATATTGGGGCAGAGGAAACAAATGCACGGCCGACGCTATTTATGTGGTCAGCCATACAGGCGAAACCGCTGAAAAAAGTGAAGAAACGGATTGCAAAACCTTTAAACCGCATGATTTATAAAAGAAAAGAGCTGTTTTATACAGCTCTTTTTCATTTCCGCCGCAAGCATCCCTGAACCGGAGAAAACCGCGCGGATGAGAAGCATGGCAGAAAGGCGGTTCGGCGGCAAATATAGGCGGCGGCATGCGATACAATCAGTATCGCATTCATGACAAGCACAGAATTTTTTATCAAGATGTACATGTTTGCCCCAGCCGGAAAGCAGCACCTGCGATGTAAAGCCGACACTGTTTGAAGAATAAAAAAATCATCGCATTTGCCTATTAAAAAAACCGGCTGATACAGCCGGTTCAAACGGGGGAAGGGGTGATAATGAACAGTTTCAATATAACAGCAGCATACAGGCAGCTCAACTCGCTGAAATGTCTTTTTATCAGTTGTTTGTCGTAAAAACGTCCATTTGGGTGACGTATTTTCTCATTATTTCCTGATTGACTTCAACACCCAGTCCGGGACCGTCCGGGACAGAGATGAATCCCTCTTCGATACGGATGTCGGGAGTGACAATATCCTCCTCCCAGTATCGGTCTGATGAGGAAATATCACCCGGTATTGTAAATTGCGGCAGCGAAGCAAGCGCGACTGTCTGCGCTCTCGAAATGCCGGTTTCAAACATTCCGCCGCACCAAACCGGCATGTGATGCTCTCTGCATAAGTCATGTATTTTTAAAGCCTCTGTCAGGCCTCCTACACGCGCCGGTTTTATGTTAATGATTTTACAGCTCCCAAGCTCAATCGCCCGCCTTGCATCATCATATGAGCATATGCTTTCATCAAGGCATACCGCGGTTCTTAAGTGTTTCTGCAGGTGGCGGTGATCGACAATATCATCTGCCTGAAGCGGCTGTTCTATCATCATGAGCTGGAATTCATCCAACTCTTTCAGCCTGCTGATGTCTTTCAGTTCATAAGCCGAGTTGGCATCCGCCATCAGCGGCACGTTCGGAAAACAGCTGCGGATGGCTCTGACCAGATCAACGTCATGGCCGGGCTGAATTTTTATTTTTATACGTTGATAACCTTCTTTTACGTATTGCTCAATTTCCCGAAGCATCTCATCAGCCGAAGCCAGACCCACCGCCACGCCGGCGGGCACTTTATCTCTTTTGCCCCCTAAGGCTTCTGCGAGAGATATCCCCTTTTTCTTGGCATATAGATCCCACACGGCTGATTCAAGCCCCGCTTTTGCCATGCGGTTCCCTTTGAAACGCGCGAGACTGTCAGGCACTTCTGACGGATGGAAAAACTCGCGGCCTACGACATTTGGGATAAAAAAATCTCTCAGCATATGCGCGCATGTCTGAATCGTTTCTTCTGTATACCACGGAGAAGAAAACGCCGATACCTCCCCCCAGCCGGTTCTCCCGGTTTCATCGATCGCTTCCACGATCAAAAATTTACGGTCCTGCAGCGTTTCAATACTTGTTTTAAACGGTTTTTTCAGCCTCATACTTACATGATAAAGGGTGATTTTTTCAATCTTAATCATGACAATTCTCCTTTACGAAGCTCATTCAGCCGATGCCTCATCAGTTTATTGGACGCATTCCGCGGGAGCTCGTCAACCGTGAAAAAAGCAGCCGGTATTTTATATTTTGCAAGCCGCTCACGGCAAAAAGCGGTCAGCTCCTCAGAACTGACAGAAGAAGTCAGCACGAGAAAAGCATGCGGCACTTTCCCCCACTTCGGATCTTCGGCTCCCGAAACACCAGCCTCCGCTACAGCCGGATGGGCAAGAAGCGCCGCTTCCACTTCTGCCGGGTAGATGTTCTCTCCGCCTGAAATGATGAGGTCCGACCGCCTGTCCAGCACGTATAAAAACCCTTCATCATCCAAATAGCCAAGATCGCCCGTTTTAAACCATCCATTATGAAAAGCGGCCTGGTTCGCGTCGTCACGATGATAATACCCTTTCATTACATTCGGGCCTTTCACCGTAATTTCACCATGTTCAAACGGCGCACAAGGGTTTCCGTCTTTTTCAATTCTAATTTCGCATGAAAACAGCGGTTTACCGGCCGAGCCGAGCTTGTCCATACTGAATTCCGGAGAAAGCGTGACAATCTGTGAGCAGGTTTCAGTCAAGCCGTAAGATTGGAATACCGGAAATTGTTTCCTGCGGCATTCTTCAAGGAGCGACAGCGGTGCCGGACCCCCGCCAAGCAGAATGCAGCGCAGTGATTCAGGACATTGTTCAGTTTCCGCAAGCAGGCCCGAGAGCATGGTCTGCACCGCTGAAATGATCGTGACCTGATGGGAGCTGATGCTGTCCAGCACATCAGTGACAGAAAATTTTTGATGAAGCACGACAGGCATGCCGTAAATGACCGACTTAAACAGCGCAGACAGTCCGCTGATATGAAACAGCGGCAGCGCAATAAGCCAGCGGTCCCGCTCCGTGACCCCCAGATTCAGCGCAGACGATACAGCGCTGGAATAATGATTACCGAAAGTCTGCTGCACCCCCTTCGGCCTTCCCGTTGTTCCTGACGTATACATAAGAGTCGCCGTATCATCAAGCGTTACATAAGCTTCCGGCTCCATGTCACCCGCCTCTTCAGCCTGCAGCTCGTCCACATCTGCGGTGGCGACCGCAGATTCATATTCTTCGCGGCAAAAACCGTCCTCCGTTAATAAAAGCTTTGCCTGTGAATCTTCGAGCTGAAACAACCGTTCCTGTTTTGAGAGCTTCGTATTCAACAGCACAGCTTCCGCCCCTAATAAGAAGCAGGCGTGAACGGCATAAACCATTTCCGGTCTGTTAGAAAGCAAAATCGCGGCCCTGTCTCCTTTTTTAAGCGAGCAGTATTTGGACAGCCGCGCGGCCATTTGTTTAGAAGCATGATATAATTCTCTGAATGTCATCTGTTTGTTTTCAAATTTGAGAGCGATTCTCTCCGGTGTCAGCTGAGCCCTTTGAATGAGCCAATTCGGCTGTTCTGTCAGCATGTTATCATCTCCGAGGTAAAAGTACTGTTTTTGAAAAGAAAACAGCTTGGACCAGAGCGGCTCAAGCTGTTTCGTAGTGTCATCTGATCACGGAAAACGAGGGAATTGACCGAAATCGGGACTGCGTTTCTCTTTAAAGGAATCACGGCCTTCTTTCGCTTCGTCAGTCGTGTAATAAAGAAGCGTTGCATCTCCTGCAAATTGCTGAATTCCGGCGAGGCCGTCTGTATCAGCGTTAAATGCCGCTTTAAGGAAACGAAGGGCTGTAGGGCTTTTCTCAAGCATTTCTTCACACCATTTAATTGTTTCCTCTTCAAGTTTCTCTAATGGGACAACCGTATTGACAAGCCCCATGTCGAGCGCTTCCTGCGCGTTGTATTGACGGCACAGGTACCAGATTTCACGGGCTTTCTTATGTCCGACGATACGCGCCAGGTAACCTGAGCCGTAACCGGCATCAAAGCTTCCCACTTTCGGGCCGGTTTGACCGAAAATCGCGTTATCGGCCGCAATCGTTAAATCACAGACGATATGAAGCACATGGCCTCCGCCGATGGCATAGCCTGATACCATCGCTACGACCGGTTTAGGAATCACGCGGATCAAACGCTGAAGATCAAGCACATTCAGACGCGGGATCTGATCGTCTCCGACATATCCGCCGTGACCGCGGACTTTTTGGTCTCCGCCTGAACAGAATGCTTTATCTCCCGCTCCCGCAAGAACGATGACACCAATATTAGAGTCATCACGCGCACAAGCAAATGCGTCAATCATTTCTGATACCGTCTTAGGAGTAAATGCGTTATGTACCTCCGGGCGGTTAATTGTTATTTTTGCAATACCGTTATACGTCTCGTACAGGATTTCATCGTACTGACGTTCACTTTTCCATTCTGCAGCCATTGATATGACCTCCTTCATTTTTGCCTGAGTCCGGCCGAAAAGCTATTTTCTTTATGCTTTACAAGCCGTATAAAAACTCACTTACTATCTTACCAAAAATTCGCGGCTGTTCCACATGTACCGTGTGCCCCGCCTGTTTGACAACCTCTATTTTACTTGATGGGAGCAGGTTATGCACCTTTTGATTAATAGCGCAAAACTTTTCATCCCATTCACCGCATATAAGCAGGACGGGCGCCTTGATGCGGTGTAATGCCTCCCACCAGGAAGGCTGTGAGCCCGTCCCCATTCCGAGCAGGCTTCCTGCAAGTCCGGACGGATTATTCTTCAGCCTGCCGGCACGGATGGACGCCTTTACGCTGTCCGGCAGAGAAAGCTGCGTGGCAAACAACGGAATGCTCTCCCAATAATCAACAAACGATGTTATACCTTCCCACAATATAAAGTCAGCAAGCTTCCGGTCTGACTGAATCCGCTTTTTGCGTTCCTGAAGCGTGCTGAGGCCCGGGGTTGTACTTTCCAAAACAAGCGCTGACACCCGATGCGGAAATGCCTGTGCAAAGGAATACGCAAGTCTCCCCCCCATAGAATAACCAATAAGTTTCACTTTGTGAAGTTTTAATTGATCAAAAACGGCGGCAAGGTCCGCAACCTGCCGGCTCGCACTATACCTTGCCGCTTGCACAGGCGCGTCTGTCTCCCCGTGACCCAGGCAGTCAATCATCACCATTCGCTCGCCGGGAAACATGCCGCGTAAAAACATCCATGATTCTTTGCTGCCCGTAAATCCATGCAGACAAACAATAGCTTCAGACGATTCGTGTCCGCTATCAGCAGCACGATAGCATACGCCGTCAGCCGTTTTAACTGTTACAGTTTCCATTCTTTTTTCACTTCCCGCACTGCGGCCTGCAGCAGATCACGATGGAATTGAACTCTTGATGTCCGATCTGTTTTCAGCTCGATTATATGAAGTCCGGGCTTGTCCGCCTGCGGCTGATACGCATCCTTAAATGCCTCCCATGTCTCAGGACAAGTATACGTCCCGCCGTACAGTGCGGCGGCATGCCGGAAATCAAGACCCGTCGGCGTACCGAACAGTTCTTCAAAATGAGTCTTATCAGATGCCTGCGGCAAAAACGAGAAAATCCCGCCGCCATCATTGTTTATTAAAATAACCGTAAGCGGAATTCCAAGTTTTTTAGCCGCTAACAGCCCGTTTAAATCATGGTAAAACGATAAATCTCCAATGACAAGCGTGACAGGAGCTTTTGTACCTTCACACAGCCCCATAGCCGAGGAGACAACTCCGTCAATGCCGTTAGCACCACGGTTGGCATAGACACGGAAGGAACGATCTTGTTTTTCAAAGAAAGTATCCACGTCGCGGATCGGCATGCTGTTGCCGACAAAAATCGAACTGCCTTCAGGGACAAGGTGCTGAAGCTGACGATATACATTTCCTTCAAATGATAAATCATCCATGCTCGCGGCCTGTAAATGACTCCGGAACCGCTCATTGACAAACTGCCATTTCTCAAGCCATCCGGACGGCCGTTTTCCGGTTTCAGCTGAACGGACCGCTTCCAAAAACACCGACGGATGGCAATGAATCATATGCGCGCCGGCCTGGGTGGGATCTCTCCATCCTCCGTCTTCATCGACGATAAACTGCTCAATGGCAGGATCATCTCTGAGCCATAAAAAGAGCGGTTTGGAAACCGGCATCGGGCCGAAGCGGATCACAGCGTCAGGGCGCAGCGCCTCTTTTATTTCTTCATCTTTTAAGAACGAGTCATAAGCATCAATAATCAGCGTCTTATCATGCTCCCCGTTTCGGAGGTTTGAAAGCGGATCAGCCAAAATCGGGAACTGAAGCATCTCGGCAAGCGCGATGATTTGCTGCTTTTCTGCTTCACCGTGAATTTCGCCGCAGACGATCATACCTCTTTCGGTACCCGCGAGACGCTCTGTAATATGACAGAGCGCGTCTTGATCAGCTGACTGCATCCCTGTTGTGACTGATACGTGCTTCCCCTTTCTCATTCTTTCAAAAGGTCCGGCTGATAAATCCGGCATCAAAGGCTCTCTGAGCGGCACATTGATATGGACTGGCCCCATCGGGCGCTTCCCGGCCTCACTTACGGCTCTGCCGGCCAATGTTCTGATATAGCTCAGCATTTGAGGATTTTCCTCAGGCAGAGCCGAGTCTGTGAAAAACTTAACAAAGTTACCGAACAGAAAATGCTGGTTAATCGCCTGAGGCGCCCCCACTTCCCTCAATTCATGAGGCCGGTCAGCAGTCAGGACAATAAGAGGCACTCTTGAATAATGAGCTTCAATCACGGCCGGATAGAAGTTAGCCGCTGCCGTTCCTGACGTACAAATCAGCATGACCGGACGCTGGCGGGCTTTTGCAAGACCGAGTGCGAAAAAACCTGCGGATCGTTCATCAATCTGTATATGGACTTGAATATCCGGGTGGGCCGCCGCCAAAACCGCCAGGGGAGTTGACCTCGATCCCGGGCAAACAACCGCGTCGGTGACACCAGATAGAGCGAATTCATCAATAAAACTTCCGATATAATGTGTAATCGGGTTTGTCAAAGCCTTTCACCTCCTAAAGCAGAGATCATCGGCTTTAGTTTAATTTGTGTTTCTTCATATTCTGATTGCGGATCTGAATCTTCAACAATACCGCAGCCTGCGAAAAGCCGCGCACTTTTGCCTTCAATCAGCCCTGATCGGATAGCCACGACAAATTCTCCGTTTTCCCTGCCGTCCATCCAGCCGATCGGAGCCGCGTACCATCCGCGTGTCATCGGTTCAATATCAGCGATAACTTCAACAGCTTTCTGCTGGGGAGCTCCGCCCAATGCCGGAGTGGGATGCAGCTTTTCAATTAAATCAAACAGCGAAGCGGACGTTTTCAGATGGCCTGTGATCGGCGTATATAGATGCTGAACACTTTTTGTTTTATATAATTGCGGACCTGCAGGCTTTTTCACATCGCTGCAGCTCGACAAGAAAGAATCGTGTATCATCTTAACCACAAAATCATGTTCCGCGAGATTTTTTTCGTCATGCAGCAGCTCTTTGCCGAGACGGTCATCTTCTTGTTGATTTTCTCCGCGCTTAATTGAACCTGCCAGACAGGTGGACATAACGTCTTTGCCGGATTTTTTGATCAGCCGTTCCGGTGATGCGCCGACAAAGCATTTATCTCCCTGCTCAATCGCAAAAACATAGCTTGTCGTTTGGTCCGTCAAAAGCTTGCGGACAACGCTCTCCGCCGGAATAGGCCCATCATATGACAAAACGACTTCCCTTGCCAGCACGACTTTATCATATTGATTTGCCTTCATATCATTTGTTGCTGTTTTAATGGCTTCAAGCCAGTTTTCCACATCAAGTTCTTCCGCTTTTGTTAAAACAGGATATTCTTCATACTGAATTGAAGAAACTGCAAAAGCTTCTGAAAAAGATTTCAGACGTTTCAGCGTATCTTCTGCCTGATTACCGTCTGCCGCCCATTGATTGACGGTTAAATAATCACCATCTGCCGTCTTTGTCAGCATGAGTGAGGGGATAAAGAACAGCCCTTCTTCGAACCCGTTCCATTCGTCTCCTCTCTCTTCAGCGGGATTAAATGAAAAACCGCCGAATAAGACAGGGCCGACCGCGGTATGCGCCGCCTCTTCTTCTTCATGAATATGAAAAGCCGTCTTTTTAAAGCGCTCCCATTGTTCAAAAACGTCGTGATAACGTTTTCCATTTTTTTCATTCGATTGGAACAGCGCTTCTGTGCCAAGACCGACTATTGTTAATTCACTACCGGGTTCTGACCAAAAAAATCGTTTGCCTTTATATTTTTTTGCTCCGTCTTTGAAAAATGATAGAGGGTCTAAAGACGCAATACGTCTTGAATAGCTCAATAAGACAGCATGGTTGACTTGTTTGGCTTTATGTAATGCATGATCTGCTTCCTCTCGGAACGTATGCTGCACCGTTGTCACCATGAGACATTCCTCCATAATCCGTTAAATGCTTTTAATACAATACACCTGTGATGAATTTGTGTCAAACACACAGATTTGAGCACGACAAAATGCCCGCATTTCTTATTATAAACCTTTTTGCGCAAATGAATAAAGAAACAAACTTGAATTTTCTTTCCCCACTCTCGGCAATCACTGTATCCTTTTACTTCCCCGTGGGAAAATGACTATTTTTATCCACCATTTTTCTGCGCAAAAACGTTCATACTAACAGTAAGCATCACATAGAAACGAGGGATTGATGTGCTTACAAACGAACAGATCACACACTTAAAAAAAGAATTGGAAGAAGCCAGAGATGATATTTTAAGCCGCTTTAAAGAAAATGATCAATTTCAGTTAACTGATGAATTCCCGTATCAATCATCCGGCGAATTGTCTTCCTATGACAATCATCCCGGCGATCAGGCGACCGAATTATACGAGCGGGAAAAAGACCTGGCTCTGCTCGACCATGAACGGGAGCACCTTCGCGATATTGATTACTCTCTGAAACAAATTGAAAACGGCACATACGGCACATGTGAAGTCAGCGGCAAGGACATTCCTTATGACAGACTCGAAGCTCTGCCGACGGCTACGACATTGGCGGAATATTCCTCGCAGGATGCCGTTTCCAAAGACAGGCCGATTGAAGAGGAAACACCGTTCGGACAGTTTGAATTTGATGATGATGAATCAATCCGGGCGGCTTACGATAGTGAAGATGCTTATCAGGATGTTGAGGAATATGGAAACTCAGAAACGCCTCAGGATTTAGAAGATCCGCCGCTCAGCTATGGGGATATGACAATGAACTCAGAAGAAAACATCGGCTATGCTGAGGATTATGAAAACTTTATCGCGACAGATATTACCGGAAAAAACATTTCCGTGTATCCAAGCAAAGCACACGAAAAATATGAGCAGGAACTGGACGAAGAAGGAATTATGACGACCTTTGGCGATCTTCATGCTGATTAAAACCCCGGCCTGCCGGGGTTTTTGAATACAAATAGATGGTTTGCTGCATTTTCACACTGAAAATTCATATACTTAATGGTGCATGGATCTTTAAAAGGTTTGATCTTTCCAAAAGAGGGAACTAACGTATTGACATTGAATGGCGGAGGGAACAAATGAAAAAGAAGTATATCGGTGCAATTATTGTATTTATCATTACATATGTCTTGTTTTCTTTAGCAGGGTTTCTCTTTCCCATCGACCGGGAATGGTACGATGCGCTGCAAAAACCTGACTGGACGCCGAGCGGATCATTGATCGGCATCATATGGGCGGTTTTGTTTGCGCTTATTTCGCTCTCAGCAGCCTTGATATACGCAAGGTTTTCATGTAAAGAATCCAAAGCTTTTTGGGTGATGCTCCTCATCAATTATATCGTGAATCAAGGATTCAGCTATTTTCAATTCACACAGAAAAATTTGCTTGCTGCATCTATCGATTGCCTGCTTGTGGCTGTGATAACACTCATTCTGTTGCTCATTGCCGGTAAATACAGTAAAGCTTCAGCCTGGCTTCTGGTTCCTTATTTATTATGGAGCGCTTTTGCCACATACCTGTCTTTTACCATTTACGCTATGAACGCATAATAAAAAACCTTGCATAGTATGCAAGGTTTTTTATTATGACCCGTACGGGATTCGAACCCGTGTTACCGCCGTGAAAGGGCGGTGTCTTAACCGCTTGACCAACGGGCCTTATGGCGGAGAAGGAGGGATTTGAACCCTCGCGCCGCTTACACGACCTACACCCTTAGCAGGGGCGCCTCTTCAGCCACTTGAGTACTTCTCCGTATGGCTCCACAGGCAGGATTCGAACCTGCGACCGATCGGTTAACAGCCGATAGCTCTACCACTGAGCTACTGTGGAAAAATCATCATGGTGGGCCTGAGTGGACTCGAACCACCGACCTCACGCTTATCAGGCGTGCGCTCTAACCAGCTGAGCTACAGGCCCATGACAATATAAAAATGGAGCGGGTGATGGGAATCGAACCCACGACATCAGCTTGGAAGGCTGAGGTTTTACCACTAAACTACACCCGCATGTTGTTTGGGGCGATTGATGGGAATCGAACCCACGAGTGCCAGAGCCACAATCTGGTGCGTTAACCACTTCGCCACAACCGCCAAAACAATATTAAATTAAATGGTGGCTCGGGACGGAATCGAACCGCCGACACACGGATTTTCAGTCCGTTGCTCTACCAACTGAGCTACCGAGCCTTTTTATAAATGGCGGTCCGGACGGGACTCGAACCCGCGACCTCCTGCGTGACAGGCAGGCATTCTAACCAACTGAACTACCGGACCATTTTTTGGTTGCGGGGGCAGGATTTGAACCTGCGACCTTCGGGTTATGAGCCCGACGAGCTACCGAACTGCTCCACCCCGCGATGATAATTAAATTAGATATGGCGGAGGAAGAGGGATTCGAACCCCCGCGGGCTTTGACACCCCTGTCGGTTTTCAAGACCGATCCCTTCAGCCAGACTTGGGTATTCCTCCGTATAAGTGGTGGACCTTGTAGGACTCGAACCTACGACCGGACGGTTATGAGCCGTCTGCTCTAACCAACTGAGCTAAAGGTCCAATGGTAGCGGCGGAGGGGATCGAACCCCCGACCTCACGGGTATGAACCGTACGCTCTAGCCAGCTGAGCTACACCGCCAAAAACAATTAAAATCAAGTGGAGCCTAGCGGGATCGAACCGCTGACCTCCTGCGTGCAAAGCAGGCGCTCTCCCAGCTGAGCTAAGGCCCCAAAATGGTCGGGAAGACAGGATTCGAACCTGCGACCCCATGGTCCCAAACCATGTGCTCTACCAAGCTGAGCTACTTCCCGTTTTTCAAAAGTATGTATGGCGCGCCCGAGAGGAGTCGAACCCCTAACCTTTTGATCCGTAGTCAAACGCTCTATCCAATTGAGCTACGGGCGCAACAATAAGTGCCGAGGGCCGGACTTGAACCGGCACGGTAGTCACCTACCGCAGGATTTTAAGTCCTGTGTGTCTGCCAATTCCACCACCCCGGCATGGATGGTATAGTATAGTTGGAGCGGAAGACGGGATTCGAACCCGCGACCCCCACCTTGGCAAGGTGATGTTCTACCACTGAACTACTTCCGCGTTTGGCAATGCGGATGAAGGGACTTGAACCCCCACGTCTGTAAAGACACTAGAGCCTGATTCTAGCGCGTCTGCCAATTCCGCCACATCCGCAAGAAAAACATGGTGAGCCATGAAGGACTCGAACCTTCGACCCTCTGATTAAAAGTCAGATGCTCTACCAACTGAGCTAATGGCTCTTATTACAAGAGACTTATATAGTATAACATATAAAAGTGGTGCCGGCAAGAGGACTTGAACCCCCAACCTACTGATTACAAGTCAGTTGCTCTACCAATTGAGCTACACCGGCCTAATACGCCAACTTATGTATGATAGGAATGGTGGAGGATGACGGGCTCGAACCGCCGACCCTCTGCTTGTAAGGCAGATGCTCTCCCAGCTGAGCTAATCCTCCGTATATTACACTTACGTGTAATGGCTTGGCGGCGTCCTACTCTCACAGGGGGAAACCCCCGACTACCATCGGCGCTGAAGAGCTTAACTTCCGTGTTCGGCATGGGAACGGGTGTGACCTCTTCGCTATCGCCACCAAACCATTGAGAGTGTTCTCTCAAAAC
>NZ_JBSJQB010000002.1:0-1087352 GCF_053663395.1 Bacillus sp. JK74 | reverse complement strand
AAGATGAGATTTCCCATTCCGCAAGGAAGTAAGATCCCTGAAAGATGATCAGGTTGATAGGTCTGAGGTGGAAGTGTGGCGACACATGGAGCTGACAGATACTAATCGATCGAGGACTTAACCAATTTGAATGTATGCTTTCTGTTATCTAGTTTTGAGAGAATTTTTAAAAAAACTCTTGCTTTTTCTGAAATACATAGTATAATAATACATGTCACTAAAACGTCTGGTGATGATGGCGAAGAGGTCACACCCGTTCCCATGCCGAACACGGAAGTTAAGCTCTTCAGCGCCGATGGTAGTCGGGGGTTTCCCCCTGTGAGAGTAGGACATCGCCAGGCAGACTTCATTCCGCAGTAGCTCAGTGGTAGAGCTATCGGCTGTTAACCGATCGGTCGTAGGTTCGAATCCTACCTGCGGAGCCATTTATGGAGAGCTGTCCGAGTGGCCGAAGGAGCACGATTGGAAATCGTGTAGGCGGTAACCCCGTCTCAAGGGTTCGAATCCCTTGCTCTCCGCCACTAATTATCAATACATAACAAACGAAAAAATACCAGGGCCCGTTGGTCAAGCGGTTAAGACACCGCCCTTTCACGGCGGTAACACGGGTTCGAATCCCGTACGGGTCACTTATATGATGGAGGATTAGCTCAGCTGGGAGAGCATCTGCCTTACAAGCAGAGGGTCGGCGGTTCGAGCCCGTCATCCTCCACCATTATCATCGCGGGGTGGAGCAGTTCGGTAGCTCGTCGGGCTCATAACCCGAAGGTCGCAGGTTCAAATCCTGCCCCCGCAACCAAAAAAAATGGTCCGGTAGTTCAGTTGGTTAGAATGCCTGCCTGTCACGCAGGAGGTCGCGGGTTCGAGTCCCGTCCGGACCGCCATTTATAAAAAGGCTCGGTAGCTCAGTTGGTAGAGCAACGGACTGAAAATCCGTGTGTCGGCGGTTCGATTCCGTCCCGAGCCACCATTTGCCGGTCTAGCTCAATTGGTAGAGCAACTGACTTGTAATCAGTAGGTTGGGGGTTCAAGTCCTCTGGCCGGCACTCTAAATGATGGAGGGGTAGCGAAGTGGCTAAACGCGGCGGACTGTAAATCCGCTCCCTCAGGGTTCGGCAGTTCGAATCTGCCCCCCTCCACCATTTTATAAATAGGGGCATAGTTTAACGGTAGAACAGAGGTCTCCAAAACCTCCGGTGTGGGTTCGATTCCTACTGCCCCTGCCACTATATTATTTATTCATCTTCAGATTATGGCGGTTGTGGCGAAGTGGTTAACGCACCAGATTGTGGCTCTGGCACTCGTGGGTTCGATTCCCATCAATCGCCCCATATTATCATTGGGCTATAGCCAAGCGGTAAGGCAACGGACTTTGACTCCGTCATGCGTTGGTTCGAATCCAGCTAGCCCAGTTGCATTTTTTAAAAAACAACAGCATAAGATGTAATAAGTTCTTTTTACATGTTGCGGAAGTAGTTCAGTGGTAGAACATCACCTTGCCAAGGTGGGGGTCGCGGGTTCGAATCCCGTCTTCCGCTCCAAATTACGGCGGCATAGCCAAGTGGTAAGGCAGAGGTCTGCAAAACCTTTATCCCCGGTTCGAATCCGGGTGTCGCCTTTCTATTGCCGGGGTGGTGGAATTGGCAGACACACAGGACTTAAAATCCTGCGGTAGGTGACTACCGTGCCGGTTCAAGTCCGGCCCTCGGCACCAATTTAACTTTGGACGCACCATGTTAAATTGGTCATCAATTTTCACATTATAAAACATATATGAGAGTGATTTGCATATTGCAGGTCACTTTTTTTATATAATAAAAGCGTGAAGACTATCAATATAAGTTTCTTGCTTGTATCGTATATACTGCATTACCATTTGAAAAAACTTTACTAAAACCATTGACACCTTATAAAATGCATGTTATATTTATATACGTCGGTTGAACACGACGCATTACATGCCGGTGTGGCGGAATTGGCAGACGCGCACGACTCAAAATCGTGTTCCTTCTGGAGTGCCGGTTCGACCCCGGCCACCGGTATACAAAGGCTTCTACATATTGTAGAAGCCTTTTTTGTTGTATGAAAATATCCTCCAAGGCTTGTGAAAACATGATACCTGCAGCAGGAGGAGCTGGATTCGGCGCACCGTGCTTATATTAAGGAAACACCGATTCGGCCGTGGAGTTTAATCTTTCCGATCGGCTGCTTTTGCTATTAACACTGTTTCTCAGCTGGTGGGGCGGCCATTCAAAAGCGATATGCTTGAGGTCATGTTAATCGCATTATTGGCAGCGGTTATTGCAGCATTAGCTCTTTTTATGTTTCAGCGCTTTCCTGCAGGCGAGCTTGTTACCCATTTTATTAAGGGCGGAAACGAATTGGTCAACGTTATTATTATGTTATCGCTGATTTGAGCCGTAACAGCAGTAGCTGAAAATCTGGGATTCTCGAAATATGTTACTTCTCATTTAACATCATGGATCCCTCATATGTTTATTGCGCCGTCTCTTTTTATACTGGGGGCTGTTATATCCTATTTTATCGGGTCATCCTGGGGGACTTGGGACGCTGGCGGTTCAGTTACATACCAGCTTATTATTAGCGATCGGGGCCGTGTTTGTGAGCGGAACATTTGGTTTGCTTCTCCCCTCAGTGATAATACGGTGTTGGGGATCAATGTTGTGAAGTATGCCCGTTCGAAGCTTGTTCCGGCGATTATCGCCGCGGGGATCTCCGTTATGTTATACGGTGCGTATTTCAGATAATAAATACTTTTTGAAGGCGTTATCCGAAATTGGGATAACGCCTTTTTAATGAGCTGTTATACTTGAGAAAAAAGAGGTGATGACATTGAAGCAGATTATTACAATGGGCGGCGGGGGGTTTTCCATGGAGCCGGATCATCTTGTGCTGGATCAGTATATTTTAGAGCAGTCGGCGCGGTCAAAGCCGAAAGTTTGTTTTTTGCCGACGGCAAGCGGAGATTCGGAGAATTATATCGGCAGGTTTTATCAGGCCTTTCAAAAGCTGCGGTGTGAGCCGGATCACTTGTCGCTGTTTAAACCGCCGGGTTCTGATCTCAGATCCTTTCTCATGAAGAAAGATATTATATATGTCGGCGGCGGAAATACGCGCAATATGCTTGTCTTATGGAAAGAGTGGGGGCTTGACCTTATTCTTCGTGAGGCTTGGGAAAACGGCATCATCTTGGCGGGTCTCAGCGCCGGAGCGGTTTGCTGGTACGAAGAAGGGGTGACGGATTCAGCGGGGGATTTGCGAGAGTTAAGAGCTTTAGGATTTTTGCCGGGCAGCTTTTGTCCGCACTATGACGGAGAAGCGGAGCGCCGGCCGGTGTATCACCGCCTGATTTCCGAAAAGAAACTCAGGGAGGGCTATGCCGCTGATGACGGCGCTGCGCTTCATTATAAAGACGGTCAGCTGTTCCGCGCTGTCTCTTCCCGGGAAACCGCAAAGGGTTATCGGGTTTTTAATACCGAAGAAGGCGTTCGGGAAACAGAGCTTATGACCGTCTCGTTATCTGAATTTTGATAATATGCTTTTTTTTGTACACAACTTATGTTACGATGAGAGCGAAATCAATAGTTACTGGGGGTGCCCGTCTGAGCGGGCTGAGAGAGAAGCGGCGGCTTCTTAACCCTTTGGACCTGATCTGGTTCGTACCAGCGTGGGGAAGTAAAGGTTTTATTATTGTTGATGAAAACAATAATAGTTTCTTTCTGACTGCAAAACCGGGTTCTTCTTTGAACCCGGTTTTTTTGTGCTGGTGCTGAGCTTGGTTCTGTTATTCAAATGATAAAGGAGAGATTTGTATGCAAAATCAATCAGTACAGCAAGCGAACATTTCCATTATGTCGAGCTTTTCCGGCAGTAAAAAGGTTTATGCAGAAGGTTCTTCGCCCGACATACGAGTGCCGATGCGGGAAATCAGCCTTAGTCCGACAACGGGGGCGTTCGGGGAAGAGGAGAATGCGCCGGTCCGTGTTTATGATACGAGCGGACCGTATACAGACCCGGATGTACAGATTGATATTCATGAAGGTCTGGGGGCGCTCCGCACAAAGTGGATTACCGGGCGCGGAGATGTAGAAGAATATAACGGCCGGACCGTGAGACCTGAAGACAACGGCTATAAAAAAGAGGGCCGTGCCGCCGAATACCCCGGCCTGCAGCGGAAACCGCTTCGGGCCAAGCCGGGGAAAAATGTAACACAATTGCATTATGCGAGAAAAGGCATCATTACGCCGGAAATGGAGTTTATCGCAATTCGCGAGCATGTGTCTCCCGAATTTGTCAGAGACGAGGTAGCCAGCGGCCGGGCGATTATTCCTTCTAACGTCAACCACCCGGAAAGCGAGCCGATGATTATCGGCCGGAATTTTCATGTGAAAATTAATGCCAATATCGGCAACTCGGCTGTTACATCTTCTATCGAAGAAGAAGTCGAAAAAATGACGTGGGCGATTCGCTGGGGCGCCGATACGATGATGGACTTATCCACGGGAAAAGACATTCATACGACGCGTGAATGGATTATCCGCAACTGCCCCGTGCCTGTGGGGACGGTGCCGATTTATCAGGCGCTTGAAAAAGTTAATGGCATTGCCGAGGATTTAACGTGGGACATTTATCGTGACACATTGATTGAGCAGGCGGAGCAGGGCGTGGATTATTTCACCATCCATGCCGGCGTATTGCTTCGTTACGTCCCGTTAACGGCTAAACGCACGACGGGAATCGTATCCCGCGGCGGGGCAATTATGGCGCAATGGTGCCTGGCTCATCATCAGGAAAGCTTTCTGTACACGCATTTTGAAGAAATTTGTGAAATCATGAAGACCTATGATATCGCTTTTTCACTTGGTGACGGGCTTCGTCCCGGTTCGATTGCGGATGCCAATGATGAAGCGCAGTTTGCGGAATTGGAGACTCTCGGAGAATTGACGGAGATTGCGTGGAAGCACGATGTGCAAGTGATGATCGAAGGGCCGGGTCATGTGCCGATGCATAAAATTAAGGAAAACATGGACAAACAGCTGGAAATTTGTAAAGAGGCGCCTTTTTACACGCTCGGCCCATTAACGACGGATATCGCTCCGGGCTATGACCACATTACTTCAGCGATCGGCGCGGCGATGATCGGCTGGTACGGGACGGCGATGCTTTGCTATGTCACGCCGAAGGAGCATTTGGGGCTGCCGAATCGTGATGATGTAAGAGAAGGCGTCATTACGTACAAAATCGCGGCACATGCCGCAGACCTTGCTAAAGGGCATCCGGGTGCACAGATCCGTGACGATGCTCTGTCTAAGGCGCGGTTTGAATTCCGGTGGCGTGATCAATTTCATTTGTCGCTTGATCCTGAAAGAGCAATGGAATATCATGATGAAACACTGCCGGCTGAAGGCGCAAAAACGGCTCACTTCTGTTCGATGTGCGGCCCGAAGTTCTGCAGCATGAGAATTTCTCAGGATATTCGTGATTATGCGAAGGAAAACGGACTTACTGAAGACGAGGCCGTCAATGAAGGGCTGAAAGAAAAAGCAAAAGAGTTTGCAGAGAAGGGAAGCCGCTTATATCAATAAAAGAAAAGATGAAGATGGAGTGTGTCCATCTTCATCTTTTTTAGAAAAACGGTGAACGGCGAAGCGGCGGAATGCTCTGCTCGAAGCGGAATATATTTTCCGGATCATATTTCGTTTTGACTTGACGGAGGCGGTGAACATTTTCTCCGTAATACGTTTGCAGCCAGTTTCTGATTTCTCTATCAGGCCAATTCACATAATCTCCCATCGTTTCTCTTGATAGGGACGTTCTCAGTCCTTCGATCCAGCGGACATTTTGTCTTTCTTCTTCAGCAGATGTCCAAGTTGTAATATATTCTTGGGCAATGATTGCGTTGCGATAGTAGAATGCCGTTTGGTCCGGAGCGATCCGTCCGGCCGCCCCGCCGAGAGATTGCTGCCAGACACTGGCGTTTTCGTTCGGAGCGTGCTCTAAATAGCGCTTTAAAGTGGATATTGCGCGTGTTGATAATGGTTTTTCAATAAAGGATCCTGACCGCTTCATCTTTTGCGGCTGATTGCCTCCCGGGCTGTTAAAAAAGGCTGCCGCTTTAATAAATGGCACTGTCTTGACCATGCCGCTTGTCGGTTTTCCCGCTTTCATTAACGGAGCCAGCAGTTCTTTCAGCTCCTCTTTTGTCCCGGTAAATTGACCGAGCGCTTCTATGCGGTTGACTTCCTTAGGCCAAAACTGAATTGATGAGGTAAGCCGGTTGTCTGTAAATGGAGCCCAGCGCTGCCACGTGTTAAATACTTCCTCGAAATCATCCCAGCCCCAAGTGACAGAAAAAACAGACACGCACGAGATCGGCACGGCTTTAAACATCATGGATGTGACAATGCCGAAGTTGCCTCCCCCTCCGCCCTGAGATGCCCAAAATAGATCAGAGTGCTTTGAGCGGTTGACCGTGATCAAGTCAGCACCCGCTTTTTCGTCCGCTATGATCATTTCGAGCTGGAGGAGACGATCGCAAGTAAGTCCGGCAGTCCTTGTTAAATATCCGATTCCTCCCCCGAGCGTCAGCCCCGTGATTCCCACATTCGCAATGGTTCCCGCAGGAAGGGTCAAGCCGTACCGCCAGAGTGTCCGGTAGACTTCCCCCAATTCGGCTCCCGCTTCAATCGAGACCAGCCGCTTATCCTCATTTACTCTTATTTTCTTCATTTCACTGAGATCAATGACTAGTCCGTCATTTAACAGAGAAAAATTTTCGTAGCTGTGTCTTCCGCCTCTGATACGAAAAGGCACATTGTTCTCACGCGCCCATCTCACCGCATTGAGGGCGTCATGTTTGTTTTGACAAAACACAATGATGTCTGGATATCTTTGCAGGCTTAAATTGATATTGGTTCTTGCAGCATTATAGTCCGGATCATCTTTTTTGACGATGCGACCGGTCAATGTTGTCTTTTCCACATTCTCACTCACTTTCACTTGTAATCTGCTATGTTTTCTAGCATATGCGGAAAAATGAGAGAGTGTATGAGGAAAACCCCCGGAAGGACACGATATTTTAAATTATAGTTGACAGGTAGGGATTGTATGAATTAACATAATCATTACATATTTCCAAACGATGGCTGATCGGATCACCGAAGGCTCTTATCTATTAAACAGATAAGGGCCTTTTTTGCGTGAAAGTCATTGAATGAAATGAAAAGCGGAGGGATGAAAAGTGGGTTTAAAAAAGGTGACACATGTTCGCAAAAAGAGCAAAAAACGGAAAAAGTACAGAAAACACACATTGAATTTCGAACTGCTTGTAGAGAAAAACAAACGGGAGATTATGAGAAATGAGGAACAGATGGAGCAGATTTATATAAAGATAGATGAAAAGCATGCGGGGGTTCGATAAAGATGAAGGAGAGAAAATGGAGGATAAAAACAACGGTACTCGCGCTGTCGGTATCCATCGTGTTATCAGGGTGCGCGTTAGGGAGTGCCGGGGAAGAACCGTCATCTGAGGCTGATAAAAAGGAAGAAACACGTATCGCCCATGTCAAGACAAAGGAATTTAAAGCTTCTCATCCGGCGGCGATTCCCGCTAAATCGAAAGCCAGAACTGACACTTTTGTTGCTGGGATTTCCGCGCCGGGCGGCGTGTTTCTG
Source organism: Bacillus sp. JK74 (assembly GCF_053663395.1). Classification (NCBI taxonomy): domain Bacteria; kingdom Bacillati; phylum Bacillota; class Bacilli; order Caryophanales; family Bacillaceae; genus Bacillus; species Bacillus sp. JK74. Next base: position 1,079,657 of record NZ_JBSJQB010000002.1, on the reverse strand, counting down.
CCGTACTTCTACGAAAACGGCTGGGATGGAAATGCGACAGATCCTATTTTTGAACCGTTAGTCAAACTGGATAAAACGGGAAAGCCTGCCCCGGCTCTTGCGGAAAGCTGGAAAATTTCCAAAGATCAGCTAACATACACGTTCCGTTTAAGAAAAAATCTCGTTTTCAGCGACGGTTCACCGTTGACCGCAAAGGATGCCGCATTCACTTTAACACTGCTGCATGATCCTGCATACGCGGGCTATGAAGATATCACCACGGCTTATATTAAAGGCGGTAAGGCTTACAAAGAAGGAAAGGCAAAGACGATAGAGGGCATTCGCGTCCTTGATGACAGAACCATTCAAATCACGACTGAGAAAGTCAGTGCGAAGTCGCTGCTTCTTTTGGGCGGGCAGGTGCTGTCAGAAGCCTACTACGGGAAGAAATATCAATTCGGCAAACTGGATTATTTAAAAGAGCTTTATGCCAAACCTCTCGGAGCGGGACCTTATCAATTTACAGAATACCTTCCGGGACAGGAAATACGCTATCAGGCTAATGAACACTATTATGCCGGAAAACCGAAAACGGAAAAGCTGATTTATAAAATTATCGATCCGTCAACTTCCCTTCAGCTTTTTGAAACGGGTGACCTTGATTACGCTTCTTTCTCACCTGATGATGATACGGTTCAGCATTTAAAAAGTCTCGGTTTTGCCAATATAAGCGTATCTGTCGTGAATGATTACGGGCTTGTATACGTCAATCACAAGCGTCCGCCTTTTCAAGATAAGAAAGTGTCCCAGGCGCTTATTTACGGACTTGACCGTCAAAAAATCGTCGATGTCCGCTTTAAACGCTACGGAGAGGTCGCGAATGTTCCGGTGTCTCCGGTTTCGTGGGCTTATGATGACAAGGGTGTCAATCGGTACGCGTTTAACCCTGAAAAAGCCAAAAAGCTTCTTGATGAAGCAGGCTGGAAAACGGGCAAAGACGGTGTACGTGAAAAAAACGGCAAAAAGCTTGAAATCAGCTATTACACATCTAAAGCGGATGATGATTTCATCCCGATAGCGAAAGAAAATTATGCGGACATCGGAATCTCATTAAAACCGGAAGTGATGGATTTTAATACAGAAGTAGCGAAAATCAATGACAAACAATATGACCTTGCCGCCGTTTCCACCTCGCAGATCCTTGATCCGAATGACACGGTGGAAAAGCTGGCTTCCGGCCATCCCAATAATGTGACGGGGTATTCCAATCCGAAAGCGGACCGGCTGATAGAGAAAGGAGCCGGCACGCTTGATATCAGCGAAAGAAAAGAGATTTATCACCAGCTGTACCGGGAGCTCGGGGAAAACCCGCCTTACATTCTGATTCATTACCGTCAGAGCGCAAGGGCGGTCAGCGGAAAAATAAAAGGGCTTGAGCCTGACAATTATTCTGGAATCAGTTCAAGTCTATCAAATGTCTCAATTCGATAGAACGGTTGGGCAAAATACCCGATGCATCCTGGGGATTTTGCCCTTTCAGCGGAAAGGAGGGGCTTTTTATGAAACGGTATGCCGCAGAACGATTCATTCAAATGCTTGTGATCTTATTCGGTACGTCCTTTATTATTTTTTTCTTATTCGCCATGCTGCCGGGCGATTATATTGATTCCAATGTAAATCTGACTCCGGAAAGAGCGAAGGAGTTAAAAGCGCTTTACGGGCTGGATCAGCCGATTTGGAAGCGTTATGTGACGTGGCTCGGAAATGTGCTCAGCGGAGATTTTGGGTTTTCTTTGAAATATCAGGAGAACGTCCTGTCACTGCTTCGGAAATATGTCTGGAATTCGTTTTTTGTCGCCTTTTTGGCGTTGCTTGTCACATGGTCAGCCGCGATGATAACGGGTGTCATATCCGCTGTCAGGAAATACTCATGGTTTGACGGGATCGTGACGTTTCTTGTTTTTGCTTCCATGGCGTTTCCGTCTTTTTTTATCAGCCTTCTGTTTATTAAGTGGTTTGGGGTGGATTTGAAAATATTTCCTGTCGGCGGGATGATTGATACCGGAAGCACGAGTACAGGTTTTTCGTACGTGCTTGAAGCCGCCAGACATATGATTCTTCCGGTCGTGATTTTATCTATGCTCGGCATCGGCTCGCTGACAAGGTATTTCCGCTCCGGCATGCTGGACGTGATCAGACAGGATTATATCAGAACGGCGAGAGCGAAGGGATTGAAAGAGCGCACCGTCATCTGGAAACATGCGTTGAAAAACGCGCTTATTCCGGCCATCACCCTGCTTGCTTTTGAACTGCCGGGACTGTTTTCCGGAGCCATCATTATTGAACAGATTTTCGGGTGGCCGGGTGTCGGCCGTATTCAGCTTGAATCCGTGCATTATCGTGATTATCCGGTTTTGATGGCGTTTACCTTGTTTTTGTCTTGTTTAACGATAGTAGGGAACTTCTTGGCGGATATCGCTTATGCCGCGGTTGATCCGCGGGTCAGACTGAAATAGGGGGTGTGCGGAATGAAAAAACAAAAAGGGGTGCCGCCTTCTCTTTGGAAGCAGACGTACCGCCGCCTGCTGCAGCATAAGCTGACGGTCATCAGTCTTCTTTTCTTATGTTTTATGTTTTTATTGTGCTTTATCGGGCCGTCTTTTTCTCCGTACATAACAGATCGGACGGATATTTCAAATGCCAATCAGCAGCCGGGGGTTCATCATTGGCTTGGAACCGACCAGTACGGGAGAGATGTGCTGACGAGGCTGATGCTGGCGGGGCAGATTTCTCTGACCGTGGGGCTTGCTTCAATGGTGCTGTCGCTTGTCATCGGCTCTTTACTCGGGGCTGCGGCCGGGTTTTATCGGGGAGCCGCTGATATGATCATTATGCGCATTGCTGATATGCTCATGTCCATCCCGGGCCTGCCGCTGCTTTTGATTTTGGCTGCGGTGATGTCGGAGTGGAAAGTGCCTTCTGAATACAGAATGTACCTGATTATGATGATGTTAAGTCTGATCGGATGGCCCGGTTTGGCGCGGCTTGTACGCGGACAGATTTTGTCGCTGAAGGAGCAGCCGTTTATGATGGCCGCGGAAGTTTTGGGGCTTAGTGATAAACGGAAAATCCTCTATCATTTGCTTCCCAACACATTGCCGTTATTACTGGTAGCGGCGACTTTGCATGTGGCGGGAGCGATGCTGAGTGAATCTGCGCTGAGTTTTCTCGGGCTTGGCGTTGCTCCGCCGACACCTTCTTGGGGAAACATGATGGAAGCGGCGAATCATTTTATGGATTTTACACTCCGCCCGTGGCTGTGGATTCCGCCGGGAACGGCCATTTTTCTGACCGTTGTGGCGATTCATCTGCTTGGAGACGGTTTAAGAGACGCTTTTGATCCTAAGGTAAAACGGCAGGTGAAAATGAAATGAAAAAACCGCTTTTAGAAGTGAGGCATTTGGAAACGGCTTTTTATACAGAGGAGGGTGCGGTAAAGGCCGTGGACGGTGTCAGCTTTACGATACATGAGGAGGAAACGGTTTGTATTGTAGGAGAGTCCGGCTGCGGGAAAAGCATGGCGTCATTGTCCATTATGCAGCTTATTCCCGAGACTGGGAGAATCGAACGGGGAGCGGTGCATTTTTCCGGACGGAACCTGTTGGAATTGAAACCAAAAGACATGCAGAAAATCCGCGGCAGCGAAATCGGGATGATTTTTCAGGAACCGATGACATCTTTGAATCCGGTATTTACAATCGGTGAGCAGCTGACCGAACCGATTCGCGAACATTTGTTTCTGAGTAAGAAAGAGGCATGGCGGAGGGCCGTTGAACTGATCACGTTAGTGGAGATCCCGAATGCCGAGCAGGTTATGCACCGATATCCTCATGAGCTGAGCGGCGGCATGCTGCAGCGCATCATGACGGCTGTCGCGCTAAGCTGCGATCCGAAACTGATCATTGCCGACGAGCCGACGACAGCGCTTGACGTAACCATTCAGGCGCAGATATTGGATTTATTGCGGGATATGAAAAAGCAATTTCGCACGTCTATTTTATTCATTACTCATGACCTTGGCGTGGTTGCTGAAATGGCTGATTATGTGATTGTTATGTATGCGGGAAAAATTGTGGAGGAAGGACCGGTTGCAGAGCTGTTTTCTGATCCGAAGCATCCGTATACGAAAGGGCTGCTCGCGGCCAAGCCGGTTATCGGTCAAAAAAGGGAGACGCTTTACACCATTCCGGGGCAGGTCCCCGAGCTTGCGGACCTGTCCGGATCGTCTTGTTATTTTGCGGAGCGATGTGAACACAGCACAGAAATATGCCGGAGATCGAGCCCGCATTTTACTGAATTCGGGAAGGGGCATCAGGCGGCGTGCTGGCTTTACAGAGAGGAGAAAGCAGATGAGTGATGTGTTGCTGGAGGTCAAGGGGCTGAAAAAATATTACGAGGAGCATGGGGGGATGAGAAAGACTCATAAAAAACCCGTAAAAGCGGTCGACGGCGTCAGTTTTACGATAGGAAAGGGAGAAGTGTTCGGCTTAGCGGGAGAATCGGGCAGCGGAAAGTCATCAATCGGCAAGACCATTTTGAGGCTTCATGAGAAAACAGGGGGAGAGGTGTTTTTTCAGGGGCGTGATGTGTTTCGGATGAGCCGGCGCGAGCTCAAAACTTTCAGATCGGAAGCGCAGCTCATCTTTCAAGATCCGTTCAGTTCTTTAAACCCCCGGCGCCGGATCGGAGAAGCCATCGGTGAAGCGATGATCGAGCATCAATTGGCGGTGAAGCGGAACGCGCGTGATAAAGCGGCGGAGGTTCTTGAAGCCTGCGGACTTTCCGCAAACTTCATCGATCGTTATCCGCATGAATTTTCCGGAGGGCAGCGGCAGCGGATCGTGATTGCAAGAGCGATGGCGCTCAAGCCGCAATTTATCATTATGGATGAACCCGTGGCGGCGTTAGATGTCTCCATCCAGGCGCAGATGATCAATTTGTTCAGCAGCCTTCAAAAACAGCACGGGCTGTCATATTTGTTCATTTCTCATGATTTAAGCGTGGTGGAGCACTTATGTACGAAGGTCGCCATTATGTATTTAGGGACGATTGTGGAATACGCGTCAAAGGAGGAGCTCTTTTCACGGCCGCTTCACCCTTATACGAAAGCGCTGTTATCAGCCGTGCCTGTTCCTGATCCCGGAGCGAAAAGGGAGCGGATAATTTTAAAGGGTGATATACCGAGCCCCTCTGATCCGCCTTCAGGCTGTAAATTCCGAACGAGATGTCCGGAAGCCAAGAAGATATGTGCTGAGAAAAGTCCGGCGCTGTCAGAAAAAGGGCTTCATCATTTTGCGGCATGTCACTTCGTGTAATTGAGAAAAAAACTGTTTTATTGATAATAAACAGGAAAAACCTGCCGGGCAGACCGGCAGGTTTTTTGATGTTATTTTGGTGACGGCAGTCCGAGTCCTTCGGCAACGCGTCTGCCGTATTCAGGATCAGCCTTGTAGAAGTGGCCGATCTGGCGCAGCTTAATTTCTTCTTTTTCCACAGGTTTCATCGCACTGACGATATTGGCGACAAGGCGCGCGCGCTCTTCCTCGCTCATCAGGCGGTACAGGTCGCCGGCTTGTGTGTAATGATCATGATGATTATAGCTTACACTGTCAGCGAAACCTGATACAGGATATGCCGCCTGTTTATCTTCAGGTGACTCTTTAGGGCCCCCGAAGCTGTTAGGCTCGTAATAGACGGAGCGGCCGCCGTTATCATCAAAACGCATTTGTCCGTCACGCTGATAGTTTTTCACTTCATTGCGGGAACGGTTGATCGGCAGCGCCTGATGGTTCGCGCCGACACGGTAGCGATGCGCGTCATGGTATGCGAACAACCGGCCTTGAAGCATTTTATCAGGTGAGACGTCCACGCCGGGGACTAATGTGCCGGGAGAGAACGTCGCCTGTTCTACTTCCGCAAAGTAATTTTCCGGATTGCGGTTCAGAACCATGCGGCCGACTTCGATGAGCGGATAGTCTTTTTGAGACCATACTTTTGTGACGTCAAACGGATCAAAGCGATATGTGTTTGCATCTTCTAACGGCATGATTTGAACATATAATTTCCATGCGGGGAAATCGCCGTTTTCAATCGCATTGAACAAATCTTCCGTATGGTAATCGGGATTTTCGCCCGCGATTTTTGCGGCTGTATTAACATCAAGGTTTTTCACGCCTTGCTCTGTTTTAAAGTGATATTTAATCCAGACGCCTTCGCCTTTATCATTTGTCCATTTAAATGTATGGCTTCCGAATCCGTGCATATGGCGAAGAGTCGCCGGAATGCCCCGGTCTGACATCAGAATGGTTACCTGGTGCAGGGATTCGGGTGACAAAGACCAGAAATCCCAAACGGCCGTCGGATTTTTCAGATGTGTTCTCGGATCTCTTTTTTGTGTATGGATAAAGTCAGGGAACTTGATGGCATCGCGGATGAAGAACACGGGTGTATTATTTCCGACGATATCGTAGTTTCCTTCTTCTGTATAAAACTTAACGGCAAATCCGCGCGGGTCGCGCACTGTGTCACTAGAGCCCAGTTCGCCCGCAACGGTTGAGAAACGGATGAAAAGCGGCGTGCGTTTACCGACTTCTGACAGAAATGCGGCTTTCGTATATTTTGTAACGTCATTTGTGACTTCAAAATAACCGTGTGCGCCCGCGCCTTTTGCGTGAACGACACGCTCCGGAACGCGTTCTCTGTTAAAGTGCGCCAATTTCTCAAGAAGATGGACGTCTTGTATTAAAGCAGGACCGCGATCGCCGGCCGTCATTGAGTTTTGGTTATCTCCGACAGGAGCGCCCCAGCTGGTTGTCAATTTATTTGAACTCATGTGATCACCTCTTTAAATTTATAAGAACATAATATCACCTATCAGTAAAAAGTCAATATTATTTTATAATGATTATAAAATAATTATTTTTATTATCGAAAAGAAAGTTCGGGTTTGAAAGACCACTTGACTGAGGGGAATAATGGGTTTAATATGAGAAAAAATAGAAACCGCTGACTTGGACACAAGAGGCTCTTATTCTTCACTGGATAAGGGTCTTTTTTTATTGTCAGGCGGTAAGGGAGGCGGCGATTGTATGCTTTTCCGGCAGCATTTTAAACCTGTCGATATTCACGGTCATCTGCCGTACAGCCTTAATTTCGGCAAAAACGATAAGACATTTTCCGATTATAACCGGGAGCGGTCGGAAAGAATGAATCTCACTTGGGATTTTCCTGATCCGCATGATGTTGATGGCGATGACGGCGAAATCGCTTTGATGACAAGATGGGAGAAAGAATTAGATAAGTACGGCATTGATGTGCTGAATTTTTTAACTGCAGAGAGCAATGACCGGATGGCGGCGTTTATTCAAGCAAATCCGGCGAGGTTTACCGGATTTGCATATCATCCTTTGGAACAAAAGGATGCGTATGAGGAGCTGAAAAGAGCGGTTGAAGAGCTCGGTCTGAAAGGATATAAACTGTTCGGGCCGCTGACAGACATCGAGTTTCATGATCCGTCGCTGAAAAAGCTGTGGACGTATCTGGCTGACAAAAGACTGCCTGTATTAATTCACTTCGGACTTTTAGGGAGAGCGGGGGGCATTGTCAGCCATCGCAACATCAACCCGCTCTCCATCTATCGCGTCGCGAGAGAGTATGCTGATATACCGTTCATCATTCCGCATTTCGGCGCCGGATATTATCAGGAACTGCTGCAGCTGTGCTGGAGCTGCCCGAATGTGTATATTGACACGTCCGGCTCAAATCAGTGGATGAGGTGGATGCCGTACCCGCTTGATTTGGAAATTCTGTTTCGAAAGACATCTGAATTAATCGGTGCTGAACGGATCATCTTCGGGACGGATTCGAACGGATTTCCGAGAGGATATGTATACAGATATCTTCAGGAGCAGGTGAGGACCTGCCGGGAAATCAATATGCGGGAAGAAGATATAGAAAACATTTTCGGCAACAACGCGCGGACATTATTAAAAATCGCCCGGCAAGAAAAGGAAGTAAATACGTGATACAGCCGATGCGCTCTCTGGCAGGGTTATGCCGGAGGGCGTATTTTAATCCTTATAAAAAACAGTTGACAAGTCGGAATAAATTGAATTAACATGATATTCAAATTTAAAAACAAACGGGTTGCCGATCGGACCGCCGAAGGCTCCCATCTCTGCAAGCAATCGGAGATGGGGGCCTTTTTGTTTTTCGATCGCATGCGGCAGAAAGAGAGGGGAAGACAGATGGCTGTAACCATCAGCATACAAGAAAAAGCTTTTGAGCATGAAGGCCGGAAAACACCGGTGCTGAATGATATTGAGCTGTCAATTGCATCGGGAGAATTTTTGACTGTCATCGGGCCGAGCGGATGCGGCAAAAGCACGCTTTTAAAATTGATTGCCGGTCTTGATACCGATTATAAAGGCTCTGTCGCAATAAACGGCCGCAATGTGTCGGGACCGGGCATCCGGCAGGGATTTATCTTTCAGGAGCACCGGCTGTTTCCCTGGCTGACGGTAAAACAAAACATCGCTGCCGATCTCAATATGAACGACCCGGCCGTTCGGAAAAAAGTGGATGATCTGATTGAGGTTGTCAGGCTGCAGGGAGCGGAGAACGCTTATCCGCGCGAATTATCCGGCGGCATGTCGCAGCGGGTTGCCATCGCCAGAGCCCTTTTGCGTGAGCCGGAGGTGCTGCTTTTAGATGAACCGTTCGGGGCGCTTGACGCTTTTACGAGAAAACATTTGCAGGATGTGCTGCTTGATATATGGCGCGAGAAAAAAACGACGATGATTCTGGTCACGCATGATATTGATGAATCCGTCTATTTAGGCGATAAGCTGGCGATCCTCAGGGCAAAGCCCGGCCGGCTGCACAGCCTGATGCCGATTCAGCTTCCGCATCCGCGCAATCGGACGTCAGCGGATTTTCAGGCCGTCCGGCAGAAGGTGCTTTCTGAATTTGAGAAAACGGAAGACCTCCGGTTTGCGGACGGGTCCGGGATATAGAAGGGACGAAGCGAAGTGAAAAAAATCATCATTCTTTTAGCCGCAGCAGTCATGATGTCAGCCGGATGCAGTGCAGACGGGACAGGGGGGAGCGGGAAAACAGTGAAAGAAATCCGGATCGGCATCCAGCAGAGTTTAAGCCCGCTTCTCATTGCCAAGGAAAAAGGCTGGTTTGAAGAGGCCTTCAAAAAAGACGGAATAAAAGTAAAATGGGTCGAATTCCAAAGCGGTCCTCCGCAATTTGAAGGTCTTGCCGCCGATAAGCTTGATTTTTCCCAGGTCGGCAATTCACCGGTCATTTCCGGCCAGGCGGCAGGAATTGATTTTAAAGAGATCGGGCTGTCTCAGGACGGGTTAAAAGCAAACGGCATTCTCGTAAACAAGGACAGCGGGATTCAGAGCCTGAAAGAATTGAAAGGTAAAAAAATCGCCGTAGCCAAAGGGAGCAGCGGCTTTGATTTTCTCTATAAAGCTTTAGATAAAGCGGGGCTTTCCGCCGATGACGTCACCATCATTCAGCTTCAGCCTGATGAGGCGGTTTCCGCTTTTGAAAACAAATCAGTTGATGCATGGTCGATTTGGGAGCCGTATTTGTCGATTGAAACGCTGCAGCACGGGGCGGAAATATTAGCGAACGGAGAGAGCACGGATTTATATTCTCCCGGTTTCACGTTAGTCAGAACGGGATTTTCCAAAGAACACCCGGATGAGGTTGTCCGTTTTCTGAAAGTGTTCAATAAAGCAGTTACATGGCAAAAGGAACACAAAGATGAAGCCGTCTCCTTATATGCGAAAATCAAACATCTTGATCCGAAAGTCGTCAGAAACGTGCTTAACAATACTGAGCCTCTCAATGAACCGATCAATGATGATATTGTCAAAGCCCAGCAGGAAACCGCTGATTTTCAATATCGAACAAAAGCGATTCGTAAGAAAATTCATGTAAAAGACGTGGTCGACAATTCATTTATTAAAAAAGCGCGTGAAACGGGGGATGGCAAGTAATGAAAGCAGAAGCACCAACGGCTGCCGGCGCAATAAGCCAATCAGAAAAGAAAGCTCTGGCAAGATCCCGGAAGTATTCATACCAATGGATGAAAGGGATTGTACTCCCGGCTGCGGTCATCGCAGTATGGCAGTTTATCGCAAGTCTGGGCATCGTCTCTGCAACGGTGCTCCCGTCACCTGTCGTCATCTTGCAGACGTTTCAGGAACTTCTTCTTTCAGGTGAGCTGTGGGGTCATTTAGAGATCAGTTTATACCGGGCGGCTGCCGGATTTCTGCTTGGCGCGGGCCTCGGACTTGTTTTCGGGCTGCTGGTCGGTTTCTCAAAGCGGACGGAAGCGTATCTCGATCCGTCTCTGCAAATGCTCAGAACGGTTCCGCACTTGGCCGTGACTCCTCTGTTTATTTTGTGGTTCGGATTTGATGAGACATCAAAAATTCTGCTGATCGCATTGGGGGCTTTTTTTCCCGTGTACATTAATACGTTTCTCGGAATCCGCAGTGTGGAAGCGAAGCTGTTTGACGTCGCGCGGGTGCTGGAATTTAATTGGTATCAGCAGATGACGAAATTAATTCTTCCGGCATCTCTGCCGAATATCCTGCTCGGCATCAGGCTCTCTCTAGGCATTGCGTGGCTCGGTCTTGTGGTGGCGGAACTGATGGGATCGAGCGAGGGCGTCGGTTATATGATTATGGATGCCAGACAATTTTCACAGACAAATAAGGTGTTTGTCGGCATTATCATTTTTGCGGCTGTCGGCAAGCTGACAGATGCATTGGTCAGAATGCTCGAGCGGAAACTATTAAAATGGCGGAACAGTTATGAAGGGTAACCTATTAAAAAAGGAGAGATTCATATGGAGATTCTTTGGTTTATTCCGACGCATGGTGACGGCCGGTATTTAGGGACGCAAACGGGAGGGAGAACAGCGGATCATCTTTATTTTAAGCAAGTGGCACAGGCGGCGGACAGACTCGGGTATACGGGGGTTCTGCTGCCGACGGGGAGATCATGTGAAGACCCGTGGCTGACGGCTGCCGCTTTAGCGGGGGAAACGAGTGACTTGAAATTTTTAGTGGCGGTCCGGCCGGGACTGATGCAGCCGTCTGTCGCCGCGAGAATGGCGTCGACAATGGACCGGCTGTCAGACGGCCGTTTGCTCGTAAATGTCGTAGCGGGCGGAGATCCTTATGAACTGGCGGGAGACGGCATGTTTATCAGCCACGATGAACGTTATAAGGCGACTGAAGAATTTTTAACCGTCTGGCGCGGGCTCATGCGGGGCGAAACGGTGACATATGAAGGGGACCATATCAAAGTGGAAAACAGCAACCTCCTGTTTCCGCCAAAACAGTCTCCGCATCCGCCATTATATTTCGGCGGTTCATCACAGGCGGGAATTGAGGCTGCGGCGAAACATACAGATGTCTATTTAACATGGGGAGAGCCGCCGGAGCAGGTAAAAGAAAAGATTGAAACCGTTAAAAAACAGGCTGCCAAGGAAGGAAGGACGATGCGTTTTGGCATCAGACTTCACGTGATTGTTCGGGAGACTGAGGAAGAGGCATGGGAAGCGGCTGAACGATTAATCAGCCACTTAGACGAAGAGACAATTGCGAAAGCGCAGGCTGCGCTCCGGCGCGCTGATTCATCGGGACAAAAACGGATGGCCGATCTTCATAACGGTGACCGCTCGAAGCTTGAGATCAGCCCGAATCTCTGGGCCGGAATCGGACTGGTCAGAGGCGGAGCGGGCACGGCGCTTGTCGGTGATCCGCAGACTATCGCTGATCGAATTTTAGAGTATCAGGCACTCGGCATTGAGTCGTTTATCTTTTCAGGCTATCCGCATCTGGAAGAAGCTTATTATCTGGCTGAACTCGTGTTTCCGCTTCTGCCGTTTCAGAATGAGCGGACTAAAAAGCTTGAGCGCAGATTGGGTGAAGCAATGGGAAACGACCATTTTGCAAGAGGAAATAAAGCGACAGTCTGATGACGTCGCAAGGCGGATCATTGACGGCGGGTGCTTTCTGCGGATTCATTTCCGGGGAAATGCCGGCAGTGAAGGCGGGTATTCACCCGCCTTTTTAAGCGCTTAGCTTGCACGATGCTCATCTGGATGATATGATACAAAACGTAATTATTACGATTTGTTAGGAGTGCTGAAATGGCAAAAAAATCAAAAGTAATCAAAGAGCTCAAGCGGCAGAAGCTTGTTGAACAATATGCGGACATCCGAAGAGAATTAAAGGCAAAAGGCGACTGGGAAGCGCTGAGCAAACTGCCGCGTGATTCTGCTCCGGCCAGGCTTCATAACCGCTGTACGGTGACGGGGCGGCCCCGCGGATATATGAGAAAATTTAAACTGTCCAGAATCGCATTCAGGGAGCTGGCCCATAAAGGCCGGGTTCCCGGGGTGAAAAAAGCGAGCTGGTAACATAAAAAACTCCGGATCTGTCATGAACCGGAGTTTTTGCCGTGCTTATGAAAAGTGAAAACATAAGCCAAATGCTGAATCATCATCAGAATGAAAATCAAAAGTATCGGAAAAAAAGGTAGATGCGGCTGAATCAGCGGATAAAACAAAAGCAGAACGGCTGCGGCCGGCAATGAGAAGTAAACGGCGATATACGAGGAACGGCAAGCTTTAGCCGTCATCATTTGTTCTCTTTCATCCTGTTCCTCAAATTCATCGGGCACAAGCCTGTGCTTTTTGCCGTTTCGTTTTTTCTTTTCGGCATAGATATACAATGCGGCACAAATGATAAACAGCAGAAACGGAGTGATATTCAGCTCAAATGAACTGCTCCCCTCCGTTTGGAAAAACTGAGCGATCCGCGGTGCCGCTTCCATAAAGGAAATAAGCGTCCAGCAGGCCAATCCGTAGAGTGCAAGGTGAAAACACGCTTTTCTTTTCAAACTCATTTTTTCTCCTCCTCCAGCCAGAAAACTTCCTCCATCGGCAGTGAGAAAGCCCGGCAGATGTTAAGCGCCAATAAGAGTGAAGGCACATAATCTCCTTTTTCAATCGCTGCAATCGTCTGTCTGGTGGCTCCGGCTTCTTTTCCGAGCGTTTCCTGAGAATAGCCGAATCTGGCTCTCAGCTCTTTTACTTTATTTTTCATCATCAGGGCGTACCTCAAGTTTTCTTCTTTTTTATATTGTATGAGATTCTTAACAAAATGTAAACCTAACTTAACATGTGGACAAAAAAAGAATTTTTTTCGACAAATTTTTTAACATTCCCTTGACGAAAAAAAAATATACATGTAATATTAGAAACATCAAATCGGTACTGACAAAAAACTTTGATGCGGGTGTAGTTTAGTGGTAAAACCTCAGCCTTCCAAGCTGATGTCGTGAGTTCGATTCTCATCACCCGCTCCATACATACGTTATTAACGCAGTGTTTCGTTTCTCTGATAAACGAAGTATTGCGTTTTTTTATGTGAAAAAAGACACGAAGGCGTGTCTTTTTATGAAAGCCAAGAGACGGTATGCGTGCCTCCGTGAATTTGTTCAAACATTTTGGTTAAAGATGATAGCAGCTCATCCGCCGCGTCGGCATGAAATGAAGGCGGGAAAAAGATCAGCTGCAGCATTTTCTTTGTGCCGGTTGTTACAGGGCGGGTGTTGATATGTCCGGTAAGGCCGCCGAAAATGCCGCCAGAGTCGGAGAAAGCAAGTACGTGTTCTTTTTCTCCGATTGTAATCGAAATCGGTTCATCTATTTCTGCGGCGTCATACGCCATGATGGGCAATGAATATTTCAAGGAGAAAAAAAGTATGGTATCATGGGCTGAATTCACACTTTCAATGAATCGTTCCCGGGAAATATCGCCGAGCATAAGCTCCATCGGCGTTTTTTGTCCTGAAAAGGCGGGACTGAGCTGTTCCATCATACGCGCCCACTCTTTAACAAAAGGCTGCTCATCTATACCGCCGTCAGCATAATCAAAGTAAAGAGATTCTTGAAATAAACGGAGGCGGCCTTTCAGCATTTGCGGAGCAGGCCCGACTTCGATCTGTTCATATAAGACGGCTGCCGCTTTGATCCCCGGCACCCGTTCAGCAATAAGTGGATCTAAACTGATGTTCAAGTGTGTTCACTCCATTTCGGGATGATAAAACTCTATTATACCCGTGCGGGAGCCTGATCACAAAGAAAGGAGGCTGTGCAAAAAATGAATATTCATAAACTGAAAGAGGAATTAATCGAATACGCCAAAAGCATCGGAGTTGACAAAATCGGGTTTACAACGGCTGATACGTTCGACAGTCTGCGGGACCGGCTGATTCTTCAGGAATCACTCGGCTATTTATCCGGTTTTGAAGAGCCGGATATTGAAAAACGGGTTACTCCGTCTTTGCTTCTCCCGAAAGCCAAATCAATCGTCGCCATCGCCCTTGCTTATCCTTCCAAAATGAAAGATGCGCCGAGGAGCACGAGGGACGGGCGGCGCGGCATTTTTTGCAGAGCTTCCTGGGGGAAGGATTATCATGATGTGCTGCGGGAAAAGCTTGATCTGCTGGAGAATTTTCTCCAAAGCAAACATGAGGATATCCGCACAAAGTCAATGGTGGATACAGGAGAATTGTCCGACAGGGCCGTGGCTGAACGGGCGGGAATCGGCTTCAGCGCCAAAAACTGCATGATCACCACGCCTGAATACGGTTCTTACGTCTATCTGGCTGAAATGATCACCAATCTGCCCTTTGAACCGGATGTGCCGATTGAAGATATGTGCGGTACGTGCACAAAATGTCTAGACGCTTGTCCGACCGGCGCACTCGTCAATCCCGGACAGCTTAACGCCCAGCGCTGTATTTCGTTCCTGACCCAGACAAAGGGATTTTTGCCGGATGAGTTCCGCACGAAAATCGGAAACCGTCTGTATGGCTGTGACACGTGCCAGACGGTCTGTCCGATTAATATGGGGAAAGATTTTCATCTTCATCCGCAGATGGAGCCTGATCCGGAAATCGCAAAGCCGCTGTTAAAGCCGCTTTTGACCATAAGCAACCGCGAATTCAAAGAAAAATTCGGACATGTATCGGGATCATGGCGCGGCAAGAAGCCGATACAGCGGAATGCGATTTTAGCTTTGGCTCATTTTAAAGACGCCTCGTCTCTTCCGGAATTAACGGCCTTGATGCACCAAGATCCGCGCCCCGTCATCAGGGGTACGGCCGCCTGGGCCATCGGGAAAATCGGTGATCCTGATTATGCGGAGGAATTAGAAAAAGCGCTTCAAAAGGAGCAGGATGAGGACGCCATACGGGAAATTGAAAAGGGACTGGAGCTGTTATCGGTTTCTGAGAAGACTAAAACCGGCCGGTCCTGACATATGTATAGAGAAAAAGCACTTGACCGGAGTTCAAGTGTTTTTTCTTTATAAAATCGTATGGTGGGTGGAGCGCTTGAAGCATATTATTGAAGATTTAGCGGAGGCCCGGCTTCATTATTTAATCAACGGAACCGAGATGAGGCAGAATGGGCAGACCGTCGATCTTGAGGTCCTGACGAGAAAAAAAGAGCTGTTTGAAAAACGGAAAGTTGATATCGTGAAAGCGAAGGCAAAAGCCGTCATTGTCAAAAGCCGTCTTGAGGACGACGGCACGTTATGTGTCATGTACACGATTCATTTCGAATATTTGTGCAAGGAGCATGACGGACACCTTTACTTAGAAGAGCAGATTGAGGAACGGACTGCATTTCTCTATGATGAGCTTTTGATTAAAGACCGGGAAGTAAAGAAAAAACCGGCTGGATTTTCTGACGGAAACAGCGTAATTGAATATGAGCGGAGTGAACGGGAAGATTTCGGGCGGGCGTTTCAATACGACCGTCTGGCTGCCGTGCAGTACGCGGAGAAGTTTTGGAATAAACGAAATCCCGCTTATAAAAATTTCAGCGATAATTGCACCAATTTTATTTCCCAATGTTTACATGCCGGAAAAGCACCGATGCGGGGGCATCCGAACAGAGGCTCAGGCTGGTGGATGAAGGCAAGCTCGTGGAGCTACAGCTGGACGGTCGCGCATTCGATGAAGATGTATCTGGCCCAATCCAAGGCAGGGCTTCGCGCATTGCAAGTATCAAGAGCTGAAGAACTGATGCCCGGAGATATCATTTGCTATGATTTTGAAGGAGACGGCCGTTTTAATCATACGGCGATCGTGGTCGCAAAAGATAAAAGCAATATGCCGCTCGTCAATGCCCAAACGTATGACAGCAGAATGAGATATTGGTCATATGAGGATTCAACGGCGTATACTCCTTCCATCAGATATGCGTTTTTTCATATTACGGATGATACGACAAAAGAGTAATTAATGATATAATGGTGGGCGGAATAAAAAACAGAGGTGAACATCGTGGCATTACATGTCGTTTTATATCAACCCGAAATCCCGGCCAATACGGGAAATATCGCACGTACTTGTGCGGCAACAGACACAACGCTTCATTTGATCCGCCCGCTCGGATTCTCAACCGATGATAAAATGCTGAAGCGAGCCGGACTCGATTATTGGGAGTTCGTCAACGTCGTATATCATGATTCATTGGAAGAATTATTTGAGGCATATGAGAACGGAAAGTTTTTCTTCATTACAAAATTCGGCCAAAAGCCGCACACATCATTTGATTACTCAAATACAGAGGAAGACTTTTTCTTCGTATTCGGCAGAGAAACGAGCGGACTTCCGAAAGAATTGATCGAAAACAATATGGACCGCTGCCTGCGTCTGCCGATGACCGAGCATGTGAGATCATTAAACCTGTCCAACACGGCCGCGATTCTTGTATATGAAGCGCTGCGCCAGCAAAATTACAGAGATTTGACGTGAGAAAAAACGCCCGCATCCGGGCGTTTTTTTATTGAATAAAAAAGACGGGCAGCAGCGGTTCACGGCATTTTTATATTTTCAGGCTTAACAACGTAACATTGTTATGTTACAATGCATTCATCGAAGGAGCTGGATTCATGGAGGAACAACTGATTTCTAAAAAAGATTTGCTGGAAGAAACATCAATTTCATACGGGCAGCTGTACCGGTGGAAACGGAAAAATTTAATTCCTGAAGAATGGTTTATCCGAAAATCGACGTTTACAGGCCAGGAAACATTTTTTCCGAGAGCGGAAATATTAAAACGCATCTCAAAAATACAGAAAATGAAAGAAAATCTGTCTCTGGATGAAATGAGAGAAATGCTGTCTCCGCAAATGACTGATGTCAATATAACGTCTGCGGAACTGCTTCAAAAGGGACTGATTTCAAAAGCCGCGCTGCAAGTTTATGGCGAAGACGGCGTGACATTCACGTCCCGCGCGCTGCTGTCTTTATATGTGCTTGAAGGGCTTTTGCAATCGGGCAATATCAGCCTTGAGGAAGGAAAATTGGCGGCAGGGGTGCTGAAAACGTATGAGGCTTCCGAGCTGAAAGCGAATACGGAGCTTGTCATGCTCCGAAAGCTTGGCGTAACGACGTGCTTCATCGCAGACGCGGAACATATTTTGTTTGAACCGACTGTCAAAGTGGTTGAACGGGTGGCGCTTGCTGCGGCATCGGAAGAATTAAAAACGAAATGGATGCAGGAGGACCATCAATGGAAGTAACAGATAAATTAATCATTAACGGTTCGGGAAGTTCAAAAGGAGGCCGTTTTCATACAGTGGAGATCAACGGAAGCGGCACGGTGTCAGGTGATGTGGAGTGCACGAGCCTTTTGTTTAACGGCAGCGGAAAAACAGACGGACATGTCAAGACGCAAACGCTGACGATCAGCGGTTCGGGGAAAATTTCCGGCAGCGCCGAAGCTGAATCCATCCGTATCAACGGAACGGGTGTCATTAAAGGTGATGTCAAAACGGAGCGGCTGAACGTCGCGGGATTTTCATCTTTCGGCGGCGGTGTGAAAGCTGATGATATTTTCATATCCGGGAAAGCCGGGATTGAAGGCGATTGCGAGACAGAGACGTTCCGTTCGGAAGGCAAATGCAAGATCGGCGGCCTGCTGAATGCTGATGAAGTCAGTATTAAGCTGGCGGCGGGAGAGAGCCGGGTGAAAGAGATCGGCTGCCGCCATTTGAAAGTGATGAGCAGAAAGAGCGTGCTTACGCGTTTTAAGCTGATGCCGGCTCCGGTGCTGACAGCAGAGCTGATTGAAGGTGACATCATTGAATTGGCGGACACGAACGCGAAGACAGTCCGCGGGAATCATGTGCGGATCGGCGCAGGCTGCACCATTGGAACTGTGGAATACAGCGGCGATTTTACATGTGATCCTTCCGCTTTGGTTAACAAAGTTGTGAAACGATAGGAGGAGCTGCGATGGAAACGACAAAAAAATTGAGTCATTTAAAAATGTACGGAGCCGGACACGCCTCCGGCGGTTCCTACCAAAATGTAAGTATTAAAGGGGAAGGAACTGTCGGCGAAGGACTTCAAAGCGAACGCTGCCGGATATTCGGTACGGGACTTTTTCTCGGAGATGCCGAGATCAGCAGGCTGAAAATTTTCGGAGAGCATGAAGTTGCAGGAGATTTATCAGCACATTCAGCAAATGTGATCGGCACATTGAAAGTCGGCGGCTCCATGCGTTTCGCCAGGATGAGGCTGAAAGGACTTGCTGAAATTGGCGGCGGGGCCGCGGGAGAGCAGTGTCATATGAAAGGCAGTCTCACCGTCGGCGGCGATTGCGAGACGGAGCTGCTTCATGTAACAGGATGTATCAATGTGGCGGGATTGTTAAACGCAGGGGACGTAAACATCCATTTGCGTTATGACCGAAGCCGTGTGAAAGAAATCGGCGGCACATCGATCACCGTCAGACGGAAACCTGGTTTTCTTAAACGGAAAGCCGGCATGCTTTCTGCTGAATTGATCGAAGGAGACGCAATTTACCTCGAATACACGGAAGCGGACATCGTCAGAGGGAAGCGTGTGGAAATCGGCCCGGGGTGCAAAATCGGAAAAATCGAGTATCAAACAAGCTGCAAGTCTCATGAAAAATCAACTGTCCAAGAACATATTCAAATATGAAACATTGTTATGTTGTACAGGAAAGGGTGCTCTTCATAAAGAGCACCCTTTTGCCGTTATTTGTTTTCAGGTTTGCTGTCGTAACCCGCAGTAAAAATGGATACTAAAAAAGTGAGAATGACCCCAAGTAAAATGATCGTTTTCATCATGTCTCCTCCTCTTTGCTTTTCCATTTGATGTCCGAGTCTGGATGAAACTGTATTTCTTTCATTATGAACGGTGCACCGGACCCTTGTCAATGACGGCCTTATAACGTCTTTATTTTTAAGAAACGAAAAGCATGTATTATCACGTCACCGCATAGATTGTAACAAAGTACCTTATTTCTAGTGCATTAACCATGATAGAGGAGGTTCTTATGGATATATTAAAGAAAATTGAAAAGTACAGAGAGGAAGAGCAGCGTCTCAAATGGGAAGGGACGTTCGCTGATTATTTGGAGATCATAAAAGAAAATCCATTGGTCGCGCAGTCTGCTCATTCTCGCGTTTTTAATATGATAAAAGACAGCGGAATCGAGGAGGATGACGGGAAAAAGACATACAGCTTTTTCTCGAGGGAGCTGTTCGGCCTTGAGGAATCTCTGGAACGGCTCGTGGAGGAATACTTTCACCCGGCTGCCAAGCGGCTCGATGTAAGAAAAAGGATTTTACTATTGATGGGACCCGTCAGCGGCGGAAAGTCAACTCTTGTCACCATGCTGAAAAAAGGGCTTGAAGCCTACTCATTGACAGACAACGGCGCTGTTTACGCCATTAAAGGCTGCCCGATGCATGAAGATCCTCTCCATCTCATTCCCCATCATCTGCGCGACGACTTCTACAGAGAATACGGCATCAGAATTGAGGGCAGCCTTTCTCCGCTTAATGTCATGCGGCTTGAAGAAGAATACGGCGGCAGAATTGAGGATGTAAAAGTTGAACGTATATTCTTCTCGGAGGACAAACGTACCGGAATCGGAACCTTCAGCCCGTCTGATCCGAAATCACAGGATATCGCCGACTTGACGGGGAGCATTGATTTTTCGACGATTGCCGAATACGGCTCGGAATCAGATCCGCGCGCTTATCGGTTTGACGGTGAATTAAATAAAGCGAACCGCGGAATGATGGAGTTTCAGGAAATGCTGAAATGCGATGAAAAATTTCTGTGGCACCTTCTGTCACTCACGCAGGAAGGGAATTTCAAAGCCGGACGGTTTGCGCTCATCTCCGCCGACGAATTGATTGTTGCGCATACGAACGAAACGGAGTACCGCTCGTTTATTGCCAATAAGAAAAATGAAGCCCTTCACTCCAGGATCATCGTGATGCCTGTTCCTTATAATTTAAAGGTGTCAGAGGAAGAACGGATTTATGAAAAAATGATTTCTGAAAGTGATGTTTCTGACGTACACATCGCCCCCCATACATTAAAAGTGGCCGCGATGTTTTCTATTTTGACCCGGCTGAAGGAACCGAACCGCTCTGATATTGATCTCGTCAAAAAAATGAGGCTCTATGACGGAGAAAGCGTTGAAGGTTACAATTCCGTTGATCTGGAGGATATGAAGAAGGAATTCCATGATGAAGGAATGAGCGGAATTGACCCGCGCTATGTCATCAACCGCATTTCCTCAACGATTATCAGAAAAAATATGGAATCCATCAATTCGCTTGACGTGCTGCGTTCCTTAAAAGAAGGACTCGACCAGCATCCGTCCATCTCCGCCGAGGACAAAGAGCGGTATATGAATTTTATTTCCGCCGCCAGGAAAGAGTACGATGACATCGCCAAAAAGGAAGTGCAGAAGGCGTTCGTCTATTCATATGAAGAATCCGCGAAAACTCTCATGGACAATTATTTAGATAATGTGGAAGCGTACTGCAATAAAAATAAGCTTCGCGATCCGCTGACGGGTGAAGAAATGAATCCTGACGAAAAACTGATGAGATCCATTGAAGAGCAGATCGGCATTTCAGAAAACGCCAAAAAAGCGTTCCGCGAAGAAATCTTAATCCGCATATCCGCCTATGCAAGAAAAGGAAAACGCTTTGACTATAATTCGCACGAAAGACTCCGCGAAGCGATTCAGAAAAAGCTGTTCGCAGACTTAAAAGATGTAGTGAAAATTACGACCTCCACCAAAACGCCGGATGAACAGCAGCTTAAAAAGGTCAATGAGGTAGTGGCAAGGTTAATAGATGAACATGGCTATAATTCGACAAGCGCTAATGAACTGCTGAAGTATGTCGGAAGCTTGTTAAACCGCTGATATTTGATTTCATCGAGAGGCCCGTCTGTAAAAGGACGGGTTCTTTTGTCTGTTTTTCGCAATTGTTTGTCAATTGGAGAGTCCGGCCGGCATAAGATAAAAATAAATCTTTTCGCCGGACTTGTTTCATAAACAGGACCAAGCCGGAATACACATGTAAAACGACCATAACGGTTAAGGAGGGGAATTCATGTCCCGTAATGACAGCGGAAATTTTTTGATTTCAGAGGAAGACTGGTCCCTCCATCGCAAAGGCTTTGACGACCAGCAGCGCCACCAAAAGAAAGTGCAGGAAGCGATAAAAAACAACCTTCCGGATCTTGTCACTGAGGAAAGCATTATTATGTCCAACGGAAAAGATGTCGTGAAAATCCCGATTCGTTCGCTTGATGAATATAAAATCCGTTATAACTATGATAAAAATAAACATGTCGGCCAAGGCGACGGCGACAGCGAAGTCGGCGATGTCGTCGCAAGAGACGGCGCAGATAAAAAGCAGGGTGCCGGAAAAGGCCAGGGAGCAGGCGATCAGGCAGGCGAGGATTATTATGAAGCGGAAGTTTCATTGATGGATCTGGAAGAAGCGCTGTTTCAGGAATTAGAACTGCCGAATCTGCAGCAAAAGGAAAGGGACAATATCGTCCATACCGATATCGAGTTCAATGATATCCGGAAAACCGGGCTGACAGGGAATATCGATAAGAAAAGGACGATGCTGTCGGCCTATAAACGAAACGCTATGACAGGCAAGCCATCGTTTTACCCTATTTATCCGGAAGATCTGAAATACAAAACATGGAATGATGTGACGAAGCCGGAATCGAAAGCTGTCGTTTTAGCCATGATGGATACAAGCGGTTCGATGGGCGTATGGGAAAAGTATATGGCGAGGAGCTTCTTTTTTTGGATGACACGATTTTTACGGACAAAGTATGAAACGGTTGATATCGAATTTATCGCCCACCATACGGAAGCGAAGGTTGTGTCGGAAGAAGATTTTTTCTCGAAAGGCGAGAGCGGAGGCACCATCTGTTCCTCCGTTTACCGGAAGTCTCTTGAATTAATTGATGAAAAATATGACCCCGCCCGCTACAACATCTATCCGTTTCATTTTTCAGACGGAGATAACCTGACTTCGGATAACGCCCGATGCGTAAAGCTCGTCAATGACATCATGAAAAAATCGAATCTGTTCTGTTACGGTGAGGTCAATCAATATAACAGGCATTCCACCCTCATGTCCGCCTATAAAAATGTCAAAGATGATAAATTTAAATACTACATCCTGAAACAGAAATCGGACGTATTTCAAGCGCTGAAAAGCTTTTTTAAAAATGAGGAAGCCGGTATAAGCAAAGCATCGTATTAAATATAAAGCCGAGTGAAGAATCGTGCGGCGCGGTTCTTCACCCGGCTTTTTTAAATTAAAAATAAAGAGAAAAAACGGCATAAAAAAAATCCTTAAAAAATGAAACTTTTCTCTTTACAAACCTTCTTTCATTTATTAATATTTTATCTTGTGAACTATTATTAAGGGAATGAGGTGAAAATACGGTGATTGAATCAGAGCTCGCTTTGCTCAGTTTTGAACAGCTGTTTGATACTTCCAGATCGATTTACAAAAAGCAGAAAATGATTCTGGAGACAGTGCTTGAACCTTTTGATATTACAGTGCTGCAGTATCTGCTGATGTTCAAAATACATAAGAGCAAAAGCACGCAGCTTTCAAGGCTGGCTTTGTCGCTTGATCTGAAACCGGCGTCTGTCACGAGAATGACCGATATTCTGTATAAGCGCCGCCTAATGGTTCGGAGCGACTATCACGACGACCGGCGTGTTGTTATGATTCAGTTAACCGAAGAGGGGGAAGAACTTCTAAAGAAAGCTGCTGTTCAATATGCCGAAAAAGCGGCGGTCTTATACCGGCAGCTCAATACCGCTGAACTGCAGTACCTGCGCAAGCTTGCGGAAAGTTTAACGAAGCTTGCAAACGGCTGTGCAGTGAAAAACGGAAAATAAAAAAATCCCCACATATTTTTATCATCATTCCACAAAATGATAGAGGAAGAAACGAAAGGAGAAAACAAAATGAACAGAGGACGTTTAATTCTGACCAACATTATCGGTTTGATTGTTGTTCTTGCAATTATAGGCGGAGGTGCTTACTACTATTATCAAAGCACACACTATGTAAAAACCGATGAAGCGAAAGTTGCCGGCGACATGGCTGCTATCACAGCTCCTGCTGCGGGTAAAGTAACTGACTGGAACCTTGATGAGGGGAAAGAAGTAAGCAAAAACGACGTTGTTGCAAAAATTAAAGGACAGCAAAATGCTGACGTAAAAGCCATCATGGATGGAACAATCGTGAAAAACGAAGTGAAAAACGGCCAAATGGTGCAAGCCGGTACGACAATTGCCCAGGAAATTGACATGAAACACCTTTACATCACTGCAAACATTAAAGAAACAGACATTAGAGACATTGAAGTAGGAAACAAAGTAGACGTAATTGTTGACGGCGATCCTAATACAACATTTGACGGAACAGTAGAAGAAATCGGTTATGCGACAAATTCAACATTTGATATGCTGCCTTCTTCAAACTCAAGCGGCAACTACACTAAAGTAACGCAAAAAGTTCCTGTTAAAATTTCACTCAGCAACCCATCTGACAAGGTGCTTCCTGGTATGAACGCATCTGTAAAAATCTCTGAATAATACAGATCAGTCATCAAACCATGAAGGGAGGTTGTCTTAGGTGGCTAAATCAGATAATCAAGTAAAAAGTCCTAAAACATTGCTTATTGTGCTTATGGCCGGGTTATTCCTGGCGATCTTGAACCAAACGCTTCTTAACGTGGCAATGCCGCACTTAATGACCGAGTTCGGTGTGAGTGCGACGACGATTCAGTGGCTTACGACCGGATACATGCTGGTCAACGGTGTTTTGATTCCGTTATCTGCGTTCTTAATTACCCGGTTCGGACAGAGAAGCCTCTTTCTCGTAGCCATGTTCTGTTTTACAGCGGGAACGTTAGTCTGCGGAATCGCGCCTAACTTCTCAACCATGCTGATCGGCCGGTTAATTCAGGCGGTCGGCGGCGGTATCCTGCAGCCGCTGGTCATGACAACCATTCTGCTTATCTTCCCGCCTGAAAGCAGGGGGAAAGGAATGGGGATTTTCGGTCTTGCGATGATGTTTGCTCCGGCGGTCGGACCGACTCTTTCCGGCTGGATCATCGAGCATTACACATGGCGCATTATGTTCTACGGCCTTGTTCCGATCGGGGCAATCGTTATTATCATAGCGTTTTTCCTCTTTAAGAACTTGGTGGAACCGCAAAAAATCAAACTCGACAGCTTGGGTGCGATTCTATCTATTGTCGGATTCGCCTCATTGCTTTACGGAGTCAGTGAAGCGGGCAGCGACGGCTGGGGAGATCCGATCGTGCTGTCTACCGTCATTGTCGGTGTCATCGCGATTGCCGCGTTTGTCATTCAGCAATTGCGCTCTGAAAAACCGATGCTCGACTTCCGGGTATTTAAATATGATATTTTCTCACTTTCCAGTGTCATTAATATCATTATTACCGTTGCGCTTTACACAGGAATGTTCCTGCTTCCGATTTACCTGCAGAACTTAGTCGGCTTTACGGCGCTGCAATCGGGTCTCTTGCTATTGCCGGGCGCGATTGTCATGCTGATCATGTCGCCGATTTCCGGTATTCTGTTTGACAAAATCGGTCCGAGACCGCTTGCGATTATCGGGCTGGTCATCACGGTCGCAACGACATTCCAGTACACAAAATTGACAATTGACACACCTTACACGCACATTATGCTTGTCTATGCCATCCGCGCATTCGGTATGTCACTGTTAATGATGCCTGTTATGACAGCCGGAATGAACCAGCTTCCGGCACGGTTGAACAGCCACGGCACGGCGATGAGCAACACGCTCCGCCAGATCAGCGGATCAATCGGAACAAGTTTGATCACAACGATTTATACGAACCGTACGACAATGCATTATTCGCAGATTGCGGATAAAACAAGCACGGCTGATCCAAGCTTCATGCAGTCGTTCCAAAGCGCGGTTTCGAATTTAATGGTCAACATGAACATGTCGCTTGATGCGGCGAAACAAACCGTTTATTCATATCTCTACAAAACAGCTTCACTTAATTCCAACGTTATGGGGATTAATGACGCGTTTATGTGGGCGACGATCTTTGCGGTTATCGGCGTAGTCCTGAGCCTGTTCTTGCGTGACGTACGGAAAGACAAACAGCGGGCGAAGAAAAAAGAGGAGCTGTCATTGCTTCCGGCCCCTAAAGAAGTGAAGGAATCTTAATCATCTGAATGGGAGGTTTCCTGAATGAAAATTTACGTAGTGTACGATAGTGAAGGCGAACACACAAAACACCTTGCTGAAGCCATTGCCGAAGGAGCACGAGAAAACGCTGAGGCTGAAGTCCTGATCGACCATGTCGATCAAGCAGACATCCGCAAGCTGAAAGACATGGATGCCATTATCTGGGGATGCCCGGGACATTTTGGCACCATCAGTTCAGGCTTAAAAGCGTGGATCGACAGACTCGGCTATCTGTGGGCTGAAGGCGAGCTGATTGATAAAGTCGGCGCTGTATTCTGTACGACGGCGACAACACACGGCGGATTAGAAATGACAATGCACAATCTGATTACTCCTATGTTTCACCAAGGCATGATTGTTGTCGGTCTTCCCGGCAACGTTCCTGAAAACGCGCTGTACGGCTCTTACTACGGCGCGGGCGTCACATGCCCGGTTGACAGCGATGTGCTGATGACGGAAGAAGGCCTTCAATTAGGCCGTGCGCTTGGCAGACGTGTCAGCCAGGTCACTGGTAATCTAACTGCCGGACGACAGTAAGGAGAGGGTTATATGGCCATTATTATAGCGGTTATTGCTGCTGTCATTGTGATTGCACTTCTTATCACATTCAATGTCCGCAGCACTTCTGCAGGACAGGATGTCAAAGAAGAAAAGAGAGAAGCGATCGGCACTACAGCCGAACAGCCGGAAAAGCATGATCCGGCCGAGGAGCGCTCAGCCGAGCATGCTCCCGTCGTTGTAAAATCTGAATCTCCCCGTGAGAAAAAGAATACAATGGGCGATGATGTGTACCGTCAGGCGCTTCAGAAGTTTAAGACTTCTGAGACGGATCAGGAACCAAACGATCCTGATAGCGGCGGCAAAATGCAGGATAGCAGCTATCGTGATGCGCTGCTCTCCTTAAAAAACAAAAAGAAGTAATTGAAAAGGCAAATCCGCGTAAGAGCGGATTTGTCTTTTTTTTATTGAAGATATTGTAATACATGATGATCTAGTGTACTATGTTACTCATACACTTGATCCGAATGGAGAGAGAAAGAATGACATCGTTTTTAGGTTTGCTGAAAAAAGATGCGAAAGTTTCATGGATTTGGCTCGCGGTGTGGCTTTGCGGCATGATTTGCTGGGCGTTTGCAGCCCACGTCATCGCTGCCCGTCAGAAAGAACCGCTCGTCATTTTCGGCTTTTTTACGGCAATGGGGTTTTTTCAATTTCTTGTAGCGCCGCTTTTTATGTATTATCACCTTCATAAAGAAGGAAAAAACCAGCTGTGGCTTTACAATCCGAATGGGGGATTTTATCTGCTGGCTTCCAAGCTGACGGCCTCACTGCTGTATCAGTTGATCGGGCAGCTGGCGCTGACCGGTTACGGCATTTGGATGTACCGGATGCTTTCTGCAAAAGGAGCGCTGGAACACGCCATTCCCCTGGCCGGCACATTAACCGGGCTGAATGCTTACCTGCTGATCAGTTCAGCGTACTTATCTGTGATCGTGGCCGTATTTTGGACTGTTTTTCACTCATTAAAACATTTTCCCGTCCTCCGTTGGGTGATCTGCATCGTGCTTGCGTTTGTCTGGACCTATATTGACGATAAAATCATTACGCCTTTCACTTCATCTCAACATGATTTATGGCCGGTAAAAGTGTATGCGAATTTTCATTTTCATTATACAAAATTGACCGGATGGACGATGGAGCTGAAAGCCGTCCACATTTCGCTTTTCAGCTTCCTGGCAGTGATCGTGCTTGCAACGCTCTGTCTCGCGCTGGCCTCTATGCTGCTGAATCGAAAGGTTGAGGTGTAATGATGGAGAATGAATTTCGGTCATCCAAGCCGATTTATCTGCAGATTGCCGATCGTATATATTACCGGCTGATCAGAAGTGAGCTTTCACCGGGGGACAAACTGCCGTCCGTAAGGGAGATGGCCGTACAGATGAAAGTGAATCCGAACACGATACAAAGAACGTACAGTGAAATGGAAAGGCTGGGGATCGTGGAGACGAGAAGAGGACAGGGAACCTTTATAGCGGAAAGATCCGATCTGAAAGCAGAGCTGAAAGACAGGCTGACAAAAGACGTTTTCAAACGCTTTATTCAGGAAATGGCGGAGCTGGGGTTATCTCCTGAGGAAATGCTCGACGGGATCAAACAATATGCGGAGGAAGCAAACGATGAATCTTGATTTTGAACGCGTAACAAAAAAATACGGCCGCAGGATCGCGGTCAGCGATGTATCATTTTCATTGTCTCCGGGTAAAATCTACGGAATTTTAGGGCCGAACGGAAGCGGTAAATCAACAACGCTTAAAATGCTTGCCGGGCTTGCGTTCCCGACATCGGGCGCCGTCCGGATGGGAGACTGCGCAGTAAGCAGGAACATGCTGTTTCGTACGGCTTATTTAACCGAACATGATATGTTTTCCGCCCGGACGACTGTCGGTGATATGCTCACATTTTATCATTCGCAATTCCCGGATTTTCAGCTGGAAAAAGCACATAACCTATTAACGGAAATGAATCTTTCAGCGGAGCAGAAGATAAAAGAGCTGTCCAAAGGCAGCCGGGGCAGGCTGAAAATCGTTTTGGCCCTGTCGAGAAAAGCATCGGTCATTCTGCTGGATGAGCCGTTTTCAGGTCTTGATCCGGCGGTCAGGGAGTCGATTGTCAACAGTCTCGTATCTTATATTGATTTTGACAGCCAGATCGTCGTCATCGCCACGCATGAGATCGGCGAGATTGAGACGCTGTTAGACGAAGTGATGGTTTTCATAAAAGGGAAAATCGCTGAACGGCGCGAGGTCGAAGAAATTCGGGAACAGGAAGGAATGTCTGTGCTGCAATGGTATAGAAGCGTCATGCAGGCGCACGAAATAGAAGGGGGATTCTAATTGGAAACCGTATTAGAACTGCAACAGGTAAAGAAAACGATAAAAGGACGAACGATTATTCATGATCTGAGCTTCTCCGTCCGGGCGGGCGAAGTGTTTGGATTTTTAGGGCCGAACGGAGCGGGGAAAACCACTACGATCAGAATGATGGTCGGATTAATGAAACTGTCTCAGGGAGACATCGTAATCTGCGGGGAATCCATTACGAAAAACTATGCAAAAGCGGTCAGGCACGTCGGAGCCATCGTGGAAAACCCGGAGCTGTACAAATTCTTGAGCGGCTATAAAAATTTACAGCAGTACGCAAGAATGGTAAAAGGCGTTACGAAAGAAAAAATAGATGAGGTCATCGAGCTCGTCGGGTTGCAGGACAGAATACATGACAAAGTAAAAACCTACTCTCTCGGAATGAGACAGCGTCTCGGCCTCGCCCAAAGCCTGCTGCATAATCCTAAGGTGCTGATTCTGGATGAGCCGACAAACGGCCTCGATCCCGCCGGCATCAGAGAAATCAGGGACCATCTGAAAAAGCTGACACGTGAAAAAGGAATGGCTGTCATCGTCTCAAGCCATCTTCTGTCAGAAATGGAGCTAATGTGCGATCGAATCGGCATTCTGCAAAAAGGAGAGCTTGTCGATATTCAAAAAGTAAGGGATGAAGGAAAAGAGGATAAAGATACATACTACTTCCATATTGAACAAAGAGAAGAGGCTCTTGCCGTTTTGAGTCAGTTTGACTGTGTGAAGAAGACAAACGGCATTGAGATCCAGCTGTCCAAACAGGAAGTGCCTGATGTGATATCACTGCTCGTCCGTGAAAACATCCGCTTATATGAAGTGAAAATCATGACAAAATCTTTGGAAGACCGTTTCTTGGAGATTACCGGCGGGACGAAAGAGGAGGTTCAATATGCTTAAGCTAATCTATAATGAATGGATAAAAATTTTCAGCCGTGTCGGGACGTGGGCTATGATTGTGATTTTAGGCGTTTCGATGATCGGTTTTGCGCTTTTGTCAAACCATTTCACCTCGAGTGAAGCCAATCCGAATTGGAAACAGGAGCTCCAGGCCGAAAACAAAGAAATGAAACAGCAGATGAAGGAAACCGGAAATCAGACGCTCATTGATAACCTGAAACAGAATGTCGCGATAAATCAATACCGTATGGATCATAACATCCCCGAGGATACAGGGTACACAGTGTGGTCATACGTAGCTGATTCTTCGATGATGACTGTTTTGACCGGGCTGTTTACGATTATCATTGCCGCAGGCATCGTGGCGAATGAGTTCAACTGGGGGACGATCAAG
Source organism: Bacillus sp. JK74 (assembly GCF_053663395.1). NCBI lineage: Bacteria > Bacillati > Bacillota > Bacilli > Caryophanales > Bacillaceae > Bacillus > Bacillus sp. JK74. The sequence goes on along the minus strand of NZ_JBSJQB010000002.1, from coordinate 1,049,712 downwards.
CTGCTGGCCATCCGTCCGCTCAGCCGTTTTCAGATTTTGCTATCTAAATATATGACGGTGCTGCTGTTCGGACTGCTGATGCTTGTGATTTTATTTGCCGGCTCCGCTCTGTTGGGATTGGTCTTTTTCGGTACAGGCGGAGATACTGCGGCTGATGTTCATCTCGTATACAAAGACGGCCATGTTTTTGAGCAAAATATCATCGCTTTCCTCGCTAAAACATATGTCTATGAATCTGTCTCCGCTTTTATGCTTGCGACGATGGCGTTTATGCTGTCTGCGGTATTCCGGAACAGCTCATTAGCGGTCGGATTTTCTATTTTTCTATTGGTTATGGGGAACACGGCGACGGTATTTCTTGCTGCGAAATTTGAATGGACCAAATATATTTTATTTGCGAACACGGATTTGTCGCAATATATGAACGGGACTCCTTTAGTAGAGGGGATGACGATGACATTTTCTGTTGTGATGCTTGTGATTTACTTCGTTATTTTTCTGGCGCTCGCATTCGGCGTCTTCTTAAAACGGGATATTGCCACCTGATATAAAAAAGCTGTTTTGCCTTTGCAAAACAGCTTTTCGTTTTAGATGAAAAAAACCTGCCGGCGTACACCGGCAGGTTTTTTAAAACAATTTATGCTTTTGTTACGTTAGCAGCTTGTGGTCCGCGGTTTCCTTCAACGATTTCGAAAGAAACAGATTGGCCTTCTTCTAAAGTTTTGAAGCCTTCGCCTTGAATAGCAGAGAAGTGAACGAATACATCGTCTTGACCTTCTACTTCGATGAATCCGAATCCTTTTTCAGAGTTGAACCATTTTACTTTACCTTCTAACATGAAATTTCCTCCTAAAGCGACATAACGCTTAAATTCACTATTCTTGCTCTAAAACAAACTTCCAAGACGAAAACTCTTACAAAACTTTCTTCTTAAAGATAGTTCGAACAAAAATAATTACCTTTACTCTACCAGCAATCCGAAGAAAAAACAACTGCTAAATGTAACTTTTTTCGAAATAACATGTTTTAAGAGGAAAATGCTCTGATACGGAAATCTGATTTGAGACCAGAACGGCCCATTTTCAGCTGATAAAAACCGCATTGCAGCCTCTTAAGGAAGCAATTGACAACCCTTTTTTTAATCGGTATTGTATGTAATCATGAGCCCGAATACCATGGTGCAGCTTCTGTACATAAAAATAGATAGGGAGTAGGTCAACTTGAACCTGCGGCTTATAAACAGTCTGTTTCTTTTCATTTTGATCATGTCACTTACTTCATGCCATTATCCTGATGGGAACCGGACCATTACTATCGGAATCAATGAATCTGATCAATCGATCTGGGAGTTTGTCGCGAAAAAAGCCGGTGAGGAAGGATTGCGGCTTTCTTTGGTAACGTTTTCGGATTATGCCGAGGCCGATTTGGCACTTGCCGGCGGGGATCTCGACGCCAATGCGTTTCAATCCGTTACTAATTTTAAATCTTTGCAGCCTCATGTGAAAAAGAAGCTGGCTCCTTTAGGAACGACATATGCGGCATCGCTGGGGGTGTATTCCAAGCAACATAAACGGCTGAAAGATATACCGGACGGAGCGGTCATTGCCGTGCCTGATGAAGCGGCGGCCTTCGGCAGGGCGCTTTTTCTCATGCAGGAGGCCGGACTGATTACATTGAAAAAGGGATTCACCGGTACGGGTTCAACGGATATGATCAAGGACAACCCGAAGCATCTGACCTTAAAAACGGAAACAAAAAAGAACGCCTATCAGGCGGCGGAACATGCTGACGCAGCAGTTCTCAGTCAAAGCGAGGCGAAAAAAGCAGGATTTCATGCGGAGAAGGACGCGCTGATCCGATCGGCGCAAATGAAGGAAGCGTATATTCATCTGATCGCCGTCAGAGCTGAGGATAAAGATGATGAACGGCTGCAAAAACTCCTGTCTTTGTATCAATCAGACGATACCGCGGCGTTGATTGAAAAAGAATATGAGGGCAGCCTGATTCCCGTTTTCCTGAGGGGCGGCTTTCTCACTGAAAAGAAAGAATGATTTCCTCTTCGGGCGATCATTCTTTTTTTTCAGTGCTGCACACTTGATTGCGCCCTGATGTTTTCGCTTTGTACAGCATCCGGTCCGCGATCAGGGGCAATGTCTGAGGATCCGGTGTATTTGTCGGATAATGCGCGATGCCGAGGGAAACGGTCACGGGAATTGTATCTCCGCTCGTCAGCAGAATCGGGTTCGCGTCAATCGTGTGCCTGATTTCCTCTGCGAGGTGAAGCCCTTTTGTATAGGTGCAATTGGGCATAAGCACGGCAAATTCTTCCCCGCCGATGCGGGCTGACGTATGAGAACTGCTGAGTAAGAACCTCAGGCGCGCGCCCAGTTCCTTCAGCACTTGGTCCCCTTCATAATGCCCGTATTGATCATTGATCTGCTTAAAGTGATCAATATCCAAATAAATAAGCGCGAGCTGAGACGAGGGGGATTGAGACGCCCGATCGTACAGAACGCGCGAGACGTCCTCGAATTTTCTCTTATTAAAAATCCCCGTCAGAAAATCATAATTCGCTTGAAACTTGTATTGCTTGAACAAAACGCGGGCATCGGCTTCGTGTTTGATGATATACAGTGACAGCATTCCGCCCAAGATGGAAATGAGCCAATAATAAACGAGGGCCCCGGCAGGCTGTTCAGGCATAAGAAACAGCAGCGTCAAGGTGAAAATAACATTTGAAAAAAGCAGCATAACGAACGCCATTTTGTGATCCGGCTTTTTTCCTCTGAGGACGGCTGCCGAAAGTATCGCAATAACCCCGACTGCGGCGATGGAAAAAATGGCGCTGGCATTGAAATTGATCAGGATACGGCCTGCGACGATAATCGCAAAGGCGGCTGCCGTAGACACCCAGCCTCCGTAAAGAGCTGCGATGATAATGGGGATATTTCTGAGATCAATGATGGAATCGGAGTAAGAAAAGCCGAAAACAATCAGAAAAACCCCTAAAAGCCCGCAGACCGTCCCCTTCAGTAATTGAAACATCGGACGGTCTTCTTTATACGAAAGCGACTCTTTAAAAAGAAGGGTGAACAGATAATTAAATGTGATTAAAATCGTTAAATTAAGAAACAGTTCCTTCAGCATAACAATCACCCTTATATAAGTTACTAGAGAAAGGGTGGAAAGAAAAGAGAAAAATCAATAAAAATACATATATTGTCAATCCTTACTTGACCGATCGGAATTGATATAATATAGTGTTAAAGGATAATGAGCAAGGGAGTGTTTACCTGTTTTGGAGAATTTATTTGTAGTCTTACATGTTTTTATTATGCTTTTGCTTATAGCAGGTCTGTTTGTCATGCAAAAAAAACACGTTTCCTTTTCTAAACGTGTCTTTACCGCGCTCGGACTAGGCATTGTATTCGGTTTTGCACTGCAATTGATTTACGGGCCGGCTTCACATATCGTGACACAAACGGCCGATTGGTTTAATATCGCCGGCGGCGGTTATGTCAAATTGCTTCAGATGATCGTCATGCCGCTAGTCTTTATTTCCATTCTCGGCGCATTTACGAAGCTGAAACTGACCCATAACATCGGGAAAATCAGCGGACTGATCATCGGAATTTTGATCGCCACGACAGCAATTGCCGCGGCAGTCGGAATTGTTTCGGCGCTATCCTTTGATCTGAAAGCCGTCCATATCGACCAGGGAAGCACCGAGTTATCAAGAGGCCAGGAGCTGCAGCAAAAATCTGAGGATATGACGGCCAAAACGCTGCCTCAGCAAATCGTTGAGCTTCTGCCGGGAAATCCGTTTCTTGATTTCACGGGAGCCAGACCGACTTCCACCATCGGAGTCGTTATTTTCGCCGCTTTCCTCGGCATCGCTTTTCTGGGCGTGAAACGGAAGCAGCCGGAGCACGCTGCGACGTTTAGCGGAATTGTCGATGCGGTATACGCGATTATTATGCGCGTCGTGACGTTAATTTTAAGATTGACGCCTTACGGGGTATTGGCGATTATGACAAAGACGATCGCGACAAGCGACATCGACAGCATTGCGAAACTGGGGATGTTTGTGATCGCTTCATACGCCGCGCTTATCGTCATGTTTATCATTCACTTGCTGCTGATTACGTTCAGCGGTTTAAATCCGATCACATACGTGAAAAAAGCATTTCCTGTCATGGTGTTTGCGTTTACGTCCCGTTCAAGCGCAGGGGCTTTGCCGCTTAATATTAAAACGCAAAAAAGCTTGGGCGTCCCGGAAGGAATTGCGAACTTCGCCGGTTCATTCGGTTTATCGATCGGTCAAAACGGCTGTGCCGGCATTTACCCGGCGATGCTCGCGATGATGATTGCGCCGACAGTAGGGCAAAACCCGTTTGAACCGGGATTTATCATCTCCGTCATCGCCATCGTGGCAATCAGTTCATTCGGTGTAGCAGGCGTGGGGGGCGGCGCGACATTTGCGGCTCTGCTCGTCCTATCCGCTTTGAACATGCCTGTCGCGCTTGCCGGGCTGCTCATTTCAATTGAGCCGTTAATTGACATGGGGCGCACCGCCTTAAATGTCAGCGGCAGTATGACCGCAGGGCTGTTAACAAGTAAAATGACGAAGGAAACCGATACCGCGGTGTACAATGATTCCTCAATCGTCATTGAAGCTGAAGAAGCTTAAGTAGCGCTAAAACGAAAAAATCCTTCAACGTTGAACGAATGAAGGATTTTTTTGTTTCTAATGATTTCCGGGTTCAATTTCTTCCAGCATATTCATCACGGTGCTGTCATTTAAAACATTCACCGCGCTTTCTTCGAAGTGAATCGGCTCGGTATAGTGAGGCTTCGGCGAAGTTTTTTTACTGCGGTCTGCCTGTCCGTCCGTATGGGATGAGCCGGAGTGGTTGCGGGAAGTCTGCTCATGCTGCTGTCCGCCGGATTCCCCGCCGAAAGCCTGTTTGATCAGCTCGGCAGGCTGCATGGAGCCGGTTTGTGAATGCCGTGCTTTGTCCGTGTGCTGCTGTCCGCCGGATTCCCCGCCGAAAGCCTGTTTGATCAGCTCAGCAGGCTGCATGGAGCCGGTTTGTGAATGCCGTGCTTTGTCCGTGTGCTGCTGTCCGCCGGATTCCCCGCTGAAAGCCTGTTGAATCAGGTCAGCAGGCTGCATGGAGTGTGTACCATCTTTATGCTGCATTCGGCCTGAAACCATTCCGGAGATTTTCCGGCGGATTTCGGGTGATAAAGCTGCGATCAGAATCGATGATCCGATCAGCAGCGCTGTCGGGCTGATGCCGCTTTTTTGTCTGAACAAGTTAAATCCCTCCTCATTCAATTGATTACGCTTACCTTTCCCTTTCCTTCTGATATTTATCCAAACCGCTCAGAATGCAAACGGCGTGCATAAATCCCGCCGAATAGAAAAACCTATACGTAAAGTGAGAAAGGAGGAATTCACATGATAAAAAAACAAGCAGTTATTTCTGCCCTTCTTCTGCCGATGCTGATTACCGCAGGGTGCAGTATGGGGAACCAGGGAGAAGGAAAACGAAATGACAACCGCACCCAGAATGTAAATTACCGCAACACACCTAACGACGGTGCGACAAATATGAATACAGTGAACCGTCATAACCAAAACACCGATCACAATGACAACCGTAACCTGAGAGTGGCTGATAAAGCCGCCGACAAGGTGACTGATTTAAAAGAAGTTAAAAATGCGACTGTGATCGTTGCCGGAAACAGCGCTTATGTAGCCGTTGTTCTGACAAACGGACAAAAAGGCGCCATCGCCAACCATTTGAAAAATAAGATTACCGATAAGGTGAAATCAGCCGATAAACATGTCCGGACTGTATATGTATCAGCGAACCCGGACTTCGTTGAACGTATGCAAGGCTACGGAAAACGAATCCAAAACGGCCATCCGGTATCCGGACTGTTTGATGAATTCGGCCAAATGGTACAGCGTGTATTCCCAAACCCCAATAAATAAATGAATGGAAAAGCCGCATTTGCTGCGGCTTTTTTATTTTATCTGCCGTCACGACCCAGCGCTCCTGAGCATAAAGTAAAGAATGAGATGAAAATTAAAGGATCGGGGAGGGGAGCTTGTTTGCGTGACGGCATGGGGAAACGGGCGGCATTCACTCTGATCCTGTGCGGAGTCCTTGTCATATTGGCTGTCAGTTCAGCCGTTTCAGTAAGTATGATGTACGTCCTGTCAGGCCAAAACAGCCGCTCTGTTCCGACGAAGGAACAAGTGACTGAACACATGAATAAAGAAATTTACAAACATACAGCGATTTATTATACGGCGGATGAAAAGCCGCTCTTGGATCTGACCAAGCTTACGCTGGACCACGCAAAGCGTATCAACCAAATCATTGTCGGCTATAAAGGAGCGGCGCCTCTGGAACTCATTTTCTTTTCGGATGAAGCTGAAATGGAGCAATACTCAGGATTGAAAAATGTAGTCGGTTTTTATTCAGAGCAGGAGCAGATGATGGGGCTTTTGCCAGAAGAGAAAAAACAGCTTTTGAAAAAAGATGAGCTGGCCGTTTTCATGTATAAGCAATTGATTATACATGAATATACACACTACGCGTTTCATCAAAAAACACGGCAATTGGGGACGGATACGTCTGTATTTCCGCTTTGGTTTCATGAGGGGCTGAGCGAGTGGGTTGCGCATTATGATGTGGTCATTGATCCGATTGCATTTTCCGTCGTGCCGTTTGATCAATTAACGACCGACCGAAAATGGCAGAAATCGCGTATGGAATATGAAACGGATGTCTATTTGCAAAGCTTCTATATGATAAAGGATTTAACCGAAACATTCGGAGAAGGCATTATCTTAACCATTATCAATAAAACCGCCGAAACACAGGATTTTGAAAAAGGCTTTGAAGCAGCTACGAAAGAAAGCCTGAAACAATTTGAACATGATTTCACAAAAGCATATGAAAAAAAGAAAACGGCATTGGAGAGTCAGGTTTCCAACGCCGTTTTTTTCATTAATGGAGGTTTTGCTGCTGCTGTCCCATTTGTCCTTTAATCGGAGGCATTTGCGGCTGTCCCTGCGCCGGTGCAAATGAATTCAGCATGGTCTGCATATCTTGTGCATTGAGCTGAGGAACCTGATAATAACCGTGTTTGTTTTGGTATAAGAAGATTTCATACGCCATTTCGACATATTGCTGAATTTGGGCGGAGAGCACTCTTCTTGTAACGGGATTGGTCATTTCAAGCGAGCTCATCGTCAAGAGAGAAGCTTGAGCTTTAATCAGGCCTAGCATATGGCCGCTTATTCCGAGATCTTTGACATCATTTAATGATTGATTCGGTTTTTTCGGCTGAGTCGGTTTTATACCGTAGACGGCCTGGTTCTGTTCCTCCATCATATATGTCGATGTTTCCTGAGAAGGCTTTTGGCCGGTCTTAAAGCATTCTGCCGTCAGATTATAGAGTCCGAGAATGAATTGATATTGGCGGTCAAGGATGTCGGCCAGCTGCTGATCCTGTATAAACTGTCTGAGCATCATAAATTGATCCAAAACGCCGACTGTTCCGGCCAGCACTTCATGCATATCGAAAAGCTCATGTCCTCCGTGATTCACTTGCGGTGAACCCGGAATCCCCTGATTTACTGGCGGCTGCTGCTGATTCTGCTGCTGTTCCACTGGTTGTTTTCCTCCTTCATGTCAAATCACATTTAAGATGTGAAAAAAGCCGATCCGTTATACATCAAGACATATTTCGTTACGTGGGGATTATTTACTATTTTGCGCCAGCGAAGACAATCTTTACAAAAAAGTGATGTGATTTTTAAGAAAATAAGCTAACGTATTTCTTAGAAGACAAGGGGGGAAATGAATGAAGAAAAAAAGGGGTTTGCGTCTTTCGTACTGTTTGCTGACGGTTTGTTTTATGATGTCCAGCGTGAAAGATGCGGAAGCAATCGGGCAAGCCGGATCACTGAATGAAGCTGGAACGGATAAAGCGTATAAAGAACGGCAGACTGAAGACTCCGGCCGTGTCCCGCTCAGAATCATCAGCATGAATGATCTGCACGGAAAAATTGACCAGCAATATGAGCTTGACCTTAACGGAGACGGTAAACCGGATGGCACTTTCGGACGGATGGACTACGCCGCCGCGTACATTAAAAAGGCGAAAGCCGAGAAAGAACACGCCTTTGTCGTGCATGCGGGCGATATGATCGGGGGCAGCTCTCCCGTGTCAGCCCTTTTTCAGGATGAACCGACAGTAGAACTGATGGAAGACATCGGTTTTGATGTCGGAACTGTCGGCAATCACGAATTCGATGAAGGAACGAATGAGCTTAAACGGATCATCAATGGAGGAGATCATCCGGACGGTAAGGGGACAAGCGGTTATGACGGCCAAAATTTCCCGCTCGTCTGCGCCAACTGTAAATTGAAGTCAGGGGAGTCCTTTCTGCCGCCGTATGAAATCAAATACGTTTCCGGAATTCCGGTCGCATTTATCGGGGTTGTAACCAGATCGGCCGCGGGCATGGTCATTCCGGACGGAATTAAAAATATTACGTTTACGGATGAGGTAAAGGCCGTCAATGACGCCGCCGCTGACCTGAAGAAAAAAGGAATTAAAGCAATCGCCGTGCTCGCCCATATGTCTGCTGAACAAAATGGCTCAGCCATCACGGGAGAATCCGCAAAGCTTGCAAGCGGAACAGACTCAGAGATTGACGTGATTTTCGCCGCGCACAATCATAAAGTCGTAAACGGAGAAATCAACGGCAAGCTGATCGTGCAGGCATTTGAATACGGAAAAGCAATCGGAATCGCCGATCTCGAACTAGATAAAGAATCGAAGGATATCGTGAAAAAATCAGCGGAAATCCAATATATCGATCAAAGTAAAATCAAGCCTGATCCGGATGCGGCAGGCATATTAAGCAAATATGAAGAGAAAGTGAAACCGATTATCAGCGAAGCGGTCGGGGAAGCGGCCCATGATATAACGGGCGGGTATTCAAATGACGGCGACACGGCGCTCGGAAATCTGATTGCCGACGGTATGAAAGCGAAGATGAAATCCGATTTTGCGCTTATGAATGGGGGAGGCATCCGGGACGGCATAAAAAAAGGGACGATCACATGGGGAGACCTTTATAATGTACAGCCGTTCGGCAATGTGCTGACGAAGCTTGAAATCAAAGGAAAAGATTTGCGGGAGATCATCAACGCGCAAATATCTCCGGTGTACGGACCGGATTACAGCATCAGCGGATTTTCCTATACATGGAACCCGGAAACCGGACAAGCGGTGGATATGAAGATGGCGGACGGCACAGACATACAGCCCGAAAAAGGATATACAGTAACAGTCAATCAATTTATGGCGACAGCGGCGGGGGCAAAATACGGTCCGATCGGGAAACTCGGCAAGAATCCGGTGACGGGGCCTGAGGATTTGGAAGCGACAGTAGACTATGTCAAAAGCTTTTCCGCACCGATTTCTTATCAAACCGACGGCCGCATCCGCACGGCATCAGCCGCCGAAACACCTGATGACACCGGCAATCAGCCGGGAAGCGGGGAAACACCGGGCGGCACCGGGCCTGATAAAGGAGAAAAACCTCAAGCGGAAAAACCCGCTAAAAAACCGGATGCAGCAGAACAGCCTGATCAAGCCAAAAAACTTGAACGTCCTGTCGCAGAAGAAACAGCATCTGATACAGTGCAGTCAATTCCCGAATCCCGTCCGGCGTCTGCTGCAAATTCGGAACAAAGTACAGAACAGACTGAAAGCGGCACACAAAAAGGCCGCCCATTGCCTGATACTTCAGCGGGCAGCCATCAGACGGCATTGGCCGGCCTGGTGATCACGGGTGCCGGCGTATATTGGCTTTTCAGAAAGAAAAGGGGAGCCCGCACACGATGAACAAACTGAAACATATTCCGCTTCTCGTCATCATCGCAGGTGTTATCATCACTTGTTACGGAAGCTGGAAGATCATTGATTCACATATGAAAACGAACCAATCGCTTGAAGAAGCAAAAAAAGCAACAGAACCTGTCTTGGAAAAGAACGAAACAAAAAGCGCTGTGCAGGCACAGCGCAAAAAAGAATTTCACCCCAAAACGGGTGAGGCAAGCGGCATTTTAGAAATCCCTGAAATTGACGCTGAGCTCCCGATCGTCGAAGGGACTGACGCAGATGATTTAGCAAAAGGCGTCGGACATTATAAGGACAGCTATTATCCTGGCGATCACGGCCAAATTGTGTTATCCGGCCACAGGGACACGGTGTTCCGCCGGACCGGCGAACTGAAAAAAGGAGACAGACTGAACGTGATTTTGTCTTACGGCACGTTTTCTTATAAAATCAGCCGTACAAAAATCGTCAGCCGGGATGATACGTCTGTCATCACCCTTCAACACGAGAGGGAGGAATTGATCCTGACCACTTGCTATCCGTTTTCTTACATTGGAAATGCGCCGAAACGATATATTATATATGCCGACCCGGTTTAAGAAAAATACGTTTCGGTAAAATGAGCCAGATCAGCCGGCATCGGCGCCTCGGCAACGATTTCTTCTCCTGAGATCGGATGGACGACACTGACTTTTTTGGCGTGAAGCGCCTGCCTGTGAAACAGCGCCCTGCTTCCGCCGTACAGGTCATCGCCCGCCAACGGATGGCCGATGCTTGCCATATGCACCCTGATTTGATGTGTTCTCCCGGTTTCCAGTTCAAGCTCTGCCAATGTAAGCTGCGCACCGGGATGATAGCCTTTCACTTTGTAATGGGTGACGGCGGCTTGTCCGCCGGGTGAGACGCGCCGTCTGACTGAATGTGACCTGTCGCGGCCGATCGGCGAGTCAACCGTGCCTTTTTTCGGCGTGACTTTTCCTTCCGCCGCGGCGATATAGGTGCGTTTTAATGTTTTGGTTTCGAGCTGACGGTCAAGGATTGCATGGGCCAGGCGGTGTTTCGCAAAAACGACCGCGCCTGACGTGTCACGGTCAAGACGGTGAACGTGGCGCACTTTCGCCTGTTCGCCGTTGATTTGAAAATGATAAGCGATCAGGTTGCTGAGGGTTCCGGTCTGACCCTCTTCATTTGGATGAGTCGGCATTCCCGCCGGCTTATTTGCAATCAGCATATGACTGTCCTCAAATAAAATGTCCGGCTCTCCGTATTCAGGAATCACCGAAGAACCCGTTCTTTCCTGAAGATCAATGAATAAGCGGTCTCCGGTTTTCAGTATGATGTTGTTTTTCGGGGATGTCCGATTCACCTGAATGCTTTTTTGGTTCATCCATTCCGTTATCACGGGTTTTGACGCCTGGAATTCAGATTTCAGGACTGAAAACAGCCATTGTCCGGCGTGTTTTTCCGTAATCAGGAGTTCCAGACCGCGGTCATTTTGTTTCATATCATAAAGCTCCTTTTCAAGCGGAAAGCGGCTGTTTCAATAGGAAACACTTACCTTAGCTTTCGCGTTTTTTTCTATGCTATTCTTGATAAAGATTAAGGATATTCACATGGCAAGAAAGGTGATTGATGTGAGAATTGTGAACGCAGCGACAGACGGACAAGAAAGCGCGATACAAGAACTTTCCTCTGAATTGTTTCAAAATGTCTTTCCTCTTTATTTCTCCGAACTGGAAATTCAGCGCTTTAAAAAAAGGGGCGTATTGTCTTTACAAAACCAACGTTACCAAGGAACTTTAAAAGAAGCGTTTCAAATTATGGCTTGTCTGCAAACGGTACATATCATGCTGTCAAAGCCGCACCCCGTATATGACGTCAAAGAGCGGGCGCTGTTTGATAAAAATTGCGCTTTGCTGAATGAATGCGGAATGAATTTTCCCTTTACCTATGATGATTTCGAGACAGGGGCCGGATCAGAAGCCTGCGGTCACAGAAGGCTGATCTGACGGGTATAAAGAGCCTTTTGACAGGCTCTTTTTTGCTTCCTTGACATGATACCACAATTTCTTTCCTCTAACTCCCTTTATAATGAGTCAAACCCCCGAGCATAATAAATGGCGAAAGGGGTGCTTTACAATGAGTTCAATCAAACAATCAATGACTACCCACGTGGCTACCGTTTCTCCCAACCAAACGATCCAGGAAGCGGCTGAGCTGATGCACCAGCATAATGTCGGAGCAATTCCCGTCGTTGACGGAGGGGAATTAAAAGGAATGCTGACAGACCGTGATATCGCATTGAGAACAACGGCTCAAGGCCGCGACGGCCAAACACCTGTTTCACACGTGATGTCTTCTCAAGTTGTATCCGGAAACCCGGAAATGAGTCTTGAAGAGGCGTCACATCTGATGGCCCAACACCAAATCCGCCGCCTTCCCATTGTCGATCAAAATCATCTGGTGGGGATCGTTGCGCTTGGAGACTTAGCGGTCGATCAGCGTTCAAATGAGTCTGCGGGAGCGGCTCTTTCTAATATTTCCAGTCAAAACACACAGTAACGGATGAAGAGAGCTTGCACTCATGCAGGCTCTTCTTTCCGTGAGAATGTTACATTTTGAATGCAAAAGAAATTCACGGTATAGTGTATACATAGGTCAGTACGTTTAGCTAAAGGAGCTGTAACCATTGATAAAAGCATTAATCTTTGATTTTGACGGGTTAATTTTAGATACAGAAACCCATGAATATGAAGTGTTGCAGGAAATGTTTGAGGAACACGGTTCAACATTGCCTTTATCCGTCTGGGGAAAGGTGATAGGAACGGCGGCGGGGTTTAAGCCATTCGCATATTTAGAGGAGCAGCTGGGAAGAAAGCTCGATCATGATGAACTGACGGCGATCAGGCGCGGGCGCTTCGAACAGCGGATGAAGACGGAAACGGCGCGCCCCGGGGTGGAGGCTTATTTAGCCGCGGCAAAAGAATTAGGATTGAAGGTGGGGCTCGCTTCCAGCTCAGATTTTAAATGGGTGTCGGGCCATCTGAAGGAATTAGGCCTGTTTGATGAATTTGAAGTGATTCAGACGGCTGACGACGTAGAAGAAGTGAAGCCCAATCCGGAACTCTATCTGAAAGCTGCGGAACATTTAGGCGTTGAACCTTCTGAATGTCTTGCCTTTGAGGATTCGGTCAACGGCTCAATCGCAGCCAAACGCGCCGGCATGAAATGTGTCATCGTCCCGAATAAGGTAACGAGCGCCCTGTTATTTGAAGAATACGATCACAGACTGGAATCGATGGCGGAAATGGAACTTGAATTACTCTTACAGCGATTGAACGATCAAAACGAACCGGCAGGGGGAAGCAGCATTGTCTGAGAAACTTGATCTGACCCGTTTTGAAAAGAAAATGGTCATACGGAATATGGAAGAGAAAGATATCAACAAAATTATTGAGCTGCAAAAGGATTGTTTTCCGGGGATGGAGCCGTGGGAGCCTGAGCATTTAATCAGCCATCTCGCGCACTTTCCGGAAGGTCAGTTTTGCGCCGAGTATGAAGGGGAAATTATCGGTTCATGCTCAAGCCTGATCATCAATTTCGATGAATATGATGACCGCCACACGTGGCAGGATATTACAGACGACGGTTATATCACGAACCACAACCCGGACGGATTGAATCTGTACGGGATTGAGGTAATGGTTCACCCGGAATACAGACGGATGAAAATCGGACACCGGCTGTATGAGGCGAGAAAAGACTTGGCGAGACGATTGAATCTGAAAAGCATCATTATCGGCGGGCGGATTCCGAATTATCATAAGTATGCGGAAGAAATGACGGCGAGAGCCTATGTCGAACAGGTGACGCGCCATCAGATTTATGATCCGGTGCTTTCTTTCCAGCTGATGAACGGATTTACGCTCATGCGGATCAATCCGAATTATCTCCCGGATGACACCGCGTCCATTAAATATGCGACATTAATGGAATGGAACAATGTCGATTACCTGCCGCAATCGAAGCGCTATTACAAATCGGCATTTCCGGTGCGCATCTGCGTCATTCAATATGAAATGAAGAAGATTTATTCCTTCGAGGAATTTGCCAATCAGGTTGAATATTATGTCGATGTGGCTTCAGATGCGAGATCTGATTTCGCGGTATTCCCGGAGATTTTCACGACGCAGCTCATGTCATTTCTCGAAGAGCGTTCTCCGAGTCTGGCCATTCAGAGGATTACCGAATATACCGAGGACTATATCAGCCTCTTTACAGATCTCGCGGTGAAATATAATGTGAACATTATCGGCGGCTCCCACTTCGTTGAAGAAGAGGGGAAAATTTATAACATCGCCTACTTATTCAGACGTGACGGCACGATTGAAAAACAATATAAGCTTCACATTACGCCGAATGAGCGGAAATGGTGGGGCATCAGCGCCGGAGACAGGGTGCGCGTATTTGATACGGACTGCGGAAAGATCGCCATTCAGATCTGTTACGATATCGAATTTCCGGAGCTTGCGAGAATTGCCGCGGATCAAGGGGCGAAAATTATCTTTACGCCGTTCTGCACTGAAGACCGCCAAGGCTATTTGCGCGTAAGGTACTGCTCTCAGGCGAGAGCGGTTGAAAACCAAATTTACACCGTCATCTCAGGTACGGTCGGAAACCTGCCGCAAACAGAAAATATGGATATTCAATACGCGCAGTCAGCCATTTTTGCTCCGTCTGATTTTGAATTCGCCAGAGACGGAATCGTCGGTGAAACGAATCCGAATATCGAAATGGTCGTGATCGGGGACGTGGACCTTGAAATCTTAAGAAGGCAGCGTGAAAACGGAACCGTGCGCCAGCTGAAAGACCGGCGCAAAGACATTTACCGGATTACGCATCTGAAATAAAAAAACGCCCGCTCCGCTTAAGGGCGGGTTTTTTTATAAAAACACTTGCACCGGCCCCGGTTTCGGGATATGCTCTTGTAGCCCTTTCGCTTTCTGGGAGAAAGCGTTTTTTTAATTGCCGCCGCTTTATTGACTCGCCCATGCCGCGCCTTTATATTCTTATTAAGAGGAAAACTTCACCATGAGAATCGGCGTCAGAAGCCGGGCAGCTTTCGATACAGTGCAATGATATTGAAAGGGAGATGAGCGGTGTGGAACATGTACAAAAAAATCAGTCACTCAAACAAAAGGATAAAGAGCTGATTTGGCACGCGATGAAAGGGGCGGAGCCGGATGACAGCATAATCGTCCAAAAAGGGGAAGGCGCCTGGGTTACGGACATTGACGGCAGACGGTATTTGGACGGCATGTCAGGACTGTGGTGCGTCAATATCGGATACGGGAGAAAGGAGCTTGCCGATGCGGCTTACAGCCAATTGAAGGAGCTTCCTTATTATCCGCTGACCCAAAGCCATCAACCCGCGATTGAGCTTGCGGAAAAACTGAATGAATGGCTCGGCGGCGATTATGTAATCTTCTTTTCCAACAGCGGATCGGAAGCAAATGAAACCGCGTTCAAAATTGCCCGCCAATACCACATTGAAAACGGCGATCACAGCCGCTTCAAATTCATCTCCCGGTACAGAGGCTATCACGGCAATACGATGGGGGCGCTCGCCGCTACCGGTCAGGCGCAGAGAAAATATAAATATGAGCCGCTCTCACAAGGTTTTTTGCACGCGGCGCCGCCTGATCTCTATCGGAATCCCGGCGATGCCATCACATTGGAAAGCGCGCATGAAATCGACCGGATCATGACGTGGGAGTTAAGCGAAACGATTGCCGGCGTTATAATGGAACCCATTATTACAGGCGGAGGGATACTGATGCCTCCGGACGGGTATATGGCAAAGGTAGAGGACATTTGCCGCCGCCACGGCGCGCTTCTGATCAGTGATGAAGTCATTTGCGGTTTCGGCCGCACGGGAGAGCCGTTCGGATTTCAGCATTACGGCGTTTCACCGGACATCGTCACAATGGCAAAAGGCATTACGAGCGCTTATCTGCCGCTGTCGGCAACGGCAGTAAAACGGGAGATTTTTGAGGCGTATTCAGGCGGTGAGCCGTACGGCCGCTTCCGGCACGTGAATACATTCGGAGGCAATCCGGCAGCCTGCGCCCTTGCTTTGAAAAACCTGCAATTGATGGAGGACGAAAATCTGATCGCCCGCTCCCGGGAGCTTGGAGAACGGCTGCTCCGTGAGCTTGAGCCGCTCAAAGAACATCCGGCGGTCGGCGATGTACGGGGCAAAGGCCTTCTTGCCGGCATTGAGCTCGTCAAGGACAAAATCACGAAGGAACCCGCTGATGCCGCTCTTGTGCAGCACGTCATCACCGCGTGCAGAGAAAAAGGCCTGCTTGTCGGGAAAAATGGTGATACTGTAGCGGGATATAATAATGTCATTCAGCTGTCTCCGCCTTTTTGCCTGTCCGACGAGGAGCTCTCTTTCATCATTTCGACCGTCAAGGAAAGCGTGCTGAGCATTGATTTTTAAAGTAAAGGAGTAAAACATGAGTTTTCACAACCAGAAGATTCTACCGGCTATCCGGAACATGAAGCAATTCGATGCATTTTTAGAGAGTCCGTTCTTATACGGCGTCATTTTAGATATCCACCTCGGTCAATTAAAAGGTGTCGTGAATGAAGCGAAAAAACACGGAAAACTTCTGATGGTTCACGTCGATTTAATTCACGGCATTAAGCATGACGAATACGGTGCGGAGTTCATTTGTCAGGACATCAGGCCCGCGGGCATCATTTCGACGAGGTCCGCCGTCATCGTCAAAGCGAAACAAAAGAAAATATACGCGATCCAGCGTCTGTTTCTCTTGGATACGAGCGCCATGGAGAAAAGCATGGAATTCGTCGGAAAGCATAAGCCTGACTTTATCGAGGTTCTCCCGGGCATCGTTCCGACTTTAATCAGAGAAATTAAAGAAATGACGGGGATTCCGATTTTTGCCGGCGGCTTCATCCGCACGGAGCAGGACGTTGAAAACGCCTTGCAGGCAGGAGCCACGGCTGTGACGACTTCAGACACCGAACTATGGGCTAAATATGAACATTCTATGACAAAAAAAGATTGACACCGCTTACACCCGTTGTTACAATAGACCTAGGTTAATACTATGTGATGGAGATCCGGAGACCCACAACAGCTCTTTACGGAAGCAATAAAGCGTAAAGCGGTTTGTTGTGGGTTTTTTATTCTCTATAACTCTGTCAAACCTGCTATTTTGTCATTTAGGAGGAATGGTGATGACAGCATTTTGGGGAGAAGTAATCGGTACAATGCTGCTTGTTATTTTCGGCGGCGGCGTTTGTGCGGGAGTCAATTTAAAGAAATCGCTTTCATACCAATCCGGATGGATTGTTATTGTATTCGGCTGGGGATTGGGAGTAGCCATGGCGGCATATGCCGTCGGCAGCATCAGCGGCGCTCACTTGAATCCGGCTTTAACGATAGGCCTTGCGCTTGAAGGCAGCTTTCCTTGGAAAGACGTCCCTGTTTATATTACGGGACAGATGATCGGAGCAATGATCGGTGCTGTTGTTGTGTACCTTCATTATCTGCCGCATTGGAAGGCGACGGATGATCCGGCCGCTAAACTGGGCGTTTTCTCGACCGGCCCGAGTATTCCTCATACATTTGGGAATATGATAAGTGAAGTCATTGGTACGTTTGTGCTTGTGCTCGGCATTTTGGCAATCGGAGCGAATGAATTTACAAAAGGGCTGAACCCGCTGATTGTCGGATTCCTCATCGTTGCCATCGGGATTTCTCTTGGAGGGACGACCGGATATGCGATCAACCCTGCGCGGGATTTGGGGCCGAGAATCGCTCACGCCTTTCTGCCGATCCCGAAAAAAGGGCCGTCAAATTGGAAATATGCCTGGATTCCCGTAATCGGTCCGATCATGGGCGGTGCGTTCGGCGGCGTATTTTACAATGCCGCGTTTAAAGGAAATGTGACACCTAGCTTTTGGTTTGTAAGCGTTATAATGGTTGTAGTGCTTTTTATACTCTATATTTATACCAAGAAATCTCAATCACAGAAAACATTATCAAATTCTGAATATATTTAAAAAGGAGAGCGGCATCATGGAGACCTATATTTTATCAATTGACCAAGGCACAACAAGTTCAAGAGCGATTCTTTTTAATAAAGAAGGAAAAATCGTGCATTCCGCTCAAAAGGAATTCACACAGCATTTCCCTCAGCCGGGCTGGGTGGAGCACAATGCGAACGAAATCTGGGGATCGGTGCTCGCCGTTATCGCGACTGTGATTTCCGAGTCCGGAATCAGCGCTGATCAAATTGCCGGTATCGGCATCACGAACCAAAGGGAAACGACGGTCGTATGGGATAAAGATACCGGAAAGCCGGTATACAATGCGATTGTGTGGCAATCGAGACAAACATCCGGCATTTGCGAAGAGCTTCGTGAAAAAGGATATAATGATACATTCAGAGAAAAAACGGGACTTTTGATCGACCCTTATTTCTCAGGAACGAAAGTCAAATGGATTCTTGACAATGTAGAAGGCGCGCGGGAAAAAGCGGAAAATGGAAATCTTCTGTTCGGAACGATTGATTCATGGCTCATCTGGAAAATGTCCGGAGGCGCGGCGCACGTAACGGATTATTCAAACGCTTCAAGAACGCTGATGTTTAATATCCATGAATTAAAATGGGATGACGAGCTTCTTGATATTTTAGGCGTGCCGAAATCCATGCTGCCGGAAGTGAAACCGTCTTCTCATGTGTACGCGAAAACGGTTGATTATCATTTCTTCGGTAAGAACATTCCGATTGCGGGAGCGGCCGGAGACCAGCAGTCTGCGCTGTTCGGTCAGGCGTGCTTTGAAGAAGGCATGGGGAAAAACACATACGGCACAGGCTGCTTTATGCTGATGAATACCGGAGAAAAAGCCATCACTTCTGATCACGGCCTTCTGACGACAATCGCCTGGGGATTAGACGGAAAAGTCGAGTATGCATTGGAAGGAAGCATCTTTGTCGCAGGTTCTGCCATCCAATGGCTGAGAGACGGCATGCGGATGTTCCAGGATTCGAAAGAAAGCGAGACATACGCAGAGCGTGTGGATTCCGCTGACGGTGTTTATGTCGTGCCCGCTTTCGTCGGATTGGGCACGCCGTACTGGGACAGTGACGTGCGCGGCTCAGTTTTCGGCCTGACACGCGGAACGACGAAGGAGCATTTTATCCGTGCCACGCTTGAATCTCTCGCATATCAGGCGAAAGATGTGCTTGATGCCATGGAGGCTGATTCAGGCATCTCTTTAAAAACATTGCGTGTAGACGGCGGAGCGGTAAAAAATAACTTCCTCATGCAGTTCCAGAGCGACTTGCTTGATGTGCCGGTCGAACGTCCGGAAATTAATGAAACGACGGCGCTCGGTGCCGCGTATTTGGCCGGAATCGCTGTCGGCTACTGGAAGGACAGCACTGAAATCGCCGATCAGTGGAACCTTGATAAGCAATTCAAACCGGAAATGGAAGATGAAAAACGCGATGAATTGTACGGCGGATGGAAAAAAGCAGTAAATGCAGCTATGGCTTTTAAATAAGATAAAATTATGGTATACTGAAAACAAGTTAATAGGAACGGTCCTGAGATGAGGAGAGACCACAGCACCAAAGTGATGACATGCGCTTTGGCTGTTGTGGTCTCTTTTTCTATACCGTGACAACAAGGAGGAAGCGTAATGATGAATCACCAATTTTCAAGTTTGGAACGGGATCATATGCTGGAAGACATGACTAAAAAAACATACGATCTGTTTATTATAGGCGGAGGTATTACGGGTGCCGGTACGGCGCTTGACGCTGCTTCAAGGGGAATGAAAGTCGCTTTGAGCGAAATGCAGGATTTCGCGGCCGGCACATCAAGCCGATCCACAAAGCTTGTCCACGGCGGTTTGCGTTATCTGAAGCAATTTGAAGTCAAAATGGTGGCTGAAGTCGGTAAGGAACGCGCCATCGTGTACGAAAACGGCCCGCACGTCACGACGCCGGAATGGATGCTGCTGCCGTTTCATAAAGGCGGCACGTTCGGTTCATTCTCTACTTCCATCGGCCTGCGTGTGTATGACTATTTAGCGGGAGTAAAAAAATCAGAGCGCAGAAGCATGCTGTCTGCTAAAGAAACGCTGCAAAAAGAGCCGCTCGTCAAAAAAGACGGCTTAAAAGGCGGAGGCTATTATGTAGAGTACCGGACGGACGATGCGAGACTGACGATTGAAGTCATGAAAGAAGCCGTTAAATTCGGTGCTGAGCCTGTCAACTATTCTAAAGTGAAAGAACTGCTTTATGAAAAAGGAAAAGTTGTCGGCGTTTTAATTGAAGATCTGCTGTCAGGCAAGGAATACAAAGTGTACGCCAAAAAAATCGTCAATGCGACAGGTCCGTGGGTCGACGAACTGAGAGAAAAAGACCACAGCAAAAGCGGAAAACATCTCCAGCACACAAAAGGGGTCCATCTCGTATTCGACCAATCCGTATTCCCGCTTAAACAGGCGGTGTACTTTGATACGCCGGACGGCCGGATGGTGTTCGCCATTCCGCGTGAAGGAAAAACATACGTGGGTACGACCGATACGGTTTACAAACAAAAACTTGAGCACCCGCGCATGACGGTGCAGGATCGCGATTATGTCGTCAGCTCCATCAATTATATGTTCCCGGAACTGAACATTACGGCGGACGATATTGAATCAAGCTGGGCCGGCCTCAGACCGCTTATTCACGAAGAAGGGAAAGACCCGTCTGAGATCTCCCGTAAAGATGAAATCTGGACATCTCAATCAGGCCTGATTACGATCGCCGGAGGAAAACTGACGGGCTACCGTAAAATGGCTGAGCACATTGTCGATCTTGTCCGCGACCGCTTGAAAGAAGAGGGCGGCCAGGACTTCGGCGGCTGCAAGACGAAGACGATGCCGATTTCCGGCGGACATGTCGGCGGCTCTAAAAACTTCGAGTCATTTGTGGAAGCAAAGACAAAAGACGGCTTGAAAATCGGTTTATCACAGGAAACCGCTAAGCAGTTAGCCATCAGATACGGCTCTAACGTTGAAAATGTATTCAGCCGGATTGAAGGCCTGAAAGATGAAGCGGAAAAACGCCAGATTCCGGTTCACATTCTGGCGGAAGCGGCTTACAGCATCGAAGAAGAAATGGCTGCGACACCTGCCGATTTCTTCGTCCGCAGAACGGGTAGACTGTTCTTCGACATCAAATGGGTGCAAACGTATAAAACGGCCGTGATTGATTACATGAGCGACCGATTCCAATGGAATGACGAAACGAAAGAAAAACACACTGAGTGGTTAAATACACTGCTGCACGACGCGGTTGTTCCGCTCGAACAATAATAACCGGAGGGCTGTGCCGAAAAGGCATGAGCCCTTCTTTTATCTTTTTACATAAAGCATTTGGTTAAGTTATCAAGTGACACGGGCAGCCGCTTCATATTAAAATATGGTCATAAGCTGAAATTATAGGAGGACGAACATGAGTTGGAGTAAGAGTTACGAACGCTGGAATCAGGCCGAACAATTAGATTCAGAATTGAAAAAATTATTGGCGGACGCAGAAGGAAACGAGCAGCTGCTGGAAGATTTTTTCTACAAAAATCTTGAGTTCGGAACAGGAGGCATGAGAGGAGAAATCGGGCCGGGTACGAACAGAATGAACATTTACACGGTCCGCAAAGCATCCGCCGGACTTGCGGCGTATATCGCGAAACAGGGGGAAGACGCGAAAAAAAGAGGGGTTGCGATCGCATACGACTCCCGTCATAAATCTCCTGAGTTTGCGATGGAAGCTGCAAAAACCCTTGCTTCCCAAGGCATTCAAACATACGTATTTGATGAGCTCCGCCCGACGCCTGAGCTGTCTTTTGCGGTGAGAAAGCTGAACGCTTATGCCGGCATCGTCGTGACGGCCAGCCATAACCCGCCTGAATATAACGGATATAAAGTGTACGGCGATGACGGCGCACAGCTGCCGCCGAAAGAAGCGGACATCGTCATTGCGGAAGTGAATGCCATAGAAAATGAATTAACGATTCAAGTTGAAGATGAACAGTCGCTGAAAGAAAAAGGTTTGATTAAAATAATCGGTGAAGAAATTGATAAACCGTATACTGAAAAACTGACTTCCATCTCCGTACATCCCGAGCTTTCGGATGAAGTGGATGTCAGCGTCGTGTTCACTCCGCTGCACGGCACGGCAAATAAACCGGTGCGCCGCGGTCTCGAAGCACTCGGTTACAAAAACGTCACCGTCGTAAAGGAGCAAGAGCTGCCGGACCCGGATTTTTCAACCGTCAAATCGCCGAATCCGGAAGAGCACGCGGCATTCGAATATGCCATTAAGCTCGGAGAAGAACAAAATGCCGATATTCTCGTCGCTACGGACCCGGATGCCGACCGTCTCGGCATTGCCGTAAAAAACAGCGAAGGCAAGTACACAGTGCTGACGGGAAACCAGACAGGCGCGCTTTTATTGCATTACCTGCTTTCCGAGAAGAAAAAACAGGGCACCCTTCCTGAAAACGGTGTCGTCATGAAAACGATTGTCACGAGCGAATTGGGCCGCGCCGTCGCTTCATCGTTCGGATTAGATACGGTTGACACGCTGACAGGCTTCAAATTTATCGGTGAAAAGATCAAAGAATATGAAAAATCAGGCCAATACACGTTCCAGTTCGGGTATGAAGAAAGCTACGGCTACTTAATCGGCGATTTCGCGCGTGACAAAGACGCGATCCAGGCTGCGCTGTTAGCCGTCGAGGTATGCGCCTTTTATAAAAAGCAGGGCATGTCGCTTTATGACGCGCTGCTGTCCATTTTTAAAGAATACGGATATTACCGTGAAGGCTTGAAGTCATTGACGTTAAAAGGAAAACAGGGAGCAGAGCAGATTTCCGCTATCCTGACTTCATTCCGAAACGATCCGCCGAAGCAGATGGCCGGAAAACAAATCACGCAGGCTGAAGACTATTCAACGGGAAAACGGACTGTATTTGGCGATCATCATGAAGAAGATATTGATCTGCCGAAGTCAAATGTCCTGAAATATTTCCTTGAAGACGGCTCTTGGTTCTGCCTTCGTCCATCAGGAACGGAGCCGAAAGTGAAGTTCTATTTCGCCGTGAAGGGAACTTCTTTACAAGACAGCGAACAGCGTCTTGCCGCATTATCTGAAGCCGTCATGAAAACGGTGGATGACATAGTGGAAAAAACGAAATAAACAACAAACCGCCGGAAGCGACATCCGGCGGTTTTTTTATACGCCTCATCCGAAAGTATGAGGAAAATTCATGCTGAAAACAAAGGAATATACAGAAAAGAATTGATATAATATGGATAATTCTGATTGGCCGGAGTGAGGGAAATTGACGAAAACGACGGTAGAAACGTTAAAAACGTTAAAAGCGATTGCGGAAACCTTAAACCAAAACCACGATTTAAAGGAAGCGCTTGATAAAGTGCTCCGCGAACTGCTCAGCCTGACCGGACTGCAGACAGGGTGGATTTTTCTGATTGAGCCGGACGGGTCTTATACGCTCGCCGCATCCGCTTATTTACCGCCGGCTCTCGGTCAGCGGGAAAATGCACTCATGTGCAGCGGGGAATGCTATTGTCTGACCAAATTCAGCAATGGCGGATTGACAAAGGCCGTAAACATAATGAATTGTAAACGGATTGAATTTGCGGAACAGACGACGAACTGCCGCGATACGGAGGGCATTACCCATCATGCGACCGTACCGCTTGAGGACGGCGGCCGGAAGTTCGGTTTATTAAACGTCGCCGCAAGTGAAAAGACATTTTTCAACGAAGAAGAACTGCATCTGCTTGAAGCGGTTGCATTTCAAATCGGAACGGCGATTCAGCGGATGAAATTGGCCGAATTTGAGCAGCAGAACGCCCTGTTGATGGAACGAAGCAGACTTGCGCAAGACCTGCATGATTCCGTCAATCAGATGCTGTTTTCTGTCAGCTTAACGGCAAAAGCCGCAAAGAGCTTTACAGATGATGATCGGCTCCGGCAGATGATTACGTTTATTCAAGAGCTGTCTCAGGATGCGCTAACAGAAATGAGGGCGCTCATTTGGCAGCTGAAGCCGGAAAGCTTAACGAAAGGGCTGTATGCGTCGATCAAAAGCTACGCCGCTCTTATCGGCCTGGAAGCCGTTTGTGAAACGGAGGATGAGCTGGAGCTTACGGATGAACAGGAACACGCGCTTTGGCGGATCGCCCAGGAAGCCTTGAATAACTGTAAAAAGCATGCGGGAACGGACCGGGTTATCATTTCCGCCGTTAAAAAGCCGGGTTGCGCTGAGCTTCACATTAGCGACCGTGGAGCGGGCTTCAGCGCTGATGCGCATGCTGTGCTCCCATCGCTCGGCGTGGCCGGCATGAAAGCGCGGGCTGAAGCGATCGGAGGCCGCTTTACACTGCAATCCGAGCTTGGCGCCGGAACGATTGTCTCCGTTCGGCTTCCGTTTCGGGACAGGAGGTCTGATTGATGAAAATTGTGATTGCTGATGATCATCATGTTGTCCGCAAAGGACTGCGCTATTTCTTCGCCACTCAGGAAGACATTGAAGTTGTCGGTGAGGCGTCCACCGGTGCTGAAGCGCTTCAGCAAGCTGAAAAGACGGAGCCGGACATCATTCTGATGGATTTATCAATGCCTGATATGGACGGCATAGAAGCGGCAAAAATCGCGGCTGAACGATTTCCGGACATCAGTATCGTCGTTTTGACGAGCTATTCTGATCAGGAGCACGTCATTCCCGCCCTTAAAGCCGGCGCAAAAGCGTATCAGCTGAAAGACGCTCAGCCCGATGATTTAGTGAAAACGCTCCGGGAAGTGTATTCCGGACGTTACCGGCTGTCGGCGGATATTGTGCCTCACGTGCTGACCCATATGGTTCAGGATGATCAGGATAAGGAAAAATATTATCAGCTGACCCCCCGTGAAAAAGATGTTCTTCAAGAAATAGCCAAAGGAAAAAGCAATAAGGAAATTGCGGCGGCACTGTTTATTTCAGAAAAAACAGTGAAGACCCACGTGTCCAACCTGCTGTCAAAGCTGAATCTTTCCGACCGGACGCAGGCGGCATTGTATGCGGTAAAATATAATGTTTTTGGAAAGGCGGTAAAATCATGAGCATATTAGTGATCAGCGGCACACCGAGAAAAAACGGGCGGACTAGAATTGCCGCTTCTTATATCAGAGATCGGTTTCATACCGATTTTATTGATTTGAGCGAAAGTGAACTGCCGCTTTATAACGGTGAAGAAGAACAGAACGAGCTGTCTTCAGTGCAAAAGTTAAGGCGGCAGGTGAAAAAGTCGGCGGCCGTCGTCTTATTATCTCCCGAGTATCACAGCGGCATGAGCGGCGCTTTAAAAAACACCATCGATTTTTTAAGCAGCGATCACTGGGCATACAAACCGGTGGCCATCATTGCCGCGGCGGGCGGAGGAAAAGGAGGCATGAACGCGCTGGCGAATATGCGGACGGTCATGCGGGGCGTCTATGCAAATGTCATCCCGAAACAGCTGGTATTAGACCCGATTCACATCGACATGGAGCGCCGGACCGTATCTGAGGATATGGCGGTCAGCCTGAAAGACATGATCGAAGAGCTGAATATGTTCACAAACACAAGAAATCCCGGCGTCTGACGCCGGGATTGTTTTATGTCAAAATGGCTAATTGATCTTCATAAGCGAGCTCTGTCGCATGATCAATATACCCGAGAAGGGAATACAGCTCTTTTTCAAGCACGGCATGATCATATTCGAAATGATACGCGTGCAGAAAGTGCTCAATACGCTTTGATAATAAATCATCTTTTGTACGAACCATCAAAATTAATAAATTGTCCCATTGAGACCGGTGTGTGTAATACAAGGCTTTATCATAATCGGCATGATCCATCTTACGCTTCTCCTTTCAATGAGAAGTTCTCCGTTAGTTTATGCCGCCGAAGCCCGGATGCAACGGGGGAAAACTTGGTGTCCTTATCATTGCGGCATAGCAATATGAGGGAGACATAAAATAAAACCGCATATCCGTCTCTTCTTTGGACACGCTAAGATTGACAAAAAACGACTCAGGAGAACATAAAGATGAAATCCCTTCCATTTGCGCTTGCCCTCTTGTTTTGCGGCATTCTCATTGCCTCTATCGCTGAAAAAGGGCATACAGAACACCTCGATCCGTCAGTTGAAAAATGGGAACAGCTCGCATGGAACCAGCTTGAACGTGAATACAAGGGGGCCGAGCTTACCGATTATTCGTACATGGGCCGTACAAAAGTGAACCGGGAACAGACGAAAGACGTGTTTCGCGTAACGGTGCAAACCGCAAAAGAAACGTTTTCATCCCGTGCTGAAGTGTATTTCCATCCCGTAACAAAACACGTGATCAGCATCAATATTTTCAGACTGTAAAAAAGCTGCACAGCCTTATGCGGCCGTACAGCTTATCAGATATCAGAAGAAACGTTTTGCGCCGAGGTAGCGCTGTTTCCAATAGGAATTGTTCATGCTGGAAATAACGACACCCGAATCGTTGGCATTAATAAACTGGCCATTCCCGAGATAAATACCGACGTGGGAAGGTCCGGCTTTATAAGTTGAGAAAAAGACAAAGTCACCGACCGCCGGCTGGCTGACTGATGTCATCGTATTCCAGTAGCCTGCGGCTGAAAGTCTGGATACAGAAGTGACCTTATTGAGAACGTAATAAATGAAACCGCTGCAGTCAAAGCCTCTCGGCGTCGTCCCGCCCCATACATACGGTACGCCCAGCTGAGCTTTTGCGGCATCGATCATTACATTAATCTTCGCGCTTGTTGAACCTGTGCCGCCTGTGCTGCCGGACTGATTCGGTGTCGTGTTTGTCTGCTGCCCGGTAATCGTCAGTTTCTGTCCGATTTGAAGAACGTCTGTTTTCAGATTGTTTTTCTCGCGGATCTGCTGGGCGGTCACATTGAACTTTTGGGCGATCACCCATAAAGAATCCCCGCTTTTCACGGTATATGTAGTGGTTTTCCCTGTATTTCCGGACTGGTTCGGAGCTGACGGTGAAGACGAAGAGCCGGAAGAAGACGTTTTGGTCAGCTTCAGCACTTGTCCGACCCGCAGCATGTCTGACGTCAGTTTGTTGATGCTTCTGATTTGCTGAACCGTCATATTGTATGCGTTTGCGATTTTCCAGAGTGAGTCTCCGCTTTTTACTGTATAGGAGGACGTTTGCGTCTGGTTTTTATTTTGGTTTGAATTGTCTTTTGCCGGCGTGTTTCCCGAAGAAGACGTTCCTTTTGTTTTCAGGACTTGGTTTACGTAGATCGTATCCGTTTTTAAGTTGTTTAATACTTTGAGTTCCGCAATGGTCATATTGACGCTGTTTGCGATCTTCCATAGGGAATCGCCGAGTTTTACTTTATAGGTCCCGGAAGATGATGACTGATTTTTGCTGCTGTTTGAGCTGCTGCCCGGCGCGGTTTTTTTCTGATCGGTGCTTGAGGAAACTTTCCCCGTCACTTGCAGCTTCTGTCCGGCGCGGATTAAGTCGCTTGTCAGACCGTTCAATTTTTTCAGTTCCTGTACGGACATTTTAAAATCAGATGCGATCAGCCACAGCGAGTCTCCGCTTTTCACTGTATAGACGCTTTTAGTCGTGCCGCTGTTCTTTGAAGATGGCTTTTTGCTGCCGGAATCTGATTTGCCGTTAGGAATGTTGAGCGTCTGCCCGATAGAAAGAACGGTGGATTTTAGATGATTCGCTGATGTAATGGCATCCACGCTTGTATTGTAGTTTTGGGCAAGCTTCCATAATGAATCTCCGCTTTTGACCTTAATCGTTTGTGCTTCTGCCGGTGTTACAGCTAACGCAGACCCGACGATCGCAGATGCAGTCAAACCGACCGCTACCTTTTTTTTCATAGTGAATCTCCCTTTTCCTGCGATAATTTTTCTATCCCCATTCGTTGCAGCCGCAAGGTGAGGATATCAGTAATGATAATCTTTATATCGGCACTTGTCTGCAATCGTTTATCATATTAATAGAAATAGTCCTTTTTTCTTATGCCGGCATAAAAAAAGAAGGAATGCGGACATTCCTTCAGCTTCTGAGCAGTCTCATAATCTCCTCTTTGTTTTTGACCAGATCCCTTAACGTATATTTGTCTAAAACGGCCAGGTAAGCTTGCAGGGCTTCATTCAGAAGGTTCTTTAAGTTGCAGGCGGGAGATATGATACAGAGATTTTTTTTGGAGTCAAAGCATTCTACGATGTTAAAGTCGTCTTCTGTATTTCGAACGACTTCTCCAATGTTTATGTCTTCCGGTGTCATTCCTAATCGAATTCCGCCTCCCCGGCCCCGGATCGTTTCGACATACCCGAGCTGGCCGAGACGGTAAATGACTTTCATGAGGTGGTTTTTAGAGATGGAATAAGTATCTGCGATTTCTTTTATGTTGGAAAGTTCGTCGGAATGTCTGGAAGCCAAAAAAATCAAAACGCGTAAAGAGTAATCGGTATAGTTCGTTAATTTCATAGAATGACCTCGAAAAAAGAGATTTTGCTTCTGTTACAGTCTATCATATATGAATCTAAAATGAAAAAAAAGGAATTTGCTCCCTTAACTTTTAAAAAAAACGTGCGCTCCTTCTGAGCACACGTTTTTTTCGTTAAGACATCGGCGGCTTACGATCGTCAGCCGATTGATGTTTTTCAATTTTGCGATCCAATTTTGCGAGATAACGGGAGGCAAATTCTTTTCCGCCAAGCCCGAATGAAAGTCCGAAGGCAAGCGCGAAACCGCCCAGAATCAGAATAAACGCGGCATTTACGATCGTGTCGGCGACACCGAGCTGATCCAGCGCCATAAAGATTGAGAGAGTGATAATGGTATATTTCGCAAGCGGCGCCAGGAATCTGAATTCCTTTCCGCTCAGCATGCCGGCAAGCAGCCTGCTGACGAGCTGTCCGGCCAAAAGTCCGATTCCGAGAATAAATACAGCGGCCAGAACATTAGGCAGGTAAGCGATAATACCGGTTGCGATAACGACGAGAAATTCGAGATGAACAAGCTGCAGCGCCTCTGCCGTAAAGAGCAGGACGATGATGATCTGAACAATCATGCCGACCGTCTGAGAAAGCGTCAGCTTCGGGGTGCCCGCCTGTTCAAAGCCCATTTTACCGAGAAGAGAGTCGAAACCGGCCCGGTGCAGGAGCCCGGATACAATGCTGTTGACCCATTTTCCGACCCAGATGCCGGCGATGATCAGCACAATACCGATGATGATATTGGGGAGCATTGTGAAGACCGTGTGCAGCATGGCTGACGCCGGTTCAGAAATACCCGCCACATCAAGCCGGTCAAGCGCAGAGATGATCACCGGAATGAAAATCAGCACGTAGACAATCGTTCCGATGATTGCCGACAGGCTCGTATCCTTCAGATAAATAGAAAGCCCCATACGTGCGGCGAGCCTTTCCGTGCCGATACTCGCCAGAAAGTTTGTGACGATATCACGGACGAGACGGGCAACAAGCCAGCCGATTAAAACAATCAGCGCCGCGGCGAATAATTTCGGTATAAAGGACAAAACGCTTTGGATCATATTTGTAAACGGCCCTGATACTCCGCTGATTTGGAGAGCGGACAAGACGCCGGGCAGGAACAAGAGCAAGACGAAGTAAAAAACGATTCGTGAAGCGGCCGTAACGGATCTGCTCATCTCCGCTTCTTCAGACACCATTGTCCATTTTCTGAGCCGGCCGTTTTCAGCGAGTTTCATGCCCGCTTTTTTGACGAGATAGCTGAAAAGCGAAGCGGCCGCCCAGCCCACGAGCAGAATCAAGCCGGCTTTTAAGACGCTCGGCACAGCCGCCGTTATCGCCGACAGCATGCTGACAAAAGGCGAAGCCACGGTTGTCAGATGCAGAATGTTAAAGAATAGAATAAAAACGATGATTAATGCGATAAAATAAATGACTTTACTGATGACTTTTTCTGAGGAATAGCGCGCCGGCTTTTTTTCGGCAAAGAGCCTGTCGTCGATTTTTGTTTTTTGCAGGCCTTTGTATACGGCTTTTTCAATGATTTTGGCAATGCCCCAGCCGATAAGCAGGACGAGCAGTGCAATGATCAGATTCGGGAGTTTGCTGAGATACGTCGTAAGCATGTCTGCTGTATTCAAGTAGAATCGCTCCTTTTCTTTTTGGGGTATGGTGTGTGTTTTACCCACTTACATATAAAGCAAACGGGGCGGATGTGCCGAAAGTTTTCAGTCGGAAACCGGCCTGTTATTTCATCTTTTGAGAGGAGGGGTCATACATTATAAATAAGTCCAAGTAGGGGGGATTCGCTTGAACGCGGAGGAGACAAAAGGTTTACAGCGGGCAATTGAGGAAATAACCGATATTGCGAAGGGTTTCGGCCTTGATTTCTACCCGATGAGATATGAAATTTGCCCGGCTGAAATTATTTATACATTCGGCGCGTACGGCATGCCGACGAGATTCAGCCACTGGAGTTTCGGCAAACAATTTCATAAGATGAAACTCCATTATGATCTCGGTTTGAGCAAAATTTATGAACTTGTCATTAATTCCAACCCTTGCTACGCTTTTTTGCTGGACAGCAATTCGCTGATCCAAAATAAATTAATTGTAGCCCATGTTCTTGCCCATTGTGATTTTTTCAAAAATAACTGCCGCTTTCAAAATACGAACCGGGACATGGTTGAGAGTATGGCGGCTGCGGCGGAGCGGATTAAGCATTATGAAAGAATTCATGGGATAAAAGAGGTGGAGTCCTTTTTAGATGCCATTCTGGCGATTCAGGAGCATATCGATCCGTCGCTTGTCAGGCCGAAGCTGCTGTGGAGCGTCGATGACGAAGAGGAGGACGAAGAAGAAACCGCGCCATCGCCTTACGATGATTTATGGGGAATGGATAAGCCGAAGCAGGTGAAAAAGAAAAAAGGGAAAAAACCGTTTCCGCCCCGGCCGGAAAAAGATATTCTGCTGTTTATCGAAGAACATTCGCGGGAGCTTGAACCGTGGCAGCGTGACATTTTAACCATGATGAGAGAAGAAATGCTGTATTTCTGGCCTCAGCTGGAAACGAAAATCATGAACGAAGGCTGGGCATCCTATTGGCATCAGCGGATTATCCGCGAGCTTGACCTGACTTCAGATGAAGCCATCGAATTTGCGAAGCTGAACGCAGGCGTCGTTCAGCCGTCAAAAACGGGAATCAACCCGTATTATTTAGGGCTGAAAATTTTTGAAGACATCGAAGAGCGTTATGACAACCCGACAGATGAAATGAAAAAAACAGGGGTAAAGCCCGGTTCCGGCCGCGAGAAAATGTTTGAGGTCAGGGAAATTGAATCGGATATCTCATTTATCCGCAATTATTTGACGAAAGATCTCGTCATGCGTGAGGATTTGTATTTATTCCAAAAGCAGGGCAGGGACTATAAAGTGATCGACAAAGAATGGAAGGCCGTGCGCGACCAGCTCGTGAACATGCGGGTCAACGGGGGATTTCCTTATCTGACCGTCAATGACGGGGATTACCTGAAGAATAATGAGCTTTATATTAAACATTGGTATGAGGGAATTGAGCTTGATCTGAAATACTTGGAGAAAGTGCTGCCGTATCTGTACCAGCTGTGGGGCAGGAGCGTGCACATCGAATCTGTTCTTGAAGACAGAGAAGTGATGTTCTCGTATGACGGCAAAGGAGTGCACCGGAGATATCTGTAAAAGAAGAAAGGATGCGGGGAAACCCCCGCATCCTTTTTTATTTTCCGTGTTTCAGGATGTGAAAAATCTTTTTGGCCTGGTCCGTGTTGTTTAAAAGCCCCGTAAATGACTCTCTTCCCGGACCGTATGCGTAAACGGGAACTTCTTCGCCCGTATGATCGCCGGTTGTCCAGCCGCTGTTGGTTTTCGCATTAAAAAGCTTAATGATCGATTTGTAGACGCTCTTGTCAGCATCCTGTTTTGCGGCCGTTTCGATCTGTTTAATTTCAGCTTTTGACCATTTCAGGTCTGTATAACGCGCAAGCACGGAAGATACGGATTTGCCCGCTTTGATTTGGTCAGCCATAAATGCCGGGGTTTTCTTGGCGGCAAGAATCGGTTCAACATGCCAGTTTTTATCGTCATTTGCGCCGATCGTCAATCCGCCGGTGGTATGATCAGCCGTGGCAACGACAAGCGTATGTTTGTCCTTTTTGGCAAATGCGATCGCTGCTTTATATGCTTTTTCAAAATCCTTCATTTCACTCATTGCGCCGACTATATCATTGTCATGTCCCGCCCAGTCTATTTGGCTGCCTTCGACCATTAAGAAGAACCCTTTTTTATTCTTGTTCAGCCTGTCGATCGCCGCCGTTGTCATGTCTTCTAATGAAGGGACGGCGTTTGACCGATCGATTGCTTTATCGAGTCCGCCATCGGCAAACAGGCCGAGAATCTTCTTGTTACGATCTTTTTTCAGCTCCTGTTTTGATGTCACATAGCTGTATCCCGCTTTTTTGAAATCCTTTGTTACATTGCGGTCTTTACGGATAAAGTTTGATTTGCCGCCTCCGAGGAGCACATCGACTTTTTGTTTTCCGTTGATGCGGTCATCAAAGTAGCTGCTTGCGATGTCATTCATGTTCTTTCGGGATTTGTTATGGGCTCCGAATGCCGCAGGGGTGGCGTGGGCAATCTCCGAAGTTGCGACAAGTCCGGTGGATTTCCCTCTTTGTTTCGCTTCTTCGAGGACGGATTTGACCCGCTTTCCTTTTTTATCGACTCCGATCGCCGCGTTATACGTTTTCACGCCCGTAGCCATTGCCGTGCCAGCCGCCGCGGAATCGGTAATATTGGAATCAGGATCGTCAGGATAAGTCATCATCATACCGGCGAGATTGGGGTCGAATGCCGTCAGTTTCATACCATCCGAAGGCTTTCCTTTGTTAATGACCGAACGGTAGGCGTTCATATAGGGAGCGCCCATTCCGTCGCCGACCATGAAGATGACGTTTCTGATCTCGTTTTTGTCAGGCTGTTTTTTTGCCGCAGCCTGTTCAGAGTGCTGAAACCCCGCGCCCGCAATCAGACCGGCTGTCAGCACGGATACGGCTGCCGCCGGCAGAAGTTTTGATCGAACCTGTTTAAATAGACTCATTCTCACTCGTCCTCCTTTAATCGTGTCTGCATGTCTAATGGTAGGGGGTGTTTGTAAAGAGCGCCTGTTTCTCCTGTAAATTTCAGGTGAAACATTGTTAGAAATGTAAATTCCGGTGTAACTTATGTTTTCAAGAAAGGGTGAAAACCATTCACTTTTTTGAAAAAGACGAGGATTTTTTTAACAAGGAGTTATTTGGAAAGTAAACTGCTTTGTTTTTCCAAAATACGAGGATCACAGGAAAAAAACATGACAAATTGACTCGTTTTTCGTCACGTTTGAAATCAAATTGAAATATTTAATACCCTTAAAAATTTTTTTCAAAAACGAATTAGTAAGAAATTTGTCACGGGAAGTCAAGTCTATTTCTAGTGGAAATTGAACCTTATAATAGGAAACAGATAAAAACTTTAAAAAAGAGACACATAAAATAGATAGAATCATTCGGGGAGGAAAATATGAAAAAGCAACTTGTTACAGCAACAACGGCAGTGGTTTTGGGGACGACTTTGTTTGCGGGCGCGGCGTCTGCGCAAACGATTAAGGTAAAAAAAGGCGATACATTATGGGGACTTTCAAATCGGTATGGAACGTCAATTAATTCCATTAAATCTGAGAACAAATTAAAATCGGATATCATTTACATCGGTCAGACGCTTTCGATCAACGGTAAATCATCTTCAGGTTCAAATTCGGGCAGCAAGTCATCATCGTCTACATATAAAGTCGTAAAAGGCGACAGCCTTTGGAAAATTGCGAATAAATATAAAATGACGGTAAACCAATTAAAAAGTTTAAACGGTTTAAAAACGGACCTGATCCGCATCGGGCAAGTGCTTAAAGTAAAAGGATCAACTTCCGGTTCAACGTCTTCAGGATCTTCGTCATCAAAGAAGCCTTCATCCAGCCATAATATTGCACAGACGAGCCTGAATGTAAACAAGCTGATTTCTGATGCGCAATCTTTAATCGGCACGCCGTATGTATGGGGCGGAACAACGACTTCCGGCTTTGACTGCAGCGGATTTATCTGGTACCTGTTAAACAAACAGACGAGTGTCGGCAGAACAAGCACTGCGGGATACTGGAGCTCAATGAAGAGCGTGTCCAGCCCGTCAAGAGGAGACTTCGTCTTCTTTACAACATATCAGGCCGGCCCTTCACACATGGGTGTGTACATCGGAAACAATAAGTTCATCCATGCCGGTTCTGACGGCGTCACAACAAGTGATCTGAATAACAGCTACTGGAAGCCGCGCTACCTGGGCGCGAAAAGATTCTAGCAGTGAGAGAAACCCGTTCATCCGAACGGGTTTTTTATTTAGACGGGGCAGAGCTCCATTTGTTTCACCTAAAAATGAAAATGTGATAAAAAATCTAAAAAGGTTTTCTTTTTTTCATTTTCATAGAGGGCGATGGCGTACGCGCCCGCGCTCGGCATCTGGGCGAATTCGCACGGAATTTCAATCATGCTGCCTGCGGCGAGTTCGGACCGTACCGCTGACAGCGGCAGAAATGAGACGCCCAGCCCCTCTTTAATAAATCGTTTCGTAATATGCGTCTGTGTCACCTTCATTGTTCTGACGAAAGGGAACTGTATTCTGACCTGGCGGAGCAAATCATCCCAATAGTCAGGATGGTTATGGGTCAAAAGCAGATATTGTCCGAACAGGTCTTTCACTTCATCCGTCTTCCCTGTCCCGGGTTTTCGGCCGGGTGGCGCGACGAGGACAACGGGGTCATTGTACAGGGGACGGCAAGTGAGGGAAGATGATTGCACCTTTAAGCAGCTCAGTCCGATATCGGCTGAGCCGTTTCTGATTTGAGAGGCGATTTCTTCCGATTCGAAAATGGTGACCGTCATTTCGGTTTCTTTATTGTCCTCTGTATAACGCTTCATGACAGACGGGAGAACGGTGTCGGCGATAAGCGGCGAAACAGCGAGTGTCAGCGTGTGCGAGTAGCCCTGGCGCACCCTGTGCAGCTCCGCCATGCTGTTTTCATAGTCTTCCAAAAGTCTCATGGCAAACGGCACGTATGCTTTTCCTTCTTCCGTCAATTGTATTTTCCGGCCGCTCCGCTGAAACAGCTTGCAGCTGATTTCTTTCTCTAATAATTTTATATGAACGGTGACGGTCGGCTGAGATAAAAAAAGCGTTTCCGCCGTTTTTCTGAAATTCTCATATTTTGCCGCGGTGACGAAGGTGTGAAGCCATTTAAAATCCATAGATGCACTCCTCTGATTAAAAGTTTTAATTAATTCCCTTAAAAATATTCATTATTTTTTAAATATTATATTTACTATAATAACAGAAAGAGGATAAGGGGGAATGAAATTGATTTATCGTGGATTGAAAGGGATTACTTGTGCAGAAACGGCGATCAGCCACATTGACGGAGAAAAGGGGCATTTAATATATCGCGGCTATGACGCGAAGGATATCGCATTGCAATTCAGTTTTGAAGAAGCGGCGTATCTCATTTTGAACGGGGCGCTTCCTGATGAGCGGCAATTGCTTGCGTTTCAGGAAGAACTTGCAGCCGAGCGCGGGCTTCCGAAACATTTGATCGGCTTACTGGAAACGCTTCCGGATGAAATGGACGACATGGCGGTGCTGAGAACGGCTGTTTCGGGTTTGGGCACAGATTCATTTACATATCCGCCCAAGCCGGAAGAAGCGATTAAACTGATTGCCGTCACACCGACGATTATTGCGTACAGATACCGCCGTAAACAAGGGCAGGAAGCGCTGTCACCCGAGGCGCGATACGGACACGTTGAAAACTATTTGTATATGCTGACAGGCAGGCAGCCGTCCGCAGCCCAAAAGAAAGCGCTTGAGACGTATATGATTCTGGCGATGGAGCACGGGATGAATGCATCGACTTTTTCGGCGAGAGTCACCGTTTCGACTGAATCGGACTTAGTGTCTGCCGTCACTGCCGCACTGGGTACGATGAAAGGGCCGCTGCACGGAGGCGCTCCTTCAGGTGTCACGAAAATGCTTGAAGACATCGGGGAAAAAGAAAATGCAGAAGCGTATTTGACAGCGAAGCTTATGAGGGGAGAACGCCTGATGGGCTTCGGGCACAGGGTGTACAAAACAAAAGACCCGCGGGCGGAAGCGCTGCGCATAAAGGCTGAAGAAGTGGCGGGAAATGATCCGTCGCTTGACTTGGCGCTTTATGTGGAGAAGGAAGCCATCCGCTTGTTAGAGCAATATAAGCCCGGACGGAAGCTGTATACGAATGTGGAGTTTTACGCAGCGGCTGTGATGCAGGCCATTGATGTCGACAATGATTTATTTACGCCGACCTTTTCAGCAAGCAGAATGGCAGGCTGGTGCGCACATGTGCTTGAACAGTCCGCTGACAACATGATTTACAGGCCGTCTGCGAAATACACCGGCGCTTTTCCCGAAACGGCTCAGCAGCTTTAATTACCGGCATATTTGTCCGTTTAATTCCCCGCACTGCGTGGTATCGTCTCAGTAATAACAATTGCAGGAGTGTGAGAATATGAATCCGATGGACAGACAGACGGAAGGACAAAAGCCGCAGGTGCAAAACCGCCAGCCCGGCATTGAGGCAGACATGGAGCCAAAACCGCTCTTGGAGGACCCGGATGTAAAAGGATCGGGCAGATTAAAAGGAAAAGTCGCCGTCATCACGGGCGGAGACAGCGGCATCGGCGCAGCGGCTGCGATCGCTTACGCGAAGGAAGGGGCGGATCTTGCCATCCTGTACCTAGACGAACATGCCGATGCCGAGAGAACGAAAAAGCGTGCGGAAGAATACCAGGCCGAATGCCTGTTAATTCCGGGAGACGTCGGTGATGAGGCGCATTGTCAGAAGGCGGTCCGGCAAGTCTTAGATCACTACGGAAAAATAGATATTCTCGTTAATAATGCGGCTGAGCAGCATCCGCAAAACGGGATTCTTGATATTACGGCTGAACAGCTGGAGAAGACATTCCGTACAAACATGTTTTCCATGTTTCATATGACTAAAGCCGTGCTGCCTCATCTCAAAAGAGGGAGCGCCATCATTAATACAACGTCGATTACCGCTTATCAGGGAGACACATCATTGATCGACTATTCGTGCACGAAAGGCGGCATCGTTTCCTTTACGCGTTCAATGGCGATGTCATTGGCCGATCAGGGGATCAGAGTAAATGCGGTGGCCCCCGGGCCGATCTGGACCGCCCTGATTCCGGCAACGTTTACTGAAGAAAAGGTGGAAAAGCACGGTCTGGACACTCCGATGGGAAGACCGGGACAGCCTGCGGAACACGCCGGAGCTTACGTGCTTCTGGCTTCAGACGAATCTTCCTATATGACTGGGCAGACCATTCACGTAAATGGCGGCAGGTTTATTTCAACATAATACGCAAGTCTTATCCCGCGCTTTTAAAAAGTGCGGGATTTTTATTTGATTACATATGAATACGATTTTTAAAAAATGGAAGTCTCCAGCCGAATCACTAATGTTAATATTTCACAGCAGAGAATCCGCTGAGTTCTGTTTTATGAAAACTGAAATAATAAATAGAATTTTCAAAAAAGTTATTTTCATTTTTATATTTTTCGCTATAATATGATGTAGGAGAAAGGAATGATGTGCTGAAACATTTCATGCGAAAAATAAGAATTTAGTCATTATTGCTATTGTTATCTGAATATTCTAACATATATTGATTTACAAGGAGTGAAGCAGATGAAGGGGAGCATATTCAGAAAGAAAAGCATTCAGGACCTGCTTGCCGCAACGGGCGGGGAAAAGTCGCTGAAAAGAGAGTTAGGGGCCTTTGATCTGACCCTTCTGGGGATAGGGGCCATCATCGGAACGGGAATTTTTGTATTAACCGGAACAGGAGCTGTCACGGCGGGGCCGGGGCTGACTGTTTCATTTGTCATCGCCGCTCTTGCGTGTTTATTTGCGGCTTTATCATATGCCGAATTTGCTTCAAGCGTCCCGGTTTCCGGTTCCGTCTACACGTTTACTTATGCGACACTGGGTGAACTTCTCGCATTTATCATCGGATGGGATTTAATCTTGGAATATATGCTCGCCGTCAGCGCGGTTTCGGTCGGCTGGTCCGGCTATTTTCAATCATTCTTGGCGGGCTTCGGCATTCATCTTCCGACTGCATTAACGGCCGCGCCGGGATCCATTAAAGGCACGGTCACATTCTTTAATCTCCCCGCATTTGTTATCGTGCTTGCGATTACATTCCTCCTCTACTTAGGCATTAAGGAATCGAAGCGGGTCAATAATATTATGGTCATTTTGAAGGTTCTGGTTGTTCTATTGTTTATCGCCGTTGCGGCCGTATATGTCAAACCTCACAACTGGCAGCCGTTTATACCGATGGGGTTCGGCGGTGTTTTCAGTGCCGCGGCGCTCGTTTTCTTCTCTTTTATCGGTTTTGACGCCGTCTCTTCCGCCGCTGAAGAAACGAAAAATCCGGCGAAGGATCTGCCGAAAGGAATTATCTTTTCATTAATCGTCTGCACCGTGCTGTATGTGACCGTATCGGCGATTATGACGGGCGTCGTTCCGTTTGCCCGCTTTGAAGGCGTTGACCATCCCGTGTCTCTCGTCCTGCAGATGGCCGGACAGAATTGGGTGGCCGGGATTATTGATATCGGCGCAGTGTTGGGAATGACAACGGTGATGCTCGTCATGCTGTACGGCCAGACGAGGGTGATGTTTGCCATGTCCCGGGACGGTTTGGTGCCGGGGGCGCTTTCAAAAGTCCATCCGAAGCATAAAACGCCGCACGTGGTGACATGGGTGTTCGGCATCCTGTCGGCATTACTCGGCTCGCTCGTCCCGCTTGATGAGCTGGCGAAGCTGGTGAACATCGGCACGCTTGCCGCGTTTGTCCTGATTTCAGTGGCGGTTATCGTATTGAGAAAGAAACAGCCTGATCTGCCGAGAGCTTTTAAATGTCCGGGGGTTCCCTTTATTCCGATATTGTCCATTCTGTTCTGCGTATTTTTGATTATTAACCTTGGCGCCACCACCATATTCCGTTTCTTTATCTGGCTGATCATCGGTCTGGTGATTTATTTCTTATATTCGAGAAAGCATTCGAAATTAAACGGGGATTTGTAAGGAGCGGCACCCGCCGCTCCTTTTTATTTTTCGGAATAATGAAACATATTGAAATGGGCTTAAGTTATCGCAGTGAATAAGGGATAATATAGGGCGGAAGGGAAGTGGAAAGTCGTGTCTGACCAAAAAAGGGTTCAATGGGCCTCAAAAATAGGATTTATTATGGCCGCTGCCGGTTCGGCGATCGGCCTGGGAGCCATTTGGAAGTTCCCTTACGTAGCGGGTACGAACGGAGGAGGCGCTTTTTTTCTTGTATTCGTCCTCTTTACCGTGCTTTTAGGCTATCCGCTTTTGCTCGGTGAATTTATTTTCGGAAGACGGAGCCAGACAAATGCGATTGATGCCTACAAACAAGCCGCGCCGAAGTCGGTATGGCACCTCACGGGTTATGTGGGTGTGGCGGCCTGTTTTTTAGTTTTGTCTTTTTACAGTGTTGTCGGCGGGTGGATTTTGCTTTATGTGTTAAAAGCTGTTACGGGTTCTTTATCCGGGCTCACTCAGGAGCAGTACGGAACGGTGTTCGGGACGGTCATTGAAAATCCGATCCAGACTCTCGCCGCGCAGCTTGTATTTATGATCTTGACAGTGGCGGTCGTCGCAAAAGGCGTGCAGAAAGGGATTGAACGTGTCAGTGCGGTGCTGATGCCGGTTTTATTCGTGCTGTTTCTATTGCTTGTGCTGCGATCAGTCACGCTCGATCATGCCGTTGAGGGGATTAGATTTTTATTGGTTCCGCACTTTGAAGATTTGACGCCGGAATCCATCCTATATGCTTTAGGACAGGCGTTCTTTACATTAACGCTCGGCGTTTCGGTCATGGTGACATACAGTTCGTATCTGCCGAAAACCCAAAACCTTCCGGGATCGGCGGGTTCCATTGTTGTGATGAATGTGCTCGTCACGCTGTTTGCGGGACTGGCCATTTTTCCGGCGGTTTTTTCGTTCGGATTTAAACCGGATGAAGGGCCTACACTGCTGTTTACCGTACTGCCGGCTGTGTTTGACCGGCTGCCGTTCGGCTCGCTGTTTTTTATCAGCTTTCTGGCGGTCTTTTTCTTTGCCGCGCTGACTTCGGCCTTTTCGATGGTGGAAATTATCGTAGCGACTGTCGGGAAAGGTGATGAAACGAAAAGGAAGAAGCTGTCGTGGACAAGCGGTCTGCTCATTTTCTTGGTCGGAATTCCGTCGTGTTTATCATACGGTGTGCTCGGTGATGTTCATTTGTTCGGAAAAACGTTTTTTGATCTAGCGGATTTCACAGTGAGCAATGTGCTGATTCCGCTCGGCGCTTTATTAATATCAATCTTCATCCCGCTGAAAATACCGAAGCGGGAGCTGTTCGCCGAGATGAAAAGCGGTTCCGCCATCGGCTATCGTTTCTTTCAGGTGTGGTATTTCCTTCTGAAATACCTCGTGCCGCTGGCTATCATCGTCGTATTGCTGCATTTAATCGGCGTTCTTTCATTTTAAAAAAACAGGCCCCCGTAAAAGGGCCTGTTTTTATGTTTAAAAACCGAATTGCAGATTCGTATCAACGGCAACGATCGTATATACACAAACAATGACGAAAAGGTTGAGGATGACACCGAGCAGTCCCGGGCCCGTCCGTCCTTTTTTAATAAACAGCTCAATGATGCCGAACGGCACGGCGGCCATCGCAAACGGCAGCATCTGATAAGAATAGAAAGTCACATTGCTGATGATTGCCACGTTCAAAAGCAGCAGCGACAAAATCGCGGTACCGACTGATATCCAGCCGAAGACATTATGCTCTTTAAAAATTCTTACCAATTCCATAATTCCACCTCACCGATGTTTGCTGCTTTTACTGTTTTGTTTTTCAGCAGACGTTCGATTTCTTTTGTCGGCCCCGTCACGACAGAGCCGTATACGTTCATTCCGTGATGTTCAACATAATCGATTCGGCTGCCCAGATTCATGTCTTTGCGTTTCGATATTGCATGAGCCCATTTTTTATGGCGGGACATAAATTCAAGGGCATTGATAAATTGTTCACGGTCTGTCTGTCCTTGCGTTTCGAAAGAGGACACCATCTTGGAATCTTTCCCGGGAAATCCTAACGGCTCGGCATAAGGACTGTCTTTCAGATTTTTCTCCGTTTCGACCGCGTTCCATAAAAACTTCACATCGTATTTTTTAAAAGTTGAATATACTTGAGAAGAAGGGTAGGCCCGGTCATAAGAAAGATAGACCTCCGCCACGCTTCCTTCAGGCAATTTTTTCAATGTCTGTCCGGCTTTGTCAATCGTGCGTTCCTTTAAGCCGGAAGGATGGGCAAAATAATGCTTTGCCTGTGCCGCGTCTAGATCATAGTAGTTAACGGCAGGCGATTTGACCGTATCTAAAAACATTTCAATCCGTTCTCCGCCGACGGATTTCGTTTTTGTGCCGATCTGCTTTTGCAGCGGAAATTCTGTATTCATTCCAAACAGCTTCACCTGGCTTTTCAGTCCGGAGGTATCGACGAGGACGTTCGGCATGGTGGTCGCGACCGTCACGGCCGCGGTTTCCATTAATTGATTGCCGGTGCTTTCCTTTCCTCCCAGACCGTAATAGAGGTAGCTTCCCAAAGTGCAAAGCGGCAAAATCATCAAAGTGGAGATGACGGCGAGAACTGAAATCCGCAAATACGATTTGCGTTTTCCGTATGACAAAATGGCCTTCTGTTTTTCCGGGCTGATGCCGACGTCCCATTCCCGGTCGTCCTGCATTTCGCTTTCAATCAACTCCTGATAGACTTCCAGCTTTTCCAGCTCTTCTTCAAAGGCGGCCATTTCCCGGTCGCTCATTTCTCCATTTTTGTATTGGTAAAAACGCTTTTTAAATTCTTCATTCATCATTAACACCTCTATTATAAAGTGCTTTCAGCCGCTGTCTGGCACGAAATAAAACACTTTTAAAATTAGCCTCTGAAATATTCATAATATGGGATGCTTCTTTGTAATTCAGTTCTTTTAAATAATACAGTGTTAAGGCCTCCCGATAATTGTCGGGAAGTTCGGACATATACCCTGTCAGCACTTCCTTGATTTCAATCTGATGAGCCGGGCTTTGAACAGCCGTCTGAAAAAGGCTCCCAATTAAGTCATCGGAAATGGTCACTTCCTTTTTATGTTTTCTGACATAATCTATAAACGCATTTCTCGCCACTTGAAAAAGCCATGGCTTTACTTTGCTGTGGTCGTAGGAGTGAATGTGTATGTATGCCCTCATAAAGGTTTCCTGCAGCAAATCTTCAGCGAGATGCTTGTCTTTTGTCATGGAGAGCAGGAACCGGTAAACATCATTCATATACATTTGGTAAATTTCATCGATCGTCACTGCCTTTTCTCCCCTCTATGTTATACACGCATAAGAAAGGTTTAAAGTTGCACGTTCCATGCAAACGGCTTAAATTCATTTTCACCTCATCAAACACCATTTCTCTATAGTACCCAAAATCCGTCATAAAAGATAGAGATCGGCGGAGGAAAAATATATTTATTAGTACCAGGTAATAAAAAATATTGTTATAATAGAGAGAGAACACTTTTGATCATTACAACAAAGGAAGTGCGTTATGTATAAGTTTTGTGCAAATGCCATCAAATTCATTCTTTCTCTGCGCGGAGGAGTCAAAGTATACAATAAAGAGAATCTTCCGTCTGATAAAGGATTCGTTATCGCGTGCACGCATGCGGGCTGGGTGGACGTCCTCACGCTCGGTGTCGGGATATTGCCCCATCAGATTCATTATATGGCGAAAAAAGAGCTGTTTCAGAAAAAGTGGATCGGAAGTTTTTTAAAGAAGATTCACGCGTTTCCGGTTGATCGTGAAAATCCGGGTCCGAGCAGCATTAAAACGCCGATTAAGCTACTGAAGGAAGGGAAGATTGTCGGGATTTTTCCGAGCGGCACGAGAACTTCTGAAGACGTCCCGCTGAAAAGAGGGGCCGTGACCATCGCCCAAATGGGGAAAGCGCCGCTCGTTCCGGCCGCATATAAAGGGCCGTCTACGGGAAAAGCGCTGTTTAAAAAGGGAAAAATGCGGCTTATCATCGGCGAGCCGATTTTTTTGGAGGACTTTTCCGATCTTGCGCCGAAGGAGAGGCTTGCGGCCATGACAGAAGAGCTGAATGCCAGAATTAAAGAGCTTGAGAAAAAACTTGAACAACTGTAAATGAAAAAAAGCTTGCCGTCTGTATCAGACGCGCAAGCTTTTTTGTTATGCTTCTTTTTGTTCGGCGGTTTCCAGCAGTTCATCAAACGCCAGTTTTTTCACTTCGATATATGCGACGTGGTGG
Organism: Bacillus sp. JK74; assembly: GCF_053663395.1. Classification (NCBI taxonomy): domain Bacteria; kingdom Bacillati; phylum Bacillota; class Bacilli; order Caryophanales; family Bacillaceae; genus Bacillus; species Bacillus sp. JK74. The sequence continues at coordinate 1,006,085 of NZ_JBSJQB010000002.1, read as the reverse complement.
CCGTCAATTTCATTAATGATAAATTCGCAGCCTTCTTCGATAATCGAGTCGTATTGTTCGACGTCGTATTTCTGGGTAAGGAACCAGCCGCCGATGGTGTCGACCTCGTCATTTTCTAAATGGATGCCGAGGAGTTCGTTCACTTGATCAATCAGGACCTTGCCGTCAAGCATGTAATGGCCGTCGCCGAGTTTGCGGATTTCATTGATTTCATCGATATCAAATTCATCACGGATTTCTCCGACGATTTCTTCAATAATGTCTTCAACGGTGACAAGCCCCGCGGTTCCGCCGTATTCATCCGACAGAATCGCCATATGAACCCGTTCCTTCTGCATTTTTACAAGCAGATCGTGAATCGGTGCCGACTCAATCACATGGATGATCGGATTGACAAAATCCGTAATCGGCGAGTCGACTGATACTTCGCCGCTGATGCAGGCGGTCAGCACTTCTTTAATGTTAATAACGCCGATAATATTATCTTTGTCACCCTCTTCGACAGGGTATCGGGTATATTTTTCAATCTGAATGATATCCATCATTTCAGAAATTTTAATATCATGCGGCAGACTGACGATTTCCGTACGCGGAATCATGATTTCTTTTGCAAGTCTGTCGTCAAATTCAAAGATTTTGTTCACATATTTAAATTCAGACTGGTTGATTTCACCGCTTTTATAGCTTTCCGATAAAATGATGCGCAGCTCTTCTTCAGAGTGGGCAAGCTCATTTTCAGACACCGTCTCCAGACCGAACATCTTCGTTAAAAGACGGGCGGAGTTGTTCAGAAGCCAGATAAACGGGAACATGATGCGGTAAAACCAAATGAGCGGTTTCGAAAACAGCATTGAAACGGCTTCCGCTTTCTGGATGGCGACTGTTTTCGGCGCCAATTCTCCCACGACCACGTGTAAGAATGTAATGATCGCGTAGGCGAGAATAAATGAAATAATATGCGATAATGAGCTTGGTACGTTTATCTTTGTGAAAAGCGGATGAAGCAAGCGTTCAATCGTTGATTCGCCTAAGACACCAAGACCGATGGAAGTCAATGTTATGCCGAGCTGGCACGCCGATAAATACTCATCTAAATGCGTGGTCACTTTTTTGACACCGATTGCGGCTTTATTTCCTTCTGCTATAAGCTGGTCAACCCGTGAGCCTCTGATTCTGATTATCGCAAACTCAGATGCTACGAAAAATGCCGTCAGCGCGATTAAAACCGCGACTAAAATCAAATTCACAATGTCCAATTAGAACCTTCACTTCTTTTGGGAAGATGAAGGTAACACCTCCTGTTAGTAAGATAATGGTTTAACTTAACAGCAGCATAAATGATTGAAGCACTGCAAGCTTTTCAGGAGCCAGCCTTTTTTTCAGCTGGGCGCGCTCCTCTGGTTCAAGCTTTTCAAACCGATTCAAGATCCCGGAGATGTTTTGATTCATGTGATCAATTTCCGATGCCAGGTTTCCAACATCGTCAGGCAGGGCTGAAGAGGGAAACTGGTTCTCCAGTCGATCTTTTATATCAGACAGGGCCAATCGCTGCTTTTTACAAGCGACTATAAACTTTAACCGATTAAGTGCAAGTGTATCGTAGTAACGATAGTTCGAACAAGACCTGTCAGGCTTTAAAAGCCCGAGGTTTGTGTAGTAATCCACCGTGCGTTTCGTTACACCGGCAAGCTCTGCTAATTCACTGATGCGATAAGTCTCAGCCCCATCTAAATCCCTCCCCAACCATCACGTTATAGTTATGAGAATAGTTTAATATATGAAGGGGAGTTTGCACAAGTTTATTGTTTTCCGTCTTTCTCCTGAAACGGGGCGGCAGGCTGTCTGAAAAAGCGTTGACTGCGCCATGTAAATCTTTCATAATCATTGTAAATAGAAACGGCAGAAAAAGACAGAAGGGACAGATGACAGTGGCCGGTTTATCAAGGGAAGTGACACAGAATCTGGAGAAAGGTTCATGGATACGCAAACTATTTGATGAAGGCGCTCGGCTGAAAAAAGAGTTCGGCGCCGATAAGGTGTTTGACTTTTCGATAGGAAATCCGGTTGCGGAGCCGCCTGAAACATTTAAAAAGGCGCTATGCGAAGCGGCTGAAACAGGACGGCACGGATACATACAAAACCAAGGGCTTCCGGAGGCGAGAGAAAAGGTTGCCCGCTTTTTGTCAGAGCGGTTTCAGACAGAAATTTCCGCCAGGCATACAGTCATGACGGTCGGAGCCGGCGGGGCGCTGAATGTTGCGCTGAAGAGCATTTTAAACCCGGAGGAAGAAGTCATCCTTCTTTCGCCTTATTTTGCGGAATATAAAGCGTATGTTGAAAATTACCGCGGCAGACCCGTCATCTGCCCGCTGACTGACTCATTTGAGATTGATATTGAAGCGGTTAAAGGTGCGATCACCCCCCGTACGAAAGGACTGATCGTCAATACGCCGCATAATCCGACGGGGACTGTGCTCAGCCAGAAAAACCTTAACGAATTGGGCGCCTTATTAAAAGAAGCCGAAGAGCGGAACGGCCAAAGCATATTTATTTTATTTGATGAACCGTACAGCCAGCTGATCTACGGAGAAGAGCAGGCGAATCCGTTTCAGGCGTATCACCGCGTGATTTTAGTCAGTTCGTTCAGTAAAGATCTCGGCATTGCGGGGGAAAGGCTCGGGTATATCGCGGCGGACGCCCAAATGCCTGAGGGCGATCTTCTGACGGATGCATTCGTTTTCTGCAACCGGACGCTCGGCTTTGTGAACGCTCCGGTCATGATGCAGCGCGCCGTGGCGAAAATGGATGATCTTTCGATTGACGCTGAACCTTACAGAAAGCGGAGAGACCTTATGGTGGACATCCTCACAGAAGCCGGCTTCGAATTTGAAATGCCGAAAGGAGGCTTTTTCGTCTTTCCGAAATCACCGATTGAAGACGAGGTGGCGTTCTGCATGCATGCCGCACAGAAATACAGACTATTGATCGTACCCGGCAGCGGATTTGGAAAAAGCGGCTATTTCCGATTATCTTTCAGCGTGCCTTCGGAACAGATCAGACAGTCGCGCGATATTTTCAAAGCACTGTATCAAGATTTTTCTTCATAGCTTCCAATACATAAAGATGGGAGAACGGACACATGTCGAGGAGAAATAATGGCACATCAGACATCAGCATTACAGGAATCGGAGTCTTAACCGCGGTCGGACAAGGCAAGGAGGCGTTTCTCGATGCGCTCATGGAGGGGCGGCACGCCTTTGATGTGATGAAACGCCCCGGCCGGCAGAAAGGCAGTTCGTTTATCGGCGCGGAGCTTAGCGAATTAACGCCGCCGGACGCGCTGTCGAAGCGCTTGTACCGAAGGGCCGCATTATCAGGAAAGACGGCGCTTATCGCTTTATATGAAGCGTGGCATGACGCTCAATTAGACGGCGCTGATCACAGCCGCACCGGTCTGATCATCGGCGGGTCGAATATGACGCAGCGCGAATTGCTGCAGGCCTTTGAGAAAAACGGTGAAACGCCGCAATTTGTAAATCCGACATACGGGCTTTCTTTTATGGATAGTGATTTGTCGGGGCTTTGCACGGAGCAATTCGGGATAAAAGGGCCGGCCTTTACGGTCGGCGGCGCGTCGGCAAGCGGCCAGGCGGCGGTTATCCAGGCTGCTCAAGGAATCATAGGAGGCCTGTTTGACCGGTGCATCGTGATCGGGGCGCTGGCCGATCTGTCGTACATGGAGTGTCACGCTCTCCGTTCTTTGGGAGCGATGGGCACTGATACATACGCTGAACGGCCTGAAGCCGCCTGCCGCCCGTTTGACCGGCATACGGACGGGTTTATATTCGGAGAGGCGTGCGGGGCGATTGTGCTGGAACGCGCTGAATCTGCCGAAGAGAGGGGCGCACGATCGTGGGCCGGCTTAAAGGGCTGGGGGATGGCTTCCGATGCGAACCGCAACCCGAATCCTTCAGCAGAGGGCGAAATGACGGTGATCCGCCAGGCGCTGGAGCGGGCCGGTCTTTCAGCGAAAGAGATCGATTACATCAACCCGCACGGCACCGGTTCGCCGATCGGAGATAAGACTGAATGCCGGGCGCTTTCTGAAAGCGGCCTGTCGCACGCGCGGATTAATGCGACAAAATCGATTACCGGACACGGTCTGAGTGCGGCCGGAACGGTGGAAATCATTGCTGTTCTCTTGCAAATGCGGGAAAACAAGCTTCATCCGATCCGAAACTTAACGGAGCCGATTGACGATTCATTTCAGTGGGTGACCGACGGGCCGAGCGCCCATACCGTACACCATGCGTTAAGCTTAAGCATGGGATTCGGGGGGATTAATACGGCGCTTTGTTTAGAAAATCATTTCCGAAGCAGATAACGGCAGCCTTCTTTTTGAAGGCTGTTTTTATATGATGAAAAATCTGAAAATGATGAAAGAATGGAGTTGTGATACAATAAACTATACAAATGACAATCATGCTTTGACTTAGGAGGTGGCAGGATGGGGCCCTCTGTGTAGTCAATCACCCATTTCGTTCCTCTCGCTTAAGAAAAAACGATGAAATCAGGAGGTGACGTCCTTATCCTTCAATTCGGGATAAGGTGAAATGGACGATATTGACAGTTTGATTTTAATCGGTGTGCTCATTGCGTTAACGGCATTTTTCGTGGCGAGTGAATTTGCGATCGTCAGAGTGAGGAGATCCAGAATCGATCAGCTCATCTCAGAAGGGAACAGACGGGCGGTGCTCGCAAAGCGTATCATTACGGATCTTGATGAGTATTTATCCGCCTCGCAGCTTGGCATTACACTCACATCCATCGGGCTCGGCGTACTGGGAGAGCCTGCATTTGAGCGGATGCTTCATCCTGTGTTTCAGGGTATGGGGCTGCCGGATTCTGCCGAGCATGTGATTTCTTTTGCTGCGGCGTACGGGCTGATTACGTTTTTACATGTCGTCGTCGGTGAGCTTGCGCCTAAAACGGTTGCGATTCAAAAAGCGGAAAAGCTGACGTTATGGATCGCCGGACCGCTTCGGTTATTTTACGTGTTCATGTTCCCGTTTATTTGGGTGCTGAACGGCTCCGCGAGAATTCTGACCGGTTTGGCCGGATTAAAGCCGGCATCTGAGCATGAAGGCTCCCACTCTGAAGAAGAGCTGCGGATCCTGCTGTCAGAAAGTTTAAAAAACGGAGAAATCAATCCGTCTGAATATACATTTGTGAATAAAATTTTTGATTTTGATAATCGGATCGCCAAGGAAATCATGATCCCGAGAAAAGAAATCGCGGCTGTTTCCACTGATATGGACGTGCCGGAAATGCTTGATATGATGCTGAAAGACAAATATACGCGCTGGCCCGTAACGGACGGGGACAAAGACAGTGTCATCGGCATGATCAATACGAAGCATCTCTTTTCAGATCTGCTGTTTATGACAGAAGATGAAAAAGCGGAAGTATCCATCACGTCTTACGTCCGCCCGGTGATTGAAGTCATCGAGACGATCCCGATACACGACCTGCTGATAAAAATGCAGAGAGAACGGATTCATTTGGCGATATTGTCTGATGAATACGGCGGAACGTCCGGTCTTGTGACGACCGAAGACATACTTGAAGAAATCGTCGGCGATATCAGAGACGAATTTGATGAGGACGAACAGCCGCAGATTCAAAAGCTGTCCGAACGCCATTATGTGCTGGACGGAAAGGTTCGGATCGATCAGGTGAATCATCTTCTCGGCGCAGAGATTGAAGAGGAAGTCGACACGATCGGCGGTCTTGTGCTGAAACGGAATATTGACATTTGTGCGGGTGAGTCGATACAAATCGGGGGATACACTGCCCTCATATTAGAAATGGACGGCCGGTTTATTAAACAGCTTGAACTCAAAGAAGAACAGGGCCGCCCGGGCGGTCAGGGGACAATAAACCGCCCGCTGCCCGTGCCGGAAACGGTCATGCTTCATAACGCAACCTTGAGCGAAAAATAAGCTCAAGGTTTTTTTAAATGGATATCATAACAAAGCCGCACCAGAATGCCAAAAGGCTTCCGGCTGCTGAAACAGCGATGTAGAGCAGACTTTCCTTTATGCGATTGTTCATCATCAGCTGCACGGCTTCAATACTGAAGGTGGAAAAGGTCGTAAACGCACCGAAAAAGCCCGTCGCGATGATGATGCCGGCAGAAGGATTATCCAGACCCAATCCGGTGAATATGCCGAGGCCGAAGGAGCCGAGCAGGTTGACCGCAGCCATTCCAAGCGGAATCGGAAAACCTTTTGTTCTTTCTGAAATTGTTTTACTCAGCAGAGACCGTAATACCGCTCCGATACCCGCCGCGATAAGCATCAGGACAATCGTCATGGCGTATCATGCCCCCTTCCCGCTGCGTGAAGGGCAATCCGCCGTCCCCAAAAAATGCCGGCGTATGCAAGGGCAAGACCAGCGAATAAAGTCGCGGCAGCATAACAAAAAGCCGCTGCGGGAGACGATTGCAGCAGAAAAATGGTTTCTTTTGCGAAGGTTGACATCGTCGTGAAACCTCCGCAAAAACCGGTTCCTAAAAAGGCGGTCAAAAGAGGGCGTTTAGCCCGAATGATGAAATAACCCGTAATAAGACCGAGTAAAAGGCTTCCCGCCGCGTTTTCGAGGAAAGTGGCACCAGGGAAAGATCCGCTGTGAATGTGCGCGCTCATTTCAAAGCGGAGCAATGCGCCAAGCGCGCCTCCGATAAAAATTGCGATGTATTGTTTCATATCAGCCATCCTTAGAAATAATATCCGGAAAATCAGTTACAATGCCGTCAACTGCCATCATTTGCAGCTTTTCGGCCGTCTTGTGATTTCTGACCGTCCAGGCAAATACTTTCAGGCCGTGTTTGTGAGCGGTGGAAATCAAGAACCGATTCAGGCGGGTATATTTAATATTGACATAATTTGCGGCTGATTTGTAAGCGGCCAGCTGGCTTTTGGAAAACATCCCGAAGCTGGGTCTTGCGATAATTGCAGTCGGAACGGACGGATACATGTCGTGAAAGGTCTGAATCGACTTGAGACTGAATGATTGAACGATAGGGTGGGTGGAAAAGGTAAACCTGCTTAACAGCTGGCCGACTGCTTTTTCAAGACCGACTTGAGAAATGTGCCCTTTCAGTTCAATTAAAAAACCGATTTCAGAATGATAACGCTCCAGAACCTCTTCGAGCAGGGGAATCCGCTCCCCTTTAAACTCAGCCCCATACCAGCTGCCGGCGTCCAGAGACTGCAGCTTCTTCAGCGTAAAATCTTTTACAAAACCGGAGCCGTCCGTCGTCCGGTCGACTTTGTCATCATGGATGACGACAATCTGGCCGTCTTTTGTGAGCTGGACGTCAAGCTCAATGAAATCAGCGTTCATTTCGGCAGCGATATCAAATGCCGCAAATGTATTTTCGGGCGCGTAACCGGATGCGCCGCGATGAGCGATGGTATACAAGCTTGTCAGCTCCCCTCATGGGCATTTCTGTTATTATATCAGATTCGTATATGCACAGCGATTCAAACTGGTGAATGTGCAAAACAGTATTTTTTTGGAATAAAGATAGTGCTTTTTTCGGTTTACAATCCGCAGTGATGTTTTATAATGGCAAAAAGGAGGCGAGATCATGGGAAAAGGGAGATTGAAAGTGGAAGAAAGAATTAAGGCCGAAACCGATGCTGAAATCCAAAAAGCGACTCTCCTGAAACAGACACAATCAAAGAAGAAATAGTGCCTGACCCTGTTGTATCTGGCTGAACGATGAACGAATGTGTGAAAAACCCCGGCTGTGCTCTGATGCCGGGGTTTTTCAGGCTGCCTAAAGACAATAAAACAAGCTGATGTCCGAATGTTTTAGTATAATAGATTTTCGACAAGACAAAGGAGCATATGCCATGATGACACAATTTCAGAGCTTTTTTACTCTTGACCATATTTTGCAGATCAGTATCAGCATCGGAATTTTAGCGGCTTTTCTCGTTTTGAGAAAACTGTTTGTCAAATACTTTTTTCAGCTCATTTACAAATTGGCGAACAAGCCGAAAACCGACATATTCAAACAGATTGCCGTAGCGTTTGACAAGCCGGCCAGATGGTTTTTCGTGGCGCTGGGTCTGTTTTTGGCGATTGAGTATTCGCCGTTTTTAGACGGGCAGATGGACATTGTCAAAAAAATGTACCGCTCTTTGATCATAGCGCTGATCGCCTGGGGGCTTTGCAACCTGACATCGGCGTCTTCGTTTTTATTTCATAAAGTCAATCAGCGCTTTGAGCTGGATATGGATGACATTTTGGCGCCGTTTTTATCCAAGGTGCTGCGCTTTGTCATTCTCGCGCTCAGCGTCAGTGTGATCGCGCAGGAATTCAATTATGATGTAAACGGGTTCGTGGCCGGACTCGGACTTGGCGGCTTGGCCTTCGCGCTTGCGGCTAAAGATACGATCAGCAATTTTTTCGGCGGCATTATCATCATTACGGAAAAGCCGTTTACGATCGGCGACTGGGTCGAGACGTCATCTGTGACGGGGGGCGTTGAAGATATCACATTCCGAAGCACAAGGTTCCGGACGGCGCAGGGGGCGCTTGTTACCGTACCCAATTCAACGCTGTCCATGGAAGCCATCACAAACTGGACGAGGATGACGAAGCGCCAGGTCACGTTTTCCGTTCGTGTTTCTTATGCGACGCCGATTGATCGTTTAGAGCGGTGTATCACAAGGCTCAGAGAAATGCTTCGTGAACATGAAGGCGTGCATGATGATACGATTATGGTTAACTTTGACGTGTTTGCGGACAGCTATTACAATCTGTTTTTCAACTTTTACACAAAGACCATCGTCTGGGCGGAAAGCCTGGACGTGCGGCAGGATATCAACCGCCGGATTATTGATATTTTTGCTGAGGAAGGCGTGGAGTTCGCCTATCCGGGCCAGAATGTATTCGTAAAACAGAAGAGCCACGATGATCCGGTTCATGTGAAGGATCATTCCGGAGAAAAAGAACGGGCATAACAGGCGCCGTTCTTTTTTCATGATATGATAAAAAGAAAAGGCGGTGGAAGAGTGGAAGCGTTTATAACATTGATCAATCAGGCTGAACGTATCCTGGTGCTGACGGGAGCGGGAATGAGCACGGAATCCGGCATTCCCGATTTTCGTTCGGCGGGCGGTATATGGACCGAAGACACCTCCAGAATGGAAGCGATGAGCAGGGAATACTTTGAACGCCGTCCGCGTGAATTCTGGCCTAAATTCAAACAGCTCTTTCAGATGAAAATGAGCGGAAGCTATGAGCCGAATGCCGGCCATACGTATTTGGCGGATCTTGAAAAGCGGGGAAAGCAGGTAGACATTTTCACGCAGAATATTGACGGGCTGCATAAGAAAGCGGGAAGCAGCAGTGTCTATGAGCTTCACGGTTCAATTCAGACCGCCGCATGCCCCCGTTGCGGAGCGCGCTACGGGCTTTCTCATCTGCTGAAGGACGAAGTGCCGGAATGTACGGCTGAAATCGGTGATCATGCGGTATGCGGCACCGTATTAAAGACGGATGTCGTGTTGTTCGGCGATCTCGTTCAGCATTTTGAAACCCTTTATGAAAAGCTTGATAAAGCTGATCTTCTTCTTGTGATCGGCACTTCGCTTGAAGTGGCGCCGGCAAGGTTTGTCCCTGAGGATGCGGGCCGGATTCCCGGTTTGAAGCAGGTGATCATTAACCTTGAGCCGACATATTGCGACCATTTATTTGATCTTGTCATCCATGAGAAGATCGGTGAATTTGCAAAACGGATCAGCGCTTCGACATAAAAAAAGCCGGATCATATACAGATCCGGCTTTTTTTATTCATGGACGGGAATCATTTGATCCGTCAGAACATCAAAGGAGTAGCCCTGGGCTTTCAGTTTTTGAATCAGGCTCGGTAAAGCGTGCACCGTCGCAGGCAGATCGTGCATTAAAATGACATGCGGCCTGCTCGTATGAACGCTTTCCAAATATGCGAGCTGATTCAATACTTCCGGCACGTACCGTGCGTTTTTGTACTTCCAGTCTTCACTGTCTATCGTCCAGTCCCAGTACACGAATCCGCCTTTTTCGAGATTCTTAATCTGGGCATCCGTCAATGACGGTTTACTGCCGTAAGGCGTGCGGACAAGATCCGTTTTTACTCCAGTGATTGCCTCGAGCGTATCGCGTCCCTGCTGCATTTCGTTCAGCGGCGATGTCGGTGTTTGATAAAACAGGTGATTATCGTGCGTCACGCCGTGCAGGCCGAGCGCGATTCCTTCCTGCTTCGCTCTTTGCACGGAATGCTTATAGGCTTTCATCCGCGGTTCAAGCATAAAAAAAGTGGCCTTTGCGCCATTTGCCTTCAATACATTCAACAGCTGTTCAGTATATGGAGACGGCCCGTCGTCGAAGGTTAAATATACCGTTTTTTTCCCTGGGTCACGCTCTTTCTGCAAATGTTTCATTAAGACGTCGGGAGAATCATTTTTCAGCCGCAGGCTTTCTGCTTCATCCCGAAGCTGCCCGTTTGCGGTCACGGTGACCTGTTTGTTTTTTGCGGCGGAAGCGGAATATCCCATTATGACGATTACCAGAAGCAGTCCGCACAAAACTGCTAAACTCGTAAGTTTAAAAGCTAATGAAAACAGAGAAGGGGAAGCACCTTCTTTTGTGTTGCGCATAACAATCTCTCCAGTAGCATAAGTTTCTGCATAATGCCGATAACAGCGGAGGCTTGCGAAGTGCCATAAGTTAACAGCATATGTATGTCGAATCAAGTATACAGGAACAAAACTGGAAAAGACATAGAAAAGATGTCGAATAATAAGATTTTAAGAAAAAAATAAACTCCGCAGCCGGCTCGTTCAGTATGATAGAATAGTTGACAATAACAGCTGAGAATGCACATCACGGCAGATAACGATTAGGAGGGTTTACATGAAGACATTAGTAAACGGCCAGTTGATTGATCGTGAAGAAGCGGCAGTTGATATTGAGGACCGCGGATATCAATTCGGTGACGGTGTGTATGAGGTCATCAGAGTGTATAACGGCGCCTTATTCGGTCTGCGTGAGCATATCGTCCGTCTTTTCAGAAGCGCCGCAGAAATCGGCATCACCCTGCCGTTCTCCGCAGAGGACATAGAATGGGATCTGCAAAAGCTCGTACAGGAAAACAAACTCATTGACGGCGGGGTCTATATACAGACGACGAGAGGGAAGGCGCCGCGGAAGCACCAGTATGACGAAGGTTTGGAGCCGCAGACGACGGCATACACCTTTTCAGTGAAAAAACCGGAAAATGAACAAAAAGCCGGAGCGCAGGCCATCACGGCGGAAGACAAACGCTGGCTGAGGTGTGACATTAAGAGTCTGAATTTACTGTATAATGTGATGGTAAAACAAAAAGCCTATGAAGCAGGCGCTTATGAAGCGGTGCTGATAAGGGACGGGGCGGTCACGGAAGGAACCTCATCCAATGTATACGCCGTCATAAACGGCACCGTCCGGACGCATCCTGCAAATGAGCTGATTTTAAACGGCATTACGCGGATGAAACTGTTAGAGCTGATGAAAGAAAACGGGATTGAGGTGCGGGAGAAGGCTCTTACCGAAGACGAACTCAGAGATGCGGATGAAATTTTCATCTCGTCAACGACGTCTGAATTAATCCCGATCGTAACCCTTGACGGAAAACCGGTCGGAAGCGGATCGCCGGGACCTGTAGCCAAAACGATTCAGGAGGCATTTCAGTCGCACATTCAGCAGGAGCTCGGCGTTCAGTCATAAGCTGAAAAAAGGCCGGAACACATCCGGCCTTTTTGCTTCAGTCAGATAAAAAGAGATTCGATATGCTGAACGAGTACACGGGAGATCTTCTCTTTTGAAAGACGATCAGGTTCAAGCATGGCATGCAGCGCCAATCCGTCGGCGATAGCGTACATTTTCTCCGCTTCGGTTTCTTTATCAAGATTTGGTTTCAGAAGCTTATTTTCATCCAGCCAGTCAATCAGGCCGCGGATATATGCCAAGATCCCGTCCTGCTGGGGTTGAAACTCTTCTCCCTTATGTCTGGCATAAGCTGTGAAAGCGAACCATACCTCCATTTCAGCCATCGTTTCTTCGTCTGTCGGGATAATTTCAAGCATCAGACGCACCGCTTTTTCTTTCGGCGGCAGATCTTGCATGGCAACTTCGTTAATTCTGGCGGCCGCTTTTTCTTTTACGAGTGTCATCGCATACCCTAAAAGCTCATCCTGGGTGGTGAAATAGTGCCTCAGCGCGCCTAAAGAAAGACCCGCTTCTTGGGCGATGTTTCTCACTGTCGCTCCTTCCATTCCCCGCTCCAAAATCGTCCGCCAAGTGGCTTCGGCTATTTGTTTTCTTCTTTTTTCATGATCGATTATTTTAGGCATGGTTCCAGTGTAACAGGAAATATTTTTTCTTGCAATTTTGTAATACAGTTGTATTAAATAAAAAGCAGTGATACAATGCATTTTAGAAAACGATAAGGGGGAACCGGATTGAACGCGATTGCTTGGTTGATTGTCATTTGTGAGGCTGCTTTTTGGGCGGCTGTCATCTTCGGATTGGCGGCGCGCTATATATTCAGGCGGCAAAAGCTCGGAATGTTTTTTTTCGCTCTCATTCCTATATTGGATGCCGTACTGTTTCTGGCGGCCGCAGCTGATTTATACAGAGGGGCGGCGGCGACTATGGCGCATGCAGTGGCGGCCGTTTATATCGGAGTGTCTGTCGCCTTCGGAAAAAGCATGATTCAATGGGCGGATGAGCGGTTCCGCTATTATGTGGTAAAGGAAGGGGCAAAACCGGTCAAGCGGTACGGACTGGATTATGCCAAACATTATGCAAAAGGATGGGGAAGACATGTATTAGCATTTGTCATCGGCGGCGTTCTTTTAGCCGGAACGGTATTTCTCATTCAGGACGCTTCCCGCACTGAAGCGCTCAGCGGACTGTTAAAGGGCTGGTCTGTCGTATTGTGCATCGATTTTTTGATCATGGCGAGTTTTTTTGTGATGCCGAAAAAAAGAAAAAACAGCCGGGAGCTGTAAAAAAAGCAGCTTTTGATTAAGCTGCTTTACAGAAAGAATTATTTTACGATCAGCACGGGAATATCGGATTTCGATGACAGTTTTTCACTGACGCTTCCGAATAAAAGTTTTTTCAGCCTGTTCTGGTCCCGGCTCCCCATGACGATCAAATCCGCCGATATACGGTCGGCATGCTCGATAATGGCATCAGCGGGATCACCTTCTAAAATGTCGATATCCCCGTCAATCTGGCTGTCGTTCATCAGCATTCTCGCTTCCGCAACGATTTCTTCCGTACGGTCTTCATAAATCATCGGATCAGGGGAGATTCTTTCCGCCTGGAGCGGGTCAGGAACGCTTGCAATCCCGCCGCCGATATACGTTGCCCCGGCTCCCGGCCTCGGGGGATCAACAATCGTCTGGGTATCTTTTGCATTGTGGGAATGTACGACCGTTAAATCTGCGTGAAACGTTTTTGAAAGGTCTATGGCTTTTTGGAGCGCTTTTTTACTATCATCACTTCCGTCAAAAGCTGCTATCAACCGGTCTGCGTGAAACATCAGCCTCATCCTTTCAGTAAAAAAGGTTTGTTTTACAATACCCGTGCAGCAGAAATGTAAAACCTGCATTGACAAAAAAAGGATTTGTTTATATGATGAAGGAACAATATAGGGAAAAAGGAGGTATGGATCATGTCAAAACTAAAGCTTGTCAACTCATCTTCAGCTGAATACCGGCGTGACTCCCATACAGCTTCCGTTTTCTGAACATTTGCTTAAAAACGGGGCAGTCGCGTATAAACGGCGGGTCTGTACCTTATTTATAATAATAAGAGGCATGGAGCTGAGGCTTCATGTCTTTTTTTATACAAAAAAATGAAAGAAAGACAGGTGTGATGCATGTGGCGGCATTAGCGAAAACAATGAAAAACAATCCGGAAAAGCTTGAGGGCGGCTGATTGATGAAAGGGGATGACGGTATTTGTTTACTGTATTAAAAAAGCTCGCGTGGTTTTTTAAAGCCTATTGGCTGCGCTATACGACAGCGATTGTTCTGTTATTAATTGTGAATGTCATTGAGATGTTTCCGCCTAAACTTCTCGGTAACGCGATAGACGATATGAAGGCGGGCGTGTTTACGAAAAGCGGGATGCTGTTTTACATATGTGTTTTTCTCGCATTAACGGCAGCCGTCTATTTACTGTCTTATTTTTGGATGTATCAGCTTTTCGGCGGGGCGAATGTCATGGAGAAGATTCTCCGATCAAAACTGATGGGAAGGCTTCTTCAAATGTCACCGCCGTTTTACGAGAAATACAGAACGGGCGATTTAATGGCGCGGGGGACAAATGACCTGCAGGCCGTCAGTATGACGACGGGCTTCGGGGTCTTAACGCTCGTTGATTCGACGATGTATATGCTGACGATATTTTTGACAATGGGGCTTCTCATCAGCTGGAAGCTGACATTTGCCGCGATTATTCCGCTGCCGATAATGGCGGCTGCGGTCAGCCTGTACGGAAAAAAGATCCATGAGCGGTTTACGGAAGCGCAGGATGCTTTCGGATCATTAAATGACAAGGTGCTGGAGTCGGTATCCGGCGTCCGGGTCATCCGGGCTTTCGTACAGGAAAAAAATGATGTCAGCCGGTTCGGTGATATGACGGCGGATGTATATGAGAAAAATATGAAGGTGGCGTTTATCGATTCACTTTTTGAACCGACTGTGAAACTTCTCGTCGGCCTCAGCTATCTCATCGGTCTCGGCTACGGCGCTTATCTCGTTTTTCAAAACCGGCTGACGCTGGGAGAGCTGGTATCGTTTAACGTGTACCTTGGAATGATGATCTGGCCGATGTTTGCGATCGGAGAATTAATCAATATCATGCAGCGCGGCAATGCCTCCTTGGATCGTGTCAATGAGACGCTTTCCTATGAGCCTGACGTGATCGGGCCCAAGCGCCCCGCCGGCATCAAGGAGCCCGGGCGTCTTGTTTTTGAACAAGTGACTTTCACGTATCCGAGCGGAGCGGGACCGGCGGTTTCCGATGTATCTTTTTCCGTAGAAAAAGGGCAGACACTCGGCATTGTCGGGAAGACGGGAAGCGGAAAGACGACGATCATTAAGCAGCTGTTGCGTGAATATCCGCCCGGGGCGGGAGCAATCACGTTTACAGGCGTTCCGATTCAGGAGATCCCGCTTGAGGAGCTCCGCGGGTGGATCGGCTATGTGCCGCAGGATCATATTTTATTTTCTAAGACTGTAAAGGAGAATCTGCTTTACGGACGGCAGGATGCAAACGAAGAGGAAATCGGCGGCGCGCTGAAAGATGCGCATTTTGAAAACGATATCGGCATGCTTTCCGACGGGCTTGAGACGCTTGTCGGCGAGAAGGGCGTAGCGCTCTCGGGCGGACAAAAGCAGCGCATATCAATTGCGAGAGCGCTTTTGACC
This sequence comes from Bacillus sp. JK74, assembly GCF_053663395.1. Classification (NCBI taxonomy): domain Bacteria; kingdom Bacillati; phylum Bacillota; class Bacilli; order Caryophanales; family Bacillaceae; genus Bacillus; species Bacillus sp. JK74. The sequence continues at coordinate 990,543 of NZ_JBSJQB010000002.1, read as the reverse complement.
GATCCTGACATTCTCATATTAGATGATTCGCTTTCTGCCGTAGACGCGAAAACGGAAGCCGCCATCATTGACAGCATCCGTAAAAAACGGCGGCATAAAACAACGATTATCACCACCCACCGGCTCTCGGCAGTTGAACACGCAGATCTCATTCTCGTCATGGATGAAGGCCGGGTATCTGAAAGAGGCACGCACCGGGAGCTATTGGAGCAGAACGGCTGGTATCGAAAACAATATGAGAGGCAGCAGCTGTTCTCTCTTGAAGAAGGGGGGACGGGCGCATGAAGACCGGGAGAAGATTATGGAATTACGCGCTTCAATATAAGAAGCTGCTGATATGGGCGGTCGTCCTGCTCATTATTGCGGTCGGCACTGAGCTGACCGGCCCGTTTATCGGAAAAAAAATGATTGATGACCACATTCTCGGCATTGAAAAAACATGGGTTAAAGCCTCTGCGGACGATCCGGGCGCCGTCAGGTTCCGGGGGCATGATTATGTCAGGGAGGACCGGCTCAAACCGGGGGCGGATAAAACCGGCGAGGCGCACATTTATCAAGTCGGTGCGGGCTACTATTTTGTTGACCGTCCCGTCAGTTTTGACGGAAACCGTTCGGTGGCTGACGGCCGGCTGACAATATCAAACGGTAAAGAAAGCAGGTCATATCCCGCCATTACGTTATCAAGACAGGAGATTTTTGAATTTTACCGTCCGGAAATAAAAGGATTGCTGACGTTGACCGCCATTTACGCGGGACTGCTCATGTTTTCCGTATGTTTTCATTACGGTCAGCATTATCTGCTGCAGATGGGAGCGAACCGGATCATACAGCGCATGAGGCAGGATGTATTTTCACACATTCAGAAAATGCCGATCCGCTACTTTGATAATCTGCCTGCCGGAAAAGTCGTGGCCCGCATTACGAATGACACAGAAGCGGTCAGGGATTTATATGTAACGGTGCTGTCGACATTTATCACAAGCGGCGTTTATATGCTCGGCATTTTTACGGCGCTGTTTATGCTTGACGTCAGGCTGGCCGCCGTTTGCCTTCTGATTATTCCGATTTTAATGATCTGGTCGGTTGTGTACCGCAAATACGCATCCGTCTTCAACCAAAAAATCCGTTCCATTAACAGTGACATCAATGCGAAAATGAATGAGTCCATTCAAGGGATGCCGATTATTCAGGCGTTCCGCCGCGAGAAGGAAACGATGAAGGAATTTGAAGAATTGAATGAAGCTCATTTCCGATACAAAAACAAAATGCTGTCCTTAAATTCTCTCATGTCCCACAGTCTTGTCAATGTGTTGCGCAATCTGGCGTTTGTCGGGCTGATCTGGTATTTCGGAGGCGCGAGTCTGAGTGCGGCCGGAATTGTTTCGATCGGTGTTTTATATGCATTTGTTGATTATTTAAACCGTTTGTTCCAGCCGGTTACGGGGATTGTCAACCAATTTTCGAAGCTTGAATTGGCCCGTGTCTCTGCCGCCAGAGTATTCGAGCTTTTACAGGAGGAGGAAACGGAAGAAGAAGGCGCTCCCGCAGACAGAAAGGCGGAAGGGACAGTGGAATTCCGCGATGTTTCTTTTGGATATCGAAAGGGAGAAGAGGTGCTGAAACACATCAGCTTTACAGCTGAAAAAGGGGAGACGGTCGCCCTCGTCGGCCATACGGGGTCCGGCAAAAGCTCCATCCTGAATCTTCTGTTCCGTTTTTATGATGCCCAAAAAGGGGATATCCTGCTGGACGATAAAAGCATATACAGCATGTCAAGGCAGGAGCTGAGATCCCATATGGGCATTGTGCTGCAAGACCCGTATCTTTTCTCTGGAACGATCGGCTCCAATGTGACCCTCGATGATCAGCGTATTTCTTTGGAGCAGGCGGAAGAAGCGCTTCGCCAAGTCGGCGCCGCAAGTCTTCTGCAATCTTTGCCGAAGGGCATCAGAGAGCCCGTCACTGAAAAAGGCGGCACACTGTCCTCAGGCCAGCGTCAGCTGATTTCTTTTGCAAGAGCGCTTGTGTTCGATCCGGCCATTTTAATTTTGGATGAGGCGACGGCGCACATTGACACCGAAACAGAAGCAGTCATTCAAAAAGCGCTGCAAGTCGTTCAAGAAGGGCGCACGACATTTATTATCGCCCATCGGCTTTCCACGATCAGACACGCAGACCAGATTCTCGTGCTGGAAAAGGGCCGCATCATTGAAAAGGGAAGCCATGACGAATTAATGGCGCAAAAGGGGCAGTACCATCAAATGTATGAATTGCAGAAAGGAACGGCGAAATCCGCGGTGTAATCGGAAAGGGTGAATCTAAAGAGATTCGCCCTTTTTTTCATTCAGTAAGCCAGTCCTACCCGTTTTCTGACAAACTGCGGGCTGATCAGCTCGCGGTACAGAAAATGCGCCGTGTCTCCGACTGTGATTTCGGCGCCGTCTTCAGGAAGGCGATCCTGTTCGAACCGGTAAACTCCGGCAGCGTCTCCGTCAGGAAGGTAGGTAGGGCAGATGATCGTCCAGTCAAGATCCTCTGCCAGCAGCATCTCGTATACGCGGGCGTGTTCCTTTGCGGCTCTTGTTGATTTTCGTTTTGATTCTGCCGATTCAAAACGGTATTGATCAGGCATAAGCCGTGATTGAAGGATACCCGCGGTGCCGATCGTAATCAGACGCTGAACATGATGCCGTTTCATGCCGTCTATTATATGGGTCATAGCGGCTGAAAGGGTATCGTCACCGTCCGTGCCGAGACAGCTCACGACTGTGTCCGCTTTGGAAATCAATCGGCTTACATCTTCCCGCCGCCTCGCATTCCCTGTTATGATCTGTTTTTCAGGAATGGGAAGGACTGTTCCGGCTGATCTGACAAGAGCGAATATTTCCATGTGTCCATGTTTCTGCGCTTCTTTTATAAAAGCCTGTCCGACTCTTCCCGTTGCTCCGAGTAAAGCGATGTTCATGTAAAAAACCTCCTCGCCGCTCATTATATCATTCAAAGCAGCGGGGAAAAGAATGCCTGTGAATAAACGGGAAATGGTGGGCAACATATTCATTGACCAAAGAAACACTTACGAACTGAAACAGCTCCCAATTGACTGAGGCAATGAATGACATGTTTTCCCTCCTTTTTTCCTAGGGTATGTGAAATAGGAAAAAAGGGTGACGGCATAAAAGAAGACGCGGTATCCCGCGCCTTCTGTAAGCCATTTATTGAGTTATTGTACGCCTTGGCCGCCCATGTTCTGCTGTGCGAAAGATACTAAACGTTTCGTGATTTCTCCTCCGACAGAACCGTTTGCACGAGAAGTTGTTTCTCCGCCAAGGTTTACGCCGAACTCAGAAGCAATTTCGTATTTCATTTGGTCGATTGCTTGAGCAGCGCCGGGTACTAATAGTTGGTTTGAAGAGTTGTTGTTTGCCATTTGTATGATCTCCTTTATTAAGTAGTATGGTTGGGTTTGCTGGATTTGCACCAGCCGATGATTTTCGGAATGAAAACCATTGCCAGCTCGGCTTCACCCAATGCTGTTTGCCGCTTTGTACTACGTATTATGGTGAATCAAACGGCATCTCATTCGGAAAACCGGGTGGTAAATAGCGGAAGGGAAAAGAAAAGCCCAGCCTGATGCGGCTGAGCTTTTAGCTTTCAGTCATATATGTGATAAAGCATTAATTCATGCAGCTCTTTTACGAGAGCCGGCTCTTCTTTTCCCGGATGTGTGTGTCCCCATTCAATGTCACCGGACTTATGGTAAATCCCTTCGTAATGCGTACCCTGCCAGTAAAATGAAATCCGCCATCCGGGCAGTTTCTCTTTTTTGAATAACGGTTTCCAGCTGAAGTGCGAAATCATGACGTTCACGCTCCTTGTAGGAAATGTTGATCTTGTTCATTGTAGCTCATCATTCTGTGCCTGTCCCGGGTAAACCCAAAAAAAGACAGCCTCACCGCCAAAGTTTTTCCGGGGCGGTGATGGACCGTTCTGATAAATAGGACGCGTATTCAAAATTTCTCCGTTTTGTCAGGTAATCGACCGATCTCAGCTTCGGATGGGAAAAAATGCTGCGCCCGGGGCGGGAATTGGCTTCAAACATCCAAACTTTCCCTGAATGATCGACGCCGAGGTCAAAACCGATTTCGCCGATAAAACCTTCAATGTGCTCATTTAACACGCGGCTGACCGCCAAGGCGGCTTTTGAAAGTTTCCGCATCATGCCGACTCTCTCTCGCGGATCGCCGTATAATTCAGCTAACGTCCTGACTTCTCCGCCGGTTGCCAGATGCGTCGTGATGCTGTTTTCACCGGAAATTTTTGCCGCGATGGCCGTCACTGTCCATTTTCCCTCGGCGTTTTTATTCGTGTGCACCCTGAAATCGACGGGGCGTCCATCCAGCCGGATCAGGTCAATGCCTTGCTGAATTAAAAATGCGGACGGGTCATTGTTTTCTTTAAATGATTTCATGAAGGATGCCGCATCTGAATACTCTGCCGTCACCACCGTTTTTTCCTCATTCGTGTGTTTGACAGATAAGCCGGCATCTGTTTTTTCCACCCTGTAAATCCCCGTTCCGAGTGCGCCGTCTGCAGGTTTGATATAGACGGTGTCAAATGTGTTGCATAACGTCTCTAACGCTTCTGCATTCGGGTGCAGGACAGATTTTGGCAGAAGTGAAGCGGTGAGGCTGTTTTTTTCCAGAAGCTTATGAATGTCCCATTTATTAAAGAATTGAGGATTAAACCACGGAATCTGATAGTCATTCATCAGCCTCTGTTTTGTCTGCTGTAAAAGCGGAACTCCTTCCGTTTTTCGGCTCGGAAGCCTGTCATATACGACATTCGGAAGCGGGACGGCCGTCCGTTTCCAGCTGTTTTCTTTATAAATCAGCGCTTGGACGGTGCCTTCTTCCCAGTTGATCTGATGAGCCCCGAAAACGAAACAATATCCGTTCGCCTGTTCATGAAGTGAGAGCATCTTGGAAAAGAAGGCTGTACGGTCTCTTAACGGGCGGGACGGCGATGATGTGAACCCGGCTGTGAAAACGCCGATCAGCGGTCCGATGTGCACCGTCTGGCCGTGTATGAGAAAGTCAGCCCGGCTTTTATACGGTATCAACAGCTCCTCAAACAAATCTTCAGAAAGGAGCGCGCTTTTTTCAAGTGATTGAGAAAAGGCTACACGGCATTTGACAACCTTGGTCCCGAAGGCAGCGGATAAAAGCCCTTCCCGTTTCATGGAGGAGGGGAGAAACAGCGTATTTTTGCTTTTTTTATCGATGCCGACAATCATCCCTTTATGATTCACGCGGTAATACTCCTTTCCTGCTTTCCTGTGACTGAAGTTCGCGGAAGCGTCTCAGCGGACCCGTATACAAATCCTCTTTCGCCTCCGGAGCCACGCTTAAAATAGCTTTCCGTCCCGGCTTTGAATTGACATCCAAAAGCCAGATGCGTCCGTCTTTGGCATAACAAATATCGAGCCCCAGCTCAAACAGCGGTCCGAACCGTTCATCAAGGAAATAAGGGACGGATTGGGTGATCGAAAAGACATCATCCAATAAAACGGCCTGCTGCTTTCTCGGAATTTCCTCAAACCATGTGTCAAACTTAATCGGTTCTGATCCTCCGGGCAAATGAGATAAAAGACCGTTCTGATAACCCCTTCTGACCGCTTTTCCGACCGTTTCCCAAACGCCTGACTCCGTTTTGCGCATGAAAATGCGGATGTCGCACGGATGCCGTTCTTTATCCTGGATATTTAAGTAGGATTGAAGCAAATAGCGGTGCTGCAGCACTTTTTTGCACCAAGACTTAAAAGACACGTGATTGGAAAATGATTTTGTTTGTTTGTTTTTTCCGATATAGTAAGTGGCCGTAATTGATTTTTTGCCTGTTTCAAGCAGGATGATGCCTCTGCCTCCCGCGCCGAAAGCGGGCTTAAGTATACATGCTTTTTCCTTGGCTAAGTATGATTGCACCTGTTCATAGCGGCTGACTTCGGCCGTTTCAGGAATATAGGGACTGATCAGGTGATGCTTTTGGAGCGCATCCGTGACCGTCCATTTATCAGGAAGCCCCCGCCCGATAAATTCCGTTTTCGGATATTTTTTCAGCCATTCGACGATCGGTTTGGCTTTTTGCGCTTCAGCGGATTTTCCGTAAAAACAGCGGTCGTAAATATATTCGGGAATATCGATTTCCGTTTCGTTCCACTTTCTGCTTTGCGGGTGATAGACGAGCGCTTTCACGCGCAAAGAATCCGGAAATATATCAAACGGTGTAAAGCGGGCTAAGCGCACATTATATTGAGGCGCTCTTTCAGCCAATTCCCCGGCGTAATCTTCTTCGTGCCGGCGGGATACAGACATAAAACCGAGTGTTGTCATATTATTACTCCCCCTTTATTCAAAAAGCCGCTGATGGAACGGCCCTTCCATCCAATAAATATGCTAAGCGCATCATAAAAGATGATCTACTGTAAAGAGTACGAAACAGCATCTTGCCTTATTCCTCACAAACAACAATTCAGGTTCTTCATTTGCCCGCATGCCCGCCAGCCTCTATAATACGAATAGATATATCATCAAGAAAATAGAACATAAGATGGAGGCAGAAGAAAAGGAATGGGCATAGCAGGAACGTTTCTATTTATGATTGTGATCGGAGCCGCGATCGGCGCGGTGACGAATCATCTTGCCATTCAGATGTTATTTCGTCCGTACCGGCCGTATTACCTGTTCGGAAAACGGGTTCCGTTTACGCCGGGGCTGATCCCGAAAAGACGGGATGAATTGGCAAAACAAATGGGGCTCATGGTGACGAACCACCTTTTAACCCCGGAAGGAATAAAAAAGCGGCTTTTATCAGATACCGTTAAAAACCAGGCGCTTCTTTTCGCCGAACAATTCACGCAAAAAATGGCCGCTTCCGAGATGACGGTGCACGAAGCTTTGGCCGCCGCGGGCATCCGGAATCCGCAGGAAAAGACGGATGCCTGGATTGATCGTTTTACCGATGAAAAGCTTTCGGACCTGTACCGGAAATATGAGCACCGCGCCATAAAAGACTGGCTTCCTGATGAGCTGCAGGAAAAGCTGGATGAAAAAATCCCGCTGGCCGCAGATTATATCCTGAAGCGGAGCATTGATTATTTTGAGAGCGAAGAAGGGAAAGACAGGCTCGGAAATATGATTGACGACTTTTTGAATTCCCGGGGGATGCTCGGCGGCATGGTGCAGATGTTCCTCGGCAATTCAAGCTTGGCAGACCGTGTGCTGCCTGAGCTGTTAAAGTTTTTGCGCAATGAGGAAACGAAAAAGCTTCTGGCTGATCTGCTTTCTCAAGAATGGGGCAAGCTCAAATCTTATACACTTTATGAGGCCGATGAAAAGTGGAATGCGAAAGATCTGCTGTTCAGCATGAAAAAGCGGGCTTTGGCCGCACTTCAAACCGCGCCCTTTTTCGAATGCCGGATCGGTGACATCATCTCCCGTTATGAAGGGGAGATTACGGGGACGTACGCGCCGAAGCTGCTTGATGCGGCACTCGGCAGTATTGCCGCTCATTTGGAGGATGTGCTGAAACGGCTGCGTCTTGAGGAAGTGGTCAAAGAGCAGGTTGATCAGTTTCCCGTTGAACGGCTGGAAGAAATGGTGCTGTCGATTTCCAAGAGAGAATTTAAGATGATAACGTATTTAGGCGGTCTGCTCGGCGGGATAATCGGAGCAATTCAGGCTTTGTTTGTCATTCTTTTCTAAGGAAAACATACGCCGATGATGAAAGTCGCTCCGCAGTCTGTTATAGTGGAGTGGTATGTCCGAAAGGAAGAAAGGAGCGGTTACTATGGCAGTTCATTTTTATGATGCAGCATATGATCTTGAAAAAGCTTTGCGAAACAGTGATGAATACAGCCGTCTGAGAGGGCTTTATGATCAAGTAAACGCAGATGAATCCGCAAAACGCATGTTTGATAACTTCCGCAATGTACAGCTGCAGCTGCAGCAGAAGCAGATGTCAGGTGAAGAAATCACTCAGGAAGAGGTAGAGCAGGCACAAAAAACCGTTGCTCTCGTACAGCAGCATGAATTGATTTCTCAGCTGATGGAAGCGGAACAGCGCATGAGCATGCTGATCGGCGAGTTAAACAAAATCATTATGAAACCTCTTGAAGAGCTTTACGGCAGCCCGCAATAAGCTTCAAACCCCTCCATCTATGAAATGGAGGGGTTTTTTTATTCAACAGAAAAATCAAGAGAACCTTTTACCGTTCCGTTAATGATGACAGACAGAGTGTGAATTCCCCGATAATGCTTGCGGGTGGTTAAATCTTTAAGGGAATGATGTTTGCTGAAGGCTTTTACGTCTCCGTTATCCATGGCGGACTCCGACATCTTAAACACCTTGCGGCTGCGGTGCCCCCTTTTCTTTACAAAATCAATCGCGTATTCAACCCTGACTTTTTGCCGGGCGGATGAGCGGATCTGAAAAGAAAAATGTATGCTTGTTCCGATGGCGGCCGTTTCCGGATTCAGTGTAAAACGTTCCAATGAAATCCGGGAGGCGTCTTCAAACCCGAAAATCGCAAGCGCCTGTTTGTCTCCTCTTTTTAACAGTGTCCTGCAGGCGTGCTTCAAAATCCAATCCGTGTGCGGACAGCTTCCGAACCGCTCGGCTGCGATCTGTGCCAGAAGATCCGGATGTGTTTTGGAGATGTCATTCAGGTTATTCGCCACGCTTTTTCTGACATATAACGAGTCATCCTGCATCAAGCGGTCCAGAACAGGGAGAATCGGAGAAGGATCTTCAAGAAGAGCCGGAATGGAGCTTCCCCACGGCAGTCGCGGTCTTGAGCCTTCGCTGGCAAGCCTTCTGACATGTTCGTCCGGATGCTCCGTCCAGGAAAGGAACTCTTTGAACATCCGCTCCCGGTCAAGCCTGATATACGGGCGGACCGCAAATTCGGAAGTGGAAAAACGAGTGAAAAACTGAAGCGCCTTCATTGATTCTTCCCAGTGATCCGTTCCGTACTGTTGGACATAATCGGGAAAAATAATCCCGGCGAGCCCTGTGAAATGGGGAGCTGTCTCATATAAGACGTCAAGCGCCCGTATGTAATCCTTCGGCAGTGTTTCATATAAAGAGTCTGTGATCCGGCGCATCCGCTGTTTTAACGTCAGTCCGGGCCAATCTTCCTGAAATATCAGCGCCCGGCACTTGTCCCGCTCAAAAGCCGGGTACGCCGATTTGATTCTGTTCAGAAGTGCTTCTGCAAATTCTTCGTTATAAATATCTTTTAATAGAGACATAACAGTCACCGCTTTTTTTCTCTTATTATATGCGAATATACGTTCCCTTTCAACTTTATCATACATTCAGCACAGATATTTCCCCTGATTTTTTTAGTTAAAAAAACCCTTGTTTTTTAACAATATTATTGAGATAATAACTCTGAAAGCGCCTACACTTACAGATGATCTAAGGATACGGTCGCCTATACTGCCTGGTATGTTAAGGGGTAGCAACAGAGAGTAAGTGAAACGAGCGCATCAACGGTCAAATAAGGGGTTCCTGATATATTTCGTAAATAGAAATGCACATTGGGGAGAAGGCAGCAAATCGATCGTATCCCAACAAAACGACAGTTCAAAGTCTGCTTGAGGCAGGCTTTTTTGCTGCGGAGAAAAGGTTGTTCTAAACAAAGAGACAGGGTCATATCCTAATGACAAGTACAGTCATCAAGGAGGGGGACTTCTCTGTGTCAAAACAAATGCTGGCGTTAAATATAGACGGAGCGCTTCTTCGCTCCAACGGCAAACTTCATCAGACGACAAAGGATGCCATCGAATACGTCAAGAAAAAAGGGATTTACGTCACACTGGTCACAAACCGCCATTTTCGCTCCGCTCAAAAAGTGGCGAAAATATTAAAGCTTGATGCAAAATTGATTACCCACAGCGGCGCATACATTTCTGAAAAAATAGATGAGCCGTTTTTTGAAAAGAAAATATCAGAAGATCACACGTTTAATATCGTTCAGGTGCTGGAAAGCTATCAATGCAATATCCGGCTTCTTCACGAAAAATATTCGATCGGAAACAAGAAGAAAGTGAACTCCAATCTGGTCGGAAAAACGATGATTCATCCGTCTGACCCGATTTTTTATCCGGTGCAGTTTGTCGAATCATTAAGTGACCTGCTCCTTGATGAGCCGGTTTCAGCGCCCGTCATTGAAGTGCATGCTGAAGATGGCCTGCAGGCTGATATAACGGATACGATAATGAAAGCATTCCCGGCCGTCGATGTGATCCGCGTCAACGGAGAAAAACTGAACATCGTGCCTAAAGGGGTTTCAAAAGAAAGCGGACTTTCGATGGTCGCCGCTGATCTCGGGCTTTCAATGGAAGAGGTTGTAGCTATCGGCCATCAGGAAGATGATCTGCCGATGATCGAGCTGGCCGGTCTCGGCGTCGCGATGGGGAATGCCTCAAATGAATTAAAAAGAAAAGCGGACTGGGTGACAAGGTCAAATGATGAACAGGGAGTCGCCTATATGATTAAGGAATATTTCCGCATGCAGCACCGCAAAGGCTTTCTCGATAAGTTCCATATGAAACGGCCGTAATCAAGAGCCGCAGACGCGAAACGCCGGTCTGCGGCTTTTTCGCGGATTGATTTTAGCCTGTTCTTTCTGTACACTAAAGAAAGTTTTGAATCTGAAAAATAAGGTGATCACATTGCAAATAAAAATAGACGGCATAACGGATGACAGGCTGCATCGTCCGCTGCAAAACATCGCGAATTTATTTTTTGAAGAGTGTGTTCTTGCGTACGGCGAAACGGAGGAACCCTCTGATCTCGTCATCTCACTTGCCATTTCTCAAGATGCAGACAGCGTGTCGGTATCCGGAGAAATCAAAGGAACCGGCGAAAAGGAACATCACACGAAACCGCTTCTTGCCGGATGGAGCGAAAAAGAAGTATTTAAACAGGTGAAAAACACGCTGTCATATGTCTACTTAAATCTTCTTCAATCACATACGGGCATGACACAAAAATGGGGAATCTTAACCGGCATCAGGCCTACTAAACTTCTTCATAAAAAGCTGCAGAGCGGCCTGACAAAAGAAGAGGCGCATGCCGATCTGAAAAAAGACTATCTGATCCATGATGAAAAAATCAATCTGATGCAGGAGATTGTCGACCGCCAGCTCGCTGCGGTTCCCGATCTGTACCGGGTCAAAGATGAAGTCAGCATATATATCGGCATCCCGTTCTGCCCGACGAAATGCGCCTACTGCACGTTTCCGGCTTATGCCATTCAAGGACAGGCGGGAAGAGTCGGCTCCTTTTTATGGGGGCTTCACTATGAAATGCAGAAAATCGGAGAATGGCTGAAGCGGCATGATATCAAAGTGACGACCATTTATTTCGGCGGCGGCACGCCGACAAGCATTACCGCTGAAGAAATGGATCTTTTATATGAAGAAATGGTCCGCTCTTTCCCGGATGTCGCGAATATCAGGGAGATTACCGTTGAAGCGGGCCGTCCCGACACGATTACGGAGGAAAAGCTGGCCGTTTTAAATAAGTATAAGATTGACAGAATCAGCATCAACCCGCAATCTTATGAAAACGAAACGCTAAAGGCCATCGGCAGACACCATACAGTTGAAGAAACCATCGAAAAATACCATCTTTCCCGCAAACACGGCATGAATAATATCAACATGGACCTGATCATCGGCCTGCCGGGAGAAGGGACGGCTGAGTTCAGGCACAGTCTTGAAGAAACGGAAAAGCTGATGCCTGAATCTTTGACCGTTCATACGCTTTCTTTTAAACGGGCGTCAGAAATGACGAGAAACAAGCATAAGTATAAAGTTGCCGACAGGCAGGAAGTATCCCGCATGATGGATGACGCCGTCCGCTGGACAAAAGAGCACGGCTATACGCCGTACTACTTGTACCGGCAGAAAAACATTCTCGGAAACCTTGAAAATGTCGGCTACTCCTTCCCGGGTCAGGAGAGCATCTACAACATTATGATTATGGAAGAAGTGCAGACGATTATCGGTATCGGCTGCGGCGCGGCAAGCAAATTCATTCATCCGGAAACCGGAAAAATCACGCACTTCGCCAATCCGAAAGATCCGAAATCATATAATGACCGATTCGAGCATTATACAGAAGAGAAAATCAAATACTTAGATGAGATGTTCGTCAAATCTGCATTATAATATCAAAAACGGCACAGAATCAGCGTGCCGTTTTTTTATGTTTAACCGTCTGTAAAAACGGGAAAAGTTCATCAGACTGTTATTCGCAAGAGGTGCATAATATGTATGATGTCATAGGAGCGGGAATCGGGCCGTTTAATTTAGGGCTTGCCGCATTGTTAGAGGATATACCCGGAACAGACGCTCTTTTTTTCGATAAAAAGAAAGAATTTGCGTGGCATCCCGGTCTATTAATTAAAGGGACGGATTTACAGGTGGCGTTTCTGGCGGACCTGGTCACGCTCGCCGATCCGAAAAGCCGCTACACGTTTTTAAACTTTCTCCATGAACATGACCGGCTGTACCGGTTTTATACGTTTAATGAATTTGATATTCCGAGACGGGAATTTAACGACTATTTAAGCTGGGCGGCTTCAGAAATCAAATCATGCCGTTTCGGCTCAGAGGTAATCGGCGTGAAAAATGCCGGCGGACATTATGAAGTCAGCGTCAAAAACATTGAGGACGGAAGCATCAGTGTCTATCAGACGAAGCATTTCGTCATGGGGACGGGGTCTGAACCGCTTATTCCCGCAGAGATTGATGACGGGGCGCGTCAGGACACGATGGTCAGCACGGAATATTTGTTCCGGAAAGACGAGCTCGCCGGCGCCGAATCAATTACAGTGGTCGGCTCCGGACAGAGCGCCGCGGAGATCTTTTCTGACTTATTGCATGATGAACAATACCGCCGCAGCCGGCTGCAATGGGTGACACGCTCCGCCGGATTTCGAGAATTGGAAACCGCCAAGCTCGGGCAGGAAATGTTTACACCTGATTATGTGGAATATTTTAACCGCCTGCCTTTTAAAGAACGGCTGAACACACTCCCTGAGCTGGACGGACTGCGCCACGGCATTGATTCTGACACACTTGCCGCCATTTACGATGCCCTGTATCACAGATCGATCAGCGGAGGTTCACCTGACGTGTATATTCAGCCGATGGCGGAGCTTGAAAAAATTGAAAAGCAAAACGGGCGCTGCGTACTGAGCTTTCATCAATGGCAGATGGATGAAACCTTTACGGCCGATTCAGAAAAAGTGATATTGGCGACCGGCTTTAAACCTCATATTCCGGAATGGTTTACGGCAATCGCCCCCGATATTGAATGGGAGGATGAGAAACGGTTTAAAGTGACGGCCGATTCCCGTCTTGTCTTTAAGGACGACAGGCGGCATCACTTTTTCACATTAACGAATCTTGATCATGCTCACGGAACGGGCGCTACGAATTTGAAGCTGTCTGTTTACAGAAACCAAAAAATCATCAATACCATTCTGGGAAAAGAGCATTTCTCCATTAATAAAAAAACGGCTTTTCAGCAATTTCTTCCCGCTCAAAAAAACTGACCTCTTATGAAGAGGTCAGCTTTTTTTTATGATTTCTGCGGCTTCTTTTCAGGCGTCTTCCATTTGAATATGCTGTTCAGCAGGAGATATATCCGCTTCGATTCTTTCGTGAGCAAAGGGCCGAAGATGGCCAGTATCAAAACATATAAGGCGGCGAAAGGTTTAAGTGAAGCGGACAGGCCGCCGGCGATGCCGAGATTTGCGACGATAATGGAGAATTCGCCGCGGGACACAATGGTCAGCCCGATATTGGACGATGCTTTATGAGAAAGCCCCGCCCGGCGTCCGGCGATCATGCCGGCGATAAAGTTTCCGGCAATCGTCAGCAGAACGGCGCCGAGGGCGAGCCATACCGCATCTCCGAGTGAAAACGGATCAATGCTGAGGCCGAAGCTGAAGAAAAACATGGCGCCGAAAAAGTCACGGAACGGCATGACAAGATGCTCAATCCTGTCAGAATGGGCCGTCTCCGAAAATACGAGTCCGAGCAAGAGCGCGCCGATCGCTTCAGCGACATGAATCGTTTCGGAAAAGCCGGCAATGAAAAAGAGCGCGGCGAAAATGACGATGACAAATACCTCGTTTGAACGGATATCAAGCAGCTTGTTCAGCAGAGGCGGCAATTTCCGGGCGGCAATGAAAAACAGCAGCATATATCCGAAAGCGATCACGATTGACATCAGCGCGCCCCCGACAGACGTCGCGTCTCCCAGAACAAGCCCGGAAACGACGGACAAGTAAACCGCCAGAAAAATATCCTCAAACATAATGATGCCGAGAATCAGCTCCGTTTCCGGATTGGCCGTGCGCTTTAAGTCGACAAGCACCTTTGCGACAATGGCGCTTGATGATATCGTGATGACGCCCGCCAATACAAGCACTTCCAAAAAGGAAAAGCCCGTGATAAAGCCGTAGATCAGCCCTAAACTGAAATTAATCAGAATATAAATCGTTCCGCCGGCGGCGATTGAACGTCCGGATTTGACTAATTTTCCGACCGAGAATTCAAGCCCGAGGTAAAAGAGGAGGAACAGGACGCCCATCCGTCCGAAAAACTCAATCACTTCCCGGCTTTCGATAAACGTCAGGTCAATGATGCCCGCTTGGGGCGCGTGCGGCCCGACAAGCATTCCTAAAATGATCAGGAAGGGGATGATCGAGAATTTAATTTTATTGGCGATGACACTCGCAATGGCCACAAGAACTAACGCCGTACCGACTTCAAATACGAGATGATCCATAAACAGATCACACTCCGTCTCTGGAGAGGAAGTCTTGGATCAGTTTTTTCAGATGCTTTCTTTCACCTGAGAGGACGAGTGTATCGTTTGCTTCAAGGAGCGAATCAGCGCCCGGGTTTAAAAACTTTTTCTGGTCATGCTTAATGATGGCGATAACAGTCACGTCATAGTTTTGGCGCACATCCAGTTCGCCGAGCGTCCGCCCTGCCGCTTTTGCCCCTTTTTCAACTTTAAACCATTCGATAATCAGATCGCTGAACGCCATTTCAATCGATTCAAGCGCCTGCGGTTTGTACACCATCCCGCCGATAATCGCGGCAATCTGTCTTGCTTCCGCATCATCAAGTGAAATGCTTGCCAGAAGCTCATCAGGGTCGCGGTCATCAAATCTGTAAATTTCCCGCCTGCCGTCATCATGAATGATGATCGTCATTTTTTCATGATTTCTCGTTTCGATTTCGAATTTTTTCCCGATGCCGGGCAGATCGTTTTCTTTAATATTCATAAAAAATCCCTCCGGAATATACTGTTTTTACACCGTAAATACAGATTGGCAATGAGAAATGGTCTGATGCCGGAGGTAATTTGACTGGTATTGTATCGGAATGGCGCATGTCCTTTCCAGTGTGGAATCAATGAATTGATCAAGAGGTTTGACAGATAACAGGGAGATTATCCGGGATAACGCACCGTATCCTTTTGACAGGCCTTGCGGAGCGGTTTTGGTTTGAACCGGCGTCTTTGCCGATTCCGTTTCCTGCGGGTAAACCGAAATTTGTACATGGCTGTCTGTTTCTGTCACCAATTGGGAAGGAAGAGCAACATCCGAAGGGGGGAACAGCACCATAAAAAAGCTCAGTAACAAGCTGAGTATCACATATTTCATTATCGGTGTTTTTCCCCCCTTTTGTTTTGTATATCAATTTCACTATATAAAAATGTATGTTCAGTTTCAAATGATATGCATTTTTCGGTATCTGTTGACCTTGAAAAATAAAGGAGTTTCGCTTTGGGGGAAGGAATATATCATTTGAACAAAATATGTAAGCGGATTCAAGGAGGGAGTAAACATGCAGTATATTCGTTATGAAGAAAAGGGAAAGATCGCAGAGATTGTGCTGAACCGGCCTGACAGTTACAACGCGCTGAATGAACAAATGCTCCGGGAATTGGAAAATGCATGCGTTATGGCAGCCGACAGTGAAGCGCTTATCGTCCTCTTGCGGGGGGAAGGCAGGGGATTTTCCGCGGGCGGTGATATCCAGATGATGACGTCTGATCATGATTCGGGAGAATATGAACGGCTCATGAAAATGATTGAATCCATTACGCTGACGCTCTATGATATGAAAAAAATTGTGATAGCCGCCATCCACGGAGCCGCGGCGGGGCTCGGGCTGAGTTTCGCGCTGTGCGCCGATGTGGTGCTCGCCGAAGAAAACGCCCGACTCGCGATGAATTTCATCGGCATCGGATTGGTTCCCGACGGTGGAGGCCATTATTTATTAATGAGACGCGTCGGTGAGATCGAGGCGAAAAAACTGATTTGGAGCGGTGAAAAATTGCCGGCTGAAAAAGCGGTGCGGCTCAAGCTTGCCGACGGGCTGTTCAGCGGCGGCCCTGCGGAGGGGGCACAACCGTATATCGACCGATTGCTGCATGCGCCGCTGTCAGCGATGATTGAAACGAAGGCTATTTATCAAAGTCTCCATATCAGCCGGTTAAAAGACGTTTTGTCTCTTGAACGAAAGGCCCAGGAAAATATGAGAAAAACGGATGATCATAAAGAGGGCATCCGCGCCTTTTTAGAAAAACGGACGCCTCAATTTAACCGGTAAAATACAGAAGCCGGAAAGCTTCTGTTATCTGTGGAATAAAATCAGCTTTCCGGCTTCATTTACCAAGCGGTGAGTACTGTTCTCAAGCTTTTTTTCCTTTAACAAAGCCTCTCCGGCGGCCTTCGCCTCCGCCTCATTATCTGCTTCGATCCGTTCATCCAGCAGCGTTTCTCCCGACGCATGGAATGCGGTCAATACATATTGTCCCATCATGTCACCCCCTTTATAGAATGATATTCTGATAAAGAATTTAAAATCCTCCATTAATTTTTACCCATTATTAGTATATAATGGGTCAAGGAAGGAGTTGGATTCGTGCTTACAATTGAAAATGTAACGAAAACATTCGGCAGCTTTACCGCTGTTGACAATTTGAACCTGCAAATACCTGAAAGGGAAATGTTCGGGCTGCTCGGCGCAAACGGCGCGGGAAAAACGACGACCTTTCGGATGATTTTAGGTCTTTTAAGCCTGACTGACGGGCATATCACCTGGAAAGGGAAGCCGGTCAATTATTCCATCAGTGAAAAAATCGGCTATCTCCCGGAAGAGCGGGGGCTGTATCCGAAAGTGAAGGTGAGTGACCAGCTTGTCTATCTGGCGAGATTAAAAGGAATGAGCAAAAAAGAGGCGGAAAAAGAGCTCATGACATGGCTCGAACGCTTCGGCATTACAGATTACAAGAATAAGAAAGTCGAAGAGCTGTCAAAAGGAAACCAGCAGAAAATCCAGTTTATTTCGGCCGTCCTGCATAAGCCTGAACTGCTGATTCTCGATGAACCTTTCAGCGGTCTTGATCCGGTGAATGTCGAGCTGCTGAAAGAAGCGGTTATTTCTTTGAAAAACAGCGGCGTTTCCATCGTTTTTTCAAGCCACCGAATGGAGCATGTGGAAGAACTTTGTGAGAATTTGTGCATTCTCCAGAAGGGAAAACCCGTCGTTCAAGGCAATCTGAAAGACATTAAGCGGTCTTTCGGCAAAAAAAATGTCACCGTTCATTCAGATGATGACCTCAGCTTTTTAAAAACGCATGAAGGTGTCGTGAAATGGAAGGAAACAAATGACGGAATCAGACTGCAGGTCGCGAATGAACCGGTTTCGCAGGATATTTTCCGGGTGCTGCAAGGGAAAGGTTTTATACGGAAGTTCGAATTGGAAGAGCCGTCACTGCATGATATTTTTATAGAAAAGGTGGGGGCCGTATATGAATAAATTTTGGATTATGCTGTTTCATACATATAAAAACAAAATCACGACAAAGTCATTCATTATTTCGACCGCTATTACCGTTTTATTAGTATTAGCGGTGACCAACCTGCAATCGATTATTTCCGTGTTTCAATCGGATGACGGCAAGCAGCAAATCGCGGTGATTGATGAAACGGGCGGGCTGTACCCGGCGTTTGCAAAACAGCTTAAAGCGGCCGATACAGACAATGATCTGCAGGCAATGGAGACGAAGGAGTCCGAAAAAGATGCCGTAAAGCGTGTCAAAGACGGTGAATGGGACGGACTGTTTATCATCAGACAAGATCAAAAAGGAACGATAACAGGAGCCTACAAAGCGCTGACCATTTCTGATGAATCAGCGTATAAACTTCTCAAACAGGCTTTAACCCAGACAAAAACCGCTGTCGAAACCGCCAAGCTCGGCATTTCGGCAGAAAAAGTCAGCAGCCTCTACACTCCGCCGGAAGTCAGCAAAAGCGCGCTGGAAAAAGGGGCGAAATCTGAGGAAGAGCTCGGTCAGGTAATGGGGCTTGTCTACATCATGCTGTTTGTCATCTACTTTTCAGTCTTCATGTACGCAAGTATGATTGCGATGGAAGTGGCGACGGAAAAATCGTCCCGCGTCATGGAAATTTTAATTTCAAGCATGCCGCCGATTCAGCAGATGTTTGCCAAGCTGTTCGGTATCGCGCTCGTGGGGATCACACAGTTTGCGGTGCTGATTGCAGCGGGTTATTTCTCACTGAAGCTGAACCCTCAAAATGATGCGTCGTCGCCGATCAGTGCATTTCTTAATTTTACGGATGTTCCCGTCTCGACGATTGTCTATGCCGTCATTTTCTATTTGCTCGGCTATTTTCTTTACGCGACGCTTGCCGCGTTTCTCGGCAGTGTTGTCAGCCGGATAGAGGACGTGCAGCAGACGATTCAGCCGATGATTTTTTTAATCATGGCAGGTTTTATGATCGCCATGTTCGGCCTCGGCAATCCTGACGCCGGTTTTATTACCGTTACCTCTTATATACCGTTTTTCACGCCGATGATTATGTTTTTGCGTGTCGGGATGCTTGATATCCCGTTTTGGCAGGCTGCGGCCGGAATCGCCCTGACACTGCTCACTATCGTGATCTTTGCGGCGGTCGGCGCGAAAATTTACAAAGGCGGCGTTTTGATTTACGGAAACGCCGGCGGATTCAAAGCGATCAAACAAGCGCTGCGCATCTCCAAAAAATAAGTGAAACAGCCCGGAACAGCCGGGCTGTTTTTTTATTTTGCAGAACGTGCATTCGTATAAAAACGGTGCTAAAATAAGGGTAATTCAATTTGCAGAAAGGGGAGGGCGAGATGGCTGATCTGACGTTTATTCATGCCGCTGACCTGCATCTGGACAGCCCGTTTTACGGCATTTCGAATCTGCCTGAACCGGTATATGCGCGTATTAAAGAAAGCACATTTCACAGCGTCCGCCGTCTGACGGACGGGGCACTGCGGGAGCAGGCAGATTTCGTGCTGCTTTCGGGGGATCTGTTTGACGAAGCCAACAGAAGTTTAAAAGCCCAGCTGTTTTTGAGAAAACAGTTTACGAGATTACAGGAAGCGGATATCCAAGTGTTCGTCATATTCGGCAACCATGATCATTTGGGCGGTAAGTGGACGCCGATTGAATGGCCGGAAAATGTACATATATTCACCTCGGGTACACCGGAGGAAAAATCTTTCTTTAAAAACGGAGAGCTTGCGGCAAGCATATACGGATGCAGCTATCAGGAAAGAAGCGTAACGGTCAATCAGGCGGCCCGTTACCGGAAAATGACCGGCGCGCCTTATCATATCGGCATGCTCCACGGCATGTTATCAGGAGCGGAAGGGCATGACCCGTACTGCCCGTTTACGAAAGAAGACCTTGAAAAAAGCGGCATGGATTACTGGGCGCTCGGACACATTCATAAACGGCAGGTTCTGTCCGCCCAGCATCCCGCCGCTATTTACCCCGGGAATATTCAAGCCCGGCATTTAAAAGAAACCGGGCCTAAGGGATACTATCTCGTCCGGGCGGCAAACGGTGAGATGTCTTGGGAATTCAAAGAAGCGCATGATGTGTTATGGGAGGAAATTGATCTTGATATCTCCGGAGCTGAACATATGACTTCACTTCTGAAAGCCGCATCGGATACATTCTCAGGCTTGCGCGCGGCGGGCCGCCCGGCATGTGTCAGGCTGGTGCTTCGCGGCGCGGCGCCCCGCTTTTGGACGGAGGCGCCCGCAGGCATCGCAGAGGAGTTTCTTTCCGCTTTACAGGAGGAAGAGGCCGAAGAGGAATGTTTCGTCTGGCCGCTCGCGCTTGAGGATCGGACGGATGATACAGACAGCGTGCCGCCCGATCCGTTTTTTAAAGGGCTGCTTCAGGACATAGAACAATGCGCGGACATGAGCGGTGTATTTGAAGCCCTTGAGCGTCACCCCGTATATCGGCGTCAGATCACTTCATTTACAGATGAAGAGATACTGGATATTAAGCAACAGGCTCAAGCCGTTTTAAGACGCCAGATGAAGGAGATTCAGCGATGAAAATAACGGCGATGCATATTTACCAATACGGAAAATTTTCCGATCGAAGTTTTCAGCTGTCAGATTCTCCCGTGCAAGTGATCTACGGATTAAATGAAGCGGGTAAAACGACATTGATGTCCTTCATCAAAAGCGTGCTGTTCGGTTTTCCGAAATCAAAAAAATACGAACCGAAAAACGGCGGGGTTTACGGCGGCACTGTGGAATTGAAGCATGGCGATCACGGTGCCGTCAAAATCGAACGGACAAAAGGCGCTGCCGAAAAAGTCAGAGTGTATACGGCTTCAGGCGAAATCAAGGACGGAGAATGGCTCAAACAGCTTCTCTCCGATACAGACCGGGCGCTGTACGAAGCGATCTATTCGTTCGATGTATTCGGACTGCAGGAGATTCAAGCTTTTAACCGGGACAAAATCGGCGAGTTTCTCCTGTATTCGAGCTTATTCGGGTCGGAAGCGGCGGCAAAGCTTGACGGGCGGCTGGCAAAAGAACTTGACAGGATGTATAAGCCGAACGGGCGGAACCCCCGCTTAAATCAGGAGTTGGATACATTAAAGCGGCTCAGCGCCCAGCTGAAACAGGCGAAAGCTGCGGAAGCGGGCTATCACAGCCTTCTGGAAGAGAAAAAAAGCGCCGGCGGCCGTTTGCAGGATGCCGAAGCACGATTGAAAGACATAACTGAAGAAATCAAAACAGTAAAATCGGCGATAGAAGCAAAGCCGCTCGCAGACAAAAAAACAGCCTTGGAAAGTGAACTTTCATCTTATCCGGAAGCATTGAAGCAATTCCCGAAGGACGGGATGCATCAGCTTGAAAAATACGAATCGCATCTCCATCCGAAAGCGGCCCGTCTTGAGGGACTTCGGGCAAAAGCGGCTGAACTCAGGCGGCAGGCTGAGCTGCTCGCTCCAAATGAGGACTTGCTGCAAACAGAGCGGCAGCTGCAGGAGCTTTCCGGCGAGCAGCATATGTACGAATCGCGCGGTGAACAGCTTGCCGCCATCCAATCACAGATCCGGCAGACATCTGCCCGTGTTTCGTCAGGATTGCAGCAGCTCGGAAGACATGAGGAAGACGGCATTCTTTCGCTGAACACCGATTATGAATATGAATGGCGGCTGCAGGAAGCCGTGCAGAGCGCCGGACAGGCAAGAGAAAGAAAGACACAGCTTGATGCGATTTTCGAACAAGCGCGGCTGGAGCTGGAAGAAGCCGAACGAAAACATGCCTTGACGGCGGAAAACATTTTGGACCCCGCTGTCAGGAAAGAAAAAGAAGCCGCTTTACAATCATATAAGCAAACAGCTGATACAGAAGGAAACGAATGGCAGGCACATGTACAGCAGCTGGAAAAACAGCGCGCCAAACAAAAAAAGCTCTTTCTCGGTGCGGGCATTCTGTTCATTGCGATTTTCGCTATGTTAAAGGAATGGCTGCCCGCCGCCCTTTTTACCGGCGCTCTGCTGCTGTATATGCTGTCCGGCATACAAAAGCCGCTGCCGTCAAAAAGAGGAGGGCCCGGACACAAGAAAAAGAAGCCGACGATCTCCAAAGAAGCGGCTGATCTTCTGCAGGAAGAGCTTTGGCGTGACGGCCGGCACCGGCAGCAGCTGATTGCGGATCAAGCCGTGCTTGAACAGAAAGAAGCGGCATATGAAAGAGTCATCCGCCAATATGAAGAATGGGAGGCGGAAATGGCGCCGTCTGAAAAACAGGCGGAACTTTTTATGAAGGAACTGGGGTTTTCAGGAAGTCCTTCCCATCTTCTTGACGCATATCATGTGATGAAAGATGTCAAAAAAGAAATCCTTAACAAGCATGAGCTGACCATTGAAGCGGGCCGGCTGCAAAAGCTGCAAAGAGCATTTGAGGACCGGGTCAAAAAGCTGAGTCCTTCAGACGGAAGGGAGCTGTCCGTAAAAGAAAGACTGCGCGTTTTGCTGGCGCAGGCGGAACGGGCCCGTGAGGAAGCAAAACGAAAGCAGGCGCTCGAAACGGATCTGCTGCATGCACAAGAGCAAATGCGTGAATTAAATGAAGAAGTTCATTACTACGAACAGCAGGTCAAACAGCTTTTCATGGCGGCAGGCGCAAAAAACCGCGAACACTTTTGTGAACTCGCCAGGCTGAATGAAAGCCGCCGGGAAACAGAGCGGCAGCTGCGCGAAATCAAAACGCACTTGTCCGGCATAGGCGGAAAACAGCTTGAGCCGTATATGAGCCGCACAGTGTCCGAACTTGAACATACAGTCGTTCAGAAGGAAACAGAGAAAAAAACGCTTGAGGAAAAAAGCGCGCAGCTCCGTGAGAAAACGGCTTTATTAACGGTGAAACAAGAGCAGCTGGAGTCCTCGGGACTTGTATCCGATTTAAAACAGCAGACAGAAATGCAGAAGGAGCGCGTGAAAAAAACCGCTAAAGAGTGGGCCGCATTACAGACGGTCAGACACATCATCAGGGAAAAAATGGAGCGGCATAAAAAAGTGACGCTTCCCCGTCTGTTAGAAACCGCCGGTGCATTATACGGACCGCTTACGGACGGACGCTATCACAAATTGTATTTCTCCGAGGCGGATGATTCCATTATGGTCATGCGGAAAGACGGAACGGTGTTTTCTGCAGGCGAACTGTCACAGGCGGCATGCGAGCAGCTTTATGCGGCGATCCGTTTTGCCCTTGCGTCAGAGAGAGAATCTGCGGTATCATTGCCGTTTTTACTTGATGACAGTTTTGTCCATTTTGACAGGCAGCGGCTGCAGCGGCTGTTTGATGTGCTGAATCAGCTCTCAGAAGGCGGGCGGCAGATACTTTATTTCACCTGCCATGAGCATGTCAGCCGGTCTTTTCACAGCGGACAAGTCATGCGGCTCCTGTCATAAAAGAGTTTATTTTCAAAAAAGAGGTATGTGCTATACTGGTATTATGTAAGATATGGAGGGAGCTTTTAATAGAATGGCAAAAGGTATTATGCTGCACGAGGTCGGCGAGCAGGTCGATCAGTACTTTCTGATTAAATCTTCGACTAAAGGAATCGCAAGCAACGGAAAACCATTCCTGACGTTAATGCTGCAGGACCAATCAGGAGATATCGAAGCGAAGCTGTGGGATGCCAAACCGACTGATGAAGTAACGTACGCGGCGCAGACGATCGTGAAGGTGATCGGAGATGTCCATCACTATCGCGGACGAAACCAGCTTAAGCTGAGAAACATCCGGCCGGCCGGCGAGAACGAAAATGTCAGTATTGATGATTTTCTGGAAACGGCGCCGATTCCGAAAAATGAAATGATGGAAACCGTCACTCAATACATTTTTGAAATGAAAAATCCAAACATCCAGCGGATCACAAGACATCTGGTCAAAAAATATGCGGCGGAGTTTATGGATTACCCGGCGGCGGCTAAAAACCACCATGAGTTCGTCTCCGGGCTCGCGTATCATGTAGTGTCCATGCTGAACCTGGCAAAAGCGATTGCCGATCTGTATCCGTCTCTTGACCGGGATTTACTGTATGCCGGAGTCATTCTGCATGATCTCGGCAAAGTAAAAGAGCTTTCAGGCCCCGTCTCCACGACGTACACCGTGGAAGGGAACCTGCTCGGGCACATTTCGATCATGGTGACAGAGCTTTCAAAAGCGGCCGAAGAGCTTCAGATTGACGCTGAAGAAGTGCTGATTCTGAAGCATTTGATTTTAAGCCATCACGGAAAAGCGGAATGGGGAAGCCCGAAACCGCCGATGGTGAAAGAAGCGGAAATTCTGCACTACATTGACAATCTGGATGCAAAAATGATCATGATGGACAGAGCGCTGGAACGGGTGAAGCCGGGCGAATACACAGAGCGTGTATTTGCGCTTGAAAACCGTTCTTTCTACAAACCGACGTTCCATCAATAAGATAAAAAGGCCGATTCTCTATGATCGGTCTTTTTTACGTTCAGCTCTCATAACTTGTCTTTATCAAGCATAGCTTAGAATAAAGACTCTTGGTGAAAAAGGGAGGAAACCGACGTGCTATTTTTTCCTTGGTGGGTATACCTTTGCATTATCGGAATTATTTTCAGCGCCTATAAGCTTTTCACAACAGCTAAAGAAGAGGAAAAGCTTGACCAGTCGTTTATTGAAAAAGAAGGAAGGGTGTATATTGAACGGATGGAACAGGAACGCGAGCGCCGTATGGCGGCGCCCGTAAGTGAAAACGCGGATGCGGAAGAAAACTCCAATCATTCCATCGCATAAAAAAACTGTGCGGCTCGCCGAGAGCCCGCACAGTTTTTTTATTTAGATTCAGAAGAAGTTGAAGTGTTAAACGTGTCTTTTAAGTCTTTGTCTTCCACTTTTACGTCAGCTTTTTTCATGACTTTTTGAATTGCCGCCTGTACAGCTGAGTTGTCGTTTAATTTCTGTTTAAGAACTTCTTCTTTCAGTTCTTTTTTCATGTCATCATATTTGCCGCGTTCTTCTGTCTTTTTGATGATATGATAACCGAATTTTGTTTTGACCGGATCGCTGACTTGTCCGACTTTCAGACCGAATGCAGCTTTGCTGAATGTTTCATCCATTGACTTTTTATCGAACCAGCCAAGGTCGCCGCCGTTGTCTTTTGAGTTGTCAGTTGAATATTCTTTCGCAAGCGTTTCAAACTTCTCGCCTTTTTTCAGCTTTTTCTCCACTTCGTCAGCTGTCTTTTTGTCAGCGACAAGGATGTGGCTCGCACGGATTTTACCTTTTAAGCCGTCGTAATATTCTTTCGTATCAGCGTCAGTCACTTTGATGTTGTCTTTCGCCGCTTTTTGTGCAAGCAGTTCGTACTTCACCTGATCTTTCAGGTAATCTTCGCCGTACTGCTGTTTAAGGGCGCTGTACTGATCGCCGAGCTGCGTTTTGTACTCTTTCAGCTTGTTATCGATTTCTTTATCCGATACTTTGTATTTTTTTGCTAATACTTTTTCTTGTACGAGCTGTGTCAGCACACTTGCGCCCGCGGTTTTTTTCATATTCGTGTAGAGCTCGCCTTTTGTTACATTTCCGGCATCCGTCTTGGCAATCACGTCGTTGTCGCCGCTGCTGCAAGCGCTGAGAGCCAGGACGCTCGTTGCCGTAATAGCTGCTATCGCGATTTTCTTCATTCCTTTAAACACTCCTAATCATCCAAATTAAATTGCATATGCGTATCATAACATATTGTGGCTTTCTGTAAAAAGATTTTAAATAAAGGGCATTCGTCTAGTCAAACTTTTTCCTGATACATACAAATATATTGATCATGAAAAGGAGGTAATGAACCATGGGCGGAGGATATTCAAACGGTTTCGCACTGCTCGTAGTACTGTTCATATTGCTTATCATCGTAGGTGCAGCTTACATTTGTTAAGCGAAACGGATCGCTTTTTCTAAAAGCGGTCCGTTTTCTTACCCGGGCGCCTAATCGTTTCAGAAGTAAATTGCATATGATGTAATTGGAAAAATAAAACGTTTTGTAGGAGGTGCTTTTGGAGATGGGTGAAGTATTTGCAGGCGGTTTTGCATTATTGGTTGTTCTGTTCATCTTATTGATCATCATCGGCGCTTCTTGGCTTTATTAAGAAAAAAATATGGCTGTCGGGGGTCAGACCTCCGTCAGCCATATTTTTTTGCCTGTTTACACAGTAAAGGAGATCTCGACGAATGAAGAGATCAGTAAAATTAAAATAGATACATTAATAAAACGGAATACCTTATCCTGCCGGTCTTCAGGAATCTCTCTGACAAGGCATAATGTATTTGTGAGCCTGTTTATGAAATAAAGAATAAACAGGGCAGCCACGATAAAATAGAATAAAATGATGGGAGATTCCCCCTCTCTCTGAACTGCTCCCATATTACATTACCAAATATTTATTAAAAAAGATAGAATGTAACCTGAAAAATCAGCGGGATATCAAGACTCCGGCACTTTTTTTACTAATATATCAAAACCGTCGGATTCCTGGTCAATCAGACATGATTTGGGCGCTTTGACCAGGTGCAGCGCAAACAGAAGATCAGGCAGGCAATAACCCGCATGAATGCTCGAAATCATATAAAAGTAATGAGCGTGTCTCGGAAATGCCAGTCCGGCATAAAACAATAACGGCGTAATGAATAAAAACGGGCTGATCGTAGAAATCAGCATCGTCGTTTTCGGTATGCCTTTCCATGTCGGCATCCGCAAGAAGTACATTTTCATTTCCTTTTTTCTTTTTTTACAGATCATCGGCAGGACATGTATGACTTTATGTACAAATAAAGTAACAACGAGCAGAACACAAAAAGCAAACACGTGCCCGTCACTTAAACTGATATTCGGACGCAGCAGCCCGAATGCCAAGAAGTTGCATATAAAAAACAGGATCATAAAACCTACAGCAGTCAATAATAAACGAACCGCACCATAATCTTTGATCAGATTAATGGTTTTCCAGCAATTCATCAGAGTCATCCTTCCGTACAAAGATGGAATACAATCTCAAAATAATTTACTCTCTTCAGGAGAAAAAATCAATCCTTTTTTAAAGAAAAAAAATAACCCCGGAAAGGGAAGAACAGAAGAGCTCGGTGAAACATGGAAATGTACGGTTTAACCTTTCTTCTCTATTCATTATCAGCTAAAATAAGATTAAAGATAGAAAGAAGTGAAACGGATGGATTCAATGGATCAGCGTATCGGGCGTTTAGAATATTACATACAATTGCTGGTGAAAACGGTGGATATGGATAAGTACCCTTTTTATGCGATGATGATTGAAAAAGGGCTGACCGAAGAAGAAGGAGAAGAGGTCGGGCGGATCTGCCGCGAATTGGAGGACGAGCTGAAGTCGCAAAAAGCGCAAGGCTTTGTGACGTTTGACAAGCTCCTTGCGCTTTTTGCGGGACAGCTGAACGAAAAATTAGATGTTCATGAAACGATTTTTGCTCTGTATGAGCAGGGGCTTTATACAGCGCTGATGGAAGAATTTATTGAGATTATGAAGCACTTTGATTAACTGTTGATCGGTTCCAGCTCTTCAGCCGTTTCATGGACAGCCGATTCGTCCGTTTTTTTCTTCAGCCTTCCGTCTTCACTATCAAAATCATTGTTTATGTTTGTCAATGATTTCTCGAATATCTCCATAAAATCTTCGCCGTAAATGTGGCGGATGACACAGGTTAATTCTTCAACTTCCGGAAACTTCCCGAATAAGTGGTAGATCGGCTGTGAGCCTTTAAACACCGCGTTTCTCGACGGGTCAAACTCCTCAAGCAGGCTTTCGAATACATTTTCCCCTTCTTCTGTTAACTGAATGTACGTGTTCCGTTTATCATTCAGCCGCTTGGAAAATTTCAGATATCCCCGTTCTTCAAGCTTTTTTGAAAAGTTAAATGCAGTTGATACGTGCATAACGCCGAATTTGGCGATTTCTGAAATAGAAGCTCCTTTAAGCTGATAGGCAATCCATAATATATGATGCTCATTAATATTAAGGTCGTACGGCTTCAGCCAATTCTGCCAGTCTTTCTCGATAGATTTCCAGAGCGCTTTGGACAGCTGCGCCATTTTTTGGGTATAGATTAAAGCTTCTTTTAGATCGTAAGGCGGTTCAACACGATTCAATACAGATCACCTGCTTCACATTTTCTTTTCCTCTATTATGCCAATAAAATAAAGATTAATAAAGATGAAAATTTAAGAATTTTATAATAAATTCTTCATCCGTTGCTGTGAAAGGCTTTAAACCGCAAAAAAAAGTGCGGAACGCAATATGTCCGCACTTTTTTTGGTTGTATAGGATATTAGTTTTGTAAGGTTTTCTCCAGCTGTCTGATTTTCTCTTCAATATCAGCGATTTCCTTTTGGAGATCCTGCTGGTGCGGCTTGATTTCCTCCTGCCACCTTTTAATGCTGGTCTGAAGCTCTCCGCCTACGTCTTTAATGACTTCTGCGCTTTCTTTCGCCGTTTGGACAAGCTGGTCCTTAAGTGCCATTCCGTCTTTTTTTAACCGTTTGATTGTGTCCTCAATTGAATTGCAATTTGCTTTGATTTTGCCCCGCAGCTCTTTTCCGGATGAAGGAGCCGAAAGTAACACCGCTGCGCCTCCGATCAATCCGCCTACGAAAAGGCCTGTTAAAAGGGAACGTCCGTCAGCCATTTGAAATCACCCCGTTTTTTTTCTCATAACTTTTATCATTTTTGTTTAGAAGAATAAACTTCTATACATAGCTTGCTTTATTTTAGCATATTTTTTAAGGGAAAAGGAGGGAGAAGGTTGTCTGTCTTTATGATTGTTTTATCTTGTATGGCTCTTGTCTTTGCGGCGGGCGCCGTTTATTACCTGAAACTGCTCGGCCAGGCCGCTTCTTATCCGCCGAAGCGGGTCGTCCGCCAAAAGGCCATCGTCTGCTCAGCAGGAACCGCCCTCGCATTGTTCCTTATCTTTTTCACAAAACTTCTCGTATAAAACATGCTGAAACACATTAAAAAACCTCTTCCGGCCGGAAGAGGTTTCGGTATGCGGTTATTTCACCGTTTCAATCATATTGGACCGTTTTAAGATCGTCTGCACAATCGGATGCATAATGATAATGGCGATCGCATTCAGCGCAGCCGCCGGAAGGACGACCGCGAGCACCAAGGCGGTGAATCCGCCCGGCAGGCCGACAATCAGAAGGGCCAGCGCCAGAAAGAGCAAACCGGAGATGAAGGTGCCGGCTATTGTAATGACGGCGGCGGCCGCTGTCTTTACGCTCTTTTTCACCAAAAGCGCCAGCGCGAGAAACAGAAACGCCGTTACCGGTTTTTCAATGATATTCGGAAGCTGTCCGCCCGGAAAAGATGTCGTGAGTGCGGAAATGATTCCCGTTACAATCCCGATCATCAGCACGTTCTGCACACGGGGGAATAACAGAATACCCATAAACATCATCACAAGCATCATATCGGGTTTCATTCCGAATAATACCGGCGGCATAATGGAATGAAGCACCGCTCCGATTGCCGCAAACAGGGCCATAATGACTAATTCTTTTGTTTTCATACTAAGCTCTCCTCTGCTAAGCTTTTTCGCCATCCAATAATATGCTCGTCATTTATTGCGATGGCCGGAAAAATTGATATGCAAACAGTATATCAAAGGAACCGTTATGTTAGAAGAAATTTATTCGTTTTCCTGCTGGAACTTTTTCATAAACTGAGCCAGTTTTTCACAATCAGCCAGGCTGACGGCGTTGTAGATAGACGCCCTGCATCCTCCGACTGAGCGGTGGCCTCCGAGTCCGGTCATTTTAGCCGCTTTCGCTTCTTCAACGAATTTTTTCGTGAGGCTGCTGTCGCGGAGGGTGAACGTGACGTTCATGTGAGAACGGCTGTCTTTTGCGGCATGCCCCGCGTAAAAACCGCCGCTTGCGTCGATTGTGCCGTACAGGACGTCGGCTTTTTCCTGATTGCGCCGTTCAGCCGCTTCGACACCGCCGTTTTCAGCCAGCCATTCAAGGACGAGGCTCAGCATATAAATCGCAAATGTAGGCGGCGTATTATACAGTGAATCGGCTTTTGTGTGAGTGGAGTATTTCAAAATTTTAGGGACGTTGGCGTTTTCGTTTTCAAGCCATGATTTTTTCATGATGACGACCGTGACGCCGGACGGACCGAGGTTTTTCTGGGCTCCGCCATAGATGACATCAAACGTTTTGACATCAATTTTTCTGCTCAGGATGTCGCTTGACATGTCCGCTACGAGCGGGATCGGTGAATTCGGGAACTCTTTCCACTGCGTTCCGAAAATCGTGTTGTTGGACGTAATATGCAGGTAGGCGCCGTCTTTGATTCCTGTGAGGTCCGCTTCCGGTATGTGGTTATGGTTTGAATCTGCGCTTGTTGCCGTGACAGATGTGTTTCCGAACAGTTTCGCCTCGGCGAGTGCTTTTTCAGACCATGCGCCCGTTACGATGAAGTGCGCCGTTTGCTGCGGCGTTAAAAAGTTCATCGGCAGCATGGAGAATTGAAGGCTTGCGCCGCCTTGAAGAAATAAAATATCATAATCGTCGGGAATATCCATCAGTTCTTTCAGAAGGCTTTTTGCTTTTTGATGCACCGCATCATATTCTTTGCTCCGGTGGGACAGCTCCATGACGGACATGCCGGTGTCATTGAAGTTGACAAATTCTTTCTGTGCTTTTTGCAGCACATCCAGTGGAAGGGCTGCGGGTCCTGCATTGAAATTCGTTGTACGTTCCATGTTTGCGATCTCTCCCTGTTTTCCGCTTTAGTGTAAGAAATAATACAATTATCCTATCACAATTTTTTGATTTTTTTGATATGAAAAAATATAATTTTATGTTTTTTGTGTTACCGGACGCAAAAAAACCTCATCTTTAAGATGAGGCAAGCCGTTTTCTGACGGTTGAAGCGATCTCCTGAAGATCGTCAGGCGCATAGTCTTCGGCGTGGGTCTTCCAGACAGCCCCGAAACCGTCGCCTTTTCCGTAACGCGGAATGATATGCATGTGAAAATGGAACACCGATTGGCCCGCTTTTTCACCGTTGTTATTGAGAATATTCAGCCCGATCGGCTCGAATTCATCGCGGATGGCGCGTGCGATTTTCGGCACCGCTTCAAAATATTCTTTAGAAAGCTCAGGCGTAAACTCGTACACGTTTTCGATATGTGTTTTCGGAATTACGAGCGTATGGCCTTTTGTGACCTGACTGATATCAAGAAACGCCACAACATGTTCATTTTCGTATACTTTTGAAGACGGAATGTCACCGGCAATGATTTTGCAGAAAATACAATCGTCCGCTTTGTGCATAGATGGGTTTCCTCCCTGAAAAGAAATATATGTATATTCTCATCGTACCACAAAAACGGCCAAAACAAAAAACAGGGTGAACGGCTGCGCGTTCACCCTGATGCAGAAGTACGAGCTTTATCACAGAAAATTAAATATGCCTTTTGTAAGCACCTCATTTGTTTTTAAAATGAAGACTTATGGGTCTGCTTAATCATTCCTGGGACAAACACCTCATTTGATTATTTCATCATGAATGAAGAACATCATCAAAGCAGTGTGTGAAGAAATTGTAAGCACAGGACATGTTGATTTTCATCCAACTGTTCTAAGACGTCTTTTATAAACACCTCATTTTCAGTTGATTAAAGCTGTTTCCTTCTACATACATATGATGTCCGCCAAAACGATAACTATGCACGCTTTTCACGTGAGAAAAAAAGGGAATCGTTTCAAATCAGACTTTATTTTTGGTACTATGAAGAAAAACGAATCAGAAGGGGAGAAATTATGTCTCTGCTATCGGTAAAAGACTTAACCGGCGGTTATACGAGAAACCCGGTCTTAAAAAATGTTTCATTCACCCTTGAGCCGAACCAGATTGTCGGACTCATCGGATTAAACGGCGCGGGCAAAAGCACGACGATCCGGCATATTATCGGATTAATGGACCCGCATAAAGGCTCGATCGAGCTGAACGGCAAGACGTTTTCGGAGGATAAGGAAAGCTACCGCTCGCAATTTACGTACATCCCCGAAACGCCGGTGCTGTATGAAGAACTGACGCTCAAAGAGCATCTGGAGCTGACGGCCATGGCGTACGGCCTTTCCAAAGAAACGCTTGAAAAAAGGCTTCCTCCGCTTCTGAAAGAATTCAGAATGGAAAAAAGGCTGAAATGGTTTCCCGCTCACTTTTCCAAAGGGATGAAGCAGAAGGTCATGATCATGTGCGCGTTTCTCGCGGAGCCTTCGCTTTATATCATTGACGAGCCGTTTCTCGGCCTTGACCCGCTGGCGATCAATGCATTGCTGGAGCGGATGGACGCCGCGAAAAAAGCCGGATCAAGCGTGCTGATGTCAACCCATATCCTGGCTACGGCAGAGCGCTACTGTGATGCTTTCATTATTTTACATAACGGCGAAGTGCGGGCAAGCGGCACACTGGAAGAACTGAGAGAGCAGTTCGGCATGAAAGACGCAGCTCTTGATGACTTGTATATTGAACTGACGAAGGAAGACGCCGGCCATGAATAATATGTCTACTATTTGGCAGTCCCGGCTTGAAGAGCATATAAAGGAAACCAGAATGTATATGAAATATATGCTCAATGATCATCTCGTCATTGTGCTGATCTTTTTTATTGCCGGCGCGGCGAGCTGGTACAGCAAGTGGGTCAAAGACATTCCCGTTCATTTTCCCTCATTTTGGGTGATGGCGGTGCTCTTTTCATTTGTGCTGACCGGTTCATACGTCCGGACGCTTTTAAAGGAAGCGGACCTCGTGTTTCTGCTGCCGCTTGAACCGAAAATGGGGACTTACTTTAAGCATTCATTTAAGTACAGCTATCTGTCACAGCTGTTTCCGC
The DNA here is from genome assembly GCF_053663395.1 of Bacillus sp. JK74. Classification (NCBI taxonomy): domain Bacteria; kingdom Bacillati; phylum Bacillota; class Bacilli; order Caryophanales; family Bacillaceae; genus Bacillus; species Bacillus sp. JK74. The sequence goes on along the minus strand of NZ_JBSJQB010000002.1, from coordinate 957,664 downwards.
TTATTGCTCTGTCGCTTGTATGCATGCCTCTGTTTTTCGCTGTAAGTCCGGGGGCGTCGCTTGCGTCGTATGCCGCCGTATTTATTCAGATGCTAGCGGTAAAAGCGTGGAATCAGGCCATGGAGTGGCGGATGACGTTTATGAATGACAGAAGCATGAAAATGATGGATGCGGTCATACGCTTTATCTGCAATATGCTGCTTTTATACTTCGTCTTACAGTCGTTTTATGTGTACGCTGCCGCCGTCTACATTGTGATGGCCGGCCTTTATGTGTATTTCACATCGGCCGCAAAACATAAATCATTAAAATGGGAAGCTCATATTGAATATGAATTAAGAAGGAAGCAGCGGTTTTACAGAATCGCCAATCTGTTTACCGATGTGCCTCACCTGAAAAAACAGGCAAAACGCCGTGCGTATCTCGACTTTTTGCTCAGAATGATTCCGTTTGAGCAGCGGAAAACGTTCTCCTATATGTATGCGCGGGCCTTTCTGCGTTCAAATGATTATCTCGGCATTCAGGTCAGGCTCACGATTATTTTTATCCTGATTATTATGCTCGTTTCCGCCAATCCGTGGATCACGGCGGCGTTAACCGTATTTACCGTCTTTATTACGGGAATACAGCTTCTTCCGCTGTTCGGGCATTTTCATCATCTTTCTCTGCAGGAGCTTTACCCGGTCAATCAGAAAGCGAAGCTGCAAAGTTTCTTTTCGCTGATGAAATCGGCATTAACCGTGCAGGCGCTGCTGTTCTGTGCAGCGTCAGCCTATGCCGCGGGAGTCAGCGGGGCGCTGTATGCGGCCGTTGCTTCAGCCGTTCTGATTTTTGTGATCATGCCTTCGTATATGGGCGGAAGATTGAAAAAGTACGGCAAGCTGTAATCAATCGGGTTTTTGAAACCTCAATGAAAGAAGGAGACACAGATGACCGACGATCAGCAGCTGATACAGGAAGCACTGCAGTGGAAAGCGCGTTTTTTGCGCAAGGATTCCATGCTTGAACGCTTTTCTAAAGGAATGCAGGCGAAAATAAATGAGCGGATTCCCGATAAAATTCATGCCGTCATCACAGAAAGCATTAAAAAAATGACCGAAGCAACAATGGCGGGTTCAAATCTGGTGAAAAGCAAGCGGGATACAAACGGTATGACGCTTGCTGAAAAAGATGCCCTCGCCAGACAAACCATCGCATCGTACCAAAAGGTCGCGGCAGCCGAAGGTATCGGTACGGGGGCCGGCGGAATTTTTTTAGGGATGGCTGATTTTCCTTTGCTGCTATCCATTAAAATGAAATGTCTGTTCGATCTTGCCTCCATTTACGGCTATGATGTGAAAGACAGGGATGAGCGATTGTTCTTGCTGTTTATTTTTCAGCTGGCTTTCTCAAGCGGTGAACAGCGGAAACGCATATACTCAATGATTGAACAGTGGGATTCGAAAAAGCATGATGTCGATTGGAGAGTTTTTCAGCAGGAATACCGCGATTATCTGGACGTGGTCAAATTGTTTCAGCTTTTGCCGGTCGTCGGAGCCGCCGTGGGCGGAGCGGCCAATTATAAACTGCTGTCACAGCTCGGTGAGACGGCAAGGCACGTTTTTCATTTAAGAATTACAACAGCCGGTACGTAATGTACCGGCTGTTTTTTATGTCAGCGGGGGTAGCTTACCGCGGCGCCGATAAGCACCTTGGCGGCCGTCAGCATCGCTTTTTCATTAAAATCAAATTTCGGGTGGTGATGAGGATAAATGGTTTCCGCGTTTTCTAAAGCGGCGCCCGTAAAGAAAAAAGCGCCTTTTGTATGCTGCAGATAATAGGAAAAATCCTCTCCCGCCATCTGCGGCTCTCCTTCAACGACCTTCGTAACACCGTCTGTTTCCGCTGCGGCTGCCGCAGCGTGCGCCGCTTCCTCAGGATGATTGACGACGGCGGGATAGCCGCGTTTGAAACGATATTCATAGGAAGCGGAGTGCATGGAGCAGATTCCTTTTACGACGGCTTCTATTTCTGCTTCGAGCAGGCTGCGCACACTTTCGTCAAATGAGCGGACGGTGCCTGATATGACTGCCTGATCGGCAATCGCATTAAACGGATTTTCAGCGGTGAACGAGCCGGCTGAGATGACGGCCGGCTGCACCGGATTTACCCGCCGGCTGACGATATGCTGAAGAGCTGTGACGATTTGTGAGCCGATTAAAACGGCGTCTTTCGTATCGTGAGGGATCGCGCCGTGGCCGCCTTTGCCGATGACTTTAATCGTAAAGCCGTCAGCGGCGGCCATTACTGGGCCCGGGCGGCATAAGACCGTTCCGACGGGTTCAGTCGCCCATAGGTGTGTGCCGAAAATGGCATCGACATGTTCGAGGCAGCCGTCCTCAATCATTGCTTTTGCTCCGCCGGGAGATAATTCCTCAGCGTGCTGGTGGATCATCACAAATGACCCTTTCAGTTTTTCCCGGTTGCGGTACAGCACTTTTCCGGCCGCGAGGAGAGCCGCCGTATGGCCGTCATGCCCGCAGGCGTGCATGACGCCGGGAATTTGTGAAGCATAGGGCACATCTTTTTCATCCTGTATCGGCAAAGCGTCAAAATCAGCTCTGAGTGCCACGACCGGTCCCGGTTCACCGCCTTCAATACAGGCTGTGACACCGTTTCCCCCGACATTCGTCCGGATGGGAACGCCAAGCTTTTCATAAAATGAGGCGATGAACGCCGGTGTTTTTTTCTCCTTAAAGGATGGCTCGGGATTCATGTGAAGGTGACGCCTGATTTCAACCATTTCCTCATACAGCCCGTCAAGCTGAGCGTTTAAGCTTTTTTGAAGTGTCGTTAACGTCAAAAGCGATGCCCCCTCGTCTGCTTTTCCCATGATTGTATAGAAAATGTCAGAAGATTTCAATCTTTTTGCTACGGGAGAATGATGATGGCGGCGATCGTCGTGACGATAAGTCCGGCCGCAACCGGGATAAAGTTTTTCCTGGCAAGCTCAAACGGGTCAACTTTACAAATAGCCGCAGCGGGAATCAGTGCCCAAGGGACCAATGTTCCGCCCCCGACCCAGATCGCTGAAATCTGGCCCAGCGCCGTTAAAACGGACGGGTCCGTATGAAGCGCGGCGGAAAACAGCTTTGCCATCGAGCCTGCAAGAGATATACCGGAAAACCCAGACCCGTCGAGCCCGGTAATCGCACCGACTGCGGCCAGGGCGATGCCGGCGAATTCTCCGGACATCGGAAAAGAATGGGACAGGGCCAGTCCGAGGTCATTGACGATTCCCGCAGACCCTTTCGGCAGCGGGGTGTTCAAAATATTTTTAAACCCCGCGTCACCGAGATAAAAGAAGGCCGCGATCGGAATGACGGGGCCGAATACTTTAAATCCGAATTGAAAACCGCCGATAAAATACTCGGTGATCTTTTCTAAATGCCGCTCTTTATATACAATGAAATGAATGATCAGGAGAATGCCGATCGCGGTTCCTCCGACGAGTGCCGTCGCATCGTTTCCTTGGAGGCGGTATACGATCATGCAGATAATATCGGCGAGAAAAACAAGCGGAATGAAAACCGCCAGGATCACCCTGAGTTTTTTCGGCAGATACATACTTGTGTCCAAAGAACCGGAGCTGTCCAAGGAGAGGGGGGCCTTCGTTTTTTTTCGATCCCGCATGATGAGGAAGAAAGCGGTGATTGTCGTCGTTAACCCCATGATCAAAACGAGCGGAATACTTGCCTGCATGACATCGCTCACGGGAATGCCCGCGGCGTCGGCCGTTAATTTCGGGGCCGCCTGAATGACGTAATCGCCCGATAAAGCGAATCCGTGGCCGAACAGGTTCATCGCCATAGCCGCGGCGATCGGAGAAAGGCCCGCCCGGATCGCTGCGGGAAGCAGCACAGCGCCGATCAGCGCCACCCCGGGTGACGGCCAGAAAAAAAGAGAGATGGCAAACATCAGACAGCCGATAACCCAATACGCGACAGCCGGCCCTTTCATCAGCTTTGCAAACGGAGAAATCATCGCTTCATTAATACCGGTTTCGGTCAAAAGGCCGCTCATCGCCACGATAAAACAAATGATGAAAATCGTCGGCAGCAATTCTCCGGCGGCATACGTAAAGCTGTGAAACAGGCTGCTGACCGAAGCGGAGAATGAATGCGTCGTCCATAGCGCAATCACAAAAATGCCGGCGAGTGAAATAAAGGTTGTATCTTTTCTGAGAAGCATAAAAACGATAATGGCCGCGATAAAAGCAACATAAAGCAGATGTACCGAGTAGACGCCGATCCCCAATTGAACCACTCCGTTTATAAATAGGATTGCTACAGGGTATTCATAGGCGGGCGGAAGGTGCAAAGAAGGATGCGTAAAATCGGGACATCAAAAAAGCCGGAGAATCTCCGGCGGTTTTTTAGTCTATTGCGTAATAAGCGGTTACATAAGACGGACGGGAAAAAATAGACGTCGTGTCGATACCGGCAGATGTTCCGCGTTTTTTATGAGCTTCCTGATAAGAGTTTGACTGCTGCCAATCCTGAAAGGCTTTTTCCTCTTCCCACAAGGTCAAAATGACATACGTATCGCCTTCGAGCGGTCTTAATACGCGGATGGCTTTAAAACCGGGTTCATTTTCCACTTTGCCGGCGCGGTTTTTAAACCGGTTTTCAAACAGCGGACGGCCTTCCTGGGTAACGGCGATGTTGTTGAGGACGGCGTAGCCCGGATTTTTGATTTCCCCGACGCTGTCGATGCTTTCATAGGAATGGGGCGCCTGAAAAACGGTTTCTCCATTTGTTTCATGAATTAAAACCGCATTATCCTCCCCTTGCATCAGCACCATATTCTCACTCGGGTGTTTCTTGGCAATCGTCTTTAAAAAATCGGCTGTCCCGTATGTAATATAAACCTTCATATCAGCCACCTCCTGCTTGCTAGTATATCAAAAGAGTGGTATAAGTTTCTATTGGCGACTCATTCTGACATAATTCGAAACAATATTTCCCATACTACAAGTTAAGAAAGGCGAGGTGACTTATGCTGAAAAAGAAAAAAAGATTCTTTATTCCGGCTGTAATTGCGGCGGCAACCGCTTTTCTCGCGTTAATCGGATACATTATCATTATATTTCTCGGCCATTATGTCATCGATGAAAAGAAATTAATACTGCACGCATCTTCAAAAATCGTCGATCAAAACGGTGATGAAATCGCGAGCCTCTATACGGAAAATCGCGAGCCGGTATCCATTCAGCAGGTTCCGGAAGATGTGAGAGATGCCTTTATCGCCGTTGAAGATAAACGGTTTTACGAACATCACGGCATTGATGTGAAGTCTGTCGGCCGGGCGGTGTTCCGGGATGTTTTAGCAGGCGGCAAGGTGGAGGGCGGAAGCACGATCACCCAGCAGCTGGCGAAAAACATTTTTCTGACTCATGATAAAACATTTTTGCGCAAGACGAAGGAAGTCATTATCGCCATCAATCTTGAGCGTGATTACAGCAAGGACAAGCTGCTTGAAATGTACCTGAACCAGCTTTATTTCGGCCATGGCGTTTACGGCATTCAAGCCGCGTCCCACTACTACTTTAATAAAGAAGTAAAAGATTTAACCGTTGCAGAAGGAGCCGTTCTGGCAGCGATTCCGAAGGCGCCATCTCTTTATTCGCCGATTCAGCATCCGGATAAAAATAAAGAACGCCGCGATACGATTCTTGCAATGATGAACGATCAAGGCTATATCAGCGCCAAGGAAGCCGTCAGAGCCCAGGGCCGGACATTGGGGCTTAATGTCAAGAAAACATCAGAAACGCCTTGGTTTGACAGTTATATCGATCTTGTCATCAAGGAGGCGGAAGACCGTTATTCGATGTCAGGAGAACAGCTGCTTCAAGGCGGCTATACGATCCGGACGTCACTTGATTCCAAGCTGCAGAAAACGGCATATACCCTGATGAAGGAAAGCGGCTATTTTCCGGGGACGGATCAGGCGGCAGAGGGAAGCGCCGTCTTTATTGATAATAAAACCGGAGGCGTGCGCGCGGCGGTCGGCGGACGCGACTATGTGGCAAAAGGATACAACAGGGTTACGGCGAAGCGGCAGCCGGGCTCAACGTTTAAGCCGATTGCCGTATACGGGCCCGCCATGCAGGAAGACAAGTTCAAACCGTATTCGCTTCTCCAAGACAAACTGACGTCCTATGACGGGTATGAACCGAAAAATTATGACGGACAGTACAAGGGGGAAGTGACGATGCAGGATGCGATCACTTACAGCATAAATGCGCCCGCTGTCTGGACATTGAAGCAGATCGGCGTGGATACGGGAAAATCGTATCTTGAGAAAAACGGCATGAACATTTCTGACAACGGACTCGCGATTGCGCTGGGCGGTCTGTCTGAAGGCGTCACTCCGCTTCAGCTTGCCGGAGCTTATCATACCTTTGCGGCAAACGGAATGTATACGAAGCCATTTTTTATAGAGAACATCACGGACGAAGACGGAGAAACGTTATCCGGGCCTAAAAATGGCAAAACGCGCGTCTTCAGCGGACAGACGGCATGGAATATGACGAGAATGCTTCAGCAGGTCGTAAAAGAAGGAACCGCTTCACAAGGCAGCTATCAAGGCGACCTGGCGGGGAAAACCGGCACGACCACATTTACCGGCATCCCCGGCGCGACAAAGGACGCCTGGTTTGCGGGATACACTCCCGGACTGACGGGAGCCGTCTGGATGGGCTATGACAAAACGGATAAAACCCATTATCTGAAAGGCGGCAGCCAATACCCGGTCAGACTCTTTAAAGATATCGTCACAAAAGCGGGGGAAAACGGCCGGACATTCAAAAAGCCTGAAAATGTGAAGGAACTGGGCAGCCCGATTGAGCTGGAGGCGGTAAAATCCCTGTCGGCCCGTTATACATTTAAGGCGATGGGACTGATTACGGTTCAATTAAAATGGGATATTCAAAAGGATGATCGGGTTGTTTACCGAATATATGAGAAGAAAGACGGAAAAGACAAGCTTCTGGATTCGGTGAAAGGAAAAGGCAGCTTTGACATACCGTACGCCAATCTGTTTTCAGGGGCTTCATACAAAGTCGTTCCATATAATTCACAGACGAATCAAGAAGGAGAGGGAACGGAATACGTTCAGCCGAAGCTTTTTTCTTCTTAATCATGAATTCGGCGATTTTTTGAACATTAAGCCTCAATTCTATACCATTCTGAAAAAACAAGGTATAGTGTAATGGGCGAAGAACACGAACGTATGGTTGCAGGAGGAAAGGTGGAAATTCAGATGAGTAAACGAGAAGCGTTTAATGATACGTTTTTAAAAGCGGCACGGGGAGAAAAAACAAATCACGTCCCTGTCTGGTACATGAGACAGGCGGGGAGGTCTCAGCCGGAATACCGCAAGCTGAAAGAAAAATACGGCTTAGTCGAAATTACGCATCAGCCCGAGCTGTGCGCGTATGTGACGAGGCTCCCGGTCGAGCAGTACGGAGTGGACGCTGCCATTTTATATAAAGATATTATGACGCCTCTTCCTTATATCGGAGTGGATGTTGAAATAAAAAACGGAATCGGCCCGGTGATCGATCAGCCGGTGCGCTCTGCTGCGGATATTGAAAAGCTCGGCGAACTGAATCCCGAACAGGATGTTCCTTACGTGCTGGAAACGATCCGATTACTCGTAAACGAACAGCTGAATGTTCCGCTCATCGGTTTTTCGGGAGCGCCTTTTACGCTGGCCAGTTATATGATTGAAGGCGGACCTTCTAAAAATTACAACAAAACAAAAGCGTTTATGCACAGTATGCCGCAAGCGTGGCAAATGCTGATGGACAAGCTGGCGGACATGATTATCGTTTATGTAAAAGCGCAGATTAATGCCGGCGCAAAAGCCATTCAGATTTTTGATTCATGGGTCGGCGCGCTGAACCGCGAAGATTACCGGCAGTTTATAAAACCGGTGATGGACAGAATATTCCGGGAGCTTTCAGCAGAGCAAGTTCCGCTGATCATGTTCGGCGTAGGCGCAAGCCACCTGGCCGGGGATTGGCATGACCTTCCTCTTGATGTCGTCGGTCTTGATTGGAGACTCGGCATAGATGACGCCAGAAAACAAGGCATTACAAAAACGGTTCAGGGCAATCTTGATCCGTCGCTTCTTCTTGCGCCTTGGGAAGTCATCGAGAAAAAAGCGAAAGCGATACTTGATCAAGGCATGAAAACGGACGGGTTTATTTTCAATTTAGGGCACGGCGTATTCCCTGATGTCAATCCGGCAACGCTGAAAAAGCTGACGGCGTTTGTACATGAATACTCCGCGGCCCAAAAAACGGAACAATCTTCCTGAGCAGATCGTTGGTTATAAGAAGATTTTCCTGTCAAACTGAGCAGATCGTTGGTTATAAGAAGATTTTCCTGTCAAAATCAAGGTAGACAGACCATCAAAAGAGGTGTTTAACTAAATGAGCAGCAAAAAGAAAATGGGACTTCTCGTCATGGCTTACGGAACGCCTTACAAAGAAGAAGACATAGAACGCTATTATACACATATCAGACGCGGAAGAAAGCCTGAGCCGCACATGCTTCAAGATTTAAAAGACAGATATGAAGCGATCGGAGGCATTTCTCCGCTGGCAAAAATCACGCAGGAGCAGGCGGAGAAGCTCGCACAGCGTTTAAATGAAATCCAGGACGACGTAACATTCAAAGTGTACATCGGATTAAAACATATTGAACCGTTTATTGAAGATGCGGTGGCGGACATGCATAAAGACGGCATTACAGAAGCTGTCAGCCTTGTGCTCGCCCCTCATTTTTCAACATTCAGCGTCCAGTCATACAACAAACGCGCGAAAGAAGAAGCGGAGAAGCTCGGCGGCTTGACCATCAAGTCTGTTGAAAGCTGGTATGATGAACCGAAATTCGTTGATTATTGGGTCGGCCAGGTGAAGAAAACGTATGAATCAATGCCGAAAGAAGAACGGGATGACGCGATGCTGATCGTCTCAGCGCACAGCCTTCCTGAAAAAATTAAAGAATACGGCGATCCGTATCCTGACCAGCTGGAGGAATCCGCAAAACTGATTGCCGAAGGCGCCGGAATTACCGATTACGCAGTCGGCTGGCAAAGCGAAGGGAACACCCCTGATCCGTGGCTCGGGCCGGATGTGCAGGATCTCACGCGCGAGCTGTATCAAAAGCATCCTTATAAAGCATTTGTATACGTGCCCGCAGGCTTCGTTGCCGATCATTTAGAGGTGCTTTACGATAATGATTATGAATGCAAAGCTGTGACCGAAGAAGTCGGCGCAAGCTACTATCGTCCGGCCATGCCGAACGCACAGCCTGAATTTATCGACGCGCTTGCAGCGGTCGTGCTGAAAGAGCTGGACAAGTAGAATTAAACGGTAAAGAAGGCGATAAAAATGAGTGGCGATAAAAAACATCTGGTCATCATCGGCGGCGGCATAACGGGATTAGCCGCCGCCTTCTACATGGAAAAAGAAATCAAGGAAAAACAGCTGCCGCTTGAGGTCACCCTGATCGAAGCGGGCCCGAGAGCGGGCGGCAAAATTCAGACGGCGCATAAAGACGGCTACATCATTGAGCGGGGGCCGGATTCTTTTTTGGAAAGGAAAAAAAGCGCGCCGCAGCTCGTTAAGGATTTGGGGCTTGAGCATCTGCTCGTCAACAATGCGACCGGACAGTCTTACGTGCTCGTCAATGAGACGCTTCATCCGATGCCGAAGGGCGCGGTGATGGGCATTCCGACCAAAATCGCTCCGTTCATCTCCACCGGTTTATTTTCTGTTCCCGGAAAAGCGCGGGCGGCGCTTGACTTTGTCCTGCCTGCGAGCAAACCGAAGGAAGATCAGTCTCTGGGTGAATTTTTCCGCAGACGCGTCGGTGACGAAGTCGTTGAGAATTTAATAGAACCGCTATTATCAGGGATTTATGCCGGAGATATTGATAAGCTGAGCCTCATGTCCACGTTTCCGCAATTCTATCAGACTGAGCAAAAGCACAGAAGCCTGATTCTCGGTATGAAAAAATCACGTCCGCAGCCTTCGGGACAGCAGCTGACGGCCAAAAAGCAGGGCCAGTTTTTAACGCTGACGACAGGACTTCAAACGTTGGTGGAGGAGCTGGAAAAGCAGCTTACGCTGACAAAGGTGATGAAAGGAACGAAAGTCACCCATATCGGCCGCGAGGAGAAAGGATATTCCGTGACGCTTGATAACGGCAAAGTGCTCTATGCGGAAGGATGCATAGTGACAGCCCCGCATAAAGCCGCGGCGAAAATGCTTTCTGATCTGCCGGCGGTTTCATGTCTCAAAGACATGCATTCTACGTCCGTTGCCAACGTCGCCTTAGGTTTTCCTGAGGGAGCCGTCAAGATGGAGCATGAAGGTACGGGATTCGTTATCTCAAGAAACAGCGATTTCTCCATCACGGCCTGCACATGGACGAATAAAAAATGGCCGCACGCGGCGCCGGAGGGCAAAACGCTTCTCAGGGCGTACGTCGGAAAGGCCGGAGATGAATCCATCGTAGATCTTTCAGATAACGAGATCATTAAAATCGTAATGGAAGATTTGAAAAAAGTAATGAAAATAAATGGCGAACCGGAAATGACCTGTGTGACCCGCTGGAACGAAAGCATGCCGCAATACCATGTCGGCCATAAGGAGCGCATCAAAGAGTTCAGAGATGCGCTGAAAGCTTCCTATCCGGGCGTATACGCGACGGGCGCGTCTTTCGAAGGGGTAGGCATCCCCGACTGTATCGACCAGGGAAAAGCCGCCGTATATGATTCACTGGCTTATTTATTTGAAACGTACCAGCCTCCGTTATCGTAAAACGGAGGTTTTTTTGCATGTTCCCGTTCTGTAAAGGGAACACCAATAAAGAGAAAAAACATTTGAATCTTCTTTGCGACTGTGATAAGTTATCTTATGTACAAAATGACTAAAACGTTCAAACGGTCAATTTAACGAGGTGGGAAACATGTCCGTCGATCGGAAAAAGCTCATTCTGGAAGCGGCAACGAAGTCTTTTACACAATTCGGCTACAAAGCAACGACAATGGATCTGGTGGCAAAGCTTGCAAATGTGGGGAAGGGAACCATCTACACGTTTTTCAAAAACAAAGAAGAACTGTTTGATGATATTTTCACCACTATTTTAAGAGAAATGAAGGAACACGCAGACGAAGCGATGAAACCGGAGCTTTCATTTCACGAAAATGTTCACCGGGCGCTTGTCGCGATTTTGGAATTCAGAAAAACACACCAGCTGACTATTAAAATTTTTCAGGAGAACGCCGAGATTGGTACAATAGCCGTTCAGGATGTCATTGCGAAAATGGAGCGGGCCATTCTGTCATACATTAAAGAAAAGATAGAAACAGCCATTGAAAACGGAAGCATTAAACCGTGTGATCCGGAACTGACCGCTTTTGTGATGCTCAAGCTCTACATCGCGCTGATATTTGACTGGGAAAAAAACCATCTGCCTCTTGAAAAAGAGACGATCGCCGAATTGCTGGAAATGTATGTTGGTCAAGGATTATCTAAATAATAGATGATCCTTCACTTTTTAGGTGCCGTGACCGTTTTGTCAAATGAGTCAGTTTGCGGAAGGAGGCAACAGGGTTGAATACAATAAAAAGCCAGTGGAAAGACATTGTAACGAACAAGAAACTGTTAATCCCCATCATTGCCATATTATTCGTTCCGCTGATCTACAGCGGAGTGTTTTTGAAGGCGTACTGGGACCCGTACGGCACGGTGGATCAGCTGCCGGTTGTCGTTGTCAACCAGGATAAAGGGGCGGACTACGAAGGGAAACATCTTCAGATCGGTGACGATCTTGTGAAAGAGTTAAAGAAAAATGATAATTTTGATTGGCATTTTTCAAGCGATCTTGATCAATCGTTAAAGGACTTATTAAATGCTAAATATTATTTATTGGTCGAGATTCCTGAAGATTTTTCTAAAAACGCCAGCACGGTAATGGATAAAAATCCGAAGAAGCTGGATCTGAAATATCATACGAATGCCGGATCAAACTATGTCGGCGCGACAATCGGAGAAAAGGCGATCGACAAGCTGAAAGCCTCCGTGTCGAAAGAAGTGACGGAGCAATACGCAAAAGTCATTTTTGACAATTTTAAAGATATTGCCAAAGGACTCGGCAAAGCCAGCAGCGGCGCCAAGAAAATAGACGACGGCACGAAAAACGCGAAAGACGGCAGCGCCAAGCTGAAGGAAAATTTAGCGAAGCTTACTGAAAGCACCGCCACCATCGGCGATAAAACGCAGCAGCTTGCAGACGGAGCGGCGAAAGTGACAAGCGGAATTCAAACGCTTGACAGCTCTATCGCAAAACTTCAGAGCGCAAGCGCCGAAATTCAAGATAAATCAGGACAGATTGCTTCAGGAGGAGGCCAAGTGGCCAGCGGGCTGAAAACGAGCCTTGACGCACAAAAGCAGCTCCAGCAAAAGCTTCCGGATTTAACGAATGGATTAAGTGCGTTAAACAGCAAGGCGCAGGAAGTGTCGCAAAAAGCGGCGGTATTTGAAGATGCGATCAATTCAGTCAACCTCTCAGATATTGAAAAAGCGGTTGGGGAGCTTGAGCAGACTGAAAAGGAATTGCAGCAGTTTAAGAAAAAGCTTTCTGATCTGAAAAACAGCCTGGATGCCCGGGATGACGCGGTCAAAAAGGTGATTAAGGACAGTGATTTCTTAACGGATGAGCAAAAAGCGAAACTTGTTCAGCTTCTGAATGAGAAGCTTCCGAAGGCTGACCTTCCGGATTTAGACAATATCGTCAGCCAGCTTCCGTCCGGCGGAGATATCCAGCTTCCGGATATGTCAGTCATAAAAAGCGCGCTGGCAGATGTAAAAGCGAAGGCTGATCAGCTGAAAGCACTGCCTCAGTCCACATCGAAACTGTATAACGGCGCGGCGGCGGTACAAGACGCGATTAACCAGCTGACGGCTGGAACTGATAAATTGTACAGCGGAGCGCAGACCGTCTTTGAAAGCCAAAACAAATTGACGGCCGGTATCGGCGAATACAACAGCAAGTTCGGACAGCTCAAATCAGGATCAGAAGCGTTAGTGTCAGGGAGCGGCCAGGTGTCTGGCGGCTTAACGAAACTGCTGGACGCGCAAAACAAAATCCATGATGGCTCGTCCAAAATTGAGCAGGGTCAAGCGTCTCTCGGCACCGGTTTAAGCAAACTTTTAGACGGCACCGGACAATTGTCCAGCCAGCTGAAAGATGCGGCTGATCAAACCGGGGACATTAAGACAGATGACAAAACGTACAGCATGTTTGCCGATCCGGTAAAAACGGACGATAACGCGATTCATTCCGTGCCTAACTACGGTACCGGACTGACGCCTTATATTCTCTCTATGGGCTTGTATGTCGGCGGATTGATGCTGACGGTCGTATTCCCTCTGAGTGAAGCTTCAGGGCGTCCGAGAAACGGTTTTGAATGGTTCCTCAGCAAATTCAGCGTCATTCTGCTCGTCGGACTGATTCAATCCGTAATAGTCGCCACGGTTCTGTTAAAAGGAATCGGGCTTGATGTGGAAAGCACTTGGAGATTCTATCTCTTTACGATGATTACCAGCATCGCGTTCCTGTCGATGATTCAATTATTGGCGACAACGATGGGAAATCCGGGACGCTTTATCGCTGTCATCATTCTGGTGCTCCAGCTTGGGGCAAGCGGAGGAACCTTCCCGCTTGAACTCCTGCCGGGATTCTATCAAGTGATTCACGGGGCACTGCCGATGACTTACAGCATCAACGGGTTCCGTGCCGTCATTTCAAATGGCGATTACGGCTATATGTGGCAGCAGGCATCCATTCTGTTGGGCATCGCCGTTGTCATGATCGCGCTGACCATCGTGTATTTTACGGTGCAAAGCAAAAAAGAACACAAAACGGAAGAAGAAATAACAGCATAAGAAAAAGAGGCGCTGAGCAGATGCTCAGCGCCTCTTTTTTTTGATTTCGATTAAAATCCCCATCTCACCAACAGTCCGGTATACGTCAATCCGCCGCCGAACCCGAACAATACCAGCGTCTGGCCTTCCGACAGTTTTTTTGCTTTCACAGCTTCATCCAAAGCGAGAATAATAGAAACCGATGAAGTGTTGCCGTAATATTCAACGCTTGTCAATGTCCGTTCAAGCGGGAAGGGCAGTTTTTCACAGATGGATTCGATCATCCGCATGTTGGCGCTGTGAGGAACGAACCAATCCAGATCGTCTTTTGAAAAGCCGGCTTTTTCTAAAAGGGCATTGCATTCCTCAGGCACGGTTCTGGCCGCCCATTTATATACTTCGCGCCCGTTTTGCACCATATTTCCTCCGCCTTTAAGCGGCTTGCCGTTTAATTCTGCGCTCAGTCCCGTGCGATACAGCACGTCCGCGCTTCCTCCCGCTGTTCCTTGCACGGCTGCCAAAAAGCCCGGCGCTGATTCGTCGCGTTCCACCAATAGGGCGCCTGCAGCATCTCCGAAAAGAACGCAGGTCGTCCGGTCAGTATAATCCGTTACCTTTGATAATGTTTCACCGGCAATGACAATCACTTTTTGATGGGAACCGGCGGTAATTAATGCGTCTGCGAGCTGAAGGCCGTAAGTGAGTCCGGCGCATGTGGCGTTAATATCAAGCGCTCCCGTGTGCGGCCAGCCGAAGTAAGCCTGCACGCGTGCCGCGGTGCTTGGAAACGCATAGTCCGCCGTCGTTGTGGCGACAAGAATCATATCGACATCATCAAGAGTTCCGCTGTATCGTTCTGCAAGGTTTTTCACCGCTTCCACACACAAATCCGATGTGAATTCATGTTCGCCGGCAATGCGTCTTTCCTTCATACCGGTGCGCTGGACGATCCATTCATCAGACGTATCGACGATGCGCTCCAAATCCGCGTTTGTTAATCGGCGTGCCGGAGCATATGTACCGATTGCTGTAATTTTAGATTTTGACATGAAAAAATCACTCCTTTATATCAGATTATAACACCTGATATTATTACTTGGTACTAATTTTAATAAAAAAACCCAAGCAGCATCCGCTGTTTGGGGAGCATGAGAAATTTATTTGTAAAACGGGCTTGTGTGAACGATTACCAATGACGGCAGCGGCAGCATGAATGATGATGCTTCTTTTTATCTTTCTTCTTTTTTTCTTTCTTCTTTTTACAAGGGTCTTCTTTTTTCTTTTTACAGTGATCTTTTTCTTTTTTACAGCCCCAGAAGGCTGCACCAGACCAATCATCCTCAAACCAATCCTCAAACCAATCATTATGAAACCTTTTCCGCTTGTGCGGTTTACGGCTGATCATACATTTCCCTCCTATGCTCATGCTCCCTTCATTCTATGAAAAAAGAGCAGGAAAAGATTGGACGGGTTATGGATCAAAAGAGTATATTTTAAGAAGAATAAAATTGATAGGAGGAATGACCTGTGGCAAATATGAAACATACGATGGAACTGATTAAAGAACTGGTGTCGATTCCGAGTCCGACGGGCAATACATACGAGGTTATCGCCTATACAGAAAGCCTTTTAAAAGAATGGGGCGTCTCCTCTTACAGAAACCGCAAAGGCGGTCTTTTTGTCACAATTCCCGGCCGTGATGACAAGAAACACAGATTGCTGACGGCGCATGTCGATACGCTCGGCGCGATGGTAAAGGAGATAAAGGCGGACGGCCGGCTGAAGATTGATTTGATCGGCGGCTTCCGATATCACTCAATTGAAGGGGAATATTGCGAGATCCAAACTTCTTCCGGCAAAACCTATACAGGCACCATCTTAATGCATCAGACTTCAGTGCACGTCTACAAGGACGCCGGCAAGGCAGAGCGGAATCAGGAGAATATGGAAGTCCGCCTTGATGAACCTGTCCGGACGAAGGAAGAGACGTCCGATCTCGGCATCAGGGTCGGCGATTTTATCTCATTTGACCCGCGTGTGCAGATTACGCCTAGCGGCTTTATTAAGTCCCGTCACCTTGATGACAAAGCGAGCGTGGCTCTGCTCTTGAATTTAATCCGCCGCATCACGGAAGAGAAAATCGAACTTCCGTATACGACGCATTTTCTGATTTCTAATAATGAAGAAATCGGCTACGGAGGCAATTCCAACATTCCTCCTGAGACCGTCGAATACTTGGCTGTTGATATGGGAGCGATCGGCGACGGCCAGTCTACGGATGAATACACCGTCTCCATTTGCGTGAAGGATGCGAGCGGCCCGTACCATTATCAGCTCAGAAAGCATCTGGCCGGGCTTGCGGAGCGCTATGGCATTGATTATCAGCTTGATATTTATCCGTATTACGGTTCTGATGCCTCAGCAGCCATCCGTTCGGGCCATGACATCGTCCACGGGCTGATCGGACCGGGAATTGACGCTTCACACGCTTTTGAACGCACGCATGAATTATCGCTTCTTAATACGGCGAAGCTTTTGCACAGGTACGTTCTATCGCCGATGGCATAAAAAACCCTGCGCGGAAATCATTCCGTGCAGGGGTTTCATTTTAACCTGAGATGGTTGTGTTTTGTTCTGTTTTGGCGAGGCTCATGACCTTCGCGCCTTTAACGGGATCATATTGGCCTTCCCATTTTGACATCACAACGGATGCCAGCGCGTTTCCGGTCAGATTGACGACCGTGCGGGCCATGTCCATAATCCGGTCAACACCGGCGATGAATGCAAGGCCTTCTGCAGGAATGTTGAATGCGCCTAATGTCGCAAGCAGGACGACGAAAGAAGTCCCGGGCACGGCAGCCATTCCTTTGGAAGTGACCATCAAGACAAGCACAAGGGTAATCTGCTGCCAAATGGACAAGTCAATGTGGTATACCTGAGCGAGGAATAAAGCGGCGATAGATTGGTACAGCACAGATCCGTCTAAGTTAAAGGTATATCCGATCGGCACAACAAAGGAAACAATACCTTTCGGACAGCCGATTTTCTCCATTTTTTCCATAACGCGGGGGAGTACGGTTTCGGAGCTTGACGTACTGAACGCTAATAAAATTTCATCCTTCATATAGGCGAGGAATTTGAAAATGTTTACTCCGGCAAGCTTTCCGACGATTCCGAATACAACAATGAGAAAGAAAGCCAAAGCTACATATACTAAACCGACCAGTTTACCGAGTGAAAGCAGGGAACTGAGCCCAAATTTGGAAACGGTAACACCAATCAACGCAAAAACACCAAACGGCGCAACTTTCATGACGAGGTTCACAACATGGAACATCGCATGAGAAACACCTTCAAAGAAGGCCAATACGGGCTTTCCTTTTTCACCGATTGCCGAGATGCCGAGTGCAAACAGCACGGTAAAGCAGATGATGGCAAGCAGATCTCCTTCGGCCAATGATTGGAAGAAGTTTGTCGGTACGATATGCAGGAATGTGTCTGCGATAGATTTGTTATTTTGTTCTTTTTCTGTTTCAACATATTGACTGATATCTGTTTTTTGAGCTTCATGTATATTAACGCCTGTTCCCGGATGAAACAGATTCGCCAAAGCCAGCCCGAGAATAATGGCAAAAGTGGTAATGATCTCAAAATACAAAATCGTTTTGAAGCCTAATTTTCCGACTTGTTTTCCGCTTCCCGCGCCGGCAACGCCGATGATTAAGCTGGAGACGACAATTGGAATCACTATCATTTTGATTAAGCGTAAAAACAAATCGCCGATAGGCTGTAAATATGTTGGAATGGCAGGATTGCCGTACCAGATGACACCGACTACAACCCCTAGTATGAGTCCGACGAAAATTTGCGTCGCTAGTCCAAAGCGTAATTTTTTCATAGATTACCTCCCGAAGAAAAAAGTGCAATAAGTATCTAAAAAGATAGCTATTAGAACAAATTATAATAGAAAAGAAAACAATCCGTCTATAGAAAAATATAGATTGAAAATACTGAATCTTTTAAAACGTACAGATAATTGCTAATAATGGTGAATAACTCCCTATTCAGAAAGTATGATGACGGCCGAAAAAAACGGGCGCCGCACAACTTAGAATTGTGCGGCGCCCTATTGTCACATATCCTTAATTTTCAAGCAGTCATTGCACAAATTAATGTGACACTCATACTGCTCAACAATCTCATTTCCGCATTCTTCGCATTTCTTACCGGGTAAATTTCTGAAAAAATCCGACATCTTTTCCAACATACCCATCCCTCTTTCATTGTTTTGTCTCTACATTGTATTATAACAGTTTTGGAAAATCAACGGCTGTTTTGGCACAATGTTTAAAACATGCAATTTGTACGAAAAATAGGTATATTGGAGGAAAGGATCTTTTTATCATAAACATTCGGAGGGTCATATGAAAGTTACAGTTATTGGATGCTGCGGCGGGTTTCCGGCCGCAAACGAAGCAACTTCAGGCTATCTGTTTCAGTCCGGCGGCTATTCTCTGCTCGTTGATTGCGGAAGCGCCGTATTATCAAAGCTGTTTGCCTATGTTCCAGCAGAAGAGCTTGATGCCGTCATTTTGTCCCATTATCACCATGATCATATCGCTGATATCGGGCCGCTTCAATTTGCCAAACAGGTCGGCTCCTTTCTCGGAAAAGGGACGCATGCACTGCCGATTTACGGGCATGATGCTGATATAGAACAGTTTGAGCGTCTTACATATAAAACGCATACGAAAGGAGTGGCCTATCAGCCGGACCGCCCGCTTTTTGCCGGGCCGTTCACCATTACCTTCCTGAAAACGGTGCATCCGGTCACTTGTTATGCGATGCGGATTACTGACGGTGCAGCTTCTGTTGTGTATACGGCTGATTCAAGCTACCAGGACGCGTTTATCCCGTTTGCGGAAAATGCCGATCTGCTGATCTGCGAGTGCAATTTTTACGCGGACCAGGACGGCACGTCAGCCGGCCATATGAACAGTTTGGAAGCCGGACGTATCGCGGAGGAGGCCGGAGCGGGGGAGCTGATTCTCACACATCTGCCTCATTTCGGCGAGCACCGGAAGCTGAAAGAAGAAGCGGAATCCGTGTTCGGGGGCGAAGTGACAATCGCCGCTTCCGGATTGAAGTGGGAGAAATAAAGGAGGAGCACCATGTTATTTATCGACAACCAAAACATAACCGACCCGAGGATCAACCTCGCGATCGAGGAATATTGCGTGAAGCATCTCGACCCTGAACAGACATACCTGCTGTTTTATGTCAATCAGCCGTCGATTATCATCGGGAAGAACCAAAACACAATAGAAGAAATCAATACGAAATACGTAGAAGATAACGGAATCATCGTCGTCCGCAGGCTGTCAGGAGGCGGCGCGGTTTACCATGACCTCGGGAATCTGAATTTCAGTTTTATCACCAAGGATGACGGCGACAGCTTTCACAATTTTAAAAAATTCACCGAACCCGTTATTCAGGCGCTGCGCCAGCTCGGTGTGGAAGCTGAATTAAGCGGCCGAAACGACATCGTCGCGGACGGCAGAAAAATTTCCGGCAACGCTCAATTTTCGACGAAAGGGCGTATTTTCAGCCACGGAACATTAATGCTGGATTCCGCCATTGATCATGTCGTGTCAGCCTTGAAAGTGAAAAAAGACAAAATCGAATCAAAAGGCATTAAGTCAATCAGAAGCCGTGTCGCCAATATCAGCGAGTTTCTTGATGACAAAATGACGGCGGACGAATTCAAAAAGCATCTGCTGCACCATATTTTTAATACAAATGATCTTTCCGAAGTGCCGGAATATAAACTGACCGATGAAGACTGGAAAGCGATCCGAAAGATTTCCGAAGAGCGCTATCAAAACTGGGACTGGAATTTCGGCAGGTCGCCCGCATTCAACCTTCAGCATTCGAAACGTTATCCGGTCGGATCGATTGATCTGCGTCTTGAAGTGAAAAAAGGAATCATTCAGGACTGCAAAATTTTCGGTGATTTCTTCGGTGCGAAAGATGTGAGTGAAGTCGAACAGGCGCTGACCGGAAAACAGTATGACAGAACCGCTATCAGGGAGGCGCTGGCCGGAATCGATCTGAAACAGTATTTCGGCAAAATAGAGCTGGAAGATTTCCTCGAGCTGATTTATTAGAACATTTGCCGAACGCATGATTTGAATCAGCGCCCGTTTTTGTGAAATGATAGAACCATAATGAATGGGGAGGGATCATGATGAAAGTATTTCTCATCGGAGCAAACGGACAGATCGGACAGCGTCTGACCGGGCTGTTTCAAAAAGACGGCACGCATACGCTGCGGGCGATGGTCCGGAAAGAAGAGCAGAAAGAAGCGCTTCAAGCCGCGGGAACAGAAGCCGTTCTTGCAGATTTGGAAGGAAGCACGGAAGACATCGCGAAAGCCGCTGAAGGCTGTGACGCGATTGTGTTTACCGCCGGATCAGGAGGAAGCACCGGATACGATAAGACGCTTTTGATTGATCTTGACGGAGCGGCGAAAGCGATAGAAGCGGCAAAGAAAGCCGGCATCAAGCGGTTCATTATGGTAAGCGCCCTTCAGGCTCATAACCGCGACAATTGGAATGAAGCGCTGAAGCCGTATTATGCCGCAAAGCATTATGCGGATAAAATTCTTGAAGCGAGCGGTCTGACGTATACGATTATCCGGCCGGGCGGGTTATTAAATGATCCCGGCACGGGAAATATCAAAGCCGCAGCCGATTTAGAAAGAGGCTCCATTTCAAGAGACGATGTCGCCAAGACCGTTATCGCATCCCTTGATGAACCGAATACGTATGAAAAAGCGTTCGATCTGACAGCAGGCGGCACGCCGGTCAGTGAAGCGCTGAAACAATTATAGTTTCCGGTTTTCAGGCACTCGGGGCTTTTTGCCCTTGAGTGTTTTTCTATATTTTTCTATAATAAAAGTGAACGTTTATTCCGGAGAAATGAATGACTATTCATTCATTACATTTTTAAAGGGGTGGGAAAATGAATCTGGTTTCCAAATTGGAAGAAACGGCATCGCAGAAACCGGAAAAACCAGCTTGTCTGTTTCAAGATCAGTACATGACGTATGAGGAGCTGGCAGGTAAAATCAAAGCATTTGCAAACGGCTTGGAGGACAGGGGACTGAAAAAAGGGGATCATCTCGCGCTGCTGCTCGGAAATACGCCTGACTTTGTTATTGCGTTTTTCGGCGCGTTAAAAGCGGGAATTGTCGTCATACCTGTTAATCCGGCATACACACCTTCAGAAATCGCATACATGCTGAAAAACGGCGATGTCAAAGCGATCGCCGGCATCGACCTATTAATTCCCGTATTTGAAAGCCTGCACGGCTCGCTGCCGCTGCTGGAGCATATCATTATCAGCCAGACAGCAGAGAACGCTCCATCGACAGAAGACCCTCAATTGCGCTTAAAAATGACAACGTTTACAAAAATGCTCCGTCCGGCGGAGCGCAGCAGAACTTATCCGACATTGTCCAAAGACGATACTGCCGTCATTTTATACACCTCAGGGACGACCGGAAAACCGAAAGGCGCCATGCTCACCCATCAGAATCTTTTCTCCAATGCAAATGATGTCGCCGGATACTTAGGAATGAATGAGAAAGACAAAATTGTGGCGGCATTGCCGATGTTTCACGTTTTTTGTTTAACCGTTTGTATGAATGCGCCTCTGATGAGCGGAGCGTGTGTCTTAATTGAGCCGCAATTCAGTCCGGCTTCTGTGTTTAAACTGATTAAAAGCCGTCAGGCAACCATTTTTGCCGGCGTTCCGACGATGTATAACTATCTGTATCAATACGAGCACGGCAAGGCGGAGGATTTTGCGTCCGTCAGACTGTGCATTTCAGGCGGGGCCTCCATGCCGGTCGCTCTGTTGCAGACGTTTGAACAAACCTTTGACGTCACCATTCTGGAGGGGTACGGACTTTCTGAAGCGTCTCCGGTTACTTGTTTTAATCCGTTTGATCGGGGGAGAAAGCCCGGCTCGATCGGGACGAATATTTTACATGTCGAAAATAAAGTCGTCGATACGCTCGGACGCGAATTGCCCGACCATCAAGTGGGAGAATTGATCGTGAAAGGGCCGAATGTGATGAAAGGCTATTACAAGATGCCCGAGGAGACGGAGCACGCGCTGAAAGACGGCTGGCTGTACACGGGTGATTTGGCGAAGCGCGACGAAGACGGTTATTTTTATATCGTCGACAGAAAAAAAGATATGATTCTCGTCGGCGGATACAACGTCTATCCCCGCGAAGTAGAAGAAGTGCTTTACAGCCATGAGGGCATTAAAGAAGCCGTGGTCATCGGCGTTCCTGACGCCAAAACGGGGGAAGCGGTGCATGCTTATATAGTGCCTGGGGACGGTGAGCTGACAGAGCAGGCGGTTTTTGATTACTGTGAAACACATTTGGCAAAATATAAGCGGCCGGCGGAAGTGGTTTTTCTTGATGAGATTCCGAAGAACGCGACCGGGAAGCTGCTGAGAAGGGCGGTCCGGGACATGCTTCCGAAATGACGGACGAAAAGCGAAGCCGGGGGCTTCGCTTTTACATGCTGATCCGGTCAGCTCTGCGATTCTTCCTTAATGATGCTTTGCACAAGCTTCGTATCATGCCGGGTCAGTTTGTAATACGTGTTTTTATGCTTGTACATCATATAATTGCCGCTTTCGAGCCACATGCTGAATGAATCAAAACGGTCTTCATGGTATTTGACCGTTCCGTCGTAATCGGGAGACACGCTTTTGGTCAGTTTGACTTGTTTTCCTTGGTTCAAGATATCGAGCATATCTTTTACATTCTGCCTGTCTTTAATTTTGATTTCTTTTTTTCCGTGCTCTGACAGAATAATCAGATCTGCGTTGCTTGATGGAAACACATCGCCGGTCCGGCTGTATACATAGAAGAAAGCAATAACCAAAAGGGCGATTACTACAATAAACGCGATTATTTTTTTCATATTCATCACTCCGTCTTTTAGTCTTTCCCGCTTCCTGTTGTTCCATTCTTTTCTGTTGTGAAAAGATTAACATCCGTTTCGGAGGCTTGGTTCTATTTATTTGCATTTATGCTTACAATAGGAGTAAGTCATAAGGCTAAGGAGGGAGACTTCCATGCGCAAATGGATAGCGGCAGCGGGACTTGCCTATGTGCTGTATGGCCTTTTTTTCTATTGGTATTTCTTTATGACAGGAGACTCCGCCGTCCCGGAGGCCGTAAAGGGAACGAAAGCCGATCCGTCCTCGTTTATGGAGCCGGGCCGCCTGGCAGCCGCTGAAAACTTTTCAAATGTAAAGGATTTTTTATTTTTCATCGGAGCGCCGTTAGATTGGTTTTTATTTTTTCTGCTGCTCATTACGGGGCTTGCCAAAAAAATAAAGCATTGGCTGGAAGCCGCGGTGCGCTTTCGGGTGCTGCAAATCGTAAGCTTCGTATTTGTGATTTCACTCATCGTTACGGCGGCTTCGCTTCCGCTAGAGTGGATCGGATATCGGGTTTCGCTTGCGTATCATATTTCGACGCAGACAGCAGCAAGCTGGATAAGAGACCATGTCATTGATTTCTGGATCAGTTTTCCGCTGTTTGCCGTGTGTGTGCTTGTGTTTTACTGGCTGATCACAAAGCATACAAAAAAATGGTGGTTTTACGCTTGGTGTCTTACTGTGCCGTTTACCCTGTTTTTGTTTTTCCTGCAGCCGGTCGTGATTGATCCTTTATACAATGATTTCTATCCGCTGAAAGACAAGGAGCTGGAAAGCAAAATTTTGTCGCTTGCCGACAAGGCCGACATTCCGGCCAGCCATGTGTATGAAGTGAATATGTCGGAGAAAACGAATGCGCTGAATGCGTATGTGACGGGCATCGGTTCGAATAAGCGGATCGTTTTGTGGGATACGACGCTTAACAAACTGAAGGATCGGGAAATTTTGTTCATTATGGGGCATGAGATGGGGCACTATGTGATGAAGCACGTGTACATCGGACTGGCCGGGTATTTGCTGCTGTCATTAGCCGGGTTCTATATCATTGACAAGCTTTATAAGCGGCTGTCCAAATTCTTCGGCCGAATGCTTCATATAAAGGGGCCTGAAGATCTGGCCGCCCTCCCGCTGTTATTGCTGCTCTTATCTGTTCTCAGTTTTGCTTCTGATCCGATTACGAATGCCGTCTCCCGGTATCAGGAAAACGCCGCCGACCGTTACGGCATCGAGCTGACCGGAAACCGGGAAGCGGCGATTGAGACGTTTCAGGACTTGGCCGATACGGGACTGAGCCGGGTCAACCCGCCGTTTCTCGTCAAAATTTTCAGAGGGAGCCACCCGTCGATCATGGAGCGGATTGAACATGCGGAGGAAGAAAAATAATAAAAAAACCGGCGGGGCCATGCCCGACGCCGGTTTTTTATGTTTTACTGAGCTGCCGCCTGTACGTTGATCAGCCCTTTTCCGTAGTAGAAAGCATCACCAAGTTTTGTAGTGGTGTTTTCTAAACTGCTGCGGACTTGAGTGTTTGTCCAGTTCGGGTGCTTAGAAAGAATCAAAGCAGCCGCTCCGGCAACGTGCGGAGATGCCATTGACGTACCATTGTACGCGCCGTATTTGTTTCCAGGAAGCGTGCTTTGGATAGAGACGCCTGGTGCCATGACATCAAGCTCAGAACCTACGCTTGAGAAAGATGCTCTTTGGTTGCTGCTGTTAACAGCGCCTACCGCAATGACAGAAGGGTATTTACCAGGGTAGCCCACTGTGCTTGAGCCGCCGGAAGTGCCTTCGTTACCGGCTGCCGCAACCACTACGACGCCGGAAGCAACGGCTTTGTCAACTGCCGCTTTTAACGCTGCAGAACCAGAAGGTCCGCCGAGGCTCATGTTAATAACGTCCATATTGTTTGCGATCGCCCACTCAATTCCGTTAATGATCCAGCTGTACTGGCCGGAACCGTCAGCGCCGAGAACTTTTACAGCGTAAAGAGATGCGCTTGGCGCAACGCCTAATACACCGACTGAGTTATTAAGAGCCGCAACTGTACCGGCAACATGAGTTCCGTGAGAGTTGTTGTCTTGGAAAGGATTTGTTTCAGAAGGAACCATGCTGGCTCCGCCTGCTACCTTTAAATCAGGATGAGAAGAATCGATACCGCTGTCGATAACCGCTACTTTAACATTTGATCCGGTGAAGCCTTGAGAGTGCAGAGCAGGGGCTTTAATCTGTGATACGCCGTAAGGCACGGACTGCGCGTACGCTTGTGCAACGTGATCTTCTTCAACGTAAGCGACGCTAGGGTCTTTTTTCAGCTCTTTTACAGCTTTTTCATTTAATGTAGCTGAAGCTGCGTCTACATATTTGAATTGCTTTTGCACTTTCCCGCCTTTTTCAGAAATGACATCTTTTTTCTTGGCGGCGCTCATCGTGCTCATTGTCTGCTTAAATCCGACAATATATTTCTTTTCCCCGTTTGATTTCCCTGCAGCCTGGGCAGAAGTCGTGCTGCCGAACGCCATCGTAAAGATTAACGCTAAAGCAAACAGCAAACTGATCCATACCTTTTTGCCTCTCACTCTTTATCCACTCCTTTTTTCATTTGCAGAATAACCAATAGACAGATTATTCTGTGGATTAATTGTATAGTATGGAATAATATTTTAGTAGACCCAATTTTTTTCAGTTTGTTTTATTTCTATTTAGGTATATCATCTCTCTTTCGTTTAATAGGAACCCGAAATATTTAAATTTTAATGGAAAAAACCGATGGAAGGACATGAGTATTTGTACACAGCCGCAATCGCTCTCTTGTTTACTGGGTCGAACGGTTTGATTCCATTTTTGGGAGCTGCGGCAAAAACAGGATAAATGTCACCTTTTGTTGAATGCAGAAGTCTGATGGAATCGAAAGCGGAATGAAATAAAGCGGCCGGCATGAATCAGTCTTTGGCTTTCTTGACGGAGAAAGCTGTGAAACCATTTTATGAAAATAATGATATTGAATATCATTGATACTTATATTGTCAATGATATAATTGCGGAAAAACGAAAGAGGGGGAACAGATGAAACCAATTTTCAGTATGCTGATGATCTTATCCGTTCTCTTCATAACGGCATGCTCAGAACAGGAACATGAAACCGCCGTCAGGCACGATCTGGGGACGGCGCATGTGGCTGCGCACCCGCAGCGCATCGCCGTATTGAATGAGGGCTTTATTGACACCCTCCATGATCTCGGCATAAAGCCGGCGGCCGCGGCGGATAACCGGAAAGAGCGAAACGACGGCAGTCCGTCCGTCGGGCCCCCGTCACATCCCGATTTGAAAAAGATCACTTCGTTAAAACCCGATCTCATCATTGCAGACTCAAGCCTGAACAGGGGGATATACCATGAGCTGACAAAGATCGCTCCGACAATCGCTTTGAAAAATGAAGCTGCGGATTATCAGGATGCGGTTGATGCTGCCCTTACCATTGAAAAGGCGGTCGGTAAAGAGGGCATCATAGAGAAACAATTGTCGGCTCAGGAAGAAAAGCTGAATGACATCAAAAGAAAGCTGGATGCAGAAGGCGGCACGATTTTATTAATTGACGCTGCAAATGGCAGCATTTCCGTAAAGGATGATCAGTTTTTTACGTCCCGGCTTTTGACGCTCGCAGGATTTACATATGCGGTCCAGACAGATTCCGGCGGGAAATCAGACGCTATCAAAATGACGCCCGGGCAGCTTTTGCATATCGATCCTGATTACATCGTACTGCTGGACGGTGAGAAAGAACTCGAAAAAAATCACCTCTGGAAACAGCTGACTGCCGTAAAAAACGGCCACGTTTACCGCGCGGACAGGGCGGCATGGACGGAGCGCCGGAGCATTGACGGTGCGGACGCCATATTACATGATCTGGAGAAAAAAATGCTCGCCAAAAAGGCCCAAAACTGAATTCGGGCCTTTTTGTTATGATTCTGATAGGTGGCTGCTTACATTGTAATCTTTGACGCGCCACTTATTTTCAATTCGTTCGATATTGCTCAGGCACGCATTGACAAGCTTTGCGTTTTGTATGTCGGTATCACCGTCAGAAATAGCGGACAAGAGGGCGTGAATGGCTGCGCCGTGAGCGACGATCAGTACTTTTTGCTCAGGAAACCGCTCCTGAACTTTCACTAAACCGGCAAGCATTCTGTCTGTCAGCTCTTCTGCGGTCTCCATATTCGGGTAGTTTTTATCCGGGTAGCGCTTCGACCGTTCCGGTAAAGACATTCCTTCCGCATCACCGTAGCTCCGTTCTCTGAAATCTTCCATGACGACAATGGGAAGATTCAAAAACCCGTTAATAATGTCAGCCGTTTTTCTGGCCCGTTTCATCGGGCTTGAGACGATGACATCCCATTCGGACCCCTTTAAGTACTCTCCTGTCTCTTTCGCCTGACGCTCTCCCGTCGCATTTAACGGAATATCCGATTTGCCTTGAAGCTTCTTTTGGGCATTCCAATCAGTCTCTCCATGTCTTACTAAACAAACGGCAGTCATAAAGTCTCCACTCCGATCATTTTTTATCGATATCATCTATTATACTGCCGTTACGTTAACACTTCAAAGAGAAGCGCCAGTCCGACTCCGCCTCCGCTGCCGATCGCTGCTGCTGCATAGCGGGCATCAGGGCGTCTTTTTGCTTCATAAAAAAGCCGGGTGATAAGCGCCGCCCCGGAAGCCCCGTACGGATGCCCGACGGCCAGAGCGCCGCCCCGGACATTTATTTTAGAATACGGCACTTGAAGCTGCTGTGAAAAAACGCATATTTTGACGGCAAACGCCTCGTTGATTTCGTATATATCAATATCATCCGGTGACAGGTCCCGTTCCTTCAAAAGCTTTTTGACGGCATAAACCGGAGCTGCTGACGGATAATGCGGATGGACGCCGCTTACCGCGCTTCCGATAAAACGCAATCCCGGCTTTAAACCGAGAGACCGCGCTTTTTGTTCTTCCATCACACAAACTGCCGCCGCCCCGTCAGAAATTCCGCAGCTGTTGGCGGCGGTGACAGAGCCTCCGGGCTGAAAGACGGGTTTGGCGCGGGCGATGAGAGGCGCCATGTTCCGCTTTTTCAGCATATTTTCGTCAGAGGCGAATCCGTGGCAGGGGAGAATTTCCCGGCGGTACAAGCCGTCTTCGTGCGCTTTGACGCTCCGTTCATAGCTGAGAAGGGCATATTCGTCCTGCATCTTTCTCGTTACGCCGTAAGCCTGTGCCGTATACTCGGCCGCTATGCCCATATCAGGATCGCCGATGTGTTCAGGAGAAAAGCGCGCCCGGGATGAGAAAGGGGAACGGCTGCTGCTCTCCGCTCCTCCCGCGATGTATGTGCTCCCCGCGCCGGCTTTAACAAAGTGGCACGCGACCCTCACGGCGTCCAATCCGGAACCGCACTGCCTGTCGATGGTCGTACCGGACACGCTCAAAGGAAGCCCGGCGGCCAAGGCTGACAGCCGGGCGAGGTTCCCGCCGCGGCCCGTCGCGTTTCCGATCAGGACTTCATCAATGTCTTCGGGCATGTTCCGGCTCAAATGTCGGATCAGCGGAGCTGCCAAATCTTCGGGGAGACAGTCTTTTAACAGGCCGTTTTCCCGGGCGAAAATCGTCCGCTTCGCATCCGTAATTACAGCTTCCATTCCATCATGTCCTTTGCCTGCTTTTGTACGGCGGCACGGGCGATCTTTCCGCCGGCTGTTTCCGGTATTTCTGAAAACAGCCATTTTTTCGGGATTTTATATGCCGCCAGCTGCTCGCGGCACTGTTTCTTCAGTTCCTTTACATTTGCATGTCCGTCGATCACCGCAACGGCGATGCTGCCCCAATAATCATCAGGAATGCCGATGACGGCCGCTTTTCTGACGCCCGGACAGCGGTTGAGCACACGTTCTATCTCTTCCGGGAATACATTCAGGCCGCCTGATACGATCATCCCGTTTTCACGTCCTTCGATATAAAGATAGCCTTCACGATCGATATATCCCATGTCATCAACCGTCATCCAGCCGGAATCATCAGGTTTTGCGCCGTTGATGTATCCGGAAAATTTCATCGGGCTGTTCACAAAAATCTTCCCCGTTTCGCCCGGCATGCAGCGTTCTCCGCCGGGCCGGCGGATTTCGATTGTAACATTTTCAAACGGACGGCCCGCCGCGTCAGGCTTCCGGACGCTGTCTTCAGGCGATAAGAACGCCACGAAACTCAGCTCAGACGTTCCGTAAAAATCGTACAACCGTAAATGGGGATAGCGCTCTGACAGCGCTTGTTTAGACGAAGCGGGCCAGTCTGCACCGGAAGAAATCACCTTGAGCGGTGTATCCGGAAACGCCTCTAGTGAGAGCAGGGCGTCCGTCATTGTCGGAACGGT
This sequence comes from Bacillus sp. JK74, assembly GCF_053663395.1. Lineage (NCBI taxonomy): Bacteria > Bacillati > Bacillota > Bacilli > Caryophanales > Bacillaceae > Bacillus > Bacillus sp. JK74. The sequence continues at coordinate 928,247 of NZ_JBSJQB010000002.1, read as the reverse complement.
ATATAGAACGTCAGCTTGTCTGAGCCGGTCTTTCATTCCGGCCGGATTGAATTTTCTTTGAAGGAGGACGGTTCCGCCGATAAACAAAGTGCTGACGGCGCCGTATAAAAAGTGTGACGAGCGAAGCGTGCCCGGTACCAGCACTTTGTCATCAGGGGAAATGCCGAACTCACGTTTCGTACAAGAAAAGCTCTCCAGCCACGAACGGTGAGAGCGGGTGAAGGCTTTCGGCTTACCGGTCGATCCCGAGGTGAATCCGGTATAAAAGGGCAGGCCGGTGTTTTTGATAAAAGTGCCTTCCGTTTTTTCCGCCTCGATCAAAGGCCCGCATTCATCCCACAGGATGACAGGCGTTTTGATGCCGTCCAGTCTGCCGCTCAGCCGGCGGTCACAGATGACGAGGTCGGTTTTGCTGATGTGCAGCTGGTCCGCGAGTTCCGCCGCAGCCGAGCGGGGATCTAACGGAACCGCCGTGCAGCCGGCATGCGCCGCCCCTGCGAAAAGTTGTAAAAATGGGATGCCGTTCGGCAGTAATATCGCAAGGTTTTCCGGTTTATCTGAAAGGCTGCCAAGCCAGTTTGCGGTTTGGTTTACTAGCCTGTTCCAAGTTTGATAGGTGATCTGTTCTGTTTCTGTCTGAATCGCGATCTGTTCCGGCGCTTGTCCGGCTGTATCTGAATATGATGATGTAATCATGATGACTAAAATCAGCTTCCTTTCGTCGGCAAAAGCCGGCTAGCTTGAAGAGTTTTTCTGATTCTTACGGCTGCGAATGAGGCTGCGGCCGCTTTAAGCAGATCTCCGGGCACATAGATGAGGCTGAGCTTTACGGCAGTCAAGATATCAATGTGCATTATAAAAGCCTGAACGGGAATGCCGATGACATACAAAAACAGCACGCCGAACAAGAACTGTCTGATAAACAAATGGGGGACAGCAGCTGAGCGAAGGCCTTGGATGCTGAGGCTCAGCAGGAATGCCGCCAGCGGATATGCGATGAGATATCCGGCGCTCGGCCCGAAAAAAACCCCGAAGCCGCCTCTTCCGCCTGAAAGGAGAGGCGCTCCGCATGCCACAATCAGCAAAAAAAGCAATTGGCTTAAAAACGCCGCTTTCGGTTTCAGGATGCTTCCCGATAAGAGCACACCGATCGTCTGGAGCGTAATCGGAACCGGCGTAAAGGATAAGAAAAGCGGCGGGAGCAGCCCCAAAAGTCCCATAATGGCGGTAAACACGGCAATATGCATCATTTCTGTCAATTTCATTATGTATTCCTCCAGCTTATCAAAATATGTTTATACAATAAAGCGAGTCTTTACATATGTCAACTCTATTATATTTTAAGTTAACAATAAAAAGACCGGCCCTTTATGAAAAAGGCCGGTCGGTTTATCTTTATTCTTCTGTAAGGATAACAAGTGAATCAACGGATGATGCAACGTGGGAAACGGCGCGGCTGACTTCTTGAAGGCCGCCGAGAAAGGCCTGCAAATCAACGTCGATTTTGCCTGTCTGGTCTTTGCTCGTTTTCATGCTTTGGACGATGTCATCAAACAGACGGTTGATCTGCGTCATTTTTTCTTTCGTTTCGCTTACAAGTCCGTTTACATCTTTGATATGTTTGGACACGATGTTGATTTGTGTATTGGTATTGTTCACAAGCTCTGATACGGTGGAAACGGTTTTTTTCGTATCCTCTGAAAGCTTCCTTACCTCCGTCGCCACAACGGCGAACCCTTTGCCGTGCTCCCCGGCTCTCGCGGATTCTATTGAAGCGTTGAGTGACAGGAGATTCGTTTGCTCGGCGATCCCCGTCACGATGCCGAAGATTTTTTCGATCTGTTGGGCGATGTCATTCAGCTTGTCCATTTCTTCTTCAATCTGCAGAAGGCTGGCGTCGATTTTATTCATCTGCTGCTGCTGGCTTTCAAGCTCTTTTTTCCCGCCGATTGATTTTTCTTCGACATGTACGGAAGTGACGGTGCCGGCTTTTGACGCCTCGGAAATGCCCTCGGATTTATCGACCAGCTCCTGCACGGCTCTGCTCGTTTCTGAAAACAAATCAGCGAGTGATCCGGATGTTTCCTGGATTTTCTGATGAAGACGGGCTTTCTTTTCTTCTTGTTCGTCACGCTGGCAGTTATATTCAGTCTGGAATGCTTCAAGGACGAGCTGCTGTTCAAGATTCAATATTTTCGTCGTCGCTTTGATCGCTTTTAAAAGCTCATGCAAATCCGGAATGGTTGCTTCATATATGTTCATCATCGACAGAAGCAGATCCTGAAACGCTCCCATATACCATTTCGGTTCAAGGCCGATCCGCAAGTGGATGGAAGCGATGCGCTGTCTTTTTTCAATGAATTCATCATCAATCGTGCCGGCGAACATCTCATGGATATGACGCCGTAATGTTTTTTTCAGTCGCTCAACCGTGCTGTGGTCGTTAATGATCGTCATTAATGATTTTTCGTGATCCAGATTTCGGTAAAAGGAATCGACGATTGTTGAGATATGTTCTTTAATTAACGGCTGCAGCTCTTCAAGCACATGAAGTTCTTCGTTTCCGAGCCTGACCATTTTCAGCTGTTTTTGGACATCTGCATATTGATTTGAAAGCGCGATGCGTTTTTTTCCATCGGCTTCTGAAAAATATGCTGTTTCTTTTTTGCGGTCTTTTTTAAATAACAATATAAGTTCCCCCAGATATTCTCTTTTTCTTTTTATCGGTTTGGAAGGAACTTGAATGAAGGAATCTGATAAAAATATTTTAATGCGGAAAAAAATAAAACCATTCGTACAGAATGGTTTAGTCAATCTTGGGTGAGACGTTTCAGCGGCTTGATGGCGGGACCTTCGGCAACCCCGCCGTCGGGTGTGAACCGAGACCCGTGACATGGACAGTCCCACGTCCGTTCGCCGTCATTCCATTCAACCTCACAGCCTAAATGGGTGCATGTCGTATCGACAAGATGCAGACAGCCTTTTTCATCTTTATAGGCGCCGGCCCGTTTGCCGTTTACCGTTACGATTTTTCCCTCCCCGGGCCCAAGACTCTCAGGCGAAGCGTCCGGCCTCTCAAGTTTGCCCGAGATAAGGTGTTTGGCCACGTCGGCATTATAGGAAATCAGTTTTTTCAGTCCGGGATCTGCGTGGAAGCGTGACGGAATAAACAGGCCGGAAAACGGGTTCTTTTTGTTTTGGATATGATCAGCCAAAAGCTTCGCGGCGAGCGCTGAGCTTGTCATTCCCCATTTTTTAAAACCGGTCGCCGCCAAAATATGTTCTTCATCGCCTGAGATGGGACCGATGAACGGAATTTTGTCAATGGTGACAAGGTCTTGTGCAGACCAATGATATGGGATGCTTTCAACTCCGATTGTGTCTTCCGCAAATTGTTTCAGCGCTTCGTAATGCCCGGACATTTCTTTTCCTTGGCCTGTTTTGTGGCTTTCACCGCCGACAAGCACCAGTTTTTCACCGTTCAAATCGGTGTATCGCAGTGATCTGGACGGCTTGTCTATGCTGAGATACATCCCGTCCGGATACGCTTGTTTCGGTTTTACCGCGAGTACGTAGGATCTGCTGGCATACATTCTGGCGGCATAAAGCCCGCCTCCGTCATAAAAAGGAAAGTGGGAAGCGCAGACAATGTAGCTGCACTTGATGCCGTGTCTGTTTTTCGTGACCACTTCCGGCTGCGGTTCTTTTTTTATGTCGATCGCAGCCGTCTGTTCAAAAACCCGCGCCCCGTTTTTAATGATCTCTTTCACGAGCGCCGCACCATATAAAAGCGGATGGAATTGTGCCTGATTCTTCATCGCAAGGCCGAGCCTGCAATCAACGGGGACGGGAAGTTCTTTCACAAGCTCATGTTCAATACCGAGCTTGGTATAAGCTTCCTGCTCACTGCGGATTTTTTTGACGCCTGATTCTGTATTGGTGTAAAGATATGCGTCTTGTTCAATCAGTCTGCAGTCAATCGAAAGGTCCTTGATGATCTGCTTCATGTCTTCCATGGCGCGGAGGTGGGCTTCGAAATACAGCCTTGCACTGGTCAGGCCGATCTGCTGAATAAGATCGGCATAGATGAAATCATGCTGGGCGGTGATTTTTGCGGTCGTGCCCGCGGTCGTCCCGTTTAAAATCCGGTCTGCTTCAATGACAGCGACACGGAAACCTCTTTTCGTCAGTTCGTATGCCGTTGTCAGACCCGTAATTCCTCCGCCGATAACCGCAACGTCGCATTCCGTATCTTCAGTGAGGGCGGGAAAGGAAAGAATGTCAGCTGTTGCTTTCCAATAGGAAGCCGGTTCCTCGTTTGAAAAAGTAGTCAATTCAGATTTACCTCCTCTGTTGTATATTCTTAATTTTTCCAATAAGGCTCTGTTCATACATGAAATTCGTATAAGATGCTCAAATTACTCATAATATAGTAATTAATGTAAAGGAGTGATCAAAATGGCGAATCAGAAGAAGAAAACCTTGCCGCCGCAGCATCAAAACCGGCAGCCGGGCTTTGAATATGTAATGGACCCGCGCCCCGTTTTTGACAAACCGAAAGCGGCGAAAAAACTTGAAGGGAAAACGGCGATCATCACGGGCGGAGACAGCGGGATCGGCCGCGCCGTATCCGTTTTATTCGCGAAGGAAGGCGCTAATGTGGTCATCGTTTACTTTGATGAGCATCAGGATGCCGAAGAGACGAAGCAATATGTAGAAAAAGAGGGGGCGAAGTGTCTGCTGATCGCAGGGGATGTCGGCGACGAAGCCTTTTGCAATGATGTCATCCGCCAGGCGGGCCAAGCCTTTCCTTCCATTGACATCCTGGTCAACAACGCGGGTGAGCAGCACGTGCAGCCGGGGATTGAGAAAATCACGAGCCACCAGCTCATCAGAACGTTTCAGACGAATATTTTTTCAATGTTTTACTTAACGAAAGCCGCGCTCCCTCACCTGAAAAAAGGAAGTTCAATCATTAATACGGCCTCCATTACCGCCTATAAAGGCCACAAAACATTGATTGACTATTCAGCGACAAAAGGGGCGATCGTCACGTTTACAAGATCTCTTTCCCAATCTCTTGTCACTCAGGGCATCAGGGTAAACGCAGTGGCGCCGGGGCCGATCTGGACGCCGCTGATCCCGGCGAGCTTCTCGGCGAAGGAAGTGGAAGTCTTCGGCTCAGACGTGCCGATGCAGCGCCCGGGAGAGCCTGTTGAAGTGGCGCCGAGCTATTTGTACTTAGCAAGCGATGATTCTTCCTATGTCACGGGACAGACGATTCATGTGAACGGCGGCACCATCGTAAACGGATAATGTAAAAAAAGCCAATCCATATGGATTGGCTTATTCACTCTGTTTGAGAGCGGCATATTCTTTTGAAAGCGTGAGGAACGCTTCTTTATTTTTATCATCAAGCGCCTTATTAATCTGCATTGTCAGCATGGCGATCCGGCGTTTATACAAGGATTCATCAAGCACCATTTGAATGTAAATATCGGCCATTGTCACATCGAATTCGTTTGCTTTTTCCGTGTTGCGGGACTTCATGAGCTCAGTGTACGACTTTTTCTCTTTCATAAAGAATCCCCCCAATGCCTTTTTTATAGTATATGGATAACGGCCGGAAAAATCAATTAATTTTTATAATCTTTAGACAACTAATACTTGGAAATATATCGACATATCCTGCAAATTGACGAAAAAACGAAAATGATCATTGTATAAATGAGGTGAAATGAAAAAGAAAAATAATATTTAAATAGTAATTTAAGACTAAATTACAGCTTTAAAAGGTGATTTTTAGCTATATTCAAAAAAAACCTGTCGTTTTCCAATGACAGATGATAGATTATTAGTATAAATTTTCAAGAAAAGGATTGGAGGCTGCACATCATGTGCCAGAAAACACACGCACCCTTAGAAAGCTACGAAGTAAATCGTTCAACCATCGCTGTTTTGCCTGAGGAAATAGACGGTAAAATGGGGTCGAAGGTCATTGAAAAAGATTGCATTCTGTATGTCAGCATGAAGCCGATTCACATCATCGACAGAAGCTGCCGCTACTTTGGCTCCAGCTATGCCGGGAGAAAAGCGGGAACATATGAAGCGATTAAAATTTCTCACAAGCCGCCGATTATGGTGGACCCTTCAAATCACATCTTTTTATTCCCTACACTTTCTTCTGCAAGGCCTCAATGCGGCTGGATATCTCATGTGCACGTTAAAGATTTTCAACCGACGGCATTTGATGACACAGCGGTCACGTTCTCAAACGGCAAAACGATGGAACTGGAAGTATCCTATCATTCTTTTGAAAATCAGGTTTACAGAACCGCCTATCTCAGAACCACTTTTCAGGACAGGATGGGCAGTCATATCCCGAAGCGGCAGGAATTCATGCTGTATCCGAAAGAAGAGCGGACAAGAATGATCTACGACTTTATTTTGCGGGAGCTGGGGGAGAGATATTAGAGAAAGCTGTGATGTGAAGGGACGGGCCCTTTCCTTTTGGGAAGGGCTTTTTTCGATTTACATGCCCGGATAGAGTTGTATCGTGTCCGTCTGTTGGCTATGATGATGTAAAGAGTAATGATATTTCATTTTAGGAGAGATGGGCATGGATGTGTTTGCAAAATATGTATCAGAAATCGATAACCCGGATCACCGTCTCAAAGCAGAGGAAATTTTGTCGTGGACGGCTGACCAATTTCCGAACTTAGAAGCACAGATCAAGTGGAACAAACCGACATTTACCGATCACGGCACCTATATCATTATGTTTGCCGCGGCAAAAAATCATTTGAGCATTTTACCTGAAAAAGAGACGATGGAGCATTTTGCCGATGACATCGCCCAAGCCGGGTACAGCGCTTCTTCACGCCTGTTCAGAATTCGGTGGACTGATCCGGTGCACGATGATCTGCTTAAGAAGATCATCGAATTTAACATCAAGGAAAAAGCTGAAAATCCGGGGTTTTGGCGCTAGCGGACGTGATGTTGAAGGAGGAAGACATGGACGTTTTCAAAGACTATTTATCAAGTATCGACAGCCCTGATCATCGTCTGCGAATGGAGGAAATCCTGTCATGGACGGCTGAGCAATTCCCGGGTTTAACACCTCAGATCAAGTGGAACACGCCGATGTTTACCGATCACGGCACGTTTATTATCGGCTTTGCGGCAGCAAAGCATCATGTAAGTGTTTCCCCCGAAGAAGCTGGAATTGCGCATTTTGCCGACGACATTGCCCGTGCCGGCTACAGCGCTACTTCCCGTTTGTTCAGAATTCAATGGACTGAACCGGTGCATTATGAGCTGCTTGAAAGCATGATTCAATTCAATATCCAGGATAAGGCGGACTGCTCAGCGTTTTGGCGGAAATAATGAAAGAAATGTTAAAAAACAACCCTGAGGAGGGCTGTTTTTTTATTAAACGTAATCCGAAAAATAAGGGATTTGCGTATCCGGCAGACCCTCACGAAACGCACGATGACAGAAATCGTGCGTCCAAAATTCTTTATTTGACGACAGACATGCTGACGCTGCTGCCTGACACTGTCAATTTGGCAAAATCCTGTGTATCAATCACAGGGGTGACTGCTTTATTGTCGATCGTGATGTTCGTAAAGGCTGTTGAGAAGTTTGATTTGATGTAAGGGCGCTGATCCTCTGATGTGACCGCGACGGTGGCGAGCGCTTTCCATTTTGAGACAGAGCCTACATTTGTTTGGGCGAGTTCTGAGATGATGCGGCCGGTGTATCCGTCATTATTCGTGCCCCAATATGTGGCGCGGGTATTGCCGTTCAGATTTTTGTAAATGGTCAGCTGTACGGTGCTGCCGGGCCGGAAGCCTTTCGTATAAGTGAATTGGCTTTCTCCTTCCAGATACCGGACCTGGCCTTGTCCCTTTGAACCGACTTTCATGATCGGTTTCCATACATGATAGGTGTCACTGTACTGAAGCCCGATATCAGCCTCTGTGCCTCCGGTAAATCCTGAGTAAATATAGGCTGTCCCATTTGACACCTGAATCGAGCTTGGAAGCTGAATTTTCGTGACGAGAACTGAGCCCGTGCTGTTCAGATAGGCCCTTCCGCCGATTCCTTTACTGAGCTGGGACGCCGCTTCCGCCGTATTTGGACTGATCACCCCCGGAATATCCGCCGTACATGCGCCGAATAGAACGGCTGTAGTGAGAACACCCGCAACAAGCCCTTTTTTCATCATCATTTCTCCTCCTATCATCATAGTCAGATAGCGCTATCAATTCATATTATAAAAGGTTTTGGGAAAAATTCCATAAAAGATATACGGGCGGACATAAATTAAAACTATTTTCCTATTTATCTTGTAAATGGAGATTATTTGAACTATGATATGTTCAGCCATACAACATGATTCAGGAAAGGGGATAGGATAGAAATGAAAAAGACGGCAGCTGTGCTTTTGTCTTTCGGCCTGGTGTTCGGTTGTTCATACGGAGCGGGGCAGACGGCAGAAGCGAAAACAAAGGTAAAAACGTATCAAAACTGCAAGGCGCTGAATAAGGTGTATAAGGGCGGCGTGGCCAAATCGTCGAAAGTGAAAAACAAGGGCGGCAGAACAAAGTACAAGCCGTATGTATCAAAAGCGCTTTACAATGCAAATAAAAGACTTGACCGGGATAAAGACTATATCGCATGTGAGAAATAAAAAAACAAGCCTCTTTAAAGAGGCTTGTTTTTTTAAATGGATTCGGCGGTGACGGCGGTTCCGTATCCGATTAATTCGGATGTGTTCTGTCCTGCGGTCAGTTCGAACCGCAGGCCGACGATGGCGTTCGCTCCGAGCTGCTCCGCCTCTCTGATCAGCCGCTCTTTCACCGCTTTTTTGGAGTCTTCCAGCATTTCGGTATAGCTTTTCAATTCGCCGCCGACGACAGATTTTAAGCCTGCAAGCAAATCTTTTCCGATGTGACGGGACTGGACGATACTGCTTGTCACTAAGCCTTTTACTTCCGTAATCTGTTTTCCGGCGACGGTTTCGGTCGTTGTCATGATCATGCGGCTTTCCCCCTTCATGTGTCTTACCGCTATTTTATCATTAAGCCGCCTTTTCGGCTGCGCTGATTTGTTTTTTTCTGACTGCGGCGCTGACTGCAAACATGACGGCAATGTTCAGAACCAGCGCGATGATGCCTGTATTCATATCCTTAACGATCTGCGGAAGAAACGGAAAGAGGGTTCCGACGGTTGATTCGGTCAGCGTAATGAAGGCCACCGTTCCGACCCCGGCCGTTATGCCGGCAAAAGCGCCGTGGCTTGTGATGAAACGCCGCTTCGGCAGGCTGAATAAGAGGGCGGGGAAAAGCTGGGTGACAAGGCTGTAGCCCATTAAAAGCAAGGTGACGATGGTATTTCCGCCTTTCAGCGTAAAATATACGGATATCAGCGCGATGACGGGTACGGCGTATTTTGCGAGCCGTGAGACTTTTTCGTCAGTCGTGCCGGGCCGAATGGCTTTGTACACGTTTTTGGCGAACAGCGTGCTTGAGGCCATTAATATCATTGAACCGGGCACAAGCGCCGTCAGAATGCCCGCCGATCCGATCAGTCCGACAAACCAGGGATCAAAGGTTTTCACAGACAGCTTTAATAAGGCGAGATCCGTGTCCGCCCCTTTTAAACCGGGCACCTGCAGAATCGCCGCAAATCCGGTAAAGATGACAAACAGCAGGACGAGCTGATAAAGAGGCATGATGATCGCGTTTTTCCGAAACACCCGCGGATGCTCCGCCGAATAGGAAGCGGCAAAGGTATGAGGCCACATATAAAAGCCGAGGGCGGTCAGCAAAACCGTTGAGCTGAACCAGGAAACGCTCTGTCCGGTTTCCGGCAGCGTGAGAAAACCGGGTTTTGCGGCGTCAATTTGTTTGAACATCTCCGTAAACCCGCCATAGTAATGAATGGGCAGATAAATGCCTAAATACAGGACGATGCCTAAAATCATGATATCTTTGACGACGGATATCCACGCTGAACCATGGATTCCTGAAATCATCACATAAATCGTGATGGAGACAGCGCCGATCCAGACAGCGGCGGAGGGCGGAATCTGTCCGTATGATGTTGCTGAAACAATTAATCCGAGCCCTTTCAGCTGCAGAACGAGATAGGGGATGAGGGATGCGATGCCGACGAGCGATACGAGAATGCCGAGGAGCGGGCTGTTGTATTTTGAAATAAAAAAATCTGATTGCGACATCAGTTTGTGTTGTTTGGCGTAAGTCCACACGGCTGGCAGAAGCCAATATGACAAAATGTAGGCAAGGCAGCCGTACGCGATAATATAAAAGGCCGGGCCTCCTTTTCCGTAAGCCCATCCGCTTCCGCCGAGGAATGTAAAGGTCGTGTATATTTCTCCCGCCATTAATAAAAAGACAAACATCGTGCCGAAGCCGCGTCCGCCCACCGTCCATTGTTCAAGGTCCATGCGTTTTCCTTTTCGGGCCCGGATTCCGAGATATACACAAAACAGGAGCACGGCGGCCATTACGGGAAATGCTGCGTTCATTCCGTCTCACCCGCCTTGTTTTCTTTGTCCAATTTGTAAACGGCGGCCATCAGAACGGAAGTCAGCACCGCCCAGATGACGACATATGCGAGAATGAAAGGCATTCCGAAAACATAAGGCGTCACCCGGTTGGCAAATGGAATGCCGGCGAGAATTCCGAAAAAGGGCAGGGCGGCGAGAACATGAATCAGTTTCATAACATTCCTCCTTTTCATTGAAAACAGCGTGTCCCGATTATAAAGAAAATCATGTCGAATGTATAGTGTGAATAGTCTGAAATTTATCAGCTGAAAAGGAAAAGCAGTCCCTGATGCTTTTTAAATGGTCGCAAGAGACAGGTAATATTCCAATAAGGCGGTTACCTGTTCCCGTATTCTCGGGTTGAAATAACGGTGTTTTTCTTCATAGCCGTTAATGGTGCATATATAAAGCGTAAATGCTTCGTCTCTTTCCGCTTCGTATATTTTAATTTTACGCTTTCTTAACTCTTTTCGAACATCACTCAAATCCTTTTGTGCTAATTTTAAAGAGCAGCTGATAAGCTGTTTATAGGGTTGTTTTAATTTGAACGGGCACGAATCAAGCGCTTCGAGGTCCCGGTTCAGGATGGCAGCCGCCATGGGCAGAAACAGCCCTTTTTCGATGAGATCGCGGGTGCCGCTCCGAATGTCAGGCATAAATACTCCTTCTTTCTTAAAAAAGAGAACATTTGTTCTTATTTTATACTCGCTTACACGATATTTCAAGTCGGAAAATCTCGTAAACATTTTCGTTTTTTGGAGATAATGTGTAGAATAAGGATAGACAAACTCGTTAAGGAGTATAAACGTTGGAGCAATTTTTATCATATTTGACTGAGGAACAGCTGACGGAATGGTTCCAAAGCTATAGAGCTTTCGGCCCGGCTGCTGCGGCTGTACTGCCTTTTATTGAAGCGTTTCTTCCGTTTTTGCCGCTCGTTGTATTTGTGGTGGCGAATACGAATGCATTTGGTTTGTGGGAAGGTTTTTTTCTGTCATGGCTCGGGTCTGCGTCAGGATCGATGCTGATGTTTTATGCCGTCCGCCGTTTCGGACAGAAGAGAGCTTTCGGTTTCATCCGCAGGCATCAGACCATAAGGCGGATGATGCTCTGGGTTGAGCGGCACGGTTTCGGTCCGCTGTTTATTTTACTTTGCTTCCCCTTTACGCCGTCCGCTGCGGTTCATATCGTTGCCGGTCTGTCACGGGTGGGAGCGCTGCAGTTTATATCAGCAGCCGCTATGGGGAAAATGGTTATGATTTTTATGATCAGTTTTATCGGGTATGATCTTCACGCACTCATTACACAGCCTTTCAGGATGGCGGGCGCCATAATGGTGATCGCGGTGCTGTGGTATGCCGGAAAGCATATCGAACGGCGTTTACAGACGAGAATCAGTCAGCATGAGAAAGACGGAGGGAGACAGGAATCTTGAAAAAACGATTTTGGTTTATAGCCGGCGTGCTTATCGTTGTTTTGGCCATACAATTAAAGAATGCCATTTTTATTGATTATAAAGTCGAAGGAATCAGCATGAATCCGACCTTTAAACAAGGAAATGAGCTGATGGTCAACAAGTTTTCCCATCGTTACAAAACGATCCGCCGTTTCGATATTGTTCTGTTTAAAGGCCCGCACCGCAAAGTGCTGATCAAACGTGTCATCGGGCTCCCCGGCGAGACAATCGCATACAGGGAGGATCAGCTGTATGTGAATGGAAAACGGGTGGCGGAACCGTTTTTAAAACCGTTAAAGTCATCATTGTCCGCCGGGAGCCATGTGACCGGTGATTATACGCTGAAGGAAACGACCGGGCGCAAAAGCATACCGAAGGGACAATACTTTGTTATTGGCGACAACCGCATATACAGCCTCGACAGCCGTCATTTCGGTCCGATTAAGGATAAAGACATTGTCGGAGTCATCAGTGAATCAGACGCCAAGTGAACGGCGTCTTTTTTTCGGAAATGATTGTAAAAAAACAGAGGAAAGACTATAATGAAAATTGTTACGCACGAAACAAAAAAAGGAGGCGTTTTATTTTATGTTTTTTGTTACGTGTGCAACAAAAATACGAAAGAGGGCTGATGAAATGAAAACACAGGCTGCCATTATCGGGGGAGGTCCGGTCGGGCTTATGCTTGCATCAGAACTGGCGCTGGCCGGAGTGAAAACGACTGTCATTGAACGATTGAAGAAGACGGTGCCATATTCCAAAGCGCTTATCATGCATCCGCGCACACTTGAGCTTTTTGCCATGAGAGGCATATTGGAACGCTTTGTGGATCAAGGGACGAAGGTGTCTTCCGGCCATTTTTCCATGCTGGATACACGGCTGGATTTTTCTCGGCTGGATACGAAGCAGAATTATTCGTTAATGCTTCCTCAGGCAGAAACGGAGCGGATGTTGGAGGAGTATGCATCAAGTCTCGGCGCAAATATCATCCGCGGGGCGGAAGCGGTGGCTGTCACCCAGACGGATGACGGAGTGGAGACGGTGTTCCGGGACGAAAGCGGAATCCGCACTCTTCACAGCTTATATGCCGCGGGTACAGACGGAGCGGGGAGCATTGTCCGGAAACAGGCGGGCATCGCTTTTTCGGGCACTGATGCCGACTTAACAGGAACCCTTTGTGATGCCGTTTTGAAACATCCGCCCGAATCTTCCTTTTTTTCAACGTGCCGCCTGGAGGGATCGGTTGTGATTATCCCTCTTACGGACGGACTTTTCCGCGTCCTCATCGTTTCTCCGCACGTCCTGCAAAAGCGGAAGGAAGAGCCGGTCACCGAAAATGAGCTGAAAGAAGACCTGCGGCGGATATGCGGCACTGATTTCGGATTGAGTGATCCGGTATGGATGTCGCGGTTCGGCAATGCCGAGCGTCAGGCTGAGCAGTACCGCTCCGGCCGGGTTTTTGTGGCTGGGGATGCGGCGCACATTCATTTTCCCGCAGGCGGCCAAGGCCTGAATACGGGGCTTCAGGATGCCGTCAATCTCGGCTGGAAGCTGGCGGCGCAAATGAAGGGAAAAGCGGCGCCTCATCTTCTGGACAGCTATCATCAGGAAAGGCACAGCACAGGAAAAGAAGTGCTGCACAATATCAAAACGCAGATCAAGCTCATGGATTTTACCGAGTCGGGGATGGCATTAAGAGAAACGATGACCGCTTTGCTGGATTTTCAGGAGTCCAACCGTTTATTGGCGGGAAAAGTATCCGCGCTTGATCTGCATTATGAACCGGATGCGGAGCTGCCGCCGCATACCCTGAACGGAAAACGCCTGCCGGATATCGAACTGACCCTTCATGACGGGCGGCCGGCCCGGCTGTATGATTTTCTCCGCAAGGGCGGCTTTGTGCTTCTGTCATTAAGAGGGAGCATTCCCGCCGGTATTGATACGGAAAGCGTGGCGGCAGTCAGGGCGGAGCTTGCTGAAACACGTGCCGATTGGAACGACGTCCACACCGTTTTAATCCGGCCGGACGGCCATGCGGCATGGGCAGCCGGCGGCTCGGGACGTGAAGCGGAAGAAGCCGTTCTGGCCGGTTTGGAGAGATGGGGATTATTCATCTGATAACCTTTTTATGCGTCTGTGTGATTGTTTCTTGTGTAACAAAACGTTATAGTAAAAGAAACAATCAATACGGAAGGGTGACTCAGCAGTTGGACAGAAGACAGCCAGACCATGCAAAACACATGATTCTTGAAGGGCTGACAGATATTTTTCACGAGCAGGAGAGGTGCCAGGAGGATATCAGGGCGTCGTTGGCCGGACGGATGGATGAACTCCGTGAAGGAAACGGGAAAAAGTTACAATTGACCTTGACGGAAATTCACATTTTGTCGTGTATCGGAGATCATGAACCGATCAATGTCACGTCAATAGCGGAAAAAATGAAGACGACAAAGCCGACCGTGTCGAGAAGCTGCGCGAAGTTTTTGGAAGCCGGCTTCCTGCGCAGAACCCGGCTGAGCGACAATAAAAAAGAAGTCTATTTCCGGCTGACTCCTGCCGGGAAAGAGCTGCATTCCCTTCATCATGAATATCATGAATTGATAAAAAAGCGGCTCTTGGCGTTTTTAGACCGCTATACAGATGAAGAACTGTTATTTGCTGAACGGCTGTTCCGTGATCTTTCAGCAAACTGGCGGTCTGTAAATGGCGGCGGAGAGCTGTTCAAATAAAAAACACGCATATGGATGCGTGTTTTTTTATTCGGATCATGTTCCTCTTTCTGCCCGGCCTCTTTCGCCGTGTGCCCGTTTCAGCTGAGAAAGGTGGTGCAGCAGCCGATAGAAGGGCGGAAGCATGGCGATGACGAGAACGATCCGGATGACCTGAACCGCGACGACGAAAGTCGAGTCTTCGTGCAGGGTAATCGAAGTCGCCGCCATCTCGGCGATCCCGCCGGGAGAAAAGGCGAGAACAGATGTAATCATGGAGATGCCCGTTAATTTAGAAACCGCAACCGCGCTCAGAATCATGGCGGCGATTAATCCGACGGAAGAAATAAACCCGACGGTCAGCACTCTCGTCACGCCGGTGAACATGCTTTTGTACATTTTTGATCCGATTGTGGCGCCGAGAAAAATTTGTGACAGCTGGTTCGCTTCCGGCGGCCACCAGGCCAGCATGTCTTTGCCCGCCAAGGCGGACACGCCGATTTCCGCAGCAGCAACGCCGATCATGCTGCCGAGCAGCCAAGGGGCGGGAAATTTCAGCCGTTTTGCGCCTTTACTTGCAAGCCAGGCAGCCAAAATAAATCCGGCCGTTAACAAGACGGGAGTAAGGCCCGGATGTGAAGCTCCTGCCGAAACGGCTCCGGCTGATGTCTGAGCCGCACCGTTTTGTTTGGTAAATAAGAAAATGACGAGAAACGGTATTGTCATGACGACCAAAAGGACGCGCGTCAGCTGAATAAGGCTTACAATCGCGGTGTTTGCGCCGACTTCCTGGGCGATACCGGGCATGGCGGATAAACCACCCGGCGCCGTGCCTACAAAGCTTGTCATCATGTCCGTCCGGCTGAACCGAAAGAGCACATATCCGGAAACAAGCGCCATCACGATAGAGAAAATCAGCATGAAGCCTACCGGAAGCCAATGCTCCCGTAAAACCGACAGAACGGACAGGTTCAGTTTCTGGCCGAGTTCGATGCCGAGGATCATTTGTCCCGCCGCAAGCCATCTGCGGTGAATCCCTCTTCTGTCAGGCGCCATGAACAGCCAGCGGGGCCTCGTCATGGAGAGGATGCAGCCGGCGGCAAGCGTTCCGAGCATCCAGGCGATCGACATCCCTGTGAGCGAAAGAAGAAACCCCCCTGCCGCACTGATGAGAATAAACCAGATATCCGTAAGGAGATGTTTGTCTTTCTTCAATGAAAACCCTTCTTCCTGAAACATTCATATTAAATTGTTAAGCTCGTTAACCTTACTATTACTATAGTATAGATTTTGAGATAAATAAATAATGAATTATTTCTCATAATCCATTCATTTTTCTTATCGAAAACACAAAAAAAGCTCCGGAGATGGGTGAGTGCACCCTACTCCGAAACCTCGCCCGCTTTTCCTTTCCACACAAGCGTCAATCCCAGACCGAGAAATAAAACCACACCTGCGAACAGAAACGGGAAGTGAATATTCATATCAAATAAAATACCGCCCAGAGCCGGGCCGAAAATGGTGCCCAAACTCGTGTATGTTGAGTTCATACCGGCAACAAACCCCTGCTGATTTCCTGCGATCTTCGATAGATAAGTAGTCAGTGCCGGGCGCAGTAAATCAAACGCAAGGAAAATGATGCAGGTGACAGCGAGCACGGGCAAAAACCCTGACATCAGCGTAGAAACGAAAGCCAGCACAGCGCCGATGATCAGACAAAGCTGAATGACTTTTTTCTCCCCGAGGAAGTTGACAAGTCTGCCGAACGCGAGCACTTGAATGAGGACTGCCACAATGGAGCTGAACGTAATAATAATGGCGATATCCTTTGGCGTGAAGCCGAATTTATGGTTTGTAAATAAGCTGAATACCGTTTCGTACGCCGACAGCCCGAATGCCAAAACAAAGACGATGATAAAGGCGATCAAGTAGCTTGGGTGAATCGACTTTTTCAAATCTTTTAAGAAGGTTGATTCTTTGGCGCTTTCCATCTGCTTTGCACGTTCTTCTTTAGTTAACGGCTCTTTCAGCATAAAGACAGAGGAAATCACTGCGATAAATGCAATTCCCGCCGCAAAGAAAAACGGCATACGAACGCCGTGATCGGCAATAAATCCTCCTATGCCGGGCCCGATGATAAACCCTGTGCTGATGGCGGCAGATACATAGCCCATCGCCTTCGATCTTTCCTGCACCGTCGTAATATCTGCGACATACGCTGTAACAGCGGGCATGATAAAAGCGGCACTGATGCCCCCCAGCACCCTTGCGAAATATAAAATGGAGACATGTGTGCCCAATCCGAAGGTCAGTTCGGATAATGCGAATAAAAACAGTCCGGCGAGAATCATGATTTTTCTGCCGAAGCGGTCAACCCATCTCCCCGCAATGGGGGATGCAATTAATTGCGCGACGGCGAAGGCAGCGACAAGGTATCCCATTGTGCTGCCCGTCAAGTGCATCACATTCATAAACAGCGGCATAACGGGAATGATCAATCCGATGCCTAAAAACGCAATAAATATGTTGCTTAATAAGATGATGAGTACAGCCTTTTGTTCTCTGATCGGTTTTTGCATGTTGTTTCTCCTTTGTCAGCTGTCATTCTGTTTATCAGCGTTGATCGACCCGTGAATAAACACGGAGATGGCTTCTTTTTGCAATTCGATTCTTTGCTGAATGGTATCGTTTTTATATAACACATCTAAACCGTAGAAGACGGATAGCAGGATTTTTACTTTTGATTCGACATGAGGAATGGACCAGCTGCCGTCTTGATTTCCCTCTTCTAAGATCTCTCTCATCACATCGTCATATTC
The DNA here is from genome assembly GCF_053663395.1 of Bacillus sp. JK74. Taxonomy (NCBI): domain Bacteria; kingdom Bacillati; phylum Bacillota; class Bacilli; order Caryophanales; family Bacillaceae; genus Bacillus; species Bacillus sp. JK74. Next base: position 910,688 of record NZ_JBSJQB010000002.1, on the reverse strand, counting down.
AATATCAATTTTGTTGAGCCGCTTTACGACCTCCTCTGACGTAAACGCACTCGCATAAAACTCTTCACTTGCTCTCATAAGCGGGTAATTGATGCTCATCCGGCTCAGCAGCTCCGCAAAGCCCGTCAGCTTTTCGGCAGCATCTTTCAGATCGGATTCCATTTCCCTCCACGTCTCGATCATCACGCGGTGATCCTCTTCCATGATATGAAGAAACAGAAACTCTTTTCCTTTAAAATGGTGATATAGATTGCCTTTACTGATCTCGGCCGCCTCTAAAATATCCCGAATCGATGTTTCTGAATATCCTTTTTTTGCAAATAAGTCACGCGAAGCGGATATGAGCCTGTTCTTCGTCTTTTCGCTCTTTCCGGCACCGCCTTTTGTATTTGTCACTTCACACAGATCCTTTCCGCCTCATTCATATCGTTGTCCCGGCAAAGCGGGTTCGGGTCGTTTAAAACCGACCAGTTGGTTTATTTTATTATAAAGGGTTTTTGCTGACTATACAATGAAGAAGTTATCCATTGTTTAGTGGAAGTATAAAAACGGCTCGAAAAATAAACCCCATTCTCTCCTGTTGAAAGAACGGGGTTTGTCAGCCGTCTGAAGACTCCCGGCGGGGGAGCGTGATCTGCCTGAATCGTTATTTTCCGGTATTTACCTCGGTGTAGCTTGTGTTCGGCGCGTTTGATACCGTTCCCCCTGTATGGTGGAAAGGAGAGTGGGCCATATCGTATAAAAACCAGACGGCATGACGCTGCTCGTCAAATGCCGTGCGGGCAAATAACCGTTTCGCTTCCGGATGCACCGCTCTATCGGATGCCTGCAAATAAAAATCATTCGTTTTCTGCTCATCATAAAACGCCGCCCTCAGTCCTTCTCTGTATGTGTGCGGACAATGCTCCGTCTGTTTCGGCGTCAACTGTTTTCCGGTAATTGACGTATACAGTGAAGAGAAAGCGTGCATGTGGCGCACTTCTTCCTCTCTGATATGTTCGATTCGTCTTCTGATTTCTGCGGTCGGCGCTTTTTCGGCTAATATTGAGTAGCAAATCACAGCGCTGTATTCACCGTTTATGGATTTTACCAGATCCTTTATAAGCACAGAATCGTCACTGCAGATGGCTGTATAATGAAAAAAATTCTCGTGCATTGGACTCACCCCCGGATGTTTATAGGGTATTATACGGCGGCAGCCCGTGACATGTGCGGATGTCATTCTTATTCTTATTCTTGATCCAGCGGCGATGTAATATGGTCGTCGTATGTGTCGACAAAAAGCCGGCCGTTGCTTCCGCGCACAGCGTATACGACGTCTTCCGGTTTGAGGTTTCTCTTGTCCAATTCTTCTCTCAGCCATTTTTCCGATACGTGGTTTTCTTCCAGATTTTTCATCACCAGCCGGCCGTCCATAATCAGCTCAACGGCAAAGTTCTTTTCATGTCCGGCAAAGATGCCGAGATCCTGTCTTGTAACGGGCGCAAATTCCGGTTTGACCTCCACTGACATGCTGCCGTTTGTTTCAATGATGGCAGTCTGAACCTGAGAAATGTCAAATACATCATTTTCACGAAGCTGCTGGTTCAAGTAGTCGAGGGTATAGCGCATCGTTTTCATATTATGCTCAAGTATTTTTCCGTTTTGAATGATAATGGTCGGTTTGCCCGCAAAGAAACCCCTGGCGGTTCTGTTTTTCATAGAAAGATATGCGACGAGATAAATAATGACCACGAAAATCGTGTAAGCACTGACAGTAAAATGAATCGGCAGTTTTGTATTAAACGACAGATTTGCCGTGATGGCGCCGAGGGAGATGGCCGCAATGAAATCAAAAAGCGTCATCTGTGAAATGGTTTGTTTTCCGAGTATACGGGCGCCGATAAACAGAATGCTGAACGACAGAATCGTTCGCACAATCACTTCGAGATATTCTGACATCATATTTAATCCTTTTTTTCTTTAATTTGGTCAAAAACGATATATTTTAAAACAGTCATCCCGTTTTTACCAGCAGATGAGATTGGTCATTTTCGTCAACTTTCGATAAAATGTAGAAAGATAAAAAGAGAGGGGTCTTCTAATTTGGGTGTTGAGTTTTTAGTAGGCAGATCGGGGAGTGGGAAAACGAGGCTGATTATCGACAGCATTCAAGATGAACTGCGCCGGGAGCCGTTCGGGAAACCGATCATTTTTCTAGTCCCGGATCAAATGACGTTTTTAATGGAATATGAGCTTGCTAAAACGCCGGATATCGGCGGCATGATACGCGCTCAAGTGTTCAGTTTTTCGCGTTTGGCGTGGCGCGTGTTTCAGCATACCGGGGGCATGAATCGCCCGTTTGTGACGACGACGGGTGTGCAGATGCTTTTAAGGAAACTGATTGAAGAACATAAGCACGATTTTAAAGTGTATCAAAAAGCGAGTGACAAAGCCGGATTCACTGAGCAGGTGGAACGGATGCTGACAGAGTTTAAGCGATACTGTATTGAGCCTGAAGACGTCCGCCGCATGGCGGAAAGCGGAACGGCGTCAGAATATCGCGGAGAGCGGATGCTGTCTGAAAAACTTCATGATTTAGGGATTTTATATCAGCAGATGGAAAGAAGCCTCGCCGGACACTATTTGCATTCAGAGGACTATTTGACGCTGCTCGCTCAGCAGATTCCTTTGGCGGACGTTGTAAAAGGCGCCCGTGTTTACGTCGACGGATTCTATCAATTTACGCCGCAGGAATTAAGGGTGCTGGAGCAGCTGATCATGCATGCTGAACATGTCACATTCTCGCTGACGGCGGACAGCCCTTCGGCGGAACAGGCACCGGATGAGCTCGATCTGTTCAGAATGACGGGAAGCACATACTATAAGCTTTATCAGACGGCAAAGGAATTGAATGCCGATATTTCCTGCAAGGAACTGCATGGCACGAAGCGGCATCGGCATGTGCCGGAGCTTGCCTGTATAGAGTCGCAGTACGATGTGCGTCCCGCCGCGGCATATACCGGCGGACAGGAAGCTTTTACCGTCATGCAGGCGCAAAACAGAAGAGCTGAGCTTGAAGGTATTGCCCGGGAAATTCAATCGCTTGTCCGGGACGGAGGATACCGGTACAAAGATATGGCGATTCTCATCCGCCAGCCGGAAGATTATAAAGATTTGCTGAAGGAAGTGTTTGCCGATTACGGGCTTCCTTATTTTATTGACGGAAAAGCTTCTATGCAGCATCACCCGCTTATTGAATTCATCCGTTCAAGCCTGGATGTCGTGAAGGGGAACTGGAGATATGAAGCGGTGTTCCGCTGTGCGAAAACCGAACTGTTATTCCCGCTTGATCAGCCGGAGCAGAACATAAGAGAGCAGGTAGATCAGCTTGAAAATTACTGTATCGCCTACGGCATTAAAGGGGAGCGCTGGACGAACGGCGAGCGGTTTGTATACAGGCGCTTCGTATCGCTCGATGAGGATTTCGCGCAGACGGATCAGGAAATCGAGATGGAACACATGCTGAATGAGACGAGAGAGTGGATAGCTGCACCCCTTGTCCGGCTTCAAAACCGGATGAAAAAAGCGAAAACGGTTCAAAGTATGGCGGAGGCTCTTTATCTCTTTTTGGAAGATACCGATGTTCCCCTGAAGCTGGACCGGAAAAGGCAGCGGGCCGAAGAGGCCGGAAACATGATCGAAGCGCAGCAGCACGGCCAGGCGTGGGACGCCGTTATCCAGCTTCTCGAGGAGTTTGCCGGCATGATGGGTGAAGATGAAATATCTTTAGCGCTGTTCCAGCAAATGCTTGAAACGGGAACGGAATCGCTTCATTTTTCTTTAATTCCTCCTGCGCTTGACCAAGTATTTGTAGGGAATATGGATCTCTCAAGAATATACGGCACGTCCTGCACATTCGTCATCGGGGCCAATGACGGCGTTCTTCCGGCGCGCCCGGATGAAAACGGCGTGCTGTCTGATGATGACCGGGAGTGGCTGAAAGCAGTCGGAGTGGAGCTGTCTTCCGCGGGGCGTGAGCGGCTGCTTGATGAGCATTTTCTCATCTATATGGCGCTGTCGAGTCCGTCTGACCGTCTTTATGTGTCATACCCGATTGCCGATGCGGAAGGAAAAACGCTCCTGCCGTCAATCGTTGTAAACAGGCTTGGCGAGCTGTTTCCCGATCATCAGGAAAAGCTGTCAGCGGCTGATCCCGAGCAGGTAAGCGAAGAAGAGCAGCTTCAGTATCTCGTCAATAAACAGGTGGCTCAGACGTATACGGCAAGTCAGCTCAGGCTGTGGACAAGAGAGTACGAGATCAGTGACGTATGGTGGAGCGCATACAATGTGCTGATGAAAGAGTCTGATCACCAGCGTGCGAAAAAGCTGTTTTCAAGCCTGTTTTTCCGCAATGAGGCGAAGCGTCTTGAACGGCCTGTTTCGCGCCAGCTTTACGGCGAGCATATTAAAGGAAGCGTCTCCCGGATGGAGGCGTTTAATGCCTGCCAGTTTTCTCATTTTGCATCTCACGGGCTGCAATTAAAAGAGCGGCAGTTTTTCAAGCTGGAAGCGCCGGATATCGGCCAGCTGTTTCACTCCAGTCTGAAGCTGATTTCAGACCGGCTTCGTGAGCAGAAGCTGGAATGGCGCGATCTGACGAAAGATCAGTGCCGGAATTTCTCCTATGAAGCGGTGGAACGGCTTGCGCCAAAGCTGCAAAAAGAGATTCTGCTCAGCTCAAACAGACACTTTTATGTGAAGGAAAAACTGCAGAAGATCGTCACGCGTGTTTCTGGCATATTAAGCGAGCATGCGAAGGCGAGCGGTTTCGTCCCGGTCGGTCTTGAACTCGGTTTCGGCGGAAGCGGACCGCTGCCTCCGCTCACTTTCACGCTGAAAAACGGCTGTACGATGGAACTCGTCGGACGGATCGACCGCGTGGATAAAGCGGAAAGTTCAAAAGGCCTGCTGCTGAGAATCGTTGATTATAAATCAAGCGACAGGGGGCTTGATCTGGCTGAGGTGTATTACGGGCTCGCTCTGCAAATGCTCACATATCTTGACTTATCGATTACACATTCTGCGGATTGGCTCGGCATGAAAGCGACCCCGGCAGGCGTTTTGTATTTCCATATCCATGATCCGATGATTCAGGCCAGTCTGCCGATGGGGCTTGATGAAATCGAGCAGGAAATTTTCAAGAAATTTAAAATGAAAGGCCTTCTCCTCGGTGACCGGGAGGCGATCAGCCTGATGGACACGACTTTGGAGGAAGGGCGTTCAAATATCGTCAATGCCGGTTTGAAAAAGGACGGGTCTTTAAGATCCGACTCAGCGGCGGTCAGCGAACAGGACTTTCATCTGCTGACAGACCATGTGCGGCGGACATTTGAACAGGCGGGCGAAGCGATAACGGACGGACTTGTGTCCATTACCCCGTATAAGCTGAAAGATAAGACGCCTTGTACGTACTGTGCGTTTAAATCGGTGTGCCAGTTTGATGAGTCGCTTAAGGAAAATGAATACCGCAGCCTGAAAGCGGAAAAAGACGGCACCATACTGGATTGGCTGAAAAAGGAGGCGGATGATGATGCAAATTCCTAAACCGAAAGACAGCATATGGACGGATGACCAATGGAGCGCCATCGTTTCTTCGGGCCGCGATATTCTTGTCGCTGCCGCAGCCGGATCAGGTAAAACGGCCGTGCTCGTGGAACGGATGATCAGAAAGATAACCGCGGAGGAAGATCCGGTTGATGTTGACAGGCTCCTTGTGGTGACCTTTACAAACGCCTCAGCAGCAGAGATGAAGCATCGGATCGCGGAAGCATTAGAAAAAGAGCTCGCCAAAAATCCGGGATCTCTGCATATCAGACGGCAGCTCTCTCTATTAAATCGGGCGAGCATTTCGACGCTTCACTCGTTCTGTCTGCAAGTGCTTAAAAAATATTATTATATGATTGATCTTGACCCCGGCTTTCGCATGGCTGACCAGACGGAAGGCGAATTGCTCGGAGACGAAGTGCTTGATGAGCTGTTTGAAGATGAATACGCAAAAGGGAATCAGGCGTTTTTTGAGCTTGCGGACAGATATACGACAGACAGGCATGATCTGGATCTTCAAGACCTTGTCAAACGGGTGTACGAGTATTCCCGGTCGCATCCTGACCCGGAAGCGTGGCTGCAGAGCTTTGTCCGTCTGTATGACGTGACGGAAGAAAGCAAAATGGAAGAGCTTCCGTTTTACCAGTATGTGAGAGAAGATGCGGAAATGGCGCTCTTCGGGGCAAAACAAAAGCTTGAGAAGGCGCTTGAACTGACAAAAGCGCCCGGCGGGCCGGCCCCGCGCGCTGATAATTTTCTGGATGACCTTCAGCAGATAGAAGAGCTGATCAGCTGCCGGCATGACTTCGATGCGCTGTATGAACGGGTTCCCGCAGTCTCATTTAAGCGGGCGAAGGCGGTAAAGGGTGATGAATTTGACAAAGCGCTTTTGGACGAAGCGACCGATTTGCGAAACGGCGCGAAGAAACTGATCGAAAAGTTAAAGACCGATTACTTTACAAGAAGTCCGCAAGATCACTTGAAGAGTTTAACAGATATGAAGCCTGTCATCGAAACGCTCGTTCAGCTCGTGATATCGTACGGAAAACGATTTGAAGCGGCGAAACAAGAAAAATCAATTATTGATTTCTCAGATTTGGAACATTACTGCCTGGCAATTTTAACTGCAGTTGATGAAGAAGGCCGGCGGGTGCCGAGCGAAGCGGCCGTTTATTATCAAGACCAGTTTCATGAAGTTCTGGTTGATGAATATCAAGATACCAATCTTGTGCAGGAGTCTATCCTGCAGCTTGTGAAAAGCGGGGATGAACAGGCGGGAAATCTGTTTATGGTAGGCGACGTCAAACAATCGATCTACCGTTTCAGACTTGCTGAGCCGCTGCTGTTTCTCGGGAAATATAAAAGGTTCACAGAAAGCGGGGAAGGCGCGGGGCAGAAAATTGACCTGAACCAAAATTTCCGCAGCCGTTCCGATATTTTGGACAGTACGAATTTCTTGTTTAAGCAGCTGATGGGCGGAAAAATCGGCGAAGTGGACTACGATGAACAGGCGGCATTGAAGCTCGGCGCATCGTATCCGCCGAATGACGCGGCAAAAACGGAACTGCTGCTGATTGACAGCGCTGATGACGCAAGCAGCTCCGAGGATGCCGAAGACTTTGAAACCGTGCATTGGGAAGCGAAAGCGATAGCCGGGGAGATCCGAAAGCTTGTCTCATCTCCGTTTAAGGTCTATGACGGGAAAACAAAAACACACCGGAATATCCAGTACCGGGATATCGTGATTTTGCTGCGCTCCATGCCGTGGGCGCCGCAATTAATGGAAGAGCTGAAAAACCAGGGCATTCCGGTGTACGCCAATTTGACGTCGGGTTACTTTGAAGCCGTGGAGGTGGCTGCGGCGCTTTCAGTCTTGAAGGTGATTGATAATCCGTATCAGGATATTCCGCTTGCTTCCGTGCTGCGCTCGCCCATCGTCGGCTGTGACGAAAATGAACTTGCGCTGATACGCCTTGAAAAGAAAAAAGCGCCGTTTTATGAAGCGCTGAAAGCATATATAGCGAACGGTGACAGGCATGATGAACTGTATCAAAAACTGAGAACCTTTTATGACAGTCTGCAAAAGTGGCGGTCATTTTCGACGAATCATTCGGTGTCTGAGCTGATTTGGGAAGTATACCGCGATACCGGATATTTTGACTATGCAGGCGGCATGCCCGGCGGAAAGCAGCGCCAGGCCAATCTGCGCGTCTTGTATGACCGGGCGCGCTCGTACGAAGCGACGGCGTTCCGCGGGTTATTCCGCTTTTTGCGGTTTATTGAACGGATGCAGGAGCGCGGCGATGATCTGGGGACCGCCCGTGCGCTCAGCGAGCAGGAGGATGTCGTTCGGCTGATGACGATCCACAGCAGCAAAGGACTTGAATTTCCCGTCGTTTTCACCGCCGGACTCGGCAGAAGTTTTAATATGATGGATCTCAACAAATCATACCTGCTTGATAAAGAGCTCGGTTTCGGCACGAAGTATATTCATCCGGAACTCAGAATCAGCTATCCGACTCTTCCGCTTGTGGCGATGAAGAAAAAGATGCGCAGAGAGCTCTTATCCGAAGAATTGCGCGTATTGTATGTGGCGCTGACCAGAGCGAAGGAAAAGCTGTTTCTCGTCGGTTCCTGCAAAAACCGGGAAAAACAGCTGGCCAAATGGCAGGCGCAAGCAGACCGGGCCGATTGGCTTCTTTCTGAATTCGACCGCTATCAGGCGTCATCTTATTTGGACTTTATCGGGCCGGCGCTCATCCGCCACCGTGACATGGAGGCGCACAGGACGCCGGGACTTTCTTCGACTGAGGATATCGCGCGCGACCCGTCGCGTTTTCACATCCGGATGCTTCAGCAAAGTGAATTGCTGGAAGAGAATCCAAAAGAACGTGCTGAAGAAAAGAGCAAACGTCTCAAAGCGATACAGCAGGGCGAGCCGATTCCTGGTTCGTTTTCATTTGATGATGAGGCGCGCCGTCTGCTTGAATGGGAATATCCGTACCGAGAGCTGACGGCTATCAGAACGAAGCAGTCAGTTTCTGAGCTGAAGAGAAAGCAAGAATACGAGGATGAATACAGCGGCCGCTCTCTCATCAAACCGTCAGGAGACACGCTTTTATACAGGCGTCCCGGTTTTATGATGAAAAAAGGGCTGACAGCCGCCGAAAAAGGGACGGCGATGCATACGGTGATGCAGCACATACCGCTGACGCACGTTCCGACTGCCGAAGAAGCGGAGCGGACGGTCCGGATGCTTTACGAAAAAGAGCTGCTGACAGAAGAGCAGCAGGAAGCCATTGATATAGAAGAAATTGTCCGGTTTTTCGGAACTGAAATCGGTAAAGACCTTCTCGGGGCGCTGCGGATTGACCGCGAAGTGCCGTTCAGTATGGCGCTTCCGGCCGGCGAGGTGTACAAGGATGCCGAAACGGCCGGTGAGCCGCTGCTCGTGCAAGGGATTATTGACTGCCTCTACGAAACTGCGGACGGTCTCTATTTGCTGGACTATAAAACAGATCGGATAGAGGGGAAATTCCGGAATGGATTTGAAGGCGCGGCTCCGATTCTGCAAAAAAGATATGAAACACAAATCGAATTGTATACAAAAGCGGTTGAACAAATTACAAAAACGAAAGTAAAAGGGCGTGCGCTCTATTTCTTCGATGGAGGTCACGTTCTTACACTGTAACAAGATCCGAAGCTCCTTTTTGGAGCGGATCTTTTTTTCTATCAAAAAGTGAGGTGAATGCGGTATGCGCATTTTACATACAGCTGACTGGCACCTCGGCAAAACGCTGGAAGGCAGAAGCCGGCTGAGCGAGCAGGCCGAAGTACTGGAAGAGCTGAATACCATTGTCAAGGAAGAAAACATTGATGCGGTCATTATGGCAGGGGATGTATTCGATACGGTCAACCCGCCTGCGCTCGCTGAACAATTGTATTACGAAAGTCTTTCCGCGCTTTCTGACGGCGGAAAACGCCCGGTTGTCGTCATTGCCGGAAACCATGACAATCCCGACAGGCTGGCGGCGGCTTCTCCGTTAACAAATGAGCGCGGCATTCATTTAATCGGCTATCCGCGGACAGAACCCGTGCATATTGAGGTGCCGTCGGCGGACGAGCTGTTAGCCGTAGCCGCGCTGGCATATCCGTCAGAGGCGAGATTAAACGAAGTGCTTTCCGATACGTTTGAGGAAACGCTTCTTCGCGATCATTACGATGTGAAAATCAGAGAGGCGTTTGCTCACATGTGCGGACTGTGCCGGAACGATGCCGTGAAAATCGCGGCGAGCCACATTTATGTCGCGGGGGGAAATCAGACCGATTCAGAGCGCCCGATTGAAGTCGGGGGCGCTTACACGGTCGCCGCTGACAGCCTGCCGGCTGATGCGGCTTACGTGGCTCTCGGCCATCTCCACCGTCCGCAAACGATCAAGCGCGCCAAGACGGCTGCCCGTTATTCAGGCTCTCCGCTCGCATACAGCTTTTCGGAAGCCGGTTATGCCAAATCGGTGACGGTGGTAGAAGCGAAGCCCGGCGGAGAAGCGAAGTGGGAAGAGATTTTCCTGTCTTCCGGTAAACCGCTCGTCAAATGGAAAGCGCAGGGGCTGGGCGAGGTTCACGGCTGGCTTGATGAAGGGCGTGACCGGAATGCCTGGATCGACCTTGATATCCATTTGACGGATCAGCTTTCTCTCGAGGAAATTCATCGGCTGAGAAAGGCGCATCCCGGTTTTATCCATATCAGGCCGGTTTTTGAAGAAAAAGAGACCGAAAATGACCGGATTGAAGTGAAACACACATCAATTGAGGATCGATTTAAGAAGTTTTATGAAAAACAAACGGGCGGCGGTGTGCCGGATGAGGAGATGGTCAAGCTGTTTTTAGAGCTTGCGTCAGCAGATGATGAGGAGGATGCGACATGAAGCCGATTCTGTTAACGATAAAAGGGCTCCACAGCTTCAGGGAGGAACAGACCATTGATTTTGCCGGACTGTCAGGAGCCGGGGTGTTCGGGATTTTCGGGCCGACCGGAAGCGGAAAATCGTCGATCCTTGATGCCATGACACTCGCTTTATACGGAAAAGTGGAGCGCGCCGCAAATAATACGCACGGCATCCTGAATCATGCCGAAGATCAGCTCGCCGTCTCATTTACATTCGCGCTTCAATCCGGCCACCGGGTTTCCTACAAGGTCGAGCGCGTTTTTAAGAGAACGGATGAAACGAAAGTAAAAACCGCCCTCTGCCGCCTGATTGAAATCAAAGACGAACAAACGGTGCTGGCCGATAAAGCGAATGAAGTGAACAAAAAGGTAGAGGAGCTTCTTGGCCTGACCATTGACGACTTTACAAGAGCCGTCGTGCTGCCGCAAGGAAAGTTTGCCGAGTTTCTGTCGCTTAAAGGCGCGGAAAGAAGACATATGCTCCAGCGCCTGTTTAATCTGGAACAGTACGGGGACAGGCTTGTCAAAAAATTGCGGCGGCGGGCGCAGGAAGCGGCAGCGAAAAAAAATGAAATGCTGGCCGAACAATCCGGCCTCGGAGACGCAGGAGAAGATGCGCTGAAGCAGGCTGAACAGCAGTTTCACGAAGCGAACGAACGGCTTGAAGCAGCTGAGAAGAAACGGGTCCGGGCAAAAGAGCGTTTTGAAAATCACCAGGAAATTTGGAACTTGCAGACAGAAAGAGATGAGTATGAGCGCCGGGAGAAAAAGCTCGAGGAAAGACGCCCGTACATCACGGATTTGACTGAGCGTCTTAAAGAGGCGGAAACAGCTCTCGCCCTTGAGCCGTACGCAGACCGCTGCACAGAAGCCGTCCGCCGGAAGCAGCGCGCCGAACAGGAACACGAACTGGCCAAACGGAAATCAGAGGCGGAAACCGTTTCATTTACCCGGCAAAATGAAGCCTATGAAGCATGGCGGGCCCATAAGGCCGAACAGGAGCCGAAACTTGTCAAGGAAGAAGAGCTGTATCAAAGACTTTCAGCCATTGAACAAAAACTGCTTGAAGCGAAAAAAGAAGCGGAAAAAACAAATGCGGAGCACAGCAAAAAAGAGGAAGAATACGAAGCCGCCTCGAAACAGCTGGCCGCAGTGAAAGACCGCCTGACCCGCGGTCAAAACAGGCAGAATGAGCTGAAAGAAGAGCTGAAAGCAGTTCAAGTGACCGCCGATGAACGGAAAAAATGCCAGACCGCAGCACAGCTGGCGGCAGGCTTTCAGCAGACACAGGAACAAATCACGAAAGAGCGGGCTAATCTGACAACGCAGCTGAAAAACGTGGAGAAGCTCAACGGAGAAAGCGAGTCGCTCACAGCGAAAGCGAAAACGGAAGAGGAAGACATTACGCGCGCTTATCAAACGCTGCAAACCGTTTACCATATGGTCTGTGAAACGGAACGTTCACTGAAAGCCGCAGCCGAACGGGCTGAAAAAACGCAAGCCGATCTCCGCAGGCGCTCAGAGGAAGCGAGAACGGCCGCATTAACAAAAGAATTATCGGAAAAACTGATCGAAGGAAAGCCTTGTCCTGTATGCGGCTCGACGCAGCATGACCGCCCGCGTTCCGCTCATGAAACATTCTCGCCTGATACCGCTGTGCAGGAACATTTGCAGCAGGTGGAAGCACTGCTTTCTGAGGCGGCGGCTCTTTCTCAGGAAGTGCTGACAGCCAAGGTTGCATTAGAAGAACAGTCGGGGCGTTTTACCGAAGAATGTCCGTTTCTGCAAAGCGCCCGGGTTCCGGAGCTGGAAGCCGCTTCTTCCATCAGCGGACGCCCGCTTGATGAAGCGTTCAGCGCCGTCCGCTTGGAATGGAAACAAATGAAACAGGATATGCTGTCGGTAAAAGAGAAGGTCACAAGACTGATCAGCGCGCATCAGCAGACGGTGAAACAAGCTGAGCAGCTTGCCGAACGAATCCGCTACGAGGAAAAAGAAGCCGGCCGTCTCAGACATTCATTAGAAGAGCTTGAATCGCTGTCAAAAAGCCGATTGAATCAGTACAACGAAGTCTGCGGTGATATTCCGCCAAACCGGATTGACGCCTGGCAGGCTTCGATAGATGAGAAGGACAGACAGGCAGAAGAATGTGAGAAGCGCATTGAAACAAGCATCGCATTCCTCAAGGAACATGAAGAGGAGAAAGAACGCCTGCAGGAGATGAAGCATCGTCTTGAACGGGAACGGCTCGAGCTTCACTATGCGTCTGAGCGCCTGCAGCAGGTGATTGACGGATATGAACAAGAGCTCGGAACAGCAGCTGAAGAAACATCAATTTCCGCAAAGCTTGAAGCGGTGCGGCAGGAATTACAGCTGTTAAAATCGAAAGAACAGTCCCTATTCGATGCGCTGAAGCAGGCGCAGCAATCACTGAATGACGCAAAAGGCAGGGAATCCGGGAGTCTCATGTCACTCAGGGATGCTGAGACCTCCCTTGAGAAAGCGCAAAACGACTGGCGCGTGAGGTCAAAAGACACCGGGTTTACCGAGCCGGACCAAGTTAAAAAAAGTCTGCTTCCGCAAGGGCGTGCAGAGGAAATGAAAAAAGAAATTGATGAGTTTCTGGACACCTCAAAACAGCTATCGGCAAATATCAGCCGTGTTACTGATAAATTAGCCGAGCGCCGGATATCGGAGGAAGAATGGACAGCATCGGTTTCTCTGCTGAAGCAGGCAGAGGCTGAGTCAGGCGCCGCCATGGAGGAAAAAGGGGCACAGGCAAAAGCCTTCGCGGTTATGCAAAAACAGCATAAGCGCTTTAAAGAGATTGAAGCCGAACTGAAAAGCTGGCAGACACAGATTGACAGGCTTGATAAGCTCCAGTCTGTATGTAAAGGCAATACATTCGTCGAATTTTTAGCGGAAGAACAGCTGGAAAGCGTGGCTCGAGACGCCTCTGCCCGTCTCGGAGCGCTGACAAGGCAGCGGTATGCCATATTAGTCGATTCAGAAGGCGGTTTCGTCATGCGTGATGACGCGAACGGAGGCGTCAAACGGCCCGTATCAAGCCTTTCCGGCGGGGAGACGTTTCTGACATCGCTGTCGCTTGCGCTTGCCTTGTCCGCCCAGATTCAGCTGCGGGGGCAATACCCGCTGCAATTCTTTTTCTTAGATGAAGGATTCGGGACTCTTGACCAAGGGCTCTTAGACACCGTTGTCACAGCGCTCGAAAAGCTGCAATCGGACAACTTATCCGTCGGAGTGATCAGCCATGTGCAGGAGCTGAGAGCGCGTCTGCCGAAAAAATTAATCGTTCATCCGTCCGAACCGGGCGGGAAAGGCACCCGGGTCACATTGGAGATCATGTAGAAAGGAGAAGGAATTATGGCCGATTCTGCCGAGGGCACATGTGAATTATGCGGCCGCCATCATGTGCGGCTGACGGAGCACCACTTAACGCCTAAGGAAGAAGGCGGGACATTCCTTCCGACCGCAATGCTCTGCATCCCTTGTCATAAACAGATTCACGCGCTCTATACGAATCAGGAGCTTGCGGCAAGGCTCGCGGGAATAGAAGAGCTGCGGCGTGACCCGAAACTCGCGCGGTTTGTGAAATGGATCAGAAAACAGCCGCCGGAAAAGCTTGTAAAAACAAAAAAAGCAAATGAACGAAAATAACGCTGAACCAAAAGCAGCCCTCTTCTGAAAGAGCGGCTGCTTTTTAGGCGTTTCCGACCACATTTTGATCGCTGACATCGGGGTCTATATAGTTTGTCGCATTGACAACGTTGTTTAATAACAGGAAATCTCCGGTATTGCCTGCTCCCGAACCGAGCGCAGATTTAGAAGAGCTTTTTGGAGAAAGGTAAAAGGAATCACCAAAGTTTACGACTCCGCCCGATATGGAATTGATAGCTATAGGTCCGGTAATTGCTGGCATAAACGACACCCTTTATAGAAGTCTCACCGTCATTATATGTCAGGGCTGCTGTGATTGTGAGCTTGGCGTGAAGATCTGCCTAATATGTTTCAGCCGCGAATCTCCCAGAACGACCGACGTCGATCCGATTTGAACCACGGACGCTGACGATACCCCTTGAACTTTCACATTCCTTACCCGAATTGAAGGATTTTCATGGCAGAATGCGCTTTGGACTCCCGTTTCCGGTAACGGCATGACGGCCGGCTGCCGAAAGATCTGGTATTCTTTTTTGTTAAATGAGCCTTCATCATCTCTGTATACAGCAAGACTACGCTGATCGGCCAATACTTTGATCCGCATATTGATTTCATTCGTATCGCCTGCTTGAAAGACACTCGCAATCCCGACTGAATTGATTTTGGCGTTCCGGAGGCGTGAAATGCGCTTTAACATTATTCCGGCGCCAGCGGCACATAAGGCCCGATAATAAGAGATTCCGGAGGCGTGTCAAAGATGGAAGACAGATAGACGGAATCGGTGTCGCCGATTAATAATAAGGAAGAACTGGATACACCGGTAGACCGGATGTCGCCGACTTCAATGTTCCGGTTAATCACTGTAAAAATCATGACGGATCATCACCTTTCATTTCACCAGGTATGTGTTTAATAAAGTGCTCGACGGCCCTGACAATATCACGCTTCACATGTTCGGCAATCTGCTCGGCATATTGCGCGGGCGCCGTATTTTCTTCTTTCGGGACATGGGACAGATAATACTGAATCCGGCTGTCCATCTGCTTTCTGATATCTTCAATAATATGATATTTGTTCGCTTCGTCCAGCCTGCTCTCATACTGAGTTTCGAGCTGCTCTAAAAGCGCGGGGATTTCTTCATTCAGGTACATATCGACGTTTTGACGGATTTGCTGCATTTGCTGGCCCGCCTGTTCCTGCTGCATCATTCCGACCTGCGGAGATGTCTGGCCGACTTCGAAGTTTTGCACGGCATTCGGATCAGTCGGATTCAATCCGATATTCAGCGTTCCTTCCAGCCGTTCAATTTTCAGCTGATCAAATTTATACTCGAGCCGATCAATTCTTGTAGAAGGCTGCTGCTTCAGCGTTGAAATTTCATTTTGGAATTCTTTCAGCTGCCGTTCGAGCTCCTGAATCTGCTGCGCCTGCTGCTGGACGAAAGAATTTAAATTCTGCAGGTAGGATGAAACGGATTGATCATACATGACATTCACCTCGCGTCTCGTTTCCTTCATTAAAACTACCGGCTTGGCGGCTGGAGCGGTACAAATGATGAGGTGCCGGGACCTCCCCCTGTTGTTACAGCCTGCTGCCCCGCGGTGACAGGCGGCGCCGGCTCGACATAACTCCCTGTGTTGTACAGATTGGAAAGAGATTTAATTGAACCGGCGCTTCCGATTTGCAGTATGGAGGAATTACTGACAGATTCTACACGCATGTAATTGATATGGATCGACTGATTGACGTAAAAATTCATACGGCGCCTCCTTTATGCGTTTCCTGCCATCGGCTGATCGATTACATCATTATCGTACACATTCGTTGAATTCCTGTAATTCGTCAGTGTGAGATTGTCTCCGGTATTGAAGCTGCCCGCTCCGGCAAATGTCTTAACCTCTGCTTTTGGAGAAATGGTGATGCAGTCGCCTATATGAACGACTCCGCTCGTACCGACGGCATTAATTTTAAACGCTCCGACAATTGCGGGCATACGAGCACATCCTTTTCGTGAAGATTTTCATGACTGCACTCCAGGAGCTTATCTGGGCTGCCTGCCTAAAATAGCTTATGACAAATGCACATTTTTGTGAGCGGAAAAAACTTTAGACGTAAAAACACCGGCGCTTTACGCATGCCGGGTCTTATACATAAATGATACAGATTTATATACATATCACGTTTATGAGAAAGCCTCTTTTTTTTCGCGGCCGTGCTGAATCTGTGCGGCCGGGTTCGGCCCGCTGTCTTTCGTTTGTTGGATGAGCCCGCCCCGGCACCCGTTTAAAAGGCTGTCCAGCTCCTGGCTGCACCTGATGGTCTCCGTTGCATTGATTCCGAATTTTTGCGCTGTCTCGAATAAAGTTAATCTTTTTTCTTCAATTTTGTTCATCGTGTGATCTCCAATTCTCGATTATTTTGGAAAACATAGGATGATAATAGTATAACCCATTTTGGCCAAGAAGGTTTTATTTCGTCAATATGACTAAAAAAGTGACAATTTTTGATACTCTTTTACACTTATTTTCAGCCTGTTTAAAAGAGGGATTTCCCGCCCGGAGGAAGAATACATAAAGGAATGCCAGATTTAAAAATGATGGGGGATTAACATGAAATTTGCGACAGGGGAACTGAACAGCCGGAAATTTGTCGGTCTGATTATTGATGATAACAAAATTTTAGATCTGCAAAAGGCTGAAAAAAAATTGTTTGAACTTGAGACGATTCCGGGTTCGCTGATCGAGTGCATTCAAAAAGGAGATAAGTTTGTCGCGCATGCCGGACAGCTTGCGGAATGGGCGAAAAAACCGAATGACGAGTCGGGTTCATTTATGTATGCGCTGTCTGACGTAAAGCTTTGCGCGCCTATTCCGAGACCTTCAAAGAACGTGATCTGCATCGGGAAAAATTATCGTGATCATGCCGTTGAAATGGGGAGTGAGGCGGATATACCGGAGCATCCCATGGTTTTTACGAAAGCCCCGGCTGCCGTTACAGGACACGGAGAAACAGTGAAGAGCCACTTGGACGTAACGGAGCAGCTTGATTATGAAGGGGAGCTTGCGGTAATCATATCAAAAAGCGGATCGCACATCTCCAAAGAACATGCGCTTGATCATATATTCGGCTATACAATTGTAAATGATATCACAGCGCGCGATCTGCAGAAAAAACATAAACAGTTTTTTATCGGCAAAAGCCTCGATACGACATGCCCGATGGGCCCGGTCATTGTACATAAGTCGGCCGTCAGCGATCCGCAAAGCCTGAAAGTTGAAACGCGGGTGAACGGTGAACTGCGCCAATCAGGATCAACGGGTGACATGATATTTCCGATAGCTGAATTAATCGAGACGCTGTCAAAAGGAATGACGCTTGAAGCCGGTGACATTATAGCGACGGGGACGCCGTCCGGTGTCGGAAAAGGATTTAAGCCCCCGAAATTTTTAAAGCCGGGGGACCGTATTGACATTACAATTGAACCGATCGGCACGCTGTCGAACCAAATCGGATAATTGTGTGTCTTTCGCACGATTGATAATGCTCCGATCGGCTTGTTGTGGTACCATAAGTGAGGCAGATTGATCTGATAGGGGGAATTGAACATAATGACACATTGGCATATTACTTCATGGGTCGTTGCGCTTATCCTGGTGTTTGTCAGCTACGGGCTGTACGGTGCCGGAAAAGCGAAGGGCGCAAAAATTACGCATATGATTCTGCGCTTATTCTACATTATTATTATTCTGACCGGAGCTGAGCTTTTTGTCCGTTTTGCGAATTGGAACGGAGAGTACGCCGGAAAAATGCTGCTCGGCATCATTACCATCGGACTGATGGAAATGCTCGTCATCCGTAAGAAAAAAGGCAAATCAACCGGCGGACTGTGGATCGGTTTTATTATCGTGCTCGTCCTGACGGTGCTGCTCGGCCTTCACTTGCCGATCGGCTTTCACGTATTTTAATCAATCGCTTGAAAAACCCGGATGCATCCGGGTTTTTTTAGTTGCGCAACTGTGCCGCTGAATGAGAAATGCCGTGACAGGGGGATGGTGATGAGGCGAAGGAGATGTGCAGGATGCCAAAAGCATCAATCACTCTTGTTGCCGTAAAAGCTACGGCTGTGAAGGGTAAAAGCAAACGCCGGCCGTCAATCAGCGTGAAAAACAAAGCTGAATACATCAGGCGGCACCTATTTAAAAGGTGCCGCCTGTTTGTTACGCGGTGCCGTCTTGTTTTGCCGCTGAATACATAATGGAGCGCCGCCCGTCAGATGCCGTCCATTCAAATCTGTCGTGTTTACCCGGGCTGCCGCGATGATGCTGAAGGGCGCATTGTGCGTCATCCGCCGAGAAGTGATAAAACGAAACGCCTTCACCGGAAAACAGCGCCTGATTGTAGGAAAATACGCAATCATATACAGACAGGCCGAACCCGTGCAGATGGCTGAGAAACAGCAGAAACGTTTCATCGTCCAGCGAATCGAGCAAGGTTAACAGCGGCCGTTTGACCGCTTTTTCATAACGGATTTCTTCCCCGCCGAGCAGGGGGATGGTGTCTGCGCCGATTTCGGCCGCACCGCCGCAAATCCGTGCCGGCTGCCATCGGCCGCCGCGTTTCATCAATACGGCTGCGTTTCCGAGACTGTCTGCAAGCAGGATATCGCCTTCATCGTTTTCGACGAGGCAGATGCCGTCCTCTATCATCAGTGTGCCGCGCCCCCATTTGTTTTTTTCTGAGAAAAGCTGTTTTCGTTTCATAACCGTGCCGGTCTCCTTTGTTTGTTTCTTCTCTTCCGTTCTTTCCAAATCAGGCTTGTCTCATACAAGTCTTAGTGGGACAAATCAACTATCAGCGTTTCTTTGCATAAACTGGGTAAAGTGCTGATAGAAACGAATTTGATACCGACAGAAACGGGATTGGAGCTGATATCACATGTGTGGAATTGCGGGTTGGGTCGATTTTCAAAAGCAGCTCGTCCAAGAGAAACATATTATGAACAATATGATAGACACTCTTTCAAAACGAGGGCCTGATGATTCAAACGTCTGGGGAGAGCCCCATGTTTTATTCGGACATAAAAGACTTTCGGTCGTTGACATTGAAGGCGGCCGCCAGCCGATGGCCTGCACGCATCAAGAGGAAACGTACACCATCATTTATAATGGCGAGCTGTATAACACGGAGGAATTGCGGAAGGAGCTTCAGGCGAGGGGCCACCGTTTTGAGAGGACCTCTGATACAGAAGTGCTGCTGCACAGCTATATTGAGTGGCGGGAGGAGTGCGTGGACCGCTTGAACGGTATTTTCGCTTTTGCCATCTGGGATGAAAAGCGCAAGCGGCTGTTCGGGGCAAGAGACCGGCTCGGCGTCAAACCGTTTTTTTATAAAGAACACGGCTCTTCCTTTCTGTTTGGGTCGGAATTGAAAGCCATCCTTGCTCATCCTGATGTGAAAGCCCGCACAGACAGCGGCGGACTTGCGGAAGTATTCGGACTCGGGCCGTCCAGAACTCCGGGCTGCGGGGTGTTTAAAGGAATTTACGAGGTGCGTCCCGCCCATGCGTTCACTTTCTCAAAGGACGGTTTGTCCATATGGCGTTATTGGAATGTAAAGAGCGAAAAGCATACAGACAGCTTCGATGAAACCGCCGCTCACATTCGGTACTTATTTCAGGATGCAGTGACACGCCAGCTCGTATCTGACGTGCCGGTTTGCACGTTTTTATCAGGGGGGCTTGATTCGAGCGCGATAACCGCGATAGCCGCCGCTCATTTTGAGAAACAAGGAAGAGATCCCCTTCATACTTATTCAATTGATTATGAGGAGAACAGCAAATTTTTTAAAGCGAGCGCCTTTCAGCCGAATGATGACGGCCCGTGGATCGATAAAATGACAAATGCATTCGGCACACAGCATCATAAATGCGTGATTACGCAGGATCAGCTGGTTGAACATCTGGAGGAATCCGTTCTCGTCAGAGACCTGCCGGGCATGGCTGATGTTGATTCATCGCTATTATGGTTCTGCCGGGAAATTAAAAAAGATTTTGTCGTGAGTCTTTCCGGAGAATGCGCGGACGAAATTTTCGGCGGATATCCGTGGTTTCACACCGCGGCAGAAGAAGACGGATTTCCTTGGATGAGGTCGACTGAGGAGAGGATCACGCTCTTGGATGAAAAGTGGCAAAAACGGCTGAATCTTAGAGAATACGTGAATGCGAGATATGAAGAAACCATTGCGGAAACGCCGCTGTTAGACGGTGAGACGGGAACAGATAAAGCGAGACGGCAGCTGTTCTACTTAAATATGCTTTGGTTTATGACAAATCTGCTCGACCGCAAAGACCGCATGAGCATGGGCGCAAGTCTTGAAGTACGGGTGCCGTTCGCCGACCACAGACTTGTGGAATACGTTTGGAATATTCCTTGGGAAATGAAAATGCATGGCAGCCGGGAAAAAGGCATTTTGCGGAAAGCGCTTGAAGGACTGCTTCCTGAAGATATTTTGTACCGCAAAAAAAGCCCTTATCCGAAAACGCATCACCCGAAATACACGCAGGGGGTCACAAAATGGCTGAAAACGATTTTGCAACAGAAAGATTCCGTGCTTCACACCCTGCTTGACAGAAAGAAGCTGGAAATGCTGCTGGAGACAGAAGGTTCATCTTTTCAGGTGCCGTGGTTCGGCCAACTGATGAAAGGCCCGCAGCTGATCGCCCATCTTGCCCAGATCCATACATGGTTTGAGGCGTACCGTATCGATATAGAAGAATAACAGTGCCGCGACCGGTTTCCGCTGAAGGATATCGGTCTTTTTATTGTGAAACATATGGTACACTAAAAAACAGAGGAGTGATACCATGACCGAATATGAAACATGCGCCCAGCTTGCCGAGGCGCACTTTCCTTTATATAAACGGACTTTCTCATCCCTGCCGCCAAAAAACAGGCGGGCCGCATGGGCGGTGCTTGCTTTGTTTCACGAAGCTGATCGGCTCGATGTGCAGGAACTTGGGGGATTTGAACAGGCGGCACAAGACTTTCTGAACGGGGCACGCGCCGACGGCTTTTTGTGGGAGGCGCTCACCGATGTGCGGCAGCAATTTGCGCTTGAAGAAGAGCCGTTGCGTGAGTTTATCGCCGGCCACATCTCTGACAGAGAAAAAGTAACGTATCAAGAGTTTGATGACCTGCTGATGTACGCGGGCCGAACAGGCGGAGCCCTCGGCCTGCTTCTGCTGCCGGTTTGCGCGCGCCGGAACCAAGAGAAACTCCGCCATGCAGCCGTTTCATTAGGAGCAGCCATTCAGCTGACCCGGGTGCTTCTGGGGATTCATACGGACGAGCTGGCGAAAAAGCGTCTCCCGCGCCAGGTGATGAAGCAATTCGGCTATACGGAAGAAGAGCTGGAGAGCCATACCGTCAACAAAGCTTTTATGAATGTATGGGAGTACATCGCATTTGAGGCCGAGGCGTATTTCGAGGAGGCGTCTGAAGAGCTGGAGCTGTTTCCGTTATACTCAAGGCCCGCCGTTACCGGTTTGCTGGCACATTACCGGCCAGACCTCGGTGACATGAGAAAACGGCTTTCGCAAGCATAAAAAAAACGCCCGGCTTCTTAACGAAGCTTCGGGCGTTTATGCAATCCCTTTTTGAATCCAAATCCGCGACCGCCATCTTCTGTACATAAGAATGCCTCTGACCCATTCATCCGCGATAAATGAAATCCAGATGCCCATAAGCCCCAATCCAAAATGGATGCCGAACAGATAAGCGAGAGGCAGTCCGATACCCCACATGGAAATCATCGCCATGTAGACGGGGAATTTTGCATCTCCGGCAGCCCGCAGCGAGTTGATGATAATGACATTGAATGAACGGCCGGGCTCAAGAATGATCGTCATGGCGATCAGCATGCTCGCCGTCGCAATAATGTCAGGGCTGCTTGTGAAGATTCCGATCAGCTGCTTTGAAAACAAGGTCATGATCACGGATGTCAAAGCGGCAATGCCAAGCGCCCAGTACAGACTTTTCATGCAGCGGTCATAAGCGTCGTCAAACCGTTTGGCGCCGATATATCTGCCGATCAAAATCTGTGTGCCCTGGCTGATCGCCGTTCCGAACAGCAGGATAAACATGGTGATGTTTTGTGTATAAACCTTTGTTGTAAGCGCCTGAGCGCCCATAATGGCGATAAAATAAGTGACAACCATTTGTGAAATGTTGTAAGACAGCTGTTCGCCGGCAGACGGAATCCCGATTTTCAGGAGTTTCCGCAAGTGCTCTTTATGGACGTGAAAAATCTTTTGCCATGTCAGACCGAGTCCGATGCGTTTTTTGACGATTACAATCATCGCGATCAGCCCGATGATCCGCGCAAAGGACGTTGACATCGCAACACCGGCGACGCCTAACACCGGAAGGCCGAGCGGCCCGAAAATGACAAGAAAGTTTCCGGCAATATTTAAAATATTCATCCCGATCGTAACGAACATCGTATCCTTCGTATGACCGTAGCTTTTTAAAATGGCGCTGAACGTCATAATCAAAGCCTGAATGAAGGACAGCCCGCCGACCACCTGCAAAAAGACTTTGGCATCCGGCATCAATTCATTGGAAAGACCCATCACATGAAGCAGCGGAACGGCCGCAAAAAATATGGCGGCGCTGATGGCGAGACTGATGACAAAGTTCGCTCCTATTGATACATAAGCCACTTCCTGCGCCTCTTTTTTCTGTTTAGATCCTAAAAACTGTGAAATCACAATTGTCGTACCCGTTGCGATAAAGCTGAACATCACGATAATTAAATTTAAAATCTGATTGCTGACACCCACGGCCGCCACACTGTTGTCAGAGTATTGGCTAAGCATAAGAGTGTCGGCGTTTCCCATAAACATATATAATGAAACCTCAATAAATATCGGCCAAGTCAGCGCGTATAATGAGAGTTTGTGATCAGAGGATTGTTTGAATGCAGCCCGTTTTAAAATCGCTTGTTTCATT
This sequence comes from Bacillus sp. JK74, assembly GCF_053663395.1. Lineage (NCBI taxonomy): Bacteria > Bacillati > Bacillota > Bacilli > Caryophanales > Bacillaceae > Bacillus > Bacillus sp. JK74. The sequence continues at coordinate 887,468 of NZ_JBSJQB010000002.1, read as the reverse complement.
TCTTTTAACCCCTTTCCTGAAAAAATCAACGTTTAAAAGTGTACCTCCATTTTCTTATAATAAAAAGGGAGAGAAACGAAACTTCTTGCAAAAATCCGACTTAAAAAGGAGGGCCGGAAATATGTCCTTTCTCGAGTTCACAGTCCCTCCGTTCCCGGTCTTTATCGCTGCGGGAGAAGGAGTGTTCAAAAAAGGCGAAACCCATGTGAGACGGGTCTTCCCGGTGTTTGATCTGCTGTATGTGAAAGAAGGCGTCCTCTACATTACAGAAGACGAAAACGCCTTTTCCGTTGAAGCGGGAGAATATATTCTGCTTTCTCCCGGGCTTGAACATTACGGAACAAAAGGCAGTGAAGAAACGACATCCTATTCGTGGCTTCATTTTGAAGGAGCGGATTATGAGGTGACGGAAACAACCGGGAACAACTGGTCGGAGCTGAGGCGAAAAAAAGGGAGCTTTGAAGAGCCGTCCCGCTACCGGCTGTCCCTGCCGCAAAAAGGGAAGGTGAGACGCCCGCAGTTTATGGCCGGGCAATTCAGTGTGCTGACAGATGACAGCGCCGAGAACTCCGACCTGCCGCTAAGAAAGCAGATTCTGTTTGAAGAGCTGCTGCTCCATCTTCAGAAAGAAGCGTTCCAAATCCCGTCCGCAAAGGAAAGAGTCGCATGGGAGGCCGCCCGGTACCTGCAGGAGCACTATCAGGAGAAAACAACCATCAAAGCGCTCTCTTCGGCTCTTCATTACAACCAAGACTACGTGACCCGCTGCATGCAGCAGGTGCTCGGCGTCACGCCCGGCCAGTATACGAACAAAGTCAGAATGACGGAGGCGAAACGTCTTTTGTCCGCAACCAATGACAAAATGGGGGCGATCGCAGACGCCATTGGCATGGAGGACCCAACCTATTTTTCCAAACTGTTTAAACAGATTGAAGGCATTTCGCCGCTTGAATACCGCAAATTCGTAAGCCGGAAAACGGAGGACCTAATACCAGAGAACAGAAGAGGGATCGGTAAGCATGAAAATGACAATTTACGACGTGGCCGAAAAAGCGGGCGTCTCCATCTCGACCGTCTCGCGGGTCATCAACAATACGGGGAGAATCAGTGACAAAACCCGCCGGATGGTGCTCCGTGTCATGGAGGAGATGGACTATCATCCGAATGTTCACGCATCCGCTTTGACGGGCAAAAAGACGAATATGATCGGCCTGATCACCCCGGACATTTCAAACCCGTTTTTCGGGGAACTGGCGAAAAGCATTGAAGACAGCGCCGGTGTACTTGGGTTTCATATCATTATCTGCAGCACCGATTATCAGCCTGAAAAAGAAACGAAGTATTTTTCGATGCTGCGGCAGAAGCAGGCGGACGGCATTATATTCGCGACGGGACTTGATCATGATGACAGCGTCACGGCGCTTGATGATATTGTGAAATCGGGCATCCCGCTTGCGATGATTACGCAGGATAAACCGCTCGCGCCGATGGACGTCGTCATTATCGATGACTTTCTCGGCGGCTATACGGCGGCTGAGCATCTCATATCTTTAGGCCATGAAAGAATTGCCTGTATCGTCGGAAACGGTTCGACCACGGGTGAAAGAGACAGAATCAAAGGTTTTCAAAAAGCGCTGCGGGAAGCGGGGATGACACTAGATGAATCGCTGATCATACCGACGGAATATTCGCTGGAAAGCGGAAAACAGGCAGCGGGCGAGCTGTTTGACAGAGACCTTCCGACCGCCGTTTTCGCCTTTAATGATGTCTTGTCATGCGCGGCGATACAGGCGGCGCGCTCCCGGGGCATTCGAGTGCCGGAAGACTTGTCCGTCATCGGCTTTGACAATACCATTCTCGCTGAAATGACGGCACCGCCGCTCACGACGATTTCTCAGCCCATCCGCGAAATGGGGCGGCGTGTCGTTGAACTTCTCATTGATGAGATTCAAGGGAAGAAAAAAACAAAAAGCAAAATCATTTTATCTCCGGAACTCGTCATCAGGCATTCTACGGCACCGGTAAAAACGCGCCCTCAGCGATAAGGGCGTTTTTTTCTGTGAAAAACATTGTCAAACGAGCGAAAAGCATTGTAAAATTAAAACAGCTTTGGAGAAAGCGCTTGCGCAAATACTGCGGGTTGCACAAGCAAAGAAAGCCAACAGCTTGAGTTATAAATAAAACGCTTTCAAAATAATAATTTCTGTTTAATAAGGGAAACCGCTTGCTCAATTACGGCATGCGGCCTCAAGAAAAAAGGAGCGGTGATAGATGACAGATCAAGTCAGATGTGCAGTGCTGGGATTAGGACGATTAGGGTATTTTCATGCGAAGCATTTAGCCGGCGAAGTGCGGGGAGCCGAACTTGCGGCCGTCTGTGACCCGATGAAGGGGAAGGCGGAAGCGTGTGCGAAAGAATTAGGAATCGCCAAATGGACGGAGAGCCCGTATGAACTGCTGGAAGATCACACGATTGACGCCGTCATCATTGTCACGCCGACAAGCACACATGCGGAAATGATCATGAAGGCTGCTGAAAACGGCAAGCACATCTTTGTTGAAAAGCCGCTCACCCTGAGTCTTGAGGAATCGATTAAAGTCATGAAAAAAATCGAAGAAACGGACGTCATCTGCCAGGTCGGTTTTATGAGGCGGTTTGATCCGGCATACGCCGACGCGAAAAGAAGAATCGACGCCGGGGAAATCGGCAGACCCATTTATTATAAAGGATTTACAAGAGATCAAGGCGCACCGCCCGCGGAATTTATCAAACATAGCGGAGGGCTTTTCATTGACTGCTCGATTCATGATTACGACATCGCGAGATATCTCATGAATGCTGAGGTTACGTCCGTGAGCGGGCACGGGAGGGTTTTAAAGCACCCGTTCATGGAGGAGTGCGGCGATGTCGATCAGGCAATAACGTATCTTGAGTTTGATTCAGGCGCGGCCGGCGATGTGGAGGCAAGCCGAAATTCTCCGTACGGCCATGACATCCGCGCCGAAATAATCGGGACGGCGGGAAGCATTTTAGTCGGCACGCTGCGGAACAGCCATGTCACCATTTTAACGGAGTCAGGCAGCAGCTACGAAATTATTCCGGATTTTCAAGCCCGCTTTAAAGACGCTTACCGTCTGGAGCTTGAGCACTTTGCCGAATGTGTGAAAAAAGGGGAAACGCCGATTGTGACAGACATCGATGCCGCGATTAACTTAGAAATCGGGATCGCCGCGACGGAATCTTTTAAAACCGGAAGGCCTGTAAAGCTTACCCCGGGCGCCCCCAACTATGCCGGATTATGATAGATTCGAAGTGAAAAAGCAAAGGCACGGGAGGCCTTTGCTTTTTTATGATTCGTATGAGAAAAAAATGTAGTCAGTCGGCACACCTTTATAGCCCATTTGGTGAAGCATCGCGCTTATATTGCCGCGATGGTATGTGCCGTGGTTCACAATATGCCGGATCACATCGGCATATGTCGTCTGGAGCGTTCCCATGCGCGGATGAGAAATGGAGATCGGGCCTTCCGTGTTCTCCAAGTCTCTTAAAAATTCGCTGTATTCTTTGTCCAGTTCAGTCATTCTATGTTCAACCGCCTCAAAATCTCCGTCAAGCTTTTCAAATTGATCAAACTGCGAGACGATTTGTTCGTAAGTTTCTCCGTAAAGCACGTGAAGCCAAATGTAATCCGCCCGGTATATATGCACAAGCACGGCGTTCACAGTCGGAAAAACACTATCCAGTTTCTGCTGTAAGCTTGCCGCGGGCAGGCTCTTCAGATGCTGAATAACTTGCTCATTTGCCCATCTGTGGTAGTGATACAGCTTTAAAATGTCTGACATTCCAATTCCCCCTCTTCCTACCGGTACATTCAACATGACCTGGCCGAATTCCTTTTATCGAAACAAAAGCGCCGCAAAATAAAAAGCAGCACCCCACATCACCAATGCCGAGCATTGATACAGGATGCCGAGGAGCCGGCCGCCTGTATCCGCCGTTTGGACGAGCCGTCCCGCGAATGCCAGTCCGGCGAACCATACCCAGGAAACCATGATACAAGCACCGGCAAACAGTCATTTATCAATTCCCGGATAGGCGGCGGAGCTTGTGCCGATGACACTGACAGTATCCAAAATCGCATGCGGGTTCAAAAGGGATACCATGGCGGCCGTGACCGCCTGTTTTTTTGCCGTGAAAACTGTTTTTTTCGCCTGTTCGGCCTGCGGTTTGCTTCTCCAAGTCTGCCAGCCTAAAAAACTGAGAAACAAAAAGCCGCCTATAAGCATGACGGTCTGAAAAACGGGAATCTCTGCAATAATCATTGACACGCCTGCGACGGCCGCGCTGATGAGAATCGTATCGCATACCGCCGCGGCAATCACTGCGGGAAACGCCTGCCACACATGTTTTTGCCAGGCTCCCTGCTGAAAAATAAACACGTTTTGCGCGCCCAATGGCAAAATAAGGCCGAAAGCGAGCATCACTCCGTGAAGAATGGCATTCATATCGTAAAACCCTCCAATCGTCAACTACATCTCATTGTAGCCGCACTGTGTGCTGATGTCTCCGGCCATTTGGCTGGTACTTAAACCAGCCAAATGTATAATAAATAAAGAAGGAGGGATGACGTATGAACAGCTGGCGTCCGGATCGGGAGTCGCACATACCGCTTTATCTCCAGATCGAACAGCATATAAAAGAAAAAATACTTCATGGCGAATGGACCATTGGCACGAAAATTCCCTCACAAAGAAAGCTCGCCGAGGAGCTTCAGGTCAACCGAAGCACAGTGACGGCAGCAGTTGATGAGTTAATCGCCCAAGGTCTTCTGGAAGGAAAAAGAGGGGGAGGCACAAAGGTCGTCAACAATACGTGGAGCATCATGGCAGCGGCTAAGCCCCTTGATTGGAGCACGTACGTTACATCGGGGAGTCATCAGCCGAATTCATCCTTGATTCAGGCCATTAATCAAAACGAGCCGCGTCCGGATCTGATCAGGCTGGGGACGGGTGAGCTGAGTCAAGAGCTGCTGCCTGAGCAGGAGATGGCCGAACTGTTCCGTGAAGCGGGAACTAACATTTTTGCGCTCGGCTATGAAGAACCGAAGGGCAGCCTGCAGCTTCGGCAAAGCGTCGCGGAACATTTGAAAACAAAGGGGATTCACGCGTCCCCGGCATCCATCGTAATCGTCTCAGGGGCGCTGCAGGCGCTTCAGCTCATTTCAATCGGGCTGCTAAAACCAAACTCCGTCATGCTGGCTGAAAACCCGTCGTATCTCCATTCCCTGCGTGTGTTTCAATCAGCGGGCGTCAGGCTTAAGGGAGTGCCGATGGATGGGAGCGGAATCAAAACGGATCATCTTCCCGCTTACCGTCGGCAATACGAAGCGGGGCTGCTGTACACCATTCCGTCATTCCATAATCCGACCGGAACGGTAATGTCACTCAAGCGGCGGAAGGAACTCATCGCGCTCGCAAGAAATCACCGTCTGCCTGTCATTGAAGATGACGCATACGGTGATATATGGATCGATAAAGAACCGCCGCCTCCGTTAAAATCCATGGACGGTGAGGGGAATGTACTGTATATCGGTACGCTGTCAAAAACCGTAAGCCCGGGTCTGCGCATCGGATGGGTCGTCGCCCCTGAGCCGGTTGCAGACAGGCTCGCCGATATTAAAATGCAGACGGATTACGGCTCCAGCGCATTATCTCAATGGGCGGCATGTCAATGGCTGTCAAGCGGCCGCTATGAAGCGCGTCTTTTGCGTCTCAGAAAGGAACTCAAAATCAGGAGAGATGCGGCATTGTGTTTTCTTGAAAGATACGCGGGAGATATTGCGGAGTGGCGGGTGCCGGAGGGGGGCTTTTATATTTGGGTCACCTTTCATAAAGCATTCGCCGTTCAGACGCTTTTCACCCGTGCCTTGGAGTCCGGCGTGCTGATCAATCCGGGAGCTCTCTATCTTCCCGAAGACCGGCAAAGCCTGCGTCTTTCCTATTCGTACGCATCTTTACCGGACTTGGAAAAAGGCATTCAAACGATAGCGGATATTGCCCGCCGTTTCGTTTAATAAAAGATCACGTCACAATGGCTCCGAGCGCTTCTGCGAATGTAGCGGCATGCGCCGGAGAGATGCGGCATCCTTTCAGCTTATCAAGCGAGACATGCAGATGATCAAATGTGCACGTGCTGATATCCATATTAAAAAGAGACGTGCCGATGAAGTTTGCGCCGTTCAAATCACAGACGTCAAGATCTGTGTATTCAAGAACGGAATCATTCCACTCACTTTCTGAAAGGCCGCACGAGTCAAAACGGACATGCTTCATATTGGAATAGCTGAAGGAGCTGTAATTTGCGAGGCAGTCTTCAAACCGTACATGACGCATGGCGGAATCCGCCAGATTCAAGCCGAGAAGTTTTGAATGCTGAAACGCCGTTCTATGGATGATGCTTCCGCTGAAATCAGCGTTTGAGACATCGCATTTGTCAAACAGGACATCCGTACATTCCATATGTCTGAAAGAGACATCCGTAAAAACGATGTTTCTGAAAATGACTTTTTCGGCACGCAGGCCGTCCAGTTTGCCGTTTACGATGCCGTTTTCAATGATGACTTCTTTGAGCTCCTCATCCTGAAGCGCTTCAGTGAAAGAAAGCACCGGCAATTCTTTCGGGATTTTCGGTTTTTGGATCGTATTCATCTCATACTCCCTTTTCTAAACATAATAGCTGAAATCGGCAATTGGCAGATATCGCTTTCTGCCTGCCATCCTTGCTGTTGCGTAATGCACAAAGGGTATTAAAAAAGCGGGAGGGCGTCAATAGTGTCGCATATAAAAGCAGACGTGACATTCAAGGTAATACCCTTAGAGACATGTCCCCAAGGGCTTTTGTCTGTTTCAGGCGAGTTCTTTATACATGATCACATGCGGGCCGATGCCGGGTATGTCAAAGGGGCTGCCCGTGCTTTTCCAGCCGAGCTTTTCGTAATATCCCTTCACGTGGCATCTGGCGTTGCACCAGACAAGCGCCGCCCCCATATCTGCCAGTTTTCGTTCCGCATAGGCGATTAACGTGCTTCCCGCTTTTTGCGTCCGGTATTCTTCAAGCGTCGCCATGCCGCGCAGCTGGTAGGCGGGCGCCGCCTGTAAAGCCTGCTGGTTCTGCGGGTAGAAAGAAGCGATGCTGATCAATGTCCCGTCGTAAAAACCTCCGAGATGAAATGCTCCTTTGACGCTGTCCTGATCATATTTACAATCCTCAATCGTCTGATGGGGGCGCAGCACGCTGTGTCTGATGGCGTATGTGTCTTCTGCGGTGATGGGTTTTACTTCAACCATAAAAAATCCTCCTTTGCTTGATTCTTTTTCTGTATCGTACCATGAAAAAGCCGCCTGTCATATCAGGCGGCCTCTTCCGCGTCAATGCAAATATACATCAGCCCGCTTTTCATCCTTTTGCTTAATATAAGCTGCAAGCTCTGATGTCAAATCAGAACGGAGAAACGGGGTGATTAAATAAATTCCGTTAAACAGTTCGCACGCCGTGTCGAGAAGCGACTTGGCGATGGCGAGGCCTTCGGCTTTCTGCTTTTGCTTGTCTTCGCCGGCGAGCGCCATTTTTTCCCGGATGCTGTCTGACAGCTTAATGCCCGGGATTTCATGATGAATGAACTCTGCGTTGCGGCTGCTCGTTAACGGCATAATTCCGATATACACCGGTGTTTTGAGATGTTTCGTTTCATGATGAATGTCAATGAGCTGCTGCTCGGAGTAGACAGGCTGGGACACGAAGTAGTCAGCTCCGCACTCGATTTTTTTCTCCAGCCGTTTTACTGCTTTATCAAGATGGCGGACATTCGGATTAAATGCTCCGGCTACGGAAAAGTTCGTTTTCTTGCCGAGCGGTTTCCCTGATAAAGAAATGCCCTCGTTGAATTGTTTAATCAGCCTGATCAAGTCAAAGGACGTTAAATCATAGACGGAGGTAGCCCCCGGAAAGTCGCCGATTTTTGAAGGATCACCCGTGATGGCTAAAATGTCGGTGAGCCCGAGCGTATCCAGCCCCATTAAATGTGACTGAAGGCCGATGATGTTGCGGTCTCTGCATGTAATGTGAACGAGAGAACGGATATCAAGGCGTTCTTTCAGCAATGAACCGCAGGCGGCATTGCTGATCCGCGGTGTCGCCAATGAATTGTCGGCGAGCGTCAGCGCTTCTATGCCGGTTTCTTTTAATTCAGCCGCCGCTTGCAGAAATTTGTCAAAATTCAATTTTTTCGGCGGATCAAGCTCTACGATAATTGACCGTTTTTGAGCGGCGATTTCGTTTAAACCAGGCTCGGTCCGTTCATTCCGGACGGAGATGATTTCTTCTTCCCGTCTGATTTTCACTTCTTTATCAGTGACGGGAGAAAGTCCGCGGACCGCTTCAGCCATGGCTCTGATATGGTTTGGCGTCGTACCGCAGCAGCCGCCGATAATGCGCGCGCCCTGAGTGCGGAACTGTACGGCGCTCTCCCGGAAATAGGCATCGTCCGTATCATAAACAAGCCGGCCTTCTTCTAAAGACGGAAGGCTGCTGTTCGGATAGACCGATAAATAAGCGTCACGGAAAATCGGCACTTCGGTGAGCGCTTCAATCATGTGGTACGGGCCGAGCCGGCAATTGATTCCCGTTATGTCAGCGCCGAGATCGGCAATTGACCTGAGGGCTTCCCGAAGCGGCGTTCCGTCCTGCAGCACGCCCTGTTCGTGCATGGATACGTTCAGCATAATCGGAAGTTCCGTTTCTTTTCTCGCTATCTTCAGCACTTCGCGCGCCTCTTCTAAATCATAGTATGTTTCCAGGAGCAGACCGTCCGGCTCTTCGTGAAGCAATAAATAAAGCTGCTCCCGAAAGCTGCGTTTAATCTCCTCCAGGCTGTAGGCGTTTTTGTTAAAGGTGCGGATGCCGCCCATCGTTCCCAATACATAAGCGCCGTCTGAGGAAGCGCGCGCGATTCTGACCGCCTCCTGATTGATTTTTTTCGTTTCATCCTCAAGTCCGTATCTTGAGAGCTTAATAAAATTCGCGCCGTACGTATTTGTCTGGATGATGTCTGCCCCGGCTTCGACGTAAGCCTTATGTATCCGCTTGATTTCCTCGGGCTTTGATACGTTCAGTTCCTCAAAACATCTGTCAATGCCGTAGGAATAGAGGAGAGTGCCCATCGCGCCGTCTCCGATTAAAATCCGTTCTTTTAAGTCTTGTAATAGTCCCATTGTTTGCCTCCTTCGTCACATTCAGCAAGGAAAAAAGAGAAATAAAAAAAGTCTTCTTAAGAAGAAGACTTTGTAATCATTTGTCTCTCTTCTTATCTTCCAAGCTGTTTTTAGCTTGCTGGATTTAGCACCTTGGTCATGGTTTGGGTTAAACCATTACACCGGTTGCTGAAGCGTCGTCGGGCCAGTCCCTCGGCTTCTCTTGATAAGAACGTTCATATAATTGTCATGGGTTTCCAAAACTTAACTGTGAAAATCCCTTTCTCCAAATTTACCGAAAATAGAGACAATAATCAATAGGAATCACATAATTTATCTAAAATTAATAAATTGAACGTCAATCGGCAGGTCTGCCCCGCGGACGGCTGCAATAATCTGCTGCAGATCATCTTTATTTTTTCCGGTGACGCGCACTTGGTCGTCCTGAATCTGAGACTTGACCTTCAAGCCGGAGTTTTTAATCACCGCGTTGATTTTTTTGGCGCTGTCTTTATCAATGCCCTGTACAAGCTTCGCGCGCTGGCGCACCGTGCCCCCTGAGGCATTTTCGATTTTGCCGTATTCAATGTTTTTCGTCGGCACGTCCCGTTTGATCAGCTTGCCGCTCAGCACATCTTTGAGCTGATTCAGTTTAAACTCGTCATCAGAAATCAGGACAAGTTCTTCCTTTTCTAAAGTTACATCGCTTTTCGATCCTTTAAAGTCATAGCGCGTGCCGATTTCTTTCAGCGTCATCTGAATCGCATTCTGCACTTCGGGAAATTCAACTTTGGATACAATATCAAAAGAACTTTCTTTTGCCATGAGAAAACCTCCTATAACATTTCACTTATGAGTTGATTATAGTAGAATAAAGAGAAATGTCCAACTGCATAAAGCATGAATTTATGCATATTGGAAAAAATGAGAAAAACATCAGCCCCATACGGGCGAATCAGGAAGGACGATAACATGAGACCAGGGCAGCAGCTCACGCTTAGTATAGATCACCAAACCGATTTCGGTTATTTTTTAACCGACGGCGAGGATACGGTTCTTTTACATAACAGTGAAATTACAGAGGATATTGAAGACAGAGATGAAGTGGACGTATTTATTTACGTCGATCATCAGGAAAGACTCGCGGCGACGATGAAAAAGCCGCTCATCAGCTTTTATGACTACGGATGGGTGGAAGTGACGGACGCTGTGGAGGATATGGGCGTATTCGTCGACGTCGGTCTGTCAAAAGACGCGCTCGTCGCAACGGAGCACCTGCCTCCGTACAAATCCGTCTGGCCGCAAAAAGGCGACAGACTGTATTGCATGCTGAAGGTGACAAGCAGCGGACGCATGTTTGCCAAGCCGGCGCCTGAGGATATCATCAGTGAATTATTTACGGATGCAGAGGAAGACGTCATGAATAAAGACCTGACAGGCACGGTGTACAGACTGATCGCATCAGGCTCTTTTCTGATTACCGATGAAGGCATCCGCGCGTTTATTCACCCTTCAGAAAGAAAAGAAGAGCCGAGACTCGGCAGCCGCGTGACGGGGCGTGTTATCGAGGTGAAGGAAGACGGCTCCGTCAACATGTCCCTGCTGCCGAGAAAGCAGGATGCGCTTTCGGTTGACGCGGAGGAGATTCTGACCTATCTGAGATCAAGAAACGGCGCGATGCCTTACGGAGACAAAAGCGATCCTGACGATATCCGCGAACGGTTTCATTTAAGCAAAGCCGCCTTTAAGCGGGCGCTCGGGCACCTGATGAAAAACGGCAAAGTGTATCAGAAAGACGGCTGGACATACGAAAAACAATAAATTTTCTGCAAAAACATCGGTGAACCAAAACCGGTGTTTTTTATTTTCTCAAAAGCTCCTATATCCCTCATTTGTTTATCACCCTGCCGAACATACATATTTTATTGAAATAAAATATTCTGACATCCGAACCGATATATAACTATAGAAAAAAACAAAAGGAGAGTTTCAATGAGAAAAATGGCGATATTTGCGGCTGTACTGCTGCTTGCGCTCAGCACGGCGGGATGTGCCGGCAAATCCGAGGGGGCGGCGGCCGAAAAAACGAAAACAATCGGCATCATGCTGACAGACAACGGCCTCGGCGACCAATCATTTAATGATTCAGGCTTTCAAGGATTGATGAAAGCAAGAGACGAGCTCGGCATCACATTTGATTACAGAGAAATAAAAGACACCGGTACGTACGAAAAAGGACTGACCCAGCTTGTCCGGGAAGGCAATGATCTTGTTGTGGGGCTCGGTTACAGCATGCAGGCGGATTTAGAAAAGGTCGCCAAAAAATATCCGAAGCAGCGGTTTGTGCTGATTGATTCTGTATCAGGACTGGATAATGTCACCTCCGTCACGTTTAAAGAGGATGAAGGAAGCTTCTTAGCCGGAGCGCTGGCGGCTATGACGAGCAAAACCGGCACGATCGGATTTATCGGCGGTTCAGATGCCGACGTCATTAAACGGTTTAAGAAAGGCTATCTGAAAGGCGCGGAATCAGTCAAACCGAACATCCGCGTGCTGTCGGAAATCAGCGGTACGTTTGATGATGATAAGCTCGGGAAGCGCATCGCCCAAAACATGATCCGAAAAAAAGCCGATGTCCTGTTTACGGCGGCCGGCTTCACGGGTGTCGGCGCACTGAAAGAAGCGGAGGCGCGAAAAGTATACGCCATCGGTGTTGACAGCGATCAATATTACACCGCCGAGCACGCCGTTATCTCTTCTTTAGTGAAAAACGTCGACCATGTCATCTATGAATTGGCGAAAGATTTAAAAGACAACAAGGAGATCAAAAGCGGTGAGATCGTTTATGGACTGAAGGAAAACGGCATGGACTTAGCCAAGATCAGAGTTGTCAAAAACGCAGGCGGGCTGACGAAAAAGATCACGGATATGAAAAACAGTCTGATTGAAAAAGGAGGCGATCTGAAGTGACATTACGGACAAGGCTGCTCGTTAACGCAGCCGTTACGATGATTTGCTTCGCCGCCGTCATCGGCTTTACCATCGTAAACATGATGAAGATTCAGGCTTCAAATGAAGATGAAGTGGACGCGCTGTTAAACGTCCAGGAAGCAAAAGCCGACCTTAATACGTTAAAAGAAAGCATCACCGGCTATTCCTATACGCTCGCAGACGCCCAGAAAGAAGATGTACGAAGCTATATGAAAAGCAGCTCAGACAAACTGGCGGCGCTCAAAAAAACGATGAGGGACGATGCGGACAAAGCCGCTTATGACAAACTCGCCAAAAAATACGAATCATGGCAGGCGGAGGCGGACGCTGCCCTTGATTCGAAAAGCCCGGCTGAAGCGACAAGGACGGCGGCCCGCATCAACGGTCTCCTGAATGATATTTATATGCTGAATCTGAAAAGCCGGGATCACTATGAAGACATGCAGAAGCAGACGGCTGACCAGATTCAGTTTATCGTTTACAGCGCAGCCGTGCTGACCATCGTGATACTTGCCGTCACCGTCATATCTTCCATCAGGCTGACGAAGAGAATTGCAGGGCCGATCCGCCGCATGGCTGAAAATGCCCGCCGTATTGCAGGAGGGAACCTTGCTGTTGAAATGCTTGATTATAAAGGGAAGGACGAACTGAAAGAGCTGAATGACTCATTCGGAATGATGGCTGAACAGCTCCGCACCTTAATTCAGGCGATCGGAGAGGTCGGCCGTGAAGTCGAGACTTTTGCGGAAGGTTTGACGAAGGAAAACCAGACGCTGAAGGACATGACCGAGCAGGTGTCCGTATCGACGGAAGAAATGGCGCAAGGCTCCCAAACCATTTCAGAAGATCTGCAGCATGCGGTGCAATTCATTGAACAAATGGATGAACATTCAAAGGCGAACGCCGAACGTTCAAAACAAACGACGAGAAGCAGCGAAGAGACGATTGCTGCGGTGGCTGCGGGGCGAGGTGCTTTAGCCGAGACCAAGCAAGCCATTGATAAAAGCAATGAGACATCAAAAGAGATTTCCGAAGCCGCCGATCTCTTCATAGAGCATGCGGCAGGCATCAGTATGATGGCGCAGACCGTTTCCGACATTGCGGGCCAGACCAATCTGCTGTCATTAAACGCCGCAATCGAGGCGGCCAGAGCAGGCGAGGCCGGAAAAGGATTTGCCGTCGTTGCCGAGGAGATACGGAAGCTCGCAGACGGATCAGCCAAAGCGACCGCGCAGATTTTCGATATGGTAAAGCAAATTGAAGACGGCATCACATCTATTACCGGAGCTGTCACGACCGGCGTCGCTTTAGCGGACAGACAGCAGGAGCTGATGGAGAAAACGTCAGAATCATTCGCCCATATTGAACAAAAAGCCGCCCATATTAAGGCGGAGCTTACTCAATTGGACGGACGGATCATCGAATCGAAACAGCTTGGTGAGCAAGTGCTGCATCATGCCGAAAGCATCAGCGCCGTCGTTCAGGAAACGGCTGCAGGAAGCGAAGAGATTTCTGCCTCCGCGCTTGAGCAGCTGTCTTCTTTTCATAAAATGGCGGAAAGCGTCAATAATCTGGTGAGCCTGACAGAGCGGTTAAACGATCAGGTCCGCCGGTTTACTTTGTAACGGACATCCGTGCGCAAAAAACAGCCCTCTTTCTTCTAAGACAAGAGGGCTGTTTTGCTTTTACAGATGGTCCGGTTTTTTGGAATTCTGGTTTTTTCCCGCCTGCCGGTTTTTTTCGGCAAGCCGGTTCTTTTTCTGATTTACGGCGTTATTGTCCAACGGTTTTTTGTCATCATCTTTCATGCGGCAAAGCCTCCCTTCTGTCCGTTAGGATGCCCGCCCGCATTAAAATTATGGTTTCAGGAAAAAAATCGCGAGCGTGCCCGGCCCCGAGTGGGCGCCGATCGCAGAGCCGATTGAATGAAGAATGATCTCTTTCGGATGGAACGCTTCTTCAATCATTTCCTTCATCCCAATCGCCGTCTCTTCATTATCTGCATAGCTGATTCCCACGGTTTGATCCGCCCAATCGCCGCCTTCTTCCTTCATCATTTCTATAATCCGTTTAAACAGTTTCTTCTGTCCGCGCAATTTTTCGAGCGGCACGAGCCTGCCGTCATCCACATGCAGAATCGGTTTGATGTTCAAAAGCCCCCCGACAAAAGCGGACGTTTTTGAAATTCTGCCGCCCCGCGCGAGATAGGCGACGTCATCGACCGTAAATATATGTTTCATCCGTGCGCAAAAGTTCTTTACAGACGTTTCGATTTCTTGTATTGTATTCCCGTTAACACAGAGTGTTTGCGCGTGCATCACCGCGAGGCCGCAGCCCAGTGAAGCGCAATTGGAATCTACAATCCGTAAATCAAAATCGGGAAATTCCTCTTTTACTTCATTGGCGATCATTACGGCCGTCTGATAGGTGCCGGAAAGACCTGAGGAAAAGGCGATGTATATCGCCGGTTCTCCCAGTTCCGCGTATTGTAAAAATACTTTTTTTATCGTATCCGGTGATGCCTGGGATGTTTTCGGAACTTTCCCGTCCCGCATCGCTTGAAAGATATGATCCGCCTGAATGGTGACCGCGTCCTCATATTCGTTTCCGTCAAGTGTTACGTGCAGCGGAATGAACCCGATCCGGTTTTCTTCAATATAAGATTTCGGCAGGTCAGAGGCGCTGTCAGCAATAAGGTGAACTGTCATCATAATTCCCTTCTTTCCGGTTGGTGAGAGTATGCCAACTATATCATATAAATTTGGCAAAATAGTGTTCAAAACTTTATTTTAAGGGAAAAGCTAATAATGAAAATGAGCGGAGGAGCAAGCCATGGTACTAGAACAAGTAAAAAAATTAGCAATCGTCGTCATCGGCGCGTTTCTGTATGCGGCGGGACTGAATTTATTCCTGATACCGGCGAATGTATATGCCAGCGGTTTTACCGGTGTCGCCCAGCTGCTGTCAAGCGTCGTTGATCAATACGCCCCCTTTTATATTTCGACAGGAGTTCTCATGTTCCTCTTAAACATTCCCATCGGTGTGTTAGGGTGGCTGAAAGTCGGCAGATCATTCACCGTATACAGCATATTAAGCGTAGCGCTGACGTCCGTCTTTATGGGGATTCTCCCGGAAATGAGACTGTCACACGATATTCTTCTGAATACCGTATTCGGAGGAGTCATCTCAGCTATCGGCATCGGTTTAACGCTGAAATTCGGCGCTTCGACAGGCGGTCTTGATATCGTGTCGATGGTGCTGGCCAAATGGAAGGATAAACCGGTCGGCACATATTTCTTCATTTTGAACGGGATTATCATTTTGACGGCAGGATTATTGCAAGGATGGGAGAAAGCATTATATACCCTTGTTGCTCTGTATGTCACAACAAGGGTGATTGACGCCATTCACACCCGCCACATGAAACTGACCGCCATGATCGTTACAAAAAAAGCTGATGAAATCAAAGAAGCGATTTACGGGAAAATGGTCCGAGGCATTACGACGGTGCCGGCAAAAGGCGCTTACACAAACGAACAGAAAGAAATGATGATCATCGTCATCACGCGGTACGAATTGTATGACCTTGAGAAAATCGTAAAAGAAGTCGACCCGAAAGCCTTCACTAACATCGTGCAAACGACGGGGATCTTTGGTTTCTTCAGAAAAGACTGATAGGAGCGGATAGAATGAAGTGGCTGTTTGGCCTGTTATTACCGGTCATTTTATTGATCGGATGCAGCAGTCAATCCGGGCAGAAGGAGCCCGCTGAGGAGGTATCCGGAGAGATGAATGAACAGCAAGCGGAATTAGCCGTAAATCCTGTGCAGACAGATCAGCAGATCGAATTTCAAATGTCTTTAAAAAACAAAAGCGAAAGCCCGATCGATTTCACATTCAGCTCAGGGCAGAAATTCGAACTGACCGTACATGACCAACATCACAAAGAACTGTACCGCTATTCAAAAGACAAAATGTTTACCCAGGCGTTTCAGACCGTGACCTTAATGCCGAATGAAACGTATGACTTTTCAGATGTGTGGAAGAACGTGCCCGGTCCGGGAACATACACGGTGACGGTGACGTTTTTAGGGAAGTCCGATCAGATCGGAAAAAGACTGAAAACGGTAAAAACATTTGAAGTAAAATAAAAAAGCGGCGCCCTCATCTCAAACGGGGCGCCTTTTTTTATTGCAATTTCTCCAGCTGATCCTGAAATTGGTGCAGCTGCTGACGTTCTGCATCCGTCGAATTGGCGTACGCGGAAGACACGGCATTTTTGGCGCGTGAGACAGCTTTTTCCTGGTCGCCGTCCTCGAAACCGTTAGCAATCATGACGGCCTGCTGGACAAATGACTTGGCTTGAGAAAACAGTTCGTTTCTCATTAAAAGTCAACCTGCCTTTCAGCCGAATCTTTTGCTGCATCATGCTGTGCTTCCTCTAATGTAGACCGATATGGAAATCTTGCGTCATGAAGACTGACAGAGTCCTTGCCTTGCTGAATAAACCGTTTTGATTTGTTTCGTTTACCCATTGCAATGTCCCCCTTCCATATTTAGACGAGATGAGTCGTCTGTTTTAGTATGGGCGGAAGGCTTTGTGTTATGAGCGGGAAAACCTCACAGGGAGAAATAGGATTTTAAAAAATCGGCGATTCCGTCCGCTTCATTTGAACCCGTGACGCGATCGGCGGCCTGTTTGACTTCATCCGTGCCGTTTCCCATCGCTACGCCGCACCCGGCAAATCGAAGCATTTCAAGATCGTTGTCTTCGTCGCCGAACGCGATGATCCGTTCTCTCGGCACTTGGTAATAGTCGCTGATTTTCTTCAGGCCGACCGCTTTATTCATCCCGTGTTTAATAATTTCAATCACATGCCAAGGAGCCGCCCATCTTCTGTGGTCAATGACCTCGGCGTGCACATCGGATAAATGCGCGCGTATGTCCGCGACGTCCTCTTCCTTCGCGTGAATCAATACGGACGTCACATCCTCTTGGACCGTTTCGCGCAGATCGCCGAATGTGACATTCGCCGTATTCATATGAAACGCCTCAATTAAATGCTCATCATGATAATGGAAGTAAACATCATCAATGATCTCAGCGAGCACATTATGTATTTGGTAGGTCTCTGTAAGTTCGGCAAGCTGTCTGACCACATCGACAGATAAAGACGTGTGGTATCGTCCCCATGACTCGTCTTTCGGGTGGTGGACAAACGCTCCGTTAAAATTGACAATCGGCGTTGTCAGCTCAAGCTCGTCATAATACATCGAACTGGAACGGAAAGGGCGGCCGGTTGAGATGCAGACATGATGGCCCGCTTCTTTCAGCGTCTGAATCGTCCGTGCCGTTTCAGGGGAAATGGTTTTATCATCTTTTAATAAGGTTCCATCCAGATCTAAGGCGATGAGGTAAGGTTTTGTCTCCATAAATAACTCCTTTTGTCATATAATTTGCTGTTTTTCTCTTATGTACAGTGTAGCTTTTTACCATCTTTATTGTCTACATGTTACACTTATGATTATGGTTATCCTAAGGAGGGAGTCAACGTGATTCTTATTGATCATCAAACCGTATCAGGCATTCCGTTTTTACATATTGTAAAAGAAGAAAATCGGGACCGTCCCGCTCCCCTTGTTTTCTTTATTCACGGTTTTACAAGCGCGAAGGAGCATAATCTTCATTTCGCTTACCTGCTTGCTGAAAAGGGTTTCAGAGCCGTGCTGCCGGAAGCTCTTTACCACGGTGAACGCGCTGAACGGCTGTCAGCAGAAGAGCTCGCTGTCCATTTTTGGGACATTGTCTTAAATGAAATCGAAGAGCTTGACGTGCTGAAAAAGGATTTTGAAGCGCGCGGTCTGATTGAAGACGGGCGGATCGGTCTTGCGGGGACGTCAATGGGCGGAATTACGACATTCGGCGCGATGGCTGCGTATGATTGGGTCAAAGCCGGCGTCAGTCTGATGGGAAGTCCGAACTATACGGCATTTTTTCAGCAGCAGATTGACCATATTCAAAAGCAGGACATCGACATTGACGTCACAAAAGAACAGGTCGATGAACTGTTTGCGCGGCTCAAACCGTTCGATCTCAGTCTGGAACCGGAAAAACTCCGCAGCCGCCCGCTGCTGTTCTGGCACGGCGTTCAAGACAAAGTCGTTCCGTATGCACCGACCCGCGGCTTTTATGAAACGATTAAACCTCATTACAGCAGCCGGCCCGACCATCTTCAGTTTCTGAAAGACGAACGGGCTGATCATAAAGTCCCGAGATATGCCGTTTTAGAAACCGTCGCCTGGTTCGATAAGCATTTATAAAGCACAAAGGTGTTAACAAAACCCGCTTTTACGTTATACTGAGGAAAAAGGAGTGATGGAACGTGGAAGAAGCATTAAAAGAAAACATCATGGGCGCCTTGGAGCAGGTTGTTGACCCTGAGCTCGGCGTCGATATCGTCAATCTCGGCCTTGTATACGATGTTGATATGGATGACGACGGCCTCACGCACGTTACGATGACACTGACATCAATGGGGTGCCCGCTCGCTCCGATCATCGTCGACGAGGTGAAAAAAGCGCTCGCCGACATTCCGGATGTAAAAGAGACGGAAGTCCACATCGTCTGGAATCCGCCGTGGACAAGAGACAAAATGTCACGCTACGCAAAAATCGCATTAGGGATTCAGTAATAAGAAAATGCACCCCGGATTTTAGGTACATCCTAAAATCCGAGGTGCTTTTCTTTTGTCTGCATATAAGCGACAGTGAGGGCTTGTTTTGGATCGCAAACGAACCCTTATATATAAAATTTCATATGAGGTTTATCTTTTTTGTAATAGGACAGTCTGTCCTGGAGTGTACCTGTGTGGAATTCAAACTTATGTCCATCGGGATCAGTAAAATAAATTGACTTTTGATCTTGCTTATCTCTAGGACGCCCATTTAATATATTTACATTTAGATTTTTTAACCTTTGAAGTATTGCATCAAAATCTTTTGGGTCAATTGTAAAGGCCGTATGCGTATAGGATTTATGTATTTCATTTCTTGGTATATCCGCCTCTAAGTTAAGTGCAAGCCAAAGCCCGTTCAGATCAAAATATGCTGTCTTTTGTCCTTTAACCAGGAGTTGTGCATGAAATACTTTCTCATAAAATTCTATAGATTTTTCCAAATCTGAAACAGAAAAAAGAAGATGATTGATCCCTTTTATGTTCATTTCCCCCACCTCATTTAACATCTTTGTTTTAAACAATCCCTTTGGTAATACATCTGCATATATATCGATTATATACTGACTAAAAAATCATTTTTAGGGATTTCTGTGTATTTTTTATGCCCGGTGTTTTCCGGATGACCGTTTCGAACTGTACTAAACATGATTCTGCCGGGCGCCGTTTTGTCTGCTTTGTCGCTGCAGACCGGCGTGCGGAAAGAAGGGCGAGTCACTAAAAAACCCGAGTTTCCCGCCATTCGGGGGTTTTTGCGGTATCGGGTTAAAAAGGAAAAAAACGGACGTGAGGCATGATATAATAGACCGGCTGCATGCGAGGGAGGAACCCATGAAGAAAAAATTACTTCTCATTATCCTTAGCATTCTTGTTTATATGGCGCTGTTCGCTGTTTCCGCCTTTCACAAAGAGCCGGAGCGGCAGGCAGGGACAATGACGGATGTCAGCCGTCTCATGCCCGTGAAAATTAAGCAGACGGTCAAAGGAAAAGAGAAAGAAACATTGGTCGAAACGATTAAGGAAGCAAAGAGAAAGCATTTGAAGATCTCAATCGCAGGCGCCCAGCACTCAATGGGCGGCCAGACGTATTATGAAGACGGTATCGTTCTCGACATGACGGGCTACAACAAAATACTCGGTCTCGACCGAAAGAAAAAAATCATCAGAGTGCAGGCGGGAGCGACGTGGAATGATATTCAGCGCTATGTCAATCCGTACGGGCTCGCGGTAAAAGTCATGCAATCGCAAAACATTTTTACGATCGGGGGCTCACTGAGCGCCAACGCCCACGGCCGGGATATCCGGTACGGTTCGCTGATTGATACGGTCAAATCGTTTCATCTTTTAAAGGCGGACGGCAAAGTCATCACCGTTACTCCGAAAGATGACCTGTTTTCAGCCGTCATCGGCGGCTACGGCCTGTTCGGCGTCATCCTTGACGCGGATATTGAGCTGACGGATGATGAGCTTTATGAAATGAAAACGAAACGCATGAACGCTGATACATACAGTCAATATTTTACGCAGCATGTTCAGCGCAACCCCGCCGTGCGCATGCATCTCGCGCGGATCGCAACAGGGGATAAAGGCTTTTTGCACGATATGTATGTGACTGATTACACACTCTCAGACAACCAGAAAGAATTAAAGCGGCACAATGAACTGAAAGAAGACGAGCATCCGGCGCTGACGAAATTCGCGCTCGGCCTCTCCCGCCGGTATGACTGGGGAAGAAATTGGTTCTGGTCCACCCAGCAGTCTTATTTTCTCAGCCAAAACGGCGTGAAAGTCTCCAGGAACAATGTCATGCGGTCAGAATCGAAGTTTTTGGAATATGAAAACACGGACAACACCGACGTGCTTCAAGAATACTTCGTGCCCGTCGGCGAATTTGCGCCGTACATTCATGATTTACGCAAGACGCTGTCACATGAAGATCTCAATCTCGTAAATATTACGATCCGCTACGTGCAAAAAAATGAAAAAGCCGATCTGTCATACGCAAAGGAAGACATGTTTTCACTCGTTCTTTTAATCAATGAAGGGTTTTCAAAAGACAGCCAGGCGAGTACGGCGCGGATCGTCAGAAAAATGACGGATACGGCATTGCGCCACCGCGGCAGTTATTATCTGCCGTATATGCTGTATCAAACGAAAGAGCAGATGCGCGAGGCATATCCGAAAAGCGATATGTTCTTTCAGAAAAAACACAAATATGACCCGGATGACTTGTTTATGAATTATTTTTATCAGAGGTACAAATCATGAAACACAACCATTTAAAATGGCTGATCCTGTCTCAGAGCAGTGTCTTTTTTGCCGGCAGCCTGATCTTTCCGTTTTATATTTTATTTATTAAAAACATCGGTTCCAGCTACACGCAATTCGGTCTATCATACGGCTTGTTCGGCCTGAGCGGCGCATTGATTCATCCGCTGCTCGGCCGGCTGTCGGCGAGACTGGACCCCCGCTGGTTCCTGATGGCGAATTCGTGGGGCATGGCGGTGCTTCTTCTGACGCTCCCGCATATTACCGGCGTGCACCAGGTTTATGTTGTGCAGGTGCTTTTAGGTCTGTTCGGCGCCATGCAAAAACACGGCGAGAAAATCATGATCGCCGATTACACCGACGGCGGGGAGCGGGGGAAAAAAGTCGGCAGCTATCATTTCTGGACGGCCGTATTTTCCGCTGCCGCCATTATTCTCGGCGGGTTTCTCGCTGATTTCTTTACGGTTTATATTATTTTTTACGCCAGCTCCGTGCTGTTTTTTATAAGCGGGCTGATGATGCTGAAAAAAACAGGCTGATCCGATCAGCCTGTTTTTCTTATGAACCCCCCTCGATCGAGAGGGGGTTTTTTGTCAGTGAAAACAGATGGAAAATGAATGAAAAAATATTAAATATACAATTGAATTAATTTTTATTCATGTTATAATGTTAAATAATTTCACAAAAACCAAGAAGGTGAACCCGTTGAAAATAGGTATTATAGGCGCAACTGGTTATGGAGGCGCCGAACTTGTCAGGATTCTTAACCATCACCCTTATGCAGAAGATTGTATATTATATTCATCGAGCGACGAAGGAAAAGAATATGCCGCTTCATATCCGCATTTGAGGAATATAGCGTCACAATCACTTCAGCCGCTTCATATAGAAACGATTCGAAACGAAATTGATGTCATGTTTATAGCCGCGCCGCCCGGCGTTTCCGGAGAGTGGTCGCCCAAGCTGGCGGAGGCGGGCATCCCGGTCATTGATCTATCCGGTGATCTGCGGATTCAAAACCCGGCCGTGTATGAAAAGTGGTATAAGCGGAAGGCCGCGCCGAAAGGAACGCTTCAAAGCGCGGTTTACGGTTTAGCCGAACTGCAAAAAGAAGAGATTCAGACTGCTAAGCTGATTGCCAATCCGGGATGTTTTCCGACGGCTGTGCTGCTCGGGCTCGCCCCGCTGGCGAAAAATAAGCTTTTACAAGATTCATTTCTGATTGTTGATGCGAAAACAGGCGTATCCGGTGCCGGCCGAAAAGCATCCATGGGCACTCATTATTCTGAGCTGAATGATAATTTCAAAATTTATAAGGTTAATGAGCATCAGCATACTCCGGAAATTGAACAGCAATTGGCGGCATGGCAGCCCGGCACAGGTCCGATCACGTTTTCCGCTCATTTGGCGCCGATGACAAGGGGCATTATGGCGACGATGTATACCGACGCCCCTCCGGGTATGTCTGCTGCACAGGTAAGAGAATTGTATTCCGAATTCTACAAAGATTCATATTTTGTCAGAATCAGGCCGGAAGGTGAATTTCCGGCGACGAAAGAGGTATACGGCAGCAATTTTTGTGATATCAGTGTCACCGTGGATGAGAGAACAAACCGTGCCACCATCGTTTCTGTCATAGATAATCTGATGAAAGGCGCCGCAGGGCAGGCGGTTCAAAATTTAAATATCATGAATGGCTGGCAGGAAGAAACGGGACTTACGATGACGCCAGTCTATCCATAGAACGAAAGAGGGATTCGAAAATATGATTCAGCTGAGTGAGGAAATCACGAAAGTAAAAGGCGGCGTATCTTCGCCGAAAGGGTTTGAGGCAAAGGGCGTGCACTGCGGTCTGCGCTATTCAAAAAAAGATCTCGGAGCGATTATCAGCGAAGCGCCTGCAGTCAGTGCGGCGGTATATACGCAGAGCCATTTTCAGGCAGCGCCCTTGAAAGTGACGCAAGAGAGCTTAAAAAAAGAGGCCGTGCTTCAGGCGGTTATTGTCAACAGCGCGATTGCCAACGCCTGTACGGGAGACCAAGGATTAAAGGACGCCTATGAAATGCGGGACGGCTTCGCGAGCCAGCTCGGCATTGAGCCGGAGCTTGTTGCGGTTTCGTCAACCGGGGTGATCGGCGAGCTTTTAGATATGAAAAAAATTCAGGCGGGCATTGAACAGCTCGGTCAAGCGCCGTCAGTGTCCGGAGCATTTGAAGAAGCCATTTTGACGACGGATACAGTGACGAAACAGAC
Source organism: Bacillus sp. JK74 (assembly GCF_053663395.1). NCBI lineage: Bacteria > Bacillati > Bacillota > Bacilli > Caryophanales > Bacillaceae > Bacillus > Bacillus sp. JK74. The sequence continues at coordinate 863,973 of NZ_JBSJQB010000002.1, read as the reverse complement.
GTGTTATGAACTGGTGATCGGCGGAGACATCATCACGATCGGCGGAGCGGCGAAAGGCTCCGGCATGATCCACCCCAACATGGCGACAATGCTCGGCTTTGTCACAACGGACGCGGCCGTGGAAGAACAGGCGCTCAAAAACGCGCTCAGAGAGATTACGGATGTTTCATTTAACCAAATCACCGTTGACGGTGAAACATCGACGAATGACATGGTGCTTGTGATGGCGAACGGCTGCGCGGGGAATGATTGCCTGGCGGAGGATCACCCTGACTGGCCGGCTTTTAAAAAGGGATTAAAGCTTGTATGCGAAGACCTTGCCAAAGATATTGCCAGAGACGGTGAAGGAGCGACGAAATTAATTGAAGCCAGAGTCGAAGGCGCGAAAAATAACCTTGAGGCGAATATTATCGCAAAAAAAATCGTCGGCTCAAGCCTTGTGAAGACCGCCGTTTACGGCACAGACGCCAATTGGGGGCGCATCATCGGCGCAATCGGGCACAGTGCGGCAAGCGTAACGGCCGAACAAGTGGAAGTTTTCCTCGGCGGTCAGTGTCTGTTTAAAAACAACGAACCTCAGCCATTTTCGGAAACTGATGCCAAGGAGTACTTATCAGGTGATGAAATTACGATTGCAGTCCGCCTGCAGGAAGGCTCCGGCAGCGGCCGGGCATGGGGCTGTGACTTAACCTATGATTATATCAAAATCAATGCGAGCTATCGCACATAACAAAGGGGAGCGGCATGAAGAAAACCATCGTTTTTAAGTGCGGCGGCAGTGTAATCCGCGAGTTATCCGCCGATTTTTTTCAAAATGTAAAAGAGCTTATGCAATCGGGCTGGAACCTTGCCGTCGTGCATGGAGGAGGCCCGGACATTTCAAGAATGCTGAAAACATTGCAGATTGAAACGGAATTTGTCGATGGACAGCGGAAAACGACCAAACCGGTGCTGGAAACAGCGGAAATGGTCTTGTCAGGGACGATCAATAAATTTTTCGTAACCGAACTCGCGAAAAACGGGCTGAAAGCCGCGGGAATATCAGGAAAGGACGGCGGTCTCCTTCAAGCATCTTACCTTAACCAAGACAAATATGGAGAAGTTGGCGAAATACAAAAAACCGATCCGTCAATCATCCACGCATTAATGAAAGAAGGCATCATCCCCGTTATTGCTCCGCTTTCCATGACAAGTGATTTCGAAACGCTGAACGTCAATGCAGACGCCGCAGCATCGGCCGTCGCTTCAGCCTTACACGCCGATAAACTTTTATTTGTCACGGATGTCGAAGGAATTATGGACGGAGAGAACAGGCTGGATACTTTGTCGCCGCAAGAAATTCAGGCTCTCATCGATGACGGCGTGATTTCAGGGGGGATGATTCCGAAGGTAAACTCGGCATTATCGGCACTGAGTGAAGATGTCGAGGAAGTGATGATCGTAAACGGAAAAGGAGCGTTTTTCACCAATCAAGCCTTCCGAGGAACAAAAATCGTCAAAGAAAAGGAGAGCGTGTCATGAGCAGCCTATTTCAAACCTACAGCCGCTGGCCTATCGATATTAAAAAAGCGAAAGGGACAATCGCAGAGGATGAAAACGGAAAAACGTATCTCGATTTTATTCAGGGCATCGCCGTTTCCAATCTCGGCCATTGTCATGATGCGGTGACAGAAGCGGTGAAAGAACAGCTTGACAGCGTATGGCACGTTTCCAATCTGTTTGAAAATGATCTTCAGGAAAAAGCCGCGGCAAAGCTTGCCGGACATAGCGAGGGGGATCTCGTTTTCTTCTGCAACAGCGGAGCCGAAGCGAATGAAGGCGCCATTAAGCTTGCCCGCAAAGCAACGGGAAAGACAAAAATCGTAACATTCCATCAATCCTTTCACGGACGGACCTATGCGGGGATGGCCGCCACCGGACAAGACAAAATCAAGACCGGTTTCGGACCGATGCTTCAAGGCTTTCACTATCTTCCGTTCAATGATCCGTCGGCATTCAGCACGCTTTCAAAAGAGGATGATATCGCCGCCGTCATGCTTGAGACGGTGCAGGGAGAAGGGGGAGTCAATCCCGCCGATCGGGAATTCATCGAAGCCTTACAGACATTTTGCAAAGACAAACAGGCGCTGCTTATCGCAGACGAGATTCAAACCGGAATCGGCCGGACGGGCAAGGCATTCGGCTATGAGCATTTCGGCATTTCCCCGGACATTATCACTGCTGCGAAAGGGCTTGGAAACGGTTTTCCCGTCGGAGCCGTGATCGGCAAAAAGAAGCTTGGCGACGCCTTTACGCCGGGTACGCATGGTACGACTTTCGGCGGCAATAAGCTCGCCATGGCAGCTGTGAAAGCAACTTTGGACATTGTGTTTCAGCCGGACTTTCTCCAGGCGGCGGCAGACAAAGGCTCTTTTTTAAAAGCGCAGCTGAACCGTGAACTGACAGGGCCTTTTGTAAAAGAAATCCGCGGAAAAGGGTTATTAATCGGCATTGAATGCGCAGGTCCCGTGTCCGGCATCATCGGAGATCTGCAGGAACGCGGGCTTCTCGTGCTTCCGGCCGGACCGAATGTCATCAGGCTGCTCCCGCCGCTTACGGTTTCTGAAGAAGAAATGCTGTCGGCCGTCAGTATGCTGAAAGCAGCGATCGAAGCGCATTCGGCAGTGAAACGGTAATTTTTTTCGATATAAAGGTATAAAAATTCATATTTTTAATTAATTATTCATCAAGAGGTGGGCTTTAGATGAAAGGCTATTTAGTATTGGAAGACGGAACATCATTCGGCGGTGAACTTGAAAAAGAGGCCCGCTGTGTTGGCGAAGCTGTTTTTTTCACCGGAATGACGGGCTATCAGGAAGTGCTTACAGACCCGTCATATAAGGGTCAGATCATCGTCTTTACGTATCCGCTGATCGGAAACTACGGAATTAATGAAAAAGACCTTGAAAGTAAAATTCCACAAGTCAAGGCTGTTGCCGTCTATGAAGCGTGTGAACATTTTTCTCACCATGAAGCAGTCTCAAGCTTGAGAGAGTATTTAAATAAATGGAACATCCCGCTCTTAACCGAAGTGGACACACGGGCCGTCGTCAAAGCCATCCGCTCCGGCGGCACGATGAACGCTGCCGTGTCAACAGCAGGAGAAATTCCCGCAGCATCCGGAACACAAAATCCGGCGGAGCTGGCGCAGTCTGAAGACATCACTTCAATGGGGAACGGAGACCGGCATATTGCGCTGATTGATTTCGGTTATAAAAAATCAATCGCCTCGTCACTTGTAAAGCGCGGCTGTAAAGTAACGGTCATTCCGTATCAGCAGATGGACGCCGTTTATGACATTCAGCCTGACGGAATCGTGCTCTCAAACGGCCCGGGCGACCCGAAAGCGATTGCGCCGTACATGAACCGGATTACATCTTTACTCAGTGATTTCCCTGCACTCGGCATTTGCCTCGGGCATCAGCTGATTGCCCTGGCTTTCGGAGGAAATACGTATAAGCTGCCGTTCGGCCACAGGGGTGCCAACCATCCGGTCATTGACCGGAAAACGAAACGGGTGTTTATGACAAGCCAGAACCACAGCTATGTCGTCGATGAAGCGTCAATTGACGAAAACGAGCTGTCCATCAGATTTCATCATGTCAATGACACATCAGTGGAAGGGCTCATTCATAAGCGCCTTCCCGTATTAAGCGTCCAGTTCCACCCTGAAGCTCACCCCGGACCGGCTGAGAGCGAGTGGATATTTGATGAATTTCTAGAGAAAGTGATACCAGCAAGGAGAGAAATCGCTCATGCCTAAAGATACAACCATTTCCAGCATATTAGTCATCGGCTCCGGCCCCATCATCATCGGCCAGGCGGCAGAATTTGATTATTCAGGAACGCAGGGCTGCATGGCTCTGAAAGAAGAAGGATACCGCGTTATTCTAGTCAATAACAACCCGGCAACGATTATGACGGATGAGGCGTTTGCCGATGAAATATATTTTGAACCGCTCACAACCGACAGCATCGAGGCCATTATTGAAAAAGAAAAACCCGACGGTCTGCTTGCCAATTTGGGCGGCCAGACGGCATTGAATTTAGCCGTTAAGCTTGAAGAAGCAGGCGTGCTGAAGAAGCATCACGTCAAGCTATTAGGAACATCGGTGGAAACCATTCAAAAAGGCGAAGACCGGGAGCAGTTCCGCGCTCTGATGAAAGAGCTCGACCAGCCCGTTCCGGAAAGCGAAATCGTCGATAACGAAGAAGACGCCCTCCGCTTCGCTGAGTCTATCGGATTTCCGGTTATTCTGAGACCGGCGTACACGTTAGGCGGAAAGGGAGGCGGAATCGCGAAAACGAAAGAAGCGTTTCAGACGCTTATTAAACAGGCGCTGTTAGCAAGCCCGATCAGCCAATGCCTCGTCGAGAAAAGCATCGCCGGATTTAAAGAAATCGAATATGAGGTCATGCGCGACAGCAATCATACATGCATCACCGTCTGCAATATGGAAAACATCGATCCCGTCGGCGTGCATACAGGAGACTCTATCGTCGTCGCACCGTCCCAGACGTTAACGGATGAAGAATATCAGATGCTGCGTTCAGCAAGCCTGGCGATTATTTCGGCGCTGGATGTGGTCGGCGGCTGCAACATTCAATTTGCGCTGGATCCGTTCAGCAAACAGTACTATGTCATTGAAGTGAACCCGCGTGTCAGCCGTTCATCGGCCCTCGCGTCAAAAGCAACCGGCTACCCGATTGCCAAAATGGCGGCGAAACTTGCCGTCGGCTATACGCTCGACGAACTGAAAAATCCGCTGACGGGCTCTACTTATGCAAGCTTTGAACCGGCGCTTGATTATGTCATCGTCAAATTCCCGCGCTGGCCGTTTGATAAATTTAAACATGCCGACCGCACGCTCGGAACGAAGATGAAAGCGACGGGAGAGGTCATGGCGATCGAAAGAAATATGGAAGCGGCCATTCAAAAAGCGGCGGCCTCCCTTGAGCTGAAAACGATCGGCACCCGCCTGCCTGAACTCGGCGGCTGTACGATCAATCAGCTGTGGGAATTAGCGGTAACGCCGGATGACCGGAGATTTTTCGTCGTCATGGAACTGTTAAGCCGCGGTGAAACGATAGAAGATATCCATGCCAAAACGAAAATTGACCCGTTTTTTCTCCATGTATTCCGAAATATCATCACATTAGAAAACAAGCTGATGGAAGAAGGGGATCATCTGTCTGTCCCGCTTTTAAAGCAGGCGAAGGTAAAAGGCTTCACGGATGTCATGATCGCATCTCTCACGGGAAAAACGGAAGAAGACATCCGTGCTCTCAGAAAGAAATCAGGCATCGTCCCGTCGTTTAAAATCGTAGATACATGCGCCGCTGAATTTGATGCCAAGACGAATTATTTCTACTCCACCTACCTTGGGGGAAGCGACGGAGATGTCAGCCGAAAAGAGAAAAAACGCGCTCTCATCATCGGCTCAGGCCCGATCCGCATCGGTCAGGGAGTGGAATTTGATTACAGCGCCGTCCACGGCGTTCTGACCCTGCAAAAGCTGGGATATGAAACGATTATGATCAATAACAATCCGGAAACAGTAAGCACGGATTATGAAATCGCCGACCGGCTTTATTTTGAACCGCTGACGACAGAACATATTTTAAACGTGGCGGAACATGAAAACATTGATTTTGCCATCGTCCAGTTTGGGGGACAGACCGCGATCAATGCCGCTGAACCGCTGGAAAAAGCGGGCATTCCGCTGCTCGGAACATCCTTTGAAACCCTTGATGCACTGGAGGATCGGGATCTGTTTTATCAGCTGCTTGACGATCTTGACCTCAAACATGCCAAAGGCGAAACGGCTTATTCAAAAGAAGAAGCAACGGAAAAAGCAAGCCGAATCGGCTACCCCGTGCTGATCCGTCCGTCTTATGTCATCGGGGGGATGGGCATGATCATCGTTCATTCAGAAGCGCAAATGTCAGAACTGCTGGGAAAAGAAGCGGGCATGCCGTACCCGATTTTGATCGATCAGTACATTACAGGAAAAGAATTGGAGATCGATCTGATTTCCGACGGACATGAAGTATTCGTGCCGACTTACACAGAGCACATTGAACGGGCCGGCGTCCATTCGGGCGACAGTTTTGCGATTCTTCCGGGTCCGTCTGTCACACCTGATATGCAGCGGAATATAAAAGAGGCCGCCGAAAAAATCGCGGTAAAACTGGCTTTTAAAGGCATTATGAACATTCAGTTTGTCATTGATGACAAAGGGGATATTCTCGTTCTTGAAGTGAATCCCCGGGCAAGCCGCACGGTTCCTGTCGTGTCTAAGGTGATGGGGGTGCTGATGATCCCGCTTGCCGCCAGATTGCTGGCCGGCGCTTCCCTTAAAGACATCAAGCCCGAGGTTCAAAATCAGCACGGAACGGCAGTGAAATTCCCGGTTTTTTCTTCTCACGCCATTCAGGATGTGGACGTAAAGCCCGGGCCGGAAATGAAGTCGACCGGAGAAGGCATGTGTGTCGCGTTTGACGCAGAAAGCGCCCTGAAAAAAATCTACGCGCACGTCTGGGAGAAAAAAGGCAGCATCTATCTGGAAGGCTGTGATGCGGAATTGGAACGTCAGGCTCAAGAGGCGGGATTTACCGTATGCAAAGATGCGTTCCCGGCATGGGCAGAGCGAAAGGATAAAGCGGTCCATATTAATTTCAATCACTCTGAAGAAGCGCGTAAACAACGGATCGAAGCCATGACGCACGGTGTGACGGTCTTTACTGAACCGGAAACCGTAAAGGCATTTTTAGCAAGCGGCTCCGGCAAACCTCAGCCTGTATCGCTCAAAGATCTTTATCAAAAGGAAGTGGCATCATGCACACAATAAAAGCGGAACACACATTAACCCATTTGTACGGCAAAGATTTTCTTTCATTAAAAGATGTCAGCCCGTCAGACATCAATGCGCTTCTGACAGAAGCTTCATTATTAAAACAACATCCGATACAGCCGATTTTCCAAGGGAAAACATTGGCGATGATTTTTGAAAAATCTTCAACCCGCACACGTGTGTCTTTTGAAGCGGGAATGGCCCAGCTCGGGGGAACGGGACTATTTCTTTCAAGCAGCGACCTGCAGCTTGGGCGGGGGGAGACGGTCGCGGATACGGCGAAGGTGCTGTCCGGCTTCGTTGATGCCATTATGATCCGCACCTTTGAGCATGAAAAAGTCGAAGAGCTTGCCGAGCATGCTGATATTCCCGTCATAAACGGGCTGACCGACCGGTATCACCCGTGTCAGGCACTCGCGGATCTGTTAACAATACAAGAAATAAAAGGAAAATTAAAAGGAGTAAAAGTCGCCTATATCGGTGACGGAAATAATGTCGCGCATTCACTTATGATCGGCTGCGCAAAAATGGGCTGTGACATTGCGGTTGCTTCGCCGAAAGGCTATGAAGCAGAGGAAGAGGCGGTGAATGCCGCGAAAGAAGCAGCGGCTGTTTCCGGAGCGAAAATCACCCTTACCGAAAATCCGCAGGAAGCGGTGCGGGATGCAGACGTGATTTACTCTGACGTCTTCACGAGCATGGGGCAGGAGGAAGAGACGCAGCAGCGGCTGAATGTGTTTGCACCGTATCAAGTCAATGCCTCACTCGTTAGTCTCGCCAAACCCGACTATACATTTTTGCATTGCCTGCCGGCGCATCGGGAAGAAGAGGTCACGTCCGAGATTATCGACGGTCCGAACTCTGCGGTATTCCAGCAGGCGGAAAATCGGCTTCACGCGCAAAAAGCGCTCCTGAAAGCTCTTCTTTACAAACAGGATGAACAAAAAAACCGCTGAATCTCATTCAGCGGTTTTTGATATTTCTCCGCATACAAGCGCATACTACATAAAAAAGAAAAAGGAGGAAATGACGTGGGACAGCAGCATCAATTCCGACCGGGACAAAAAGCGCCGAATAACGGTGTGTACGTTGAAATCGGCGAAACGGGAAGCATGGTCAAAAACCCGCAAAAAATCAAGCTTACGGTGGGAGAAATGTTCCCTGAAACTTCAAACCACAACAGATTGTGGACGTACCAACGAAAACCGTGAACACAAAAAAACCTGCTGAATAGCAGGTTTTTTTATTTAATGCTGGTTTGCATCCTGTTTGACAGGCATGATCTCCGCAAGAACAAAGACTAGCACCGCAATAACCACGGCAATAACGGATGATTGCTTGAAATTGTACGCCGCGCTGTTCATGGAGGCGATCAAATAACAGGCCATATGTGTTAAAAGGAACGTCCAAATAAAACCGATAACTAACCGCACGTTTCCACCTCGTCCTTCATTTTATTCTACGTTGTATCATACCATACATAAAGCGCGGGCGGAAGGTCATTTTCTCATCAAAAAGCGCGCCTGAAACTGACATGTGCCCGCCTGTCCGGCCGTCTGACGGAAAATTCGGTTCCCGTGCTTGGGATAATAGCCAAAACATAGCAGCAAATAGGAGTTTATCCGATCCGTTTTCATTCTTCTTACATATGATAGCCAATAGAGAGATTAGGAGTAAAAGGAGGCGGGCAGGCATGGGGATAACGGAAAGATTTTTCCAATTCGGATCTGAGCTGAACGTCATCCATCTGCCGTATCGGCCGAACGGCTTCTGTGTCTTTATTCTGGGGGACAGAACCCACTTTGTCAGCCGGGACTCAAGCTTTTGGCTCGAACATGAAGGGAGAAACCGGCTGTTAAATACGCTGCTTGACAGAGGGTACACCATTTTCAACAGCAATTTATACGGACGGCATTGGGGTTCGGAAAAAGCCGCCCTTTACGCCAGACAGCTGATTCATTATGTGCTGAAACAAGAAACCCTCAATCCGAAAATACATTTGCTCGCAGAAGGCATGGGCGCCCTCATCGCCGATCAATTGCTGCAGTCTTCACCGGAGCATATCCGTTCAGCCGCAATGTTAGATCCTTGTCTTGATCTTCAAGCCCATTTTGAATCAGAGAAAGAAAATAAGTTTTTTTATAAGCAGTTTCTGAGGGAAACGGCACAAAGCTTCGGTGTTTCTGAAAAAGAGGCAAGCTCACTGAGCTATCAGACCATTACCGGCTGCCGCACCCGCGTGCCGGTACATATATGGCAAAGAACGACCGGAGCGCCGTACCCGTACACCCTGCATGCGAACGCGTATAAAGAAGCCCGGGAAAAGACCGGAAGCAAGACTGATATCACGTATCACCTGCTTGAGAACCCTGCACGTATTTACAGAGCCATCTGCCGGTTTTTCCGCAGTCATGAAAAAGACCTGTAATGAATAGAATACAACAGCCATCTCTTTTCAGAGGGCTGTTTGGCTTGTGTGTGAATGAAAAACCGGAAAGGCGGCAGATGTGATGAAAACAGCGCTGATCATTGGAGCAGATGAATTTCTCGGCCTTTCATTGTGCGAACGGTTGATGGATGAGGGTGTGCACGTTGATGTCATTTTGGCAGAACCGGAGGACAAAACGAGGCAGCTGTATTTAGAAGAACGTTTAATGTGGCTCGCGAGGAACGGGCTTTTTCAAATAATAGGTGAAATCAGTGAAAAGGAATACGATCGTATCTGCGTTCAATACGGGAGCGGGTGTCTGCCCGAAGAAAGGGCTGAGCCTTTATATTGGATTGTTTACAGTGAGGATCAAGGAGACTGGGAAAAAAACGGTCAGCGGGATACGGCAAAAGCGATTATCCTTCCTCCCCTTTACGGTCCGTGGACGGAAGAAAAAGAAGATGGCGAAAGCAGGATCTTTTTAGAAGACGCGGTCTGCGGGCTGATGAATAAGCTGGAGGCTGACGGCACAGAAGACGAAAATCAGATTATTACCCTGGAAATAAAAGAAAAAACGCAAAAAACAGAAGCGGAAGAAAAAATTAAAGAATGGAAAAGACAATTTTCATCAATATTCGACATTTTTTAAGAAATACCTTCCATGTTATGTGCATTACCGCTACAATAAACGTATATCAATTATATATGTTATGAGTTTGAAAAGGGGTTGAACATGGCTTGATCACCAGGCTTGTCATGATCTTTTCTGTTCTCCTTTTATTGAGCGGATGCGCACAAACTCCGTTTAAAGGAAAAATTGAGAAGGTCGGAATGCTTTTTCCCGATACCATCAGTGACTTGGTATGGGGCACAAAAGGTTACAAAGGTTTATTAGCGATACAATCTGAATTTAACGTTGACGTTTATTATAAAGAAAATATCAGATCCGATGAAGATATTTTAAAAGCGATAGATGATTTTCATAAAAAAGGAGTCAATCTTTTATACGGGCACGGAAATGAATACGAGGAAATCTTCAATATGATCAGCAAGGATTATCCCGACATGGAATTCGTCGTCGCAAACGGAACGGCGAAAAGCGATAATGTCACAAGCGTTCACCTTATGGGAGAAGCAATGGGCTTTTTCGGGGGAATGACGGCCGCCCATATGTCAAAAACCAATGAGGTAGGTGTCATCGCCTCCTTTCTGTGGCAGCCTGAAGTAGACGGCTTTATCAAAGGGGCGAAATATGAAAAGCCTGATATCACCGTCAATACTGAATTTACGGACCACTGGGATAACGGCAATGAAGCGCTGCATCTTTACGAGAAGTTAAAAGCGGAAGGCACGGATGTTGTATATCCGGCCGGAGACGGGTATAATGTTCCTGTCATTCAGCAAATCAAAAAAGACGGGCTTTACGCCATCGGCTATGTCGCCGAGCAATCGAATCTCGGCAAAAACACGGTGCTGACAAGCACGGTGCAAAACGTAGATAAAGCCTATACATTAATTGCCGAGCAATATAATAAAGGTACGCTCAAGAGCGGAGATCACGACTTTGATTTCAGGGAAGGAGTCGTTGAAATGGGGACGTTCAGCCCGCTGGTGGACAAAGCGTTTCAAGACAAAATCTCAGACCTTGTAAAAACGTATAACCAAACAAATGAACTGCCGTCAAATGAATAGAGGTGGATACACATGCAGCATGAAAAGTCTCTTGAATTTATGCAGATCGCGATGAAATACCTGCCGGAAGCAAAGGCGGAGCTTGAGAAATCCGGCATAGATCTGTCTATGGAAATGATTCAGCCGTTTATGGACCTGTTTACATCGGTCATGGCGGAAGCGTATGAGCTTGGCAGATCTGATGCCGGGGAGCTGAATAAATAAAGAGAGCCACTTTTTCATGAAGTGGCTTTTCACATGATTTTTTTCTTTATGGCGGACACCATCGGCGCAAAGTCTTTAAATACGGGCTTTAATTGATCCAGGGAGTTCATGATGGACCCCAGCTGATTCAACACGTGGTTGTAATCGATCTCTTCTTCGTTTTCAGCCTGAGGCTGCTCCGGGTTTTCTTCCGGCTCTTTATCCCGGTCTCTGGAATCGCCGAACATCATTTTGGAGAAAATATCCATAGTGAAGCCTCCTTTCGTCTTCCTTTTATTCTATGAGGAGCAGCGTCCGATAGTTTAGACGAATATATTGCCAACAGAAAAAAAATAGGGTAGAATTAGTACCTGATACTAATAATTGATCATAAATAATTAGTTTTAAATTCATTATAAAAAAGGAGTCTTTTCCAATGAAAGCTGGAATTCTTGGCGTCGGCCGTTACATCCCGGAAAAAGTGCTGACAAATCATGATCTTGAACAAATGGTAGATACATCGGACGAGTGGATTCGTACGAGAACAGGTATAGAAGAAAGAAGAATTGCCGCGGAAGATATGTATTCATCCGGCATGGCCGCCGAGGCTGCTCAAAAAGCGCTTGATCAGGCCGGCATTTCCGCTGAGGAGCTTGATATGATCCTCGTGGCGACGGTTACTCCTGACCAGTCTTTCCCGACCGTTTCCTGTATGATACAAGAGAAGCTCGGGGCCAAAAAAGCGTGCGCGATGGATATCAGCGCCGCATGTGCGGGTTTTATGTACGGTATCGTAACCGCCAAACAATTCATTGAATCGCAAACATACAAACATGTCCTCGTGGTCGGCGTGGAAAAGCTCTCAAGCATTACCGACTGGGACGACCGTAATACGGCTGTGCTGTTCGGAGACGGAGCCGGAGCGGCGGTCATCGGACCGGTCAGCGACGACAGAGGCATACTGTCATTTGAGCTCGGAGCAGACGGTACAGGCGGTCAGCACTTGTACTTAGATGAAAAAGGGCATACAATCATGCATGGAAGAGAAGTATTCAAATTCGCCGTCCGGCAAATGGGTGAATCGAGTGTAAATGTTATTGAAAAAGCCGGCCTCTCCAAAGAGGACGTAGACTTTTTGATTCCGCATCAGGCAAACATCCGCATCATGGAAGCGGCACGGGAACGTTTGGAGCTTCCGGTTGAAAAGATGTCTAAAACAGTCCATAAATATGGAAACACATCCGCAGCATCCATTCCGATTTCATTAGTAGAGGAACTGGAAGCAGGCAAAATTAAAGACGGCGATGTCATCGTCATGGTCGGTTTCGGCGGAGGATTGACATGGGGCGCCATAGCAATACGCTGGGGACGATAAAAAAAGGTGAGGTGCACACAAGATGAGTAAAAAAAGAGTAGTCGTTACAGGGCTTGGAGCCTTGTCTCCGCTTGGAAACGACGCCGAAACAAGCTGGAAAAATGCAATCGGCGGCGTATCCGGAATCGGACCGATCACACGTGTGGAATCGGACGAGTATCCGGCGAAAGTAGCTGCTGAATTGAAAGATTTCAATATTGAAAATCACATGGATAAAAAAGAAGCGCGAAAAATGGACCGCTTCACGCAATACGCTGTCGTAGCCGCGAAAATGGCCGTTCAAGATGCCGGTCTGAACATCACAGACGAGATCGCGCCGAGAGTCGGCGTTTGGGTCGGGTCCGGAATCGGCGGTCTTGAAACGCTTGAATCCCAATTCGAAATCTTCCTGACAAAAGGGCCGAGAAGGGTCAGCCCGTTCTTTGTTCCGATGATGATCCCGGATATGGCGACAGGCCAAATCTCAATCGCTCTCGGAGCAAAAGGAGTCAACTCCTGTACGGTGACGGCATGTGCGACGGGAACGAACTCTATCGGTGACGCGTTTAAAGTCATTCAGCGCGGCGATGCCGATGCGATGATTACGGGCGGAACGGAAGCGCCCCTGACAAGAATGTCATTTGCGGGCTTCAGCGCAAACAAAGCCCTTTCTACAAATCCTGATCCGAAAACGGCAAGCCGCCCGTTTGATAAAAACCGTGACGGCTTTGTCATGGGAGAAGGCGCGGGGATCGTCGTGCTTGAAGAGCTTGAGCATGCCCTTGCCCGCGGTGCGAAAATCTACGGGGAAATTGTCGGCTACGGCTCAACGGGTGACGCCTACCACATTACCGCGCCTGCCCAAGACGGGGAAGGCGGTGCAAGAGCGATGCAGGAAGCAATCAAAGATGCGGGCATCAAGCCTGAAGAAATTGATTACATCAACGCTCACGGCACAAGCACGTACTACAATGATAAATACGAGACAAAAGCCATTAAGACCGTTTTCGGTGATCATGCGTACAAGCTTGCCGTCAGTTCGACAAAATCAATGACGGGTCATTTGTTAGGCGCTGCCGGAGGAATTGAAGCAATCTTCTCCGTCATGGCAATTAAAGACGGCATTATCCCGCCGACGATTAACATCGAAACACCTGATGAAGAGTGTGATTTAGATTATGTACCGGATAAAGCGCGCGAGCAGGATGTCAACATCGTTCTCAGCAACTCGCTCGGCTTCGGCGGACATAATGCCACTTTGATCTTTAAAAAATATCAATAATACAGTTTTTGACCGGCTGCCTGAAAAAGGTGGCCGGTTTTTTTGTGCGTGCATATGATAACAACAAGAGGAGGCGAACCGGTATGAGCGTCAAGCAGACATATCAATGGATGGAAAAGGCGGCATCCGTAAATGACCTGGCCCCGCATCTTTTGCCGCTTTTTTCAGGGGCCGATAAGAAAGAGTGGAAGCCGATACTCGGGATGCTGCAAAACCACGGCATGTTCCGCCATCTGAAGGACGGCGTTAGGACCAGTAAACGGCTGGAAGAAAAAGGATGCTACAGCCATATACAAAAGGAGGAAGCCTATTTAAAGGAGAAGTGGAACGGGCCGGACGTGCCGATCGTAGTTTTGCCCGTCGATGAACGAAACCGGAAAATCCGTCAGGAATTCGGATCAAAATCCGGTCTGGCCTTTCGGGACAAAATGTTCCTCTTTCTATCGTCGGATAGTTCCAATTCAGCTGTATCCGCCCTTATGACACATGAATATAATCACGTCTGCCGGTTAGAACATGTGACAAAGGACGAAAAAGATGAGACATTTCTTGATACAATCATGATGGAGGGGCTGGCAGAATATGCTGTATATGAGCGGTTCGGCTCAAGTCTTACGGCGGAATGGACGTCCTACTATACGCCTGAGCAGCTTGATTTTCTGTTTGAAAAAAGAGTCAAGCCGAACCTCCGCTTAACGAGAGACAGCAGAATGTTTTCCCAGCTGTTATACGGAAAAGGATACTTCCCCTCAATGCTCGGCTATGCTGTCGGATTCAATATAGTAAAAAAATATTTAACCGATCATCAAAAAACAGTAAAAGAAGCATTGGCCATCCCTTCAAAAACCTTTCTGGAAGCAACGCTTTAATAGATTAAAAGAATGGAAATTATTTAAGGATATTACATTTATCCTAAAAAATTCTTGCTTTTGTAATAATGATGTAATAATATACAACTATAAAATTTTTCGACTATTCTATATTTTGTGATAGCGAAACGTATGTTTCCCTCTGCTTCAGCGGAATGAGAAAGGGGCGTATCATGAGCACACTATTAGAAGTGAATAATTTAAAGACCTATTTTTTCAGAAAGAAACAGCCGATCCCCGCAGTCGACGGGGTTGATTTTCACATTAACAAAGGCGAAACCGTCGCTCTTGTAGGAGAATCCGGCTCGGGCAAAAGCATCACCTCGCTTTCTATTATGGGACTTGTCCAAGGCTCGGGCGGAAAAATTATGGACGGCTCGATTAAGCTAGAAGGCAGGGACCTGGCCTCCTTCACCGAAAACGAATATTGCAAAATCCGCGGAAATGACGTCTCTATGATCTTTCAGGAGCCCATGACTTCCCTGAATCCGGTGCTGACCATCGGCGAACAAATTACCGAAGTGCTCGAATACCATAAAAAAATGAATAAAAGAGAAGCGGCTAAAAAAGCCGTTGAGCTTCTGGAACTCGTCGGATTCTCCAGAGCGGAACAAGTGATGAAAGAATATCCGCACCGTCTTTCCGGAGGGATGAGACAGAGGGTGATGATCGCCATTGCGCTCAGCTGCAATCCGAAACTTCTGATCGCTGATGAGCCGACGACGGCGCTTGATGTGACGATACAAGCCCAAGTATTGGAGCTGATGAAAGACCTCTGCAAAAAATTCGATACTTCCATTCTGCTGATCACTCACGATTTAGGTGTGGTTTCCGAAGCCGCCGACAGGGTGATCGTTATGTATTGCGGACAAGTCGTAGAGAGTGCGAGTGTGGAGGACTTATTTTTAAACCCTCTTCATCCGTATACCGAAGGGCTGTTAAACTCCATACCGGTGATAGATGGAGAGATTGATACATTAAAAGCGATCAAAGGCAGTGTCCCGACACCGGATAATCTTCCGGAAGGCTGCCGATTCGCCCCGAGGTGTTCAAAAGCGATGGACAAATGCAAAACAGGGCAGCCGGAGCTGATAACGCATGAAAGCGGCCGTTCTGTAAGATGTTTTTTATATGAGGAAGAGGGTGCCCAATCAAAATGACAGCTGCAGGCCAAGAAACGATTTTAGAGCTGAAAGACGTAAAAAAATATTTCCCGATCCGCTCCGGTTTTTTTCAAAGGAAAGTCGGTGATATAAAGGCTGTTGACGGCGTTTCTTTTTCACTGAAGCGCGGGGAGACGCTCGGCATCGTCGGTGAATCAGGATGCGGCAAATCAACGGCGGGAAGGACGATGATCCGTTTATACAAGCCGACAGACGGCCGGATTCTTTTTAAGGGTCAGGATATCTCCGGCTTATCTGAAGAAAAGCTGAGAAAAAGCGTCCGCAAAAACATCCAGATGGTCTTCCAAGATCCCTTCGCATCCCTTAACCCAAGGAAAACGCTGCGTTCCATTATTAAAGAGCCGTTCCAGACTCACCATATGTACAGCATGAGCGAGCGGAACGAGCGAGTGGAGGAGCTGCTGGCGAAAGTCGGCCTTCACCCGAGCTTTGCAAACCGCTATCCGCACGAATTTTCCGGAGGCCAGCGCCAGCGGATCGGGATTGCGCGGGCTCTGACGTTGAATCCCGAGCTGATTATTGCGGATGAACCCGTTTCCGCACTCGATGTCTCCATTCAGGCCCAGGTCATCAATCTGATGGAGGAACTGCAGGATGAATTCAACCTGACCTATTTGTTTATTTCTCATGATTTGAGTGTTGTCCGCCATATCAGCGACAGAGTCGGCGTCATGTATCTGGGAAAAATGATGGAGCTGACCGATAAACACGAGCTGTACGGCAATCCGCTTCACCCTTATACGCAAGCGCTTTTGTCTTCAGTGCCCGTCACGAGAAAAAAAGACGCCGTCAAGCGGGAACGAATCATCCTGAAAGGAGAACTGCCAAGCCCGGCAAACCCGCCGAAAGGCTGCGTGTTCCACACGCGGTGCCCGATGGCCAAACCGATCTGCAAGGAACAAATCCCGGCATTTGAAGAAGCCGCTCCCGGCCATTACGTCGCCTGCCATTTATATGCCTGAAATGACAAGCATCGAGAGGGGGTATGCCGGATTACATAACCAGTTTGCTGCATATATATCACAAAGGGGGAATTGATATGAAATTACGTAAAAGCGCACTGATGATGCTAAGTGTTTTTATGGCGCTCGCCATCTTCCTGTCAGCCTGCTCCGGCTCAAAATCCACAAGCACCGAATCCAAACCGGCAGGAAAACCGCAAAAAGGCGGAGATTTGGTTGTCGGGTCAACCGGGGAACCCACACTTTTTAATCCACTTTATTCTACCGATGTTGCAAGTTCTGATATTGAAGGCATGATTTACAGCACATTATTGGAAACGGATGAGAAATTAAACGTCAAGCCGTCGCTGGCTGAAAAAGTAACAGAAGCTGACGGGGGATTAACGTATGATGTAAAACTGAAAAAAGGCGTTAAATTCCATGATGGGAAAGAGCTGACGGCCGATGATGTTGTTTTCACCTACAGCATCCCTCTTAACAAGGATTACAACGGTGAGCGTGGCTCGGGTTTTGAGTCCCTTAAATCCGTAACGAAAAAAGGAAAATATGAAATTCAGTTTAAAATGAAGAAAAAAGATGCCTATTTCTATAATGTCGTTCTCGACAGTTACGGCATTTTGCCAAAACATATATTGGGTAAGGTGCCGGTTGCAGATCTGGGAGAGAATGAATTTAACCGTAAAAATCCAATCGGCTCCGGTCCGTTTAAGTTTGTTGAGTGGAAAAAAGGCGAGTATGTCAAACTGGAAGCAAATGATGATTACTTTGGCGGCAGACCTTACCTTGATACAGTGACAGTCAAAACAATTCCTGATTCTAACGCGGCCGTGGCCCAGTTAAAAGCGGGAGATATTGATTTCTTCGTTGTGCCGGGCACAGATTTTGATACGGTTAAAACGTTTGGAAACGTGAAGGTCAAATCTGATCTTGGCTTAAACTACAGCTATATCGGCTGGAATGAGAAAAAAGAGCTTTTTAAGGACAAAAAAGTGCGTCAGGCATTGACTTACGCTCTTGACAGGCAGGCAATGGTGGATCAAGTGCTGAACGGAGACGGTAAGGTAGCGGATGTTCCTGAGAGTCCGCTGTCATGGAATTATCCGAAGTCTAAAGTGCCGACATTTGATTATAATCCGAAAAAAGCAAAGCAGCTGCTAAAAGAAGCCGGATGGGAAGACCATGACGGTGACGGCTACCTTGATAAAGACGGAAAAAAATTCTCATTTGAAATTAAAACGAATCAAGGCAATAAAATTCGTGAAGATTTAGCTGTTGTCGTTCAGCAGCAATTAAAAGAAGTGGGAATCGAGGCTAAACCGCGAATTGTTGAATTCAGTGCGTTAATCGAACAGACAAGTGCCCCTAATTGGGATTATGACGCTCTTCTTCTCGGATGGAGTCTTGCAACGTTCCCGGATCAATTCTCTATCTTCCATTCAAGCCAATCGAAAAACGGGCTGAATAATATCTGGTATAAAAACCCGAAAGTCGATAAGCTGCTTGAAGAAGCGAAGACAATTACAGACAGAAAAGAATACCAAAAGAAGTATGAAGAGATATACAAATTGATTGCTGAAGATCAGCCGTACAGCTTCTTATTCTATTACAATTACCACAGAGCGATGCCGAATAATTTACAAGGCTATGTATTCCACCCTAAAAATGACTTGTACAATATTGAAAAATGGTGGCTGGATCAAAAATAGCAAAAGCCCTGGAGAGGGAAGGAGGTTCCTTTCCTCTCTTATCCTATTTAAAAAGGGGACAAGAATATGGTTACATATATTTTACGGCGAACATTAATGTCCTTGCCGATTCTCTTAGGCATTACAATTTTGTCGTTTGCCATCATGAAAGCAGCGCCGGGAGACCCGATGTCACTTATGATGGACCCTACAATCAGTCAAGCGGACAGGGCGAAATTCATTGAAAAATACGGGTTGAATGATCCGGAACCTGTTCAATATGTGAAATGGCTGGGGAATATGCTGCAAGGGGATTTTGGGACTTCTATCGTCAAGAAAGGCACTCCGGTTTCTGAACTTATCTTATCCCGCTTACCGAATACGATTGTGCTTATGCTTTTCTCAACCCTTGTCGCTCTTCTGATTTCTATTCCATTTGGTGTTCTGTCAGCGAAACGTCCTTATTCAAAATTGGATTACGGGATAACTGTTACTTCATTTTTAGGGCTTGCCATTCCGAATTTTTGGTTCGGTTTGATTTTAATCATGGTTTTATCTGTAAATCTGGGGTGGTTTCCCACTGGCGGAGTAAGCACTTTGAATGCTGACTTTAACATATTTGACCGATTGCATCACTTGATTCTGCCTGCTTTTGTGCTCGCCACGGCAGACATGGCAGGGATAACGAGATACACAAGATCCAGTATGCTTGATGTGTTAAAACAGGATTATATAAGAACGGCGCGTGCGAAAGGATTCCGAGATAATAAAGTGATTTTTAAACACGGTTTGAGAAACGGACTTCTTCCTGTCATCACTATTTTTGGTTTGATGATACCGTCATTTATCGGGGGAGCGGTAGTGGTAGAACAGATTTTTACTTGGCCGGGTCTCGGCAAATTGTTTATTGATTCAGCCTTTTCACGGGATTATCCGGTTATCATGGCCATGACGGTCATTTCAGCTGTTTTGGTTGTAGTGGGGAATTTAATTGCGGACATCTTATATGCGCTGGTTGATCCCCGCATTGAATATTAACAAAGAGAGGTGAGAGGTCAAATGTTACAGCCAAATACCGGCACACCCCCCAGCGATGTGAAATTAAAGGAAAATATTCAATCTAAACCGGAAACAATGACGAAGATTTTTTTCGAAAAGTTCTTTCAAAATAAACTAGCTGTAATCGGAGCCGTTATATTAACCATCATTATCTTGTCAGCTTTATTCGCTTCGGTAATCGCTCCTTACTCTCCGGAGAGTCAATCTCTCATCAATCGTTTGAAGCCGCCGAGCTTAAAACATCTAATGGGAACTGATAAATTCGGAAGAGACATCTTTACGAGGGTTCTGTACGGGGCGCGCGTCTCCTTGCTTGTCGGATTCGCTTCTGTGATCGGCGCGATTACAATCGGGACAGTTGTCGGAGCCGTTGCCGGATATTTTAAAGGGTTTGTCGATGCCGTTCTCATGAGAACCGTTGATATCGTATTATCCATACCTGATATATTTTTGCTAATTACACTTGTTACGATTTTTCAGCCCGGAATGGATAAATTAATTTTAATTTTCTCCCTTACAGGCTGGACAACAACGGCACGCCTTGTCCGAGGAGAGTTTTTATCGCTTCGTTCCAGAGAGTTTGTATTAGCTGCAAAGACGATCGGTACAAAAAACCATCACATCATCTTTTCTCATATACTGCCGAATGCGCTCGGACCGATTATCGTCTCAGCCACATTAAAGGTGGGAACGGTTATTTTGGCGGAATCTACATTAAGTTATCTCGGTTTCGGGATTCAGCCGCCGATCGCAAGCTGGGGCAATATGCTTCAGGATGCACAGAACTTTACGCTTATGATACAGGCTTGGTGGTACCCGTTATTCCCGGGTTTGTTGATCCTTCTTACCGTATTGTGCTTCAACTTTGTCGGAGACGGGCTGCGTGATGCGCTTGATCCGAAAAATGTGAAATGATCTCCCGGACGAACGGGAGATTTTTTGTTGCAATGCATTCGGAAATCCAGCTCCGTAAAACGGAAATCTCATATTGAAATGGAATAATTTATCTATCCCTTGCCTATACTGTGGACAACAGTTTTTATAAAGTGAGGGGTCGAATATGTTATTTCTTCATGATGTATGGGTCAATTGGTTTGAAGGGGAAGAAAACGGCTACAATGTATGCCATTTTCACGAATGGCGGAAGGAAGACACGGTTGAGCTTTTGGATCAGACGCCGCTGCTCAGAGTGCCGTCGGTATTATTTCATTACATAGAAAACGACTTATCAGAGCTTCCGAAAGAGCTGCTTGACCAAGTCCACCAGAAGTCATACGTGCGAAAAAATCATGAGCGGACAAAGCTGGAGTACTGTTTTGTCGTGACAGACGGGATCGGCATCATTGCCGTGGATACGATCGGGTATACCATTCCGGTCAGAAAGAGCCGCCTGATTCCGAGACAGGAGCAGCTTGTTTATGAAATGGTAAAGGATGTAGAACCGGAATCGTTTCAATTTGAGCCGTCGCAATTGGAGTCTTCAAAGGAATATCACATTTTGTCATTGGCGCCGGAGCATGTCAGAGGTCTGACGAGAAAAGAGCGGCAGATCAAGCAGCTGATGTTTATGGCGCTCGACCAGCTGAAAGGGCTGAAAAACCGTGCGGAAATTGTGTATTGGTACACGGAATGGAATCCGCATATGTATGAGCAGATCAAACGGATGAGTTTTGAAGAGATCTGGGACATGCTTTACAATGAAACAATTGAAGGCTGGTCGGATAAACATCTTGCGTTCTGTGAAAATTTGATTAAAGGGCAGCCGTTTTTCGAAAAGCTTTGGGAAATGGAACAGGAATCAAAAGTGAACTAAAAAAAGAGGCGGGGATTCTCCCGCCTCTTTTTTTTATCTTCTTTTCCGTCCGAGACCCATGGCGTTTTCCATTTTCTTCACCATTTTGCCGGCCGTTTTGTTTGCGCGCGCCGCCCCTTCGTCGAGAATGCGGTCAAGCTCGTCGCTCTCAATTAATTCACGGTAGCGCTCTTGGATCGGTGTCAATGCGCCGATAACGACTTCGGCTAAATCGCTTTTGAATTCACCGTACCCTTTGCCTTCATATTTAGCTTCTAATTCTTCAATTGATGTGTTTCCTAAAATAGAATAAATCGTCAAAAGATTAGAAACGCCCGGTTTGTTTTCTTTATCATACTTTACAATGCCTTCAGAATCAGTCACGGCGCTCTTGATTTTCTTCTCGAGCTGCTTCGGCTCATCAAGCAGCGTGATGAATGCCTTTTGGTTCGGATCTGATTTGCTCATTTTTTTGAGCGGATCAGCCAGTGACATGATGCGCGCGCCTGATTCAGGAATTTTCACCTCAGGAATCGTGAAGATGTCATTGTATTTTTTATTAAAGCGTTCCGCCAGGTTGCGGGTCAGTTCAAGATGCTGTTTTTGGTCTTCTCCGACCGGAACAAGGTCCGTTCCGTACAGTAAAATATCGCCGGCCATCAGCGGCGGATAGGTTAACAGTCCGGACACGACGGCTTCTTTGCCCTTTGACTTATCCTTAAATTGCGTCATCCGCTCAAGCTCGCCGATATATGCGACGCATTGGAGCATCCACCCCGCCTGGGCATGAGCGGGAACTTCCGACTGGATAAAGAGGGTCGCTTTCTCGGGATCAAGTCCGACGGCCAGGTAAAGAGCCGCGAGATTGCGGATGTTCTTCCGCAGTTCAAGCCGATCCTGCGGAACCGTAATCGCATGCTGATCGACAATACAGAAGTAGCCGTTGTAGTCATGCTGCAAATCAACAAATTGCTTCATTGCGCCGATGTAGTTGCCGAGGGTAACGGAACCGCTCGGCTGAATGCCTGAAAAAATCGTTTTTTTCATAGTTCTTACCTCATTTCTTAAAACATAATAAAAAAAGCCCATTCTTCCCGTAGAAAAAAGGGACGAATGAACCGTGGTGCCACCCTGATTATTCCATTACAATGGAATCGCTCGAGACGTTGGTAACGGAGGCTGCTCCGGCTGGGCCTACTAACGTTCGGTCAGCTGCTCAGAAGTCCATTCCACATCGCCCGTTACCTGCTCCCAGCACCGCAGACTCTCTTCAAACGGATGAAAATGTGTACTACTCTTCATCATCGCAATCACAACAAATGTATTTGATTGATCTATTATAAATCAATTATAGCCAAATGTCATCAGAGGAATACAAGCTTATTTCCAGTTTGCTTTAGGGGTGGAAATCCTCAAAAAGAACTGAAAATGCTTAAATGATAACGTATATCAACATTTCGTATAACGAATATTATATGTAAAAAGCAATATGAACTGGAAATTACATTAAAAAAATTTAGTTAGGTCATGCTTTAAACTATAGAAGTGTATCACCTTTTTGACAGAAAAACTGACCAAATTTAAATATTTTAAATTGAGAAAATAGTATTGCAATAAATTATTCATTTCATTATAATGAACTTGTTCACTCTATTGTTACAGCTTCTTTACATAAAATAATCAGAAAAGACGGAACACAATTAAAGTTTAGAAAAATATTAAGTTATTTTGTCTGATATTTCTGAGTATTTAGTAGTAAAGGCTGAAAAATTTGATTAGGGGGTTAGTGCATGAAAAAGCGTTGGTCTATTGTAGGTTTGATGCTTATCTTCTCGCTTGTATTAAGTGCGTGCGGCGGATTCAGCGGCGGATCAGGCGGCGGTAAAAAAGACACCAAAGGACAGACTTCACTTAATATCAATATTAAAACCGAGCCGTTCTCACTGCATCCGGGTTTAGCGAATGATTCCGTGTCAGGAGGCGTAATCCGACAGACTTTTGAAGGATTGACACGCGTAAACTCCAAAGGTGAGCCTGAAGAAGGAATGGCATCTAAAATTGAAACAAGCAAAGACGGAAAGACCTATACATTTACGATTCGTGACGGTGCGAAATGGTCTAACGGCGACCCTGTGACGGCGCAGGATTTTGAATATGCATGGAAATGGGCGCTTGACCCGAACAACGAATCACAATACGCTTATCAGCTCTACTACATCAAAGGCGCTGAAGCTGCCAATACAGGAAAAGGCAAGATTGATGATGTAGGCGTAAAAGCCGTAAATGACAAAACATTAAAGGTTGAACTGAATAACCCGACACCTTATTTCACGCAATTAACTTCATTCTATACGTATATGCCGATCAACAAGAAAATCGCGGAAAAACATAAAAACTGGAATACAAACGCGGGCGAAAATTATGTGTCAAACGGCCCGTTCAAAATGACGGCCTGGAAACACAGCGGTTCCATCACGCTCGAAAAGAACGATCAATATTGGGATAAAGACGCTGTGAAATTGAAGAAAATCAATATGGTGATGATTAACAATAACAACACCGAACTGAAAAAATTCCAGGCCGGTGAGCTTGACTGGGCAGGAATGCCGCTCGGCCAGCTTCCGACTGAATCTCTGCCGACATTGAAAAAAGACGGATCTCTTCACGTTGAACCGATCGCAGGCGTGTATTGGTACAAATTCAACACAGAAGAGAAACCGCTGAACAATGTCAACATCCGTAAAGCCCTTGCTTATGCGATCGACCGCTCGTCCATCGTGAAAAATGTAACGCAGGGCGAACAAATCCCGGCCATGGCTGCGGTGCCGCCGTCAATGAAGGGATTCAAGGATAACACAAAAGGTTATTTCAAAGACAATGACGTCAAATCAGCTAAAGAATTCTTAAATAAAGGACTGAAGGAATTAGGCGTCAAGAATGCCTCTGACCTTCCGGCGATCAAACTGTCCTACAATACGGATGACGCGCATGCGAAAATCGCGCAGGCCGTACAGGAAATGTGGAAAAAGAACTTGGGCGTCAAAGTTGAGCTTGATAACTCCGAATGGAATGTTTACATCGACAAGCTGCACAGCCAGAACTACCAAATCGCGCGTATGGGCTGGCTCGGCGATTTCAACGATCCGATCAACTTCCTTGAATTGTTCCGTGATAAAGAAGGCGGAAACAATGATACCGGGTGGGAAGATCCTGAGTTTAAAAAGCTGCTGAACCAATCTCAGCTTGAAACGGATCCGGATAAACGTATCGAAGAGCTGAAAAAAGCAGAAAAGATCTTTATTGACGCAATGCCGGTCGCGCCAGTTTATTTCTATACGGATCCTTGGGTGCAGGATAAAAACCTCAAAAATGTGATCTTGACAGGAACAGGCGAAGTTTACTTCAGAAACGCTTCTTTTGAATAAAAGCCGGTTCTGAAAACAAAAGACCCAAGGTATATGGGGAGGATGTCCCCATATACCTTTCTTACTGATTACGTATAAAATTGTAAAAAACATGGAGGTGTTCACCTTGCTGAAATATATCGGTAAACGATTCATTTACATGATCATCACATTGTTTGTGATTGTGACCGCCACGTTCTTCTTAATGCAGGCAGCGCCGGGAGGACCATTTTCCGGCGAAAGAAAGCTGCCGCCTGAAATTGAGGCAAACTTAAACGAACACTATGGTCTGGACAAGCCTCTTTTCGTTCAATATGTCAGCTACTTAAAATCTGTGGCGATGTGGGACTTCGGGCCTTCTTTTAAATATAAAGGCCAAAGTGTTAATGATTTAATCAATTCAGGCTTCCCCGTCTCATTCACTCTCGGTGCAGAAGCTATTCTCCTCGCTTTAGCGTTCGGTGTGCTTTTCGGGGTGCTTGCTGCCCTGTACCATAATAAATGGCAGGATTATACCATTGCGATTTTAACGATCTTTGGGATCTCAGTTCCGAGCTTTATATTGGCGACGATTTTGCAATATATTTTCTCAATTAAATTAGAACTGTTCCCGGTCGCAGGGTGGGAATCCTGGGCATACACCTTTCTGCCCTCCATTGCGCTCGCTTCCATGCCGATGGCGTTCATTGCCAGACTCTCCCGTTCAAGCATGATTGAAGTGTTAAACAGCGATTACATACGGACTGCAAAAGCTAAAGGACTTTCCCGTCCGTCAGTCACCGTGCGCCATGCGCTGCGAAACGCACTTTTGCCGGTCGTGACATATATGGGGCCGATGGCGGCATCCATTTTAACGGGAAGTTTCATCATTGAATCCATTTTCGGAATTCCCGGTTTAGGCGCGCATTTTGTAAACAGCATTACAAACCGTGATTATACGGTCATTATGGGAGTTACCGTGTTTTTCAGCGTGCTCCTGCTTTTATGCGTATTAATTGTAGACGTGCTGTACGGATTAATCGATCCGAGAATCAAGCTTTCCAAAGCAAAGAAAGGAGCCTAGACCATGCAGAACATTCCTAAAAATATGTTTGAACCAGCTTCAGCTAATGCCGGCGATGCCGAAAAAATAAATAAAAAAAGCCTTTCCCTCTGGAAAGACGCCATGCTCCGCTTCCGCAGCAATAAGCTTGCGATGGTCGGGTTCGTACTGATCGTTCTTATTATTCTGATGGCGATTTTTGCGCCTATCTTTTCAAGATATGATTATGCCACTACCAATCTATTAAATGCGGATAAAGCGCCGTCGAAAGATCATTGGTTCGGCACGGATGACCTTGGAAGGGATATATTCGTCCGAACATGGGTAGGCGCGCGGATTTCCATCTTTATCGGTGTCGCAGCTGCCGTGCTTGATTTATTGATCGGCGTAATCTGGGGCAGCATTTCCGGATTCCGCGGCGGACGCACAGATGAAGTGATGATGCGCATCGCCGACATTTTGTGGGCTGTTCCTTCATTACTAATGGTTATTTTGCTGATGGTTGTCCTGCCGAAAGGATTGCTCACCATTATCGTCGCCATGACGATCACGGGCTGGATCAATATGGCGAGGATCGTCCGCGGACAGGTGCTGCAATTAAAGAATCAGGAGTATGTGCTTGCTTCACAGACACTCGGTGCCAAAACCGGCCGGCTTTTGTTTAAGCATATCGTCCCGAACGCGATGGGCTCTATCCTCGTAACGATGACACTGACGGTTCCGACGGCGATTTTTACAGAAGCGTTTTTAAGTTATTTGGGCCTCGGCGTACCTGCGCCGCTTGCGAGCTGGGGAACGATGGCCTCAGACGGATTGCCTGCATTAACCTATTACCCTTGGCGTCTGTTCTTCCCTGCCGGCTTTATCTGCCTGGCGATGTTCGGCTTTAACGTTGTCGGCGACGGGTTAAGAGACGCGCTGGATCCTAAGTTACGCAAATAAGGAGTGATATGAGTGACACGTTTGCTAGAAGTAAAAGACTTAGCCATTTCATTTAAAACATACGGCGGAGAGGTACAGGCAATCCGCGGCGTGAATTTCCATTTGAATAAAGGAGAGACGCTGGCGATCGTGGGGGAGTCGGGTTCCGGAAAAAGTGTGACCTCCCAAGCGATTATGAAGCTGATCCCGATGCCGCCGGGCTACTTTAAAAGAGGACAGATTCTTTTTGACGGACGTGATATCGTGCCGATGTCCGAAAAAGAAATGCAGACTATAAGAGGAAAGGACATCGGAATGATTTTCCAAGATCCGATGACCTCTCTGAACCCGACGATGAGAGTCGGCAAACAAATTACGGAAGTGCTTTTCAAACATGAAAAAATCTCAAGTGAAGCGGCGAAAAAGCGCGCCATAGAGCTGCTTGATCTCGTCGGAATTCCGATGCCCGAAAAACGGATCGGCCAATTCCCCCATGAATTTTCAGGCGGGATGAGACAGCGTGTCGTCATCGCGATGGCGCTTGCGGCAAATCCGAAACTGTTAATTGCCGATGAACCGACCACAGCGCTTGATGTGACGATTCAGGCACAGATCCTTGAGCTGATGAAAGATCTGCAAAAGAAAATTGATACGTCTATCATTTTTATCACGCATGATCTCGGCGTTGTCGCCAATGTCGCCGACCGGGTCGCCGTCATGTACGCGGGTCAGGTCGTCGAATCGGGCACGGTGGATGAAATCTTTTATGATCCGCGCCATCCGTATACGTGGGGGCTGCTTGCCTCAATGCCGAGTCTGGACAGCACCGATCAGGAAAAACTTACGGCCATCCCGGGCACGCCGCCTGATCTGACGAATCCTCCGAAAGGGGATGCATTTGCGCTCCGCAGCTCATATGCGATGAAAATTGACTTTGAACAGGAACCGCCGATGTATAAAGTGTCTGATACGCATTTTGTGAAATCGTGGCTTCTGCATCCTGATGCGCCTAAGGTCGAGCCGCCTGAAGCGGTGAAGGCTAAAATCCGTCAGCTTCCGAATGCGTATCAGCATCCTGTTTTAATGAAGGAAGGTGAAAAAAATGACTGAGAAACTTCTCGAAATCAAACACTTAAAACAGCATTTTTTCACGCAGAAAGGAACAGTAAAAGCCGTAGATGATTTGTCATTTGATATTTATAAAGGTGAAACGCTCGGCCTTGTCGGAGAATCGGGCTGCGGTAAATCAACGACGGGCCGCAGTATTATCCGGCTGTATGAGGCAACCGGAGGGGAAGTTCTCTTTAACGGGGAAAATGTCCATGGGAAAAAATCCCGCAAGAAGCTGCTGGAGTTTAACCGGAAAATGCAGATGATTTTCCAGGATCCGTACGCATCTTTAAATCCGAGAATGACAGTCGCCGACATTATTGCCGAGGGAATAGATATCCACCGCCTGGCAAAAACGAAAAAAGAGCGGATGCAGCGGGTTCACGAACTGCTGGAAACGGTCGGTTTAAATAAAGAGCACGCCAACCGCTACCCGCATGAATTTTCGGGCGGACAGCGCCAGCGTATCGGAATCGCCAGAGCGCTGGCGGTTGATCCGGAGTTTATCATCGCGGACGAACCGATTTCGGCGCTTGACGTCTCCATTCAGGCGCAAGTCGTCAATTTAATGAAAGAATTGCAGAAAGAAAAAGGGCTCACTTACCTGTTTATCGCCCATGATTTATCAATGGTCAAATACATCAGCGACCGCATCGGCGTCATGTATTTCGGAAAATTGGTGGAGCTTGCGCCGGCGGATGAGCTTTACGAAAACCCGCTTCACCCATATACGAAATCATTGCTGTCCGCTATCCCGCTTCCTGATCCGGACTATGAAAGAAATCGCATGCGAAAGAAATACGATCCGGCAGTTCATCAGCTCCAAGAAGGAGAAAAAATGGAATTCAGAGAAGTGAAACCGGGACATTTTGTCATGTGCACAGAAGCTGAATTTAAAACCTATCTATAAACGTATCATCCTCCAAGACTCAGTCTTGGAGGATTTTTTTGCGCACATTCAAGTTTATTAAGCCTGCTCCCGTTTTTCTATAATGGAAAAAAAGGGGGAGATCAGTATGAAAACCATTTTGTGCGCCATTTGTGCGGGACTGTTTATCAGTGCAGCCGCTTATCCGGCCCGCGCCGCTGTGAAAGAGGAGCAGCCGCTTGTAAAAATAGCGCTGGCTGAAAAAGAACTGCCGAAATCAAATGCACGGTTCGCTTATCCGTCAGGGCTGCATTTTACACATCCTGATAAGGTGCGGGGCATTTACGTCACAGGACATTCAGCGGGAGGAAGCAAATTCGGGGAGCTGACAGACTTTGTGGACAAAACGGAGCTCAATACAATGGTGATTGATGTCAAGGACGACAACGGGAACCTCACCTTTAAGCCGGACGGCCATTCTGAGTATGCCAAAATCGCCAAGCCGTACATCAAAGACCCAAAAAAGATGATGAAAAAGCTGGAGGAAAAAAAGATCTATCCGATCGCGCGTATTGTCGTATTTAAAGACAGCGAACTCGCGAACAAAAAGCCGGAGTGGTCCTTTAAAGAAAAAAACGGAAGTGTCTGGAAAAACGGCCGCGGCGAATCGTTCGTCAATCCGTTTATGAAAGAAGTATGGGATTACAATGTAAAGATTGCAAAACAAGCCGTAAAGATGGGGTTTCAAGAAATTCAGTTTGATTATGTCCGTTTTCCTGAAGGGTTTGAAAAACGTGATGACGAACTGACATACGGACACGGCGATTACGGAAAAACAGCAGACAGCAATGTGCAAAAACGCGTTCACGCCGTCACCGATTTTGTCGGTTATGCGAAGAAAAAACTCAAGCCGTACGGCGCGGATGTGTCGGTTGATATTTTCGGCTATTCAGCCACGCTGCCGGAAGCGCCTGGTATCGGCCAGAATTTCAGCAAAATTTCAGACCAGGTCGATGTCATTTCATCCATGATTTATCCGAGCCATTGGACAAGCTATTTCGGCATTGATAAACCGGATCTTGAGCCTTACAATGTCGTCAAAGAATATGCGAAGGTGGAAAATAAAAAGCTGTCTAAGCTGAAACACCCGCCTGTATCGCGCCCGTGGCTTCAGGACTTCACGGCATCATATCTCGGCAGCGGAAATTATCAAAAGTACGGGAAACGCCAGGTGGAAGACCAGGTTAAAGCGCTGCATGATGAAGGAATTGACGAATTTTTATTGTGGGACGCGGCAAACCGTTATACCAAAAACGTCGATTACACACCATTTTAAAAAAATTGAAACCATGTTAAGGGATCACACGTCTTAATAGATGTAAGATTGTTTAAACAATCGGAAATGGGGTATATCTAAAAGTGTGAAGACAACGAACCCATAAGGAGCAAATGAATGAACTGGTACGAAAAGCTGAGTGAATATTTTCCGATTGAAGAAATGAAATCAAAAGCGCATATGGAAGCTCTGTTAAAGGAGCAAAGTGATGTTTATCATAAAGAAGAGGGGCAGTACCACGTGCTGATGTATGCGGAATTTGACTCTTTCATCTTTATTGATTACCTGTTTGTGTCAAAGAAATCCAGAGGACAAGGCCTCGGAAGCAAGCTGATCGGCAGACTGAAAAAGAAGAACAAGCCGATTCTGCTTGAGGTGGAGCCTGTTGACGAGGATGACACGGATACACAGAAACGCTTGCGTTTTTATCAAAGAGAGCATTTCAAGCACGCGCAGTCAATCGGGTATCGGCGCCGGTCATTGGCTACGAATGAAGTGAACAAAATGGAGATTCTGTACTGGTCACCTAAGACGGAATCAGAAGAAGAAATATTTGAAGCGATGAAACAGACATATGAAAACATTCACACTTATAAAGATGAAAAATGGTACGGAGAATCATACGAAAAAACGGATGAAGTTCTCAAAGTCATTGATGAGAAAAAACAAAAAAACATTTTCGATCAGCTGAGCTAATTGAGAATGGGGAAAAATCCGCCAGCCGTAAATTTGCCGGATTGACACATTTTTTTCTCAGGAGACTGTTCACACTTACTTTTTTATAGTATAATACCTATAAAGATTCCTTTTTTAAAGTCATTTCAATTTGAGAATACAAACATGTTCATCCTACTAATTAGAGGAGTGAAGATTAATGGTTACATTATACACATCACCTAGCTGTACGTCATGCAGAAAAGCAAGAGCTTGGCTTGAAGAGCACGAGATTCCGTTTGTAGAAAGAAACATTTTCTCCGAGCCGTTATCAATTGATGAGATCAAGCAGATTCTGCGTATGACTGAAGACGGTACGGATGAAATTATCTCTACCCGTTCTAAAGTATTCCAGAAACTGAACGTAAATGTTGAATCTATGCCGCTTCAAGACTTATATACTTTGATCAATGAGCATCCGGGACTGCTCCGCCGTCCGATCATCATTGATGAAAAACGTCTGCAAGTCGGCTATAACGAAGATGAAATCAGACGATTCCTGCCAAGAAAAGTGCGTTCTTTCCAATTAAGAGAAGCACAGCGTCTTGCCAACTGATATAAGCTTACGATAAGCATGGAAAAAGCCCAAAACCATCGCGGTTTGGGCTTTTTGTTATTTTTCAGTCTGCTGGTAAATCATACTGGCGAGGATAACAAAAACGACGGTCAAAATCGGCAGCATCATCTGTATCATGCCGTGTTCTGCCATGAAAAATGACAGCTTGCTGTCTCCGGCAATCATTTCACCGCCGGTAAATGCGAGAAGACCGCTCCCGGCATACATCAATAAAGGCATTTTTTCCATGGCGGCATGAACGAGCTTGCTGCCCCAAATAATAATCGGCACCGAGATGAAGAGACCGATCACTACAAGTGTCAGCTCACCGTGAGAAGCGCCGGCTACTGCGATGACATTGTCAAGCGACATAAAGATATCAGCCAGAACGATTGTGCGGATGGCTTTCCAAAGAGAAGAACTGCTTTTCACATGCTGCGCATCTTTCTTCTCAATCAGAAGCTGATAGCCGAGATACAATAAAAATACCCCGCCTGCGCATTGTAAAAAAGGAACATTCAATAAATAGACCGCAGCGCTCGTCAGAACGATTCTCAAGATGACTGCGATAAATGTTCCGAAGATGATCGCTTGCTGTCTTTGTTTATGGGCCAGATTCCGGCTGGCCATCGCGATGACGACGGCATTGTCACCGCCGAGAATAAGGTCAATCCCGATAATAAGCAGAAGGGACAGCAGGTAATCGTGCGGCATGGTAACACCTCGCTTATAGATCGATTGCTTGTACAGCTAATATATGAAGCAGTGCGCTATTTATGATGGGAACCGGGAGAAAGCCTGTTTTTCAGTGTGAAAATGCTTTTTTATTTCTTTTATAACTGTTTTATCATAAAATAGAAATATAAAGAATTTGCGCTGTCTTCTATAAGGTTAAGATGTGGACGGAATGGGTAAAGTGTAGTAAAGTACTATTCATCGGGAGCTTAGATGTCCCTTCAACATCTTATAAAGAAGGGAAGGTTGGCAAAATGGAAATAGAAAGAATTAATGAGCATACTGTAAAATTTTATATGTCTTATGGTGATATTGAAGATCGCGGTTTTGACAGAGAAGAAATCTGGTACAATCGCGAGCGCAGTGAAGAACTGTTCTGGGAAGTCATGGATGAAGTGCATGATGAAGAGGAATTCGCTGTCGAGGGTCCTCTTTGGATTCAGGTTCAGGCATTGGACAAAGGACTGGAAATAATCGTAACAAAAGCCCAGCTTTCCAAGGACGGACAAAAACTCGAACTGCCGATCCCGGAAGATAAAAAACAAGAGCCGGCAGATGAAAATCTCGATGCTTTACTTGATGATTTCCAGAAAGAAGAGCAGGCCGAGAGCCGGGAAGATAAGGAGCAAAAGCTTCAGTTCACTTTGCGGTTCGATGATTTTGAGGATCTCATCTCGCTATCAAAATTGAATCTTAACGGAATCAAAACGACCTTGTATTCGTTTGAAGACCGATATTATTTATATGCAGATTTTTATGAGCAAACTGATGAAGAGGTTGAAAATCAGCTAAGCATCCTGTTGGAGTACGCGCACGAATCATCAGTCAGCATTCACCGTCTTGAAGAATACGGCAAATTGGTGATCGCTGATCATGCGTTATATACAATAAAAAAACACTTTGCATCATAACAAACCGATTTCTCTCAGCAGAAATCGGTTTTTTTTGTTCTGAATGACAGGATGAACGGCTGAAAACCGTATAACGGCTCTCATCCGCAAACAGGATTATGCCTTCTTCCTGCTGAATACAACAAGATTCAGGAAAGGAGAAGATGCAACATGTTCAGTGCTGTGACTGCCGACGGACGGCTCATTCAGCTGGCCGGAAGCTATTCAAAGGAAAAAGCGGCCGAGCTGAGAAAGAAACGCTGGTTCTGCCCCGTTTGCAAAAGTGAGCTTGATATCAAACTGGGACGGGAGAAACTGCCGCACTTCGCTCATAAAAAAAGCAGGCTGTGTCCCGGGGAATCCGAACCTGAAAGCGAATACCATCTGGAAGGAAAAAGACAGCTTTTTCTCTGGCTGAAGACACAAGGGTGCAGTGTCAGCCTGGAACCGTATCTGACTTCCGCTGGACAGCGGCCTGACTTGACGGCAGAAAGCGGAGAAGAAAGGCTGGCTTTTGAATTTCAATGTGCGAACCTTTCGGCGGACTCTTTAAAGAGCCGGACGGCAGGCCTGAAAAACGCCGGGTACCGGCCGGTCTGGATCATCGGGGCAAAACGGTTAAAACGGATGGCCGCGCAATTTTTCCGGCTTTCTGCTTTTCACTGGCAGTTCTTTGAAGTCAATTCATTTTCCTCCTTAATGTTTTACTGCCCCGACGCCCGCTCCTTTTACAGGCTGCATTCCATCACTCCGTTTTACACCGGCTATTCTTATGCCGGCTTAACCACAATCCCTCTTCACAAAGCAAACCTGAAAGACATTTGTCATCCGGAAGGGCGGCACAGCGTCAGACTTCCCTCGTGGGGGCGTGCCGTTGCCGGCTTCCGCAGCAAAAGCGGGCGGTTTTTATCAGAAGATGCCGGTCTTATCCGGCGTCTTTTTTACGAAAGACATCAGGTTGCATTTCCATTTCTCCCCTCTGAAGTGTTTATTCCCGTTTCAGCGGGCTTTGTGTTTGCAAGTCCCGTTTTTGTGTGGCAGGGCCATTTATACTTGCGGCTTGCGGAACTTTTTGAAAAAGGCGCTCCGATCCGATTATCCGGCATGGTTCATGATTTACGGCAAAAAATCAGGCATAAGGAGATCCGGATGCGGTATGGTTCACAAGACAGCCTTATCGGAATGGCGGTAAAACAATATGCTGATTTCTTATGCTTGCAGGATTTTTTAAGGGAAATTGAGAATGAAGTATATATGCCCTCATCTCAGCAGAAGCGCCCTCAAACGGCAGAAGAGCTGCGCCGGCGGGACCTGCTCTTTTTTGGGGAATGAGAATGCTTCATTTCGTTCACCCTAACGTCAAGGTGGTGGCGAATGTGAGGGGCGTACAAGCATTTTGTTTTCGTTTTTTCACTGTATTATTGGTATGCTCGGTCTTATATGCCGCATATGATTTGACAAAAGGCAGTGAAAAGCCGGAAGATAATCACAACACAAGTTTTTGGAGAAACAATCGTTTTTTCAATTGGCTTGAAGTAAAGAAAACGAGGGGGATCACCATGACTGAGGAAAATAAAGCAGCACAGCTGCCTGACAGAAGTGAAGTAAAGGCAGAGCATACATGGAGACTAGAGGATATTTTTCCTAGTGATGAGGCCTGGAATAAAGAATTTCAAGCAGTTAAAGAATTAATTCCGAATTTATCTTCTTTTAAAGGTACGCTTGCTCATTCGGCTGATAATTTATACGCGGCGCTTACGGCACAGGATGAAGTGACGAACCGCCTTGGGAAACTTTATGCATACGCACATATGCGCTCAGACCAGGATACGGGAAATTCTTTCTACCAAGGGCTGAACGACAAAGCCGCAAGCCTGTATTCTCAGGCTGCCAGCGCGACTGCTTACATTGAACCGGAAATTTTGGCGATTCAGGAGGACAAGCTGCACCAGTTTATTCTGGAAAAAGAGGAGCTTAAGCTTTACTCCCATGCAATTGAAGAAATTACAAAACAGCGTCCGCACGTGCTGAGCGAACAAGAAGAGGCCCTGCTTGCGGAAGCCTCAGAAGCGCTGTCGTCACCTTCCAATACATTCAGCGTTTTAAATAACGCCGATATTACGTTTCCGTCGATTAAGGATGAAAACGGCAAGGAAACTCAAATCACACACGGCAACTTTATTAATTTCCTGGAAAGCAGCAATCGTGAAGTCCGCAAAAACGCATTTGAAGCCGTATATAAAACATACGGACAGTATAAAAACACGATGGCGACTACACTCAGCGGCACTGTGAAAAAAGATAATTTTTACGCCCGTGTGAAAAAATATAAATCAGCACGGGAAGCGGCGTTATCCAATAACAGCATCCCTGAAGAAGTTTACGATAACCTTATCAAAACGATCAATAAACATCTTCCGTTATTACACCGTTACATTGACCTGCGGAAAAAGGTGCTCGGCCTTGATGAAGTCCATATTTATGACCTGTACACACCGCTTGTAAAAGATTCGGGAATGAAGGTCACATATGAGGAAGCGAAAGATTATATGCTCAAAGGACTTGCTCCGCTGGGCGAGGAATACGCGTCTATTTTAAAAGAAGGACTTGAAAACCGCTGGGTCGATGTATACGAAAACAAAGGAAAACGCAGCGGTGCTTATTCGTCCGGTACATACGGCACGAATCCGTACATCTTGATGAACTGGCATGACAATGTCAATAATCTGTTTACGCTCGTTCACGAGTTCGGCCATTCCGTGCACAGCTACTATACGAGAAAATATCAGCCGTATCCGTACGGTAACTACAGCATTTTTGTCGCTGAAGTCGCTTCAACGACTAATGAAGCGCTGCTCGGTGAATATATGCTGAACAGCTTAAAGGATGAAAAACAGCGTCTGTACCTGCTCAACCACATGCTTGAAGGATTCAGAGGCACAGTGTTCAGACAGACGATGTTCGCTGAATTTGAGCATCTGATTCATACGAAAGCGCAGGAAGGCGAGCCGCTAACGCCTGAACTGCTGAACGAACTTTATTATGATCTGAATAAAAAGTATTTCGGTGACAACATGGTGATTGATAAAGAAATCAGTCTGGAATGGTCAAGAATTCCGCATTTCTATTACAATTATTATGTGTATCAATATGCGACAGGCTACAGTGCGGCCCAAGCGCTGAGCAGCCAGATCTTAAAAGAAGGCAAGCCTGCGGTGGAGCGCTATACCGAATTCTTAAAAGCGGGAAGCTCGGAATATCCGATCGACATACTGAAAAAAGCGGGAGTCGATATGACATCGCCTGAACCGATCGAGGCGGCCTGCAAAATGTTTGAAGAGAAACTGAACGAAATGGAAGAGCTTCTTTCGAAAGTGAACCCTTCGTAATTCAAAAAAGCCTGTGCATTAAATGCGCAGGCTTTTTCTAAAACCCCTTAAACGTTTTTCGGTGATTCAGCCGGTACAAGGCAAACAATATGGACAGAAACAGCAGGGGAGATGTAATGTAAATCGGCAGCATGTGCATCATGGCCAGCAGGTTTAAAAAGAAGAAAAACACAATCATTCCGATGATCAATACGGTGCGGAGCATTGATTTCCCTCCTTGTTTATGATTGATATATTCTATGAAAACAAGCAGTCAGTTATGTTTTGTGACAAAAATATGAACATTAATCTTATGGCTTGTCAAAACTCGACAAGATTTGATATGATAAGGATGTGAAATTGATCACAAACAAACATTACCCCTTTGTTTGACCGTGAAAAATTTCTCCCATCCCCTTTGTTGTCGTTAAGACATATGAAACCGCGCTTATCCCGGCGCGGTTTCTTTATTTGCACAAAAAAAGCCGGCTCCGTAAGGAATCAGCTTTTTTTAATGATCACAACAGGTGACATCCTCCTGGATGCCGGCCAGAGATTTCCAAAACAGACCGTGCTTTGCTTCCACTCTGGCGACCTTTTTGGCGAATGCCAGTTTTTTCATTTCTTTTTCAACTTCTTCTAGACTCAAATCATAAACGAGTGCGATTTCTTTCGATGCGACAAACCGGAAATATTCAATGAAACATTCCAAAGGCGGCGTTTCAGAAGGCTTCGGTTCATCCCCGAGCATTTCGAATAAGATCTCTTCGTATACGTCATAAGAATAGTTGCCGGGGACCTTCAGCCCTTCATCATCATGCAGACTGTTAAAGAACGTCAATGTCGGGTTGACGGTGACGTCCATTTCCGCCGCGATTTTCATATCGCACTGAAGCGCTTTTACCGCGCTTTGCGAATGGAGGTCGCGCTTGAATTCTTCAACATCCAATTTCGTCTTTTCGGCAATTTCTAAAAGAACGTCTTCATCCGTAATATTCTGCTTGGAGACAAACAGGCTTTCCTGCATGCTGCGGAGAAACAGAATGCCCGCTTTTCTTCCCTGCAGTTCGGCCGCTTTTAAAGCGAGTGCGGCAAGGTAGGGCGATGAAAGAGGCTGATCCTGCTCAAGCCAAAGGCTTCCGTCACAGGGCATCCCGGAACGGTTCGCAATTTTTTCCCAAGCTTCGGCAAGAAGGTGTTTTTTCCGCTTTTGCTTATTCAGCGATGTAATGCTCGCGGAAACAATGATCCGCAGGGTGAAAAAACGTCCGTATTTGATTTTTAATTTTTTTATGGCGGGCTCCAGCGACCAGCATTCAGGACATAAAGGGTCGACAAACATGTAAATTTCGAGCGGTTTTTTTGGATGTCCGTGGCAATGGGCGAAGTATTGCTCATGCTGATAATTCGTCAATATGATCGATCCTCCGCTTCTGACTGGTTTACCATATGCCTGGCCGTCAGT
Source organism: Bacillus sp. JK74 (assembly GCF_053663395.1). Lineage (NCBI taxonomy): Bacteria > Bacillati > Bacillota > Bacilli > Caryophanales > Bacillaceae > Bacillus > Bacillus sp. JK74. The sequence continues at coordinate 826,181 of NZ_JBSJQB010000002.1, read as the reverse complement.
TCCAGACGCCCGTACAGAAATTCACGAATATCGCCCTCCAGCCCGACCTGATCCATCGCTTTGCTCATACAGCTTAGCCACGCATCAGCCCTCTCGTCCGTAATCGGAAAGGGGAGATGCCTTGCCCTGAGCATAGGATGTCCGTGCTCTTCAGTATAAAGAGGAGGTCCACCCAAATACTGGGTTAAAAATTGCTTTTGTTTTCTGGCCGTTTCAGTCAAATCACTTGGAAATATCGGCTTCAGCAAGGGATGAGACGAGACACGCTCATAAAAAGTATCAACAAGTTGCGATAGAAGTTCCTCTCCAATCGCTTCATATGGTGCGTTAAACGATTGTCCCATGTTGACTACTCCTTTATATGGCTAATAGGAATCATAATTCCCATTGCGAATTTATCTTTCAGTTTTACTATCTTCAGTTACTGTATATTTTAGCAATAACATTTTATTTCTACAAACAAAGTGCCTTTCTGTCAGGCGCTTGTATTTCATATCATATCACATCGCCTTCATTCATGTGTAAGATTTCACTCCGCAAAAAAAACCAGAGGGCGAAGGAAGCCTCTCTGGTTTACGCGTAATACTGCCGGGTTATGTTTTTGACATATTGCTGTGTTTCCTTAAACGGCGGAATGCCTCCGTACCGATCTACGTTGCCGGGGCCTGCGTTGTAGGCGGCTAACGCGAGAGATACATTTCCGTCGTATTTCGTGAGCATCTGCTTTAAGTACTTTGTGCCGCCCTCAGCGTTCTGGACGGGATCAAGCGGGTTTGACACCCCGAGTGATTCTGCCGTGGAAGGCATGAGCTGCATCAGTCCCATTGCCCCCGCACCGCTGACAGCTTTCGGATTAAAGCCTGATTCCTGTTTAATAACCGCGCGGATCAGCTTTTCGTCCACTCCGTATTTTTCGGCCGCTTTCTGAATGGCGCTGTCTATTGAAAAGTTTCCGGTGCTGATATCAGAAGCCGCATCCGGAGACTTTATGCCCGGGGAAGCTGCCGCGGAACCGGATGAAACGGGAATTCTCGGTGAATATGAAGCGTGAGCGGTCCGCACACCGTTTAAAATCCCTGATTCCGGCTGCTGCCGGACGGCTGTGTCCGTATACTGGCTGAGCAGCGCGCTGAAATTGGCAAGCGGGCTTTCTGAAGATTGTCCGCCTGAAGCCGTGCTTGTATGAGAGATTGATTGCAGCGCCATTGACTGCAGCTGGAGAAGGGCCGCCCAATTCGTTATATTCACTGTGTCATTCCACCTTTTTTTGTTTCTGTTCATAAAAACGCTGGATTTTATTTTTCGTGATCCGCTCTGGGATGCCGAATTGCTTGAGCAATTGTTCAAACGCCCGTTTTCCTTCATCCCAGTCAGCAGCCTCGAATTCCAATTCAAAGTCTTCTTTCTCTAAATATCGGCTGTGATCTAAAATGATTAAGCCTTTTTCTGATTCTTTTTCCGCGCGTGCGGTCGACAGCGTCCCGAAATAGCAAATGTGTTCTGAACGGATTCCTAGACCGTCCAGCTGCCGTTTGACGGGGCCATCCGGAATCTTGAAGACGTCAAGATCCGGTGCCGCCGCAAGCTGTTGGTGCGTTTCCAGCAGACCGACCGCGGCAGGTTCTTTTAAAGTCAGAACGAACGAGCCGTCTTTTTCTCGGATGCGGAGTGCTGATTTTTTTTGTTTCAGGGAAAAATCTTTCGTGTCGAAATAATGATTGACCTGCTGTTTAAAATCATGTTCTTTCATGCAGAGTGCTTCACTCAGCTTCAGAAATTCTGATTTTGTCAGCAGGTTTTTGAATTCAATTTCTATTTCTTGGGTCATGACAGTCTTCCTTTCAGGACGAAAAATTGTATAATTCCCATTATCTCTTTAGAGGTTACGTTTATCAATATCGACCTTGATATGATAAAATAAATGCTGTACTTTGTTAAAAAAGGAGAACATTATGCAAAAGAGAATTGAAATCCAGAATGCATCATTAACAGAAGACGCGCTCCGCTTGAAGTGCGGAGAAGACTTAAGCGGAGCGGAACGCAAAGCCTCAGGTCAAATGCTTGTTGATTCCGATCACTTTGCTTTTGTATACATACTTGAATCAGCTGACTCTTTTGAATATGTCATTATAAAAGAACATGTCTGGCCGGATCTGAAAGAAGCCTTAGACCAAGGAAAACCGGCGGTCCTTGAGGCCGGCGGAAAAACGGTTGAACTTTCAGGGCTGCATGAAGAACTCGATTATCTTCTTGAAAATATTAAAGATAATGCAAACTACGGAGATATGGAAGAAAAAGTGAAAAACGTATTTCTTTAGAACAGGTTCGGAATTGGGGGATGTACGATGGATGACAAACAATGGGAGCAATTTCTAGCGCCATACCGCCAGGCTGTTGAAGAATTAAAGGTGAAGCTGAAAGGCGTCAGAACCCTTTATGAGTATGAAGATGACCACTCACCGATTGAGTTTGTGACTGGCCGCGTGAAGCCGGTGGCGAGCATACTTGAAAAAGCGAGACGAAAAAGCATACCGCTTCATCAGATTGAAACGATGCAGGATATCGCGGGGCTGCGTATTATGTGCCAATTTGTCGATGATATCCAGATCGTCAAAAATATGCTGTTTGCCAGAAAAGATTTTACCGTTGTCGATAAGCGGGATTACATAGCAGAGCATAAGGAAAGCGGATATCGGTCTTACCACCTTGTCGTTTTATATCCTTTACAAACAACGTCCGGAGAAAAGCACGTTCTTGTGGAAATACAGATTCGGACGCTTGCCATGAACTTTTGGGCAACCATTGAGCATTCACTGAATTACAAATACAGCGGGAACATTCCCGAAAAAGTGAAGCTGAGGCTGCAGCGGGCCTCAGAAGCCGCATCCCGGCTCGATGAAGAAATGTCAGAAATCCGCGGAGAAATCCAGGAAGCCCAAGCCGCGTTCTCGCGAAAGAAAAAAGCGGGAGACCGCCAGTAGGAAAGGAGGGGAATGGCATGAAATTTGCCGTTTCTTCAAAAGGAGACGAGGTTTCAGATACACTGAAAAGCAAAATACAGGCGTATTTACTCGATTTTGATATGACCTTGGATGAAAAAGAGCCGGAAATCGTTATTTCCGTCGGCGGTGACGGAACGCTTCTTTATGCATTTCACAGGTACAGCGACCGTCTTGATAAAACGGCTTTTGTCGGAGTTCACACGGGGCATTTGGGTTTTTATGCCGATTGGGTTCCGCAGGAGATAGAAAAGCTCGTTCTGGCCATTGCCAAAACGCCGTATCATACCGTGGAGTATCCCCTTCTTGAGGTGATTGTCACTTATCATGATGAAGAGCGTGAGGAGCGGTATCTGGCTTTGAACGAATGTACGATCAAAAGCATAGAAGGCAGTCTCGTCGCTGACGTGGAAATTAAAGGCCAGCTGTTTGAAACGTTCAGGGGAGACGGTTTATGTCTGTCCACGCCTTCCGGAAGCACGGCTTATAATAAGGCGTTAGGCGGCGCGATCATCCACCCTTCCATCAGGGCGATTCAGCTTGCGGAAATGGCATCCATCAACAACAGAGTGTTCAGGACTGTCGGCTCGCCGCTTTTGCTTCCCGATCATCATAACTGTGTCATCAAACCGAGAAACGACGTCGACTTTCAAGTCACAATTGATCATTTAACCTTGCTGCATAAGGATGTCAAGTCCATTCTATGCCGTGTGGCAAATGAAAAAGTCAGATTTGCAAGATTCCGCCCTTTTCCGTTTTGGAAAAGGGTGCAGGATTCCTTTATCGGAAAAGGCGAATAGAAAGAGGAAACGGATTGGACAACTTTTTTATCCAAAAGAACATGACTGCCCGGGAAGCCGGCATGACGGTAAAAGAATATACGGCGCAGCTCGGCATTTCAAAGCGGCTTCTCGCTGACATTAAATTCGGCGGGGGAGACCTGCTTGTGAACGGAGAGCATGTAACCGTCCGCACCGTGTTAGCGGAGGGAGACGTGCTTAAGATTGAATTTCCGAAGGAGCATGTGAGTGAAACGCTTTTGCCTGAGCCGGTTCCGCTTGATATTCTTTATGAAGATGACCATGTGCTTGTGGTCAATAAACAGCCGTATGTCTCCTCAATTCCATCAAGAGAACACCCGTCGGAAAGCATCGCTAACGGAGTGATCAGCCACTACCGAAAAAGCGGCGTGCCATCAACGGTTCATCTTGTCACCCGCCTTGACAGGGATACATCGGGGGCGATGCTCATCGCCAAACATCGGCTTTCCCATTCTCTTTTGTCGGCAGCGCAGAAAAAGGGGCTTGTCAGCAGGCGGTATCTCGCTGTCGTACACGGGATCATGCTGCAGAAGGAAGGAACGGTGGACGCGCCCATCGGAAGAAAACACGACAGTATTATTGAGCGGATGGTAACGCCGGATGGACAACGAGCGGTGACGCATTTTCAAACGGAAAAAGCGGGACATGCGTTTACGCTTGCAGCCCTGCGGCTGGAAACGGGGCGGACGCATCAAATCCGGGTGCACATGAGCTACCTCGGCCATCCGTTAGTCGGTGATACACTGTACGGCGGAAAAAATGAGGGAATTGCCCGGCAGGCTCTTCACAGTGAGCGGCTTTCATTCGTACACCCCATGACCGGAGAAACGCTCGTTTTTCACGCCCCGGTGCCTGACGATATGAAAACATTAATTGAACACTTGTAAAGCCCGAACCGTTTATCGGTTTCGGGCTTTTTTCATGCCTGCCTGCCGTGATCCTCGCGAAATCGTGAAGCATCATAGGGCATTGAGCTTTCCACAGAGACGGTTTCATGCTCCGGAAAACGAAAGCCTGTCAGCTGATTGCCGAAGACGCAGCCTGTATCAATGTTGATCGTATGGTTGACGATCCGGGGGCGTTTTACCGGGGTATGGCCGTACACAACCCACGCTTTACCTTCATAGTCGGCAGCCCAGTCTCTTCTGACGGGTCTGCCGTCGGGATGCGTTTCACCCGTAATATCGCCGTACAGAACAAATTCTTTTACCTTACGCGAGTATTTACCGATATCGTCAGCTTTTATGCCGGCGTGAGCGACAACGAGATCGCCATTATGTAAAATATCATAAAGCGGCGCTGACTCATATAATCGGATAAATTGTCTGGAGACTTCCGTTCTGTCGGCGGGAGACAGCTCTTTCAGTTCGGCTGCCGTCGTTTCCAGTCCGTGCATCACTTTTACGGGGTTTCCTTTTAAGTAACGATACAGTTTGTTGCAATGATTTCCCGGGACATAACGGACGGCTCCTTTTTCATATGCTTTTGCCACAAAACGCATCACTTCTACGGATTTTGGGCCTCTGTCCGTTAAATCCCCCGCAAAGACAAGCGTTCTGCCTTCAGAATGGACGGGCGTTCCGTCTTTCACTTCATATCCGAGCTTTTGCATTAAGGCGATCATTTCGTCATAACATCCGTGTATATCGCTGATGATGTCGTAAGCCATTCGTGTCAGCCTCCTTATTAACGGTTTTTTATTTATTATGGGGCTAATTCCTATACCTAATTACGCTGTTTTTGCACAAATTAAAAAAGAATTAAAGAAATAAAGCCTTATCACTTTTTTTTCGCGTTCAGCCTTGTTAGAATATGCGTTATGTTTTTAAAAAAAAGTAAGGTTTCGCCCGCTTAAAGCGGGCTTTTATAACCCTTGTTTTAAGGAGGTATTTACAAATGGAACACACATCAGTCGCATCTTTAGTCGTCGTTTTGATCGTCGCTTTTTTGACGCCGCTCCTTTTACATCGGTTTAAGCTCAGCATCCCCGTCGTCGTCGCGGAGATCATCATGGGGCTTATTATCGGAAAAAGCGGCCTGAATCTTGTCGTTCAGGGAGACACGTGGCTGGAGACGCTGTCTGTTCTCGGCTTTATCTTTTTAATGTTTTTAAGCGGCTTGGAAATTGATTTTTCTTCATTTGAGAAAGGGAAGAAAAAACAACTCCTTCCGAACGGCAAGGAAGCGCCCAACACGTTTTCTGCCGCACTGATTATCTTTTTCGGCATCTTTATTTTATCATTGCTGCTGTCCTATGCCTTTGTATTAGCCGGTTTTATACAAAACGCATTTTTAATGACGCTTATTATTTCGACGATATCACTCGGTGTGGTGGTCCCGACTTTAAAGGAAGAACGGATCATGAACTCCAATATCGGCCAGATCATCCTGCTTGTCGCCGTTATCGCGGACTTGGCTACGATGATTCTGCTCGCTTTCTTCTCTTCTCTTTACGGAGAAGACAGCGGAAATATGTGGCTTCTGTTGATTCTCTTTGCCGCGGGGGTCGTGCTGTATTTCTTCGGCAGGATCTTTAAACACCGTTCATTTGTGCAGTCGATGTCTAAAGGCACCGTGCAGATCGGCACGAGAGCCATTTTCACACTGATTATCGTGCTTGTCGCTTTATCGGAATCTCTCGGGGCGGAAAATATTCTCGGCGCGTTTTTGGCAGGCGTTCTGGTATCGCTTCTGTCTCCGAATAAAGAAATGGTGGAACAGCTGGATTCCTTCGGCTACGGGTTTTTAATTCCGATCTTTTTCGTCATGGTCGGGGTGAAATTGGACATTTGGACGCTTTTCCAAGATCCGAAAACATTAACGATGATTCCGCTGCTTCTGCTTGCGCTGTTTATCAGCAAAATGTTCCCTGTGTTTTATTTAAAGAAATGGTACGACAAAAGAACCGTGTTTGCTTCGGGCTTTTTGCTGACGTCCACGCTGTCGCTTGTTATCGCGGCGGCTACGATCGGAGAAAGGCTCCACATTATCAGCGCCAATATGTCCGGCGCGCTGACTTTAGTTGCGGTTATTGCCAGCATCATCACGCCGATCGGCTTTAAGAAATTATTCAAACGGCAAAGCGCGCCGCAGGAAAAAAAGCGCATCACATTTATCGGTGCCAACCAAATGACGCTCCCGGTTACGCTGGAATTGCCAGAGGAGGAATATGAAGTACGGGTCGTCCATGTGTATCAGGAAAATGCCGGGGAAACGCTTGCGGAATCCGTATTTTCGGTTGACACGATTTCTGATTACGAGCCCGGCACGCTTGAGTCGCACGGTATTTTTAAAACGGATATTCTTGTCGTGGCGACGGGAAATGAAGATGTGAACGCTGAAATCGCCTTACTAGCGAAAGAGAAAGGGACTGAGCGTATCATCGCAAGCGTCGGCTCGGTTGAGCATGAAACAAAACTGAAAGAAGAGGGCATCAGTATTTTTTCTATCCTTCTGTCTACAAAAACGCTGCTGCGCGCGTTAATTGAGGCGCCGGGCGTGATGAGCCTCCTGACGAATGAGGAGTCTTCGTTATATCAGATCAATCTGGAAAACCCGGCGTATAACGGCATCATTCTGCGGGAATTTCCGCTGATGGGCGATGTGATTTTCGTCCGGATTTTCAGAGGTGTGGACAGCATCGTTCCGCACGGAGACACGCGGCTGAAAACAGGAGACCGTCTCATCGTCACGGGCTCGCGCAACTACGTGTCGGAACTGAGAAAAATCCTTGAAGCTTGACCAAATTGCAATTCGTGATAATATAGAAGGCATAACAAATAAATCATTAATCGTATGACCACTAGGGGTGTCCTTCATAAGGGCTGAGATAAAAGTGAGACTTTTAGACCCTCATAACTTGAACAGGTTCAGACCTGCGTAGGGAAGTGGAGCGGTATTTTTTTGGGGTTCCTTTTATCCATTTAAATTCCAAACCACTTTTCCGATGCGGGAAAGTGGTTTTTTTATTTTATCAGGGGGGAAGACATGATGACATTTTCTGAAGAATGCAGACAGGCGGCTGCCGAATGGTGGGACGGAAGTTTTGTTCATCCGTTTGTAACGGGAATCGGTGACGGAAGCCTGCCGATAGACCGTTTCAGCTATTACGTGCTGCAAGATTCCTACTATTTGACGCATTTTGCAAAAGTTCAGGCGTTCGGCGCCGCATATGCCGAAGACTTGTTTACGACGGGCAGGATGGCGGGCCACGCTCAAGGGACATATGAAGCGGAAATGGCGCTGCACCGCGAGTTTACGGAGCTTTTAGGAATTACGGAAGAAGAGCGTGCGGCATTTAAACCGGCACCGACCGCTTATTCTTATACGTCTCATATGTACAGGTCGGTGATGAGCGGCAATTTTGGAGAAATATTAGCTGCGCTTCTGCCCTGTTATTGGCTTTATTATGAAGTCGGCGAACACTTAAAAGAGTGCGAACCGGAGCATCCGATTTATGAAAAATGGATCGGTACATACGGCGGAGACTGGTTCAGACAGCAGGTCGAAGAACAGATCAGCCGTTTTGACGAGATTGCTGAAAACAGCACAGAGGAAATCCGCGCGAAAATGAAAGAGAATTTTGTGATTTCAAGCTATTATGAATATCAATTTTGGGGAATGGCTTATCAAAAAGAAGGCTGGTCCGAGAAGGACGGAAAAGAGGTGGAATCCTTTGGAGCTGCACGCGGTAACTGATAATCGCAAACCCGTTGCCGAGCTGGCCGAGGATATTCTATCGATTCAGCGCGAAGTGAGCTTTATCCATATCCGTGAGCGGGATAAAACAGCGGGAGAGATCATGCAGCTTTTGTCCCTTTTGAAAAAGGGCGGTGCGGATAAGGACAAATTGATCATCAATGACAGGGCGGATATCGCGCTTTTTGCCAACATACACCGTGTTCAGCTTCCGTCCCGCAGCTTTTCCGTAAAGCAGGTGCGAAGCAGATTTCCCCATCTTCATATCGGACGTTCGGTTCATTCGCTGGAAGAAGCCATCCAAGCTGAAAAGGAAGATGCGGATTATGTGGTGTTCGGCCATATATTTGCAACCGAATGTAAACAAGGACTTGAAGCAAGAGGCATCAGCCTGCTTTCAGAGATCAAACGCACGCTTTCCATCCCCGTTATCGCAATCGGCGGAATGACACTGCAGACGATCGGACACACAAAGCAGGCGAAGCCGGACGGAATTGCCGTCATGTCAGGCATTTTCTCAGCTGAAAATCCCGAGGAGGCGGCAAAACGGTATGCACGCGCGGTAAGGGAGGCCGATTATGAAGAAGCACTATGATACGGCGGTGATCGGCGGCGGAATTATCGGGTGCGCCATTTCTTATGAGCTGGCGAAGACGCAGCAGAACGTTGTCTTGTTTGAAGGCGGAGAAGTCGGCCGAAAAACGACAAGCGCTGCCGCGGGAATGCTGGGCGCTCATGCGGAATGTGAAAAACGGGATGCGTTTTTTGATTTTGCCATGCACAGTCAAAGGCTGTATGAAGCGGCTGGGCAAGAGCTTGAGGAAGCTTGCGGCATTGACATCAGGCGCCATAACGGCGGAATGCTTAAACTGGCGTATACCGAAGAAGATATCGCCCGTTTACGGAAGATGGATGATCTGCCTTCCGTCACTTGGCTTTCAGCGGAAGATGCCCTTGAAAAAGAGCCTTACGCTTCAAAAGACATTCTCGGCGCCAGTTTTATAAAAGACGATGTCCATGTCGAACCGTACTATGTTTGCAAAGCGTATGCAAAAGGGGCGCGGCGCTATGGCGCTGACATATATGAGCATACACAAGTTACTTCCGTAAAACGGGTGAACGGAGAATACTGCATCACAACGTCCGGCGGGGATGTTTATGCTGACAAAGTCGCAGTTGCAAGCGGTGTATGGAGCGGCCGGTTTTTCAGCCAGCTCGGCTTGGGACAGCCTTTTTTTCCTGTGAAAGGAGAATGCCTTTCCGTGTGGAATGACGATACCCCGCTGACCAAAACCCTTTACCATGATCATTGTTATGTCGTCCCGAGAAAAAGCGGCCGGCTTGTCATCGGCGCCACGATGAAACAGGGTGACTGGAGCGATACGCCTGACATCGGAGGAATTGAGGCCGTCATTGCAAAAGCGAAAACCATGCTTCCCGCCATCGAACATATGAAAATAGACCGGTTTTGGGCGGGGCTCAGGCCGGGAACAAAAGACGGCAAGCCGTTTATCGGGCGGCATCCTGAAGACAGCGGCATCATCTTCGCCGCCGGCCATTTTCGGAACGGCATCCTGTTGGCGCCGGCAACGGCTGTAATGGTGCGGGATATGATCTTGGGGCAACAAGTCAAACGGGAATGGGAAGAAGCGTTTCGAATCGATCGCAAGGAGGCTGTTCATATATGATCCTTCAGCTGAACGGAAAACAAATTGATTGGAATCGAAAAGAGGGGACGGTTCAGGATTTGCTTGAATCGTACCAGCTTGATCAAAGAATCGTAGTTGTGGAGAGAAATAAAGAAATCATTGAAAAAAAGAATTATGAAAATACAAGTTTGTGTGACCGCGATGTCATAGAAATTGTCCATTTTGTAGGAGGCGGATGAGGATGTTAACAATAGGCGGAAAACAGTTTCGGTCAAGATTGCTGTTAGGAACGGGAAAATATCCGAGTTTTGAGATTCAGAAAGAGGCGGTGGCCGTCTCGGAATCAGATATTTTAACCTTTGCGGTGCGGCGGATGAACATCTTTGAAGAGTCTCAGCCTAACTTTCTCGAACAGCTTGACTTGTCTAAATACACGCTTCTGCCGAATACGGCCGGCGCCGCAACGGCTGAAGAGGCGGTCCGAATCGCAAGGCTTGCCAAAGCTTCAGGGCTTTGTGACATGATAAAAGTAGAAGTCATCGGATGCAGCCGGTCACTTTTGCCTGATCCGGTTGAAACGCTGAAAGCATCAGAACAGCTGCTCGAAGAGGGATTTATCGTGCTTCCGTATACGTCAGACGATGTCGTGCTCGCAAGACGTCTTGAGGAGCTCGGAGTGCATGCCATTATGCCGGGCGCTTCGCCGATCGGTTCCGGTCAGGGAATTTTAAATCCGCTGAATCTTTCTTTTATCATTGAACAGGCGAAGGTGCCGGTCATTGTCGATGCCGGCGTCGGATCTTCAAAAGACGCCGCCTACGCGATGGAGCTCGGGGCTGACGGCGTGCTGTTAAATACCGCTGTATCAGGCGCTGATGATCCGGTCAAAATGGCCCGGGCGATGAAGCTTGCCGTAGAAGCGGGCCGTCTTTCTTATGAAGCCGGGAGAATTCCGGTGAAAGATTACGGAACTGCAAGCAGTCCGCGAGACGGTCTTCCGGTATGACGGACAGATATTCCAGACAGGAGCTGTTTCAGCCGATCGGTCCTTCCGGCCAAGAGAAGCTCCGGTCATCTCATGCCGTGATTATCGGCGCGGGTGCGCTTGGGACGGCAAGTGCGGAGATGCTTGTCAGAGCAGGGGTCGGGAAGGTAACCATCGCTGACAGAGATTATGTGGAGTGGAGTAATCTCCAGCGCCAGCAGCTTTATACCGAAGACGATGTCAGACAGGAAATGCCGAAAGCCGCGGCGGCTGAAAAACGGCTTCGATCTATAAATAGTGATGTAGAGGTCGAGGGATTTGTCATGGATGTCACTGCGGAAAATGCACCCGGATTGATTCGTGATGCCTCCCTCATCGTGGATGCCGCCGACAACTTTGAAACGAGACTGATTGTGAATGATGCGGCTGTGCAGAAAGGAATTCCCTTTCTGTACGGCGCCTGTGTCGGCAGCTACGGGCTCTCTTTTACCGTCATTCCCGGTGTCACGCCGTGCCTTCACTGTCTGCTTGAGACATTGCCTTTAGGCGGTATGACATGCGATACGGCGGGAATTATCAGCCCGGCTGTATTGCAGACGGCCGTTTTTCAGGCAGCAGATGCGCTGAAGCTGTTAACGGGCGGATCTATCGAGCATGTTCTCCGTTCCTTTGATTTATGGAAAAATGAACGGTCAGAAATAAACGTCGCCCGTCTTAAGTCGGCTGATTGCCCAAGCTGCGGCACAAACGATTTTCCGTTTTTATCCTATGAAAATCAGACAAAGGCGGCGGTTCTGTGCGGACGGAACACGGTGCAGATCAGAACGGGGATTTCCGAACAGTTTGATCTGCAAAACCTTGCGGGACAGCTCAGACGGGCAGGGCTTGATGTTTCAGCCAACCCGTATTTAATTTCGTTTTGCACAGACAATTTCAAGATGGTACTGTTTCGTGACGGCAGAGCATTAATACACGGCACAAGTGATATCAGCAGAGCGAAATCCTTTTATCATAAATGGATCGGATAATGCGAAAGGAGCGAAAAACATCATGAGCATATGCAAAGCATTGACGATTGCCGGATCAGATTCAGGAGGCGGCGCCGGTATACAGGCGGATCTCAAAACCTTTCAGGAGCTCGGCGTTTTCGGAATGTCAGCCATTACAGCGGTAACCGCCCAGAACACGTTGGGCGTTCACGGCATTTATCCGCTCACCCGGGAGGCGCTGGGCAGCCAGATTGACGCGGTGGCGGAAGATTTGCGGCCTGACGCTGTAAAAACGGGAATGCTGTGGAGCGCGGAAATGATTGCGGAAATTGCGGAAAAAACGGATCAGTACGGGCTTGATCATCTCATCACCGATCCCGTCATGATTGCCAAAGGAGGCGCTTCCCTGCTGCGTGAGGAATCTCAGGCCGCGTTAAAAGAGATGTTAATTCCGCGCAGCTATGCGGTGACGCCGAATGTTCCGGAAGCTGAGGTATTGACGGGGATGGAAATCCGCACGTTTGAGGACCGGAAAAAAGCGGCAGAACGCCTTTGCAAGCTTGGGGCAAAGCATGTCATCATAAAAGGCGGACATCAGCCTGAACAGGGGAGAATCGTTGATTTATTATTTGACGGTTCGTCTTTTACCCAAATCAGCCACGCTTATATTGACACGAAACACACCCACGGAACAGGCTGCACGTTCGCAGCCGCGCTGACGGCGGAAACGGCAAAGGGGAAAAACATTCAGACCGCGTTTGAGACAGCCGTCAATTTTGTGCGGGAAGCCGTGGAACATACGCTCGGCATCGGAGCGGGACACGGCCCGACCAATCATTTTGCCTTTAAAAGGAACAGTCTGCAGACGAGATAAAAAAGAGGCCGCGTCAACATCCGCGGTCTTTTTCCCATGCTTTCAATCTGGACAAGGTTATGATATGATAAAAATTAAGATCAGGTACTAAAACTATGTCTTTAAGACGATTACAGGAGGCTTTATACATATGAATTTCTCACTTGAAGGCCGCAACATCGTTGTGATGGGCGTTGCCAATAAACGCAGTATCGCATGGGGAATCGCCCGTTCGCTGCATGAAGCCGGAGCGCGCCTCATTTTCACTTACGCGGGAGAGCGCTTGGAAAAATCAGTTCATGACCTTGCGGCTACATTAGAAAGAAATGATTCCATCATCCTTCCGTGTGATGTGACAAATGACGCTGAGATCGAAACTTGCTTTGCAAGCATTAAAGAGCAGGTCGGCGTGATTCACGGCATCGCGCACTGCATCGCGTTTGCAAACAAAGAAGAGCTTGTCGGCGAATATTTAAATACGAACCGCGAAGGATTCCTGCTTGCGCATAACATCAGTTCTTACTCTCTGACAGCGGTCGCAAAAGCGGCGCGTCCGATTATGACTGAAGGCGGAAGCATCGTTACACTCACTTACCTCGGCGGAGAGCGCGTCGTTTCAAACTATAACGTAATGGGTGTGGCAAAAGCGTCTCTTGATGCGAGCGTGAGATATTTAGCCGCTGACTTAGGAAAAGAAAACATCCGCGTCAACAGCATTTCAGCAGGGCCGATCCGTACGCTGTCTGCAAAAGGAATCAGTGATTTCAACTCTATCCTGAAAGAAATTGAAGAGCGCGCGCCGCTGCGCCGCACGACAACACCTGAAGAAGTGGGCGACACGGCTGCATTCTTGTTCAGTGACCTGTCAAGAGGCATCACGGGCGAAAATCTTCACGTGGATTCAGGATTCCATATTACCGCACGTTAAATGACAAGCAATCCCTTTCAGGGATTGCTTTTTTCTTTCTTCTGATTTTAATCATTCCGTCATATAAATAAAACATGACAGAATCGGAGGGATGAAGATGTCAAAACAAAACAGAAACGCGGAAAAAAAACCGCTCATGTATATTGTTCAGGCGGATTATTCAGACACGCAATCATCAATGCAGGACATATTAATCAAAAAAAGGAAAGCGCCGCAGCCGCCGGAAGAAGAGCCGATGCATGGAAAGCGGGAGGAAGAATGTAAAACTCAGCCTGAAGGAGCAGTGGCTGTCGAACCAGAAAAGCAAGTACCTGAACAGCACAGCCGGTCAGAAGAAGCCGTTCAAGAAGTTCCGGTGCAAGCGGAGCAGGACACTGCCAAGCCTGACGCCGCTAAAAAAGAGCCTGATGCCGCTGAAAAAGAGCCTGAAGCGGTTCACAATGCCGCCCCGGAGGAAAAGGTTCCGCCAAAGCGCGTGAAAAAGCCGATGAGCAGAATGTCCATTCTTGAAAAAATTGATTTCTTAACGAAGCTGCCGCATAATATGCCGCGGACCCTTTGTCTGATAGAAGCCAACGGGAAAACCTACAGAGGCGTAATCGTCGGCAGAAAAAATAATGCGATCTTCCTGCGGACGACAAGCAACGGAGCGCCGGCAGAACTCGCAATAGACGATATCACCTCGCTGCATCCGCTTGGATTTTAACCATACAAAAAGCTGCCTGAATTCTTTAATCCGGCAGCTTATTTTTATGCTTTTTGATTTAAGAATGTGTGCGGTTGATCAGTCTCGGGTTCAGGCAATTGATGGCGCAGAAGCTATTAAGATCGACTTCAACGCAATAGTTCGTTTTTTCTAAACGGAATACATCGCAGAGAGAGTCTTTATCTGTAAAATCAAGAATGTGTTTATGCTCATCAAAAGCAATAAGCAGGCTTAATGTGGCACAGCCGTCACAGACCCTTTCAACTCTGAAAAAAACGGTATTAAAACACGGACCGTTATCCAGCTCGCCGACGTTTCCGAATGCGGTGAACGGTTTCGATTTTGAGGTGAAGATGGCGAACGGCACTGTATTGCCTAATGTATAAGCCGGAGATAAAAGGTTAGAATAACAGCCTGTCGGGCAATCTTCTTCGACCGCATTTTGCAGGTCTTCAATATTTTCTACCGCTTCACGCACACAGTATGTTGTTTTCTGGTTCATAATATCCCTCCTGCCTTAACGTTTTAAATGGGACCGGATTAAACGATATCGGAGAGTCAGCCGCCCGGAAGTCCGGGCGGGCTGATGATTGCATCTGTAATAGAAGATTGGAAGGGGATTCTCTTTAGAAAAGATGCGAATCAATGACTATCCGTGATGCTTTTTCTCTTTGTGCGGCTCAGGCCGGTTAACAAGCTCCGGTGAAAGGCACTGAATGGCGCTGAAGCAGCTCAGATCAACTTCAATGCAAAATTCTGTTTTTTCTAAACCGAAGAAATCAGGATCACAAGGATGGCAGACGCTGAGGGTGTCGCCGTGCACATCTACGGGGCGCAATACTGACAGCGTCGCGCAGCAATCGCATAGTCTTTCTACACGAAAGAAAATGGACTCAAAGCACTGGCTGTCATCCGCAAATCCTCCGACGTTCCCGAATGTGGAGAACAATCCGCCTTTTTTATCAAATACGAGAAACGGAATGGTGTCTTTACCTGCAATCGTCGGGCTCAAAAGATTCGTATAGCATCCAGTCGGGCATTGTTCTTCAACAGCCTCTTGTTCTGCTAAAATCTTCTCGACTGCATCGCATACACAACTTTCATCTCGGCCATGGTGTTTTCCGCAGCTCATGGATTTCAGCTCCTTCTTTTAGGGTATTTGACTTTTGTCTTTAACAACATATGTACGCGAGCCTCACTTGGTGTGGGTGAACGTCTATATATTCATCATATGCGGAGAAAATAAGAAAAAGCAGAGCATTTTTAGCTCTGCTTTTTCTTTTTAGAGGACGAGGGTGATGACTAAGACAGCAATCAGTAAATTTGTGGCTGTTGAGATCAACACTGCGATATCGGCATCTACTGTTGTCACGTTTACGCCGCGGGAGTTTTCGATGAGCAGTTTTTGACGGTTGATTTGTTTGTTAGCTGTTAGCTGCAATAAGTCTTGTGCGACCAATTCGGCGATGACTCCGTCAGCAATTGAAGTGAGAGTGGCCGTTACGACTGCTGCATTAATCGCTGTCATGACTGAAGCGACTGCTTGAACGTCTGTTGACGTCACGTTAATATCACAAGAGTCTCTGATAATAATCGCTTCTTCAGAAACTTGTTTGTTGAGATTCGCCTGAGCCAGGTCTTGGTCAAGGAAGGCATTATCTTCGCCAAATCCATGTCCGTTACAGCAAACATTACATCTTCTTCCTTCTTTTTCTTCTTTTTCTTCTCGCGGATGTTCGCATTCAGGATCAAGTGCAACCCAAGAGTATGGTCTGCTTTCCATATCTATTCCTCCTTTTCTTTTACTATTATTAAATGAGCCGGCCTCTTATTTTGACTCAGGCATCTATCCTGATAAAAATCACTATTTTTTAGTTATTGACCGGGATTTTGGCGTCTTTGCCGGAGCTGTTCGATTAATTGTTCTCTGCGGGTTTGCGGATTTGTCTGCTGTTCTTGCGCTTTTTCCTGCTCTTTTTTCTGTTTCTGGCTTTCAAGAAAAGCTTCTGTTTTTGCCTGCATGTCTTTGACTAATGCGATCAGCATTTCTTTTTCTTCATCAGGGATATCCCGCATTTTATCCTTTGTCACGCCGTGTTTTTTGAAGACATTGCTGACAAGCACCTTTAAAAGCGGATCCACTTCTGGTAGATTTTCGAGTTCTTTTTTTAATTTTTCGTTATCTGCCATTTGTTCTCACCTCTATTTAAATATTTGAAAAGAAAGGTTAAAGGATGTCTAGTTCAGCAAAAAGTATATTTAATAATTGAAACAAAATTTGTACAAAGGCCATGATATCGTCTGCTGTCAGTGTGATTTTAATATTGCGGCTGTTCAGGACTTGAATGACGGTCCTCTTTTTTATTTGGCAATCATCCAGGATCAGCAGTTCGGTTGCGATTTGGTCGGCTGTGTCTTCATCTGCGATCGCGAGCTGTGTCGCGAGGATAATCGCCGTAGTAACTGAGGCTTGTATAGAAAGAGCGGCCGTTATATGTGTTGTATCTATTGTGACATTTTCGCAATCAATCACTTCGATCGTCTGCTCGAATTCGTTGGATAATTGTTCGTATATTTGCGGTTGCAGTGTTTCGACTTTTTCTTCAAACGACATAACCTTCACTCCTTTCTCATTCATACTCTATATAATGCAAATGAAACGCCGAGCGGAATAAGAAAAACAACTAAACCGCACCTATTTTTTTACCGGACAAGGTGCGATTCATGAAGATCAGGGTTTTCGCATATGTATAAAGAGGTCAAGTTTTGAAAAGGAGTGAACAGGTGGTTATCAATTGGCTTTCATTTATTCTGTTATCGTTTGCCGTTTTCCGGCTGGCCAGGCTTTTCGTATTTGACACCATTATGGCGCCGCTTCGGAGTCTTTTTCACGAGGAAAAAACAGAAACCGCACCCGACGGCACGACAGAAACCTACATTGTCATAAAAGGAAAAGGCATCAGGGCATTTATCGGTGAACTTCTCAGCTGCTATTGGTGTACGGGCGTATGGTGCGCCGCCTTTTTAATTGCGGCGCAGATTGTGATCCCCGAGGCCGCGCAATGGCTGATTTTGCTGTTAGCCATAGCCGGCGCGGCCGGGATCATTGAAGCTGCGGTTTCTCGTCTTCTGCAGGAATAAGGCGGTTCCACCAGCAACTTACCGTCACTTTCGGCATAAACTGGCATATATGACATAAGGAAAGGAAGGATCACCATGAATCAATCAAGCAAACCTTCCCAACACTCTCCATACAAATCAACTGTGCATCAGCCTTACGAAAAAAAAATTAAGAAAAAAGGCTGCGGCTGCGGCCAAAAGAAAAAACCGAAATAGCCGTTTTCTAAAAAACCGGAGCTTCCGGTTTTTTTTGTTTTATGCCGAACGCCTGCCTCTGTCCGGCATAGATCATAGGAGGAGGGGATGTTATGAATATATTTGAATCATTCATAAACGGTAAATACCGCCGGCACAATCAAAATCAGCGGGAGCATGACAACTATATCTTATCTATTGAAAAACAGCTGTCTGAGTTTGATGAAGCGGGGTCGCGCTTTGAGGAATGGATAGATGTGTTTGCCGCCGAAACAGAAGCGAAATTGAAGAAAAATGAGCATTCTCACTAAAATGAATGAAATCCGCACCGGCCCTATGCATTTATCCAAGCCAAACAAGTCGGCTCACATAGAGTATAGAGAGTAAAGGAGGTGCTTAGATATGGGATTCGGATATGGCGGATTCGGCGGCGGCTACGGTTACGGCGGCTGCGGCGGATACGGAGGCGGCTATGTCGGAGGCGGCTACGGCTCAACATTTGTTCTTGTTGTCGTATTGTTCATCCTTCTGATCATTGTCGGTGCATCCTTTTTTGGCTAAACCTTAGCAAGACTTTGGATAAGCGCGGGACCGTTCAGTCCCGTGCTTCCCTGATGTATGAAGGAGTATAGAGACGGGGCACTCTGAATTTTTTCCTTGTCTTACGGGCACATGTTCCTCTCTTTATTCATACAATATCGTATTACTCCACAAAAGGAGGCACACCATGGATAATCAATTTTTCAAAAATATTGAGAAGAAAACAGGCGTCAGCATGAAGGATGTCATGAACCTTGCAGGATCATTGCAAAATGCCAATTTCAAAGATGAAAACACGGTGAGAGGCGTCATTCAGAAGGTGTCCCAGCTGGCTAACAAGCGTGTTCCGAAAGAATTGGAAGACAAAATCGTTCAATCGATTACAAGCGGTAAAGAGAAACTTGATTTTGGCACCATTTCTAAAATGTTGAACAATAAATAGGCGTCAGCCGGCCTTGCTAAAAAGGCCTTTTTATGTGAGAAAAACCCGGCAGTGATCTGCCGGGTTCTTTATATCCTGAGTGCGCTCCGTCTGTCCGTCCGGAGAAGGGGCTCGAGAAATCTTGAGCTGCGCGCTGTTTTTCCCCGCCTGTACGCGGGACAAGATACATATAAATGCTGCATGGCCCTTGTCATTGCGACATACAGGAGCCGTCTTTCTTCTTCGAGCGGAGCGGGATCGCCCTGTCTCGCCGTCTCAAGCGCGAAGTCATGGGGGATCGAGCCGTCAGCCGCGCCTAAAATATAGACCGTATTGAATTCAAGACCTTTAGAGCGGTGAATGGTCAGCAGTTCGACGCCGTTTTCATCGGTTTTCTGATTCTCAGCGGCGCGCATATGATCGACATGCGCAAGAAAATCGGGAATGGTTTTGAATTTTTTGGCGGCCACTTTGACATCCCTGAGATCATCAGAGCCTTTTTCCAGTTTGTTTCCCTCATTGCCCCGTTTTTTTAAATACTCGGAAAAACCCATTTTGCTTTCTGCAAAGGTGATGGCTTCAACCGGCTTCATTGTCCGGATGCTTGCGAAAAACGGAACGATCTGCTTGATCTTCCCTATTTGAAAAGGCTTCAGGTCAGGCAGTTTCGTCAGTGCCTTAATCATCGTGCAATCTTCCGTGATTGACAGCGCCTTTAACGTTTGCAGGGCGGATTGCTTTAAAAATAAGGCGGGCAGCAGGTCTTTCACCGCATCCGTATCATCTTCATTCTGACTCGCATATAAGTAGGCGAGGATCTGGCGTACGATTCTGCGGCTGTAGAACGTCTGCACGCCACGGTCGGCATGATAAGGAATCGATGATTGGTGAAGTCTTTCATAAATGGCCCGTCCGGCGCTGTTTGTCCGGTAAAGCACGGCAAAATCGTCAGGACTCGCCCCGTTTTGAATTTTCTCTTTCATATCCGAAACGATCATGGTCGCCTCTTCTTCTTCATCGTAAGGATAAAATATCACGGGATTGTGAACGCCGTCTTTGACGGCAGAAAGTATTTTTTCATACCGTTTTTTATTTTTCTTTACGACGGCATGAGCGCTTGAGACGATCGGATGCGGCGAGCGGTAATTTGCCGTTAAGTAAATGGTCTTTGCTGCCGGATAATCCTTTTGAAAATCTAAAATGAAAGATGGGCTGCTGCCGCGGAACGCATAAATGGATTGGTCGTCATCACCCACGCAGCACAGGTTATTCTCCGGGCTTGCGATCATTTGCATAATGTTGTACTGGACAGGATTAATATCTTGAAACTCATCAATCAAAATATGAGAAAATCTGTTTTGGTACTGCGCGAGAATATCAGGCCGGCTTTGAAACAGTTCATAACAGCCTTGGGCCATGTCATCAAAATCAAATTGCCGTTTTTCCTGCTTCTGCTGTTCGTAACGTTCGTAGAGCCGGTACACTTTTTTCTCCCAGTCGTCCGCAAGCGGAATGGTCTCATGGGGGAGATATGTGTTTTTCCAGCAGCCGATAAGCTGTAGCGCCTGGTCGACGGGAAACTCTTTTTCATCCAAATTTTCTTCATAAAGCGCCTTTTTCACATATTGCTCTTTTTGCCACTCCATTTTTAAAAGCTGGCTGCCGTTCCATTTTGAAGAATCATAATGATAGAGTATTTTATAGAAAAAACTGTGGAATGTTCCGGTCACGAGACGGGAGACTTTTCCGGCTGCCAGCCCGTACTCATTCGCCATCCGCTCTTTCATTTCGGCGACGGCTTTTGTCGTAAAGGTCACAAGCAGCATATTCTCAGGTGAAATGCCGAGGTGTTCAATCATATGGGCGGCGCGGGCTGTCAGCACCCTTGTTTTTCCGCTTCCCGCTCCGGCGAGCACCAGCAGGGGCCCGTCCGTTTCAGTGACTGCCTTCATCTGTTCGCGGTTCAGGCCGATGCCGGGGAACAAAGATGTATCAGCCGCCTCGGATGTTGGTGAAAACGGTTCGGCCGCAGGCACTTTTTTCGGGCTTTTCCATTCTGAGACGATCGGTTTCGGATTCTCTGAAATCGCTTTTCCTTTCGGCAGGCGGAACATGCCTGCCTCCTTATACTCTTCTTTTTCTTTCTCCGCTTGCGGTTCCTCGGCCGCACATGCTTTTTCACAGGCGGTGAAGTCTCCCTTTTGCCGGTGATAAAATGCCGGCTGCTCTAAAATCGAAAGCCGCATCAAGACGGGCTGGTCACAATGTGCGCAAAAAATATTTCCTTTCTGAGCTTCTTCAAAAAGGAATTGGTAATGTTCTCTAGAATATGTATGTAAATGTATCGTTCGGTTATTCAGTCGGGCGCATTTCAAAAAGGGGTCCTCCCATTAAAAGGTGTTCATCCATTTGATAGACAAAGAATATCATAACAAAAGAACCGCGTTTCAAAAAGTAAGATTAAGGGAAATAAAAAGCGAAGGGGAGGGGTACATATGATTTATGCAGGACGGATTCAAAACCAGCAGTATTCTCAATACGCAAACCGGGCAGCGGGTTATAAGCCTGATTACGCCGGTATTACGAAAGCGGCCGCCCTCGCCAATGACAGGGTGTACAGAGAGGTGGAGCGCCGCCAGGAAAACACCGCAGCCGCAGCAAAGAAAGTGCATGAAGAAAAACGTAAGCGCTCTCTTTCCCGTCTGCCGCAAATCATGGGAAAAGGCCGGTTGATAAATCAATACGTGTGAAAAAGCCCGGAAATCTCCGGGTTTTTTTGAGCCGTATAGATGAAAGATGCGGAAAGGAATGATTCAATTTGAGAAAGCTTTCATTATTAATTGCGGGGTTATTTCTATTCAGCCTCTTTACTTCCGGAATGATACCGGCACACGCGGCGGAGAGCTCCGCAGCAAAAGATGTCACTCTTACACAGCTGGCGCCGCATGTCTGGATGCATACAAGCATCGGTACGGCAGACGGAAGTCCCGTCCCTGCGAACGGATTGCTTCTTGAAACTTCCAAAGGAATCGTACTGATTGATACTCCGTGGAATGACAGTCTCACAGAGCAATTAATGACACAAATAAAACAGCGGTTTCCCGGCAAAAGGATGACCGATGCCATTGTGACACACGCCCATGACGATCGCATCGGCGGGCTGAACACACTGTACAAATACGGTGTAAAGGTGCACAGCACGAAGCTGACCGTCGACTTCGCCCGGCAGCAGGGATATCACCGGCCGCTCGGAGATTTGAAAAACGTGACAAAGCTGCAGTTTGGCGATATGAAAATTGAAACGTTTTATCCGGGAAAAGGGCATACGGAAGACAATATTACCGTCTGGCTGCCTGAGGATAAGCTCTTATTCGGCGGTTGCTTAATCAAGGCTTTAGAAACAAAGGAAATCGTGCCAACTCCGGGCCTTTATCCGGATCAGTGGCCGCGCGCCGTCCGCAAAGTCATGAAAAGATATCAGGACATCAGCATTGTCGTTCCGGGCCATTGCAGTCCGGGGGATGACCGTCTGCTGCCGCATACGATAAGCCTTCTGAAAGAAACGTAAAAAAGAAGACCGGCGCTCCCATTACGGAGTGCCGGCTTTTTTTATCTCTTCCTGATTTTCATAAAACTGAGGAAAGCAAGTGCAAGCGCCAAAACGGTATATCCCGCTATCGGCCAAATATGCTGATGAAAGGAAGAATAATCTCCGGATATGACTTCCTGGGCCAGCTCGATCGAGTGAACAAACGGTAAGGCATAAGCGATATGTTTGAATGTGTCACCGAGCAGGCTCACCTCCATCCAAGCTCCGCCCAGAAATTGCACGAGTGTAATATAAATCGTTCCGATACCTGAAATTTGTTTGTCCGTAAACACAGCCCCTAAACATAAACCGAAGAAAACGGACATCATCGCAATCGGCAGCAAGACAGCGATACCTGCGAGAAGATTCATCCACTCGGCGGATAAACCGGCAGCAGCAGCTGCGATAAAACAAATGATGATTTGTAAAATGGCTAACGGCAGCATCGGCATTGCGTAACCGATAACATAATCGGCTGTTTTTAAAGGGGAAGCAAACAAACGGGTCAAAAGGGCGGTCTGTTTGTCTTTTGCGATCAGCAATGCAGAGAACATCGTAAGGAAAGCGAAACCGAAAACAATGAGTCCGGGTGCTAAGTGCTGAATTTTAAAGGTATCAAGTGGCGCATTTTTTTCAATCGCCGTAAACAGAAACAATAGAATAACAGGCAGTGCGATTCCAAGGATAATAGACAGGGGGTCACGAAAAATCTCTTTGCGGTTGCGAATGGCGAAATCAAGCATAAAGACCCGCCTCTCCGTCACAAATCGCTAAAAAGGCATCTTCAAATGTGGCTGAATGAGTTTGTTTTTTCAGATCCTCCGCCGTGCCCAGTGCTTTTAGAGTCCCATTTTCTAAAATGCAAATACGGTCTGCCAGGGCTTCAGCCTCTTCTAAATAGTGTGTTGTTAAAATAATCGTCATGTCTCCCTTTAATGTCTCAAGATTTTTCCACAACTCGCGGCGTGAACGGACGTCCAGCCCTAATGTCGGCTCATCTAAGAAATAAATATCCGGTTTTGTAATCATGCCCATTGCGATGCTGAGGCGGCGCTGCATTCCTCCTGATAAGGTTTTGGTTTTTGCTCTTTCTTTCTCTTTTAATTGAAACAATTCGAGCATCTCATCTGTTCTTTTTTTTGCTTCTTTTTTCGGAATTCCGTAGACTCCGGCTATAAACTCTAAGTTTTCCCGTACGGTTAGATGAGGAGCGATGGCTGTTTCCTGCGGGGACATGTTCAATTTCGGTTTTATTTTATCCAAATCAGTCAAAATACTGTGTCCAAGCACTGATGCATCACCCTCATCCGGAGAGAGGAGTCCGCAAAGCATACTGATTAATGTCGTTTTTCCGGCTCCGTTCTCACCGAGTAAAGCGAAAAATTCCCCTTTCTCAACTGAGAACTCAAGACGGTCAACGGCGGCGGTTTCTTTATAATGTTTCGTTAATTGCTTCAGCTCAATCGCGTGCATTTACTCATCCTCGCTATCTGCGTCGATTTGCTTAGCGTTTAAAATATCTTTTGCAAACTCGAAAAAGAGTTCTTGTTTAACAAGTGCGATACCTTGCTGGTCATCCCCAAGCATAAGCAGTGAATCCCCCGGATTTATATCGAAAACATCCCTTGCTTCTTTAGGAATGACAATCTGTCCTTTTGTGCCCACTTTAACAGTCCCGAATATGTGTTTTCCTTTTGGTGCCGTCATGTTTATCCCTCCGAAATATGAATTGTATTTTTTGTATGAATTGTAATACTTAGTATACTAAACATACATTAACCTTCCATAAAATGCAATAAATTTCATGAAATAGTATGATTTTCATAAAAAAAGCACTCCTGCCATATCAACAGGAGTGCTTTTGATTTTATTGTTTGTATTCCTTTATCATTTCCAGATGGGGGATGCCCGCATCGAGAAATTCTTCGCCGGATGTGACGCGGTATCCTTGTTTTTCGTAAAACGGAACCGCCTGCGTCTGCGCATGTAAGATAAAGCTGCCGGCGCCCTTGGCTGCAGCCGCTTTTTCAAGCGCCTGCATCATGATGGCCCCGACGCCTAAAGAACGATGGCTTTTCATTACGCAGATGCGCTCTAATTTTCCATGCCCGTCTTTCAAGCGCCATCTGCCGGCTCCGACCGGCTGGCCGCCGTCATATATGACTATATGCTCTGACGTGTCTTCGAATTGATCAATTTCCTCTTCTTCCGGAACATGCTGTTCTTTCACAAAGACCTCTTTTCTGACGAAAAAAGCGTCGTTCAGCTGTTTTTCAGTTTTTGCGATGATGGATTCCAAGCAGTTATTCTCCTCCGCCTAATAAAAATGTTTCGTACACAGTCCATGAGCCGTTATCCAGCTGATAGAGCAGGTGAAAACGGTCGATGACTTCTTCGTGGGAAATGTCCTGCATTTTCAGCTGTCCGAGTACGTCGGAATGTTCATCTGACGACAGCTTCTGGCCGACCGTGACATGCGGAACGAAGCTGTATTCCGGCTCGCCGGATAATGCTCCTGAGTAGCATTTCTCACTCAGAGATTTTAATTCCTCCGTCGGCTCTGCTTTCATATATATCACATTATTCACAGGAGAAAACGAGCTGTATTTTGTAATTTTCAGAACGAGCGGATGCGACTCTTTCGCCGTCTGTCTCAGCTGTGATACGACCTGCTCGATTTCCTGTTCTGTCGCTTCAAACGGATCTCTTACCGTCAGATGCGGCGGAATGAGCGCGTAGCTCGGGTCGTAGCGTTTCCGGTACGAATTGGCGAGATCCTGTAATTTTTTTGATGGAAATAAAACAATACCGTATTTCATGAAAGTTCCCTCCTTAAATGAATGGTTACAGCATTTTTTTCAGCGCCGGCGTGATGAGCGGCTGCCAATAGGTCCATTTATGATCCCCGTCGAAGGTTTCATACGTGTATTCGGACTGTTTGCTTTCCAGCAGCTGTTTGAGCTCTTCGTTCGGCGCGGTGAAATCAAGAACCTGACCGTCCGTCGTGTGGACGCCGGTTTCTTTTTCTCCGATTTGATGATAAACGGAAATCTGTTTGAGATCCTCCGACTGCCGGACGGCATCCAGCACGTGCCCGTCAACATACGGAGACTGCATGATGACGTTTCCAAACATATTCGGATAGTCAATCGCCGTCATGAGCGAAACGGTTCCGCCGAGGGAATCCCCGATCATGGTGCGGCCGTATCCGACTTGATAAGTCGGGTATTCTTTGTCGATAAAAGGAACGAGCTCATTGGCGATAAACCGCTTATATGAGGCGAACTTAGAGCCTTCTGGATGGTATGTGTTTCTTCGCTCCCGCACATTTTTATAAGGGACGCCGATAATGATGCAGCGGTCAATTTCCCCTTTTGACATAAGCTCTTCCGCCTGACGCCCGATTCTCCCTAATCTGAAATAATCATGGCCGTCCTGAGCGATGACCGTATGATATTTATACAGGGGGGAGAAGGTGGCGGGCAGGTAGACCAAAACGGTCATTTCCTCTTCAAGCTCATGGGAGAAAAGTGTTTTCTCATGAATGATTCCGTTTTTTGATGCCACTTCGCATTCCTCCAGGCCGCTTCTTGTCTTGATGGTTTTTTCCTATTGTACCATGAATTATTAGAAATTTCTTTCTTCAGATGCACTTCTTGCGAGAGTTCAGATAAATAAAAAGTTGTTGAAATCCATTTTATAGTGCGTTAATATAGAACAATCAGAAAATACAAAACAATATTCTTATCACGAGAGGTGGAGGGACTGGCCCTTTGAAACCTCAGCAACCGGTTTGCTTTGCCGCGGGAAGGCAAAGTGCCAAGGTGCTAAATCCAGCAAGCGATTCACATGCTTGGAAGATAAGAGGAAGAGAAAAGCTCCTTCTTCTTATGAAGAGGGGGCTTTTTTATTTTTGAAAAAGGATGGTGCTTACTGATGACGCAGCATGTTGAAACAAAATTAGCCCAAATTGGAAATAGAAGCGAAGAAGCAACGGGAACGGTCAGTCCGCCGATTTATCTGTCCACCGCTTACCGCCATAGAGGAATAGGAGAATCTACAGGTTTTGATTACGTGCGCACGAAAAACCCGACACGCCAGCTCGTCGAAGACGCCATCGCCGTGTTGGAAAACGGTGCGAGAGGATTTGCTTTCAGCTCGGGAATGGCAGCCATTCAAACCATTATGGCTTTATTTAAAAGCGGGGATGAATTGATTGTATCCTCCGATTTATACGGAGGCACGTACCGTTTGTTTGAAAACGAATGGAGAAAATACGGCTTAAGCTTTATTTATGATGATTTCAGCGATGAAGACTGTTTACGCTCCAAAATAACGGAAAACACGAAAGCGGTATTTGTTGAAACGCCGACAAACCCGTTAATGCAGGAGGCGGACATTGAAAAAATCGCCCGGATTACGAAAGAAGCCGGCCTGCTTTTAATTGTGGATAATACGTTTTATACCCCGGTGCTCCAGCGCCCGCTTGAACTGGGAGCGGACATCGTCATTCACAGCGCCACAAAATATTTAGCGGGGCACAATGACCTCCTTGCCGGTCTGGCTGTCGTTAAGGATGAAGAGCTCGGCGACATCATGTTTAATCACCAAAATGCGATCGGCGCCGTTCTCCCGCCGTTTGATTCGTGGCTTTTAATGAGAGGGATGAAAACACTCGGACTCAGAATGCGCCGTCATGAAGAAAACGCCCGTGAACTTGCAGAATTTTTAGAACAGGAAGAGGAAATCGCCGACGTGTTATATCCCGGAAAAGGCGGGATGCTGTCTTTCCGGCTGCAAAAAGAGGAATGGGTCAATCCGTTTTTAAAGGCGCTGAAAACGATCTGTTTCGCAGAAAGTCTCGGCGGGGTGGAAAGCTTTATTACATACCCCGCGACACAGACGCACATGGACATTCCGGAAGATATCCGTATCGCAAACGGCGTCTGCAACCGCCTGCTGCGTTTTTCAGTGGGCATTGAACATGCAGAAGATTTGAAGCGGGATGTAAAGCAGGCATTACAGCAAGTAAAAGAGGGGGCCGTGTCATATGAGTAATCACAATTGGACGCTGGAAACCCAGCTCGTGCACAATCCATTTAAAACAGACGGAGCCACCGGAGCCGTCAGCGTGCCGATCCAGCATGCTTCCACATTCCATCAGTCTTCATTTGAAGAATTCGGGACATATGATTACAGCCGCTCCGGCACACCGACAAGAACAGCGCTTGAAGAAACGATCGCAGGTCTTGAAGGCGGAACGAGAGGTTTTGCTTTCAGCTCCGGTATGGCGGCGATTTCGACGGCATTTCTGCTCTTATCCCAAGGCGACCATGTTCTCGTCACGGAGGATGTGTACGGCGGAACATTCCGCATGGTGACTGAGGTTCTGTCCCGTTTCGGAATCGAACATACCTTTGTCGATATGACGGACACAGAAGCGGTCGCCCGCACCATCCGTCCGAACACGAAAGCCATTTATATGGAAACACCGTCAAACCCGACGCTCGGCATCACGGATATTAAGGGCGTCGTCAAACTGGCAAAGGATCACGGCTGTCTGACATACCTTGACAATACATTCATGACGCCTGCTCTGCAGCGTCCGCTTGATCTCGGTGTAGATATCGTGCTTCACAGTGCGACGAAATTTTTAAGCGGCCACAGTGACGTGCTGTCAGGCCTTGCTGCCGTAAAAGATGAAGAGCTCGGCAATCAGCTGTATAAGCTGCAAAACTCGTTTGGAGCGGTGCTCGGCGTTCAGGATTGCTGGCTCGTATTGAGAGGCTTAAAAACATTGCAGGTCAGACTGGAAAAAGCGAGCCGGACGGCTGAGCGGCTGGCTGCCTATTTTGACGGGCATCCCGCCATCAAAAACGTTTACTATCCCGGCCTTGCCGGACACCCGGGAGCCGATACCCATAAACGTCAAGCGAGCGGAGCGGGCGCCGTCCTGTCCTTTGAATTGGAAAGCAAAGAAGCCGTCAAAAAGCTGGTCGAAAACGTATCGCTTCCGGTATTTGCCGTCAGCCTCGGCGCTGTCGAGTCCATTCTCTCATACCCTGCAGCCATGTCGCATGCCGCCATGCCGAAAGCAGAGAGGGAGAAACGCGGCATCACAGACGGCCTTCTGCGCCTGAGCGTAGGAGTCGAAAACGCCGAAGATTTAGAACGGGACTTCGAACAGGCATTGAAAAAAATAACCCCCGCCCAAGTGAGATCATAAACGAAAAGGGCGTCGTCAATTTTGCGACGCGCCCTTTTTTATTTTAGATAAAAAAAGTGTTGACGAATGAGAAATCAGGATATATAATTATAAATGTCAGAGAGACAACAACATACCCAGCAACACATACATATCATGATTCCGTAGCTCAGCTGGGAGAGCGCTACCTTGACAGGGTAGAGGTCGCTGGTTCGAGCCCAGTCGGAATCATCAAGGGTTTCAACGTGTTGGACACTTACTCGTGTCACACTGGAGTCACAAAAAAGAGGAGTCACAATTTAATGTGATTCCTCTTTTTTTGTTTGCCTTGTAAGATGCCACTGATAAATGTGGAAGCGTCCTTTTGCATGTTTGGCATTAAATGCGAGTAGGTGTTAAGTGTAACTTGGATATCCTTATGCCCTAACCTTTCTTGAACGACTTTAGGATGAAACTTTGTTAACAGTAGGGATGCGTGAGAGTGTCTAAGGTTGTGGAGTGGGATATCAGGTAAATCAAGCTGCTTTAAAAATATCAAAATGGATATTTATCGATATTGCTTGATGCTTTTTAAGAAATTCTATATAGGCAAAAAGGTACGAAGTGTTTCAGTGACTTTATCCAATATTGAAGACGATGTGAATCAACAATTAAGTCTGTTTGAAAAGGATAATGAGAAGAGAAGAAAGCTTGGATTTGTTATGGACAGGATAAAAAATAAATACGGATCTAAAACGATCTTACGAGCTGTTTCATATACACCTGGGGGTACGGCGTTATACAGAGCAGGTTTGACAGGAGGATATAAGTCATAAAAAGGTAGTTATTAAATGAAAAAGCTACTCCTATAGGGAGTAGCGCTCAAAAATTACGCAATTATGTAGGGAAAATTTATTCAAATTCAATCTCAGTTAATCCTTTTTTTACTGCTTCTTTAGTTTTTTCAAAAAACTTTAATGAATCTGCTCCTCTGACGATTTCTTCATCACATTCTGAGCACTTATAGACTGGCACATTCTTCACCGTCACGAAGGTCTCACCAAAACGCCCAACTTTATTAAAGTAACCAAGAGGTGCTCTTTCACCACATTCACATAATTTTTCAGCAGGTCTAATACTACCACCAACTTTACTTGCTGATACAGTCAGTGTCGCCATATTTTCCCCTCCCCATTCGGGTCTTTACACAATGATACCATCATAAAATGGTTACTACAAGAACAGAGTCCTCAGAATCCTTGATTACAACAACCGATAATTTACCTTTATCCTTATTTCGTTTATACCCTAGAATTGTAAAAGTAAACGTTGGCTTGGTCTTTTTAGTTTTTGGATTAAATTTTAATTTAGCTTTCTCTACATCAAATGCTTCTTTCACAGCACTTTCTATTTCTTTTCTAATTTCATCATTGTCCTCATGGTACCAACCTCTATGTTTTAATAACCTTGGGTTGTTCATGTGATCAAATTCTACATGAGCACTAAGATCTATTAAACCTTCAGCAAAAGGGTTTTCAGACTCTCCTACTATATTCAAAATCTCGCCTAAGATAGCCTCTATTTGTTCATGAGTTAATGTTTTAATATCCACGCCTTTTTCTTCAACAGAGGAAGATGTTCTTTTTAACACTTCACTCTCCACTTGCTTGAATTGTTCTTCAGTAAGATTGATTATGTCTTCTGTTTCAATAACATAGCTAACCCCATCTTTAGTTTGAACTATTTGGGGCACGAACACGTCTTCAATGTATGCAAAATCAAACTCATCTGTTTTTTCAGTTGGCAAGAAACTCCCCCCTACAGGACATTAATTGCCTATAATTCTACATTATTCCTTATTAAATTACAATAAAAACAAGTTTTGTAGTCATTTTGAATTCGCACAAATAGATGGCAAACGTATGACAATATAAAATACCCTCCTCGTGGGAGAAGGGTACGTGATCAATTAGGCGTTGCTTTTAGTGGGCAAGCCACTCATCTAATGTTCCCGAAAACCTTGTTGAACAGCTAATTCATATGCTGATTTTCCATCTTTACCAGTAGAGCGGTAGCACCTTTAGCTCCGTTTGCACCAGTATTACCTTTTTTACCTTTTAGTGAAGCTAACCACTCCTCTACAGTTCCTGAAAAACCATTGTCCACAGCAATATCATAAGCAGACTTCCCAGTGACAATTGAGACATTAACCATTGGATTGAAGAAGCTCATTTATGCGCCCCAAAAAGTTATATGTTATTCCTGACTCAGAAATCTTGAAGCTTGTGATAGGTGAATCATCAGCGTCCATTTGAAAGCTTTGTCCAGCTCTTAAATAGATAGGATCGCCACCATTGATTGATACGTGGCATTCCTGATCATTTGTAAAGCTGAACTTATAGAAAGAATATTTAATCGTCCATGTCTCATGTGGAGAAGGGATTACTTCATGGTTAGATTCTGACTTCTCAAGCATTGGGCTCCCGATATATCCAGATCCTATTTGCATGATCAATAATCATTAATTAAAAATGAAAAAAAGGGGAGATAAACTCCCCAAGCTATTTTGGTTCTGTGTATTCCATTGCTTGATCACTATCTGAGATACCTGTAGTGGTTGAATCCACTACAATTCCCATGGCAGTTAGAAATGCCAACAGTGCATTAAATTTCTCAGTGAGATCATCACTAAACACAGAAATATCGTATCCAAAGCTCTGGTGTCTCAATCATAAAATAGGTCAGAAACCTGCAAAGAATTATGCAGATATTGAATGGGATTGGGAGAAAGTAAAATCTTCCTTTGCTGAGTCGAATGGTTGGCAAGTTTGGAAAGCTAAAGGTTAAAAATTTTAAACAGAATGGAGAGAATCGCCAATGGATGAATACAAAGTTAATAGATTAAATGGGTATCTCATCTTAAGTGGCGGTCTTCCTATAATAGATATCACTGCTGAATATTATGTGGTTGCCTGTGCTAATTTTTTTGGAGACCGACCTATAATCTCAAGAAGTGATGGTAAAAGTTTTGAAGGGGAAACTCGTTGGGGCGTTGATCTTCACAACTTAATACCTTTAAATTAGATAAAACCAACAATTTCACAGGGACTTGTTAGCCGATACTAAAGCGAAGAGGGGAGAGAGCTCAATGAATTTTAAAGTTGATGACAAAGTAAAGTCAATTAACAAGACTGCTGGACACTGTGATTTTGATAATAGTGCTACTCACTATAAGATGTTGGAAATAAAGCAAAACTTTTTATATGTAATCGGAGTCAATGAAGAAGAATCTAGGAATGTAATAGGAAATTTATTATTGGTGTGGGGTGTATTCAGGTGCATCGATGGATATATACAAGTGTTCTGACATAAAATAAAACGCAGTTTAATCTAACATGATCAAACTGTATAATAAAGGGAACAGACGATAAATGACTATAACAGATTAGGACATACTGCTTTCAGCAACTTTTGTACATATCAATCGAAAATTATATGGAGGGATGAGAGAACTTGTTTAAAGAAACTTCATTTCTTAATGATGAGCAGAAACAGTATTTAGTGGACTTTGTTAAAACAAAAAAGGTTGAAGCATTTAATAGGGTTCAGAAGGAAAAAACTTATGTATCCGCAGGACTTGAAAATGCTTCAAGTGAGAATATGCAATTGAAAGAGGAATGGGTCTTAATTGACTACATCGACAACGGTTATGTAAACAAAAACACACCATGTGAGTGTGGAAGACCCCTAAGATATCAATACATCGTAAAAAACAAAAATGGTGGAGAAATCAAAAGGTTGGGAATAAGTCATTTTGAAGAACATATCTCTTTAAAGAAACATGTTTTCAAACAAATAAAAGATGAATTTGATCTAATAGAAAAAGAAATAACAGAAATATTAGAAAGAACAAAAATGAAGTGGTCAATTGAATATGAGATTAATATTCCTAATGATTTTGAATTCAATACAACAGACAATATTAAGAAACAATTAGATATGGGTCTAGCCTTATCGGCTAGACAGGTTAATTTTTTAAGAAAAGAAGTTAATCAAAAGATCATCTCGGCAAACAAGACAGTTAATTTAAATACACGTGAAGTATCAAACAATATCTTGTTAAATAATGAGCAGTCAAAAATAACTTCAACAGTTTCCTCTCTAAATGATTTTCAAAAAGAAATGATACGAAAGTTATATAATAGTGGTGTTAAAAATCCAGAGACTATCTGTGATTTTTTAATTAAAAACAAGGTGGCCCCAGCGTATCGGTATTCTACAGGGAAACTGAAAATATTCCCATGTGTTTGTATGTTTCTTGAAACTATCGAAGGCAACTAATCAAGAAAACACTCAAATTTAAAAAATGGAGGATGATTTTATGTCTATGAGCGTAAAGCAATTAATTGATTCATTGCAAACCATGTTGGAGAAAGGTGGAATAAAGGAGGATACAACTGTGCTACTCAATACATATGACGACTGTATGTACGAAGTAGCATGTGTTGAGCCACTGGGAGAGTTTGTACAAATTGAAGCTGAGATTAAATAAAACATTATTTTAGGGAGGTTTAATCAATTGAATGCCATGGAAGATCAAATAAACGACTGTTTTGTAGATGCTTATAGAAGAGTGCCAAGTAATTCTGAAATACAAACTATTTGCTAAGATTTTGTCTGAAGAAATTAAATCTCTTGCTGAAGATTGGGGTTGGCATGATACAGAGGTTGGGGATAGATTGTTTGGTTACATAAAGAAATTGAAAGCTGAGGAGGTTATAAAGTGAACACAAAAGAACTTAGGGATTTTATGATTGATGTTAGTGAAAATGGAATAGGGGAGTTAGCCAAAAGAATGTTTTTAGAAGAGTAGACAAAACGAGTGAAGACGATTTAGTTATCACAAGTGCCATAGCTAAAAAAGCGTTTGTAGATGCTTTTGATATAGAGTATGAGAGACTTTTATAATGACTGACGCAGACAACAAATAAGACGGGCTTTATAATAAAAACACCATTTCATATTAACTATTTCTCTCCTCTTCATTTTTAATGTTGTATAATTTGGAAGGAGGGGGAATGAATAAGAAAAAGTTGGGTTTGAGTATTGCAACAGTCTTTTTAACCTGGTGTTTGAGCAGGCGGAGCTGTTTCGGCCAAAATTACCAAAGATGAACATAGGGTCAACTTTAAAATGACAGAGAATGAAACGGGCTTTTTTTATGGCTGATGACACCTATCTCGAATATTGGCCAACTAAATTGGGATACAGGTTCACCATCTACAATGCTGAAGGGTGCACATTGAATTTTAAACTGCAGAGAATAACACTGGCAGAGTGAAAAGAATTTCACGGGTAATCAATTGAACCTGAGCTCAACAGATAAGGTGGATGGAGACGCAAACAGAAACCATTACTTAAGTATCACTAAAGGAGCCGGCTACGGTGACGTCCGGATTAAAGGCTTTTATGGATTCGAACATGATGAGCCGGATGAAGATTGGTAAGCTTTAAAACATAGTCAAGGTATATCCTTGACCTTTTTTATGTATATGATGATAATTTAAAGTGATCATACATAATGAATGTGGGGTAGTTAAATTGATTAAATCAAATTTAAAGCCGATAATAGACGAAAGGAATATCAGTATTCGAAAGCTGTCCAATGATATTGACCATGGTTTTAACACAGTTAGGAAGCTTTATCATGATGAAATGGAGCGGTATCCAAGGGATCTGCTTGATAAAGTCTGTACATATTTAGACATTGAGCTGCATGAGCTGTTGATTTACAAAAAAGATTAAAAAGATATCGAACACTTAAAGTGATCGTTATATGCTAAATTTACAACAAAAGTAAATTACTACAAATTTTCTAGGTGTACATAAAATCATTCTTTTATATAGAATCCATGTTGTTTAGGGAAACGGAGGGTGGATATGGGGCAAAGTAGTGACTCTATGTATGATGCAATTTATATGAAAAATGGAAAAGCAAAGCCGATAGATCCAAAGGAAGCATTAATCAAAAGAGATATTAAGAAAGAGATAGGTTATACACTTTATTGCAAAAACTATTTCAAATCTAAATGCCATGCAAAGCTAAAGGTAGTCAATCGTAAAGAGGGATTTTTCTCTCTATTACCAGGAGAAGAACATGCTTTGGATTGCGGATATAGCACACCATATATACCCTTAAGAGAAAGAATAAAAGGGAAATCTAGAGAAGAGAAAACTGTCATAAAAATTGATAACAGCGATATCTTTTCACCTATAAAACAAGGAGTATCGAATTTCGGTAGTGATGAGAAAAAGAATCACAATTACCGAAGTGGTCTGAAAAATACTCTTAGGAAACCTACTGTAGGAATAAATGTAGAGTACATAAGGTTTGTGACTGATTTCGTTGAATTTTTAAACTGCAGTAACCGTGAAGTAATCAATTATGTAAAGAGTCAATTGAAAGCAAATAATCAATATTACTCTATTGATGACTATAACAAAGCTTGGACTGATATGGCTTCTGGGAATACTTTTTTAGTTGAAGGGTTCCTTGATATTCGAGATATTGGTACCCTAGAAAATAAGGGATATGTTTATTTGTATCCAACTGCAAATAAACAAAAAGATACTAAGCGTATAATGCTAGTTCAACGAGGTAATGGGAAATCTGGCTTCGAGAGGACATTAAAGTTTCTTTTAAATTGGATTAAGGATAGAAATAAAGAAAGTCGAAAAATGGCTATTGTAAAGGGTTCTTTCTTAGGTAATTATAAAGACAGTAACATTATTAGAGTATTAGTGAAAGATATAGACATTAAATATAGAATTTACGAATATGAACCGAAAACAAGTAACATAAAAAATGATCCATCAAAAATAATTGTAAGAAATGATAATAAGACATTTGACAATAAAAAGAGTAAGGCAACGTTTGTGGTTGAAAATAAAGAAAATGATAATAAAGATAATATGAAAAATGAAACATATGAAATCTCAAATACTCCTGTCGATTTGCAACCAAAGAAAACAGGGGGATGGAAGGATCAAGAAGGCATTTTATTTGAAAGCTATGAAAAAGAGCAAAAGGAACAACCGTTAAGCAAAGAATCCAAAAGTGAATTGAAAGGGAAACAAGACAACATATTTAAAAAAATTCTCAGCCTTTTTAAAAAAAGATGAATGACAAACTACGATCTTAAAGGGCAGTAGGTGGGACAATAATGTTAAAAATGATTACTGGTTGGTATAAATATTACGATGATAATGACCCTAAGTTGAATCATATTGAAGACGGCTGGTCAAAGGACGAGTACCCACAACCAATTAAACCATCATTTGCAAACCAAGAGGCTTGGAGAAAGAGCGAGTGGGATAGAAAATATGTATATCTTGATGAAAAATCTAGAGTAATAGATGCTGCTAAAGCTATTTGGCTTAAGTAAAGTTCTTCAAAGTTATAGGTTTTTCTAAGACGGGAGGATAAACTTGCTATCTAATAAAATGGTAAACAGTTATGTTTATACTCTGATAATCTCTAGTTTGTCATATGGCCTAATCTTTGGTCTGTATATGTTGTTTACTCTGGCTTTATGGCAATCGCATTAGTCACTATTGGCATCATAGGATTTTATGCTTTAATCACTTACTTGGTGTTTGCTGTCTCTTTGGTGTGGCTAAGAAGAAGGCCTAGAAAATTCAATTTGAACAATTTTTTAATTTATATTGCAGTAGCCTTTTTAGCTGTGTTTTTGTTCTGATTTTTTGATTATCCCCCAAACGTTCTTACCGTATTCAGAAGCCTTGAGTACTACATTATGAGTATTGTAGCCGCGTTAATTTTTTGGTTCTGGGATTCAATATTCCTATAATTAAAACATTAAATTAAATCATGATTTTCACCCCGTTTACAACGAGTAAGAAAGCTGCTGTTCCAAACAGTAAATATCCAGACAGTTTTTGTTTGCTTAATATCGCTTTAACTCCGACTAATGATAAAAGGGCTGCAACAAATAATCGCGCAACAATCAACAATAATTCATTTTGATTAAACAGTGAATATGCGCGTATTGGCGTGTCATCATACAAGGCCTTTTTGGCCAGTGCGTTTTGTAGTTATTCCAAAAAACACATCTCTTTTTTAATAACTTAGGAAGAAGACGACCTTGCTCGAGTTGCTGGGTGTGAATAAAAAGGTGCGGAGAACAAAAGAAAATGGTTCTTGCAGGGTACTTACAAAATCGAAGAATCTGAATTAAGCAAGTACTTTATGATTCTTCTCCATAGCTCTGAAGTACGTTAATTTGAAACATCTAACCCTTAGTTTTATTCTTTTCCTTTTTAATTAAATATTTGTATATTAACATGGCGGCAAAATCATCACCTCTTCAATCCATCTTTGCATCTCTAATTCAGTTGTTACCTTATCCGTGCTTAAATATTTCAAACTAGAAAAAGTATATCTGCAGACACTATTGAGATGCAGACATTTGGAGTTCAATAAAAATATCGGCTACTTACTAAATAACCCCCTCACCATTAACTGTGAAGGGGTCTATTTTTATTTATCTTATTAATTTGAAACATGCGTTGACCAGCAATTCATATTCAGAAAGATCAATTGTTTTTAGATTCACCGTTCTTTTTGCTATCGGCGATCTTTTTGTCGACTAAATCACTTTGTTCATGTTGAATCGGTTGTTAGAACATTATGTGATGCACCTCCTTTAAAAAGCATACACACATATGAGAGGGCTGAAATTTACCCATATGAATTGGGTATGGATGCCCAAACGGCTTTCCGCATGGAACCAACATGGGCAACTGGTCAACAGCTTTAGAAACTTCATCCTAACAGGGAAGTGCGGCAAGCATTGGGAATATAAAGGAATATAGGCTTATAGCTATGAAGGATGTATGAAAATCCGTCAGATGGCGGTGTCGTGACAGTTCGAATGCGGGGGTATGGAACTTCCCATTCATCCGGAGTTATGTCAGGGGACGAAAAGACTTTTTTGAGGAGGAAACGGAATGATTGAATTTACACGGTCATCACCTATGAAGAAAACATGCACGATGCACCCGGAAAAGGAATCTGTCAGATCGGTTTCGTTTACTGATTTTAACGGCAATTCTGTAACAGTAACACTTTGTCAAATGTGTCTGGCTGAATTAAAAATGAAAGCCGCGACTGAATACAGGAGCATGACCGAGGAGCGGGCCAAACAGAATCGTTTCAAGATTGGTGATCATGTGTATTTAGAGCATTTGGGAGTAGTCAGCGAGATAAAAAATATGGAAGGCGTTCAAGTGGCAAACAGGACAGACGCAGACGGAGTCCGGAAGGCTACCCCTAAGGAAATCGCAGAATACAAAAAACAGGGGAAGCAATGACGGTGAAAAAACGATTCAGTCAATCATTTATCAGTTGTGTTACTTATGGGAGCGGCGGCCGTTGCGCCGCCTGCTTCCGCTGCATGAGACAAGTAAAAAGGTGCGGGTATACACGGATGCAACAACCTATTCCTATCGAGCAACCTCTGTCGATTGGAAAGCAGAAAAAACAACGGCCAGCCGTATTTATTACACAGCAATGCTTGTTAGATCGGATAATTACAGCAATTCGGGTGCACAGTGGGGCAACTTCACAATAGCAACCCCGTTGAAAAGGTTCAGCCTTTCAGAGTTGAAGCGGGCGCATACAGGGTAATCGTCAATTTATACTCGGATGCAATGAACAGAATTATGCCGGCTCGGCCGGTTGAGCGAAGATATATAATAGGGGGATTCAATGATGCTGGGAATAGTTTTTATGCTGACGGGGTTAGGATTCTGGTTTTATCCCCAGTACGAATATAGGCCGGACATGAAAGCGAACAACACGTTAATGGTGCAATCATTGCATTCACGATCGCGGCGCTTTATCAAAATATTGATAAGTATATAGAGAAAAAGCGTTGAATATTACAATGTTAATCAAGGACAATCAAAGTAAAAAGCAGGCCTGATGGCCTGCTAATTAAAAGTGATATTTTTTTGTGTATGAATCAGGGAATTTAGCTCCCACTGATTGTCCACCAATGCTTACGCCCAATAAAAAGGACCCTTTTATGTGAATCTTAACTCCTCTATTTTTATCGTAAAAAGAGTAGTTAGACATTGACTGATGCCAAGAAGATGGGAAGCTTGAAGAGTCAGACTTGATAGATGTCACTTTTTTGAATTTTTTTGATTTTCCTGACCCCGTGTATGTATATTTGAAGTCGATCCACATACTATATGGCAACCAAAATGAATATGCCCATCTTAAACTTTCTGAATTAGTCCAACGTATTCTTTTTGTTCCTGTCTTTGTAGCAGATGCAGCTAAGAATGTAATGCTAGCTGGAGTTGTGCTATCATTGTATTCTTGAACGTTTTGCTTCTTATTTTTAGAAGCTTTTTCAAAATCAGCAACAGCTTTCTTAAATTCTTCTACATTATCGAATTTGATAGTAGGTGTACCTTTGTAAGTTATAAACTAGCTCCACACTATCTGTTTGTTTATCAAACTTTTGAAGTTCTTGTTTGATTGTTTTTTGATCTTTTTGGACTGCTGTTGTAGCTTTAGTATTAAATGGAGTAAATATTAAAGCTGTACAGAGTGCGACTAAAACTGCGACTTTTTTCATGTTGAAGACTCCTTTGTATAATAATGTAACGTATGATGTAATAACATGTAAAACTATGGAAGTCTATATTTTTTTGAAAAAAAGGAGAAGTTATGAAGTTGTCAAGAAAAAAAGTATATTCTCTTTTAAGTATTATCACAGTTGTTATCTTGTCTCTTATTCCTGGATTAGGTCTATTTTCTGATAATGAATTTTCCAAGCCTCATTATTTATTTGGCTATCCAGCTAGATGGTTTGGTTATTCTGGTGATTTTCTTTTTAGTTTTCAAGTATTTAATTTGTTGTTCAATTTTGCTCTTTTCTATTTTGTTTTTGCCATATTAGATAAACTGCGTAAAGTTCTATGGGAAAATCTATTAGACATTAAAAATAGACTCTCAAACAGGTGATATAAAATACCTGTGCTAGACGAAAAGCCTGCGGACACTGAACTTACAGCATTAGCGCTGTTTGTTCGGTGTCCGTTTTTGTTTGAACGGATGGATGACATGAAGCAGGAAAAGAAAAATCCCAATAAAAACACGCAGGAGCGATCTGAACGCCCGAGGCAAGGGTGGCTCATTTAAGCGCAAATAAGGGGACGAATTAGAATGCAAGATTTAATCATTGAATACAAACGAGCTTTAAGAGAAACTGCAGAACGGAAGACAGCTCGGCGCATGCCGAGGCGCTGACAGAAGAGACCAAAGGAAGATTCTTGCTAATCCGCGCTTAATTGATGCGCTGCCGGAAGAATACGCAATCGTTCAAGAAGCTGAGGGAGAGGTAAGTGATTGGGATAAGGAAAGAATCGCTGACGCCCTTTCTGTCCTCACAGAAAGTGAAAAGACGCATGCTGTGCAAAACATGTCATTCGAAGAGATAGCGCAGTTATTAGGGGTTAAAAAAGGAACTATGCAGAAGAATATTGAGCGTTCCCGCATGAAAATGAAAAATAGAGCAGATCACAGCCTATTCTGTTTAGCATGAATAAGTTGTTTATTTATTGAAATATAAGAAAAGTTTGCAAAAAATCCTTTAAAGACTACTATTGTTATAGGTATAATGGTATTGTTTGTTGTTACAAATTAGGGGATTCAAAGAGGATGATATTATGTACAATCTTAAAGAACGCGATGCAATTAAACGGTTCTTAAATGAGGAAACCGTTAATACAAGCGAAGCAATTGAAATATTGGGCTTCACTCGTCAATACCTAAACCAGTTAGTTAAAAGCGGGGAATTAGAGCCGATGAAAGAAAAGCCTCGGGACAGGCTTTTTCTGAAAGAGGATATTTGGATTTTCAAAAACATAGAAGGAAATGAGCGAATATGAAAAAATTAATCGACGGTTCAACGGTCTTATTCTTTATTCTGTTTGTTATATTGTTCACTAATTTTAATTATGGTCATCTCAGTACTCTCGATATTATTACTATGATTTTGGCAATGATCTGGTTGGTATTGACTATAATTAATATAGCTCTAAAATGGAGAAACCTCCGAAATGGCTAAATTTATTTTTGAGAGTATAGAAGAGCTGAGAGATTTTATGGATAAAGAAGTCATATCGACATCTGAGGCCATTGAGATAATCGGATGCAGCCAACAGAACCTAAAGCACTGGTTGATTAAAACTACAAACAGAGATCGCCTATTCTTGAGAAGATATTTAGATATTGAAGGTTACCAAAAGAAACGTTAGATTGGCCCAATCTTGCACCCCTAAAGGGTGTTTTTTTTCATGATTTCACTGTTCGTGTTCCATCGTAGTACGATAAATTCTCAGACGGTTCATAAGTTAAATAACCCAAAACGTAAAATTATAAAAGATGGATTAGAAATTATTGAAATCACATTTAGAAATCTTTATGAATCACAAAAATATGACATTGTCTTTAAAGATGTAACACATAACTAGAAAAAAGACACAATGAACTCTATTCGATATAAATCATATCAAATGCAAAAGCATCCTGGGGGGTGCTTTTTTATGTTCTCTGTAAACTGATTCCGGTAAATCTCAGAAAAACAATTGGCGGTTAACGGTCTGAGTGCGGCGGCGGTTTAGAGGGAATATCTTTTCAAAAACAAACACGAATCAGAAGGGGGCGGCGGTGGATGTAGATGGCTGAAAAGCACATACAGGAGGATAAGGATTACGTCAAAGGCATGAAATACAAGGGCCTTGCCGAAAAGTAAGGGGTGACAGTGAACATCATTAAATCGTAAAAACAGCGGCATGGTTCGGAAAGGAAAAAGGGTGCACACAAAAATAGGCGGGCAACCCGGCAGTAAAAACGTATTAGGAAACAGCGGCGGGGCGGCTCCGGCAAGAAATCAAACTCAAACTCTGTATCACATGGGTTCTTCTCGAAATATCTGCCGGAAATTAAAATTTCAGCTGATTTCCTAACTGTCACGGAAAACATCTCACAGGAAATATATTGACTTTCATCCTGTTTGTAATGTTAATTAGAAGATGTATACAAAAACATTATAATGAGGAGGTCTGGATGTGAAAAATAAAACGAGAATACAAGTTGGACTATGCATTGGACTTTTATGTTTAAGCTTTACCGGTTTCAATCCTTTATTCGGCTCAGCGCATGCTGAAGCGAAGTCTATAGAAAACACAAAAATGACAAGCTGTATAACGAATCAAAAATTTGTTCAGCTTGAGAAAAAATTTGATGCCAGGCTTGGGGTTTATGCGATTGATACGGGGTCAAACCAGACAATCGCCTATCGGCCGAATGAGCGGTTTGCTTACGCATCAACCTATAAAGTTCTGGCTGCAGCTGCTGTTCTGAAGAAAAGCTCAAATGAAAAACTTAATGCCATCATCCGCTACAGTAAAGACGATTTAGTTACATATTCTCCAATCACAGAAAAACACCTGGATACAGGCATGAGCCTGAAAGAAATCTCAGAAGCCGCTGTCCGTTACAGCGATAATACTGCCGGGAACCTATTGCTGCAGCAGCTTGGCGGCCCTAAAGGTTTCGAAAAATCACTGAAACAGATCGGGGATCATGTAACGAAAGCGGATCGATTCGAGACGGATCTAAACTCTGCGATTCCCGGGGATCGTCGTGACACAAGCACAGCAAAGGCACTGGCAACTGATCTTAAAGCGTTCACTTTAGGTAACACTCTCACGACTGACAAGCGCACGATCTTAACGGATTGGATGCGGGGCAACGCTACCGGCGACGAACTGATTCGGGCAGGCGCTCCTGCAGGATGGGAAGTCGGCGATAAATCCGGAGCCGGAAGTTACGGGACGCGAAACGACATTGCGATCGTGTGGCCGCCTGACAGAGCTCCAATCGTTTTGGCAATCCTGTCAAACCGATTTACGGAAGATGCCGATTATCATAATGCTCTTATCGCTGAGGCTGCAAAAGTCGCTCTTAATGATCTTAAATAAACATTGCCGTTCATTTTTTATGGACGGTTTTTTATATGTTGAGAATGCGGTATGCCGGTTTCGATGTTATAATGTAAAGCCATAAAATGATGGGAAGAGGGGGAGTTTCGATGCATTACATAACGGCATGCTTAAAAATCATCAGTGATAAAGACCTTAATGAAATAATGAAGGAATTCAAAAAACTTGAGGAAGAAACGAACAAAGAAGAAGGCTGTATTCAGTTCCATGCTCATCCGCTTGAACCATCAGAACGCAAAATTATGCTTTGGGAGATTTGGGAAAACGAAGAAGCTGTTAAAGTCCATTTTACGAAAAAACACACAAAAGACGTTCAAAAACAAGAATTAACGGAAGTAGAATGGTTAATGAAAAGCAATGTGAGTGAGTAAAAGGCTTTGTCTGTTGTTGGCCGACTCTGCCGGTAACAATCATCAGTTTCATTCATTAAAACCCTTGCTGCGCAAGGGTTTTTTTCTTTGAAAAGTTCTTTATATCGCAGTCTTTTTATGGGTAAGGAACAGACTTGGAATGAAGATGGCCGCAAGGATGATGACGGATACTAAGAATCCGGCATGGTAGCCTTTTAAACTGTTCGGAATCGTTGGCTGCAATCCTTGTATGACAGTTGCGGTAACGGTTGCGATCACAGCTGACCCAAAGCTGGAACCGAGGTTTT
Organism: Bacillus sp. JK74; assembly: GCF_053663395.1. Lineage (NCBI taxonomy): Bacteria > Bacillati > Bacillota > Bacilli > Caryophanales > Bacillaceae > Bacillus > Bacillus sp. JK74. The sequence continues at coordinate 782,743 of NZ_JBSJQB010000002.1, read as the reverse complement.
CAATCATATGAATACCGACACCTGCTTCCGGAAGCTGTTTGCTGTCAAGACCTGTATAAGCGTCACTCATTAATGGGAGCATAATTCCTCCAAAACTGGTGCCGCGGATAAATAATACGACGGAAATCCAAATCATACTTGTGTTATCGGTGATAAAAATAAGCGGGATAGATCCGATCAGCGAAAGAACAAGACTGACCGTAACCACGTATTTCGCACCGATCTTATCAATCATTTTTCCGATCAGCGGACGAGTCACGAGCATTCCGACTCCTTGAGGGATTAAAGCGAGTGCTGCTCCGACTGCCGTGAACTGACGAATGTTTTGAAAAAACAGCGGAAGGATTAACATCGGCCCCATGATGGCAATATTCGCTAAGAACAACCCAATTGAAGAAGCTAAGAAGCTCTTGTTTGCAAACAAATTCATAGGCAGCACGGTTTGGTTTTTCTTGATCAGATTATATACAAGATAAATGACTGCTGAAACAAGACCGATGCCCGCCCATAAAATGGTGTCGCTATTGTTAAATGATGCATGATCCGTCGCTTTCGTAATACCGTACATCATTGCCGCGCTCATTAATGATAAATTGATAATCCCGAAAATATCGAGTTTACGATCTTTGTTGAATGGTTCAAAGTCTGGAATGGTTTTCATCATAAGCGGTGCGGCAATCAAAGTGATGAACACGTTGATGTAAAAAATCCAATGCCATGAAGCGCCTTGGACGATGAAGCCTCCGATGACAGGTCCTAAGATCGGGCCGAAGATCATAGGGGTGCTGACAATTGCCATCACTTTTCCCAGGTTTTCCGGACCTGCCGTTTTAACCAAGAGTGTTGACATAAGCGGAGTGATAATGCCGGCGCTGAATCCTTGAAGCAAACGGAAGAAGATGAAGCTGGAAACGTCACGGCTCATTCCCGCAAAAACAGAAATGACACCAAAGGCGATGACTGAGCCGATGAAGATTTTCTTACCGTTATATTTATTCATAAGCCAGCCGGATACGGGTACTGCAATTGCAAGTGCTAACATATAGCCTGTAACGGACCACTGAATGGTATCCAATGTTGTGTTGAAGTCTTTGGTCAGTTTGGCGATGGCGATGTTTACCATCGTAGAGTCAAGCATTGGAGCAATTGCTCCCAGTGCAATAGCCCAGGCGGCTGTGAGAACTTCTTTTGGCAGCCGAAGTTCCTTTCTTTTATGTGTTGACATATTATTCTCCTCTCAAAATTGCTGTATTTGTTTCCTTGTCAACAAAATAATAGAGCGATTTTGTTTCTTTGTCAACAATAAGAGGGATATAAAAAGGCAGCCCGTTTTCATGGAGCGGGGCTGCCTATGGTTTTATTCCGATTTGATGTCTGCACCAAGTTTCTTTATTTCTGAATCCAAATGCCTGCTGTATGTTTCCACGAAGCTCAGCATTGTGTCAAATTGTTCATCAGTTACTTGTTCAAACACGATTTTGTCCCGTTCTTGAAACTCTTTGTGCAATTCCTCGTGAATTTTATAAATGACTTTTCCTTGCTCGGTAAGCCTGAAATAGATTTCTTTCTTGTTAAGCGGCTTCTGATAGCTTTCGATAAGGCCTTTATTGATAAGCTTCTTCGTTAATTTACTTATAGCGCCTCTTGTCATATAAAGGGACTCCGCAAGTTTTGTCACATTGGCGTCTTCAATTTTTTCGATGAATTCGATGCAATGCACTTCAGAAGGTTTATGCCCCTTGAGGCTTTCTTCCATCTTCAGCCTATTCAGCCACACCATCTTGTTAAAAAAGTCCCTGAAATCCGTGAGGAGCTGTTCTTTTTTGTTCATGGCCCGTCCTCCTGCTCGGTGGTGCTTACACAATATTATAAAATGTTTGTTTCTTTTTCAACAATCGTAAAGTTATTATTTAGGAACTGAGAGATAGTGCGCAGAAATAAGAAGGAGGGGGAACAGAAGAAGTTTTTTATTTAAAAAGCGGTTTTTTAACCGAAACGTGGTTTTTCGGGTATGTTTCTTTCCGTATTCGTTACTTGCTCTTTTTCATAACAGGCCAACTCTGCAGCCTTACAAAAAAGCAGGCTGCGAAAAGAGCCTGCTTTAGAATTGCATCAATCATTTTCCTGTTGCGGCGTCATGAAAAGCGTCAATTGCGGTTGTGTATTTCAAGACGTTTTTAGACACTTTGGCGGTTGCGCCTAATGGATACGCGTCTGACAGAACGCTGGAGTGAGCTTCGGGTTCCCAGTAAAATACGCCGGTTCCTTTGCCGTTCGGAACGGCTTTCACCAGTTTTATGGTGTCTTTTATGGTCCAGTAGGAATCTTTCGGATTATTTTCATCTCCGCCCAGTTCAACCACCATGACTTCCTTGTTATAGCGTGAGGCGATATCATTCAAATTAGATGATAAATGGCCGGTGAGCTCCCAGTACGGCTTACCTTCCCAATAGGGATAGAACGAAACGCCGATGATATCGGTTTTTCCTCCGTTTTTAAAGAATTGATCAAACCACCATCTGAATAGGCTGTTGTCCGTGCCGTGTGCCAAATGGCTGATTACCTTGGTGGCCGGGCTGACGGATTTCACGGCGTCATAGCCTTTGTTCAGTAAGCCGGTCAATTTGCTGAAATCGCTCGTGCTGCCGTCGGGCAGTAAAATTCCTGAATTCATTTCATTTCCTACTTGCACCCAATCAGGGGAGATGCCGTGATTTTTAAGTTCTTTCATGACATCGTACGTATGGTTATACACGGCTGCCTGCAGCTGGCTGTTTGAATAGCCGGTCCATTGGTTCGGCTTGATCTGGTGGCCGGGATCAGCGAACACGTCACTGTAATGGAAGTCAACCATTACTTTCATTCCTAACGCTTTTGCCCTTTTGGCCCCCGCAAGTACGCCCGCTTTGTCACTATAGCCGAGCATGGTCCATGTTGTGCCGTCTTTCAGCCAATAATAGCTGCTTGGCGGATTCACAAACACTCTCAGTCTCACGGCATTTATTCCGTGATCTTTAAGAATCTGCAAGGCATCTTTCTGTTTCCCGCCGTCAACCAGCCAGCGCACACCTTCATCCTCCATTTGTTTCAGCCATCCTATATCAGCGCCATAGGCAAACGGGGCATCCGCTTTTGCTTTAGGAGACTTCTCAAGAAATGTAAAAGCGGTGAAAATGAGAGAAAGACAGATTGCGTTTACAAATACACGTTTCAATCGGTTTTTGAACATCACAATACCTCCTGATAAAAAAGATTGTTGATTGATTTCACTCTGAATGTTTCAGCTGTCATTCTCCAATAACGTCGTGAAACGCTGAAACGCCTGAATTCCTTCGGGTGTCATTTTAAAAACGCCTGCATCGGTCAGCGCGCGTAAAAATACATTCGCGGTTTCTTTTTGTAAAACAGCGGCTGCATTTTCCGGTGTCACGTCTTTATCCGCTTTGATGTTTTCAGCCCACGGAAGATGAATGTCTTTGATGTCATGAGGTTCATTCAGTAAATACTTTTTCACTTCTGCCAGCTCATCTTTCAGGCGGGGAGGTAAAACGGCGAGCCCCATCACTTCAATCAGACCGATATTTTCTTTTTTGATGTGATGGACATCCTGATGCGGGTGAAAAATGCCATCCGGATAATCTTCTGAGGTGCGGTTGTTTCTGAGAGCGAGATCAATTTCAAAATCCGTTCCCCTGCGTCTGGCAATCGGGGTGACGGTATTATGGGGTTCATTTGTCTTCGCGATGATGCTGACGGTTTCGTCTGAATATTCCCGCCACTTTTCAAAAACATACGCAGCGGCATCTGTCAGCAAATCCGGATCTTTTGCGCGAAGGCGGATCACTGATACCGGCCACTTCACGGTTTCGGCCTGAACGTCTGGAAAATGACGCATATGAAAAGGGTAGAGGGAACCCGCTTTTGCCATCGGAAACTCATGGGCGCCGCCTTGATAATGATCGTGAGAAAGAATGGAACCTCCTACGATCGGCAAGTCTGCGTTTGATCCCGCGAAATAATGCGGGAAAATTTCCGTAATGGCCAGAAGCCTTCTGAAGCTGTCGCGGCTGATGTTCATCGGCTTGTGCACGCTTGAAAGAAAGATGGCATGCTCGCTGTAATACGCATAAGGAGAGTATTGAAACCCCCACTGTTCTCCCGCTAAGTCAAGCCTGATGATGCGGTGGTTTGAACGGGCGGGGTGATGCGGTGTTCCGGCATACCCCTCGTTTTCCATACAGAGCAGGCATTTCGGATACCGGTTTTCCGGACTGTTTTTTACCGCGGCGATGTCTTTGGGGTCTTTTTCGGGCTTTGATAGATTAATGGTGATGTCCAATTCCCCAAAAGGTGTTATTGAGCGGTACACGATATTTTTTCGAATGGCCCGCGTCTTAATATAGTCGTTGTTTTGGCTCAGTCGGTAAAAATAATCTGTTGCTTTTTTCGGGCAATCTGATAACAATTCGCTGAAGGCGGCATTGATCAGAGAAGGGGCCGGTGTGATCACGTCCATGATTCTGCTTCCCAGCATGTCTCTTTCAGCCGGCGTATCGTTTATGATTGACCGTTTTACCGCGTCTTTCACCATTTCGTCCACATAGTGAAGCCTGTTTTGTTTCTTGATACGTTTCGGTTCTGCATAATCCGTCAGTCCGAGCAGATCGAGAAGTCTGTTTCTTGTATAAATCACATCTGTTCCATTTATGTCGCCTAAGACAGTGCTTTCTTTCAGAAACCCTGCCACTGATTCAAAAACGTCAATGACCGCCGCCTCCATTTCATTTGTCCTTGTATCCGTTAGGATGATGCCGATGCCAATTCCATGCTGACGCAATGATTTCCGATATGTCCGTTTGTTTCGGATTCCAGCCGAGAATGTTCCGCGCTTTATCGCTGGAAGCGATGAGGGCGCTTGGATCACCGGGTCTTCTTGCGGCCGCTCTTACTTTTATGTCTCTTTCGGTCACTTGCCGGGCCGCTTCCGCCATTTCTGATACGGAAAACCCGCTGCTTGATCCTAAATTGAAAATGCCGCTGTCTCCGCCGTTTTGCAAATATTCCAGAGCGAGAATATGGGCATCGATTAAATCGGAAACATGAACATAATCGCGGATGCACGTGCCGTCTTTTGTATCATAGTCAGTGCCGAATATCAAAACCTCCTCGCGCTGACCGAGCGCGGTTTGTAAAAGGATAGGGATAAGGTGGGTTTCCGGATGATGATCTTCTCCGATGGAACCGTCCGTTTTCGCGCCGGCAACGTTAAAATACCGAAGCGAGACATATTTTATGCCGCAGGCGGTATCGCACCACTTCAGCATTTTTTCTGCCATGAGTTTTGATTCGCCGTATGCGCTTTCCGGCTTTTCCGGCATGTCTTCTGTGATGGGCACTTTTTCAGGTTCGCCGTAAACAGCGGCGGATGAAGAAAACACAATGTGTTTCACCCCGAATTCCTGCATGACCTCCAGCGTAATTTGCGTACCGTACACATTATTATTGAAATATGAAAGAGGGTCTTTCATTGATTCGCCGACAAGGGATTGAGCGGCAAAATGAAGAACGCCTGTTACGTTCTCCTTCGCAAACACAGAGCGAAGAAACGGTTTGTCACGGATATCTCCATGGTAAAAAACGACTTTTTCATGAACGGCTTTCCGGTGGCCTGTCTGGAGATTATCCACAGCTATCGTTTTAAATCCTTTGTTTACTAATTGATCAACCGCATGAGAACCGATATAGCCGGCTCCGCCGAGAACGAGAATCGCCATGGTTTATTTTTCCCTCCATTCAGCCGCGCCATCGCTTATATCCGCGATGTAGAAAGAAGCTTCAAGACCTGTCCTGCTGCGGTAGTGAGATGAAACGGCCCGGATAAAGCCGGCGGTTTCTTCACTTTCCACAATGGCTATGGCGCAGCCGCCGAACCCCGCGCCCGTCATCCGCGCTCCGAGTGCTCCTTCTTTCCAGGCTGCTTCAGCCAGCGCGTCTAATTCGTCACCGGTCACTTCGTAGTCATCACGTAAAGAACGGTGCGACGCATTCATCAGCTCCCCGAACGTTTTCAAATCATTCGATTTGAGAGCTTCCGCCGCTGAGAGGGTCCGCTCGTTTTCATTGACCGCGTGCCGGGCTCTTTTACGCAAAGTTTCACGGGAGAGAAGAGGTTCGAGTTCGTTGAATTCTTCTCCCGTCAATTCCGCAAGTGATGCGATATTCCGATATTGCCGCAGTTCCGTGAGAGCCGCGTCGCATTCGCTGCGGCGTTCATTATACTTTGAAGCCGCCAGCTCCCGGCGTTTGTTCGTATTCATAATGACGATTTTATATCCGTTAAAAGCAGCCGGAATCATTTCGTGCTCAAGCTTATCGCAGTTTAAAAGAATGGCCATGTTCTTTTTGCCTTTTTGCACTGCGAATTGATCCATAATCCCTGAATTCACGCCGATAAATTCATTTTCGACTCTTTTTCCGATAAGCGCCAGTTCAGTATCGGAAACATCCAGGCTGAATAACTTTCTTAAAATGGAACCGGTTAACATTTCAATGGAAGCAGAGGAGCTTAAACCGGCTCCGTTTGGAATCGTACCGTGAAAAAGAATATCCATTCCGCTGTCTATTTGGCCGCCGGCTTCAAGAAGATAATGGATCATCCCCTTCGGATAATTGGCCCAGCCGTCTTCTTTTTTGTATGCTGTGGCGGAAAGATCAAGGCAGACAATGCCGCTGTCAGGAAAGTTTTCTGAGTATAACCGGATCTGGTGATCTTCGCGTTTTGCGCATACGGCATATGTTCCGATCGTAATCGCGCAGGGAAGAACGTGGCCGCCTATATAATCCGTATGTTCCCCGATCAGGTTGATCCGGCCGGGTGCGAAAAACAGTTCTCCGTTACTTCTCTTGAAAATGTCTTCGAATCTTGATTTCAAAAGTTTGGCATCCATGATAAACCTCCGATTCTATTTTGAGGTATGCTCCAGTATGAACTGAATGGCTTTTTGTGAATTTCTGGTGAGGCTGATATATTCCGCTCCTTTCGTTGCGATGAGTTTCACTTGCAGGCGATCCGCATCTTCTTTAATGTCATCGTAATAAGAGCCGACCTGCGGAGCCAAAATGATCATATCGAAGTCTTTCATGATGTCGTAATGGGAACCGTAGGCGCCTGCTGAGGCGGTAATCGGCACGTTGTATTCTTCGGCTCCTTCTGTCAGTGCGTTCGCAAGCATGGCGCTCGTTCCCGCTCCGGCGCACAGCACTAGCACATTGGTGCCGTGTTCCAAGGCGGATGAGGATTCCTGAAAATTTGTGCTGATGACGGAGGACGCGTCTTCTGAGGCGCCGGCCATGGCGGGCTGTAATGTTTGCAGCGCGGTTTCAGGCTCGGTGTGTTGGGCTTCTTCCGCCGCTAATACTTTGTCATAAGCTTTACAGAATGGCAGGTATATCAGGAAATCGACAATGATTAATACAGCCGTCAGAACAAAAGCCGAGAGCCCCATGCCGGTTCCGAGAATCAAGCCGGCGGGCGCCGGGGTGGCCCACGGAAGAACATACATAAAACTGTTCATTCCGATGACATCCACGAAAAATTTAAACAAACAGACATTCACCATCGGCGTTACAACAAACGGAATGAAAAAATAAGGATTTAAAATGATCGGCGCAGCAAAGAGAAGAGGTTCGTTTACTGCGAAAGACACCGGAACTGCGGATGCTTTTCCGACTGCTTTCAATTGCTTGGATTTCGCGAAAAGCAGAAAGATAAACGGAACAACAAGGGTTGCGCCGGTTCCTCCCATTGTGCCGACGAAGTTCCCGAGTCCGACGGTCAGCACGTTGGACGCCTGCTCGCCGGCATTATGAAGCTGCAGGTTCGCCTCCACATTTGCGTAAATAATAGCTGCGATGGCCGGCTCTACAATAGAAGGCCCGTGAACGCCGACAAACCAGAACAGCGCCATCATTCCCCAAATGACACAAATCCCGAGATAACCGTCTGCGGCGGTAAAAAACGGCGATAAGAGAGAGGAGAGAGCCTCCGCAAAAGATACGTTCAGCGTATTCCTGATCAATAAATCAACGATCACCATGGCCAAAACGGAAAAAGCGAACGGAAAAACATCTTTAAATGTTTGTGAAATGGTACCCGGCACTTCTTTAGGCATTTTAATCGTAATATTTTTCAGCACGCAGAATCTGTAAACGTTCACCGTTATGAAAGCGGATACAAAAGCAGCTAAAAGACCTTTTGTGCCGAGATATTCCGTGGAGAATCCGCCGTCGATTTGAGTGACGCTTAAAATGAGAAACCCGACGACTGAAGCAAGCATCGCTGAAACGGGGTTGATCCCTTTGTTTTTCGGCATTTTTCGGTTCATTGATTCACTCAGGCACTTCGCACTTGTTGCCGCAACGATCAGGCCGAGGGCGCCCATTGAAAAGTTATAAACTTTCCAAAGCCATTCAGAAACACTTTTAGGCCAAGTGAAACCCAACACTTCCGGCACAGCGGCGGTGAGGATGAAAATGCTGGCGAATAAAATAACAGGCATGGCAGTTAAGAAGCCGTCGCGGATCGCGCCTAAATAAATGTTTCTTGAGATTTTTTCAAAAAACGGTTTTCCCTTTTCGATTTGCTTGATGATACCGTTCATTTTTCCACTCCTTATCGGCGGCTTCGGTAGAGTTCTATAAAATCCTGAATAAGATCACGGAGCAAAAGGGTTGTCATCAAGTGGTCCTGACCGTGAACGAAAATAAACCCTAATTCCATGTCCTTGCCGTCAGCTTCTTCAGCTAACATTTTCGTTTGCGCATTGTGGGCGAGGGTTAAATTTTCATCGGCGCTTTTCAATGCTGCTTCCGTGTTTTCGAAGTTTCCGCCACGGACTTCTTTCAGGACTTTCAATAAAGTGCTTCTGGCGTCGCCGGCATAGGCGACGATTTCAAAACCGAGCATCTGCAATTCTTCCTTTGTCATGAAAAAACCTCCTAAAGATGGCACACATGATGAAAAGATACTCTTTTCACCATGTATGATCGTTAAATGATTGTTTTTGTTTCACTTACAAGTTTGTACCAGTAGGCCGATTCTTTCGGATACCGTTTTTGGGTGTCGAAGTCGACGTAAAAAAGACCGTAACGTTTGTTGTAGCCGTTGGTCCATGAAAATAAATCCATTAAGGACCATAAGAAGTACCCCTTTACATTGACTCCGTCGGTAATCGCTTTACTGACGGCTTCTAAATATACTTTTAAATAGTCGATTCTTGCCTTATCCATAATGATGCCGTCTTCAAACTCATCTTTATAGCCCATGCCGTTTTCGGTAATGTAAATTTTGTTATATTGCGGATAGTCCCGTTTGATGCGCATCAGCATGTCATACATGCCTTCAGGATAAATGAGCCAATCCCAATCGGTCCGCTTCAGGCCTTCTTTGTAAATTCGTTCGCCGATTCCTTTTACTTTATAGACCGAAGTGCCCTTATCGCCTGTTCCGTTATGGTGAATAATGGTTTCTCCGTCGTACGCTTTGACGAAATGGCATTGATAATGATTGATGCCGAGATAATCATTGCGCGTCGAGGCTTTTTTCATCACGTCAAAGTCACTGTCTGAAAACTCGTATGAAGCGCCGTTTGCCTCACAGATTTCATCCAGAGCACGCATGGTTTCCTCAGAATAATAGCCAAGGTAGGTGGCATCGAGGAGGAATCTCACTGATAACGCGTCATCCAGAAAACAGGCGTGGCGGTCTTCTTCTGTGCCGCTGGCGGGATATTTTGTTTCCAATGAGTGGACGACCCCGATTTCTCCCGGATAACCGCCGTCTTTAAAAAGATTGACGGTCATCGCATGCGCTACCATCATGTGATGGAGGCATTGAATGACTTTTGTAATATCACTTTTAATAGATGGCGGGAAAACCCCGAGTAAATACTGGTTGGTGGCTGTGGGATAAATTTCGTTAAACGTGCTCCAATATCTGATTTCGCTGAATTCTTTAAAGCAAAACTCCGCATAGCTGACGAACGCTTCTATTGCAGCGCGGTTGAGGAAATCTCCCTGATCAAATAATCCTTTCGGTGTATCGAAATGATGCAGCGTGACAAAAGGGGTGACGTTGCGTTTATGGCACTCTGAGAAAATACGATGATAGTAGTCAACACCTTCCTGATTGATTTTGCCCGTGCCGTCAGGGAAAATTCTCGTCCAGGCTATAGAAAGGCGGATGCCGTTTATTCCGAATTTTTCACATAGTTTAATATCTTCCGGAAACTGGCGGTAAAAATCACTTGCCGGATCAGGGCTGAATCTTCCCTGTTTTTCAAGAAATTCATCCCAGGCCACAGGCCCTTTGCCGCCTTCTTTTGTGGCGCCTTCCGCTTGATATGCCGCAGTCGCTCCGCCGAAAATAAAGTCATGAGGTAATTTGAGCATTACTGAATCCTCCTTCGCCAATGTGTGAATTGTAGTTTGTTAATGTTTGTAATTGTTATCTTTTGTTTAATAGTAAACGCATACATTTTTGTTGTCAATAGCTTCATAAAGAAATAACATCTGTATTTATAGGGGTTATGTAAGTTTGTCGTTGTTTTTTATGTTGATTGTGTTGTTTATTAGTGTTTGTTTTTGTTGACCGGATTGCCGCAGTATGTTAGATTGTGTGTAAAGTTGAGGGGATGATTGAACATGTTAAAAAAAGAGCGACTTTTAAAAATCATCGATATCGTAAACTCGCGGGGGTTTATTACGGTGAGTGATATTATCGATGAACTGGAAGTTTCTGATATGACAGTGAGAAGAGATCTGGACGAGCTGGATAAGGCCGGAAAAATCGTACGTATTCACGGAGGCGCACAGAGCATATCTTATTCCATTGATCACGAATTATCGCATAATGAAAAACTCGGTGTTCAAATGGAGGAGAAGGGGAAGATCGCGGAACTCGCAGCTTCCTATGTAAATGACGGCGATACCGTTTTTTTAGGGCCCGGCACGACGATTGAACTTTTAGCGAAACACCTGCTGCATAAGCGAATCAGGATTATCACAAACAACTATCCCGTATTTGATATTTTGAAACATGGTGACACTGCGGATACCATCCTGATTGGCGGCGACTTCCGAAAAAATACCGGTGCCTTCGTCGGCCCCATCGTGAACGGCAATCTGCAGAAATTCAATTTTACGAAAGCTTTCATCAGCGCCAACGGCATACATAATGATGAGATTTCTTCTTACAGCATTGAAGAAGGGGAAGCTCACCAAATCGCGCTGAATAATTCGCGGACGAAATTTTTGCTGGCGGATAATAAAAAATTCAACCGGGAAGATTTTTACGTGTTCTATAACTTGCACGATATGGACTATCTGATTACGGATGATAAAGTCATGAAAGATGTTCAAATTCATTACGAGCAATATGTAGATGTCAAAATCGCAAAAAAATAAAAAAGGCGGGCGGTTCGATGAAAGGGGTTATTTTTGATTTCAACGGCACGATGTTTCAAGATTCGCATCTGCACGAAAAAGCATGGTTTTTCATGGTGAAAAAATACGCGCCGAAAACCATTTCTGATGAAGACATTTTCGTTAACATTCACGGGAGAACAAATAGTGAAATCCTGACGTATTTTATTTCCGGCGATTTAACAAATGAAGAAATCAAGAAGCTGTCTTTTGAAAAAGAAGCCTACTACAGAGAATTATGCCTTGAAAACAAAGACGAGTTAAAGCTGACGAAGGGACTGACCGGCGTATTGAACCATCTGAAAAAATCGGAAACGCCGATGACCATCGCCACGGCTACGGTAAAGGAAAATGTCGAGTTTTACTTTGACGTCTTTCATTTGGATCAGTGGTTTGATTTTGACAAAGTCACGTTTGATGACGGGAGCTTCCCCGGAAAACCGGCGCCGGATATTTTTCTCATCGCATCGGAAAAATTAGGCCTCAAACCTGAAGAATGCTTAGTCATTGAAGATGCCTTTTCAGGGCTCACAGCGGCGAAAAAAGCAGGTGCGGGCAAGATTATGGCCATTGACCCGCTCGGAAAAAACCGCGCGCTATTTGAAGAAAAACAGCTGGCGGGTGACGGGATACTGACAGATTTCACCTCGTTTTTTGAGGTGATTGCCGGACATTCTGTTTGAGAGATCAGCCGGTTTTCATGCGGGTATGGCTGTACAGGCTGCAGACTCCGTTCGCAACACGGGATGTTTTTGTGTTTGGCGCTTCTCGTGAAGAAAGGAGTTTCGCTTTTTATTCGGAGTCACTTTTAAGACAGGGATATCCCTGTCTTTTTAATTCTTCTTATTTCTTCCAAAGAAGCGCTAAGGTGCCTATTGCTGACTGTTTATATGTTTCACGATAAAATCCTGAGCATACAAGAAAACCAGCCATCCTGTAAGTCCAAGCCCTGATGCGGCAATGAAAGACAGTGAATGGCGAAGGGCGATGCCGATAATGACCAGCATAATGACTGTAGAGGGGATGCCGGAAGCCACGCTGAATGCAAAATGACTTAATGTCTCCTTCGTTTCGCCTTGGATGTACAGCCAAATCATGCTCAGCATACTGACAATTGGTAAAGCCGCTATAATACCTCCATAACTCGGGCTTCTTCTTGATATTTCAGTGATAACCCCAATAATAGCAGCGGAGACAATGATTTTAACGATCGTAAACATCTTCAGCACGCTCCTTCATCAAACTGAATGCTTTTAAGACAAGTGTTCGTTCTTCATTATTCATGTTGTCAAAAAGAAGCTGTTTAAGCTTTTCTTCATCAAGACCGGAATGCCGGTAAAGGACATCCGCCCCCAAACTGGTAAGTTTTAAAATGACTTTCCTCTCATCTTCAACACTTCTGGTTTTATAAACATACTTTTTCTTCAGTAACCGCTTTATATGTTCCGAAGCGGTATTATGCGATACTTGAATCGCTCCGGCAATGTCTTTTATTCCGACTGCCTTCTCTTTTTGAATGACTTGCAGAATCCGTACACCTTGGTGAGTGATTTTTTCATGGTGCTGATAACGGAGCCGATAGTAAATATCTGTCCAGAGGTCATTTAATCGTATAATTTCGTTAGACATCATAAGCCACCTTTTATCGTTTATTAAGATTATATCTTATATTACGATATATTTTCGCGGATTGAAAGCAATTTTTGAGCTGAGGGAGCGGCATTCGTTCTGTTTTTAGAAGATTGGAAGAGACAAGCGGCCGCAGTTTCAACGAATAAACTTATTTAATATACTCTCAATAAGTCATTTTCCTTATTTTAAGAAACGGCAGCTTAATACCTTCCGCATATAAATAAGAGCACTGACAATATGATAAAGAACCAAAGTATATATTCAAATGCAGTTTTTTTCAGCAGGCAGTCCTGTGCTATTGAAAAAGATACGGGGGGTAAAAAGCGGGTAAGAAGATAAGGAAAGGAGAGAGACGGATGGAACTTGATTTTGTGATTCGTCTGGCGGTTGCGGATCTGCTTGGGGCTCTTATTGGATTGGAGAGAGAATTCAGGGCGAAGGAAGCCGGTTTAAGGACGCATTTTTTAGTGGCCGTCGGCAGCGCCTTGATGATGATCGTTTCCAAATACGGCTTTTTTGATTTGTTATCCAACAGCCATACGTCCTTTGATCCGAGCCGGGTGGCGGCGCAGGTCGTCAGCGGTGTCGGATTTTTAGGAGCCGGCACGATTATTTTGCAGCGGCATGTCGTGCGGGGGCTTACGACGGCAGCGGGGATTTGGGCTACGTCGGGGATCGGGCTGACGATCGGGGCAGGTATGTATGTCATCGGCATCAGCGGCACGATTTTGGCGTTAATCGGGCTTGAACTGTTAAATTTTCTGTTTAAACCGGCGGCGCATTCTTTGTCTGTCAGTTTCAGGATTGAAGAGAAAGCCGTCATGCATGATATTTTAACTTCTCTTGAGGAAAAAGGAATTCTGATTACGTCCTATGAATTGAATAAGGCGGTGCTTGAAGTGAAGGGAAGGGTGAAAAGCAAAAGCGGGAAAGCAGCGGTAATGGAGAAAGTTCAAGCCCTCCCGTATATCCTGTCGGTCAAAGTTGAATAGCAGACAGGGGAAGCCTCCTGTCTGCAGTCATTTCTTTTCAAACATTAATACCAAGGATAGAACGGGATATACGGCCGCGGATAGTATGGGTATGGTCTGGGGTAATAATAAGGCGGCCGCGGATAGTATGGATATGGTCTGGGGTAATAATAAGGCGGCCGCGGATAATGATATGGCACCCGTTCGTGGCTCTCGGCTGTGTATTCATGATCGAAAGGATCGTACAAGAGGAAAACCTCCTTTTCAAATGTTGGTTCCGTTTACCTTATTCCTGTATGCCCGGTACGGTGTATGTACAACGGGCAAAAAAAAGACGCCGGTTATCATCCGGCATCTTTTTTTACACTTTCACATCAATTGAATGGCCGGCAGTCGGGTGCTGGGACGGCAGCATTTTCACTGTTTCTTCCGCCGCAGCCTGTGCATGCTGCATGACCGTTTTTGTTAAAGCGATATTTACATTCTGCGCCAGAGATGCCTGATGCATTGCGATTGATAACGCAGGGATATCCATAGCTTCCACCTCCTTATCCCTTCATATCGGCGGCGTGCTCCGATTATGAAGAGGGCTGGCGGTTTCTTTTTACGGCCCATTCTAAAAGTGCGGCAGCGCATACCCCGAGGGTATAGGCGAAAATGTCACTCCAGACAAATTGCCAGCCGAGGATCAGCCCGCCGAGCGTGCTGCTTCTGATCGCGTCAATCCACGGCGCGTGATACAGCTGGCTGCATTCAATCAGAAAGCAAAACGAGAGGCTCAAAATTGCGGCTGTTTCCGTCCGGATGTGCCGAAACAAAAGCCCGAATCCTGTAAAAATCATGGCCGCCCACAGGGCATCTCCTAAATAAGCGTTTATGATGCCGGGCAATAGGGCGGTGATGTATGCGGTTCTGGACAGCAAACCGAGGGCGATGATAAAAACGGTACATATTCCGTATGTCAATGGATGTCTATTCACTTCACACTGTTCCCCTTTTTTTGTACTCCCATGTATTGTAAGGAACGACGGAGAAGCTGTCTATGAAAAAAACGGCCCGGGAGGCCGCTTTTTTGCGTTATCTGGCTTTTAGGTTGACATGATCTGCTTTTTGATCACTGCCGATGACGAAGCGGAGCTCATACTGCCCCGTATGGTAGACGTAATCTGTTTCACCCGTTTTTGGCACTGTCAGGATTTTGTCAGCGCTGCCGATTTGTTTGCTTAAGACGTCAGGTGTGACGCTGCCGAGGTTTAAGCGCCGCTCGACCCCCGTTCCAAAATAGCGTATTTCCGAGATTTTTCCGTTTTTATGATAGGAAAATCCATAACCGGGGTTTCCCATGTTCCAGCTGTATAAATCAAATGGATTGCGGCTGTCTGCTTTTTGTTCCGGCTCGCCGATTTTATCGTAAACGTCCTGTCTTGTGCTTTGGTTGATTTTCAGGCCTTTCACATTTTGCGGCATTTCCCCTTTAAATGCCGATTGGTAAAGGCTGTTCACCAGTTCTTGTGCACGCTGGTTTTCCGTTTTTGAAGCGGCTGCGGCATGGACGGGCTGTGTATCCGAAAATGCTTCTGCTCCGAAAGCGCATCCCGTGAGCATCACTGCCGATAATCCCGTGACGAGTGTTTTTTTCTTCAACATGTGAACGCCTCCTTTTTAACGCTCATACCCGTATGTTTCCTGAGATAAACCAGATGTTTTAGTGAAAGGCCGGTTGGGAATCATAGAGGATGTATAGAGGGGTACAGAAAGGGGAAAAGAAAATGGCTGATACAAAGAAAGTTACAATCAATGGGGTTGAAATGGAAGCGCCGGACGGCCAAACCGTTTTGCAGCTTTTGAACAATAGTTCAATTGACGTACCGCACGTGTGTTATCACCCGAGTCTCGGGCCGATTGAAACGTGCGATACCTGTATCGTCAATGTTAACGGGGAACTGGTGCGTTCGTGTTCCGCGCAAATAAAGGACGGAGATGTCATCGATACGCTTTCGTCCGATGTAAAAAAAGCGCAGATTATCGGCATGGACAACATTTTGCACAACCATGAATTGTACTGTACGGTCTGTGATTACAACAATGGGAGCTGCGAAGTACATAATACTGTAAAGGAAATGAAAATCAATCATCAAAGCATTCCGTTCGATCAAAAACCGTATCCTAAAGATGAATCAAATCCGTTTTACCGATATGATCCCGATCAGTGCATTTTGTGCGGACGCTGCGTCGAAGCCTGTCAGGACGTACAGGTAACCGAAACGTTAAGCATTGATTGGGAGCGGAAACGCCCGCGGGTCATTTGGGATCAGGATGTGCCGATCAATGAATCATCATGTGTTTCCTGCGGACATTGTTCGACGGTATGTCCGTGCAACGCCATGATGGAAAAAGGCATGGAAGGCGAAGCGGGCTATTTAACAGGTATCAGCCAAGAGACGCTTCGGCCGATGATTGACATCACAAAAGGCGTCGAAACCGGATACGGATCAATTTTAGCCATATCGGATATGGAATCGGCCATGCGGGATGAAAGAATCAAGAAAACGAAAACCGTATGCACATACTGCGGTGTCGGCTGCAGTTTTGATATATGGACGAAAGGAAGAGACATTTTAAAGGTCGAGCCTCAGGCTGAGGCGCCCGCAAATGGAATTTCGACGTGTGTGAAAGGGAAATTCGGCTGGGATTTCGTCAATAGTGAAAAGCGCCTTACCAAACCGCTTATCCGGGAAGGAGACTCGTTTCGGGAGGCGGAATGGGATGAAGCGCTGCTGCTGATCGCTGATAAATTTACCGATATAAAAGAACATTTCGGTCCGGACGCGCTTGCTTTTATCACATCTTCCAAATGCACGAATGAAGAATCATACGTGATGCAGAAGCTTGCAAGAGCCGTTATCGGAACAAATAATGTCGACAACTGCTCACGCTACTGCCAGTCTCCCGCCACGGCCGGATTGTTCAGAACGGTCGGATACGGCGGCGATTCAGGATCAATTACAGATATAAAAAAAGCTGAGCTCGTGCTGATTATCGGTTCAAATACATCTGAGTCTCACCCCGTCTTGTCCACACGCATTAAACGTTCTCATAAGCTGCACGGACAGAAGCTCGTCGTCGCTGACTTGCGAAAACATGAAATGGCCGAGCGCTCCGACGTGTTTTTCCAGCCGCGTGCCGGATCAGATATTGTCTGGCTGAATGCCGTATCGAAATATCTGCTTGATCACGATTTGGCGGATACTGCATTTCTGAAGGAGAGAGTGAACGGATTAGATGAATTCGTGAAAAGCCTTGAACCTTATACGATGGAATATGCGGAGAAACATACCGGTGTGGACAAGAATACCTTAATCAAAGTGGCCCGGATGATTCATGAAGCCGGCAGCGTATGCGCACTGTGGGCGATGGGGGTCACCCAGCATATCGGAGGAAGTGATACGAGCACGGCCATTTCCAACATGCTTCTTGTGACCGGAAATTACGGCAAGCCCGGCGCAGGCTCATATCCGCTTCGGGGCCATAATAACGTGCAGGGAGCCAGTGATTTCGGCAGTATGCCTGACAGCTTTCCCGGCTATGAAAAAGTAACGGATGAAAAAGCCCGCAAAAAGTATGAACAGGGCTGGGGAACAGACCTGCCGAAAGAAATCGGAATGACAAATCATGAAATGATCGAGGGCATCCACTCGGGAAAACTGAAGTGTATGTATGTAAAAGGGGAAGAAATGGGGCTTGTCGACTCCAATATCAACCATGTTCATGCCGCCTTTGAAAAGCTTGATTTCTTCGTTGTGCAGGATATTTTTCTCTCGCGGACGGCCGAGTTCGCCGATGTGGTGCTCCCGGCAAGCCCGAGCCTTGAAAAAGAAGGAACGTTTACGAATACGGAACGGAGGGTGCAGCGCCTTTACGAAGTGTTTGAACCGCTGGGCGATTCAAAGCCTGATTGGCAGATCATTACGGACATCGCCAACCGGCTGGGCGCTGATTGGCGCTATGAACATCCGGCAGACATTATGGAAGAAGCGGCAATGCTTTCACCGCTCTACGCAGGCGTCACTTACGAACGTCTCGAAGGCTACAATTCACTGCAATGGCCGGTTGCAGCGGACGGAACCGATTCACCGCTTTTATTTACGGACAAGTTCCCGTTTTCAGACGGCAAAGCGATTCTATATCCCGTTCAGTGGACCGAGCCGAAAGAATTTGGTGAAGAATATGATATCCATGTGAATAACGGGCGGCTGCTCGAGCATTTTCACGAAGGGAATCTGACTTACCGATCAAAAGGAATATCCGAAAAAACACCGAGTGTGTTCCTTGAGGTCTCGCCCGAACTCGCCGAAGAAAGAGGGCTGGAAGACGGAACGCTTGTCCGTCTGACATCACCGTACGGAAATGTGAAAGTCAAATGCGTCATCACAGACAGGGTAAAAGGCAAACAAGTCTATCTCCCGATGAACGATTCAAAAGACGCCGCCATTAACCTTTTGACAAGCAGCTATGCGGATAAGGATACGGATACACCGGCTTATAAAGAAACATCAGCGAAGATGGAGATTTTGAAAAAAGAAGGCGTTAATCCGCTTCCGAAAATCAATTTCCGTTACGGAAACCCGCAGCCGCAGATCGGTGTCCGGGTTGATCGGAAATGGGCGCGTCAAGATTATGTATTTCCGGGAGACGCCGTAAAAAGGGGGAAACAGCAAAATGGCTAAAGCAACCAGCGGCATCCGAAAACAGACCGTCACAGAAGAAGACAAACGAAAAAAGGACTTAGAAGAGATCGAGACGGCTCTTTTACGAAATAAAGACGCGATTTTGGAATCTCTGCACATTCTTCAGCACATGAACGAGCGCGGCGTTTTGGCGCTTCTGCGCGGGCTCTTCGGCCAGGGAGACAAAGTGATGGATATCCTGGTGAAGAAGGCGAATACGCCGGAAACGGCCAATATGCTGAAAAATCTCCTGCTGTTAAGCGGCGTTCTCGGCATGCTCGATGTAAAACAGCTTGAGCCGTTTATCGTTAAAATCAATGCGGGCGTCACAAAGGCCGTCGAAGAAAAAGACAGCGGCAGGAAGACGGGGTATTTTGATATCGTCCGCGCTTTAAAAGACCCGGAAATCAACAAGGCCGTCACTCTGCTGTTTTCTTTTCTGAAAGGCATGGGCGCTGATACGGACGATATGGAAAGAAATACGCAGCCTCCTGAAGACCAAAAGCAGCACCAGAAACCGCAGACGAATGAGTGAGCATTTCTCCCGAGCCTGGCCGAAGGCTCGGGTTTTTTGTGCACTTCTGCTGTTTTCTTGGGAGAAATTTCACCTCCGGATTCATGACTTTTGTTGTGTTATGTTAATAGTTAAGGTTATGAATAGAAAAAAATTGAAAATATGTGCTAGGATAAAATTCAAGGTACGTCAACTATTCAAATATGAAACAATCAGGAGTGATGTAACATGAGTAAGCTGAGGAGCACGAGACAAGCCATCCAAAGAACCCTGATGAAAGGAAAAAACGGCCTGGACGTATACAACCCTTTTCCTTGGTATGAAAAAATGAGACGGGAAAGCCCTATATACTTTGATGAAGAAACGAAGGTTTGGAGTGTGTTTTTATACGATGATGTCAAAAAAGTCATCAGTGATAAAGAGACGTTCTCAAGCCGCATGACTGATGTGAAAAGCTCGATTGCAAAGTCCATGCTGAATATGGACCCGCCGAAACATACCCAAATCAGATCTGCCGTCAATCGCGCTTTCACTCCCCGCGTCTTGAAGGAATGGGAGCCGAGAATTAAAGACATTACCGATCATCTCCTGAAACAGGCAAAGAACAAAGGGCGGATTGATATCGTTAAAGATCTCTCTTACCCTTTGCCGGTCATGGTGATTTCAGAATTATTAGGCGTTCCGTCCGAACGTATGGATCAGTTTAAAAAATGGTCGGATATTCTCGTCAGCATGCCGAAAGATGCGAGTCCTGAAGCGGCGGAGAAAAATCAGCAGGAACGTGACCAATGTGAGGCGGAGCTGGCGGCGTTTTTTGCGGGAATAATAGAAAGCAAACGAAAACAGCCCGGCCAAGATATTATTTCTATTTTGATAAAAGAGGAAGAAGAGGGAGAGAAGCTCACGCCAGAAGATCTGATCCCGTTTTGCAATCTGCTTTTAGTGGCGGGAAATGAAACAACGACTAATCTCATTTCAAATGCGGTTTACAGCATATTAGAGACGCCCGGCCTTTATGAAGAGCTGAGACAGGACCCTTCTCTCATCGCGCAAACGGTGGAAGAAACGCTGCGTTTTCGCGCTCCCGCTCCGTTTGTCAGAAGGACGGTCCGGCACGACACTGAGCTGCGCGGACGCCGCTTGAAAAGCGGAGAGATCGTTCTCTGCTATGTTGCATCTGCCAACCGTGATGAAAACAAATTTGAGAAGGCGGGCGTATTTGATATTCATCGCCAATCGAATCCGCACCTTTCCTTCGGATTCGGCGTACACTTCTGCTTAGGCGCTCCGCTTGCCAGACTTGAAGCGGAAGCCGCGCTGAAAGGAATTGTAAAAACCTTTTCACACCTTGAGCCCGTCCGGATTGAACCGATCCGAAACAGTGTCATGTACGGGCTGGAGTCTTTAGAAGCGGAGATAAACGAAAATGAGGGAGAGGAAAAAAGATGAGAAAAACACACATCGCCATTATTAATGTGGCCGCTCACGGTCATGTCAATCCCACGCTGCCTGTGGCCGAGGAACTTGTCAATCGCGGGTATAAAGTGACATTCGCTACGACTGAGGAATTTGAAGCTTCCGTTGCCAAAACGGGCGCCATTCCCGTTTTATACCGTACAAGCATAAAGGCGGACCCTAAGACGATAAAAGAACGGGTAAATAAAAGTGACGCGTTTGTAATGTTTCTGGAAGAAGCGGTTGAAGTGCTTCCGCAGCTGGAAGAGCTGTACAAAGACGACCTTCCTGACATCGTCCTGTTTGATTTTTTAGCGCTTGCCGGAAAATTGTTTGCGGATAATGGCGGCATCCCGGCCGTAAAGTTCTGCCCGAGCTATGCAATGAATGAGTATTTTCAATTAGGAAGAGACGAAGAAACGATGGAAGCGGCCAAACAGGCGATAGAAGAATATCAGGAGAAAATTGAAAATGAACAAGTGAAACGGATGACAATGGAAGAATTTTTCATGCCTGAAAAATTGAATATCGTCTTTATGCCAAGGGCCTTTCAGCCGAAACAGGAAACCTTTGATGAACGATTCTGTTTTGCGGGTCCGTCTCTTGGAGAACGCACAAATACGGGAAGTCTGGAAATTGATGCAGCCGATGACCGTCCGCTTATGCTCATCTCACTGGGAACGGCGTTTAACGCCTGGCCTGAATTTTACCGGATGTGTATTGACGCGTTTCGGGACTCGGACTGGCGGGTTATTATGTCAGTCGGCACAACAATTGATCCGGAAAGTTTTTCGGATGTGCCCGATCACTTTATCATCCGCCAGCACGTTCCGCAGCTTGATGTGCTGGAGAAAGCAAAGCTGTTCGTATCTCACGGCGGGATGAACAGTACAATGGAGGCGATGAATGCGGGTGTTCCGCTCGTTGTCGTTCCGCAAATGCACGAACAAGAGGTTACCGCAAAGCGTGTGGATGAATTGGGTCTTGGCGTGCATCTGCCGCCGAAAGAAGTCACTGTGGCCCGTCTGCAAAAAGACGTTCAGAACGTATACGGCGATAAAAACATCCTCAGCCGCGTGAAAAGCATGCAGGAGAAAATAAAAGAAACCGGCGGCCCCAAACAGGCTGTTTGCGCCATTGAAGAATTTTTGGAAAAGGCGTCCGTCGAAAATTGATTAGGAAAACAGGCAGCACCGGACGGCTGCCTGTTTTGTTATATATTTTTCTTCATGCCGCATCTCCGGCATTCCCTCAAAAATTTTCCGCCCTTCACTGAACTTTTAAACAGCGTGTAATCGCAATTGTCACATCGGCCGCTGTGAACATCAGGATATTCATTGAACTCATAAATGACCGAAGTATCGTATCCTTTTGTCTCGAACTCTTTTTTTGTTTCCATGATTGAAAGTCCCTCCGCGAATCAAATCGTTCTGCCCGGTTAATGATACAGCAACTGCACGGGGGATTCAACGGGAGCATAGCTTGATTTTCCCGGCTGATTGCGTAACAATAATAGAAATAAATGACGGCCTGCCATAGGGCGCCCGGCATCTGAAGGGAAGAAGAAAACAGCGATGGGAAAAGGATTGAACGGGAAACGGATTGCCATCGGCGGTTCGCGGAAAACAGAAGAGATCACAAAATTAATAGAAAAGCAGGGCGGAACGGCAGTCATCCGTTCCCTCCAAGGAACCGTATACCTGGCGGAGGATCAAATGGAACCCGACGTAAGAACATTTGCCGAGCAAAAAGCCGACTGGGTGATATTCACCACAGGCATCGGTACGGAAACGTTATTGTCGGTATCGGAAAAAATCGGTCTGAAAGAAGAATTTTTAGCGGCCGTTCATGAAGCGAAAATCGGCTGCAGAGGCTATAAAACATATGCGGCCTTAAAAAAGCTCGGCATCACACCGCATGCCTCAGATGAAGACGGTACAACAAGAGGGCTGATCCGCTCCTTGGAACGATTTGACTTTAAAGATAAAAAAGTCATGATACAGC
This sequence comes from Bacillus sp. JK74, assembly GCF_053663395.1. NCBI lineage: Bacteria > Bacillati > Bacillota > Bacilli > Caryophanales > Bacillaceae > Bacillus > Bacillus sp. JK74. The sequence continues at coordinate 759,959 of NZ_JBSJQB010000002.1, read as the reverse complement.
TTCATGGCGAGAAAGCGCCGGTTTTAACGGAGTTCCTTGAGAAAAACGGAGCGGAGGTATTCCCTGTTCTGCCGTATCAGCATATTCCGCCTGAAAGAGAGACGGTCGATAAACTGCTGGGAGAGCTGTTAAACGGAGAGGTCGATGCCGTATGTTTTACGACAGCCATTCAAGTGCGCTCTCTCTTTGATTATGCAAAAGAAAAAGGATCCGCAAAGGAATTGCAGCAGGCATTCGAAAAACACGTGCTTGCCGCCGCAGTCGGCAAAGTGACGGCTGAAGCGATCCGGGATGAAGGGGTAAAGAGGGTCCTTGCTCCGGACATTGAGCGGATGGGAGCGATGATTATTGAATTATCCCGTTACTATGAATCTCTGACCTTGTCATGAACCACCATTCAGCAGGGAAAAAGCTTACGCTTCCCTGCTGAATTTTTTTAATTGCCAGTGTTCCGTGAAAAGGGAAGGATATGTCAAGGCGCTGAGTATGATACATGTAAGAAGAGCGGAGGCCATCGTTGTAAAAACGATCAGCAGCTGAAAGCGCACCGCCTGTATCGGATCAGCCCCCGCTAAAATCTGCCCCGTCATCATGCCGGGAAGCTGAACGAGACCCAATGTTTTCTGGCTTTCAAGCGTCGGGATCATACTGAGCTTCATACTGGACGTCAATATCTGCCGGACGGCCTGCTTAGGCGTTCCTCCGAGAGAGAGAATCAGCTGGATTTCTTCTTTCCGCAGGTCTGCTTCCGAACTGAGCCGGCTTAAAAACAGGCTTGAGAGCACCATGGAGTTTCCGATGACCATGCCGCTTATCGGAATGACATATCTTGAAGTGAACGGAATGATGTGAAGGGTCAGTAAAAGTCCCTGCGTCACGGTTTCCGCGATTGCCAGTGTCAGAAAAACGCGCCAAAATGAGCCGATCCGCATTTTTTTCCGTTTGGCGACATTGTGCGAAGCGGCCGTGAGCATGAGAAGCACCATTAATATGATAAATATCGGGTGATCACCGCGAAAAATCAGCGACAGCACATAGCCGATGATGAGAAGCTGAATGACGGCCCTGACGGTTGCGACGATCATATCCTTTTCGACGCCGGCTTTAAAAGATTTAGACAGGAATAAAGCGATAATGACAAATATACTTGTTAGTAACAGTGAAAGATCATTCATATCAGCACCCGCTCCCTTGTAAAAGCGCCCGGGCCTTTTCGTGTTTCGGTTCCTTAAAGAACGTTTTCGTTTCCGCGGTCTCTAAAAGCCGTCCCTCAGCCATAAACCATACCGTATCGGATAATCGTTCCGCTTGTTCAAGGTTATGGGTGATCCACAGGATTGTCAGCTGTTTTTGCCGATGGAGTTTCGTAATCAGTTTCTCAATGGTGAGAACGGATGAGGGGTCGAGCGCCGCGGTGATTTCATCCAGCAGCAGGATGGACGGCAGTCCGGCGAGAGTTCGCGCTAATGAGAGCTTCTGCCGCTGACCTCCGGATAATTCCTTTGCATTCCGATCCAGAAGCCCGCGCGGAAGGTCTGTAAAATCTGCGAGCTCTTCAGGGGTATAGTGCTGCGCCCCGTGGAGTTTTTCTGCGAGCAGAAGGTTGTCCTGCACCGTGCCCTCCGTGACGGGAGCTGATTGAAATGCAAGGCCCGCGGTTTTTCTGAGCTCCCTGATATCCCAGCGCCTTATTTCTTTTCCGAATACAAGCACTTCCCCTTCATCAGGTGTATTCATCAGATTGCAAAGTGACAGCAATGTGCTTTTTCCCGCGCCGGAAGGCCCTATCAACGCCGTGATAGAACCTTTTTGAATATGTCCGGTTACACGGCTTAGGACATCAAAGGACGTATTGTTTTGTTCAAAGCGTTTGCCGGCTGACAGAAAAGATATTGCCGGAATTTCTTCTTTCATATAGGATGACACCTTTCGTAAAAAATCAGGAACCGGTGAGATTGGCTGACGTTTGCTCCGCCGTTTTCTGGTCTGTCTGCCGGGAAGCGAATGTATGCATGACCATTCCCCCAATAATAATGAACAGTCCGGCAAATGAAAGAAGTGACGGAAACGCTGCGGATAAAAAGACGATTTCGCCGATCAGTGCAAAAAGAACCTCTCCGGACTGCGTCGCTTCAACAGCAGCGAGCTTCTGCGGCTCATTCCTCACCATATCGGTGGCGCGGAAAAATAATACTGTTGCGATAACGCCCGAGCTGAGTGCGACGATAAAGGATTGGAATGTCTGTCCCATTGAGGGAAGCCCGTCTCTATGCCAGCCGAAAGCGGCGATCAAAAGCCAAAACGGAAGGCTTGCGAGCGTCATGCCGAGCACCCGCTGAAACGTATCGAGTTTTCCGCCGTATTGTTCCAGCATTTTGCGGTTGCCGAGCGGATAGGCAAAAGCCGCGATGACGACCGGCGCCACGCTGAATAGTATCGTGCGGCCGGACAGAGAACCCGCATGCTGAAGCTGAATCAGCCCGGCTCCGATCAGGATGATGACGGAAGTAACCAGCGAAATCAGCGGGATCTTTTGTCTGACGGAAACCGGGCCCGCCGGTGAATTTTTTGTTTCGTAGAAAAACGGCGACAGAAGCACACCCGCGACAATTGTAATCTGCCACGTGCCGGCGATCAGCCAGCCAGGCCCATATGCCGCCGCAAACGTAATCGGGGCATAAAAAAGCACGAACCCGGTAAAACTCCACTTCAGCCAAAAAAACGGTTTTTTCCGGATTTCATGCCAGAGCGGCGCCCATTTTCCTTTCGCATAAACGATCAAGAATAAAAACGGAATCATAAAAAGAAAACGCAGGGAAGAGCTCCACATCCAGCTTCCGCCGGAAAGCTCCATCGCCCTGTTTAAAATAAATGTGACTGCAAAAAACAGAGATGCCAATATTCCGATCACGATGGCTTTCATTAAATCCCTCATTTTGACACATATTTTTTTATACTATACTATTCACCGGCAGGCTTCGCAATGGAATATGAGAAAATAGCGTTTTAATAAATGATGAATGGGAAACAGACATATACGGAGGTGAACACAATGCAGAAAGAGGATATTCAAGTGCTTTATTTCGAAGATGACGGCCGCATTCCGAATAACCCGAATCTTCCGCTTGTTATTTATAAAGCGGTATTTAATGAAGAAACGGTACAGAAAGCAGAGTCCGTCCTCAGCCGGCACGATTGGTCGAACAACTGGACGGGCGGAGTATTTCCGTATCATCATTTTCACAGCACCACGCACGAAGTTCTTGTCGCGGTAAAAGGAACCGCGGTTTTGAGGTTCGGCGGGGAACAAGGGGCGGACGCCGTTCTTCAAACGGGAGACGCAGCGGTCATTCCGGCCGGCACCGGACATAAAAAACTGTCGGGCAGTTCTGATTTTACCGTGATCGGGGCTTATCCGGGCGGCCGGCAGTACGATACAAAAACGGAGAAAAATGATAGAACTTCAGAAGAAATCAGCCGTGTCCCGCTCCCGGAATGTGACCCCTTTACGGGAAAATCGGGCCCGCTTTTAAAATTGTGGGAAAAATGACAGGGGAAAAGCGGACGGTCTGTAAAAAAATAGCCTAAAAGAAACGTTATTACACCCCCGCCATATAAATAATTTCATAAACGAAACAATTCACGTTCAAATTTTGTTCAAAAAGTGTTATTATATAAGAGTAAATCAAATTGGGGTTTTTTATGTTTGCTATTTTCAGAGAGGAAAAAGAAATTTTGACTTATTCAATTGTTTTTGTTGATATAAAAATAATACTGGATATGGCAAAGTGAAAAACTGGGTAGTAAACATTTATTTTTGTAAATGATTGTGCATGAATTCACAATCTTGCTTTTTCATGCTTTTCTGCATGAAGGGGGAAAGGCTACCCTTTCCAAAAAAATCAGCATACTGCTTATAGTAAAGGAGAATCGGATATGCCAGAAACAATCGATCAAACAAATGCATCTGTCAGCCAAGGCCAACGCGATCTTATTGATCAGCTGCTAAAACCTGAAGTTCAAGAATCACTGACTGTTTTAGTGGATCAGCTTCCAAAACTGACTGAGTTAGTAAATATTTTAACGAAGTCTTATGATTTTGCACAGTCTGTAGCGACAGACGAAGTATTGAAGAGCGATACAGTGGGTGCGCTTACAGAAATTCTTGAGCCGGTGAAAGAAACAGCGAAAGAAGTTGCGGCTACTGCGATCGAAGCAAAAGACCGCGCGGATGCAAGCAATGAAACGATCGGACTTTTCGGCCTGCTGCGCATGCTGAAAGATCCTCAAGCTCAAAAGCTGTTCCGTTTTGCTAACAGCTATCTTGAAATCATGAACGAAAAACAAAAATAATCTCAGATTCAAATTGATATAAAGGACGGAGGATATACGATGTCAAAACATATTGTCATTTTAGGCGCTGGTTACGGCGGAGTTCTTTCTGCTTTAACCGTTCGCAAACATTACAGTAAAGATGAAGCACGCGTAACCGTTGTGAACAAATACCCGACTCACCAAATCATTACGGAACTGCACCGCCTTGCAGCAGGCAACGTGTCTGAACAGGCTGTTGCTATGCCGCTTGAAAAACTTCTGAAAGGAAAAGACGTCGACATTAAAATCGCAGAAGTCAATTCTTTCTCAGTTGATAAGAAAGAAGTTGCCCTTTCTGACGGTTCTAAGCTGACTTATGACGCGCTTGTTGTCGGACTTGGTTCTGTTACGGCTTATTTCGGCATTCCTGGACTTGAAGAAAACAGCATGGTGCTGAAATCTGCTGCTGATGCCAACAAAGTATACAAACACGTGGAAGACCGTGTGCGTGAATACTCTAAAACGAAAAACGAAGCTGATGCAACAATCCTTATCGGCGGCGGCGGCTTAACAGGCGTCGAGCTTGTCGGTGAGCTTGCTGACATCATGCCGAACCTTACGAAAAAATACGGCGTAGATCCGAAAGAAATCAAACTGAAATTAGTAGAAGCAGGTCCGAAAATTCTTCCTGTTCTTCCTGATGACCTTATCGAACGCGCGACAAAAAGCCTTGAAAAACGCGGCGTTGAGTTCTTAACAGGTCTTCCTGTTACAAATGTTGAAGGAAACGTTATTGATCTGAAAGACGGTTCAAAAGTCGTTGCCAACACATTTGTATGGACAGGCGGCGTACAAGGCAACCCGTTAGTCGGCGAATCCGGCCTTGAAGTGAACCGCGGCCGTGCGACGGTTAACGATTTCTTACAATCTACTTCTCACGAAGATGTATTCGTTGTCGGAGACAGCGCTGTATACTTTGCGCCGGACGGCCGTCCGTACCCGCCGACAGCGCAAATCGCTTGGCAGATGGGTGAACTTGTCGGTTACAACCTGTTCGCTTACTTAGAAGGAAAAACGCTTGAAACATTCAAGCCTGTAAACTCTGGTACGCTTGCAAGCCTTGGACGTAAAGACGCGGTTGCCATCATCGGAGCGAACTCTACTCCGCTGAAAGGCCTTCCGGCATCTTTAATGAAAGAAGCAAGTAACGTACGTTATTTAACACATATCAAAGGATTATTCAGCCTCGCTTACTAATCCTTAAGATCACACAGAAGACATTGCCGGACTTTTCTCGGCGATGTCTTTTTTGCATGAAAATGTTAACGGATGCAATTTTCTGAAAAATAAAATAAAAATGATTGATATGTGAGAAAGAGGAAGCTAAAATAAAAAAGAACCATTTTGTTAACGTTAACATTTTATAAGAGGGAGGATGAAAGTGTGAAAGCTTTTATGGGTGATGACTTTTTACTGGATAGTAAAACGGCCGTAAAGCTGTACCGGGAATACGCTGAAAACATGCCGATCATTGATTATCACTGTCACTTAAGCCCAAAGGAAATCTATGAAAATAAAACCTTCGCAACCATTACGGAGGCATGGCTTTACGGTGACCACTACAAGTGGCGGATTATGAGGGCCAACGGCATTGAAGAGCGCTGCATTACCGGAAACGCTTCAGATGAAGAGAAGTTTTTCGCCTGGGCAAAAACGGTGCCGATGGCGATAGGCAATCCGCTGTACAGCTGGACGCATTTAGAGCTGCAGCGCTGGTTCGGCATTTATGACGTATTGAATGAAAAAACGGCCGCGGCAATTTGGAAAAAAACGAATGAGCTCCTGCAGGGAGACGGGTTTGGCGCAAGGGATCTCATTCTGAAATCAAATGTCAAAGTCATTTGCACAACCGACGATCCTGCCGATGCGCTGACATACCATGAACTGTTAAAAGAAAGTGATTTTCCGGTTCAAGTGCTGCCCGGATTTCGGCCTGACAAAGGACTGGACATCAGCAGCCCGGGTTTTGCCGATTGGGTCCGGTCGCTGGAGAGCGCTTCCGGAATGGCTGTCACCACCTACCAATCGTATTTGGATGCGTTGGAATCCCGCGTCCGCTTCTTTCACAGTGCCGGGGGAAGAGTGTCGGATCACGCATTAGATCAAATGGTTTATGCCGAGACGACCGAAGAGGAAGCGGCCCGGATTTTTGCCGCCGGATTAAGCGGAGAGCATGTGTCTTTTGAAGATGAAAAGAAATTCAAAACACGGACGCTGCAATATCTTTGCGGTCTTTACGCCGAACTGGACTGGGCGATGCAGTTCCATATTAACGCGTTAAGAAATACCAATACAAATAAGTTCAGCAGCCTCGGTCCTGATACGGGATATGACTCGATTAATGATGAACGTATCGCAAAACCGCTTGCCCGGCTGTTAGATTCCGCCGAAAAAAAGCGGCAATTGCCTAAAACGATTTTGTATTCTCTGAATCCGAATGACAACTATATTATCGCCAGCATGATCAACAGCTTTCAGGATGGGAAAACACCGGGGAAAATTCAATTCGGCACAGCCTGGTGGTTCAATGACACGAAAGATGGAATGCTCCAGCAAATGAAAGCGTTATCAAATATGGGTCTGTTCAGCCGTTTTATCGGGATGCTGACGGATTCAAGAAGTTTCCTGTCCTATCCCCGCCATGAATACTTCAGGCGGCTTGTCTGCACGCTGATCGGCGGCTGGGCGGAACAAGGCGAAGCGCCCTGCGATATGGAGCTTTTAGGGAGGATTGTCGAGGGAATTTGTTACCGGAATGCTGAGGAATATTTCCGCTTTTAAAAAATGGAATGAAAGAGGTGGCCTATGAGTAATGTGCCTGTCGTGACAGCACCTGCCGCAAAAGTGAAGGAGCATAAGCTGAGTCTGAAAGAAAAAGTATCCTATGGTTTCGGAGATTTTGGGAACGGATTTATGTTTGATCTCGGGCAGATCTATTTGCTGAAGTTTTTCACAGATGTCGCAGGCATTCCGGCAGCGTTCGCCGGCAGTATTTTTTTGGTCAGCAAGCTGTTTGCGGCTTTGACTGATCCGATTGTCGGCTCGGCCATTGACTACAGAAAAAAGATCGGACCCCGGGGGAAATTCAGGCCGTACTTATTATTCGGAAGTATTATTCTTGCGGTCATGACCGTATTGATTTTTGTGTCACCGGACGTGAGTGTCACCTGGAAGCTTGTGTACGCCTATGCGTCTTACATGCTGTGGGGGGTCGCTTATTCTTTCGTCAATATTCCGTACGGCTCCCTCGGTGCAGCCATTACACAGGATGCGGAGGACAGAACGGCGCTTTCCGCATTCCGCCAGATCGGTTCTCTCGGCGCGCTGCTCATTACAAGTGTCATCGTCATCCCGATTCTCGTTCATTTTGATAACGTTCACATCGGCTACCCGGCAGTCATGGGAATGATGGCCGTAATCGGAATCGCGGGATTTATGATCTGCTACCGAAACTGCATAGAAAGAATTATCGTCCGTGAAGCGCCGAAAGAAAAGCTGTCCGTCATGTCGGTTTTCAAATGCTTTATCGGCAACAAACCGCTTCTGACTGTCGTTTTCATGACGATTTTCTCAATATCGGCATACAACATTAAATCCGCTATGCTTGTTTACTTCGCCCAATACAATCTCAACAATGCGGAGCTGATGTCCTACATGAGTTTTATCATCATCGGCTCTTCATTTTTAGGTGTGTTGTTTATGCCGAAACTCGTCAAACGCTTCGGAAAAAAGCAAACGGTGATGATCGGTTTTGCCGTCAGCGCCGCGGCTGATGCGCTGAATTTCTGTCTCCCGTCAAATGTATATATCTTTACGGCGTTAGCGAGCATTGCTTTTATCGGGATCAGCATACCAAACGGCATTACGTGGGCGCTTGTGTCGGACATTATTGATTACGGAGAGTGGAAGACGGGTGAACGGAAGGAGGCGACGACATATTCGCTTTTTAACTTCTCCAGAAAACTCGCCCAATCTTTATCAGGTTTTCTTTCAGGCATCGGGCTGAGCGTTATCGGCTATATCCCGAATGCCTCTCAGACAAAAGGCACGTTAATCGGGATTAAAGGGCTTCTGCTGCTGTACCCGGCTTTCGCTTTAGCGTGCGCCATGCTGATTATCGGTTTAATGTATAAACTGACGGACCGGCAGCATGCCGAGCTCGTTCAGGACTTACATCATGCAAAACCTCAACTTTAGTGATTTTATGGACTGTCCGTTAATGGTACAATAGAAATAAATGCCAGCATACAGAAAGAAAGGAAAAACGATGGTAACCATAAAAGATATCGCAAAACTCGCCAACGTATCCCACACAACCGTATCCCGGGCACTTAACGGCAGCCCCCACATTAAAGAGCATACAAAACAGAAAATATTAGAGCTCGCTTCACAGCTGAATTACACACCGAATGTAAATGCAAAAAGCCTTGCCATGCAAAAGTCCCATACGATCGGACTGTTTTTTACAAGCATCACCAACGGAACCTCACACAGCTTTTTTTCCGATACCATCAAAGGTGTAAACCGCACAATCAGTGAGGAATACAATTTGTTCGTCCGCGCGATTGACGATCTGAAAAGCTTTGAAACCATTACGCCCATGAGATATGACGGAATCATTTTAATGAGCCAAAGCGACAGTGATAATTCATTTATTTATCATATCCGCGAGAAAAACATCCCGCTCGTCGTGCTGAACCGGGACATTGATGACCGGAGCATCACGAATATCCTGTCAAACGATAAAGAAGGCTCCAGACAGGCGGTCGACTGCCTGATCGCAAACGGACACAGAGATATCGCGATCATTGAGGGAAAGGAAGGATTCAGGTCAACTTCTCAGCGGAAAGAAGGCTATTTGACATCTTTAATTGATCATTCTATCCCGATTAAGCATGAATACAGTGTAAAAGGCCGCTATGATATGGAAAGCGGCAGTCAGGCGATGGAAAAACTCTTGTCGCTTCAATCACCGCCTACGGCTGTTTTTTGTTCAAACGATGATATGGCGATCGGGGCGATGAATACCATTTTCGCCAAAGGCCTGAACGTTCCGGAAGATATATCCGTTATCGGGTTTGATGACATCGGCATTTCCCAATACATGACGCCGAGGCTTTCGACCGTAAAACGCCCGGTTGAAAAAATCAGCATACTCGGCGCAGAGAAGATTTTGGCGCTTATCACCGACCCGGATACGGCGGCGGAAAAAATATACGAAAACACCGAGGTGATGATAAGAGACTCAATTAAAAAACTCACATAACAGCCCGTCTGAATATCCGGATTTTCGTACGGGAGAATGTTAACGTGTGCATAAATGCAGAAGGAGGCGGACAGCTTGCGGCAGCTGAATAAAAAGATGTGCGGTGAATACATTCAATATCCTGAAAAAGTCCTTCAGTTCGGCGAAGGCAACTTTTTGCGGGCCTTCGCTGACTGGCAGATCGATCAATTGAATCAATTGACGGATTTTAACGGAAGCGTTGTCGCCGTACAGCCGAGAGGCTCTGAGAAAATCAAACGTTTAAACGAACAGGACGGTTTGTTTACGCTTTTTTTGCAGGGGATAAAGGATGGAAAACCGGCTGAAGAACACACGATCGTCAAATCCATCAGCCGCGGCATTGATCTTTTTTCTGACTATGATTCCTTTAAACGGCTGGCAGCACAAGAGGATATTCGATTTATCATTTCCAATACGACAGAAGCGGGAATTACGTTTGAGAAAGGCGACCGGCTTGAGGATAGACCTCAAAAAACATTCCCTGGGAAATTAGCGGCGTTCCTTTATTTCCGCTATAAGGCATTTGCGGGTGACGCCGAGAAAGGGTGCATTGTGCTTCCATGTGAACTGGTCGAAGAAAACGGACGGAAACTGAAGGCGGCCGTGCTTCAATATGCCGGGCTGTGGGAGCTGGAGCCTGAGTTTACTCAATGGATTCATGATGCGAACATCTTCTGCAATACCCTCGTGGATCGGATTGTTCCCGGATTTCCTGTTGATACCGCGGAAGAACTTACCGATTTTCTCGGATACGAAGACCGTCTGCTTGTGGTCGGTGAGCATTATTATTTGTGGGTGATAGAAGGGCCGGAACAGCTTCAGAATGAGCTTCCTTTTGCTGATGCCGGGCTGAACGCACTGATCACGTCTGACCTTACGCCTTACAGGACAAAAAAGGTGAGAATCTTAAACGGCGCTCATACGGCATTGGCGCCAGTGGCTTTATTATACGGACTGCAAACCGTCCGGGAAGCGGCTGAGCACGAGGTGACGGGCAGATTCATCGAAGAGCTGATCAATGAAGAAATCCTTCCCGTGCTGCAAATGGAGGGTGTCACCCAGTATGCGGCAGATGTGTTACACCGGTTTAAAAACCCTTATATCCAACATTATCTGCAAAGCATCACCCTTAACGCCGCCGCAAAATTCAAAACAAGAAACCTGCCGACGCTGAAGGCTTATATCGAACAGGAGGGCCGGCTTCCTGAGAGGCTGGTATTTTCATTCAGCGCCATGATCTATTCATACTGGAACGGGCTGAACAAACCGGCAGATGGCGAGGAGGTTCTGAACCGTTTTCAAATGGCGCGGTCCCGTTGCAAAGATGATATGTTTCAAGCGGCATTTTCTATATTAGGAGAAGAGCGATTGTGGGGAAAGAATCTGAACCATCTTCCGGGGCTGACTGAACGAACGGCTTTTTTTCTCTCTGTCATTCATAAGCGGGGGATGAAGCATGCGTTACATGAATGCTGCGGCAATAAGGGGGAAGTGAAATGAAAGAGGTCATAAAAATCCATAAAAACGATAACGTGCTTCTCGCTATGCGCCATTTTAACAAAGGGGAGCGGCTGCATACAGACGGACTGACGATTGAAGTGAAGGACCCTGTAAAGCGGGGGCATAAAATCGCGCTGCAAACCATTGAAGAAAACGGCAGCATCATTAAATACGGTTTTTCGATCGGGCGTGCGACAAGGCGGATTTCGGCCGGCGAGCATATTCATACCCATAATCTGCAAACGAATTTATCCGATGTGCAAGAATACACGTATTCACCGCGCTTCGAGGACAATCCTTTTACAAATGAGAACCGGACATTTCAAGGCTACAAAAGAGAAAACGGTACATCCGGCGTTCGGAATGAACTGTGGATCGTGCCTACAGTCGGCTGCGTAAACGGCGTCGCTGAGAAAATCTTGCAGCGCTTCGTAAAAGAGGCGAAAGACATTGCCCCCTTTGACAATGTGCTGGTTTTAAAACACCAATACGGCTGCTCCCAGCTTGGCGATGATCATGAGAATACGAAACAAATACTGATTAACGCCATTCGCCATCCAAATGCGGGCGGTGTGCTGGTTTTAGGGCTGGGCTGTGAAAATAATGAGCTGGCGGCAATTAAGGAAACGCTTTCTGAAGTGAACGGAGATCGGGTGAAATTTCTCGAATCACAGGCTGTCACAGATGAAATTGAAGCGGGGACAGCGCTTCTTAAAGAGATACACCTTGCGGCAAAGGGAGATAAACGTGAGGAGATTCCGCTGTCAGAATTGAGCATCGGATTGAAATGCGGCGGGTCGGACGGTTTTTCCGGCATCACCGCAAACCCTTTATTAGGGAGATTTTCAGATTACTTGATTGCACAGGGAGGGAGCACGGTCTTAACGGAGGTGCCTGAGATGTTCGGCGCTGAGACGATTCTCATGCAGCGTGCGGCGAGCGAAGAAGTGTTTCATAAAACAGTCCGATTGATCAATGATTTCAAGCAATATTTTATGAAGCACGAGCAGCCGATTTATGAAAACCCGTCACCAGGGAATAAGGAAGGCGGCATTTCAACTCTCGAAGACAAGTCGCTCGGCTGCACCCAAAAAGCCGGTCTTGCACCGGTTTCTGATGTGCTGACATACGGTGAAACACTGAAAACAAAGGGATTGACACTGCTCAGTGCGCCCGGCAATGATTTAATCGCTTCTTCAGCGCTCGCCGCGGCTGGCTGTCACATCGTGTTGTTTACAACCGGAAGAGGCACGCCGTTCGGCACATTTGTCCCGACTGTGAAAGTATCAACAAATACCGATTTATTTCAATCAAAGCCTCATTGGATTGATTACAACGCGGGGAGATTGGCGGAAGACGAAACAACAGAAGATCACATTGTAAGAGATTTTATTCAATACATTATTAACGTTGCAAGCGGACAATTCGTCAATAACGAAAAAAACGATTTTCGGGAGCTTGCAATCTTTAAGTCCGGTGTGACGTTATAAGGGAAAAGGCGATCTGACAACAGACCGCCTTTTTTAGATTAATTTTATCCCGCTGATTAAAATAATCGCCGCCATCACAAACTGCAGCGGGCGCGGTGAGAATTTCGGCGAAAAGAAGCTGCCGAGAAGCACACCCGGCACAGAGCCGATCAACAGATTCAATACAAGCAGGTAATCGACGCTTCCGAAGCTTGCGTTTAACAGACCGGCAACAGTTACGAGCAGAAAGGCATGTGCGATATCCGTTCCCACCACTTCTGCCGTTTTCATTCTGAACAGGTATAACATGGCGATCGCAAATAATGAGCCGGACCCAATAGATGTCAGGCCGACGATGAAGCCGAAAATGACGCCGATCAGTATCATGAGTGTCCGCTTTTCTTCAAGTGTTTTTTGCTGCCAGCGGTTCGGCCGCAGTTTTTTATCGAAAAAAAGGCGGGCGATAATGGAAATAGCGACAAGGGTCAGCACGTAGCCGAGCGCCTGTTTGATAATCTGCTCCTGATGCTGGTGAAAAGCGGGAAACAAGTGAAGAATACCGATGGCGGCTGTTGCGCTGGGAATGCTCCCGAGCGCCAAGTAGCCGACAAGTTTAAATTGAACGGTGCGCTGCTTCCAATGAGAAACGACACCGAACAGTTTGGTGATGGAATTATATAAAAGGTCAGTGCCGACGGCGATTGAGGGGTTGATCCCTAAAACGATCAGTAAAGGAGTCAAAAGCGCCGCTCCTCCCACACCCGTCAATCCGACCAGCGTTCCGACAAAGAAACCCATAAACACAATGCTTACAGTCATCTGTGTGCCTCCTGAATAATCCTACTATTTTTATCAGATTATATATGATTAAGAGGCGGTAATCAATTAAATTTTCGGAAAATTTTATACAGAACAAAAAAATCCGCCTGCCTGCTGTTATTTCGCAGATCGGCGGATGATGGCCGGATTATGATTTTTGCTGATAAAACGGAAGTTCCGTGTGGCCCATTTCTCTGACATACACGAAAAGATTGCCTTTATGATGAATTTCATGCTCCATGGCAAGCTGAAGGAGAGCCGCGCCGGTTATTTTTCTGCCGAAAGAGGCAGTCAGGTCAATTTCGCGGTTCAGCTGCTCTTCAGTCAGCTGTGACAGGATGTTTATCGTTTTTTCAGTACATGCTTCAGCCAGTTTGACGAGGTCTGTTTCCGCTTCTTCTTTCGGTTTGTTCTGGATAGCTGATCCGTTTCCGTCGTTAATGACGTTTGCAAACATAAGAAAAGAATAAACGATGTGTTTTACAAGTTCCTGAGCGGACATTGATGTCTCTGCCGGCTTGTAGTCGTAATGCTCGCGGCTGATTTTTTCCGCCAGCTCAATCGTCACGTTTCGATGTGACAGAAAGTGGCTGACCAATTGATTTTGTGCTGTCATGTGAAAACCCCCATTTAATACAGAATAAAAGCTGCAAGGATATGCTATATCAACGGCACGGAAGAAACAAGCAATAAGCTTGTGATGAAGATAAATCGTTGCGGATATCCGAAATTCGACAATTGCGGTCTTTTTGCGTTCTTCTTTTTCTAGCAATTATGATAAAATATGACATATCTCGGTCATTCCAAAAGGGGGGATTTATTGAGGATGAAGCAGACTATTCCGTCCTCTTTTGTCGGGCTCAAAATTAATGAATGGTATACCCATATCCGGCAGTTTCACGTCCTTGAGGCGGAGCGCGTCAAACGTGAAGTAGAGAGAGAGATTGAGGATATGGAAGAAGATCAGGATCTGCTGCTGTATTATTCATTAATGGAATTCAGACACCGCGTCATGCTGGATTACATCAAGCCCTTAAAGGAGGACCCTTCTCAGCCTGAGTTTTCAGAATTATTGGAAGACATTGAAGGCAACCAGTATAAACTGACAGGACTGCTTGATTACTACTTTAATTTTTTTCGAGGAATGTACGAATTTAAACAGAAAATGTTCCTAAACGCCATGATGTATTACAAACGGGCTGAAAAAAACCTTGCACTCGTTTCTGATGACATCGAGAAAGCTGAGTTTGCTTTTAAAATGGCCGAGATTTTTTACAACCTGAAACAAACCTACGTCTCCATGAGTTATGCCGTTCAAGCCCTTGAAACGTACCAATCGTATGAGACGTACAACGTCCGCAGAATCCAATGTGAATTCGTTATTGCAGGGAATTATGATGACATGCAGTATCCAGAAAGAGCATTGCCCCACTTAGAACTTGCTTTAGATCTTGCAAAACAAGAAGGCAATCCCCGTCTTATCAGTTCAGCCTTATATAATCTCGGAAACTGTTACGAAAAAATGGGAGACCTCTCTAAAGCAGCCGAATATTTTGAGACATCCGTTTCCATTTGCAGGTCAGAAAAGTTCGATAATCTTCCGCATTCTATTTACTCATTAACACAGGTTCTTTATAAACAGAACACTACAGCCGAAGCAGAGAAGCAATATCGCCTCGGGCTCAGTATCGCCCGCGAATACAATGATGAATTGTTTGTCAATCTGTTCCAATTTTTGCATGCGTTATACGGCAAGGAAATGGATAACGCATCCGTCAGGCACACGTTTGATTTTCTGGAAGAACACATGCTGTATCCGTATGTGGAAGAATTGGCGCATGACGCTGCCAAATTTTACATGAAACACGGACAGCCTGAAAAAGCGCTCACGTTTTATGAAAAAATGGTGCACGCCCAAAAACAAATCCAGAGAGGAGATTGTCTATATGAAATCTAAACTGTTGTCAGGATTGCTGCTTGTTGCTGTCGGGTTCAGCTTTACACAGGTGATCGGCCATGAAAGCCATTTGGAAAACCAAGCGGACGGCACATTCCATATTGCCGCGCGCAACCAAACATAACATAAAGACCCTTCTTTGGAAGGGTCTTATTTTTTGCATGCGTATCCATTCCATTTTTATCCGAATGCAGGGTCTATATACTCAGTTATCTGTCCTACGAATGCCACCTATTGATGAAAAAGGCATAAGGAGAGATGAAGAGTGGGGATTGAAGTGAAAAAACGGCTCGTATCGGCTGATAAATATGCGTTAAAATGTCCGAATCCGATGACGCCGGAGTATATTACCATTCATAACACGGCAAACGACGCATCCGCCGCTAATGAAATTAGCTATATGACGGGAAACAGCGAATCAACGAGCTATCATTTTGCGGTTGATGACAAAGAAGTGATCCAGGGAATTCCGTTGGACCGGAATGCCTGGCATTCGGGAGACGGCACGAACGGTACCGGAAACCGAAAGTCGATTGCTATAGAAATCTGTTACAGCAAGTCAGGCGGCGAACGGTACAGAGCCGCAGAAGAACTGGCGATTGCGTTTGCGGCGCAGCTTTTGAAAGAACGGGGCTGGGGGATTGACAGAATCAGAAAGCATCAGGACTGGAACGGAAAGTACTGCCCGCACCGCATTTTGTCTGAAGGCCGCTGGGATGAAGTGAAGGCGAAGATTGAAAAGAAATTAAGCGGAAGTATGCCGGCGAAAAAAGCCTCTATTTCTTCTTCTGCGTCTGAATACCATGTGAAAAAAGGCGACACCTTATCGGAAATCGCCGCATCGCACGGTGTCAGCGTAAAATCGCTGCAAAGCATCAACCATATCACCGATCCGAATCACATTACAGTCGGACAAGTGATCAAGCTCGCTCAGACGGGTTCTTCTTCAAAAAGTCAGGCTGTGTCTTCCTATCCGCTTCCATCCGGTGTGATCAAAGTGACGAAACCGCTGACGAAAGGGACAAACGTAAAACAAGTGCAAAACGCTTTATCCGCACTTTATTTTTATCCCGATAAAGGAGCAAAAAATCATGGGGCGGACGGCGTTTACGGACCGAAAACGGCAAATGCCGTAAAACGTTTTCAATCCGTCAGCGGATTAACGGCAGACGGAATTTACGGCCCGAAAACGAAGGCGAAAATTGAAGAAAAACTGTAATCAATAAAACGGAAGCTCCCCGGGCTTCCGTTTTATTCTTACATACAAACTGCGGCAAGGGCCTTTTGAATATCATAAATGCTTTCATCTTTTTTAAACTGCTTTGAGACAGCGGGAAGTTCCGCGCCTGAAATCCAAATTTTCAGCTCTGAATCAAGGTCGAAGCGGCCGGCGGTTTCTACGCTGAATCTGGAAATGCTCTTGTACGGAATGGATTGAATCTCCGTTTTCTTCCCCGTTAGTCCCTGTTTATCAACAAGAATAAGACGCTTATCCGTAAAGACAATGATATCTCGGACAAGCTTAAATGCGGCGTTGACATTCTCACCTTCCAGCAAAATACGGGCCAGTTCTGCTTTTGCTTCAGCCGTCGATATTGTCGACGCATTGCCCAGCAATCCGTTGATGAACCCCATAATATCTCCCCCCTGATACGTATTCTATCAATCATACTATAAAAAGGTTTCCATTCCCAGATGAGTAGAGTAAACTGGTGCTGACTGGAAAAGGAGAGCATGTTACACATGAAAGACAGATATGACAGCTTCGCAGCTCTTTCCGCTGCTGAATCGGAATACAGAATTATTTATGAAGAAAAAGAGGGAAGTAAATGTATCGTCCTCGCTCCCCACGGCGGCAGGATTGAGCCGGGTGTCAGTGAGCTGGTGCAGGCATTTTCTGACCAAAGCTCAATTTATTTATTTGAAGGGACGAAGCGGTGCGATAACCGTTCTCTCCACTTGACAAGCACACGCTTTGACGAGCCCCTGGCTTTAGAAAAAGTGACCGCCCATCATTACGCATTGGCTTTTCACGGGTATCATGATCTGAAAAAGGCAAATACACTCGTCGGGGGCGCGGATCTGGAAAAAGCAAGACTGATTTGTGATCTGCTGCGTGAAGCGGGATTTGATGCCGAGCTGACAGAGAAGAATGATCGGCTGGCAGGTGTAAATCCCGGCAACATTGTCAATCGGACAAAAAGGAAAATGGGGCTGCAATTGGAAGTGAGCACGGCGCAGAGACACGCGCTGTTCAGCAATTTTGGCTGCCGGGTAGAAAAATACACGCCAACCGATCTGTTTTTTCGGTATGTAGAAACCGTGAAGGCCGGTTTTTATGATAAATGAACAGGGGGCCCGTTCTTACATTCACTGGAGCTATGCGGTGCATGAAGTGCTTGGCGGGCAGCACGGTGATTACAGCGTCATGATGCAAAAACCTTTTCTCCGATGTCAAAATGATGACATTCTGCCGGCTGTGTTCTAAGCCGGCGGAGAATCGCTAATTTTCAATAAAATACGGCGTTTTTTCTTCAGCGGCATGCAAGTGTGTCTGTCCGCTTCCATAATACACATTCGGCCGCTTGTCGGATAACAGACAAGCGAGCCGCTTCTGAAATTGAATACCTGCTTTACGCCGTTCAAACAGCTCGAGCCTTTTTTCCGCAAATGATGCCGTCACCCGGAAAGCGGCTGCGATTAAAATAACGGCGTGGCTCCTCCGCTGGGGCAGCTCCATGTTTAACAGCATAAAGGTCGGCACACAGAAGTGGTACATAAAATGGTTGGCCTGAAATTCCTGCAGTTCCCTGAACAGCTTGTTCATATGAAAATGGTTCCCGGTATGCTTCAGCACATGGCACAGTTCGTGCGCAAAATCCTGCCATTGCTCTTCGGGTGACTTTTTTTGATTCAGGACGATGCTGTACATGCCGTCCCGCTTCAGCATCATACTGTGCGTATCTTCAAAATGAATCCAAATGTCAAGCTCCTTGGCAATCATCTGCATATCAATATGGAGAGGGGCGGTCATTCCCATGCGGCAATATAAGTTTTTGACGTATTCCTCAAGATGTGTTAAAAAATCGCCCAATTGAATACACCCTTTCGAACATATGTTCTTTTTTAAGCGAGAAAGAAAAGCCCTGATCGGACTTTGAATCAATTCCCTTTTCTTTTAAAAATAAACATTCAGCTTTTATATCGGCTGAACGTTAAGCAGTTTAAAGGAAAAGAGCGGATTATTTATGTTTCGGCCTGCGGTTTTTCTCTTTTTCTTTTAAATAATTAATGAATTCAATGGCCTGCTGCTTGCTTTCCGGGGAAAAGTCCTGCATGTCCCGATATGCGATCTGCAGGTCGGGATCGGCAAACATGTCTTCATCTGAAGGTTCTTTTCCGGTTAACAAATAATCAGTCGACACTTTGAAATAATCCGCAAGCTTTTGCAGCGTGTCGTAATCGGGTTCAGATCGGCCGTTTTCATAATGAGAATATCTGGCGCGCGAGACACCGATATGATTTGCGACTTCTTCCTGCGTTTTCTTACCTCTGAGACTCTTTAATCTTCCGCCTATCATCCGAAATGACCTCTCTTTTTTCAACACCCTAAGTTACTTATGATTATAGATACAAAATGTATCAAAAGAAAGGGATGATAAAAAAAGTATCAAAAAGGTCTTGATGATACGAAATGTATCGTATATAATCAACATCATAGGGATACAAAATGTATCGAAATACGATAAGAAATTGATCAGGAGGGTGAGAGATGCAGGCGATAATCATCCGTTTCAGCAGCAATCCGGCTGACCAGAGATGTTTAGGAAAAGCAGGCGGTTCGATATCTTTTACCGCTTGCGGACTACCGGTATTCCGATTTGATAACCGATTGCAGTATGAGCGCTATATACGTCTGAAGAAAAATGGAGACGTCCCTTATGAATCGTAAAAGCTACCCGTTTTTCATCTATTCCGGATTATTGAATTCAGAACATTATGACAAAATGGGATCCGCCATTTGGCTGTTTTTATGGTTCATCAGCTCAACGACAAAGGAACATGTAAAAGACGGCGTAAAGTGGGGGATCGTCCTCGGACATAAGCCCGTAAAAGCAAGAGAAATGGCCGATGTATTCGCGGTCAGCGAAAAAACCGTCAGGCGGTGGCTCGAGAGCTTGGAACAGCATGATTATATCAAAACCGTCCGCGCCCCTTACGGACTCATCGTCTCCGTAAAGCACTCGAAAAGATTCACGCCGAAAAAGACATTGACCCGTCCGGAAGTTACAGACCGGACAATATCGGCGGATCACGGGGACAAAAATGTCCGGAGAGAAATAGATATAACAAAAAATCATACTGCTGAAGAAGCGATTAACGACATTGCCGCCCATTTTATCAGGTTAAGGTCTGCACAGGAGGGGCGGAGCGTATACCCGTCGCCCCGGGATTATCAGGCCATCGCCCGTATTGTTTCCCTCGGTGCGTCAGCACAAGAAGCAATCAAATGGCTAGGCGAATGCTTTACCGCTTTTGAACAGCGGCGCACCTCTTCAGCTGAAACGATCAAGGCTTTCAGCTATTGCGCCAAGTATATGGAAGACCGCTTGAATGCACGAATTGCGGGAAGGACAATCACAACAAAAAAAGAGAGGAATACGATACATGACAAAACGAACGATCGAGCAGATTCTTGCCGACCTGAAAAACGGAAAACGTCCATTACTGGCGGACAGACCGGAAGAATCAGACAAAAGCCGCTTTGACTGCCCGCTCTGTAAAGATCAGGGCGGTTATCTCAAAAACCAGCTGGGAATGGAAGTATGGGTTAAGTGCCGCTGCGCCGCCGAACGGAAAGTAGAACGCATTCTCGGCGCAAGTGAGATTACAGATGCCTTTCGGAAGCTGGATTTCAAAGGATTTATCACGCGGGGCAAGCCTCAGGCAGTCGTCGACGCATATGAGTGCGCCCTTGAATATGTTGAGAACTTCGACAAGATGAAAAACTGCCGGAAAAACAGCATTGCCCTTTTAGGGCGTCCGGGATCGGGAAAAACCCATCTTTTGACCGCTCTCAGCAATTATGTCATGAGACAGAAGCAGACACCGGTGCTGTATTTTCCTTTTGTGGAGGGCTTTACGGATTTAAAAAATGATTTTGATCTGCTCGATGCAAAGCTTGGCCGTATGAAACAGGCGGATGTGCTTTTTATTGACGATCTGTTCAAACCGCTGAACGGAAAACCCCGGGCGACCGATTGGCAGATTGAACAAATGTACGCCGTCGTGAATTACCGCTATTTAAATCATAAGCCGGTTCTTATCTCGAGCGAGCTGGCCTGTGACGGATTGGTGCAGGTTGATGAAGCCTTGGGCACAAGAATTTATGAGATGTGCAGCGATTATTTAGTCATCATTAATGGCAATTCATTTGACGTAAACCACAGATTAGAGGGGGCGAGATAATGTGTAAGCTGTGCGGGCCGAAGAAGGTCATTGTGATGGAAACGGGTTTCGGCGCTGTCTTTCACCCTTGCCCGAACTGCAAAACAGGCACTGATTTAACGCCGGTCATTAAACGGCTTGAACGAATGGTTCAAGACGCAAAAGCGAGGCTTGATGCACGTGTGTAAATATATCAAATGGCTTTTTTGCCTGCTGTTCAGGGCAAAACGGATAGAAAAGCAAATTGAAGCATGGCATGAGGCTGATGGAAAGTGAGGATCACCATTGCAAGAAAAACACAGCCCCGCTCCATGGCGGGCCGTACACAGCGGAGAAGAAAAACCCATTTACATTTATTCCGCTTACAGCGAAGCGGATAAAGAGAAGTTCCCTTATTCAAACGGAAGGCTCATCGCGGCCGTTTTCAACTTAAGTTCATACTCACAGCAGATCAACGCGGCATTGATGGCGAAAGCCCCGGAACTCTTTGAGGCGGCCGAAACGGCTCTCCGCCTGCTCCGGGGAGAAAGTTCTGAAGAAAAAGAAGCGTTCATAAATAAGCTCGGAAGCCTCATACATGAAGTGAACATTTTGAAAAAGACGGAGGACGTAAAACATGAATCCTAAAAAACTGACTGACATTGAACATACAACATTAAAAAGCCAGCTGGAAGAAGGCAAGGTTCGGGTGATTATAGTAGACGGACTGAAGAAGGAAGCATGGCTCGCCGAAGCGCCGGAGCACGGCAAAACGCTTGTCGAAACGCGAAAAGGGGATCTGGCCCGGGTCGAATATGAAATCGGCTTTAAATTGAATTAATCGAAAAAAACAGAATACGTCCAAGACGGAAAGCCTGCGGACACTGATCAATCGCGCACATGCTGCGCATTGGTTGGTGTCCTTTTTTTGTTCCGAAAAAGAGGAGGATTTACATGGAAGACTTACTATTTGACTATAAACGCACGCTGAAAGAGACGAAAAAGTGGTACAAGCAGCTGGAGGAAGCCGATGAAACGGTGCTTACTTCAGAAGAACTGAAAGATAAAAAAATCATCAGAACGATTATTACAGATTTGGAGTATGTCATCGAATGGCTTGAAAAAGGCCGGCAGCCCGGCATAAGAAGAGCGATAGACCGCAGAGACGCTTATCAGAGAATGCTCATTAAAGATCCGAGAATCATGGAAACCTATTCGCAGGCGCTGATGTTTGAACCGTCCGCAAATGTGACTGAAGAAGACAGAATCAGACTGCGGGACGCATTAGCCGTTTTAACGGATAGAGAAAAAGAAATGCTGCTGCTCCACAAAGCGGAATGCTTTTCGTATGAACGGATCGCCGCCTTGCTGAATGTAAAGAAATCAACCGTACAAACGACGGTCAAACGGGCGCTTCTAAAAATTCAAAAACAGCAGGAACAAAGAAATCAATCGCCTGCTTCATAAGTTGTCATACGTTTGCCACCTAGAAGTGAATAGACGATCAGAAAAAGCGGCCCGATTAGAAGCCGCTTTTTATTATAGACAATCATGTCGGAGGTGGCGGTGATGCCGTAGCATGAAAAACGCAAAAAGAGAACAGGCATTTACAATCTATCAGTCTCATAAAGGCCGCATCACAAATCGCGCCCTTGCCGGCAAATCAGGCGTATCCGCAAGAACGATCGGCAGATGGAAAAAAGAAGGGCGCTGGGACGAGGCGCTCAATAAGAACGCGGAAAGCGGCGGAAAAAACACCCCGGGCGAAGGTGATGAGTTAAACGAACGCCAGCGGCTGTTTTGTCTTTATTATGTGAAAAGCTTTAACGCCACCCAATCTGCGATAAAAGCCGGGTATTCACCGGAAAGCGCGCATGTGACGGGAAGCAGGCTGTTAAAAAACGAAAAAGTCGCTAAAGAAATCAGCCGCATGAAAAAGGAAATGGTCAATAAAGTGTTTGTCGAAGCGATGGACGTTCTTCAAGTCTATGTGAAAATCGCTTTCGCCGACATTACCGATTATGTAACCTTCGGAAAAAAAGAGGTTCAGGCCTTCGGAAAATCAGGGCCGCTCTTTGACGAAAATGATAATCCGATTATGCAGGAGATCAGCTACGTTGACGTTAAAGATTCGCACCTTCTGGACGGAACCATCGTCACGGAAGCAAAACTCGGGAAAGAAGGCATTGCAATAAAACTTGCCGACAAGATGAAGGCTCTTGAAAAGCTGTCCTTGTACTTTGATCTTTTCCCCGATCAATTTAAACAAAAAATCGAAAATGAAAAATTAAAGCTGGCTCAGCAGAAGATGGAAAAAACAGAAGACAGCCAAAAGCCGATTGACATTGTCATTACGCGGAAAGAGGAACGGACATGATTGAAAAAGCGGTCAACCCGCGCTTTGAAGATTATTTGTTCAATTGGAATGAAACGTACCAATTTCTCGTTGGAGGCTACGGCTCGTCAAAAAGCTATCATACCGCGCTGAAAATCATCCTGAAGCTGCTTCGTGAAAAGCGGACGGCCCTTGTCGTGCGGGAAGTATTCGATACGCACAGGGATTCTACTTTTGCCTTGTTTGAAGACATTATCGAGGAGCTTGAGCTGGGACATGCCGTAAAGGCCGTTTCTTCGCCGATGCAGCTGAGATTTTCAAACGGAAGCCGGATTATGTTTAAAGGGATGGACAACCCGGCCAAATTGAAATCCATTCATCATATTTCACTGATTTGGATTGAAGAATGCTCTGAAGTGAAGTATGAAGGCTTTAAGGAGCTGATCGGCCGTCTGCGTCATCCCGAGCTTTCGCTGCATATGATATGCACCACAAATCCCGTCGGCACCTCCAATTGGACGTATCGGCATTTTTTTCGTGATGAGCAAAAAAAACGGTTCGTATTGGATGATCAGACGCTGTATGAAAAAGGCACCGTCGTTAAGGGAGATACGTATTACCACCATTCCACAGCGTGCGATAATCTGTTTTTGCCGAAAAGCTATATTAAGCAGCTGGACAGCTTACGGCATTACGATCCCGATTTATACCGGATCGCCCGCAAAGGACAGTTCGGCGTCAACGGCATCCGCGTGTTTCCGCAGTTTCAGGTCATGGAGCACAACGAAGTAACGGAGCGGATTGCTTCCATCAGGCGCCCCCTGTTTCGGACGGGCATGGATTTCGGTTTTGAAGAGTCATACAATGCGGTCATTCGGCTTGCCGTCGATCCGGATCAAAAAGATCTTTATATTTTCTGGGAGTATTACAAAAACAAAATGACCGATGATCAGACAGCTGAGGAGCTTCAGGAATTGGCGGATCAAAAAGAGCTGATCAAAGCGGATTCGGCTGAGCCGAAAAGCATCCAATATTTCCGCAGGCAGGGATTTTGCATGGTCGCGGCCAAAAAGTTTCCGGGCTCAAGACTTCAGTATACAAAAAGGCTGAAACGGTTCAGACACATCTATTGCTCAGACAGCTGTGAAAATACGATCCGCGAATTGCAGAACTTAACGTACGCAAAAAACAAAAACGGCGCTCTGTCGGAAGATGAGTTTTCGATTGATCCCCACACACTTTCAGCCATTTGGTATGCGCTGGATGACTATGACGCGGCGGATCTGAAAGATGCATCACAAAAACGGAGACGTCCGAATCGGGAAAGGAGGAGATAGGCGTTGCCGAACTATCAAAACGTTAGAGCCACCGTCTTTAAATCAAAAATGGCCGCGCCGCAGGCAAGGCAGATGAACGAAGATCAATTTGCCGATCTGTACGGCGAAGACATCATTTCACCGCCCTATAATCTCATTGAACTGAAAACAATCGCCGAATACTCGACGATTCTTCAGCAGTGCATTGACGCGTATCGGGTCAATATTACGGGTTTTGGGTTCGATGTGGAATATACCTTTGATGTAAATAGCCCAGATTGCTCCCCGTCAAAAAAGGCCCGGGCCGAAAAAAACTGGATGAAGCTGGAGAGCTTTTACAAATGTCTTCATTTTGATGAATCGGCCGAGACGGTCCTCGGATATGCGATAGAAGACCGCGAAAAAACGGGCAACGGTTTCCTCGAAGTGCTTCGGGACGGCGCGGGAAAACCGGCGGGGATTGAATATCTGGATGTAAAACATATGCGCGTCTGCGGTGTGACTGATCCCGTTGAAGTTACATTTTCATATGAAGAAAACGGCGCATCCAAAACGATTAAAAGGCAAAAACGGTTCCGTAAATATGTTCAGATGCTGAACGGACGGAAAGTGTTTTTTAAGGAATACGGCGATCCCCGCATGATGGACATGAGAACCGGCGAATACGTAAAGACCCTGTCTGAAGAATACCGGGCAAATGAAGCCATTCACTTAAAAATCGGCAGCGGCACTTACGGCATTCCGCGCTGGGTCGGCAATATCGTCAATCTGTACGGCGCCCGGAAAGCGGAAGAACTGAATTTTATGTATTTCAAGCAGGGCCGTCATGTGCCGGCCGCCATTACGGTTGAAAACGGCATGCTGTCAGAAACCTCGTACAAAGAGCTTCAGGATTATATGAATGACCTGGAAGGGGTGGAAAACGCCCACAAATTTCTGCTGATTGAGGCGGAAGGCATTGCGAAGGAAAAAGACCTACACGGAGGCGAAGACATTACGCCCGTGTCTGTGGAAATTAAATCACTTGCGGAAATTCTGCAGGATGATGCGCTGTTTCTTGAATATGACGACAAAAGCAGAAATAAACTCCGTTCCGCTTTCCGTCTCCCGCCGCTTTATACGGGCGAGGCGCAGGAATACAACAAAGCCACAGCCGATACGGCACGGAAAATCACGGAGGAGCAGGTGTTTCAGCCGGAGCGGAAAACGCTGATTAATAAGCTCAACACGTTATTTTTGCCTGAACTGGGTCTCCACGATGTACAGCTCACATTAAAAGGGCCTGATTTTCGCGATCCGCTTGAAATTGCGAAGGTGCTTACGCCATTTATTTCCGCCGGCGCGGTCTCTCCTAATGACCTCCGTGATCTGGCGGGAAGAGTGCTCGGCAAGACGCTTGAGGAATGGCCTGAAGAGTACTACAGCAGGCCGGTGCTGAAAGGGAAAAAGGAGCAATCCTGAAAGGGGGTGAAAACATCTCGTGCCGAGAGAATTGAGAAATGCCGTCATCAGTTTTGTGAGCTATGTCGATAAGGCGGCGAACCAAACGGAATTCTTTTTTACAAAATCAGCCGGAGGCCTTCCGTCATTTGAAAAAAAGGTGCAGGTGTTTACAAAAAACGAATCGGATGAGCAGAAGCTTGTTTACGGCATCGTTTACGAGCCGGATGTCCCCGATGCACATGGCGATTATATGACGGCTGAAGAGATTGAAAAGGCCGCTCACGGTTTTTTGGCGGACGCCCGCAACATCGATACAAATCATAACTTTGAAGGCGGGACCGGCGAGGTGGTGGAGTCGTACGTCGCCCCGGATGACTTTGAAATCGGGAATGCTGTGATCCGGAAAGGATCTTGGGTGCTTGTCACCAAAGCTTCCGATGAAGTATGGGATCAGATTAAAGCCGGTATCATTACGGGCTACAGCATGGCGGGAACCGCTGACGTTTACGAAGAGCCGGCAGAAAAGCAAGCCGGCTTATTCGGCGCGGTCAAGCAATTTCTCGACCGTGACCGCAAATCAAGAAACCGCAAGGGAGAGGACTTGAACAAGATGAGAAAAGAAGACGTAAGAGAATCGATTGAACACGCGCTGCACCCGCTTTTAAAGCGGCTTGACAGTTTGGACCAGAACACGGAAGACAAAGACGGGGCGGCTGCGCCGTCTGATGAAGAAAAGCTGAAAACGCTTGTTGAGGACATGCTGGCGCCGATTATTAAACGCATTGAAGCGCTTGAAAAAGTAAGAGGCGCATCAAAGCAGCCGGAAGAAGAGACGGGCGGGCAAGAGCCTGTTAAAAAATCCATTTGGAGCGGACTGCTTTAAGCCCAGTCAGAAGGAGGAACTGTAGAGTGAGAAATCAAGATATCATCAGAAAGGCGGAAATGTCACTTTCCGCTTTAAAAAGCGGCGGTTTAATGAACCCCGCACAAGCTTCAGCATTTATCCGCATGGTGCAGAACACGCCGACCATTTTCAGCGAATCGCGTGTGATTCAAATGGAAAATGACTCGCAGAAATTTGAAAAAATCGGTTTCGGCCAGCGTATTCTGCGTGCCGCTGAGGAAGGAAAAGCTTTAACTGACGATCAGCTGACCGTCCCGGCAACAAGTACGGTGCAGCTGAATACGAAAGAAGTCATTGCGGAAATTAATATCACCTATGACACGCTTGAAAACAATATTGAAAAAGACGGCCTGCAGCAGACGATCATGCAGATTTTGGCGGAGCGGGCGGCAGTCGATATTGAGGAGCTTGTCGTAAACGGCGATACATCTTCTTCTGATCCGTACTTGGCACAGCTTGACGGAATCCGAAAGCAGACTGTATCTCACGTCATTGACGGAAACGGGGAAGAGCTGTCCAGAGCGACATTTAAAAAAGGCTTAAAAGCCATTCCGGCAAAATATTTGCGACTGCCTCAGGAATTCAGATTTTACACATCTCAAGGCATGGAGATTGAATGGAAAGACCGTGTGGCTGACCGTCAGACCAATCTGGGAGATCTTGCGGTGCAGGGCGGTTTGTCTTCAGCATTCGGCGTTCCGGTCAAAGGAGTGTCCAATCTGCAGCCGTACTCAGTCGGAGAAGGTGATTCCCAGTACGATGCGTCTGACATCATTTTGACTCACCCGAAAAATATCATTCTCGGTTTTTCAAGAAATATCCGAATCGAAGTAGATAAAGATATTCGCAGCCGCAAATTTATTATCGTACTGACGGCTAAACTTGACAGCAAATTTGAAGAAGAAGATGCAAGCGCCAAAATCGTAAACGTTAAAGAATAAGACGGGGGTGGCAGTTATGTTAATTCAGCCGTCTGACGTTGTTTCATATTCAGTTTATGATCAAGTCAAAAACAGGCCGGAGGCGCTTCTTATACAGGACATTCTGGAGGCGGAGGCGGAAGCGGCCAGAATAGCGGGGCATTCGTTCACTGACCCTGTTTACTCACCGCTTCCCGAAAAGATTAAGCTTGCGTTATTAAAGCTTTCTCAATATTTTGCGCTGATCAACCAGAATGAAGCAGCCGCTTCCGCCTATCAATCTGAAAAGATAGGCGACTACTCGTATACGGTGGCAGGTGAAGGCGGAATCAGAAAACCGGCGGTGCATCATCTGCTCTGTGAATATATCGCGCCGGGTTATTCCCCGGTTTCTGCACACGCAAAGGTGAGACCTTTATGAGCTACGAACGGCTGCTCACTGACAGATGCGATATTTATCATGAGACGGTGTCAGTTCCGAAGGCCGGACGCTTCGGGATTCCCGCCGAAAAGCTCCAGCCTGTCTTTTCTTATCCGGAAGTGCCCGATGCTGAAGACGTGCCGTGTCTGTTTGTTGAAAAACAGCAGCAGCTTATTCAGCTTGAGCCTGATCATAAGGTATATCAGCGGTTTCTCGTTCATTTTCCGAAAGAGGCCGTTGTGCGTGTCAATGACAAAATCATTTGGGAAGGCCAGGCGTATATTCTGGAAATGCCGAAGAAAGCAAGACAGCACCATTGGGAGGTTATCGCTGTGAGAGATGACAGACTATGAGCATAAAAAACCTTGAACAATGGAATCGGTCGCTGCAAAAGCAATCATCCGGAGAATTTGCCCGTCAGGCAGGCGAATGGCTGGAACAGTCAGGAGAGGATTTTCTCGACTTGGTACGGGAGGAGCTTATTCATTCGGGAGGGATTGATACAGAAAGCCTGCTGTCTTCTTTCCGAAAAGGAGCGCAGAATCACGTATGGATCATTGAAAACGGGGGACTGACCCTTGAAATCGGCACCAATGCAGAGTATGCCTCATTCATAAATGACGGACATTGGACCGTCTCAGATGAAAATGTCAGATGGGTGCCCGGGTATTTTCAAGGCTCCCGGTTCATCTATGATCCGTCAGCTTCAACGGGAATGGCGCTCAAAAAACAGTGGATCAGCGGAAATGGGTTTTGGGACAAAGCCCTTCTTTTGTATGAAACACTCTTCGCCGAATCGCTGGATAAGCGTTTCAATCAGTGGCTTAACACGTTGGGGGGAGATATCGGATGAATCGCGAAACCGGTTCAATCGCCGCTTTTTTGTATCAGCAATGCGGCGTGCCCGTATATGAAAATGAACTGCCTGAACAATTTCAGGTGCCGTCACTTTACATCCCGCCCCCGTATGCTTTTGACGAGAATGACACAGTCTCCACCTTTAAGAAGACATACAGTCTGAATGTGAAGCTGTTCCATGCCGACTCGGTGCAGGCGCTCTATGCAGCCGACCGGATCGCCGATGCGGTGAGAGAATCAAGACAGCTGATTCCGCTGCTTACGGAATCAGGGGAGGATACCGGTGATTTCGTCCGCATCAGCCGTATCGAAACAAGAGTCGGAGACAAAGGCGAGGCAGTGATCACCATCCGCTGGACGAGCCGCTACTACTATCAGAAACAAACATCACCCGCACTGCGGGATGTGGACATTAACAGCGGGGTGAAAGAAAAGTGAAACAATATAAAAAGAAAAACGCCGCAACTGCGGAACGAGCGGTTCTTTATGACACGGCGGATTTAACAAAGCACGCGAAGGAGCTTTTCGGCGTAAAACCCGAGATTCTCCAGGGGGCTTTATTCGGCGTGAAGCAAAAACAAATGACAAAAGCGCAAGCCAAGTCTTACATTGAAGCATTTTTAACCAAGGAGGTCATGCAATAATGAACGGCGGAACATTTACGCAAGGAAAAGAAAAAGAACGTGCCGGGATCTATTTTAACTTTAAAACAACCGCCCAGGAGCGGGTATCGATCGGTGAACGCGGGATTGTCGCCCTTCCCGTCGCATCCGGCTGGGGGGAAGCGAAAACATTCGTTTCCATTTCAAGCGTTGAAGATTTGAATAAAAAAGTGGGGCTCAGTATTGAAGATCCGTCACTGATTCTGCTTCGTGAGGCGAAAAAGAAAGCAAAAACCGTTTTGATGTACCGTCTGACAGAGGGAATCAGAGCGAGCGCAGATCTTTCGCAAGGTGTTAAAGCAACCGCTTTGTACGGGGGTTCAAAAGGAAATGACATCATCATCCGCATCAGTGAAAATGTCCTTGATCAGACCGCTTTCGATGTGACCACTTACATGGATGAAGCGGAAGTTGACAAACAAACGGTGAAAAAAGCCGAAGAATTAAAAGCAAACGGCTATGTCACATTTACGGGAACGGGCGAACTGTCGGCTTCCATCCCGCTGACAGGCACTGAGGAAGAATCCGGGGAAACGTTAAACCCGCAGGCAGGCATCCGTCTCGCGGGAGGAACTGATAAAGCACCGGTCAACTCAGACTATACGGATTTTTTAGTTGCGGCTGAAACGGAGAATTTCGATGTCATCGCTCTTCCTGTCGCGGAAAACGATCAGCTGAAAGCGACATTTGCCGCATTCATTAAACGCCTTCGCGATGCGCAGGGACAGAAAGTGCAAGGGGTGACTGCCCATTACAGCGGAGATTATGAAGGCATTATCAATGTGACTGAAGGTGTGCTGCTGGAAGACGGAACTGAGATTAAAGCTGAAGATGCGACCGCCTGGGTGGCAGGCGCAAGTGCCAGCGCCGCATTTAATCAATCCTTAACATTCGTTGAATACGAAGGCGCCGTCGATGTGCTGCACCGCCTGACTCATGATGAAGTGATCGAACGTCTTTCCAAAGGTGAATTCCTTTTCTCTTATGATGCCCGTGATAAGTCAGTCAGCGTTGAAAAAGATATCAACTCATTGGTGACATTTACGGCAGAGAAAAACAAAAAGTTCGCGAAAAACAAAATCGTCCGTGTGCTTGATGCGGTGAATAACGATTTGACACGTGAACTGAAAGCCTTAATCAAATCGAAAAAAGGCACCGGAAGCGATCTTCCAGCGACAAATGACGGCCTTCAATTCGTCAAAACGATGATTATTCAATATTTGACAACGCTTCAGGATGCGGGCGGCATCGCTAACTTTGATTCAGACAAAGACATTACAATCGGCCTTAATGAAGACCGCGACGGCTTTTTAATCGATCTCGCCGTGCAGCCTGTAGATGCGGCAGAAAAATTCTACTTTAATGTGGAGGTAAACTAAGATGGCATTAAAAGCGCAAAACACAATTTCAGGAAAAGAAGGCCGTTTATTTCTCGACGGAGAAGAGATGGCGCATATTAAAACGTTTGAAGCAAACGTGGAAAAAAACAAATCAGAAGTAAACATCATGGGCCGCCGCATGACGGGACATAAAACAACAGGCGCCAACGGAACGGGCACGGCAACATTCTATAAGGTCACATCCAAATTCGCTGTGCTTATGATGGATTACGTGAAAAAAGGCAGCGACCCGTATTTTACGCTGCAAGCCGTTCTTGACGACAAATCATCAGGCCGCGGAACAGAACGCGTCACCCTGTATGACGTCAACTTTGATTCTGCAAAAATCGCTGGACTGGACGTAGACTCAGAAGCGCTCGAAGAAGAAGTGCCGTTTACCTTTGAAGATTTCGATGTGCCGGAAAAGCTTTCTGAAACGTTTTAATCAGAATCATTATGAGTGAAACAGGTCTTTAACAGGCCTGTTTTTTATAAAAAAAAGAGTAAGGGAGTTTTCATCATGAGCGAAAAAAACGAACAAGTATATGATCTGTCATTCTTTATGCCGGGTAAAACAGTCGAGGCTGAGGAGATCCGGGTTCCGCTTTCAAAGCGTTTTGTCGATAAAAAAGGAAACATCGTGCCTTTTATTTTTAAAGCCATTACGACTGAGCGCATTGACGAACTGGAGAAGGAAAGCACGACATATAAAAATGTGAAGGGCAGAGGCCGCGTAAAAGACTTAGACAGCCAGCGCTTCTATGCGCGGATCGCGGTTGAATCTACGATTTACCCTGATTTCCGGTCTAAGGAGCTCCGCGACGCTTACAAAACGGCAGATCCGGTCGAGGTGGCAAAACGCGTTCTTTCAGTCGGCGGTGAGTATGCAAATTGGCTGAATAAAGCGATTGAGATCAACGGTTTTGAAGATGAATTAGAAGATCTGGAGCAAGAAGCAAAAAACTGATAAAAGATGGGAATAAGGAAGCCGTGTATCTCTATTACGCGATGCATGAGCTTCATTATTCTCCATCAGAACTGAAAGAGTTATATGAAGCACCGAGACATTTTAAGGCGCTGTTGTACGGTTTAATCGGTTACAAGCTGGACATTCTTGAAAAACAAGCGAAGAAAGGGGGAGCGACATCATGGCAAAGCTGACCGCCCGTTTTGAATTGGAAGATCGGGTTTCAAAGAAAATAAGGAAAATCCAAAATGGCTTCAGAGCGCTTGAGAAATACAGGAAAATGACAAAACGCCAAAGTGAAATTGATATACGCAAAGAGAGTAAATCTGTTTTAAGAACAATTGACCGCATCCAGCGCTCTATGAAAAGAAAGCTGGGCGCACAAATGATCTCTATTTCAGCTGAAGACGGAGCCAGTGCCGTCATTCAAAAGGTGCAAGCCCAATTAGCGGGTCTGCCTGCGTCTTTAACCGTTAAAATAGGAGCAAAAGACAGCGCGACAGCGGCATTTGAGAGATTGCGGGATCTGGCTGCCGGTTTTAAAGGATTTACCGTTTCACTGTATGCGTCAGACGAAGTGACTCCTGCCATGGAACGTATCAAACGCTACATGCAATCTGCGTTAAAGAACGGGTACTCTGTCACTATACGCGTCATAGATCACGTCATGAAAACAGTCGGCCGAATTTCAGCGGGGATGGATTCGCTGACGGGGAAAAACAATGTCATTCAATTATCGTTAAACGAAACGGTGACAGCACAGCTGTCTGCAATGCAAAAGAATATGCCGGACGTCGGAAAAGCTTCTGCATCTGCTGCTCCTGCTTCGCCGAAAAATGATTTTTCAATGCTTGACTCCATTGCAGACACCTTCATGAAAAAAGTCAATGACATCGCATCCAAATTTTATCCGGAAACAATCATAGCGGAACTGGATAAATTCGCTGCAAGCTTTATGAAGAAAGCGGACGAAATCGCAAGCAAATTCAGTCCGGCAACGATATTAGCCGAACTGGACAAGTTCACGACCTCATTCATGGGAAAAGCGGACGAAATCGCAAGCAAATTCAGTCCGGCAACGATATTAGCCGAACTGGACAAGTTCACGACCTCATTCATGGGAAAAGTGGACGAAATCGCGAGCAAATTCAGCCCGGCAACGATTTTAGCTGAACTGGATAAGTTCACGACCTCATTCATGGGGAAAGTGGACGAAATCGCAAGCAAATTCAGCCCGGCAACGATATTAGCCGAACTGGACAAGTTCACGACCTCATTCATGGGGAAAGTGGACGAGATTGCAAGCAAATTCAGCCCGCAAACGATATTAGCCGAGCTGGACAAGTTCACGACCTCATTCATGGGAAAAGTAGATGAAATCGCAAGCAAATTCAGCCCGGCAACGATATTAGCCGAGCTGGACAAGTTCACGACCTCATTCATGGGGAAAGCGGACGAAATCGCAAGCAAGTTCAGCCCGGCAACGATATTAGCCGAGCTGGACAAGTTCACGACCTCATTCATGGGAAAAGCGGACGAAATTGCAAGCAAATTCAGCCCGGAGACGATATTAGCCGAGCTGGACAAGTTCACGACGTCATTCATGGGGAAAGTGGACGAGATTGCAAGCAAATTCAGCCCGGCAACGATATTAGCCGAACTGGACAAGTTCACGACCTCATTCATGGGGAAAGTTGATGAAATCGCGAGCAAATTCAGCCCGGCAACGATATTAGCCGAGCTGGACAAGTTCACAACCTCATTCATGGGAAAAGTGGACGAGATTGCAAGCAAATTCAGCCCGGCAACGATATTAGCCGAACTGGACAAGTTCACGACCTCATTCATGGGGAAAGTGGATGAAATCGCAAGCAAATTCAGCCCGGAGACGATATTAGCAGAGCTGGATAAGTTCACGACCTCATTCATGGGAAAAGTGGACGAGATTGCGAGCAAATTCAGCCCGGAGACGATATTAGCAGAGCTGGACAAATTCGCTGATTCGTTTATGAAAAAGGTAGACGGGGTCGTGAGTAAATTCAGTCCGGAAGCCATATTGAAAGAACTGGATAAATTCACTGATTCATTTATGAAAAAGGTAGACGGGGTCGTGAGTAAATTCAGTCCGGAAGCCATATTGAAAGAACTGGATAAATTCACTGATTCATTTATGAAAAAGGTTGATGACGTTGTCAGCAAATTCAGTCCGGAGACCATATTGAAAGAGCTGGATCATTTTACTGATTCGTTTATGAAGAAAGTCGACGACGTTGTCGGTAAATTCAGTCCTGATAAGCTAATCGACCGTGCTGAACAATTTGTAAATGACACGATTGACCGAATTTCTGAGAAATTCGATTTTCTCAATCCGGATAAGATTTTGGAAAAAGTGGAGCAGTTTACTTCCTCACTGTTCGGAGGCATTGATAAAAAGTTCGGCAAATTCAGTCCTGATGCGATCATCGAAAAAGCTGAGGCATTTGTTGATAAAATTGTCAGCAAGATTGCCAAGAAATTTGAGAAATTCAGCCCGGACAAAATCATCGAAAAAGCCGGGGAATTAATAGAAAAAATATTTTCAGGAATCGCTGAAAAATTAGGCAAACTCAATGTCGGCGGATTATTAGGAGGCGGCACGAAAAAAGAAAAGAGTAAGGGGAGCCTTTCTGCCGGCGGCACCAACAGCCCGAAGCGTCCTGATCTGACAAAGGGTCCGCAGCGCACGGGACCATCACCGAAATCTTCAGGAAGGTCAGCCAAAAAAACAGGCGGGGCTTTGGGGGGCGGCTGCTGCTGTACCGGAGTGACGAGGGGCAAAAGCAGTAAAGTCGAAGGGCGGAATAAATCTTCGAAAAGAGGTTCCTCCGTAAAGGAAAGCAAACAGGCATCCGTAAACACGCCGAAAACAAAAGGGGCAGGTAAAGGCATCGGCGGGCTTTTGAAAGGCTTAGGGAATTCAAAGGCGCTGAAAGGCGGTATGAAAGGGTTAAAAGGTGCCGCTAAAGGAATTCCCGGCATAGGTGAATTGTTATCACTTACTGATTTAGCCGGCATCAATAAAGATAATGCAGGAGAGAAGGTCGGCTCAGCAGGCGGCGGTCTTGCAGGAGCCGCGGCCGGAGCGGCAATCGGCAGCGTTGTTCCCGGAGTGGGCACATTAATCGGCGGCGCGGTAGGCAGCATCGCCGGCAGTCTAGGCGGTTCCAGCTTGGGAGAGGCCTTTGATTCAGGGGCTTTGAAAGACACATGGAATGATATTTCCGAAGCGGCGCAAAGTGCTTGGACAACAATACAAGATACTTGGGGAAGCGTTTCATCCTGGTTCATGGAAAATGTATGGACGCCGGTTTCATCGGCTGTCGCCGGAGTGGCGACAAGCATCTGGTCAAATATCGTGAATGCGTGGACGACGATTCAAGGGATTTTCAGCACGGTGTCATCCTGGTTCATGGAGAATGTATGGACGCCGGTTTCAACGGCTGTCGTCGGAGCGGCGACAAGCATCTGGTCAAATATCGTGAATGCATGGACGACGATTCAAGGTGTCTTCAGCACAGTATCCGTCTGGTTTATGAGCACTGTCTGGGAGCCCGTAAAATCGGCTGTCGTCGGAGTAGCGACGTCCATTTGGAGTAAAATCACAGGAGCTTGGGATAAAATTAAATCTGTTTTCAGTACGGTATCCGGCTGGTTCATGGATATTGTCTGGAACCCGGTGAAAAACATGGTGGAAAAAGTCGGAAAAGGAATATCAGACGCTTTCACGACTGCTTTAGATACGGTAAAGGATATATGGAAAGGGTTAAGCGGCTGGTTTGAGAAACATATAAAAGAACCTCTTGTAAAAGTGGGAACAGCCATATCAGATGCTTTTTCTGCAGCATTCGACTGGGTGAAAAAGATTTGGGATAAAACCGGCGGCAAATTGATTTCAGGCGTAATGGACTTTGTCACAGGAGGCGGCGGAGATAAAAAGAAAAAAACGGACAAAAACGCCACGGGCGGCTACATTACAAAGCCGACCATTTCCTGGATCGGTGAAGCCGGTAAAGAATTTGTCATCCCCGTCGACAACAATCGCGGCCGCGGGAAGATGCTGCTTTCACAAGCTGCGTCTAAGCTCGGCATGCGTGTTGTCGATGATATGGGTGCGGCTTCGGCTCAGTCTTCCGCTGTGCCGGCGGGAGCGGGCGGTGTTTCTTCTTCTGCATCTGTATCGGCCGCAGCGTCTGTAGAGGCATCCGGACTTGGCGGGACGGCTTCATCACTCGGCAAACACTTTACTGAAGGCTTTGACAGCGGAATCAGCAATAAATCGGTGGATATGGACGGCTGGAAGGAGAAAAACATCGGAACGCCGTTCAATGCCCTCATTTCGTCTTCACCCGGTTACGGAAAGCAAGTCGCTGCGGGCTATGCCAAAGGTCAGAATACATCGCCGACGGGCACCGATTCGTTTTTAAAAACAAAGGTGAAAACACCTTATCAATCGGCGGTTAATCAATCGTCATCATGGGGCGCCGCCACAGTGAAAGGTTATTCGGCCGGACAGAATGCAAAAGATACGGGAACGTCGCAATACGTAAGCACACATATCAATAAACCGTTTGTGCAATCAAGAGATTCCGCGAACGGCTGGGGATCAGGCCTGATCGGACACTTCGTATCAGGGATGAATGCGAAGGGAAGCGAAGTCAAACAGGCGGCCAAAGATTTGGCCAAAAAAGTCGAGGACGCATTCAGGGAAGAGCTTGATATTCACTCTCCTTCCCGTGTCATGATGAGTCTCGGACGCTTTGCTTCAGTCGGCGTCGTCAAAGGGCTCAGCTCAGTTGACGTGAAAAAATACGCCGAAAAACAGGCAGGCTCGCTTGCAGCGGCCTTTTCCGGCATGGGTGCAGCGGGAGGAAGCGTCAAAGAGTGGCTATTGGCCGCA
Organism: Bacillus sp. JK74; assembly: GCF_053663395.1. Taxonomy (NCBI): domain Bacteria; kingdom Bacillati; phylum Bacillota; class Bacilli; order Caryophanales; family Bacillaceae; genus Bacillus; species Bacillus sp. JK74. The sequence goes on along the minus strand of NZ_JBSJQB010000002.1, from coordinate 722,985 downwards.
ATGAAAGCGACCAATACGCCGATCAGCTGGCTTCCCGGATTAATGACGATCGCACAGAATGAATCAGGAGGCAACCCTAATTCCATTAATCTATGGGACAGCAACGCCAAAGCCGGACACCCGTCACAGGGGCTTATGCAGACGATTCCGAGCACCTTTGAAGATCACAAAGCGCCGGGCATGAATGATATCAGAAATCCAATCCACAACGCCGCTGCCGCTATCGGCTATATTAAAAGCCGATACGGCTCGATCAGCAATGTCCCCGGGATTAAAAGTATGGCTCATGGCGGCCCGTACGTCGGTTATGCCAATGGGGGTCTGATTACCAAGGAGCAGATCGCCCGTGTCGGCGAAGGGAACAAACGGGAGTGGATCATCCCTGAAGAGCGGGGCATCCGCGGCCGTTATCTGCTGCAAAAAGCGGCTCAGGCGCTCGGCATGGAAGTGTCCGATCCGTCCCAGACGGAACCGGCGGCGCTTTCAGCCGGCACGGTATCCGCAGCCGTTAAAGGCGGCGGACAAACCGTTCAAAAAACGGGAACAAAAGAAATTAAAATCGAATTCAGCGGCGATCAGCATTTCCATAACGGACAGGACGCCGACAGCCTCGCCGCCAAAATCAAACAGGCGCTGATTGATGAACTGCAAAAAGACATTTATACCGGAGCAAAGGGGGCCGTTGCTTTTGACTAAATCTGTTTACGAATTTTGGCTGTCTCAGGGGAAGGACAAGCTCCGGCTTCCCGTTCTCCCTGAAGCGATTGATATCGCAAACAGCGTGCAGAATGATTCCGTGAAAGTCACCGGACTTGGAGAGGTGACGTTTATCGAAGAACCTGGAGCGAAAGAAATTTCGTTCTCTTCTTTTTTACCGAAACGGTACAGCCCGATTGCCGAATATCAAAGCATCCCTTCGCCGGAAAAAGCCATTTCAGCCATTGAAACATGGATGAAAGCGAAAAAACCCGTTCAGTTTTTGATTACAGGGACAAAAATCAATGTCACATGCAGTATTGAAAGCTTTAATTACAGCGAAGGTGACAATGAAATCGGCGACCGGAATTTTGATATCGTACTGAAAGAATATAAAACCGCTTCGCCAAGAAAAATCAAACAAAAGAAAAAAACGAAAGCGAAGCGCCCGTCCAAAGCTTCACCCAAAACATATACCGTCAAAAAAGGGGATACGCTTTGGGACATCGCCGGCAGGTTTTACGGAAAACACACAGAGTGGCGGAAAATCTGGAACGCGAATAAAACCGCCATGATTAAGCGCAGCAAACGGAATATCCGGCAGCCGGGGCATTGGATCTTCCCGGGGCAGAAGCTGAAGATACCGCAATGAAACGGGTGAAAAGATGATTGAACTATTTGTCATAAAAGAAACGGAGTGGCTTGAGCTTGTCACAGAAAGCGTAACGCTGGAAGGACACAGATATCAGGCGCCCCGCTCCATCGAAGCGACGATTGTCGTAAAGCAGGGCAGCCAGACGTATTACGGCGTATCAGAAGGGGATACGGTTTTGTTCAAATGGAACGGAAAAGAGCTGTTCCGCGGCATTGTTTTTGCAAGAACGCCCGATGAGCATACCGTCGCCTTCACCGCATACGATATGCTCCAATACCTTGTGAAAAACCAGGACGTTTACGTGTTTTCCAACAAGCGCGCCGATCAAATATTAAAAAGGATCGCCAGCGATTTTCAAATTCCCGTCACATCCATTGCCAACACAGGCCATACCATTAAATCACTCGTTTTTAAAAATGATACAAGCCTTTACGATATGATGATAAAAGCGTTAAAGCAGACAAAAAGCCAGACGGGGCGCAATTATCAGCTCTATTCAGAAAAAGGCAGGCTCGGCTTGCGTGAATGGCCGGAGCCGTCTGACATATGGGTGCTGGAAACAGGAGTTAATATTACAGGGTATCAATACAGCACCTCAATTGATGACACCGCAACCCGTGTCGTCATGCGGCTGCAAAAAGACAATAAAACGATAAAGGCTTCTGCCTCAGACAGCGCCGGCATGAAAACATTCGGCGTTTTGCAGTATACCGAAACAGTTTCTGACGACATTAACGAAGCCCAGCTGAAACAGCGCGCAAAAGTGAAGCAGGCTGAGAAAAAAGGCATTAAGAAAGAGCTGAAAAATATACAGGCGATCGGTATTCCTGGGTTGGAAAGCGGATTGCCCGTCTATATTTCAATTCCGGAAATCGGGCTGAAGAAAACCTATTATGTAGATACGGACCGCCATGAATTCCAAGGAACAAAACATACCATGACGATTGACGTCACGGAGAAAAATTCACTTCCGGAGGGGACAGCCTGATGAGATTAAGTGATGCCATTAAACATTTAGCCGTCGGAGCGGTTGACGCTGAAGCGCCGGTGGAGCTGATGCCGGCCGAAGTGACCTCCGTTTCGCCGCTCGAGCTGAAACTGAAAGATCACGACAAACTTTTGATTCCGTCTGATGCACTCATTGTGCCGAAGCGGCTGAGAGCCGGGGGAGAGGATCAGCTCCAGGCGGGTGATCGGGTGATGACCGCCGCTTTAACAGGAGGACAGTCTTTCTTTGTACTGGACAAAATTTAACCGTCATCCGGACGGAGATATACGAGAATATCAGCCTATTAAAGCCGCTTCATCTGCCGAAGAGGGCTTTTTTACATGAACAAATCTAAAAGGAGCGGGTGCAATGGCCCTGACACCGGAAATCGAATTTGAAGATTTGGAGGATGCGAGTGAGGCCGTTGAGACTTCACAAACCTACCGAATTGATTTTGAAAACAACCGGATTACCAATGAACTGATTAACGGACTGGACGCAATCAGACAATTCGTCTATATCGCTCTTCACACAGAACGGTATTCATATTCGGTTTTCAGCCATGATATCGGAAACGAACTTCAGGAAGTGCTTTCAGATCAGAACACGACGGATGCTTATAAAAAAATGGAGATTCCAAGACTGATAGAAGAAGCCTTGCTGTATGATGACCGGATTTTGGCCGTTACCAATTTTGAGATTGAGAAAAAAGATGATGCCTTCACCGTCTCTTTTACCGTTGAAACTGATGAGGGCATGCTTGAGATAGAGGAGGTGCTGGGTGAGGATGTTTGAAGCTCAGACGTTTGACGACATTATGGACAGAATGCTGGCGCGCGTTACGGCGGACATTGATACGAGAGAAGGCAGCGTCATTTACAATGCGCTCGCGCCTGCGGCCGCTGAGCTCGCAAAGTCTTATATTTGGCTGGATACCGTGCTGGAGCTCGTGTTTTCCGATACGGCTCAGGGAGAATTTCTGGACAGGCGTGCTGCTGAAGCGGGAATTGAACGAACACCTGCCACAAAAGCGGTCAGAGCCGGAGAATTCACAGCGGGCATCACCATTCCGCCAGGCTCCCGTTTCTTCGTTGATAACCTGTATTTTCAATATACGGGGGATGGAACGCTTGAATGTGAAACAGCCGGTGAAGCGGGCAATGCCGGCATTTCAGGGCAAAACCTGCTGCCGCTTGATACGATACCCGGGCTTGAGAAAGCAGTCGTGCGCGATATATTGATTCCCGGCCGTGAGGAAGAAGACGACAACAGCTTAAGGGCGCGCTATTTTACCCGTGTCCGCCGGGAAGCAGTCAGCGCAAATAAACAGCATTATAAACAATGGGCCGAAGAGGTTGACGGCGTCGGCAGGGCGAAAATCTTCCCGCTTTGGAACGGAGACGGAACGGTGAAAGTTGTCATCACAAATGCGAATTTGGAACCGGCATCAGATATTCTGATCAAAAAAGTAAAGGATTATATTGATCCGGACGAAGGGCAGGGAGAAGGACAGGCGCCGATCGGAGCGGCAGTAACGGTGGAAAGCGCCGTATGGAAAGAAATCGAAATCTCCGCTTCCGTGCTGCCTGAGCTGAACAGCTCGATCGATGACGTAAAAGCGGAGATTGAAAAAGGCGTCCTGAATTTATTTAAGAAAATGGCCTTCGAAGAAAACACCGTCCGTTTATCACAAATTAACAACATCGTTTATAACTCGGCATCCGTCAGTGACTACGCCGATATCAAAATGAACGGTGCGGCGGAAAACCTCGTGCTCAGTGACGTGGAAATTCCTAAACTCAAAGAGGTGAGAATCCTTGAGCAGACTCGATGAGATGACGGCGTACCTCCCGCCGTTTTTAACCCGATTAAAAGAGATGGCACAACTGCTTGAGGCGGAAGCTCCTGAGTTTGAGCGGCAGAATAACGATATTTTCGATTTGACCGATCAGCTCTTTATCACGACGGCGACATGGGGGCTTGACCGCTGGGAAAAAATATTAAAAATACCGCGGGAATCAGGTGACACGGAGGATATGAGACGGCTCAGGCTGATTTCGAAGATGTCGAATATTCCGCCCATCACCCATCAAGCGATCGAGCAGGCGCTAAACCGTTTTTTAAAACATCCGTCAGCTTATGTTCGGATGTTCCCGGGGCAGTATCGTTTTTATGCCGATATCGGGCTTGATGACCTGCAGCACATGAACGAGCTGATTGAAACGCTTGAAAAAATCAAACCCGCTCATTTGGCGTATACACTGAGAGCCGCATTAAACGAAACACTGGAAATCAAAGACCGGGTCATTCTCAACAATCGGAGATACCGAAAAGTCAGTGAACTGAAGGTCGGTTATTCCGTCACACTCAACAATAACGAGGTGGTCTTACCATGATATCAGCCGCTTACAGACAGCGTGCCGCAGCCGATCTGAAAAACAGGATCACAAAAGTGCTGTTAAACGGCAAAGAAACTCCGATTGCGGACATTTCCGTAAAAGATGCCGCAGTCACCGTTCTCACACGCAGGGAAGAAGACGTCAAACACATTGAAACCGTGCAGATGCTTGACGAAACAGGAAGCGTCATTACAGAACGAAAAACAAATTTAGATCTCAGCAATAACAGAACGCTTGATTTAAGATTTACCTTTGAGGTGGTGTAACGATGGCTTACGAAGAAAAAACAGACTGGCTTCCGGACGATCCGATTAATGAAGATGATGTCAACCGCTGGGAAAAAGGCATAAAAGACGCCCACACGGATCTGGCGGCCCATAAAAACGACATGAACAACCCGCACAAAACGACAAAGGCGCAAATCGGCCTCGGAAACGTGGACAACGTCCAGCAGGCAGCAAAAAAAGATTTCGACCAGCACAATCAAGATCTGGACCGGCATGTGACGAAAGAAGAGCGGGCTGTTTGGAACGGTGCTCAGCTTTCTAAAATCACAAAAGATAATGGCTCCGCTTTTATTAATATCTCTGACGGACAGGATTTTCATCAGACCGCTGCCAGCCAGAATAAGACCTTTACTTTCTCGGCAGCTGCAACTGGAATAAATACCCCGCCTAAACCGTCAGAGGGTATATACCTTTATTCTTCAAAGAATAACGGAGAGGCGGTCGCTTTCTCAGATGACGGGGGATTTTGGAGAAAAACGCTGAAAAACGGCATCTGGACGGAATGGATGCCATTTGAAACAGCTGCCGGAGCACAAGCAAAAGTAAATGAGCATGCCGACAAAACAGATCTTCATGTAACCAAATCTGACAAAGACAAATGGAATGCAGGGCAGTTATTCAATCTGACTGACAATGACGGGAATGCTAAAACGGTAACGGAAACAAACTTAGACAATATAAAAACGTCCGGCATCTACTATATATCAGTTCAGCATACGGAAAATAAGCCTGCGGAATACGGACAATTAATTGTCATGCAAAGAACCCGCGGAGCATCACCGACTTTTGTCCAAATGTTTATAGACACAGTGGCCGCCGGAAATCCCATATACGTCCGAAGTTTCAGCACTAAAGGCGTATGGTCGGAATGGAGCCAACAAGAAACAGATTCAGGCTCTCAAGCAAAAGTAGACGCTCACGCCAATAAAAAAGATATTCATGTCACACAGGCGGATAAAGATATGTGGAACGGCGCACAGCTTTCGAAAATAACAAACGATAACGGCGGCTATCTTCTGACAATTGGTGATGATGATAACTTTCTTGAAAAAATCGTTAAAAACGGCAGGGCGTTCGGCACCTTTTATTCAACCGGCAAAGCGGCAAACAGTCCGAGCAACGCTTCAACCCGCGGCATGTTTCATTTTACCTCTCTTGACAGTGAGGGGAAAGGAACGTTTGGGTATGTCCTTGCCGTCGATTATAAAAATAATATGTTCACGAACTATTTGGATTTGAACTTGGGCTGGCAGGGCTGGCGTCGCCTCGTTACCGAACTTGATACTGAGAATGTACCTTGGATAAATGTTCCTTATAAAAATGGGGCTAAATCAGGAGACAGGCCGCTTCAATACCGCAAAGTGGGAAACACCCTTCACCTGAACGGACACGTTCTTACGGACAGAGAAGTGGTGTTCGGGAGTGTGCCGTCCTCTTGTGCGCCGGCCAAAGGCGTTGTGACTATGGTTGCAGCCAGCGGCACCACCGGTTACAGCAAATTTATTATCTATTCTAATGGAGATATGAAGCTGACGGGAATTATGGCCAATATAGAAAATAACGTGAACGGCTATTATATTGACCTTGTTTTGGCACTCACGTAAAGGAGCGAGAATATGAAATTAATATTTCCGTATGACAATGACAACATTTATACAGGCACTCCGGTTGAGCTTTATCCGGATTCTGAGACAGGAGATTATATGATGCCGCCTAACGCTGCGGACTTTCCGCCGGAAATAAACGGCGAAGGCATGTGGCGCCCATTTTTTGATGAAGAGAAACATGAATGGGTGGAAACCGCTGACGAAGCATATAAAGAGAGCTTAAAAAAAGATACGGCTCCCGATTCAAACCAGCTTGCGGGCCTCGGCGGACAGCTGGCGAATGAGAAATTGGCCAGAAAAGCAGCCGAACAAGCGCAGCAGTCACTCGGCAGGCAATTAGCGTCTTTAAAACTGGAACTCTTACACGTAAAAGGAGAATGAAAAAATGAAAAAGCTTAACTTTTGGGTTTACGCCTTGTTTTATGAGTGGGCCTCAACAGAAATGGTAAAACAGGCTATGGGCTATGATGACTGCTCTGCCGAAGATCTGGCTGAAGGTGTGGCCGCGAAGTATATCACGCCTGAGGAATTTCAAGAAATAACGGGTGAAACATACGAAAACTATAAAAATGCTGTGTCATAAGCCAAACGGCTTTTTTTATTTGTCATTTTTAATAAATGAGAAAAGGAGGACGGCCGATGAAAAAGCATTCATTTGAATTTCCCGCCGATCAACTTGGCAGGCCCGGCGCCGTAAAAGCTTATCGCGGTAACAAAAACGATTATGTCACACCGATTGCTGATTTGTCCGGAATGGCAGAGCTTCTTACCAATACGCCGCTAGAAGCGATTGAAGTCTACAGCCAATTCGGACAAGACCGTTTAGGAGCCGTCTTAATAGACAGAGCACAGGGGTGGGCTTATTCGGACCGCAGCGGAACTCTTTTTATCGAAGAGAGCGAGGATAACAATTCGTGGACAGCTTCACATTCTGTCGCAGTAAAAGGCGGAGTGCTGACCGCTTCGGGGTGGGTCTGCCTGACAAAAAGATATTACCGGTTCCGTTTTGAAAATGGAAATCAAAAACAGTCCGAATTTGTTTTATACCAATCTGTCGGTTCGGGCGGTGATATGGCGTTTTCATATACAGACGTGATTTTTCATGAAAATGCAGCAGAGGCGGGCGAGGGAAGCATCTTCTCAGCGGGCGCTTGGAAAAAACTTCTCGTCGAAATCACCGGCACGGCTGAGTCGGGCCATGTCGCGTTTTGGGGGAGATCCATCTCGGGAAAAAATGTGCCGATCAGAGGAATCAGGTCTGATGACGGGACATCAGCCGCCGGTACGTCAGGCACAGAAGAAGTGTGGTCATTTGATATTGCCGGCTTTAAGGAAATCCTCATGGAAATCAAAAGCATTTCCGGCGGGAGCCTTTCTGTCAAAGGCACGGCATTTTCTTAAGAATGAAGCTTCCGAAGGGAGGTGAGAACAATGTAAGAGGGGGGAGCGGAAGTGCTTCTGGATGAACAAGCGGTGCAAAAAGAATTCGCAGGCATCAAAGGTGAACAAAAGGTGCTTGAACAGCGGGTAGCCGTATTAGAGCGGGTATCAGACCGGCAGGGTCAGCAAATCATGACGCTGAATGAAAAACTGAACAAAATTGACGAAAACACAACATGGATTAAGCGGACCATTACAGGAGCGATCGTGACAGCAATCTGCACGGGCGTCATTGGCGGAGCCATCGCCATCATGTACAATCTGCTGCAAAAGTAAGGGGGAAACCGATATGAAATTTGCGGACAAAGGCACGGTCGTCAGGACGGTGCTTCTTTTGCTTGCTTTATTGAACCAAACTTTGCTGATGTTCGGCAAATCGCCGCTGAATATTCAGGAGGACCAGGTCAGCCAGCTTGCAGATACGCTGTATGCCGCCGGGTCGGCCGTTTTTACAATCATAACGACTGCCGCCGCCTGGTTTAAAAACAATTATGTTACAGCAAAAGGGAAAAAACAGCAGGCTTTATTAAAAATAAACAATTTATCGAAATAGGAGAGATGAGAATATGGTAAAAATCACACAGGATTTTATCCCGGCAGGAAACAATAACCGCCCAGGCTATGCAATGACACCGATTTACATTACGGTGCACAATACAGCCAATACCGCAGTCGGAGCTAACGCCAAAAGTCACGCAAGCTATGTGAAAAATCCCGATACACCGACAAGCTGGCATTTCACAGTCGATGATACGGAAATTTATCAGCATCTTCCGCTGAACGAAAACGGCTGGCATGCCGGTGACGGAAACGGGGACGGCAACCGTAAATCCATCGGTATTGAAATTTGTGAAAATGCAGACGGCAACTTTTCACAGGCCGTGGCAAACGCCCAATGGCTCATCCGCACATTAATGACGTCGCACGGCATCCCGCTTGCGAATGTCGTTGCGCACAAGCATTGGTCAGGAAAGCTTTGTCCGAGAAGACTGCTGGATACATGGGATGAGTTTAAAGCGGGAATCGGTTCTGAGGAAAGACAGACGTATACCGTCCAAAAAGGAGATACGCTGTCGGCGATCGCGCGGAAATTCGGCGTCAGCGTGGCCGATCTGCAGAAATGGAATAACATCGCTGACCCGAACCTGATTAAAGTCGGACAAGTGCTGATCGTCAGCCCGCCGGTTGAAGCACTGTATTCTCTTCCGGACGAGGTGATTCAGCTGACAGAGCCGTACACGTCCGGTGAAAAGGTATACCAGGTGCAAAACGCGCTCGCCGCGCTTTATTTCTATCCTGAAAAAGGAGCTGTCAATAACGGCATTGACGGTATCTACGGTCCGAAAACGGCAGATGCCGTGGCCCGCTTCCAATCTGTAAACGGACTGACGTCTGACGGCGTCTACGGTCCCGCTGTAAAAGCGAAAATTCTGATGCAGCTTTAACAAAAAAGGCTGAGTCCCGTTCACATTGCGGGATTCAGCCTTTTTTCTTTTTTAACCGGTTCAATAGCCCGAGATTCCTCGCCCGCATCCTCAGCGAATAAGCGGAAAGCCCGAAGCGTCCGTAATCCACAAACTTTACACGCCTGACAATTTTCTTCACATCATCACCTGTCGCATCTCTTTGTTGGTTTTATTATATGAAAGATAAGGAAAAAAGGAATAAGGACAAGAGCCGTGTCTCCTGTCCTTAGTGTAATCAAGCTTTTTTTTGTTTATACTTGTCAATCAGCCGCTCGTTTTCTTTGAAAATTCTGGCGGTATGAGGGCTGACCTGGTAACTTGCGATACTTGTCATTGAACGTTTTTTAAACATTTTGAACGGTTTCGCTCTTTGTTCCGGCTGCCCGTTTTGAAATGCCTGCTCCATTTAACCGTCACCTTCCTCTTCTATTGGCAGCATTAAATCATAAATGCTCGTTAGCGATGTGAAAAGCAAATAATCGAATTCCGTCAACAGGTTTTCCGACGTGAGTTTGATCACGTAATGGCGGTTCTGGACTGTAAACGGAATAAGCACAAGCCTGCCTTTTTGATCATAGTAGACGTCTTTACGGTTAAGACGGGACTGAACGTCCGCCGCATCAGGCATATGCTCCGTCAAGCGGTCCTTATCCGATTGTGCGGAATAGTCGCACAAGGAAGCCGTGACATTCATTTTTTCTCCATAAGCTGCCAGCAGTCTGCTGATGCCTTCCGCATAAGCTTCTGTACTTCCATAATATACATGGATCGGTTCATTTTTCAACAGATATTGATAGGTTTTCAGTTTTTCAAGATAGGAGTGAAGCATTTCGTTATTTTCTTCTAAAATTTCCCGCGTATCCGTCTCTAATTCATTGCCGGCGAGCTTTTTGATATACGCGCTCAAAAAGATAAACGCATCAATAAGGGCAAAGCAGACGGCAACAATCAAATATTGTCTCCATGCGGCAAAGAGCGATTCGGGATCATATGTCCAATAGACCATGGCGCCTACTACAAATAGTAAATACCACGTTTTACGGATGGCAAACATTTTTTCTTTTACCTTTGCCTCATACCGCCAGGATGCGTACACATATAAAATGAGTGCGGCCGCCATCGTCCACACCATGATCTGAAAAAACAAAAGCATGAGCATCCCTCACAATTCGAAAAATGGTCTGCTATGTTCATTCTATGTCATGACATCATTTTCCTGTCACAAAAAAACCGCTTCTGTAAAGAAGCGGATGTCATCAGAAAAAGAGATCTAAGATGAAAAAGGCGATGGCGCCGAGTGTACCTGCAATCGGCAGGGTGATGACCCATGTAATGAGCATCCGTTTAGCCGTTCCCCAGTTTACGCCTTTTACGCGGTGGGAAGCACCCACACCGAGAATGGAAGACGAAATGACGTGCGTCGTGCTGACAGGGAGATGAATAAACGTGGCCCCGAAAATAATGGCTGCGCCGGTTAAGTCGGCAGATACGCCGTTTACCGGACGGATTTTCATAATTTTTCCGCCGACGGTTTTAATGATTTTCCAGCCGCCGATGGATGTGCCGAGGCCCATTGCCAGGGCACAAGAGAGCTGCACCCAAAAAGGAATGGCATCACTTTTATGTAAATTGGCCGTCATAAGCGCCATCGTAATGATACCCATCGCTTTTTGCGCGTCGTTTGTTCCGTGTGTATAGGACTGAATGGCAGCCGTCAAAATCTGCACTCTGCGGAAGCGTTTATTTGTTTTCGCCAGATTGCTGTCTTTAAAAATCAGCTTCACGATCGAATATACGATAAAGCCGAGAACAAAGGCGATAATCGGCGATAAAATAAGTGCTTCGATAATCTTAATGAACCCTTTATAATTAAGCGTCGCAAAACCTGACGCTGCAATGGCCGCTCCGGCGATCGCTCCGATAATCGCATGTGAAGAGCTGCTCGGAATGCCGAAATACCATGTGATCAAGTTCCAGGCGATTGCGGCGAGTAGAGCCGCCAGAATGACAACTGACCCGTTGTCTAATGTATAAGGATTCACAATGTCCTTCGTAATGGTTTTCGCCACACCGGTAAATGTCATCGCTCCGAGAAAGTTCATGATGGCGGCCATGACGATTGCGTGCCGCGGCTTCAGCGCTTTTGTCGAAACTGAGGTGGCGATTGCGTTTGCGGTATCGTGAAATCCGTTAATGAAGTCAAATACCAAAGCGCATATGACAATTAATATCGTTAAAAGTAATAGAGTATCCATTATAACCCCTCGTTACGCGTTTTTCATAATAATGGTTTCAAGGTTATTGGCAACGCTTTGGCAAGAGTCGGCAATTTCCTCAAGCGTTTCGTAAATCTCGCGGTACTGAATCACTTTAATCGGATCGGTTTCTGTGCCGAACAGATTTTTTAATGATTTACGGTGCAGGTTATCACAGCTGTGCTCGTATTCCTTAATTTTAATGGCGTGAGGGTGAATGTCCTTCAATCGGTTTTCTGCAAGCAGCTCAATCGTGATTAAAATTTCCTTCGCGCACTCTCTGATGTATCCGCTGAACTTATCGATATGCTCATCTGAAGAAGTGATCGAGAAAATCTCCATCATTGCAGAAAAATGTTCGATTCCGTCAAGCACGTCATCGAGGCTGTTTGTCAGCTCAAGGATGTCTTCACGTTCAATGGGAGTGATAAAAGCTTTGTTCAGCTCTTTAATCATGACATGAACATGATTATCTCCTTTTGTTTCAAACTCTTTTAACGTATCGGCAAATTCCTTTAAAGTCGTCTGGTTCGTCACTTTAAAGTTGACAAAGTATTCTGCGGTTTCGTCTATGTTTTTTGCGATTTCTGTTAAAAGGAGTGAGAACTTATCTTTTTTTCTTTTTATCATTAAAAACCCTCCATTGTTTGAATGAGACAATGCACACATCAAATTATTATATAGCCTTTTGTCGAAAAAAAACAGATAAAGTCGAAAAAAACGCCTCTTGATTTTTTCGTAAAAACGTGTCTCATCCTGTTTTTCTTATGTTACCCACTTCGCCAAAAAAACGTAACATACTTCGAATTCAGACATCTTGCTTAAAAAGTATAACAAAAGATGTGAATTTGCTGTCAACTTTTGCACGTGATTTTGCCAGAAAAAAAACGGCTCCCGTAAAAGGAACCGTTTTTATCAGTTTTTTCTGCCGTTTTTCAGCCAAAAATAAAGCGGCAGCCCGGCGAGGCCGATCAAGAGGGACAGCGCGCAGCTGAGTGTATCTGTAATGATCGTGCTGATCAGCACAAACAGTGAACCCGCGATGGCCAAAACAGGAATGATCGGATACAAAGGCACGCTGTAGGCGCGCGGTTTTCCGCCGCTTTTTTTTCTGAGAATAAACACGGCGAAAAAAGCCATGACGTAAAAAATATAAATCATGAAAATAGAGATTTCAGACAGCTTATCGGGATTGCTGGCGATCATGAAAATAATGGCCAGCGCGATCTGAAATGACACGGCAATCCACGGAGTGCGGAACGTCGGATGCACCCGCGAAATCTGTCCGGCAAACGGCAGCTGTTTCCGTTCCGCCATCGCAAACGAGACACGCGGAAAAGCGAGAATCTTTCCGTTTAAACAGCCGAAGATGCTGACGATGATTCCGACGCTGATCAATTTTCCCCCGATGTCGCCAAACAGCATTCCGGCAGCGGTGCCGGTCGCATTTTCACCGAGTTTGACGATGTCGGTCGCAGGAAGAATGTGCAGCAGCGCAAAGTTAATGAAAAGATAAATGGCGGTGACGACCAAAAGTCCGCCCGTCATCGCTCTCGGGAGCAGCTTTTCCGGATTTTTCATTTCGCCGCCGAGTGCCGCAAGCAGAATCCATCCGTCATAAGCAAACAAGGTGGCCAGTATGGCAGCGCCGAAATTCATTTCCGACATGCTGCTTGTGACGGCTGTGAAAATATGCTGATCGCCTTTCCAAAGGCCGAACACGATCATGCAGATAATCGGAATCAATTTGCCGACAGTCGTAATTCCCTGTACGATGCCGCCATATTTCGTTCCGATAATGTTAATGATGCTTAAAAACAAAACGGCTGAAATTCCGATCAATTTAGACCAGCCGGAATCCCAATTGAACAAGTGCGCCATCAAAGAGCCGAAATACAAGCCGATTGCTCCGATAATGGCGGGGCCGTAAATGATAATTTGAACCCATCCGCACAAAAAGCCCCAAAATTCGCCGTACACTTCTTCGAGATATGTATAAAGTCCGCCCGTTTTCGGAATCTGAGTGCCGATTTCCGCAACGGTCAAGCCGCCGGCAAGCGTCAAAATGCCTCCTAACAGCCACGCGATAAGCGCGGTTTTCGCATCACCGGAGTAGGCAAGCACGGCGCCTGGTTTCATAAATACGCCGGAACCGATGATGGTGCCGATAACAAGTGAGAGGGCGATGGTAAGGCCGATCTCTTTTTTAAGTCCATTCTCTTCAATCTGCATATCCTTTCCCTCCAGATGTAAAATCGTTATGCTGAAAAAACTATTTTCCATATTGTAAACCCTAATTGCTGAAACACGAATAAAATAAATTTTCTGATTTTGGTGTTTTGCCTAAAAGATAAAGGTTTATGCTTTTGAGAAGGAAAAAATACTGTTTTAAAAGCGAACGTTAATGGTTTTTTTAATATCAAAAGTTCGTTATTTTGAGAACGGCAGTCTGCAGACCGTCTGTGAAGCAGATGGGTTGACTTTACGATCCGGATAACATAAATTGTATATATAAAATATCTCGAAATCGAGATAATTGACTGGAGGATAACATAATGAAAGTTAATGGAATACACCATGTATCAGCATTGACGGCTGATGCGCAGAAAAATTTAGATTTTTATCGAAATATCCTGGGGCTGAAGCTTGTGAAAAAATCGGTAAACCAGGATGAACCGACGATGTATCACTTATTTTACGGTGATGAATCAGCCAATCCGGGATCGGAATTGACGTTTTTCGAGATTCCTCGGATCGCGCCGTTCCATGCGGGGACAAACAGTATTTCTTCAATCGGCCTGCGTGTTCCGGATGCACAAGCGCTTCAATATTGGAAAAAACGATTTGAAGAGCATCAGGTCTCTCACAGTGAGATCGTGAAAATAGCGGGCAGGGACACACTCGCTTTTCAGGATCATGAAGGACAGCGGCTTGTGCTGACAGCTGACGAAAAAGGAAAAGACATCGGTGAAGCGGTGAAGCAAAGCGGCATACCGGAAGAATATTCTTTCCGCGGTCTTGGTCCCGTTGAATTGACCGTCCCGTACCCAGAACCGACGCTGCGTGTGTTAACCGATGTGCTGGGCTTCACTGAAATCGGGAAAGAAACACATGAAGACCGGGGCATGGTTACGGTGCTCGAATCCGGAAACGGTGGCGCGCGTACAGAAGTCCATCTCATTGAAAGAAACGATCTTCCGCGCGAGCGTCCTGGAAAAGGCAGCGTGCACCATGTGGCCTTCCGTGTTCAGAATGAGGAGGAGCTTGCTTTATGGCACCGCATCATTACGAAAGAAGGTTTCAGCAACTCAGGCATTGTAGAGCGTTATTATTTCAAAGCGCTGTACTTCCGGGAACCGAACGGAATTCTGTTTGAATTGTCAACGGACGGTCCGGGATTTATGGTTGATGAAAAACCTGAAGAGCTAGGCAAAACGGTTGCGCTCCCGCCTTATCTCGAACACCGCCGTTCTGAAATAGAAGCGCGGCTGAAACCGATTCAGTAAATCAGAAATAATGAAAGATGCCTCCCGGCTTGACGGGGGCATCTTTTTTTTGCTTTTTTACCCGTTTTGTCATTCTTTTTACCTATTTGTAAACGGCAAAATAATTGTCTTTGTTTATTAATAAATTTTTCACATTTGGTTGTTACACTTGTTCAAAGTTAAACAAAAGGAGTGAAAACACAGGTGAAAATGAAAAAACGCGAGATAGACGCGGTCTTAATCCTCATTTTACTCGCTTCCGCATTCTTGAATATGTACAACATCTGGAATGACGATACGGTGAATCCTTATTACACCGCAGCGGTAACGAGTATGCTTCAAAGCTTTCATAATTTCTTTTACGCTTCATTTGACGCAGCCGGATTTATCACGGTAGATAAACCGCCTGTTACATACCAGATTCAAACGATCAGCGCGCTGATATTCGGTATGCACGGGTGGAGTGTCATCCTGCCTCAGGCATTGGCGGGGGTAGGTTCAGTTCTATTCATGTACTTATTAATAAAGCCGACGTTCGGAAAAACGGCGGCGCGCATCGCTTCGTCTGTCATGGCGTGTACGCCGATTGCTGTAGCCGTAGCGCGCACAAACAATGTCGATGCGTTACTGGTCTTTTTCCTCTTGTTCGCCACATGGCTTCTCTTTAAAGCGATTCGAAAAGGAAAACTGATCTGGCTTTTGGCGGCATTTTTTGTCGTCGGAGTAGGCTTTAACACAAAAATGCTTCAGGCTTATATGATCTTACCGGCCTTCTTGCTGTTCTATATGATGGCGGCAAATACCACGATTAAGAAAAAAATCATTTCACTGGTAAGCGCGCTGGCCGTATTAGCAGCCGTTTCATTGTCATGGCCGCTCATTGTTGACAATATTCCTGCCGGCAAAAGGCCATATGTCGGAAGCAGCCAGACAAACTCCGTATTGGAATTGGCTTTCGGATATAACGGGATTCAGCGGCTGACGGGGCAAAGTTCCGGCGGCCAGGGCGGGCCCGACGGAAACGCATCGAAAGAGATGTCTTCTTCCGGCGGTTCTTCACAAATGCAAAAACCGCCCGGCCAGTCAGCAAGCGGAGACAAATCACAAACCGGCAGTATGACGGCACCTCCATCTAACGGCCAAATGCCAAGCGGCGGTCAAGGAGGCCCTCCAAGCGGCGGAGACGGCGGCAATGGCGGTCCTGGCGGAGGAAAAAGCGGTACAGGCACCGGCTCGAAAATGCAGTCAGGTTCAGGAATGTTCGGTACGGGAACACCCGGTCCGCTGAGACTCTTCCAACAAGAATTATCAGATCAGATCAGCTGGCTCCTGCCGTTTGCGATTTTTGGATTGGCCGGTTTATTGATCGCCGGGGCGAGAGAAAGAAGAAGATTATCAGCAGAACAGAAGGAAACGATCTTTTGGGCAGCGTGGCTTGTGCCGATTGCCGGATTCTTCAGTGTGGCGGAATTTTTCCACCATTATTATCTCATTATGCTGGCGCCTCCGATTGCTGCTCTTACCGGTGCGGGATGGGTCGCCCTCGTTCATCTGTACCGCGAGCAAACAGGCTGGAAAACTTGGCTTCTGCCGGCCGCTATTTTTGTGACAACCGGATTTGAGCTGTTTATCCTCAGAAACTACAATGATCAAATCGGCGCGGGCTGGAGCATCGGAGCAGGTGTTATCGGCGCAGTGGCTGCAATCGCCCTGTTCGTGTTCAAACAGCGTCAAAAACCGCTCAGTTACTATGTTTCACTTGCAGCCCTTCTCGTCTTGATGGTGATGCCGATTTATTGGGCGAGCACACCGCTTCTGTACGGAGGCAACAGCTCATTGCCTGAAACAGGCCCTCAGCTTGCGTCAGCAAGCGGAAAAGGCATGGGAATGGATAACGCATCTGTCAATACAAAACTGATCAACTATTTAGAGAAACATAACGCCGGAGCAGACTATCTATTTGCTACAACCGATTCCAACACAGCGGCGCCTTACATTATAAAAACGAAAAAAGCGGTCATGGCGATCGGCGGATTCAGCGGGTCTGACCCGGCCATTACGCTGACTCAATTTAAAAAGCTCGTAAAAGAAGGGAAAGTAAAATACTTCTTAACATCCGGAATGGGCAAAGGCGGAAACAACGATATTGTTGAATGGGTTGAGAAAAACGGAAAGAAAGTATCTTCAGACAAATGGCAATCAAGCACAGATCAGAAAACGAAAAATCATGATGCAGCTGATACAAAAAGCAGCAAGGCCGCGGGTAAAAACAGCCGGATGAGCGGCGGGCCGGGCGGAATGAATCAGTCAGCTTCACTATACGAACTGCAATCTGATGAATAGGAGGAAAAAACATGAGCAGACATATTCAATATTCAATAGTCGTCCCGGTTTATAACGAGGAACTCGTCATTCAGACAACCTATCAGCGCCTGAAAGAAGTCATGGATCAAACAAAAGAGAATTATGAATTGATCTTTGTCAATGATGGAAGCAAAGACCGCAGTATTGAGATTTTAAGAGAGCAAAGTCTGATTGATCCGAGAGTGAAAATTATTGATTTTTCCAGAAACTTCGGACATCAGATCGCGATCACAGCGGGCATGGATTATGCAGAGGGGAATGCAATCGCCGTCATTGACGCCGATTTGCAGGATCCTCCTGAATTAATCCTTGATATGATTGAGCAGTGGAAAGAAGGCTACGATGTGGTGTACGCCGTCAGAACGAAACGAAAGGGAGAAACCTTTTTCAAGAAACAGACGGCTTCTCTGTTTTACCGGCTGCTGCGGAGCGTGACTGATATTGATATTCCGCTCGACACCGGGGATTTCCGCCTGCTGGACAGAAAAGTCTGTGATGAGATGAAAAGATTAAAAGAAAAAAATCCTTTTGTCAGAGGACTCGTCAGCTGGGTCGGCTTTAAGCAGACTGCTGTAGAATATGAACGAGATGAGCGGCTTGCGGGGGAAACGAAATACCCGCTTAAAAAAATGCTGAAGCTTTCCATGGACGGGATCACAACGTTCTCTCATAAACCGCTCAAGGCGGCAAGCTATGCGGGAATGCTCATGTCCGGAGCGGGTTTTCTCTATATGTTTATCGTTTTATACATGAAGCTTTTTACAGACAGCACCATTACGGGCTGGTCCTCTCTGATTGTGATACAGCTGTTATTCAGCGGCATCGTTCTATTAATGCTCGGAATGATCGGCGAATATATCGGAAGGATTTATGACGAAGCAAAAGACCGTCCGCTCTATATCGTGCAAAAAGCGTACGGTATGAAAAACGAAAAGATTTATCGGGACCAGCATATGTCTTAACAAACACCCTGTCCGGCCAGCGGACAGGGTGCTTTTATGTAAAATAAAAGCCACGGGATGACAGAATGTCCCGCGGCTTTTTTCATTCATCTGCGGCCGGTCTGCGTGTGCAGAGAGCGCATGATCAGTCCGGTTCCCGAAAGGTTCAGTAAAATGCTTGCACCAAGCGTCATTCCCCAAGCAGTGTTTTGCTGAGGAAGCTGAATGCTCAGCTGCAGCAAGATCAGGCCGGTAACGACCAGCAAAAGTCCGGTTTGTTTCATGTGTATGTATCCTCCTTTGTACACTGAGTCATACGGCTGATCCAGGCCTAAAGTTTCAGCTGTATATAAAAAAATCCAAGGCGGCTGCCTTGGATTTTTGTTAAGAAGAGGTTTCTTCTTTTTGAGTCAGTTTCATTTTTTTCGTCATTTCCTTGCCGTTTCTGATAATCTTCACGTCAACGGTGCTGCCGACTTTCGTATTCTTGTAGAGAATATTGCGAAGTTCGCTGCCCGTGTCAGTTTCTTTCCCTTTTAAGCTGATAATGATGTCTTCTGCTTTTAATCCGGCTTTGGCAGCAGGGGATCCCTGCGCCACTTCGCGAATGTAAACCCCTTTATTCAGCTGTTTGCCGAAGAGGCCGAGTGTGCCTTCCTGATAGTTTTGCGGCACTTGTTCCAAGTCGATCATGCTCACGCCGATATAAGGGCGCTCCACCTGTCCTTTCGTGAGAAGCTCTTCGGCGATCGGTTTTACATCGTTGCTCGGAATGGCAAAGCCGATGCCTTCTACATCATTTTCGCTGATTTTCATGCTGTTGATGCCGATGATTTTGCCGTCTGTATTCAAGAGCGGTCCGCCGCTGTTTCCGGGATTGATGGCGGCATCGGTTTGGATGACGTTGATGCTTGACTCACCGGCTGACGTGGAGATCGAGACGGTTCTGTTTAAGCCGCTCACGATGCCCTGTGTGACGGTGCGGGAAAGGTCTTTTCCGAGCGGATCACCGATGGCGATGACGGATTCACCCGTTCTGAGAGCGGATGAACTGCCGAAGCTTGCCGTTTTTGTTACGTGTTTATCACTGATTTCTAAAACGGCCAAGTCTGTCAGAGAGTCGCTGCCGACGAGTTTAGCTGTTACATCAGTGCCGTCATATAATGACACTTTAAGGGAAGAGGCGCCTTCGACCACGTGGTTATTCGTAATGATATACGCTTTGCCGTTTGCTTTCTTAAAAATAACGCCTGAACCCGATCCCGTTTCCGCATCATCACCCGACGAATTAGAGTTTGAATCCGAGCTTGATCCGAATCCGAATAAATCGGAACTGCTTTGCTGCTTTTGCAGATTGGTGATTCCGACAATCGCCGGTGAAATGTCTTCCACCATATTCGAAATGCTGCTTGAATTTGCCGATGAGCTGTTTGCCGATTTGCCGCTGCCGGATTCAGAAGATGTCTGCTTAGCGGTTACCGATGACGTTTCCTGAGCGGGAGCCGGATTGGAAGTATCTTGAGTCTGATGGTCTCCAAGCGGCGTAAATGTATAGATGCCGAGGGCGAGCCCTCCGCCGATCACTCCGCCGAGAAGCGGTCTGAACCAGCCGAAGCTTCGTTTTTTCTTGTCCTCGTCCGGCGCGGAATATCCGGCCGGCTGCGGGTTTTCTTTTACTAAAAGGACTTCCTGTTCTTTTTGGTCTGTCCGATTTTCATCACGATAGTTATCCATCATGTTCACTCCGTTTCTCTATTTCATCATAGCATGATTTGCCTATTATTACTGACTCCATCTTAAACAAAAAGTGTGGGATAATAATGAAAAGATTGTGGGAAATTGTGAAAAAGACGAAATCGGACGGCGGCGCTTTATATTGACAATTTCCATCGGATTTGAAATAATAATGAGATATTATGTTCAATCCTTCACATGAAAAGATATGAAAAAATTCTGTCAAGCTAATGGGGGAAATCTGTTAGCTTTTTCACTTTGTCAAATAGTAAGAAAGGAGCTGTCAAATGAAAGAAAAACATCACTGGATCATTTCTCTGCTTGCTGTGCTGGCGGTCGGGCCGGGGCTGATGTCGAATACCGCTCTTTCGGCTGTCCAAAGCCTTGTCCGGCAGACGGTCGGCGGGGAAAACTTTGACTCTCTTCATCCGATTATTATCGGTAATATGGCATTTGCCTTATTCGTGCCGGCGGGGCCGTATTTAAGAAAAAGATTCGGCTCCCGGCCTGTCTATATGATTTCGATGGCCGCGGGTGTCATCGGAGCGCTGCTTGCTGCTGTGACAAATGATATTTATCCGCTCGCCGCGGGCCGTTTTTTACAGGGAGCTGCGGCGGGCACTATGCTGATGATTATGATTCCGATGCTGGTGCTTTCGTTTCCGATTGAACGCCGGAATTACGCATTATTTGTGTTAATCGGCGGATTTTACGGGTCCGTCATTATGGGGACCGTTTTAGGCACGGCGGCGGCAAGCGCCGGCCATTGGCATTTGCTGTTCGGCATTTTTGGCCTGCTGTCTTTTTTCGGCCTCATTTTCAGTTATATGTGGCTGCGGGATGACGCTCATAAAAATACTGAAAAATCTCCATTTGACGGCATCGGTTTTCTGTTAGCGGGTGTATCAGCCGTGCTGACCGCCTATACATTTATTCATCTGCCGAAATGGGGCTTTTCATCATGGCAGACATTGGCGGGATTTGGAGGAAGCATCGTCATTCTTCTGATCTTGCTGATCATGCAGTACAGAAACGAACATGCGCTGATTTCGATTAAACTTATGCTGATTCCAAAGCCGATTTTGGGTGTTTTCATGATCGCTGCGGGCAGTATTTCCATAGCGGTCAGTCTTTCTGCATTTCACGGGGAGCTTCAGACCGCATATCACATGTCACAAACTCAACAGATATTCCTTTATGCGAGCCTTTTGGGAGGCGTGGCCATCGCCGCTGTTATCAGTGCATTAGCATATGATAAAGTCGGTCCGGGCATGCTCGGCATAACAGGCTCTGTTATACTGGTGTTCGTGAATTTCCAATGGATGACGGCGGATCATCATATACCCCTTATTCTATTTGCGGGGCTTTTCGTGATGCTGGCGGCCGGGACAGGGCTTATCGTAGCAGCCGGACTGATGGGCGCCGCGTTGGGCGGACCGCTTCCGGAACTGGTGAAACGCATGACGGCCGTTCAGTTTTTAAGGCTGTTCATTTATATGGGTGCACCTGTTTTAATAGGGTATTTTACGAAAAGAGATGCTTCCGGCATGCTTCGGGGCGCACGCGGCACACAATCGCCGCATGACCTGCTGATGGGGACATACAGCGATTTGTTTCTTATTGCTTTCATCTTAAGCTTGCTTTTAGTGTGTTTATCATTTGTCATGAATGCGACCGGCATGGGACATAAGCTGGCGCATAAACCGCATGCCGTCCGTAAGCAGGCGGATGAAGAGCCTTCGCCGCAGGCTCCTGGACCGATCAGGCATCAGGTCATTCCCGATCGCGAATACAGAAGTGCGGTCAGACAGTTTCGGGGTCACCCTATAAACAAAAACGGTATGTAACTTTTTCTATCAGCAAACCCTTTTCCCGGTGAAAAGGGTTTGTTTTTTCCTATAATGGCAGAATGGTATATTGCATGTTTCATCCTTTTTTAATATAATTTGTTAGAATATTCATAATTTAATATCGAAATTTTAAGTAAAAAAGGAGGCATTACATGAAACTGTATCTATCTGTGGATATGGAAGGGATTTCCGGACTGCCTGATGAAACATTTGTCAATTCCCGCATGCACAATTATGAGCGCGGCAGGGTTCTGATGACCGAAGAAGCAAACTGGTGCATCGCAGAAGCGTTTAATAACGGATGCACGGAAGTGACCGTGAATGACAGCCACTCAAAGATGAATAATCTGCTCGCGGAAAAACTTCACCCTGAGGCAGAGCTGATTACGGGGGATGTCAAGCCGTTTTCCATGATGCAGGGGCTTGATGAATCGTATTCAGGTGTGATGTTTATCGGCTATCATGCGAGAGCGTCGATGCCGGGCGTCATGTCGCACAGCATGATATTCGGCGTCCGCCACTTTTACATAAATGATAAGCCGGTCGGTGAACTGGGGTTAAATGCCTATCTCGCCGGATTTTACGATGTCCCGGTCATCATGGCTGCCGGAGATGATTGCGCCGCAAAAGAGGCGGAGGAGCTGATCCCGAATGTGACGACTGCCGCCGTCAAACAAACCATTTCAAGAACTGCGGTCAAATGCCTGTCCCCTCAAAAAGCCGGACGGCTCCTGACGGAAAAAACAGCCTATGCGCTCAAAAATAAAGATAAGGTCAAACCGCTGACTCCGCCTGAAAGACCTGTATTAGGCATTGAATTTGCCAATTACGGACAGGCTGAATGGGCCCATTTAATGCCGGGCACAGAAATCATCCCGGGAACGACAATCGTTCAATTTCAGGCAAAAGACATGCCGGAAGCCTATCAGGCCATGCTCGTCATGACAGAACTCGCCATGAGAACAACATTCTCTTAAAGGGGTGAACGGCATTGCTGCGGTATTTTATCAAACGTTTTATCGCCATGATTATGACCGTCCTCGTCATCACCACTCTGACATTTGTCATGATGAAAGTGATACCCGGCTCGCCTTTTAACGAAGAGCGGGGCACAAACGAAGCGGTCCAGCGAAATCTCGAATCCTACTACCATCTGAACGAACCTCTTATCACTCAATACGCCATCTATCTAAAATCCATTCTTACCTTTGATTTCGGTCCTTCAATCAAAAAACCGTCAGACAGTGTAAACGCCATGCTTGAACGCGGATTTCCCGTCTCCTTCGAGCTTGGGATAACGGCGATCATCATCGCTGTGATTTCCGGACTCGCGCTCGGCATAACGGCCGCTCTCAGGCGCGGCGGCTTTCTCGATTATGCGGCCATGAGCCTTGCGGTGCTCGGGATTTCCATTCCGAATTTTATTATGGCTACGCTGCTGATTCAGCAATTTGCGGTTCATCTGAAGTGGTTTCCGGCAGCTACCTGGACGAGTCCCGTTCACATGGTTCTGCCGACTGTTGCGCTTGCCGTCGGTCCCATGGCCATTATCGCGCGGCTGACAAGATCAAGCATGGCCGAAGTGCTGACTCAGGATTACATCCGCACGGCAAAAGCAAAGGGGCTTTCTCCCGTCAAAATTGTGATCAAACACGCATTGAAAAACGCTCTTATGCCTGTTGTGACAGTGCTCGGGACGCTTGCCGCAAGTATTTTAACGGGCAGTTTCGTCATCGAGAAAATTTTTGCCATACCGGGAATGGGCAAATATTTCGTAGAAAGCATCAATCAGCGTGATTACCCGGTCATCATGGGAACGACCGTATTTTACAGTGTGATTCTGATCGTCCTGCTGTTTCTGGTTGATTTAGCATACGGCCTGTTAGACCCGCGCATAAAACTTCATAAGAAAGGGTGATCCTGATGAATCTCCCGCAAGAAACGGTAAAACACACAGAAGTGCCTGATGACTGGTTTCAGCCGGGCGCGGAAAGAAAGGGTGAAACCGAGTCGGTCAAGCGTCCGAGCCTGTCTTACAGTCAGGATGCGTGGCGGCGGCTTAAAAAG
This sequence comes from Bacillus sp. JK74, assembly GCF_053663395.1. NCBI lineage: Bacteria > Bacillati > Bacillota > Bacilli > Caryophanales > Bacillaceae > Bacillus > Bacillus sp. JK74. The sequence goes on along the minus strand of NZ_JBSJQB010000002.1, from coordinate 698,751 downwards.
AACAAATTGGCGATGGCCGGACTTGTGATATTATGCTGCCTGTTTCTAGCGGCTGTGTTCGGCCCGCTGATATCACCGCACAGTGTGACAAGGCAGACGCTCGCCGAGCAGAATCTTCCGCCGTCTTTTTCACACTGGTTCGGAACCGATGAACTTGGCCGGGACGTGTTTACAAGAACGTGGTACGGAGCGAGAATCTCTTTATTTGTCGGTGTGATGGCGGCACTGATCGACTTTTTGATCGGCGTTATCTACGGAGGCGTCGCCGGCTACAAAGGGGGCCGGACAGACAGCGCCATGATGAGAATCATCGAGGTTCTCTACGGTTTGCCTTATCTGCTCGTTGTCATTTTGTTAATGGTGCTGATGGGGCCAGGGCTCAGTTCCATTATCGTCGCTCTGACAGTAACGGGATGGGTCGGCATGGCGCGGATTGTGAGAGGGCAGGTGCTGAGGATGAAGCATGATGAACACGTATTGGCATCGAAAACATTTGGAGCGAAAACATTTCGGATCATTAAGAAAAATCTGCTGCCGAATACGATGGGAGCCATTATTGTCCAAATGACGCTGACGGTGCCGGCGGCGATTTTTGCGGAATCATTTTTAAGTTTTCTCGGACTCGGGATTCAGGCGCCGTTTGCAAGCTGGGGAGTCATGGCAAATGACGGGCTGCCGGCGATTTTATCAGGCCATTGGTGGCGGCTGTTTTTTCCCGCTTTTTTCATTTCCTTAACGATGTACGCGTTTAACGTGCTTGGAGACGGCTTGCAGGACGCGTTAGACCCGAAACTGAGGAGGTAGGAAAAATGGCGCAGCAAGTTCTTTCCGTTCAAAATCTGCATGTTACTTTTTCAACATACGGAGGCACTGTAAAAGCCGTAAGAGGCGTCAGCTTCGATTTATATAAAGGTGAAACGTTTGCGATCGTCGGTGAATCGGGATGCGGAAAAAGCGTGACGTCACAAGCCGTGATGGGTCTTCTTCCGAAACATTCGGCAAAGATTGAATCCGGAAGCATACAATTTAAACAGAAAGACCTTTGCCGAATGTCGGATCGGGAAATGCGGGGAATCCGGGGGCGCGATATTTCTATGATTTTTCAGGACCCGATGACGGCGCTCAATCCGACTTTGACCATAGGGGATCAGCTTTCAGAAGCGCTGTTGGAACACCGCGCCATGACAAGAAAACAAGCTGAATCCGAGGTTCTCGCCATGCTGGATCTGGTCGGTATCCCGGACTCGAAATCCCGCCTGAAGCAGTACCCCCACCAATTAAGCGGGGGCATGCGGCAGCGGATCGTGATCGCGATGGCTCTGATCTGCGAGCCGGAAATTATGATCGCCGATGAACCGACAACGGCTCTTGATGTGACGATTCAAGCACAAATCCTTGAATTATTTAAGAAGATTCAAAGAAAAACAGGCGTGTCTATTATTCTGATCACCCATGATCTCGGCGTCGTCGCTCAGACCGCCGACAGAGTCGCCGTCATGTATGCGGGGAAAATCGCCGAAATCGGCACGAGGCATGATATTTTTTACCATCCGGCTCATCCATACACAAAGGGGCTGCTTCGTTCAGTGCCGCGGCTGGATATGGAAGATAGTGAGCTTTCGCCGATTGACGGGACGCCGCCTGATTTATTCGATCCGCCGCCGGGCTGCCCGTTTGCCGCCCGCTGCCCGGACAGGATGATCGTCTGTGAAAAGGTATACCCGGCAACAACCGTGAAATCCAAAAGCCATATCGTCAACTGCTGGCTTCAGGATCACCGTGCAGAGCGGCTGAAGCAGCAGCTGACTGCAGCAGAGGAAAAAGGGGGATTGAAATGAAAAAGAGATGGGCGATTGGTGTGATTGCTGTTGTTTCGTTTGCTCTGATGGGCTGTACAGCCAATGAACAGGCGGGGACAGAACCCGGCAAAGCAAAAGAACAGGAGGGTGAGACGGTGCTGCGGCTCAATAACGAAAATGAGCCGACCTCACTTGATCCGCCGATCGGATTTAATAATGTTTCCTGGCAGCCGCTGAATAACATCATGGAAGGATTGACGAGGCTCGGAAAAGATAATAAGCCCGAACCGGCCATGGCGGAAAGCTGGGAGGTGTCCGCTGATAAGCTGACATATACCTTCAATATCCGTGATAACGCCGAATGGACAAATGGCGATCCCGTCACGGCGGAAGACTTCGTCTACGCCTGGAAGCGGATGCTCGATCCGAAAACGGGCGCATCTTCCGCTTTTCTCGGCTACATGATCAAAGGCGGAGAAGAATTTAACAGCGGAAAAGGCAAACGAGAAGACGTGAAAGTCACGGCAAAGGATAAAAAAACGCTTGTCGTCACATTGGCGGCCCCGCAGGATTATTTTTTGAGCGTCGTGTCCAATCCGGCGTATTTCCCGATTAATGAGAAGGTCGCCAAGGCTGATCCGAAATGGTTCACTGAAGCAAAAACTTTTGTCGGCAACGGGCCGTTCAAACTGACGGAATGGAAGCATGACGACAACATGACGATGGTCAAAAACGAGACGTATTGGGATAAAAAGACGGTGAAACTGGATAAAGTGACATGGGCGATGGTCAGTGACCGGAATACCGACTATCAGATGTTCCAGTCGGGGGATTTGGATACCGCCTTTGTGCCGGCAGAGCTGAGCGAGCAGCTGATGGGAGGAAAAAATATCCGCACGTGGGATCAGGCCGGACTCTATTTCTATCGTTTTAACGTTAAAATGGAGCCGTTTCAAAATGAAAAGATCAGAAAAGCGTTCGCTGCAGCGATTAATCAGAAAGAAATCACGGATTATGTGACCAAAAACAGTGAAAAGCCGGCACATGCCTTTGTATCCCCGGGATTTACTCAGCCTGACGGGAAAGATTTCCGCGAAGCGGGCGGCAGTTTACTAACTCCGGATGAATCAGAAGCCAAAAAACTGCTGGAAAAAGGCATGGCAGAAGAGCATTATGACAAGCTGCCCGCCGTTACATTGACATACAGCACAAAACCGGAGCATAAGAAAATAGCGGAAGCGATTCAGCAGAAGCTCAAAAGTGTGCTCGGTATAGACGTTAAGCTCGCCAATATGGAATGGAACGTCTTTTTAGAAGAGCAGAAAGGACTGAAGTTCCAGTTCTCTCAAAGCTCATTTTTACCGGATTACGCAGATCCGATCAGTTTTCTTGAGGCTTTCCAAACGGATAATTCCATGAACCGCACCGGCTGGGGCAGCGCGGCATACGACGGCTGCATCAAGCAGGCAAAACAGGAAGCCGATGCCAAAAAACGTTTTGCGCTCATGCATAAAGCGGAAAAGCTGCTCATGAACGAGGTTCCGATCATTCCGATTTACTTTTACAATCAGGTGCATCTGCAGAACAGCGGCGTGAAGGGCATTGTCCGGCACCCCGTCGGGTACATTGATCTGAAATGGGCGGAAAAGTCTTGATCTTACAGCGGAAACATATGCCGCTCTTTTGCCGTTAAAGGAGCGGCGTGTTTCACTTTTCAATCCGGAAAGGAGATTGAAAAAGTCATGAACCATAAACCGAAAGCACTGCAAAAAGGCGACACGGTCGGTGTGATTGCGCCCGCAAGCCCGCCTGAGAGCGGGACGCTGCAAACCGCGCTGCTGTTTTTAGAGAATGAGCTTGGCCTTCAAGTGAAACTCGGCCGGGCGCTGAAGACCCGTCACGGCTATTTGGCGGGAGAAGATCGGGCGCGCCTCGATGATCTCCATGACATGTTTAGTGATCAGAATGTCAAAGCGGTGATATGCGCGTGCGGAGGATTCGGCACGGGCCGCATTGCCGCCGACATCGATTTCGGCTTAATCCGCCGCAATCCGAAAATTTTCTGGGGATACAGCGATATTACGTTTTTACATACCGCCATTCATCAAAATACGGGGCTCGTCACATTTCACGGCCCGATGCTGAGCACGGATGTCGGGCTTGAAGATGCTGATCCCCTGACAAAAGCGTCGTATCATCAGCTTTTTACAGAAACGGAATTCACCTATACGGAGGACATTTCTCCGCTGGAGGTGCTGACAGGCGGAAGGGCCGAGGGAGAGCTTGCGGGCGGCAATCTGTCGCTCATTACATCCACACTCGGCACGCCGTTTGAAATTGATACGAAAGACAAATTGCTGTTTATCGAGGATATTGATGAGGAGCCGTACCAAATCGACAGGATGCTGAATCAATTAAAGATGGCCGGAAAACTGTCAGACGCAGCCGGAATACTGGTCTGTGATTTTCACCAATGCGAACCGAAGCATAAAGAAAAGTCGCTTACTTTAGAGCAAGTGCTGAACGATTACATTGTCAAATCAGGGAAGCCTGCGCTTAAAGGCTTTAAAATCGGCCATTGTTCACCGAGCTTCGCCGTTCCGATCGGAGCCCGCGCAGTTATGGATACGGCGGCCAAAGCGGTAACGATTGAATCGGGGGTTTCCGGAAGGGAGTGATCAGGCGTGAGGATTACAGATATTCAAACGGGACGGATGTCCGTGCCGCTGAAAAAGCCGTTTAAGACTGCGTTGCGCACGGTTTACAATGCTGAATCGGTCATTGTGAAGCTCACTTTTGACAACGGTCTGACCGGCTGGGGCGAGGCGCCGCCGACGGTTGTCATTACAGGCGACAGCACGGACGGTATTGAAAGCGCCGTCCGCGATGTGCTGAAGCCTGCTCTCTTGGGGCGGAGCCTTTCCGGCATGGAAGCTGTTTTGTATGATATCAGCCGGCTGTTGGAAAGAAATCAAAGCGCAAAAGCCGCGGTGGATATGGCTGTATATGACGGATGGGCGCAAATGCACGGACAGCCGCTTTACCGGCTTCTCGGCGGCTATCGGAATACACTGGAAACAGATTTTACCGTCAGCGTCAATTCTCCTGAGGAGATGGCGGGGGATGCAGACCGTTATGTGAAAAAAGGATTTCATATTTTAAAGATAAAAGTCGGCATAGGTGACATATCGGACGATGTTGCCCGGATTCAGGCGATCAGATCACGTGTCGGCGGAAACGTCAAACTGAGATTGGACGCCAACCAAGGCTGGACGCCGAAAGAAGCCGTGACTGCGATCCGAAAGATGGAAGACGCCGGCCTCGGCATTGAGCTGGTCGAGCAGCCTGTTCATAAAGACGATATCGCCGGGCTGAAGCAGGTCACCGATGCCGTAGACACGCCGATTATGGCGGATGAGAGCGTCTTTACCCCCCGTCAGGCCTTTTGCGTGCTGCAGACGAGAAGCGCCGATTTAATCAATATTAAGCTGATGAAAGCGGGCGGCATAAAGCAGGCGGAAACAATCAATGCGATGGCCGAAACATGCGGCGTGGAATGCATGGTCGGCAGCATGATTGAGACCAAGCTCGGCATCACCGCCGCGGCTCATTTTGCCGCGGGCAAACGGAATGTGACAAGGTTTGATTTTGATGCGCCGCTTATGCTGAAAGATGATTTGATTAAAGGCGGCATCACATACAGCGGCAGTCAGATTACGATTCCCGATGAACCGGGTCTCGGCATTATCGGTGTGTCGATACAAGAGGAGGCGAAAAGATGAGAGCAGCCGTTACAGCGGCGGCAGCCAACGTATGGACGCTGCCGTCATCTCCCCGTTCGTATGATGCGCCGATGCTTGAAAACCCGCCGCAGATCAGAAAATGGTTAGCGTCTATGGGATATGAAGAGCGGCTGCAATTATGCACAGACAACCTTGTCCAAACGCAAGCGCTTTTCGGGGAAGAGGTGATCATTCTCAAAGAGGAAGGGGAATGGGCTTTTGTTGCCGTTCCCGGCCAGCCTTCAAACAAGGATGCGCGCGGATATCCGGGCTGGATGAAAAAAAGCCAGCTTTCAAAAGACGGCTTTTATACATCTTCCCCCGCCGTATGGATTACCAAACCGACAGCTTTTTTATATCACACAAACGGCGAACCGGACTTGGAAGTAAGTTTCTTAACGCGTCTTCCGGCATCAGGACGTGAGAAAGGCTTTTTTCGGGTTGTGACGCCTCTCGGAGAACGGTTCGTAAATGAAGCTGACGCAGACGAGTGCCGGCATACGGAAGGACGGGCAGCCGATGTCATCGAAACGGGCATGATGTTTCTCGGGCTTCCGTATTTATGGGGAGGACTGAGCGGTTTCGGGTTTGACTGTTCCGGGTTTATGTATTCGATATTTAAAGCAAACGGCTATACCCTTCCCCGTGATGCAAAGGACCAAGCAAAAGCCGGGTGCGGCGCGGCGGTAAACGATATCCGGCCGGCTGACCTTTTGTTTTTCGCCTATGAAGAAGGAAAAGGCGCGATCCACCATGTCGGTTTGGCGCTGGGAGACGGCCGAATGCTGCACTCCCCGAAAACGGGAAAAACAATCGAAGTGCTGTCTTTGGAAGGAACGATCTATGAAAAAGAATTATGCACCGTACGCCGCTGTATAAGCGAAAAGGGGGAATAGAAAATGACGGCATCTCCGCTCCTTGAAGTCAGCGGGCTGAAAATGCATTTTGACGCAGGAAGAAAGAAAGCCGTAAAAGCAGTCGACGGTGTCAGTTTTCACATTAAAAGAGGGGAAACATTCGGACTTGTCGGAGAATCGGGATGCGGTAAATCGACGCTCGGAAGAGTTATTCTCCGTCTGTATGACCCGACGGCCGGTTCGGTATCATATGAAGGGACGGATATACACCGTGCCGCGGCAGAACAGCGGTCGGTCTTCTTCCGCAAGCTGCAGATGATTTTCCAAGACCCTTACGCCTCGTTAAATCCGCGCCTGACCGTAAGGGAAATTATTATGGAGCCGATGGAAATCCACAATCTTTACAATACAAGAAAAGCCCGTCTGATGATGGCGGATGAACTGCTTGAAGCTGTCGGGCTCCATCCCGATTTCGGCAGCCGGTATCCCCACGAATTCAGCGGCGGACAGAGGCAGAGAATCGGAATTGCCAGAGCGCTCTCTCTGCATCCTGAATTTATCGTGGCGGATGAGCCGATTTCCGCACTGGATGTGTCGGTACAGGCTCAGGTCGTCAACCTATTAAAAAGGCTTCAGAAAGAGAAAGGGCTGACATTTTTATTTATCGCCCACGATTTATCAATGGTCAAGCATATCAGCGACCGGATCGGCGTGATGTATTTGGGCCGCATGATGGAAATTACAGAAAGCGCTGCGCTTTACCGGGAACCGCTTCACCCTTATACGAAGGCGCTTTTATCCTCAATCCCGATTCCTGATCCGCTTCTTGAGGACAAGCGTGAACGGATTATTCTGAAAGGGGAGCTGCCGAGCCCCCTTAACCCGCCGAGCGGCTGTGTATTCAGGACGCGGTGTCCTGAAGCGATGGAGCTCTGCGGTAAGATAACGCCTGAGCTTGAAGAAGTGAAGGCGGGGCGTTTTGTCGCCTGCCATTTATACAAAAAAGAAAGCTGACAATATAATGTCAGCTTTCTTTTTGATTAAACCTGATGCAGAAATGACACGCAGACCGGATACGGAACCGGAATGTCAGATTGAAGCAGAGTCAGTCTGCCCGTTTCGGAGTCGCGTTCAAACAAAACCAGATTTCCCGTTTCTTCGTTTGACGCGACAAGGAATGTCTCGGAAGGGTCAAACGCGAAATCACGCGGCCAGTTGCCTTCTGTCGGCACCCATTCAATAAGAGACAATTCACCGGAATATTGGTTGATCTTAAAGATGGCGATGCTGTCATGTCCGCGGTTGGCGGCATAAAGAAATCTGCCGTCTTTAGATATTCGGATCGCGCTGCCTTGCGATTTGTCCGTAAAGCCTTCAGGCAAAGCGGAAATGACCTGCAGCTCTCTGAATTCACCTAAGGTCGGGTTGTATTCAAGCGCGATGACTTCATTGCTGATTTCCGTCATGACATAGGCGTATTTTTCCGCCGGATGGAAAACGATGTGGCGCGGCCCTGAACCCGGTGCGAAAGAATGAGTTTTCACCTCTGTGAGCGAACCGTTTTTCATTTGGTACGTATACAGCGTATCCGTCCCTAAATCGACGGCTGCAATGTAGTTATGCTCTGGTGTATAGCCTGCGAAATGGGTATGCGGTTTCTCTTGTCTTTCATGAGGACCTGTTCCCGTATGAGCGGCTTCGGCAGCCGGCTCCTGCAGACTTCCGTCCTCATTGACGGGAAAGGCGTGCACTTTTCCGCTGTGGTAATTAGCGGTTAACACATATTCATGTTTATCATCAATGCTGACGTGGCATGGAGACGGGCCTTCAATCAGCTGGTGGTTTACAAACGTTAATTCCCCGCTGTTCTGATGAATCTGATAGGCTGCGACGCCGCCTTTTCCGTCTGCCTTTTCAATGGAATACAGCATGCTGTTATCAGAATTCGGAGTGACGTATGTCGGGTTGCCGAGCTTTGCTGCCAGCTTCGGTCGGCTGAGCCTTTTCGCTTCTGTATCAAGTTCAAAACAATAAATGCCTTCGCTTCCGCCTTTTGTATATGTTCCCGCGTATCCTATGTACTTAGCCATTCGGTTTCCCCCTTTAGAGTCTTGTCTTCTCTATATTAACGTATCTTGAAGGAAACTGCCTTGTAAATGTTTAAGATGTTCTGACAAGCGGCAAGGTGCAGCAGCGGAAGGAACCGCCTGATTTGATAATTTCGGAAAACTCGGTTTCGATGACCGTATAACCTCTTTTTCTGAGCTCGCGGTTCGTATGACGGTGCTGCGGCAGGCTGATAATTGTCTGATTCCCGATGGACAGGATATTCGGGCCGAGCGTGAATTGCTCTTCTTCAGGCACTTCTATCATCTCAAAACGTTCGGCGAGAAGATCAATTTCTTTCTGCCGCAAGCCATTTTTGCAGTATAGCGCTTCCGTTTCCGAGATCATATTAAATACACAGTCCAAATGTAAGAAATCCTCCTTGAGAGGGATCGGCACAACATTCATCTCCGGCAGCGCCTCCCGCAGCTCCCGGACAGCCGCTTTATCCGTGCGCTTGCTCAGCCCGGCGTAAACGGTGCCGTCTGCGATCAAGATGTCGCCGCCTTCAATGTTCGCTTTTTTCAGTTGCGTATAAGGGATTTTCTTATCGTCAAGCAGGTCTTGAAACACTTTTTCTTCTCCCTGCCGGACTGAAGCCGCCATGTTTGAAATAAACGCCGTCTCGCCTAAGACAAATCCGATATCCCGGGTGAATACCTGCTCAGGCAATGCGGGATCGGCAGGCAGCAGGACGACTTCAATCTGATGAGATCTTAAAATGTCAATAAACTCACTATGCTGTTTGAGGGCAACGGGTATGTTAATATTTTCTTGTTGGAAATGTTTCTGCGTTCCGTTAATAATATCCTTGATGGTCATGTGTTCCGGCCGGCATAAGATGACTGTCTGCAAAGCATCAAACTCACTGCGGCAAGCTGGTTCCCGCGTGGATTTGGGAATGGATACGTCCATGTGATATCCTCCTATCGGTATTCAATGTGCGTTTATTATTCCCGGATGTGATGAATAATGAAACATTTCTGATAGAATATCTAACCAACTTAATATTTAAAATTTTAGACAAAACGAGCAAAGTATTGTTTAATAGGGTACAGATGAAATGTCAAAACGACCAGACACCAAAGGGGAGTTTAAATCATATGAAGTTGCCAGAATCAAGATTTTGCAAAGAAACAAGGGTTGTCAAGACAAGCAGGGTTTTTCCGCTTGATACGAATAATCACAATACGCTGTTTGGCGGAAAGCTGATGAGCTATATTGATGATATCGCTTCAATTTCCGCGGCCCGCCACTGCCGGTGTGAAACAGTCACGGCCTCAATGGATTCTGTAGATTTTTTGCGCCCGATCGGCCAACAGGATTCCGTATGCCTTGAATCCTACGTCACATGGGTCGGCACATCCTCTATGGAGGTGTTTGTCAAAGTCATTAAAGAACACCTGATGACGGGTGAACGCGAGCTTGCGGCAACGTCGTTTCTGACATTCGTCGCGCTCGATTCAAACGGGAAATCGGTGCGCGTTCCGCGAATCGTGCCGGAAACCGAGGAAGAAATCATGCTTCACAATACGGCCGTACAGCGCGCCGGAGAACGAAAAAACCGTTTAAAACACAGCAAGGCCCTGGCCGAGGCGCTCGGAACAGATAAGCCTTGGTAATCGTCAAACCGCTTTTTTAAAAAGCGGTTTTTTTATGCTGAAAAAGGACTTTTCCTGCCGGATCCATAATCTATTACAGGGAAAGGAGACGTGGCGTGCATGATGAAACATAAGTCTTCCGGCACCATCCTGACAACCGGGCGTATCCGTCTGCGGACTATGCGGGATGACGATGAAGACAATTTGTACGGGCTGTTTACCGACAGAGAGGTCATGAAATATTATCCTTCTCTTAAAAGCAGACGGGAAACGAAGGAATGGATTGCCTGGAACAAACGATTGGCCGCAGGATACGGCGTCAGTCTTTGGATCGCAGAGGATAAAGTGTCGGGTGCATTTCTCGGTCAATGCGGAATCGTTCCGCAGACGATAAGCGGAAACACTTTGATGGAAATCGGCTATATGTTTGCCCGCCGCCGCTGGGGCTGCGGCTATGCGACAGAGGCGGCGAACGCCTGTCTGGACTACGGTTTTCATACGCAGCAATACGGACGCATAGCGGCGCTGATTGATCCGGAAAACGCTGCCTCCGTCCGCGTCGCGGAAAAAATCGGCATGGTGCCCGGTGAGACCGTTACCAAATGGGGGAGGCGGCTGACGGTATTTGACATCACATCTGACGTTGAACGTTTCGGCGAAATGTAGTATGATACGAACAGACATGTTTTCTAGGGTTCCGCATATTCATACATGGCCTGGTCCGAGAGAAAACACATATGCGGACATATCCCGCATATGCACACGGAGGGAAAAAAGCCCGGGAGAGTCAATCTCATGTGAGACGACTATTCCGGGCTTTTTGTATTGTCCGGAAACAGAAAGGATGAAGAACATGAAATGGGGTTTAGTGGTCATAGCGGCCGTATTTGAAGTGGTATGGGTCACCGGCCTGAAACATGCTGATTCAGCACTGACGTGGAGCGGTACGATTACGGGAATCATCATCAGTTTTTATCTATTAATCAAGGCGACAGACAGCCTGCCCGTAGGAACGGTATATGCGGTCTTTACCGGACTCGGAACAGCAGGCACCGTGCTCAGTGAAATCCTGCTTTTCAAAGAACAGGCCGATCCGGTGAAAATCGTGCTGATCGGCGTTTTGCTGATCGGCGTCATCGGATTAAAGCTGGTCACACAGGGTAAGCCTGAGACGAAGGAGGAGAAGGCGTAATGCATTGGATCAGCCTGATAGCCGCGGGTCTTTGTGAAATGCTCGGGGTCATTTTAATGAATCAATTTCAAAAAGAAAAGAAAGTCAAGTGGATTCTTTTCATTATCGTCGGATTTGCGGCTTCTTTTTCCCTGCTTTCTTATGCGATGGAGACGATTGCGATGGGCACGGCCTATGCGATCTGGACCGGTATCGGCACGGCGGGCGGCGCACTAGCCGGCATTCTTTTCTACGGCGAGCAGAAGGATGCGAAGCGCATCTTTTTCATTGCGCTTATTTTGTGCGCAGCCGTAGGGCTGAAAGTTCTTTCGTAAATTGATTTTTATCAAATTTTCAGTATAATCTATAATAAGTTACGAATTATGAAGATACGAGGGATTAAAACAGATGAATTCATATATGACACAGCGGCTGAAAGAATACCGCCGCGGGAATGAGGAAAAAGGGCGCCTGCTTGTCAGCTGCCCCGATCAGCCGGGAATTGTATCGGCTGTGTCCGCGTTTTTGTTTGAACACGGCGCGAATATTATTGAATCAAATCAATATACGACTGACCCTGAAGGCGGACGTTTTTTTCTCAGGATCGAATTCGACTGCAAGGGCATTCGTGAGAAAAAAGAGGATTTAAAGCAGGCGTTCGCCTCAATCGCCCAGACATTCGGCATGACATGGAGCCTCTCTCTGGCAAGTGAGCTGAAGCGAGTGGCGATCTTTGTATCCAAAGAGCTGCACTGCCTTCATGAACTCATTTGGGAATGGCAAAGCGGCAATATGATGGCCGAAATTGCGGTCGTCATCAGCAACCATGAAGAGGCGAAAGAAGTGGTCGAGCCGCTGAATATTCCGTTCCATTACATGAAAGCTAACAAAGACATCCGCGCCGAAGTGGAGCGGCGCCAGCTTGAGCTGCTGGAGCGGTATAAGATTGATGTGATTGTTCTGGCCCGCTACATGCAGATTTTGACGTCTGATTTTGTATCTGCCCATCCGAATCGGATTATTAACATCCACCATTCATTCCTGCCGGCCTTTATCGGCGCTAATCCGTATAAACGGGCTTATGAGCGCGGAGTGAAATTAATCGGCGCGACCTCTCACTATGTGACGGACGATCTTGACGAAGGGCCGATTATTGAACAGGATATTGAACGCGTCGATCACAGAGATCACGCAGAGGATCTGAAGAATATCGGCAGAACGATTGAGCGGAGCGTGTTGGCAAGAGCCGTAAAATGGCATCTCGAAGACCGCGTCATCGTTCACGGAAACAAAACGATCGTATTTAATTAATGACGGTCCGCCGGGGAGGCGGGCTGTTTTTTATGGATGAAAATGTCTTGACAAGAACCTGTTTTCTTTGCATAATATAAAAAAATCATTGAGCGTTGAAGAGGATCAGTACGCAGAACTTTCTGTGACAGAGAGCAAAATGGCCCGCTGAAACATTTTGCCGCATGAAACCTGCCGAACCTGCCTTGGAGTCCTGAGGGGAAAACTCAGGCGCGATAACCTGGCGTTACAGGAAAGCGGGACGCGTGAAAAACGCGTTCAAACAAGGTGGTACCACGGAAAGCCCATTTCGTCCTTATTTTTCAGGACGGAATGGGCTTTTTTTATTGACGAGAGCCGGTTTGGATTGATTGCCACGGAGGAGAAACGATGAAAAAACAAAGAATTGTTGTGAAAATCGGGAGCAGCTCGCTCACCAACAGTAACGGAAGTATTGATGAAGCAAAAATCAAGGAACATACGGAAGCCATTTCTTTATTAAAAGAAAACGGGCATGAAGTGATCCTCATTACCTCAGGCGCGGTGGCAGCGGGTTTTTCCGCTCTCGGCTATCCGTCGCGACCCGTTACGATAAAAGGAAAGCAGGCAGCTGCCGCAGTCGGCCAGACGCTTTTAATGCAGCAATATATGGATCATTTAAAAAGATACGGTCTGACGCCGGCACAAATTTTATTAACAAGAAATGATTTCTCAAAAAGAGAGCGGTACAGAAATGCCTATGCCACCGTAATGGAACTGTTGGAGCGCGGCGTCGTGCCGATTATTAATGAGAATGATTCCACATCAGTCGAAGAGCTGACGTTCGGTGATAACGATATGCTGTCGGCGCTTGTAAGCGGTTTGATTCATGCAGACCAATTAATGATTCTCACAGACATTAACGGGCTGTACGATGCCAATCCGAATGAAAACCCGGACGCAAAGCGGTTTGACTATCTGAATGACATCACACCTGAATTGCTCGGATATGCCGGGTCAGCAGGCTCAAAGGTCGGCACCGGAGGCATGAAGTCAAAACTTCTCGCCGCCCAGACCGCATTGTCGCTCGGGGTGAAGGTGTTTATCGGAACCGGCTCCGGACGTGAAAAACTGATGGTGATTTTAAACGGAAAAGGCGACGGCACTTATATCGGCGATAAAGATCTGTCCTCAGTGAATAATACACGGCAATGGATCATGTTTCATTCTCCGATATCAGGGGAAATCATCATTGATGGGGGAGCGGAGCAGGCGATGATCCATAACGGGTCAAGTCTACTCCCGGCCGGCGTCGCCGATGTCTGCGGCAGTTTTCCGAAAGGAGCCGTAGTGGAAGTCAGAGGGCCCGGCGGCATTATCGGCAAAGGGCAGACGCAGTACTCATCCGATGAAATTTTAGAAGCCAAAGGGAAGCGGAGCGACCAGCTTTCAGGAACGAAGCAGGTGGAAGTGATTCACAGAGATGATTGGGTGAATTTATTTGACGAGGGGGAACACAAATGAGTGAAGTATTGCAAAAAGCAGCTTTGGCAAAAGAAGCAGCTGCCGAAATGGTCATGAAAACGACGGCTGAAAAAAACGAAGCGCTCCAATGTATTGCAGACGGCCTCAGAAATGAACGGCAGCTGATTTTAACAGAGAATCAGAAAGATATTGAAGCAGGACAGAAAAGAGGATTGACACCTGACATTATTGACAGGCTGACGCTTGATGAAAAACGCCTGCTCGATATCGCGGACGCTGTGGAACTGTTAATCGGTCTTGAAGATCCCGTCGGTGAATCATTGGAGACCATTCAAAAAGAGAATGGATTATTCATTGAAAAAATCCGCGTGCCTCTCGGAGTAGTAGGCATGATCTATGAAGCCAGACCGAACGTTACCGTAGACGCGGCCACACTCTGTCTGAAAACCGGAAACGCGGTTGTGCTCAGAGGAAGTTCTTCCGCCATCCACAGCAACATAGCGCTTGTCAGTGTGATGAAGCGCGCACTTGGGCTGTCAAAGCTTCCGATTGATGCCGTTCAGCTCATAGAAGATACAAGCAAAGAAACCGCCAAACAGCTCTTTACATTAAATGACGGGCTGGATGTATTGATCCCGCGCGGCGGTAAAAATTTAATTGATCTTGTGGTCAGGGAATCAACCGTACCCGTTTTAGAAACCGGAGCGGGCAATTGCCACGTGTACATAGATGAGTCAGCAGATCCTCAAATGGCAAGCGAGGTCGTCATCAATGCCAAAACACAGCGTCCTTCGGTCTGCAATGCGATTGAATCTCTTTTGATTCATGAAAAATGGGCCGAAGAACACGGGCGAAAGCTGCTGAATCAGCTGACAGAAAAAGGGGTGGAGCTCCGAGGAGATCAGGTGATATGCGGGCTGGAGCCTCAAGCGAAACAAGCAGAAGAAGCCGATTGGGGAGCGGAGTACCTGGCGCCGATTCTCAGTGTGAAAACGGTGCAGGACGTACAGGAGGCGGTCCGCCACATTCAGCAGTACGGCACAAACCATTCAGAAGCCATTCTGACGGAGAACGCCGAGCATGCGGCTTACTTCCAGACCGCCGTGGACGCCGCCGCCGTGTATCATAATGCTTCAACCCGGTTTACGGACGGTTTTGAATTCGGATACGGAGCCGAGATCGGCATCAGCACGCAAAAGCTTCACGCGAGAGGGCCGATGGGGCTTCCGGCGTTAACATCTACAAAAATCATCATCAAAGGAAACGGACAAATCCGGATATAATCTTTTAAGCTTATCCTTCAAAAGGGTAAGCTTTTTTTATGCGGAAAGATTGACGGCTTCTATTATATTTTGTAAAATTAAGTTGTACACAATATAATAGAGGTGAATTTATATGACAAAACCATTATTTACTGCAACCGTATCAGCCGCAGGCGGACGTGAAGGGAAAGTCACGTCTTCTGACGGGGCGCTGAATCTTGATGTTGCCATGCCGGGAACGCCAAGAGCAAAAAAGCTCGAACAAGCCACAAACCCTGAACAGCTGTTTGCCGCAGGATATTCAGCCTGCTTTGACAGCGCTCTTCAACTCGTAGCAAGAAAAGAGCGTCTGAGTATTGAAACAGAGGTCACTGCGCATGTCAGTCTGCTGAAAGATGAAAGAGACCAAGGATATAAACTCGGCGTTACGCTTGAGGTTAAAGCTTCCGGCATTGAGAAACAGCAGCTCGAAGCCCTTATCCAAAAAGCGCACGGTGTCTGCCCGTATTCAAAAGCGACAGCGGGAAATATTGAAGTGAAGCTTCTGGCAGCAGAATAAAAATAAGGATGCCCATTCGGGGCATCCTTATTTTTTGCCGTGCAGCGTTTTCAAAACCTCATAAAGCGACTGTTTTACCTGCTTTAATTCCTCTTTTGACAGTCCCGTCTGTTCCAGCATGGCAATGGGGATATCCGCCGCTGTATTCTGCAAGGCCCGTCCTTCATCTGTGAGCCTGATCGTCACGGATCGCTCGTCTTCAGCCGACCGCTTTCTCATGATGATTCCGTGCTGCTCCATCCGTTTCAGCATCGGTGTCAGCGTTCCGGAATCCAGGTGCAAAAGCTCACCCATCCGTTTCACATTCAGTTCTTCGTGCTCCCATAATAAAAGCAGCGTCAAATACTGGGGATAAGTTACGTTGAGCTTATCAAGCAGCGGTTTGTACCGTTTCGTCATTTCCCTTGAGCTTGCGTACAGCAAAAAACAAAGCTGATTCTCCAGTTTCATATGTTCAAAATCTTTTTCTGCCATTACTTCTTTCACCAACTCTTTTTTGTTAACGTTACCCCTATTGTAGCCGAAAAACGGCCCATTTCCTATTGCAATCATGTTTAAAAATATGAGCAGGGGCAATATATACAGTAAGTACAATGAGGAGGCTGATAATAATGGCATTATTTACTTCAAAAGCGACCGCAGTCGGCGGACGAGCAGGACATATTAAATCCGAAGACGGGGTGCTGGATTTTGACATCATCATGCCGAATGCAAAAAAAGACGGAGAAACCGGCACAAACCCTGAACAGCTCTTTGCGGCAGGATATGCCGCCTGCTTCGGGGGAGCGCTTGAGCTCGCCGCCCAAAAACAAAAAATCGACATGACCTCTGAAATTGAAGGACAGGTCAGCCTTTTAAAAGATGAGAGTGACGGAGGTTACAAAATCGGTGTAACGCTCGTCATTGATACAAAAGATCTTGATAAAGAAACGGCGGAGAAGCTAGTGCACGCCGCTCACGAGTTCTGTCCGTATTCAAAAGCAACAAGAGGAAATGTAGACGTCAAACTTGAATTGAAATAAAGAAACGAACGAATATCCCGGATTTCATATCCGGGATATTTTATTAACGAAAACATCAGTAATGATCTCTTCCCTCCCGGAATAAGAATACGATATAGCACTTTTGCATAATGACACCAAGAGAAAAGAGGGAGAAATCGATGTCTCTTCCAAACATACCGAACATCACCCCCGACATTACACTCTCCAGATGTGAGACCCTGAACCTCCTTCTTTCATCCGTGGCTATGGAAGAAATCGGACTATCCCATATTCTGCAGGCGGAAGCGGAAAGGATTCAAATGTTTCTCAGCGCTTCCGGCGATCCCTCCTTAGGGGAATTATCATCAATCAATAGAAGCACTGAACGGCTCCTGCGCACCGTCATGAAATCACAACTCCTTTTGCAGACGAAGCTTGAAGACATTATCTACTTACAGGATGCTGAAGCCTGTATAGACCCGGACGATCCAAGTAATCCGAGTGATCCAGGCGATCCTGATGACCCGTGGAATCCGGATGATCCAAGTAATCCGAGTGGTCCGGGTGATCCTGATGACCCGTGGAATCCGGACGACCCAAGTAATCCGAGTGATCCGGGCGATCCTGATGACCCGTGGAATCCGGACGATCCCAGTGATCCGGAAGATCCGTGTGACGACCTGTTTTACGGCCGCATTGGCTGCTGTGAGTGCGGGGATTGTGAGGAATGCGATTGGAAGAAAAAAGGCGGGGAGCGTTCATAAAAAAAGACGGGTGAAGCATATGCCGTATCAAAGCATCTCAAAAGCGAAACAGACATCTTTTGAAGCCTTGCATTGTCTCACGATGGCGCTGTTACATATATTATCTGTGACCGTGGATAAAAGAAGGGGTTCAAATTACAAAGAAGAAATCAGGCTGTTCTCCGCATTGTGCCGCTGGCAGATGGAAACAGGCGGCCGGCTGTTTTTAATGATCAGCTTGGAAGAAGAACAGAAGCAGATGTATGAGCGGCACTTTCATGAAATGAAGACAGTGACGGAACGAACGAAAAAATTCATTTGTGAAAGCCCGCGCGAATTTCGGGCGCATCCCATTACGAAGCGGGCTGTCAGGCAGCTTCAGGAATGGGATGCAGAATCAACTGCCGAACCTGCCGTCAGATGGGTGCGGCCTGTCATCATAACGATGAACGGCACTCCTGAACGGCCTTGGTTCAATCAACAACTCCAAAATCGGGAAAGGTGAGAAAATGAGCGGAAATGCTGAATGTAAGCTGACTCTTTGCATGATTGTGAAAAACGAGGAGAGATACATCTCCCGTTGTTTATCAAGTGTACAAGACATCGCTGATGAGATCGTCATCGCAGACACCGGATCACAAGATAATACAAAAGATATATGCAAAAGCTTTCAGGCAAGAGTGTTTGATTTCGAATGGGAGAATGATTTCGCAAAGGCCAGAAATTACGCCCTTCAGCATGCCGAAGGGGATTGGATTTTAGTGCTTGACGCGGATGAAGAGCTCGATCAGGAGACGGGCCGTTTTTTAACTTCGCTGCTTCATGACGGATTACCGAGCCGGGGACTTTTGAAAATCATCAATTATACGGGGAAGCAGCTCGATGAAAACGAAGCGTTTGAAAGCATGCAGCCGAGACTGTTCCGCAATCATAAAGGCCTTCTGTATCAAGGCAGAATTCACGAGAATATCTCGGCTCCCAATGAGGAAGAAAACAATGCTTTTTTCACGCTCCCATGTGTGATTCATCACTACGGCTACTTGGAGCAGGAAGAAAAAATCAAGCAAAAACATAAACGGAATATCAGCATATTAAATGAAGAACTTTCAGAGGAAAATCCTGATCCGTGGCTAGTCTATCATTTGGCAAGTGAATGTTACAGAATAAAAGACTATGAAAAAGCATTACATCTTGTCAACGGCTCGATATTTCAATTTTTAAGTGAGAAACGAATGCCTCCGTCTCTTCTGTATTTTCTAAAATATACAATATTGCTTGAGCTCAAGCGATATGAAGAAGCCGAACAAGGGATTGAAAAAGTGCTCAAGCTTTATCCTGATTACAGCAATCTTCATTATTATAAAGGCCTTGTATTATATCATTTGGAAAAGTACAGAGCGGCAATCAAAGCATTTGAAGCCGGAACGCAGGTTGAAGGAGAAAACGCTGATCACTTCATTTTAAAAGGTGCCGCCGATTTCAGAGCTTTTTATTATATGGCGAAATGCCATGCTGCATTAAACCATGATATGACGGCCATCGCTTACGCCAAAAAATCCGTGAAATTCAATCCGCAATTTAAACCCGCGCAAGAACTTCTGTCTCAATTAAAAAAGGATCAGCGGACAAACGCCTGATCCTTTTTTTGCATGTTCCATTAAGATAATCGAATAATGTTTAAAGCTGCGCCGGCACTTCCTCCAAGCAATGTGGCCGCACCCAATAATCCGAACAGCTGGAGCTGAATGGTGCTGCCTGCTGTCAAAGTCACAATAAAGGAGTTATTGAAGTTTGCCAAAGACGCGACCGGGGCAATAATCGAACTTGCAGCCGGAGTGCCGTTGATTAAGATGCGCGAACTTACTAGCAGGCCGGCCGTTAAATTAATATGGTAGGAAATATAGTACCGTCCTGCCGGAGCAACGGTGAATACAGTATTTGCGGCATTAGCGGTAATATCCGCTGAGAGGTTTTGTTCATTCGGTAAGGAAATGGCCGTGCCGCCGTTAATAACTGCGACAACACCGCCGCCCGTATTGCTCGCATAGCCGGAAGTGGCTGTCAGACTTGTTCCGGTGCTTCCCGGAGGCCCTGTAATGCCGGTAGCCCCGGTAACACCGGTCGGTCCTGTAACGCCAGTAATTCCAGTTGATCCAGTACCGCCAGTAACCCCGGTAACACCGGTAGGTCCTGTGGAGCCAGTAGCGCCGGTGCTTCCCGCCGCAGCTAAAAGTGTATAGTCAGCTGAGGTTCCAGGGGTTCCCGACGGGCTGTTTACGTTTGCCACATAAGAGCTGCCGTTATACAAGACAACCTGTCCGGTCGTGTAAGTAGGGGCGGTCAGCGGATTAAAAGCAACAATCCCTTGAAGACCCGCACCGGTGACCCCTGTCGGCCCGATCGGTCCGGTTGGCCCCGTCGCTCCGGCCGGGCCGATTGCTCCCGTCGGCCCCGTGGCACCAGTCGGCCCCGCCAGTGTAGGGATATTTGAGATACTGTCCAATTTTGAACCGAGAAGAAGCTCCTGTTTCATTAAGCTGTCAAGCGTATCCCGGACGCTCTCATTCAGATTAAGAATATCCGCAAGACTTGACGGGGGTCCTGTTAATCCGGGAATCGTCCCGAGCGCGTATTGGATTTTTTCCCCTTCCGCATTCAGAATATGTGCCATTCCCAGCTCTTCCATAGCAATTGACGAAAGAAGAAGGTTAATGGTATCGTCTCTGGAAAGTGTAACGACAGGGGTGATATTGGGCAAATTAGGCTGTGACACAATGTCCCTCCTTATGAGTTGGCTGAAAATCATTTTATTACGAACAAAGTTCCCCCAAATGAGCGTAAGCAGTACTGTATCATTATATTCACTGATTCTGTCCAAGTTTCTGAACGAATTCCCTTCATTACTTTCATCATATATGAAGGAAATACTTTAAATATAGAGAAAATACATCGCACAGCATTCGCAAATCGTCAAAATGACAGCGGGACATGTGATCGTCTATAAAGCGATGGCTATATATCTTGTGCGTTTCCTGCAAAAACGCTCTTTTTCATTTCAAGTTTTCTGTATAAAAGGGCGAGAAGCATGGACGGTATCGTACAAACAATCATTCCGATAAAGGCATACCGGGGTTCAATTTCATATAAAAAACCTCCGAAAATAGTAAATACCGCAGTGCTCCAGCTGAGAGCAAGCGCTGAATATATGCCTTGGGCTTTCGGGATTTGCGCGGGTGAAATATTTTTAATTAAGTATTTCATAAATGCATAGTGTCCCATCGCGAATGAACAGGCATGCAGCGTCTGCGCAATACAGAAAATGATGACATGCGGAAAGGCAAATACGAGTAACCAGCGTACGGTAGCACCAAGCGCCGCCAGGGCGAGCAAAGAGCCTGCCGTAAATTGATGAAAGTATCGGTCAGCGATTGCAAAGAAGATAATCTCCGCGATAACGGCGATGTTGATGATGATTCCGATGGCATATGCGGGCGCATCGATTTCCTGCAAAAAGAGATAACCGTAATTGTAGTAAGATGCATGTGCCGCCTGCAGTAAGATAACGATTGCGAGCACCAGACCGAAATATTTGATGCGAAATAAGGCAAACATGCCCTCTTTTCTTGCGCGGTCTGTTTCCGGCCGTTTTGAAAGAACAGCTGGCGCATGCATAAAGCTGAGGCATGCGAATATCAGGGCGCCCAAAAGCAGTGCCCATAAAATCGCTTGGTCTCCGAATATACCTGTAAAGACGGACAGGATGACGCCGGCTGAAACAAAACCCGCAGACCCCCACTGCCGGCTAGTCCCATAAGCCTTTAATTCGTTATGCTGTACAAGGACGCCGCAAGCGGTGTCTAAAGCAGGCATTAAAGCCGGATAGAACACATGCAGCACTAATGTGACAAGAAGCAGGCTTTGAAAAGAATCAGCGGGAATATAACATAAAAGTGCGAGAAGCGTCCCGATTCTGGCGCCGTTTAATAAGGCTTTGCTGCTGAATTTTCCTGATAAATAAGGGAAGAAAAATAATGTGGAAATCCCTCTTGCCGCCAGGCCCAGACTCATAATGAAACTGGCTTCGGATACGGAAACCCCTTTTATATGCACCATCCATCCCGTCCAATAGGGCAGAAAAACACCCCATGTCATAAAAAAACAAAAAAAATGCAGACTCATCCAGCGATATGCTTTCATTCCCGTTCCTCCTTTCATTGGCATGTTATCATGTAAGGACATAAAGACAATATGAGATATCTCATATTTTTGGGGTGGACGATGGAAATTTATAAAGGCGAGAAAAAGCGGCATCAGTTAAAAAAACACTCAATCGCGCATTTATTCTCTTTCCCCGCTGAAGAGTTTATGGAAGTGCGCGAATATGAGCGGGACGAATGGATTATTCAAGAGGGCAGGAGACCTGACTTCCTGTTTTACGTGATTGAAGGAAAAGCGAAAATATATGTAACCCACCAAAACGGGAAAGTCTCTTTAATTAATTTTATCAACAAAAATGATTACATCGGAGAGATGGAACTATTACATGAAGGGTATTACACAAAAGGAATTCAAGCCTCAGCGAAGACTGTTTGTTTTGCTCTGCCTATTTACCGCTGCCGCGCGCAATTGCTGCAGGATGCGAAATTCCTGCGTGAGCTGGCTAAGTTTTTAAGTGCTAAGGCAACGCTTATGGCTTCGAAATATTCACAAAGTCTGGCGTTCCCGCTTGAAAACCGGCTTGCTGATTTTATTTTGCAGACGGCTTATAAAGGGGTTTATAAAGAGAAGCACGTAACGGTCTGTGATTATTTGGGTGTATCTTACCGTCATCTCTTGCATGTGCTGACGCAATTCTGCCAAAAAGGGTATTTGCAAAAAGAGGGGCGGGGCTATCAAATGAAGCAGTATGATTCATTGTATGAACTTGCAGAAGCGCTGCAGAATAAGTAGCATGCCCAGAAAAAACAGCCACCCGCAATTTACGGATGGCTGTTTTCATTATACAAGCTGAGCTTGTTTTTTTCGTGCCTGTTTCGCGGCGTCGACCATATTTTTTAATGCCGCAACGGTTTCTTCCTGCTGTCTTGTTTTCAGTCCGCAGTCCGGGTTTACCCAGAAGCGGTCAGTCGGACACACTTCAAGCGCGTCATCAATAATTTGATAGATTTCTTCAGTTGCCGGCACACGCGGGCTGTGAATGTCGTATACACCGAGTCCGAGGCCTTTCACGTAAGGATGTTCTTTCAGGTACTCTAAAAATCCTCCGTGGCTTCTGCTGTGTTCGATTGTAATGACATCCGCGTCAAGATCATTGATCGTATCTACGATATCTTCAAAGTTGCTGTAACACATATGCGTATGAATCTGCGTCTCGTTTCGCACAGAAGATGTCGTTAACCGGAATGCTTCTGCGGCCCAAGTTAAATATTCATCCCAATCCTGCGTTTTTAACGGAAGTCCTTCGCGGAGCGCGGGTTCATCCACTTGGATAATCTGAATACCGGCATCTTCAAGCGCTTTTACTTCTTTTCTGAGCGCAAGCCCGATCTGGAAGGCGATTTCTTTTCTTGAAATATCCACACGCGGGAATGACCAGTTTAAGATGGTGACAGGTCCCGTCAGCATGCCTTTCATGTGTTTTTCAGTCAGCGATTGGGCGTAGACCGTATCTTTTACCGTCATCGGTTCGATAAATTCGACATCTCCGAAAATGACAGGCGGACGTACGCAGCGTGAACCGTAAGACTGCACCCATGCATATTTCGTAAAGGCGAATCCGGCCAGTTTTTCACCGAAGTATTCGACCATATCCGTCCGCTCAAATTCTCCGTGAACGAGCACGTCTAAGCCGATTTCTTCCTGAATGTCAACCCAGCGCTTCGTTTCCGCATTAATAAAGGCTTGGTACTGTTCATCCGTCCAATCTTTTTTCCGCCATTTTTGCCGTGCGCTCCGCACCTCGGCAGATTGAGGGAAGCTTCCGATTGTCGTCGTCGGCAGAAGAGGAAGACCGAGTGATTCATTCTGCAGCGCCAATCGTTCTTCAAAGCTTGCCGGACGGGAGAAGTCTTTTTCCGTCAGCTGATTCAGCTCTTCTTTTTGAGCTGAGTTCGCTCCTGTTGCGAATGCTTTTAAAGCCTTAAGTGCCGCTTTTGATTCTTCGATCTGCTCATTGACGGCCGCTTTGCCGGACAGAAGCCCTTCTTTTAAGACGCCGAGTTCCGCCAGTTTTTCTTTAGCGTATGACAGGCCGTTCAGCAAATCCTTTTCAAGATGCTCGTCAGGGTGTTTCGCCACCGGCACGTGCAGAAGACTGCTTGAAGGCTGAATCCATAACTCCTCAACATCAGCGTGGCTGAGGATATCCAAAGCTGCATCAAGGCGTTCTTCAACATCGATTTTCCAAATGTTCCGGCCGTCGACCACACCGGCTGCCAGCACTTTATCTTTCGGGAAGCCGTGCTTTTTCAATTGCTCAAGGTTTCTGCCTTTATCATGCACGAAATCAAGTCCGATTCCTTGTACAGGATAAGAAACGAGTTCTTCATATGCATCAACCGAATCGAAGTATGTCTGCAGGAGGACATTCAGTCCTGAAAGCTCTTTTGTGATCGCTTCATAGAGGTCTTTGGCGGCGCGGACATCTTCAGAAGAAGCTGTCACAAGGGCAGGCTCATCAATCTGAACCCATTTGACGCCTTCTGCTTCAAGTTCTTTCAGAAGCTGCACATAAAGAGGAACAAGGCGTTTTTGAATCGCTTTCGCTTCTGATTCTTCGTATCCTTTCGCAAGCGTGACGAATGTATACGGACCGACGATGACAGGTTTCGTTTCCGCTCCGAATTCTTCTTTGATCCGGCGGTAGTCATCAAGCTGTTTATTTCTCGTCAGACGGAATTCAATACTTTCGTCATATTCAGGAACGATGTAATGGTAGTTGGTATTGAACCATTTCGTCATTTCACTGGAAACGGCGTCTTTTACACCGCGGGCAATCGCAAAGTATGTATCAACGGGATCCGTGATGCTGCGGAATCTCTCCGGAATCCAGTTAAAGCTGACGGCGGTATCAAGCACATGGTCATAATGGGTGAAATCAGAGACCGGCACGATATCGATATGTTGGTCAAGCTGGGTTTTGACAGCTGATAAGAATAAGCCGTCAAGCTCTTTAAGAAACGTTTCTTTATCAGTGTTTCCTTTCCAATAAGCCTCAAGTGCTTTTTTCCATTCTCTGTTCAAGCCGATTCTCGGAAAACCGAGGTTCGAAGTTTTGATTGTTGTCATTAAGTCTCCTCCTTTAAGTGAGATGTAACAAAAAAGCCTCTTTCTCATGAGAGAAAGAGGCTTTAACTTCAAAATGCAAGCCTCTCTTATCTCTCAGATCACGTCTGATGGAATTAGCACCGTGCCTTATGAGACAATTGTCTCGGCGCAAAAATCACGCGCCCCATTTCACAATGGAATTACGGTCGGTTGCTGTTGGGGTCAAAAGGCCAATCCCTCGCCCAACTCTCGATAAGAGAAAGTATTTCAATTTTTTTGAAAAGTTACATCATTTGTTGGTTATCTTATCAGCTTATTCAGATCACTGTCAATAGAAAATCTCACAATTTAAAAATTGGTGATGTGACAAACTGATCAATCATTATACGAGAAAAATATCAGAAAGACAGCAGCTGTGCCTGTTCGGCTCTTTCCATCAGCACTTCAGGTGCGTCTAAATACAGAAATCCGTTCCCGGCCAATGTTTTGGCGATGTCCAAAGGAAGGGTCCGCCGCACGAGCTGGGCGTAGACTTCAGCCTCAGAAAGCGTCCGCTGAAACGCGTCCTGTTCAAGCCCTTTTATTAAGGCAAGCGCACCGCTCACATGCGGGGCGGCCATTGAAGTGCCCGTCAGCTTCCCGTATTTATGGTTGGGAAGGGTGGAGAGAATATTTTCTCCCGGAGCCACCAGGTCAATCTCTTTATTAGCGTTTGAAAATTCAGACGATTTACGGGCGATTGAGACTGATCCGACTGCGATTACTTCGTTGTAAGCGGCCGGATATGACAGTTCCTCTGTACGCTCGTCTCCGTCGCCTTCGTTTCCTGCCGCGCAAACGACCAGAACACCGCTGTTTACCGCATTTGTGACGGCTTCTTTCAATTCAGGCACATCGTTCGGCCCGCCGAGTGACATGGAAATAATGTCCGCCTTTTGTTCAACGGCGTAGTTGATGCCGTTAATGATCCATTCGTATTTGCCGCTGCCGTTTTGACCGCCGAGAACTTTAACGATTAAAAGGCTTGCTTCCGGCGCGACACCCGAAATTCCGCCGTTTGAATCATTGGCGGCAATCGTTCCGGAAACGTGTGTCCCGTGTCCGTTGTAATCGGAAATCACGTCTTCTTTGCCTCCGTCATCATCGGTGAAGTTTTTCCCGCCGACAATCCGGTCTTTCAAATCAGGATGATTGATGTCGCAGCCTGTGTCAAGCACCGCGATTTTAATATCCTTGCCTTTAAACCCTTTTGCCCACAACTCTGGCGCCTTAATCACTTTAATCCCCTCAGGAAGCTCGTTCACATCCATGATCTGTTCATCCGTGACATAAGGAATCAAATGCATTTCACCATTCATAAAAAAGCCCTCCTTTTTTATGCTTGCGAGTGGATACAAGGGTGTTGCTACTATTTTATGGCAGAGCATGCCGGCCGGAAAGAGTCATTTGAAGCATTTTCATAAAAAAGGCGTAATCTATCGTACTAAAAAATTTCAAATAAATGGATAGTTTAACAGCTTTCATTTTCATTCATGACCCGCTGACGCTATAATTGGAAATGGGAAAGGAGAAGAGATATGAAGATAAGTGAAGCATTATACAGCTATTTTTCAGAACAAGTGGATCAAATTGCGAAAGAGTGGATCGAAACGATGGAAGATTCGGATCCTAATTCGATTTATTCTTTGACAAATCCCGTCATCACAGAAGAACTGACGGAGCAGGATAAAGAATTTTACCGGCATATTAATAAAATGTATATCATGCCGGAAAAAGAATTTTTAGAAGAGTTCGAGCGGTGGGTGATTGAGCTTGCGAAAGACCAGAAGCATCTGGATACTCCCGTCCAGTATGTGGTCCGTGAATTCATGAGAAACCGGAGACTATACATCAGTTATTATGATGCGTTTGCCGATAAACATGAATCTTCGTTTGCTCAGGGAGAAAGGAAGAAATGGGAGAATTTAATTGCACAAGTATTTGATTTTACGATTTACACGTTTGTCGATCATGCTGAGCATAACTCAAAAATGCAGCTGAATGCGCAAAGAGAAATGATTTTGGAGTTAAGCTCGCCGGTTATCACGCTGAGCAAACGGACGGCGCTGCTGCCGCTTGTCGGCGATATTGACACGGAGCGCGCCAAATTCATTCTTGAGAATACGCTGAGCACATGTGCAAAACGGCTGATTGAACATCTGTTAATTGACCTGTCGGGTGTAGTGGTTGTCGATACGATGGTGGCGCATCAGATTTTTAAATTAATTGAGGCGCTGAAATTGATCGGCGTCACGTCCACTTTATCCGGAATCAGGCCGGAAATCGCTCAAACCGCCGTACAGCTCGGCATTAATTTCTCAGATATTACGGTCAAGTCCAATCTCGCTCAGGCTCTCAATTATCATCAATAACATACATAACAAAACAGGCTGCCGAATCACTCCGGCGGCCTGTTTTTATACAAACAACAATGAAATGAGCCAGCTTGCGCCGAATAACAGAAGCACGAGCAGGAAAAAGCACCAGTCGGCGCGGCGCACAGTAACAGTTCTGTAAAACGTGCGGTTTCGGCTCCCCGTAAAGCCTTTAGATTCCATCGCGATCGCCGTGCGTTCCGCCTTTCTGATTGCGCCTGCCAATAGCGGAATGGTGAAGCGCCTGAAGGCGGAGAGCTTTTCTTTCAGCCCGGAATCAGACGCCGCACCCCTGATTCTGTGCGCCTGCCGGATGATCAGGATTTCATCTTTCAGAAGAGGGAGAAACCGGAATCCCGCGATAACGCCGTATGCAAGCTTGGGCGGCAGCTTACACTGCTGAATCAGACTGAGCATGAACAGAATCGGATCGGTTGTAAAAAGAAACATCATCGACAAAGCAGAAAAACATAAAATACGAAACGCGATAGAAATCCCGAGCGCCGCATTATCACTGTTGACGGCAATCGGCCCGAGCTTAAACAGCAGATTGCTTCCGGTTGTCGGGACGTTTCCGAATACGGCGGCTGTCCATAAAGAACCGAAGGCCAGAATGACAAACGGAATCGTGAACAGCAGCCATTTTTTCAGCGGCACACGCCCCGCTGAGAGGACGCCTCCCGCAATGATGATATAAAACAAAGCAGGGGTGTACGGATTATAAATAAACGACAGCATAATGACGCATAACAATACAGCCGCCGCCTTTATTGACGGGTTAACAGCCTCCAGCCGCAAGTTCATTTCTCCGCCTCCTGTCGTGTTTCATCCATTCATACCGCAGCGGCAAAGCCAAATGTGCCTGCTCGGCGATCCCGATGTTATCAGAAAACAAAGCGTCGGGAGTTCCCCGGAATACCAGTTTCGTGCCGCAGAGCACAAGGATCGTGTCGGCATAATCCGAGACGAGTTCCATATCGTGTGTCACCATCAAAACAGCCGTTCCTTCCTTTTGAATCTCACGGAGCATTTGCATACACTCCCGCGCCGTTTTGGCATCCTGTCCGAAAGTCGGTTCATCAAGCATCAAAACGTTCACATTGTGCATAAGCATCGTCGCGACGCTGAGCCGGCGTTTTTGTCCTTGGCTTAAAGAAAACGGATGCTGTGAGGCATGGCGTCTCAAGCCGAATCGGGTTAACAGCTGAAGAGCTTTCTCCTTTGCGGCTCTGTTGCTTTCAAAACCGAACATCAGCTCTTGAATGACGGAATCTGTGACAAACTGGTGTTCAGGATTTTGGAAAACATATCCGATCTGTCGCCGCAGCTCTTTTTCAGAATAGGAATCAATCGGTCTGCCGCCTATTTTGATGTCTCCGCCCAGCGGACGGATGAGCTTGGCCGCGGCAGAAAGGAGCGTGGATTTTCCTGTTCCGTTAGGGCCGGCAATCGCGGTGATTGACCCTTTTTTTACGGAAAAGCTCACATCCTGAAAAATGACGTCAGCTCCTCTTGAGAATGACAGCCCGTGAACGTTCAGCGCGTCTTCTGCTGAAAGCGCAACGGGCCTGGGTTGGGGCAGAGATGGTACAGGTTCGTGAAACAAATTTTCTTTACACAAGGTAAAAGGAATGCTGACGTGCTCCTGCAATGAGATTACACGCGGAATCGCAATGCCGAGCTGCATCAGCTCTTCAATCTTTGTTTCAAAGATAACGTCCGTCTCTCCGTCCATCACCTTCTGACCCGTTTCGTCAAGGACAATTGTCCTATCCATCCACGGCGCCCAGTGATCAAGCTGATGTTCGATAACGAGAAGGCCGAAGCCTTTTTTTGCTTGAAGATCTTTGATCAGCCGCACTAATTCACGTGCCGAATATGGATCAAGCTGTGCCGTCGGTTCGTCCAAAATAATGAGTTTCGGTTCCATCGCAATGATACAGGCAAGCGCCACTTTTTGTTTTGAACCGCCTGACAGAGAAGCGATCGTTCGCGTTTTCAGATGAGTGATCTCTAATTTTTCTAAAACGTCATCGATGATTGCGTCCATATCTTCTTTTGTATATTGCAAATTTTCCAGGCCGAAGGCGATTTCATCTTCAACCGATAGCATGCAAAACTGCTGGTCCGGATCTTGAAACACGACGCCGATGGATCTGGCGGCGGGTTCTGTCAGATGTGAAAGAGGTGTTCCGTATAAAGAAACGGTTCCCGATTGAACCCCATCGCATGCTTCCGGGTACAGACCGTTTAAACAGAGAGCGAGCGAGCTTTTGCCGCATCCGCTCGGCCCGAGCAATAAAGCCCGCTCTCCTTTGCGGAGCTGAAAGGACACGTTTTGAAAAATCGGCTTTTCATCCTGATCATAAGAAAAGGTAAGACGGCCGGCGGATAGAAGGGGTTCAGATGCCTGCATCTTGGTTCACCTGTTTCTTTTTCTTCTTGAATTGTTTTCCGAGCGCCATGCCGTTCAGCACTCCTGTGTAAGCCAGCGCATCACTGATTGCTTTGCCGAGAAGGCCGGCAAGAAGCGCACCTGAGACCAGCCGGATGAGAAGCATGACGGCTAATAAACCCGGATTCAAAACAGAGTATCCGGAAACGAACAAGTCATAAATGAAGCTTGTCACAGAAGACCCCATACCGGATAAAAGAAGCACGGGCAGGGTATACACCCCCCAGCGTGTCGCTAAAAAGACCGCTTCCGCACCGATTCCCTGTGCGATCCCGATCAGAATCACCATCGGTCCTGACGGATTTCCGAGTAAGCACTCCACAAACGCGGCGATGATTTCAGAAACGAGAGCCGCTCCCGGTTTTTGAATAATGTACGCGGCAATCACCGAGACGATAAACCAGATACCGTAAATCGGTTCATAACTCATCCTGCCGAAAAATCCTGCCGCTATATTGCTTGCATGAGTTGATACTAAATAAATGACAGCAAATACAACACTGATGACGGACATGACGACAATTTCTCTCATTTTCCAATTTTTCATTGTGATCTCCTGCTTTCTTATCGGATAGTTGTTTGTATGAAAGAGTTGATTTTACGAAAGACGATTGATCGTAAGTTTCATATTGCGGTGTCCTCCCCCGTTTTTTAATGAAAAATAAAAAACTGCATATCCGAGGGAATATGCAGCAGCAGAACGAAAACGCATGGGGAAAAACCCTGCGCTCCGGTCAATCTGCACTTCCCCACGCTGGTATTATCCAGATCGGGTTATAAGGGATCAAAACACGCCTGCCGCATGTTTTATCTCAGCCGATAACAGCACCCCTAGTGCGTTTCCTATACAGTTTTTTATGATGACATCATCATAGTTGATCATGTCTGATTTGTAAACAGCCTTTCTCCGAACAGAGTTTGGAATCGGACCGGAGGATCATTCATAAAGATAAGAAGACCCCTTTTGATCAAAAGGAAACGGAGGACATCTATGTTTGTTCATACAGTGCAGTCTGGCGACTCGTTATTTTCCATCAGCAGAAAGTACGGATATCCTGTTGACAGCATCAGAAGCGTCAACGGGCTTGAGGAAACGAATATCGTGCCGGGACAGGCGCTTTTAATCCCCATTAATGAATATACGGTTCAGCCGAATGATACGTATGCCGTTATCGCAGGTAAGGCTTATGTGCCGCAGATGCAGCTGATGCAGGCAAACCCGGATATTCCGCCGAACCGGCTGCGGACGGGTATGAAAGTGAAGATCCCTGATATCTCTAACTATCTTGCGGGAACCCTGCAATTTTATGTCATTCGGACGCCTGAAGCGGATAGAGAGCTCATTAATGATTTTGCGCCGTATTCTTCGGCGATTTCTTTGTTTGAATATCATTTCGGCCCGAACGGAGATATCATGAACGATTTAAACGACAGAACCGCAATAGAAACCACATGGCAGAACAGAGTGCGCCCGCTTGCCGTCATTACGAATCTGACAGAAGGGGGATTCAGTCCGGAATTAGCCCATCAAGTGCTGCAAAATCCGGCGGCAAGAACGAATCTCGTCAACAATATCGTCTCCTTAACCGTAAGAAAGGGATACGGCGGTGTAAATATCGATTTTGAACGGGTCAGAGAAGCTGACAGGGATCTCTTCACAGGATTTCTCCGGCAGTTAAAAACCCGGCTTTCAGAGCATCAGCTCGCGTTAACGATATCGGTTCCGGCGAAAACAAGTGATGCAGTGCCGTGGCTGAGGGGATATGATTACGGCGGAATCGGAGCCGTCGTCGATTATATGTTCATTATGGCGTACGACTGGCACCACGCCGGCAGTGAGCCGGGACCCGTGGCGCCTTTAACAGAGGTCAGGCAAACGATCAATTTTGCCATCAGCAGGGTGCCGAGAAGAAAAGTGATTCTCGGTGTTCCGCTGTACGGGTATGATTGGGTGATTCCGTACCGTCCGGGAACGATCGGATCCGCCATCTCCAATCAGCGCGCCATGGAAACGGCGATGAAGCATCAATCAATGATCCGTTATTCCCAGCAGGAGCGTTCCCCTTACTTCCGGTATACTGATGAAAATGGAAGAACGCATGAAGTGTGGTTTGAGGATGTACGGAGCATGAGTGAAAAAATGGTTCTCGTTCGGGAGTTCGGACTGCAGGCGATCGGCGCGTGGCAATTAACGCTCGGTTTCAAACCGGGCCCGTGGCTGCTTAGGAACTTTTTCACGATCCGAAAAATATAGCTGCATGTCCCTCTCCGTAAGTGATTTTTTCTTTCCTATGATAACGGAGCTTCTTTTGGACAATCTAAAATTGAAAAGGAGGTCTGTCATATGAAGAAAAGGGAAGAGCAGTATATCAACGAGGCTGAGTATGTACCGCACCCGACGAAAGAAGGGGAATACGCGCTCATGCTGCATGAATCCTATCATTTCCTTTCAGAAGAGGATGAAAGCGATTTGCCGGAATAAGGGTTTTATGCCTTTATTCCGTTTATTTTATAGGCATGTGCTGAAATCACAAATTTAAGGTTGACACATTCCTTTTTTTTCTGTAATCTCAGTGTGTCAATTCAAATAAGAACTTCGTTAGGTGAGGCTCCTGTATGGAGATACGCTGCTGCCCAAAAATGTCCAAAGACGCCAATGGGTCAACAGGAATCATCGACATAAGGTGATTCTTAACGCAGCTGGATGGCTGTCCTATGCCATACAGTGCTAAAGCTCTACGATTGGAGGCCCCGCACGTTTATTTGCCGTGCTTGTTTTCGCCTTCGTATCGGAAGGTTTTTTTTATGCCTCAAAACGTACACGACTGAGCATGATAAGGAGGTGCGGAGTATGGATTCTCCCCATTCGAGTATGTCAGAAGAAGTACCCATATACAGCCAGATAACCAGTGACGACATGATGAGGAGACAAACCGCCGCACTTCCCTTGACGGACGGCGCGTCTCCGTAAAGGAGGTACGAGTCCCGATGGTCCAAAACATGACCTATGACGAACTCATATTACGCATTATCATTTTATTGCGGGACGGAAAAATAAAAGAATTCCGAAACATGATAGATGAGCTTCAGCCCTATGACATGGCATTTTTATTTAAAGAAATGCCGGAAAAGCACCGGGCCCGCTATCTGTCATATATGACGGTTGATGACATCACCGACATGATCGGAGAGCTGGAGCGGGAATTTCAGCTTGCCGTTTTGCATAAAGTCGGTAAAACGAAAGCCACTCTCGCAATGAATAAAATGGATAACGACGATCTCGCCGCATTGCTGGAAGAGATGGATGAAGAACTGAAAGAACAGCTTTTATCCAGTATGGAGGCTGAGGAATCAAAGGCCGTACAGCTTTTGATGAACTATCCGCAAGAATCGGCGGGCCGGATGATGACGAACCGCTTCGTCTGGATTCCGCAGCATTATACAGTAAAAGATGCGGTCGTGAAGCTGAAAAGCTTTGCGGAAATCGCAGAATCAATTAACTACTTGTACGTGATTAATGACAGCAAGCAGCTTGTCGGGGTGCTCTCTTACAGAGATTTAATTCTCGGCGAGCCTGACGATAAAGTGCAGGATCTCATGTTTACGCGTGTCATCTCGGCCGGGGTGCTCCAAGACCAGGAAGAAGTCGCCCGGCTGATCCAGCGGTATGACTTTTTAGCCATTCCCATCGTGGAAGAAAATAATGTGCTTGTCGGTATTGTCACTGTCGATGATATTATTGACGTCGTGATTAAAGAAGCCGATGAAGATTACGAAAAGTTCGCAGCCTCCGGTAAGGCGATTACATTTGATACGAAAGCATACGTGGCGGCGTACCGACGTTTGCCGTGGCTCATTCTGCTTTTGTTTATCGGATTGATTTCCGGAAGCATTCTGAATTATTTTGAAGATACATTGCAAAAAGTAGTCGCCCTCGCGTTTTTCATGCCGATGATCGCGGGAACGACGGGTAATACAGGCACACAGTCACTCGCCGTCGTCATCAGAGGACTGGCTAAAGAAGAAATGAATAAAAAAACCATTTTTAAACTGATTTTCCGTGAATTAAGAACCGGTATCTACATCGGCATCGTCTGTGCGATCGCGATAACGATTGTCGCAACCGTCTGGCAGAAAGACTTAACGCTCGGTTTTGTCGTCGGTTCATCGCTGCTTGCAACGTTGATTATCGGTACGATGGCCGGAACGATCGTCCCTATTATTCTTCATAAACTGAACATTGACCCGGCGATTGCGTCAGGCCCGCTGATTACGACGCTGAACGATATTTTGTCCTTATTAATTTATTTCGGCATTGCAACTGCATTTCTTCATGCTTTATAAAAAAAGTCCGTCTCACAGGAGGCGGACTTTTTTGATCAGCGGTTTTTATACTTAAAATGAGCATTAAGCTGTCCTTCCAGCATTTTTTTGCGGAGCTGCGGGTCGTTTTTGAGAGCCTGTTCTTTTTTTCGCATGTCTTTTAAAATCTCGGCCGTCTGCACGCCGTCTTCCCGTTTGTTGGCAATATCCATCAGCCGCTCAACGTCCGCGAAGGAATACTTTCTCGTTCCCCGTGATGATCGCTGCGGGTAGATTAATTTCCGTTCTTCATAGTATCTGATCTGTCTGACTGACAATCCGGTTAATTCGCTTACAATGCCGATCGAGATTACTTTTTTATCTTTGTAAGATTGTTCGTCTGTCGTCATTTTTCCACCCCTGGATGTCTTTTACTCATATTATATAAGAAAAAAAGAGAAAAAACCTGACGCTTGTCAGGTTTTCTGACGCGGAATAGAAAATTTTAGAAAAAAAGCGGCAGAAAAATTGACAAGGTTAATGCATGGTTCTGTGCCCCGTCTTATGCTTATTATACAGACACAATGAGGAGGAAGGATAGGAATGGAGAAAGAAAAAGCGGTTTCACTGGCAAAAGAAATCATTGAATTAGATATGAAACGCGATGAAATGCTGGAGGCGTTCATGCAGCTTGCCGGGGAACACGCTTTTCCGCTGCTCAGAGCCGTCCAGAACGGTCTTTACCGAAAAACATCATAATCTACAGAAGTTTTACAATGGCTTTATACGTCTTTGATATAAAAGCGTTATTCTGATCATAGAATAACGGAAAACAAAGGAGGCTGTCATGAGTCGTTTGCTTCAAAATGCATTGGATAAAGAGAGAAACCATTATTCCAAAAAGCTTCTGCAGATCGGAGTCTATACGAAAGAAATACTTAATTCCATGACAATTACGGAGCTGAGAAAGGAATACGCGTATTTTTTTCGGAACATTCCCTATAAAGAACGGAACCCTTATACAAATTAAATGATGTATAAGGGTATTTTTTTATATAAAAAAGAAGGAATTCTGAAAAACGGCACG
This sequence comes from Bacillus sp. JK74, assembly GCF_053663395.1. NCBI lineage: Bacteria > Bacillati > Bacillota > Bacilli > Caryophanales > Bacillaceae > Bacillus > Bacillus sp. JK74. Next base: position 663,610 of record NZ_JBSJQB010000002.1, on the reverse strand, counting down.
AATAGAATATAAAACAAAGAACGACTCTTATGAATTGTAAGGGTTTACATTATTTTTTTATAAAAATCTTAAATACGGGGTAGATATGATGAGATTATCATTTAACGAAGAAGAAGTGATGCGTTCGATGAATTTGTACAAAGTTTTTGCAAGGGCTTTCAAGAGTGTGTCTGAACACAGCATCCGCGACAGTAAAGAACACGGTTTTAATCCGACTGAATTTGCCGTTTTGGAGCTGCTCTATACGAGAGGACCGCAAAAGCTTCAGCAAATCGGGTCGCGTCTTTTGCTTGTCAGCGGGAATGTCACCTATGTCATCGACAAGCTTGAAAGAAACGGGTTTTTGGTCAGAGAACAAGACCCGAAGGACAAACGGTCTGTTTACGCCCATTTAACTGATAAAGGAAACGAGTATTTGGATAAAATTTATCCGATTCATTCATTGAGAATTGCGAGAGCGTTTTCAGGACTTATGCCTGAGGAACAGGAACAGCTGATAGCCTTACTGAAAAAAGCGGGAATTCACAGCCAGCATTTGCTTTTCCGTTAAAAGAAAGCGGATACAGACACTCTTCTTCATGAAGAGTGTTTTTTTCTGTTTCGGACAGTAGAGCCTGAAGCGGTTTTTGCATAAGCTGATACAGGGCGGCATCATTATTTACCAATCATAATGTGACATGCCCCATGCCAAAATATGAGGGTGCTTTGAATATAAAGAAGGTGAACATGTGAGAAGCTGTCTGCTGTCTATATGGTACTTACTTGATCCGCTTTATTTCTTCTTTACCCGGCTGACGCTGATTGATAAACGGCAATCGAATGTATTCCGCGTCCGTTTGACTAGATATAAAGGAAAAGAAGTCATCCTGAGCGACGGAACCAGAATTAAAAAAAACGACGTGTTAGTTAAGATTCATCTTCATAATGTCAAACTCCTGAAAGAGCTGCAGCCTATTGAAAGCGCGGTCAGAAGGGGGATTATGCTATATCAGAAGGTATATCAATCCATGCCTCATTTAGCGGATTATATTAACCAGCATAAACGGAAAGACGAGATTAAGGGAGTCGTCGGCATTACAATGCTTCATAAAGGAGCGGCGAGACTCGGTTTTGATGTGATAAAACCGTCCAGCGGCTGCTACAGGCTGTTTAAGAAAGCGGCCCATCTTCCGATTTTATACTTTACTGCAAAACAGCTCACCCTCAAAAACATTCCTTACTCCTGCTATTTATTTATTTCCAAAGAAAAATTGATGTGCACGTATCAGACTGAAAAGAGCTGACAAAAAGCGTCAGCTCTTTCTCTTGATTTGCTCAAGCACGATTGAAAGCGGGCCGTCCTGCGGATTCCGGTAAAAATCATAAAACGGATCTCCCTCTGTCCTGACGCGGTTCACTACTGTATCGATCGTATAATCATCAGGTGTTAAAGAGGAGTTGACTTCGCTCCAATAAAGGGGAGCCGCAACCGTTCCCAATTCGTTGCCCCGGGTCGAATAGGGGGCGATAATGGTTTTCCCTTCGGCATGCTGCAAATAATCTAGGTAGAGCCTGCCGTTTCGGTTTTTGATAAACCGCTCTGTCGTAAAAAGATCCGGGCGCGTCCTGACGCAATAATCGGCGATGAGCATTGTGAACGCACGGGTTTCTTCATAGGTGAATGCTTCCGGTGAAAGCGGGATGTAGAGCTGAATGCCTTTATTTCCGGAGAGCTTCGGGAATGACGTCATGCTGAATGAGTCAAACAGCTGTTTCAGCACATGCGCAGCCTCCACTGCCATAGGAAAATCATTCCTTGACGGAGGATCAAGATCAATGACGATTTCTGCGGGCCTTTCAGAATGCACTTTCTGAAACGGAACGTGAAATTCAAGCGCCAGCTGATTAGCCAGCCATAGAAGTGACGGTATGCTGCTGCATACGATGTGCTCGTGGCTCCCGTCAAACACGCTTGAGACAAAGTCCGGCGTGTAGTCCGGTTTGTTTTTTTGAAAAAAAGATTCGCCAGGCGCGCCGTGCGGATAACGGATCACCGTGACGGCCCGATCTTTAAGAAAGGGCATAAGAAAATCGCTCATTTTCACCATATAACTAAGGAAATCTGCTTTCGTTTTTTCATGTTTTTTAAAAACGATCTTATCCAGGCTTGTGAACTGCAGCTTCGGCGGCAGCGTTTTAGAGCGGAGGATAAGCTGCTGATACGTGCATTCCGTCCAATCCATTTCAAACTGAAAAGAAACAAAAGATACTTCACGCAGCGTGTCCTGCAATATGGTTAAATACTGCACGGTCATGCAGATAGAAGGCTCAAGTGTATACTCACCGCTTTTTTGTTTTTTTCCGTGGGTCTCCATAATGGTTCTGACGGCGTTTTTTTCTTCCGCCTGCATGCCATGGGAAACGGAAGCGATCGGGACGACGGTGCCGCCTTTTAAAACAGAGGCCGTCACATACCCGTTCTTCGGATTGAATCCGGTTAATAGCACGTGAGCCGTTTTCATATGTTTATACTTCTGCCAGTCGGGAGACCGTTTATTTTCCGACCAGCCGCTGGAAGCCCTTTTGGCTACGATACCTTCTCCGTCATGGCGGACGACCTTGTCCCAAAGCGCATTAAAGTCAGTGTGCTCCGGAATGTATTGAATCGCTTCTTCCGCTAAGTGATGAGGGCAGGCGGGAAGATTTGCTTCTTTAAGCAGCTTGGAAAGGGCGCGCTTCCGTTTCACATACGGTAATGAGACGGTGCCGGCGCCTTCCAGAACGAGGAGATCAAATGCCAGAAAGCGGCACGGCCGTCTATCAGCGGTGCTTTCAATTGCTTCCGTCCGTTTTAAACGTCCGCGGATTTGAAGATGCTCAAAGTCCGCTCTGTACGGATTGATTAAATAGACAAGCTCTCCGTCAAGCGTAATGGGGAACCTGTCTTTCATGTGCTGAAAACACCGGGCCGCAAAAGCCGTGATTTCCGGAAATTGATTCGTCAGCGTCTGTCCGTTTCTGCTGGTTAATGTAACACCGCTTTCGTCTATGCGGAGAAGACAGCGGAATCCGTCATACTTTACCTCATAGCGCCACTCGCTGCCTTCAGGCGGTACAGAGGTCAGAATCGGCTGCATCGTCAGCACCATGATTAAGACGTTCCGGCTTTTTGTCTGGTCGTCTTCTGCTTTTTGCCTCCGCCGCCTGCTGACGCTGTGTCTTTTGTCCGTGCCGGTGCAGCCTGTTCGCGATTCGGCCGCTTCGTCCGGTCAATGCTTGCCTGAAGCGCGCTGACAAGATCAATGACATCTTCTCGCGGGCCGGCAGGAGCAGGTGTCACACCCGCTTCTTCATGTTCGAGCTTATCGTTAATTTTGGCGAGAAGGGCTTTCCGGTATGTGTCTTCATATTGTTCTGGGTCAAACTCGGTTGTCAGCTCATTAATTAACGTAATCGCCGTCTGCAGCTCTTTTTCATTAATGGCTGTCTGCTCAGGAACGCCCGGCACATGTCCGGCATTTCTGACTTCATCCGGATAATGAATGGATTCCATCACGATACAGTTGTCATACACGCGAAGAATCGCAAGCTGCTGTTTAGAGCGGATCGTAATGGAGGCAATCCCGATTTTACCCGTCGTCCTCAGCGCTTCCCGCAGAAGTGTATAGGCTTTTGTGCCGTTATCTCCCGGCCCGACATAATATGATCGGTTAAAATAAATCGGATCAATTTCCTGCAGCTGGACAAAGTCAACAATCTCAACCGCTTTTTCTTCATGTTCCTGTTTTACGTCTTTCAAGTCTTCGTCTGTCATAATGACGTATTTCCCTTTTACATACTCATAGCCTTTCACGATTTCATCAGGCTCCAGACTCTTTTCACATCCGGTGCAGATTTTTTCGTATTTAATCGGCGCATGGTCTTCTTTATGAAGACTGCGGAATTTTATATCTTTATCTTCAGTGGCCGCAAAGAGCTTGACCGGGATATTGACGAGGCCGAAACTGATCGAACCCTTCCACATCGTGTGCATGAATAAAAACTCCTTTTTGTCTTTATTGTGGATAAACGGGTCCGTTCCATGTGTAGCAACTTATGGGTGATGCGGCGCTTCATGGAGCGGCTGTTCCATTTCCTCATGCGGTAATGCCCGGCTGAAAAGGAAATCGCATTCTTATTCATCTATTTACAATCAGTGAATCGGTAAGTTCTTTAAAGCGCTGAAGTCCCCGAAAATCATCAATGATAATCAAAAAGAGTATACAGAATCATTCCCCGGGAAATGCCCACACATTTCCATGTAGTGACTGAGAGTTTCCCGCTCCCATAAAACAGATTCGGTGGCAAAGATCCCGGCAAAACGCACTGCCCATATGAACTGAATCCCGGTCAGCCGCCGCTTACCGCGAAGGGTAACTTTTCCAGAGATCTTAAGTGATGTAACCGCCGCCAGACGAGCAATCAGGAGAAAGGCGGGATGTTGTATTGCGCATGTCATTCCCTCCCGCTATACCGATCTGAAACGACTCACATTTATAACGGGCATGTCTAAAAGATATTTCAGCCTCAAGGTTTTGTGTTAAAATCATTCTTAAGTTTCAGAATATAGACGTAAGCCGGGAGTGATAGATCATCGAAGATTTCATCATAACAATAATTGAAGCGTTTAAAAGCTTATCTTACGCCGGAATTTTTTTGGCGCTCAGTATAGAATTCATCCCGGCGGAAATTGTTCTTCCGCTTGCGGGCTATTGGGTCTCAAAAGGGGATATGACGCTTGCCGGAGCCGTGTTTGCCGGTTCGCTCGGCGGTGTTTCAGGTCCGCTTGTCTTATATGGGATCGGCAGGCTGGGCGGTCGGCCGTTTTTGCTGAAATATGGAAAGTGCATATGGATAAAACCCGAATCCCTGCAGAAATCAGATGATTTCTTTCAGAAGCACGGAGGTTTGGTAGCGTTCAGCGGCCGTTTTATACCGGGGGTCAGGACGCTGATTTCTTTGCCGTGCGGCATTGCAAAGATGAATATCTGGGTGTTCTCTCTATATACATATGCAGCGATGCTGCCGATTACATTTGCTTACGTATACCTCGGAATGAAACTCGGGGAAAATTGGAAAAGCGTCGGTTCCATTCTCGATCAATATATGCTTCCGCTAGGTATATTCATTGTGTTGCTTCTCGTTCTTTGGATGTTTTTGAAGAGAAGAAAACAGCGGATCAAAACAGAAAAAATTTCTCAATTTGTTAAAAAAGTTAAGCGTTGACAAATGATGAAACAGGCTTTATTATGAGCGTATAAACAAATATTTCTTGAAATCCCAAAGGGGAGTAGCGTCCGGATATTCCGGAAACAAAGTCGTCAATTCATGGATCATATCCATCGGCTTTGTTGGCATGCCAATCATTCATGTCTAGCAAGACCTTTGCCTTATATCGGCAAAGGTCTTTTTTGCGTAAAAAAACCGCCGGTATAAGCTCGGATGATAGAAAAAAGAAACGGAGGGAATGGATTGGACTTTGCATTATTATTGGAGTATGGATGGGTTCTTCTTGTTTTAATCGGGCTGGAAGGGATTTTGGCGGCGGATAACGCGCTGGTGATGGCTGTGATGGTGAAGCATCTTCCAGAAAAACAAAGGAAGAAGGCTTTATTTTACGGATTGGCGGGCGCATTTATTTTGCGTTTCGGGTCGCTGTTCGCTATTTCTTTTCTGGTGAATGTTTGGCAGGTCCAGGCCGTCGGCGCTTTATATCTGTTTTACATTGCGGTCAGCCATTTGCTGAAGCGGTATGTATTCAAAGATAACGCCGGTCAGAAAAAGCAGAAAGAAAGCGGGTTTTGGCAGACTGTCTTGAAAGTGGAGCTCGCAGACATCGCTTTTGCCGTTGACTCCATTTTAGCGGCGGTCGCGCTTGCCGTAACGCTTCCGGGGACACGGCTTCCTGCCATCGGCGGCTTGGACGGCGGTCAGTTTCTCGTTATTTTAGCCGGCGGCGTAATCGGTTTAATCATTATGCGTTTTGCGGCATCAATGTTCGTATCCTTACTGAAAACCAGGCCGGGCCTTGAAACGGCGGCATTTGTGATTGTCGGATGGGTAGGCGTGAAGCTCGCTCTTTATACGTTGGCCCATGAGGAACTCGGTATAATTCCGGCAGATGTCATCCATTCGGCGGCCTGGAAAATCATTTTCTGGGCGGTTCTGGCTGCCATTGCGGTTTGCGGATGGTTTATGTCAGGAGCAAAACAAACAGAGTCCGGCGCGGAATCGGAAAAAAGAGAACACGCGTAAAATGATCAAAAAGGGAGTCTGGCTTTTTAAAAAGCAGGTTCCCTTTTTTGTTTGAAACGCTTACATTTAAGACATATGATAACAATTTTATAACAGCATTGTTACAAAAAACACAGAGAAAACCCCCTTAATTCTGCATGGGGGCACGAAATCATGTATAGTACGTCTTATTGGCTTGTCATAATTGAGACAAATGAAATCGATTTCTCTTTTTCTTCCTTTGCGAATCCCTACTAAATTAGCTATGATTATGAGTAGTTATAGGGAGGAACTGAGGTGAAACCAGTGCTTAGCCTTTTGTTTAAATTGGGAAAAAAGAAGCAAACGCTTGAAACATCTGTTGAAAAAATACAAAAAGGCGACAAAGATCTGCAGAACGATTTAATACAGCAATATAAGCCTTTTATCGCGAAGACGGTTTCATCCGTTTGTAAACGATATATAGATGAAAAAGACGACGAATTCAGCATCGGGCTGATCGCGTTTAACGAAGCCATTGAAAAGTATTCGGCTGAAAAAGGTAATTCGCTGCTTGCATTTGCAGAGCTGATTATAAAAAGAAAAGTGATAGACTATATCAGAAAAGAAGCAAGAACCGCTCAGCATATCAATATGGATGTGCAGGAGGGCGACGACCAGGAATCTTCGCAGAGCCTTATCGAAGCGGAGCTTTCCATTGATGAATACCGCAAACAGATAGAGCAGGAACAGCGCCGGGAAGAAATTCTTTTTTTTCAGAAGCAGCTGAAAGAATACGGCCTGTCTTTTAAAGAGCTGCTGGAACAATCGCCGAAGCATACAGATGCGAGGCAGAATGCGATTAAGGTAGCCTATACGCTTGTTGAAAATGAAGAGCTGGCGTCCATTTTGCACCAGAAAAAACAGCTTCCTGTCAAACAGCTGGAGCAGCTCGTATCGGTCAGCAGAAAAACGATCGAACGGAACCGAAAATATATCATCGCCATGAGTATTATTATTACAGGTGATTATATTTATTTAAAAGATTATCTTAAAGGGGTGTTGCACTCATGAGAAGAGGGATCATAGTAGAGAAAAATAAAAAATTCGTCACGTTGCTAACCCCTGACGGACAATTTTTAAAAACAAAAAATGATCACCGCACTTGTGAAATCGGAGAGGAAATTACGTTCGAAGGCGAAACGCGTATGGGAAGAAGGGCCAGCTTTTTTGATTTTCTGAAACTGCGCCCTTTTAAATTGGGAGTGTTTACGATGACTGCTATTATTTTGTTTATTTTAATTTTGCTCCCGGTTTTTTCTGATAACAAAGCTTACGCGTATATGACGCTTGACATTAATCCCAGCATTGAAATGGCTTTAAACAGCAAATATGAAGTCATTGAACTGACACCGCTGAACCATGACGCCAAACAGGTCATCAGTGATATCGGAGATTGGAAAAGCAGCGATTTTAAGGAAGTCATCAGTAATATTATTACCGATTGCAGCAAGCATGGATATGTAAAGGAATCAAAAGAGATTTTAATTTCCACGGTTTATGAAAATACAGATGACAATACATATAAAAAAGGCGTTAAAAAACAGCTGGCTGACATGACTGAAAAATATAAGGGCACCTACCAGGTCCAATCGCTTGAATCTGATATGGAAACAAGAGAAAAAGCAAAACAGGAAGGGATGTCAACAGGCAGCTACATAAGAAGAAACGAAAAGAAAACAGAAGAAAAACAGTCTGAAAAGCAAACCGACAGCAATGAAACAGATCAGAAAGATACCGAAACAGACGCTGATCAAAGCAAGCAGCCGGACACAGAAAAGCCGGCGGCTGATGAAAAGACAGCTCCTGATGAAGAAAAGGCAGCAGAGAAGCCGGAAAACAATGAAACAGCGCCCGGCACGGAAGAAGCGAAGCCGGACAGTCAGGACGGCAGTCAGCAAACCGACAAAAATGCAGCTTCCGGATCAGAAGAAAACACACAGAAGGAACAAGATGGGGAAACAGAGCAGCCCCCAACACAAAATCCTCAGGAAAACGGAAATGACAAAGAGCCTAAGCAAAAGTATTACAATCATTACTGGAATCAGCGGAATCATGATCGCAATGAACATTGGGACTCCTATCGGCATCATGAAGATTCGTCAGACCGCAGGAATCCGAACGGCTACCGGCACGGAAAGGAGAATGCCGAAAAATATCAAAATTCGCCGAGAAGTCCCGGCGAATAAGCTGCATTATTGATTTTTCCCGTTTAATTGTGATTGAGCCTGCTGTACAAGACGTTTTGTCATTTCCCCGCCTACAGAGCCGTTTGCGCGTGCTGCTGTATCAGAGCTAAGGTTCACGCCGAATTCTTGAGCCACTTCGTATTTAAATTGGTCAAGTGCCTGCTCAGCCCCTGGAACTAAGAGTTTATTTCTGCTCGCCATCTTTTTCATCTCCTTTTCTCTGGCAAGATGTGTTTACGCATTTTAGTTTCAAACGGAACGGTATTGATTATGCTGGCAATTGTTGTACAGCAAAAAACCCCGGCGCAGACACCGGGGCGAAGAAGCGTTATGAATTATAATAAATGGCTGGTCATTTTGTAGGCTGAGGCTTGAATATGGAAAGTCAAAACGGAGAGCACCGTGACCGCGATGATGGATCTGATATCGTTCCATTGTCCGCTTCCGAGTTCTTTAAAGCAGCCTTTGAGCTTGTCCGTCTGCTCTTCGACGAGCTCCTGCAGGCTCGTTTCCTTCATCGGCGGGTTTGCCTTATGATGAAGATAATCAATCACTTGGGCGCAGCTTTCATAGTAGCTGATCGGGCTGATGACGTCGTCTGATCTGTCTGTGATCGTGTTAAAAGCGATTTTTAATATGCCGCGTATATGTTCGAAGTCATAAATTGATTTTAAATCACGTACAATGAGAAGGATGACAGCTTGTTCAATTGTATATTTTTTGCCGAGTAAGGGGTGGCCGATTAAATCTTTAATATCGCGTTTCACCCAGTTTTGGACGGCGGTTGATTTTAAAGACGTCAGCTCGCACAGATTTCCCAGCTCGACAATCTCGTTAGTTGAAAGCCCGTATTCCTTTTTCTCTTTTTTTCGTTCGAATCTCGTCAGAAATTCAGGGATATGCAGACGGCTTTCCGCTTCATCCAATGTCATATCCGCTGATTGCAATAAGATTTGGAGAGGAGTTGCGTCTCCTTGGCCTTTTAACGCGTAAAGAAGCCGGACCATATCAGTTCGGGTCAGTTTAAACGTGTTCATGGTTCACCTCTGATTGATTACGTGTTCACTTTCTAATATCACTGAGAATTACATTAACATCATACGTCGAAATTGTTGCATTTTCAAACAGATCATTTATAATTTAATTAAATAAGTTCTTTTGATCTTAAAAAAGACGGAGGTAATTATGGCGAAAAGAATATTTCTGTTTATTTTAACGAACCTTTTGGTCATTACGACAATCGGAATTGTGCTTACGATTATTACAAGCGTTACCGGTGTCGGCTCGTATATACAAAATGGCCGCATTGATCTGATGGCATTGCTCGTGTTCAGTCTTGTCGTCGGTTTTGTCGGTTCTTTTATTTCTCTCGGAATGTCCAGATGGATGGCCAAAACGATGATGGGCGTCCGGGTGTTAAATCCGAAGAAACAGTCACTCAGCTATGAAGAACAGCAATTGGTTGACCGTGTGCACAGATTGTCCCGTGCCGCAGGGATGACGAAAATGCCTGAAGTCGGCATTTATCATTCCCCGGAAGTCAATGCTTTTGCGACCGGACCTTCTAAGCGCCGTTCGCTTGTCGCGGTTTCTTCAGGTTTATTGCAGCAGATGGATGATGCTGCGGTGGAAGGGGTTCTTGCCCATGAAGTCGCACACATCACAAACGGTGATATGGTCACGATGACGCTGCTGCAGGGAATCGTCAATACGTTCGTCGTATTCCTTTCCCGAATCGCGGCATGGGTTGCAAGCCGCTTTGTCAAAGAAGACCTCGCACCGGTCGTGCATTTTATCGCGATGATCGTATTTCAGATTATCTTTTCCATTCTCGGCAGTCTTGTCGTCTTCGCCTACTCGCGGCACAGAGAGTTTCACGCTGACCGCGGCGGTGCAGACCTTGCCGGCAAGGATAAAATGATTCACGCTCTGCGTACGCTGAAGTCTTATACAGGACATGTGAATGAAGAAGACCAGACGGCGGTGCAGACGTTAAAAATTAACGGCAAAAAGCATTCGTCACTGTTCTCCACACACCCTGATCTCGATGAGCGTATCCGCAGGCTGGAAGCAAAATAATAAACAAAACCTCTGACAATCGTTTCAGAGGTTTTTTTGTTTAAAGATCGGCAAATTACATAAGGTAATGAAAAATCTTTCTAAAAAGACCTTTAAAAATTCTCCCAATATCATTAGAATAATTACGTACTACATTTGAGAGGCAGAAGGAACTATCTTATGAAATTAAAACTGAAAAAATTCATACAGATCTTGTCGCCTGCACAGCTGATTGCATTATATTATTTTCTTGCTGTGACGGTGGCATTTATTTTGCTAAGTCTGCCGGCCGCCCACAAACAAGGGGCCAGCTGGTCGTTTATAGACGCGCTGTTTACGGCTGTCAGCTCAGTCAGTGTCACCGGTTTAACGGTCGTCAACACGGCTGATACATTCAGCACGGCCGGGATTATCATTTTGGCTTTCGTGCTTCAATTCGGCGGAATCGGCATTATGACGCTCGGAACATTCGTCTGGCTCATTATGGGCAAACGGATCGGTCTTAGGGAACGGAAGCTCATTATGGTGGATCAGAATCAATCGCAGTTTTCCGGTATCGTCAACCTGATGAAACAAGTGCTGTTTTTGATTTTATTAATCGAGTTTTTAGGCGGCATCATCTTAGGAACATATTTTTTAACGTATTATGATTCGTTTGAACAGGCGTACTTGCACGGATTCTTTGCGAGCGTCAGTGCCACGACAAACGGCGGTTTTGATATTACGGGAAATTCACTCGTCCCGTTCAGACATGACTATTTCGTGCAGTTTATTACGATGCTTCTGATTATTTTCGGTGCGATCGGTTTTCCGGTGCTCGTAGAAGTAAAAGACTTTTTGTTTTCAAAACAGCGCAGATACTCATTCACGCTGTTTACGAAAATTACGACCGTTACGTTCGGAATGCTCGTTTTGTTCGGAGCCGTGGGCATTTACGCGCTTGAAGCAAGCCATGTTATGAAGGGGAAAAGCTGGCATGATGTTTTATTTTTATGTCTCTTTCAATCAACCGCTACGCGAAGCGGCGGGCTTGCAACAATTGATATCAGCCAGCTGTCGGCGCCGACATTATTTTTCATCTGTGCCCTCATGTTTATCGGCGCATCACCGAGCTCGGTCGGCGGCGGAATCCGTACGACGACGTTTGCGCTTAACCTTCTTGCTCTGTTTCATTTTGCCAGAGGGAATAAAGCGGTCAAGGTCTTTAAACGCGAGCTTCATCAGGCTGATGTCATGAAGTCGCTGGTCGTTACGATGATGGCGATTCTGCTCGTGTTCGGGTCGACGCTGATTCTTTCCGTGACGGAGACAAATCAGACGCTGCTCGGGCTGCTTTTTGAAGTGTGTTCCGCTTTCGGAACGACCGGCCTGTCGCTCGGGATTACTCCGCATTTAAGCGACATCGGAAAATGTGTGATCATGATTGTGATGTTTATCGGCCGGATCGGCATTTTGACGTTCCTTTATTTGATCGGCCGAAAAGAAATCGAAGCAAATTATCATTATCCGAAGGAAAGAATGATTATCGGCTGACACCGCTTTTCAGAAAGCGGTGTTTTTTTATTGCCGTAAAATGGATGAGTGGAAACAGTTTCTTTGGAGATTCTACTTGTAAAGAGGTGACGTCATTGTTTGCCGTATTTTGGAAGTCGGTAGTTATGATAGCGGTCGGTACCTTTTTATTGCGGATCGCCGGACGGAAATCAATCAGCCAGCTGTCGGTGACCCAAACAGTCATCATGATTTCGATCGGTTCGATTATTATTCAGCCGTTTATTGAACATAATTTATGGGAAACCATTTTCGCGGCGGCGATTTTTATTGCGGTACTGATCCTGATGGAATATTTAGAAATCAAATCAAGCTTTTTTGAGTTTTTATTTTCAGGAAAAACCGTCGCCGTTGTCAGAAACGGAAAAATCATCCCGGAAAACTTAAAAAAAATGCGTTTTACCGAAGACCAGCTGTCAATGAGGATCAGGCAGGAAGGCCTCGGAGACATTCAAGATTTTAAATATGTGCTGCTTGAGCCGAACGGACAGATCGGCTATGAACTCATTGATGAGGCCAAACACGTGACAGTGCGCGACTTAAAAAAAATGCTTAATGAATTCAAAACAGATTTGCTGACAGAAGGAGGAAATCAAATGAAACGCAAAGCAGCAAAGAATGAAGCTTTGACCAACAACAACACACCGACTGAGAGCATGGACAAAGATGCATACAAAACACAATACGACGGTGATCCCGGACTGAGAGGCGCAAACCGCAAATCAAAACACGGCAAACAAGGAGGCGAGTAACATGACGAAAAAAAACCGCCACAGCAAAGACATGCAAAACCATAAAAAGCCGATGGACCCTAAATTGCTTGAAGAAGAGTTTTCAAGCGAGTTCGGTGATTATAACGCCGGAAAATGGATTGAAACGCTTGAACAGACGAAGCCGAAGAAAAAAGAAGACGGCAAAAAATAAAAAATACCTCTTAGGCGGCAACGCTTAAGAGGTATTTTGCATTATTTCGAATAAGCACCGTTTCTTGTTCCTTTCACCGCTTGAAGCAAGCCTGTTATCCGCAGCTCAATAAATGGCTGTGCGGCCGTTTTCACCGCATTGCTGGAGAGAATGGACGTAAGGGCGGCCGTTAACATTAAGAGTATGACTAAATTCTGATAATCAGACAAGTGATCTTCAAGCCCGATCTGCCGCAGCGTTTTTATAATGAATCCATGCAGCAGATACACGTAAAACGTTCTCGTACCCCATTTCGTAAAGAAATAACGCTTTTGCGGAACGAGCGCCAAAAAGCTGAAAGTGGCGGCAAAGGCCAAAACATACCAGCCGATCCGTGACAGACCGCTCAACAGCGACACTGTGCCGAATGTAGAATAAGGCTCCGATCCGAACAGCCACGAGTAATCAAAATCAATGCACCAGCATAAGAGGAAAACAATCCCCAGTACGCCCGCGGCAATCTGCCTGCCCCTTTTAGCCCGAAGTAAATCAAAGTGCTGTTTTTTCAAATAAAACCCGACGAGGAACATCGGAAGAAAGACAAACGTCCGTGAAAGACTCAGCGTGCTGCTGATGAAATCGAGATACCCGATCATGACGGCAAGCCCGCAGCTTGCCCCAAGCGCCCACATTTTCGGCAGCTTCGTAAAGGGATAAAGCAGCAGATTCCAAAAGAATAAGCTGACTAAAAACCAGAGAGACCACTGCGGATCAATCGGATTGACGCTTGTCATGCTTTCATCCTGAATCAAATAGTAAAAAACCGAGTAAATGCCCTGAAAAATCAGGTACGGAATAATCAGCTTCACAGCCAGCTTCTTCACATAACCTTTCCGCTTAAAGTTTTTTGCGAAATAGCCGGAAACCAGGATAAAGGCCGGCATATGAAAAGTATAAATGAATTTGTAGAGATGGAGCATAAACTCATTTCCGTTAATAAATGACCGGAGGATATGGCCGAACACCACCAGAAAAATCAAGATAAACTTGGCGTTGTCAAAGTAACTGTCTCGCGATTTTGTCATAGCATCACCTTCTCTTCAAAAATCATCCACTGCATGATTATTTCCTGTTGGTGTTCATTTTAAAATAAAAAACAAAAAATTGAAGGAGGACAAAAGGGATTGTTAGGATGATGTAACGGGGAGGTAAGGATCGTAGAAAAAGACTTTAACTTGTCATATCATTGAAATTTTCTGAAATGTATAGGGCGAATGAAGGAAGATGAGGTATTTTGTAGAAATATTGAAGGATAGGTTTTTGAAGAAGGAGTGTACTGAATGGCTGAAACTCTGGATTTGCAAACAAACGAGTCGCTGAAAGAGCAGCTGAAGCGGATGAAAGAGGAAAATGACCGCCTGAAGAGTGAATTGAACCGGTATCATGTGATTATGAATAACACGCTTGATGCCATTTTTATATGCCGTAAGGAAATGAAAATCGTCCAGGCGAACGAGGCTGCGGCCCGGATGATGCAGATTGAGGCAGAGAGCCTTATTAACCGCTCCGTCCTGGACTTTTTATATTCCGTGCCTCAGGAAGAACTGAATAAGGCCGTGAAAAGGTTTTTAAAAAAAGGCCATCTGTGGAAAGAGGTGCCGATTAAGCTTGACAGCGGCGCGACGAAATACATTGAATTCCTCGCCAGAGACGGAATTGGGGAGGATTATTTTTTTGTGGTGATGAGGGACATCTCCTCTAAAAAAATATTAGAGCGCGAATTCTCCATGAACGAGCAGCTGTTTAAAGATTTGTTTGACAGGGCTGTCGACGGCATCGTGCTGTTTGATAAGGACGGCGGGTTTATTGATGCGAACCTCTCTTTTTGCAAAAGCTTTGAGATCGGCCAGAATGAATTGTCCCATCTGTCGCTCCGCCATTTTACCGACGGAGAAAACAAAAAGCATCTGAAAGAAATCTGGGAAACCCTCCGCAGAAAAGGAAACGCCAAAGGAGAACTGCCCGTCAAGCTTCGGTCCGGCGAAGAGAAGCTGTTTGAATTTACGATTACGTCCAACTTAATCAGCGGGTTCTACATGTCCATTATGAGAGACATAACAGAGAAACGGTTGATGGAATTGAAACTCTTTAAAAGCGAAGAGCGATTCCGCGAAATTTTTGAAAACGCCATGGACGCGATTGTCATTTGGTCTGATGACGGAAAGATTGCCAAAGCAAACGAATCGGCTTGCCGCATTTTCGAACTGCCGATGGATAAGCTGGTGGAGACGAATTTATGTACGTTTATCGTTGATCCGCAGAAAAAATACAAGCAGATTAAGAAGAAATATGAAAAATACGGGGAAATCCGTGAAGAAATGCTGTTTCAGATGGCAAACGGCCAATACAAAGAGCTTGAGTTCACATCAAAACGAACCATACTTGAAGGTCAGCATTTAACCATTTTAAGAAATGTCAGCGATCGTAAGCGGATGGAAAAAGAATTGCGGGAAAGCGAGCTGAAATTCAGAAAAGTATTCAACGGCTCAATGGACGGCAAGGTCTTATTTGACAACCAATTCCGTATTATTGACGCGAATCCTCTCGCAAGCCGTATACTCGGCATGCCGGATGAGGAGCTGAGAGCGTACACCGTTCCGGATATTCTTTCTTTATTTGATATTGAAAACGCTGGTGTTCCCGCCAGAAAGATTGATTTAGAAGGAATGGATAATGAAATCCCCTTCCTGTTAAGCAGCAGTGACAGCCGCAAACTGGAATTCTCCTTCAAAAGAAATATCATTCAAAATATGAATCTGGCCATCTTTAAAGATGTCACAGAGGCCAAAGAGCTTGAAGAGAGGCTGCGGAAATCCGACACTCTTCATGTTGTAGGGGAGCTGGCGGCGGGCATCGCCCACGAAATCAGAAACCCGATGACGGCGCTGAAAGGGTTCATTCAGCTTCTTCAAGGAAGCATTGAAGGCGAATATTCCCTGTACTTTAACGTCATTACCTCAGAATTAAAACGCATCGAGTCTATCATCACTGAATTTTTAATTTTAGCGAAACCTCAGGCGATATTATATGAAGAAAAAGACGTGACGCAGATTATGAAAGACACGGCTGATCTTTTGAATGCCCAGGCCAATCTTGTCAATGTGCAGATTCATCTGAATCTGACCGGAAACATCCCGCCGATTTACTGTGAACCGAATCAATTAAAACAGGTGTTTATCAATATTTTAAAAAACGCCATTGAAGTCATGCCGGGCGGCGGCAATATCTATGTGACCATCCAGCCTTCTGATCAAGACCACATTTTGATTTCTTTTCAAGATGAAGGAACGGGTATTTCCGAAGACAAATTAAAACGTCTGGGCGAGCCATTTTACACGACAAAAGACAGGGGAACGGGCCTCGGTCTCATGGTCAGCTATAAAATCATCGAAGAGCATCAGGGACGCATTCATGTGGAAAGTGAAGAAGGGAAGGGCACGGTTTTTCATTTGACACTTCCGATCCGGCAGAATACGGAAGAAAGAAGGAGCGGGGAATGATCTGTTTTACAAGTGTAAAAGCGCCATTTGGAACCGTCATCGTAACAGAGGAAGAGAGCTTTATTACCGGCCTGTTTCTCACCGGGGAAGATTTTGAGGAATGGCAAAAAGACGCACCCGGCGTAAAGCCGTGCGAAACCGCTTTGCTGTCGGAGGCGAAACAGCAGCTGGCATCATATTTTTCAGGAGAAAGAAAGCAATTCTCTCTGCCTCTTAGACAAAAAGGCACAGCCTTTCAGGAAAAGGTATGGAACGCGCTGACGATGATTCCTTACGGGGAATCCCGAAGCTACGGCGATATGGCTGAAGCGATCGGAAAACCGAAAGCGGTGCGAGCCATCGGACAAGCCAATAAACGAAACCGGCTGCCGATTTTTGTCCCGTGCCATCGGGTAATCGGCAAAAACAGCGCCTTAACGGGATACGCGGGCACGAAGACGGATGTAAAAGCGGTGCTGCTGAACATCGAACAAATATCCTATAAAGAAAAATAAAACATATGGCACGTTCCGTTTTTTCGCGTCCGACATATCATTTTATTAAGTGAAAAAAGTTGGTCTGGTGAAAAAGGAGGACGAAGCCTGATGAAAATGAGCCGTCCGCAAAAGATAGCCGGTTATGCAGAGCTGTTTTTTAAAATGCATCTCATTACAGCCGCCCAAAAAGATGAAGTGATTACATTGTGCAGACAAAAAAACCGCTGACATTGCCTGAGGCAACATCATCAGCGGTTTTTCAGCTCAACTGGCAGTCAGCGAATAATTGTTCAATTTCTTCCGTGTAAGAACCGGTCACAATTCCTTTCTCGGTGATAATGCCTGAAATCAGGCTGCCCGGTGTGATGTCAAAGGCCGGATTGAAGACCGGCACATCTTCGGGAGCGGTGGGTATGCCTGAGATCTGTCTGACTTCATCCGGATCTCTTTCCTCAATCGGAATCTGATCGCCGTTTTCAATCTGCAAGTCAAAGGTCGAAAGCGGTGCGGCCACAAAAAACGGAATCTGAAAGGCGTTTGCCAAAATAGCGAGGCCGTACGTTCCGATTTTGTTGGCCGTATCTCCGTTTTTAGCAATTCTGTCAGCGCCGACAATGACTGCTGAAATATGTTTTTCCTTCATTGTATGGGCGGCCATGCTGTCCGTAATGAGGGTGACATCAATTCCGCCCTGCATCAGCTCCCACGCCGTCAGCCGTGATCCTTGGAGAACGGGTCTTGTTTCACATGCGTAGATATGAAGGCCGAGGTCTTTTTGTTTCGCTAAGTAAAAGGGAGCAAGCGCCGTACCGTACCGGCTTGTAGCAATCGAGCCCGCATTGCAGATGGTCATGATCTGATCGCCTTTTTTAAAAAGGTGCAGCGCATTTTGGCCGATCATTCGGCAGGTTTCTTCATCCTCAATCTGAATTTGAATGGCTTCATGAACGAGTGTTGTCTTCGCTTCATTGATTGAAATCGCATCCCTGATGGAATCCGTCAGTCTGTCAAGCGCCCACGCGAGGTTGACGGCAGTGGGCCTCGAACTGTTTAAATACGCTTTGACATCCGCGAACTGACGTCGGAAATCTGAAAGGTCGCGGGCTTCAAATGACTTGGCGGAGAGCGCGAGTCCGAATGCCGCGGTTATACCGATGGCAGGGGCGCCCCTTACTTTCAGCGTGACAATCGCGTCGAATACATCTTCCTTTGTTTCAAGTTCCACATACTCAGTGACGTCGGGAAGCTTTTGCTGATTTAAAATGCGGATGTAGGTTTCTTTCCATTCCACAGAACGGGGGATGGCAAATTCATTGGTCATGCTGCATCATTCCTTTACACGGAGCTTAAATTGGTCCAGAACCTCGGTGATATGCTTCAGTTCTTTTCTGTTTTCGATATAATAGGCGCCGATCTCAAGCGCCAGCTTCTTCCGTTCGATTCGTTTGTCAAACGGAGTGATTTCATCTAAGTCAGCCACATGGGCGAGTCCGATCGTGCGCCGGATCAATTCGCATCCCGCAAAACCGACCGCTTCTTCAAACGCGTTTTTCAGTGTGTCTTCCAGCAGGTGTCTGCGGGAAGGCAGGCAGTCTTTCTCCCATGCTTCACTGAATGTTTTCACAAATGTATCCCATACGGCGGCAGTATGGTCATATAACGGCTGTCTGTCGTCACCGTCGCGGCTGAGGGCGTTTAACAGCAGATTGGCGATAAATTGGCCGATATCAAACCCGATCGGTCCGAAGAAAGCAAACTCGGGATCAATCACCTTTGTTTCAAGTTCATCGGCGAAGATGCTTCCCGTGTGCAGATCGCCGTGAACCAATGTTTCCGCGGAATTCAGAAAGATGGCTTTCAATTCGTCAGCGCCTTCTTTCAGCCGGGAATTGTTCCAAACTTTTTCTGCGTATGGGCGCAGCTCCTCTTCAAAATCGTTTGTCTCATGGTCGAGAAACGGTTCTGTAAACACAAGCCTTTCTGTAATATTGCAAAGCTCAGGATTTGTAAACTGCTTTGCGAGCTGCTGCTTTACTTTCGCATCGAGCGCATAATCGGATGAGTAAAAAAGCGTTTTCCCTAAAAATTCACCGATATGAACCGATAAGTTCGGATAATGCTGCCCTTCCAGCAGCCCTTTTCTTGAAATCTGCAAATGTGAGAGGTCTTCCATTACCGTGACGGCCATTTCAGTATCGGAATAGTAAACGGCCGGAACGAGGTGCGGCACGTGTTCGCCCTGGCGGATGAGGGCGCTGCTTTCGATTCTCGCCCGATCAATTGTAAGCGGCCAGCTTTCACCGACGACTTTCGCGTAAGGAATCGCCTGTTTGATAATCAGTCCTTTTTGGTTTTCTTTATCGTAAACATGAAAGACGTAATTTAAATTGCCGTCGCCGATTTCACGGCATGTCAGAGTGCTTTTGCTTTGGAATAAGCCGAGCTTGACGGCTAACGCGGCGGCGGAGCTTTCTGTTAATTGTTCATAAAGACTTGTTTTAGTTGCTGACATGGATTTACCCTCCAATTATGTAGTGGCAGTAAGAGATCGTGACGGAGAATACGCCCGAAAAAAAGCCTCCTTCTCTGAAAGAGAAGGAGGCTGAAACAGTGCAGTCCGCCTCTTATCTCTCAGATAACATCTGATGGAATTAGCACCGTGCCTTATGAGACAATCGTCTCGGCGCAAAATGTACGCGCCCCATTTCACAATGGAATTACGGTCGGTTGCTGTTGGGGTCAAAAGGCCAATTCCCTCGCCCAACTCTCGATAAGAGAAAATATATTGATTTGTATCACAATTCGGATTAATCAGTTGATGAAAATATTAGCAGGTGCCGGATATTCTTGTCAACGTTTTTTTGAAAATTAATATAAATCACGCCGCAAGTCTTGGAAAACCGGAATGGTTCCGCGGACGGCCGCGCTTTCTGACACATCAATTTCCGCCCGGACTGCGCCTTCCGTCCGGTCTCCTTCGGCTAAAATCCGGCCCCACGGGTCAATAATCAGGCTGTGGCCGGCAAATTCATTATCGGGATTGGACCCCGTGCAGTTAGAGGCTGCGACAAAACATTGGTTTTCAATTGCTCTGGCGACAAGCAGGCTTCGCCAATGATCAAGGCGGGGCAGAGGCCATTCCGCAGAGATAAACAGGACATTCGCGCCCTGGGACGTATGCTTTCTGATCCATTCGGGGAAACGGATATCATAGCAGATCAGCCCGGCGCACTTGACACCGTCAAGCTCAAAGGAACCGTCGCTGTTTCCTGCTGACAAGTAAAGGTGTTCATCCATCAGCTGAAACAGATGGGCTTTCTGATACCGCTTCACGATCTGTCCGCTGTTATCGGCGATGTACATGGTGTTATAGACATTTTCGCCTTCTTTGACCGCAAAAGATCCGGCAACGAGGTGTACGTTGTATGTTTTTGCCGTTTCTTTAAGCCACTGTTCCGAAACTTTGCCGTTTTCATCCGCCAGCTGGTCTAGCCGTGTGAGATCATAGCCGGTCGTCCACAACTCAGGAAGCACGATTACATCCGCATGGCGGCTTTCTTGCTCAATCAAAGATTCTGCTTTTTTAAAATTTTCTGAAGGATTTCCGTATGAAATATCAAATTGCAAACAGGAAACGGTCCATTTCATTTTTTAACACCTCAAGTTTCTCTTTACTTTTTTTATTTAACCATATATGATGATGGACTATCATTTCAAGACATTTTTAGAAGGTGAAAAATATGAACTTTGAAATCTCAGATGTACTCAAACAGCTGCCGGAACAATTTTTCGCATCATTGGTGCAAAAAGTGAATCAAAAGCTGAAAGAAGGCAGAGACGTCATCAATTTAGGGCAGGGAAACCCTGATCAGCCGACGCCTCAGCATATCGTTGAAGAAATGAAGCTCGCCGTCGAAAGGCCGGAAAATCATAAATACTCCTCATTCCGGGGCGCTTACAGCTTCAAAAAAGCAGCCGCTGCATTTTATGAAAGGGAGTACGGGGTCACGCTTGATCCGGAAACGGAAGTCGCCGTGCTGTTCGGAGGCAAGGCGGGACTTGTTGAGCTTCCGCAATGTCTTTTAAACCCGGGAGATACCATTCTGGTGCCTGATCCCGGATATCCTGATTACTGGTCGGGCGTCGCCCTTGCGAAAGCGAAAATGGAAATGATGCCGCTGACGGAAGAAAGAGGGTTTCTCCCTGATTACAGCGTAATTCCTGAAAAGGTGCGGAGCGAGGCGAAGCTGCTGTATCTCAATTATCCGAATAATCCGACCGGTGCTGTGGCGACAGAGGCGTTTTTTGAGGAGACGGTCGGTTTTGCGGAACAAAACGGCATTTGTGTCGTTCATGATTTCGCGTACGGAGCCGTCGGTTTTGACGGGCATAAACCGCTGAGCTTTTTGCAGACGGAAGGCGCAAAAGAGACGGGAATCGAAATCTATACCTTGTCCAAAACGTATAATATGGCGGGCTGGCGGGTCGGATTTGCCGTCGGAAACGCTTCTGTTATCGAAGCGATCAACCTTTATCAGGATCATATGTTTGTCAGCCTGTTTCCCGCGGCGCAGCAGGCGGCGGCAGCCGCTCTTTTAGCGGATCAGGCATGCGTCGCAGCGCAAAATGACAGATATGAATCAAGACGCAATGCATGGATTAAAGCCTGCCGCGGTATCGGCTGGGATGTGACGGCTCCGGCGGGCTCCTTTTTTGCATGGCTCCCTGTGCCCGACGGTTATACGTCACAGTCGTTTTCAGATCTGCTGCTCGAGAAAGCGGATGTCGCCGTCGCTGCCGGAAACGGGTTCGGAAAATGGGGGGAAGGCTATATAAGAGTCGGTCTTCTGACAAGTGATGAAAGACTTAAAGAAGCTGCGGAACGGATCGGGAAACTGAATCTTTTCACCTGAAAAAGCATTGACATATCAGGATAACAATGCGATAATTCAAAATACTTTATAAAATCATTATTCTTATCAAGAGCAGGCAGAGGGACGAGCCCGATGAAGCCCGGCAACCGACTGATAAAGCACGGTGCTAATTCTTGCAGCAGGAGCTGAGAGATAAGATTCGGACATAACACGAAGCCTCTTTCTGCTCATACGGAAGAGGTTTTTTTATGTTTTGTGAAAGAAAGAGAGGCGTTCACGCATGAGCGAAGTATTGGCAACATATCTTCTGACAAACACAACGGACAGTGAAAAGCGGGCGGAACAGATTGCGGCGGGGCTGACGGTAGGCTCCTGGACTGACCTGCCCCTGGTGAAGCAGGAACAGCTCAGAAAACATAAAGGCCGGGTCGTAAAAGTTGAGGAGAAAGAAGGAACCTCAGAAAACGAAACACAATCTGTCATCACTATCGCCTATCCTGAGGCGAACTTTTCAAGAGATATTCCGGCCGTCCTGACGACGGTATTCGGAAAGCTGTCACTGGACGGAAAAATAAAATTGACTGATCTTGAATTTTCCGAAGAGTTTAAACGCTCCCTTCCCGGGCCGAAATTTGGTATATACGGCATCCGCAAACTGCTGGGCGAATTTGAAAGACCGCTTCTGATGAGCATATTTAAAGGCGTGATCGGACGGGATCTCGCCGACATTAAAGAACAGCTCAGACAGCAGGCGCTCGGCGGCGTGGATCTGATTAAAGATGACGAAATTTTCTTTGAAAATGAACTGGCTCCGTTTGAAACCCGCATTATCGCAGGAAAACAAGTCCTGAAGGAAACCCGGGAGGAGACGGGGCATAAAACGCTGTATGCCGTAAACCTTACGGGAAGGACCGCTGAACTGCGGGATAAAGCGAGGCGCGCGGCAGAACTCGGGGCGGACGCGCTTTTATTGAATGTGTTCGCTTACGGTTTAGATGTGATGCAGAGCCTTGCCGAAGACAGGGAAATCCCGCTTCCGATCATGGCGCATCCGGCAGTCAGCGGCGCGTTCACATCATCTCCCGTTTACGGCTTGTCGCATGCGCTTTTGCTCGGCAAGCTGAACCGCTATTGCGGCGCTGATTTCAGCTTATTTCCGTCACCTTACGGATCCGTTGCTCTTCCGAAGGAGTCCGCGCTTGCAATCCATGATGAATGTGTAAAAGACGATGTCTTTCATCCGTCGTTTGCCGTCCCGTCAGCAGGCATTCACCCCGGTATGGTGCCATTGTTGATGCGCGATTTCGGCATCGATCACATCATCAATGCCGGCGGTGGCATTCACGGCCATCCGAAAGGAGCCGAGGGCGGCGGAAAAGCGTTCCGCGCCATCATTGATGCGGTGCTTGAAGCGCAGCCGATTGAAGAAAAAGCCGCGTCGTGCAAAGATCTTCAGCTCGCATTAGACAAATGGGGAAGGGTGGAAGCCGTATGACCCGCACACCGCTGATTATTTGTGATTTCGACGGCACGGTCACCATGAACGACAACATTGTCAGCATGATGAAAGAATTCGCGCCTCCTGAGTGGCTTGAATTAAAAGACGGTGTTCTGTCTAAAAGCATATCAATCCAAGAAGGGGTCGGCCGGATGTTCGGACTGCTGCCGAGCAGCTTAAAAGAAGAACTGACCGGCTTTATTCTGAAGGATGCGAAAATACGGGACGGCTTTTTGGATTTTGTCTCGTTTGTCCGGTCAAACGGCCTCCCGTTTTATATCGTAAGCGGAGGAATGGACTTTTTTGTGCATCCGCTTTTGGAAGGGATCGTAGAAAAGGAGCGGATTTTCTGCAATCATGCATCCTTTGACAATGAATATATTCATATAGACTGGCCGCACGCCTGTGACGGAGGCTGCACCAATCAATGCGGCTGCTGCAAACCGTCAGTCATCCGGAAGCTGTCCGATCAGCAGAAATTTCTCATTATGATCGGTGATTCGGTCACGGATGTCGAGGCTGCAAAGTTATCCGATATGTGTTTTGCGAGAGATTATCTTTTGACTGAATGCAAAGAACTCGGCCTCCGGCATCTGCCTTTTCAAGATTTTCATGAGGTGAAAACAGGCATTGAAAACATCGGGGAGGTGCAGGCATGGCTGCAAAAGAAGAACGCTGGCGCGAACTTGCCGAGGTAAAGCGCGAGCTGGCCGAAAGAGACTGGTTCCCGGCAACGAGCGGGAATCTTTCCATCAAAGTATCCGACGCGCCGCTGACTTTCCTCGTTACGGCGAGCGGAAAAGACAAACGAAAAGAAACAGACGAAGATTTTCTCTTAATCGATGAGAACGGGAAGCCCGCTGAGACCGGCCATTCTTTAAAACCTTCAGCGGAAACGCTTCTCCATACTTACTTATACCAAAAGACAGACGCAGGCTGCTGTCTGCATGTCCATACCGTTAATAATAATGTCATCTCAGAGCTTTACGGGGATGAAAAACAAATCACTTTTCAGGGGCAGGAGATGATTAAGGCGCTCGGATTATGGGAGGAAAACGCGTCCGTGACCGTTCCGATCATTGACAACCCGGCGCACATCCCGGCATTGGCCGAAAGCTTCGCGCACCATGCGGACGCCGGCTCAGGCGCGGTGTTAATCCGCAATCACGGCATTACGGCATGGGGGCGGACCGCATTTGAAGCGAAAAGGGTGCTGGAAGCCTATGAATTTTTATTCAGCTGCCACCTCAAGCTTCTGTCACTTCGGCCGCAGCTAGTAAAATAAAAGGAGGAATAGAAAATGGCGACCATCAGAATTCATGACGAAAAGAATACGCTCATTGAAAAACAGGAAGAAGTAGCGCGCTTCTTAGACGAACAAGAGGTGATCTATGAGCAGTGGAACATTGAAAAACTTCCGTCTGAGCTTTCGGAGAAATACAATCTGACAGAAGGTGAAAAAGAAAGGATTCTCGCAGTGTTTGACAAGGAGATTCAGGATATTTCAGCCCGGCGCGGATATCAGTCTCAGGATGTCATTTCTTTATCAGATACCACGCCGAATCTTGATGAATTATTAAAAAATTTCCAAAGAGAACATCACCACACGGATGATGAAGTCCGCTTTATCGTCAGCGGACACGGCATCTTCGTCATTCAAGGCAAAGACGGCACATTTTTCGACGTCCGTTTAAATCCGGGAGATTTGATTTCAGTTCCGGAGAACATCCGCCACTACTTTACGCTTCAGGAAGACCGCCGGGTCGTCGCAATCCGAATTTTCGTGACGACAGAGGGCTGGGTGCCGATTTACGAAAATGAAAGTGTGCAAAACTGATAGACGCCCGAACCTCTCATGCCCCCGCCGGCATGAGAGGTTTTTTATTGTAATATAAAGTCAGCTGTGGCTGTTTTTTAAATCTTGAATATGCCGCATTCTGTTTATATCATTACCTGAATGGGTATTATTCTCGTATTCATGCTAAAGATTCCAATATGAAATGAAAAAATAAGTTATTTAGTAAAAAAATGTTTACAAATAAAGTATAATCTGTAATAATGCTCAATAACCCAATCAAACTTGTTTCCTATTCTTTTAGCGGTGAGGGGTGAAGTGAATGGGCAGTTATTCTGAACAAGAAAAATTGCTTCTATCTATTGATAAAAAAAGAAAAATGATGATAGATGCGGCTAACAGGCAAGGGTTTACAGGATATGACACGATCAGGCACAGCCAGGAACTGGACTGTCTGATGAACGCGTATCAGCAGCTGGTAAACCGTGATCGCACACATCACCAAGGAATACAGGGCCTTGTGAAGAAAATAGGCTTGTTCTCCCGCGGTGACGTCATGCCTGCATATGAAGCAAACAAATGATTGATGATAAAACAGATAACGAAGACTGAATGCGCTTCCTGATCAAGCGCCGCATCCGAAAGATGACCGCGTACAGTCAGCAGATTTTTCCGCTGGCACGGCTCACGAAGCGCCTCGTACTATCTGCCGGCTATGATGCCGTTCCTCTGGTATATCCTCTTACACATATTCTTCTTTAAATAAAAAACACCCCGATCCAGGGTGTTTTTTTCATCGTGAAGCGGCAGGGAGGGTAATGGTGACCTCTGTCCCCTTATCGACTTCGCTTTGAATGTCAATCGAACCGCCGTACATCAGCATGATTCGTTTACATACGACAAGGCCGAGGCCGGTGCCTTTTTCCTTTGACGTTACAAACGGAAGAAAAATGTGTTCAAGCATATCTTCAGAAATGCCCATTCCGTTGTCGGCCACCTTAATGACTGCTTTATGGTCGCGGGCTTCTAAATAGATGGACAGCCGGCCGCCTTCCTGCATGGATTCCAGTGCGTTTTTTGCGACATTTAAAATCACCTGTTTAATATGGTCTTTCGTACAGTTGACCTTGAGCGGCCGATTGACGAGAATCTCCACATTCACTTCCACATTATACAGATTCCCTTCAGAATAAATAATCGGCATAATTTCATCAAGAATATCCTGCAGCGAGTTCACTTCCAACCGTTCAGCAGTAGGTTTACCGAGCACTAAAAACTCACTGACAATCTGATTGATCCGTTTAATCTCCTGCTCAATAATTGAGAAATACAGCTGATCTTCCTCCGATTTGTATTTTTTCTGCAAAAGCTGAATGAAGCCGCTGATCCCTGTAAGCGGGTTGCGGATTTCATGGGCGGTGCTGGCGGCAAGCGTTCCGATCAGCTCCAATTTCTGCGCTTCATTTTGAGCGCGCTCCAGCTGGGTCTTGCGCTTAAGCAGATAATATTGAACGAGGATGAACAGAATATTCAGCAGCACGGCAATACTGGACATCGGCAGCAGCACGCTTTTGGTCAGCTCGTTCAGCTCAACCGGTTTCGGATAAACATTGATATTCCAATTAATATCATCCAGATAGCCGCTGACCGGTTGCACCCCTTCTGATTGATCAGCCCGTCCGCTGGCAAATATCACTTTATTCTGATTGGTTGCCTTGACATAAACGTCAGGGCTCAGCATATTGATCATATTTCTCAAATAATCGACTTGAATGGCGGCTACTAAATAATCCGTGACTTCCCGTTTTGCGTCTAACACCGGCACGCAGATCGTGAAGATGCGCTGGCCTGTAATTCTGCTGGAGTAGTCATTTGTGATAACCGTTTTTTTCGTCTTTTTCGCCTTCGTAAAATACGGTCTGTCGGCCAAATTCACCTTTGATTTCAGATCAGTCGTGCTTGCGATGACATCACCTTTGGAATTCAGCATATACAGACCGCTGAATCTGGGTTCATCCTCAAAAGCCTGATCGAGAATATCAATGATCTTTTCTTCATTGACAGGCTTATCGACAGCGATCGCAAGTGTTGTCATCCGGGCTTTTGTTTCACCGATTAAATAATTGAGCTTATTGCGGTGAAGGTTGAGCATCATACTGGCTTCCTGTATGTGTTTATCGGCTATTTTCTGCTTTTCTTTTTCATAAATGAAAAAGCTGATAATAAGTGCCGGGATGATCACCAATATGAGATAAAGTTTGATCTTTCCCCGGGCACCTTTAAATGTATTCACTCTGCATCGCTCCAACATTACACTTGAATAGAGGTATTATATCATTTTTATACTTCTTTAATAAGAAAAAATAACCAAAATGATAGAAAAACAAATTATTTTATTAAGGCCAGACAAAAAGAAGAGAAATTTTGGAAACATTTTTGTTGACATTTTTCATTTTGTTTATTAATGTTTCTCTGTAACGGTTTCTTTTGTAAAAGGATGATTGAATGTATGACGGATAAAACAGAAAACTCATTGAAATTATTTATTGTACTGTCACGTGCGTACCGATCTATTAACGACCATATGAATAAACATATTCATAAGCACGGTCTGAACCCGACGGAATTTGCGGTGCTTGAGCTGCTGTACCACAAAGGCAACCAGCCGCTTCAGCAGATCGGCGACAAAATTTTATTAGCGAGCGGAAGTATTACATACGTTGTTGACAAATTAGAGAAAAAAGAACTTCTCATCAGAAAAGCCTCGCCGACTGACAGAAGAGTGACTTTCGCACAAATTTCCGAAAAGGGAATCCGTCTTTTGAACGATATTTTCCCTAATCATGCTGAAGAAATTAAAGAAATGATCAGTGTGCTGAGTGATGAAGAGATAGAAATGTGTACGGAAATGCTGAAAAGAGTGGGGTTAAACGCTAAACATTTTCATCAGAAATAAAAAAAGGAAGCCGTTTGAAAGGCTTCCTTTTTTATATTACTGATTTTGGTCAGTCGCGGCGTTTCTAGGCTGTATCAATACCTCGACGCGCCTGTTTTTGCTGCGCCCTTCAGCGGTTTTGTTCGACACGGCCGGTTTATACTCTCCGAAACCTTTGGCGCTGAATACTTTTGCGTCAAGTTTCGGGTTTTCCGTGAGAATAGCCATGAAGTTGACGGCCCGCATGACGCTTAAATGCCAGTTAGATTGATATTGTGAGTTTTTAATCGGCACATTGTCCGTATGTCCGCTGATGATAATGTTCCTCGGCGGATTCAGCACAAGGAGATTCGAGATTTCCTTGGCAAGCGGAATATCTTCCTGACGGATATCCGCCCGTCCGGAATCAAAAAAGATACTGTCTTTAATGGTAATTAAGAGCCCTTCTTTAGTCATCTTTGTTTCCAGCTGAGTTTCAAGCTTTTTGTTTTTTATAAATTGATTGACTTGCTTTTGCACGCCTTCAAGTTCTTCGCGGTCGGCTGCTTCTCTTTCTTTCTTTTTCTGTTCTTTATCTTTTTCCTTGTCTTTTTTTAACTGATCAATGCCGTCTTTTTCGTTTTCAGGAGGGGTGACGCTTGAATATTCAAGAACACCCGTGCCTCCGGTAAACACGGCGTTAAATGATTTAGACAGCATTTGGAATTTCGCCGCATCGACCGAGCTCATGGCGAACAATACAATGAACAGAGCCAAAAGAAGGGTGAGCAAATCCGCGTACGGGATCAGCCAAGACTCATCCACATGCTCGTCATCATGCTTCTTCTTCTTTTTTCTCGCCATTGTTTGCCTCTCCTTCTTGTTCAGCGACTTTTGCGCGTTCATTCGCAGGAAGATACATGAGAAGTTTTTGTTCGATCACTTTCGGGGCCTGTCCTTCAAGCACTGACAGAACGCCTTCGATCATGATTTCACGCAGTTTGACTTCCTGCTTTGATTTGCGTTTCAGTTTGTTGGCGAAGGGATGCCAAAGTACATACCCTGTGAAAATCCCGAGAAGGGTGGCGACAAACGCCGCACTGATGGCATGTCCGAGCGCCTCGGTATTGTTCATGTTGGAAAGAGCGGCGATAAGGCCGATGACCGCACCCAAAACGCCGAGTGTCGGCGCATATGTGCCGGCTTGTGTAAAGATGGCTGCGCCGGCCTGGTGTCTGTCTTCCATCGCTTCAACTTCCTCAGTCATAATATCTCTGATAAATTCTGCGCTTTGTCCGTCAACCGCCATGCTCAGGCCGTTTTTCAAAAATGCGTCATCCACGTCTTCAATGCTTGCTTCTAATGCGAGCAGACCTTCACGTCTGGCGATTTGCGCCCATTGAGAGAACATAGGAATTAATTGCGCAATTGTCAGCTGTTTGTTTTCTTTAAACAGCACTTTAAAAAGGGCAGGCACTTTTTTGATTTCTTTTCCGGGGAATGCGATGATCACCGCAGAAATCGTACCGAACAAAATAATCAGAATAGCTGCCGGGTTAGCGAGTGCGCTTAAGCTGACCCCTTTCAGCACCATGCCCACGCTTAAAGCAATCACGGCGAGGATGATACCGATAATCGATGTTTTATCCATAGTTTTCACCAAATCCTTTATACTAGCTTTCTATGGTTAATATCGGTGGCAGTGCATGGAACTTTAGGGTGATTGAGAAATTGTTCCCGAATTCTTCACAGTTTCTCCCTTCCGGCATGGAGAAATAACAAAAAAGCGGCTCCCCGCGAGGAGGGAACCGCTTTTTTGTTATTGTGCCCGGACTTTGATGCCGCCCTCTTCCATTACGACATGGAAGGCTTTGATTTCGTTGTCATCCAATAGAAGATCTGTCATTTCGTCCTCGATCAATTCTTGGATGGTTCTTCTGAGCGGGCGTGCTCCGAAAGCGGGGTGGTAGCCGATTTCAGCGATTTTTTCTTTCGCATCATCGGTGACGCTCAGGCTGATGCCGCGCTCTTTTAATGTGTCTTCAAGCTCTGTGAGAAGCAGGCTGACGATTTTCACGAGATGTTCTTTTTTCAGGGATTGGAATTCAATAATGCTGTCAAACCGGTTTAAAAACTCCGGTTTGAAGAACGCGCTCAGTGAATCAATCAGCGTTTGTTCTTCCATGACGCTCTCTTCAGATTGGAATCCGACTTTCACCTGTTTTTCGCCGGTTCCAGCGTTGCTAGTCATAATCAAAACGGTATCTTTGAAGCTGACCGTTCTGCCCTGGCTGTCTGTCAGACGGCCGTCCTCCATAATCTGCAGAAACATATGCTGGACATCAGGATGGGCTTTTTCAATCTCGTCGAGCAGCACGATGCTGTACGGATTGCGGCGCACTTTTTCCGTTAATTGACCGGCTTCATCGTGTCCGACATATCCCGGCGGTGAACCGATAATTTTTGATACGGCGTGTTTTTCCATGTATTCACTCATATCGAGACGGATAATGGAATCTTTTGTACCGAACAGTTCATCTGCGAGTGTCTTTGATAACTCGGTTTTTCCGACTCCGGTCGGTCCGACAAAGAGGAAGGAGCCGACAGGTCTGTTTTTGGATTTTAAGCCGGCGCGGCTTCGTCTGACCGCTTTCGCCACTTTTTTCACGGCTTTTTCCTGACCGATGACACGCTGATGAAGATGCTCTTCAAGTTCCTTCATTTTGACTTGTTCATCAGCCTGGAGTTTTCCGACCGGAATGCCTGTTTTCTGTTCAATGATGGCTTGAATATGCTCCGCACCGATTTCAGGTGAAGAGGCCGGTGTTTCATGCGCCAGCTGCTTTTCCAAAGCCGCTTCTTCATCACGCAGTTTCGCGGCAAGCTCATAATTTTCTTCCCGAAGCGCTTTTGTTTTCTCCGCGTCAATTGCTTTGAGTCTCTCAGCCGCATCTTCTTCATTTACGGTATCAAGTTCCAGGTTCGCCTTAGAGCCGGCTTCATCTAATAAGTCGATCGCTTTATCCGGCAGGTGGCGGTCCTGAATGTAACGGGATGAAAGCGTAACACAGGCGTTTATCGCTTCATTGCTGAATGTGACGCCGTGGTATTTCTCGTATTTATCTTTAATGCCTTCCAGAATGCTGATGGCTTGTTCTATTGTAGGCTCGTGAACCATGACAGGCTGGAAGCGTCTTT
This sequence comes from Bacillus sp. JK74, assembly GCF_053663395.1. NCBI lineage: Bacteria > Bacillati > Bacillota > Bacilli > Caryophanales > Bacillaceae > Bacillus > Bacillus sp. JK74. Next base: position 632,303 of record NZ_JBSJQB010000002.1, on the reverse strand, counting down.
CAAGCGCCGCATCTTTTTCAATCTGGCGGTACTCTTTCAGCGTTGTCGCCCCGATGACCTGCAGCTCGCCTCTGGCAAGGGCCGGTTTCAGGATGTTCCCGGCATCCATTGATCCCTCGGCAGAGCCGGCGCCTACGAGAAGGTGAATCTCATCAATGAACAAGATGACATTTTTCCGTTCTTTTAATTCGTTCATTAATTGTTTCATTCTTTCTTCAAACTGGCCTCTGATCCCTGTATTGGCGACGAGAGAAGCGACGTCAAGCAGGTAAAGCTCTTTGTTTTTCAATTTGTTCGGCACATCGCCTTCAGCGATTTTAAGCGCGAGGCCTTCTGCAATAGCCGTTTTACCGACGCCCGGTTCACCGATCAGCACCGGATTGTTTTTATTCCGGCGGTTCAAAATTTCAATTACGCGCGCCACTTCATTATCGCGGCCGATCACAGGGTCAATCAGACCTGCTTTTGCGCCGTTTGTGACGTTTTGAGCGAGCTCGTCGAGCAGGCCTTTTTCAGGGCCGGCCTGCTGTTTATTTTGATTGGGAGCGAAACCTTGCTCAAACGGGAATCCGAATGATTGCGGCCCCATGCTCATAGACGGTTTTCGGGTTAATTCTGTATAACATGTTTCACATAAAACGAATTGTTTTTGAATGGAATTGACTTGCATGTTCAGGCGAATCGTCGCCTCGTTTTTCTGACAATGTTGACAACGCATTTGCCAAAACCTCCTCGAAAAATGTTTGATCATCTTTGACCAAATGGGTTAGAAAATAAGGCCAAAACTTTGACCTTCTTTGATTATTAGTATACTCTGATCTTCTTTGACTTTCAAGTATTTTGTTTCAAACCCCGAAAAATAAATGTTTACAGCATGATAAGTGATATTCGTGAGGTTTGATTATTTTTGACCAATATAGTCGGAAAGGAAATGAAATGCTTTGACCTTTCTTGATGAAGAGTATACGCCGGCCCTTTTTTTCTTTCAATATTTTTGCTTAGAGGAGAGAGCTGAATCTGTTTTTTCCGGGGAAGGACGATTTGTTCGTCTTTTCGGGAGACTTGTCTCATAAGCATATATAAAGGCCTGGACAAATCTGCGTTTAGCCGGAGGGTGAAATGGGACAAACAAAAGGTTCTGCAAGTCAGCTTGCATTTGTATACGTAGGCACGGTTGTAGGAGCCGGTTTTGCCACGGGACGGGAAATCGTTGAGTTTTTTCTGAAGTTCGGCTGGATCGGTCTGTTCGGTATCGTGGTAAGCGGTCTGATGTTTACATATTTAGGCGCCAAAATCATGATTATTTCCAAACGGATTCATGCAGCATCTTATCAGGAATTGAACACATATTTATTCGGCCAGTCCATCGGCCGCGCCGTGAACATGTTTATGATGTTTATATTGCTGGGAGTGACCTCTGTCATGCTGTCCGGAGCTGGAGCGCTATTTCATGAACAGCTTGGCTGGCCCGCACAAGCGGGGATCCTTCTGACGATCGTACTGAGCCTTGCCGTCATGACAAGCGGTGTTAAAGGTGTGTTCGGCGTCAATATATTGGTGGTGCCGCTTTTAATTTCTTTCTCTTTTATCGTGACAGCTGATTCATTTGTATTTACAAGCACGAGAAACGCGGACGAATGGGTATGGCCTGACAAGTGGAACTGGCTTTTGTCCGCCGTCTCTTACGGCGCGTTAAATTTATCGCTCGCCCAAGCCGTCCTTGTGCCGCTTGCGAACGAAATGTCTTCAGAGAAGGTGATCAGAAGGGGAGCTTATATAGGCGGCGTTCTGTTGACACTGGTGCTTGCCGCGAGCTTTTTATCATTATCGGTGCTGCCGGATGTGCTGGAGTTTGACATTCCGATGGCTCAAGTTGTCTATTCGTATTCGCGTTCGCTTCATATCATTTATTTGTTTATTATTTTCGGGGAAGTGTTTACGTCGGTTATCGGCAATTTATACGGATTGGAAAAACAATTAAACAGTTTTCTTCATATAAAAAGTACATATATTTACGGCGGCATTTTGGCGTTTGCTTTCATTATCAGCCAAATCGGTTACGGACAGCTGATTTCCACCGTTTATCCGGTGTTTGGGTATGTGAGCCTCGCTTTCATCGGCGCATTGATTTGCAAAAAAATCCCGAAAGAAAAATAAGGATATAAGGAAAATGTCTGTATTTTTTGGGAATTCCCCTTCTTTTTTCCTGCCATTTCTGTATAATGAATTGGGAAATGATGGGGAGGAGTAAGAGATGAAGGCTCGACGTTTATTATTGGGATTTATTTTTATTTGTATCGGCATTGCGTTTTTTTTACAGAAGGCGGGAGTTATACATATATCCGCAGGTTCGGCGTGGCCGTTTCTTTTCATTATAATGTCCGCAGGATTTCACGCCGGATTTATTTTTGCGAAAAAAACGCCTGAACAGGCGGGACTGCTCGTTCCCGGCGGTATGTTTCTTGTGCTGGGCTGCCTGTTTTGTTTTGAGACCGCAACGGGATGGACGTATTCAGGCGTGACGTGGCCTGTTTATATATGGGCGCCTGCTCTCGGTCTGTTTGAGCTGTGGTATTTCGGCGGGAGAAAGATCGGCGTATTGATTCCTGCTTTCATCCTGACAGCCGCGGGAGCACTATGCTTTGCCGGAATGCTGATGACGGGGCTGTGGCCGCTTTTGATCATCGCAGCCGGGCTTTTGTTTCACGCCGCTGCCTTTATGCAGCCGAAAAAAAGATCGGGCCTTCTTATTCCGGGCGGCATTTTGCTTGTGACGGGCGGCTTGTTATGGTTTGAAACGCTGACGGATTGGACATACGCAAATGTGACATCGCCTGTCTACCTCTTTGCCGTTGCGTTCGGCCTGTTTGAAGCCTGGCTGTTCGGCAGAAGGCAAAGAGGGCTTTTGACTGCTGCGGCGGTTCTGTGCGCCGCGGGCATTTTCGGCATATTCACCAATGCAAATGAAGTCATCAGCGAACGCGGCTGGCCCGTTCTCATTCTTTTGCTGGGCGCCGCTTTTCACATTCCGATTTTCGGCCCGAAACCTGTCAAAAACGCGGGGCTTCTCGTACCGGGCGGCATCTTATTGATTACGGGGTTCTTGTTTGTCTTTGAAACGGCAACCAATTGGTCTTACTCCGATGTGACATGGCCTGTTTACCTGTTGGCAACGGCATTCGGTTTATTTGAGCTGTGGCTGTTCGGCGGGAAACAGAAGGCGCTGCTCATCCCGGTTGCGGTGCTGACCTTGACAGCACTTTGCTTTATGATGACGTATCAGCCGATCATTCCGGTTTCTGTTTTCTGGCCTGCTCTATTTGTTCTGATCGGGATTGCGCTGATGGTATTTCCGGGGAAGAAACGCGGGGCTTAAACCCGCTTTTGCAGCCTGACACAGGTTTCAGGCTGTTTTTTTATTGTCACGGGAAACAACATTATGGTATGATAGCAAAAGTGAAAAAAAGAAGAAAATCCGTATTGATGCGGGAGAGGTTCTAGCTACACCCTCTATAAAAAACTAAGGACGAGCTGTATCCTTGGATACGGTTTTTTTATGTTTTTTAGGGCGCCTTCTCCGAAAAAGGCGCTTTTTTTATGGAATGATAGATAAGGGAGAGAAAGACATGAAAAAAGAAAAAGCGGTTGTGGTGTTCAGCGGAGGCCAAGACAGCACGACTTGTTTATTATGGGCTTTGCAAAACTTTGAAGAAGTGGAAACTGTTACATTCCATTATAATCAGCGTCACCAAGAAGAAATCGATGTGGCAAAATCGATTGCCGAAAAGCTCGGTGTCAAAAACCACTTGCTTGATATGTCTCTTTTAAATCAGCTTGCGCCGAATGCGCTGACAAGAGATGATATCGAAATTGAAGCGAAGGACGGGGAATTGCCGACAACCTTTGTGCCGGGACGCAACCTTGTATTTTTATCCTTTGCATCGATTCTTGCATATCAAATCGGCGCGCGCCACATTATTACCGGTGTTTGCGAGACTGATTTCAGCGGCTACCCGGACTGCCGTGACGAGTTTGTCAAATCCTGCAATGTCACCGTCAACTTGGCGATGGAAAAGCCGTTCGTCATTCATACGCCGCTTATGTGGCTGAACAAAGCAGAAACGTGGAAACTTGCGGATGAGCTCGGCGCGCTTGATTTTGTAAAGAATAATACACTGACTTGCTATAACGGCATCATTGCGGACGGATGCGGCGAATGCCCGGCATGCCTGCTCCGCAATAAAGGATATGATGAATATATGAAAATGAAAGGAGAGCGGAACTAATTGCTTTCTCAAATTTACCCGCAGGTTCAGCATCCTTATTCGTTTGAGTTAAATAAGGACATGCACATTTCAGCCGCGCACTTTATTCCCCGCGAAAGCGCCGGAGCGTGCAGCAGAGTCCACGGGCACACGTATACAGTAAATATTACAGTTGCGGGGGATGAACTGGACGATTCAGGCTTTCTCGTGAATTTCAGCGTGCTGAAGAAATTGGTGCACGGCGCTTATGACCATACATTGCTGAATGACCATGAGGAATTTTCTGATGATGACAGATATTCACTGCCGACGACCGAGGTCGTAGCCAAAACGATTTATGATAAGGTGCAGTCCTACCTCGAAACACTGGAGAATCAGCCGGTCTGCGTGCAGGTTTTTGTCAGGGAAACCCCGACAAGCTATTGCGTATACAGCCCGAAAAAAGGTGATAGGAATGGCTAAAGGAATTCCGGTATTAGAAATTTTCGGACCGACGATACAAGGGGAGGGCATGGTTATCGGCCAGAAAACCATGTTCGTCCGCACGGCGGGCTGTGACTACTCCTGCAGCTGGTGCGACTCCGCTTTTACATGGGACGGCTCAGCCAAAAAAGATATCCGCTGGATGACGGCGGAAGACATTTACCGCGAGCTGAGAGAAATCGGCGGAGACGCTTTTTCCCATGTCACCATCTCAGGAGGAAACCCGGCGCTGTTAAAGCAGCTTGACGCGCTGATTCTGCTGCTGAAAGAGCACGGGGTGCGCGCCGCTTTAGAAACGCAGGGAACGGTCTATCAGGATTGGTTCACAATGATTAACGACCTGACGATTTCACCGAAGCCGCCAAGTTCGGGGATGATAACCGATTTTGCAAAGCTCGATCACATTGTGTCTTCGCTTGATGCGGCAGAAAGGCTTAACGCGGTCAGCTTAAAGGTCGTCATTTTTAATGATGAAGATCTGCAATTCGCGAAAACCGTGCACAAGCGGTATCCGAATATTCCGTTTTATCTTCAGGTCGGAAACGATAACGTCCATACGACGGACGACCGGGCATTGATCGCACATCTGCTCGGAAAATACGAAACACTCGTTGATAAGGTTTCTGCCGATTCGGATCTGAATCTCGTCAGAGTCCTGCCTCAGCTGCATACATTGCTTTGGGGCAATAAACGGGGAGTTTAATAGAAAGGGAGATTTATATGACAAGAAAAGAATCAGAATTAGAAGGAGTTACGCTCCTGGGGAATCAAGGGACAAACTATTTATTTGAATATGCGCCGGAGGTTTTGGAATCATTTCCGAATAAACACGTGAACCGTGATTATTTCGTTAAATTCAACTGCCCGGAATTTACGTCGCTTTGCCCGAAAACGGGACAGCCGGATTTTGCAACCATCTACATCAGCTATATTCCGGACGAAAAAATGGTGGAAAGCAAATCGCTGAAGCTGTATCTTTTCAGCTTCCGCAACCACGGAGATTTCCACGAGGACTGCATGAACATCATCATGAATGATTTGATCGAATTAATGGACCCCCGCTACATTGAAGTATGGGGCAAATTCACGCCAAGAGGCGGAATCTCCATTGACCCGTATACAAACTACGGCAGACCGGGAACAAAATATGAAAAAATGGCCGAACATCGGATGATGAATCATGATATGTATCCGGAGACGATTGACAACCGTTAATTTCAGACGGAGTACGGACTCGGAATATAACCTAAATACCCCCGGTTGCGGTCCGAAGTGTGAAACGGAGTGAGGTCACGGTAAAACCCGAACATTTAGCGTCAGTTTTAGACGGAAATGTGAGCGAGTCACAGCGAAGTGTGACCCGACTGTGACCCGAAGAAGCCATAGTGTGACCACGATCCCTGTCTTTCTAGGCGGGGATTTTTCAATACGTTCTATTTATTCAGCGTCCTCAATTTCGAATAGCTCATCGACTTCTACGTCGAGCGCTTTCGCAATCGAAAAAACGTGCCAGTCTTCGTGGCGACTATTCTTATCGAAGCGCGATATCGAACCTTGTGGCACACCAGATGCTTCCGAAAGTCTTACCTGCGTCCACCCTTTCGCCTTCATAACGGCGTTTAGGCGCGGCGCTGCATTTAGTTTCATTTTGACCACCTCTGCGACCATTATAAGTCTTTTTAAAAGAGCAAGTATAGTCTATTCAGTTTATTTCTAAGGTTGCTTACGCTCAGGTATAAAAATATATAAAATGCTATTCACCTAAATGGTGAAAACGAAAGCAATTGCAATAAGAGCAGTTGCTTTTTTTAGCCGGGCAGCATTTCTGTAATAAATAAAAATTTAATTTACGGAAGAAACATGGCAGTTAGCACAACAGAAAATTATAAAAAAGATATAATAGTTCTAAATAACATCAACTTGGAGGGAAAAAATGAAGTTAGAAATACGATTAGCAAGTGCAGAAGAATATCAGATTGTGCATAAAATTATGTTAGAGGCATTTGAAGAATATAGATTTCTTGAAGTTCCCTCTAGTGCATTAAATGAACCGTTAGATCATCTATTAAATGCAATGAAACAAGGATTAGAAAAAGCATTGTTGTGCTTTGTAGATGGGGAACCAGTTGCTTCTTCTAGAATCACATTAAAAGATACCTCGATATATTTTTCAAGATTATCCGTTACATCACACGCAAGAGGAAAAGGGATAGCGAAAGCAATATTATTATGGATTGAGAATTATGCTATTGAAAATAAAAAAAAGAAAATAGAATGCCGTGTTCGTGCATCATTACCAAAAAATATAAGCTTGTACGAAAGAATGGGTTACATAGTTTATAAAGAAGAAACGGTTACCAACCCTAATGGTTATGAAGTTAAAACAGTAGTAATGGAAAAACCTATACTTTAGAAACTAGGTGAACTTCTTGTAACAAATGAACTGCAAATTGGATAGTTTGTGAAGTAATACACTTAACAATCGGGTGCATTTGCATATTATATATGTCTAATATGTATGACCCCTTATTTTAAATGTAGTCTTGATAACAGCAGGACGATGTGATAACTGCGACTATAAGGAAAAGAGAGATCATTTGGAGAAAAGAAAAAGACGAGTAAACCCGGGGGGAGTGTACTCGCCGCTTCAATACGTGACGGGTGCTGGATGGCAGCTCGTCTGTTTCATTATAAAATAGGGAACGTATGTTTGTAAAGGCCTGCGCTGTTTTTTCTTATTCGGAGCGGATCAATTGTAAAGGAATGGCCAGCATGGTAGCATGTCCTGTAAAAAGAAGGAGTGTTCGTTATGGAGCCGTTAGAGTTAAACGGTGTAAGGCTGAAAATGTATGATTGTAAAGAAAGTGCGGGTAAAAACGGCCGTATGATTTCATTCGTATTGAAGGTGACCTCTGAAACGTATCATGATATTGCCGTCCTTTTGTACGAAAAAACATTTGACATCAAGGCGCCCGAGCGTGGGCTTGAATTCCGCGGTAAAATAACCAACTACTATACATCCGTCACAAATCTTTACAATAAAGATGAGACCGGTGATTTTTTTGTGGAAATGACCGAGATCTGAATTCATTTGAAAAAGCTGCCGGGCGGCAGCTTTTGTGCGGGATATGTAAATGGTTCGGATTGTTCGGGGGGTTTAATAGGAGTCTCTGATGATTTTATAATTCTTATGGTTGACGACAGTGAGGGAATCTAATTCAAGGTCACGATAATTATCCATGATGGTTACATCAACGATGACGGAGTTTTCATTTACTTTTTCAACAATACCGGTTAATCCGTTTTTAAATTCAATGACGTTTCCAACCTTAGCAATTTTCACGAGCTTCCTCTCCTTTATCATAAATCCTGTTTGAAAATATTTTGCAGTATTTTCTTTAAGAAGTAAAGCGATATGGGTATCAGCCCGCTCAATCATTGTCCCGGCGGGGGAAAGATGGTATATTGTTTTTCGGGAAAAAGCCGAGAAAAGGAGGCTGTATTCGTTGCTGCCTGAGGAAATTTCAGAACGTATCAACCAAATGCGCACCGGTGAAATCAAAGAATTCAGGGTGCAGAAAGAACATTTTCTTGCATTTCGAGCAGTTTTATCGAAGCAGGAAGATTTTAAGCATTTCCGCGGTATTGCCCAGCAAGGCGGAGATGTTATATTCCAGTATTTAGAACAGCCAAGAAGCTGACGGCTCCTCCCACTTGAGGAGTCTTTTTTTTGGTTTCAGTTTCTCATTTCATCTGGCTGTAACAGATGTAAACAAAATGTAAAATCCCTCCGATGGATACTTTTACTGCTATTTGGTTAATGTTGTGAAAATGACGGCTGTTTTCCTGCCAATAACAAGGCTGTTAACAAACTTCTTCCATTATAAAAGCTGATTGGGAGCACTGGAAAATCTTTAAACGTGAATTTGCGCACAGCTCTTGTTAAGGTAGTGAAGTATTTAAGGAGGAAATCGTATGACGACAAAATTTGCTGCCTTGGCTGTCTTTTTTCTATGTTTTATGCCTGCATCAAAAATTGAACATACAGAAGCTCTGTTTACTTTTGCGAAGAAGCCAAAGCAAGAACCCAGCACCCTGGTTGCTGATTTAAATAAAAAAAGCCCGGTTCCGAAGCTTTCAAAAACGGATCATAAGCATTCTATCCAACCGATAAAGCTTTCATCTCACCAAGAGATGAAAGCAAAACCGGAAGAGACGGCTTATCAGCCGCCGAAAAAAACGTATTCCCGCGCTGACAGACAACTCCTGTCACGTCTCGTTCACGCAGAAGCGAAAGGTGAATCTTATAAAGGGAAGGTTGCGGTAGCCAGCGTAGTGCTGAACCGCACTGAAAAAAACGGTTTCCCGGATACCATTCGGGGCGTGATCTATCAAAGGAATGCATTTGAACCGGTAGCAAACGGAAGCATTAATCAAAAGCCGGATAAGGATTCCATCGCCGCCGCAAATGAGGCGCTTGACCATCCGGGCAGAGAAACGAACGCGTTGTTTTTCTACAATCCGAAAACGGCATCTGATCACTGGATCCGTTCCCGAAAAATTATCGAACGGATCGGCAGACACGTATTTGCGATGTAAGCATAGCGGGATCAAAAATATCCCCGCTATGCTTTTTTCAATTTTGAGAAATCGAAAATATTTTCAGAACTTGTCTCATATGATGATGGAAGAACGAGAGACAAGGAGAGACACCATGAATCGATTTGTGAAAGGGATCATTCTTTTATCCATCGCCGCCTTTTTCGCGGAATGTCTGGAATTTGTCGTGAATATGATACTGGCGCGGGAGCTTGGCGAGCATGGGATGGGGCTTTACATGAGCATTCTGCCCACCATCTTTTTAATTATCGTGATCGCCAGTCTGGAGCTTCCGATCTCTATTTCAAAATTCATCGCGGAATCCAATCAGAAGCTGCATGAAAGCATGCTCCGGCATGCCTTCAGAATGACCGCCGTTTTTACCGCGTTTTCAACCGCGGCCGCAAGCGTCGCGCTGCCGTTCATTCCTGTATTCGATACGTATCACCCCTTTATTAAAGGGATTGTCATCGGGCTGATTCCAGTCGTCGCTTTTACATCCATCGCCAGAGGTTATTTTATGGGTGTGCAGCAAATGGGAAAAATCGCGGTTGCGAATGTCTTGAAAAAAATCATTCAAGTGCTTTGTCTGTTTATCTTTTTTCAATGGTACTCTTTTGAAATTGATATGGCCGTGCTTATTTCGTTATTTGTGCTGGTCGCAAGCGATGTTGTGGTGTTCGTTTATTTGTATACGCAGTTTATTTTGGCGCGGAGGGCGCTTTCCGGCCATCAGCACATTCATCTTCGCGGGAAAGACGTGCGGAAACGCCTCCTGGCCGTATCCATCCCGACAACGGGACTTCGTATATTTCATGCGGTGACAAACGCAGTTGAACCCTTCTTGGTTAAAGGAGCGCTGCTGGCGTCCGGGGCAGCCGGGACAGCCGCGATTGATCAATACGGCATGCTTGCCGGTGTAGCGATGACAATCGGTTCGTTTCCCGCATTTATCGCCCATTCGCTGATGGTCGTCATGATTCCCAGCATTTCAGAAGCGTATGCGCTGTCCCAATATGATATTGTGCTGAAACGGCTGAGACAAGCGATTTTTATTACATTCGGCTATGGCATTCCGGCGGTCTGGGTCATGTTTCAGTTCGCGGGCCCGCTGACCCATTTGTTTTTTCAGTCTCCGGAAGCGCAGTATTATTTGCAGCTTTTGTGGCCGTTTTTTCTTTTTCATCTGTTTGTGATGCCGCTTCAAGCCTGTCTGATCGGCATCGGCCACGTGAAAACGGCGTTTTATCATAACGTATGGAGCAGCATTGTAGGGCTTTCGATGATGTATGTGCTCGGTTCTATGCCGGAATTGCAAATGCTCGGCATTATACTCGGTATGAATACCGGCATGATTCTTCTGACAAGTTTACATTACGCGACGATCTGCAAAGACCTCGGTGTCTCCGTGTTTTTGACGGGCGGCGGAAGAACAGCGCCCCGGATCGAAAGCTGAAAAGGCTGATACATTTCAATAAGGAAGGGCAAGCTATCCGAAACGCGTGAAAGGAAGATCGTATGCATAAAACCCGCCTAATTGTATGTGCAGTCCTTTTGATAGCTGCCGCCGTCTGGATGCCTGAAGCAAAAGCCTCATCAGAAAAACAGGCAGTTCCCGCCGTGTTTCTGATGAAGACGATTGAAGGAGACGAAATATCGATTCCGAATAAAGGGCAGAAAACGATTTTACATTTTTGGACATCGTGGTGTCCTCCGTGCAAAAAAGAACTTCCGCAATTCCAAACCTATTTTGAACAGCATCAGTCTGATGATGTAAGCCTTGTAACGGTAAATTTGATGAATGCCGAGCGAAATAAAAATACCGTTCAAAACTTTGTCACTCAGCACCATCTCACATTCCCGATTGTTCTTGACACGAAAGGCGAGCTTATGAAGGAATACGATGTCATGACGATTCCCACGTCATTTCTGCTGAATGAAAAAGGAGAAATCGAAAAAAAGATCGTCGGTCCGATGACCGCCTCACAATTAAAAGAATGGTCAGAGAATTAAAAAGGTGCGGGAGGAATTCCTCCCGCACCTTTTTTTGCATATAATGAACAGCTGAAGAAACGCTAATGATAATTATTATCAAAAAGAAATTAAAACAATTATAATTGAAATCTTCCGCCGGCATGCTATAATAAAGAAAACACTGCGATAACACTGTGAAAATGCTGCCTGTCAGGCGGCTGTTTTACTTTTATCGGGGAATTGAAGATGATTTGCGTTCTCAATTAGAGAGGAGAATTCATAATGAATGAACAAGTGATGACACAAACCCATTCACAACAGCAGATACAAGAAGAGCGGGCCGGAAAAAAGTGGATCCAGCATGCAGAACTCATTGCGGCGCTCGTATCCGGCGTCCTTATTCTTGCGGCCTGGTTTTTTACCGAAACAAAAGGCCTGTCCGTCACTTTGTATATCCTTGCCTTCCTGATCGGGGGATTTGCAAAAGCGAAAGAGGGAATTGAGGATACCATTGAGACGAAGGCGTTAAATGTGGAACTGCTGATGATTTTTGCGGCTGTCGGCTCCGCCCTGATCGGTTATTGGGCGGAAGGCGCTGTTCTTATCTTTATTTTTTCGTTAAGCGGCGCGCTCGAAACATATACGATGAATAAAAGCAGCCGTGATTTAACCTCCTTGATGAAACTGGAACCGGAGGAAGCGACCCTGCTTGCGGACGGACGGGAAAAGCGGGTGCCGGCTGCTGAACTTAAGAGCGGTGACATGATCGTCATTAAGCCGGGCGAACGCGTAGCGGCAGACGGGATCATTGAGTCTGGCGTGACGAGCCTCGATGAATCGGCGCTGACGGGTGAAGCGATGCCGGCGGAAAAAACAGCAGGAGATTCTGTGTTTACAGGAACGGTAAACGGAAACGGCTCCTTAACGGTCCGTGTGACGAAAACAAATGAACAGTCTTTATTCAGAAAAATCATCCGGCTGGTGGAATCAGCCCAAAACAGCGTGTCACCGGCTCAGGCATTTATTGAGCGATTCGAAAGTGTCTATGTCAAAGGCGTGCTGTTAGCCGTGGCTGTGCTTTTATTCGTTCCTCATTTCGCTTTAGGCTGGAGCTGGAGTGAAACCTTTTACCGGGCGATGGTGTTTATGGTGGTCGCCTCCCCGTGCGCGCTTGTCGCTTCTATTATGCCCGCTGCGCTCTCCCTTATCTCAAATGGGGCCCGCAACGGATTATTGGTTAAAGGAAGTGTGTTTTTAGAGCAGCTGGGAAGCGTACGGATGATCGCATTTGACAAAACCGGCACGGTCACAAAGGGACAGCCGGCAGTCGCGGCATTTCAAGCAGCGGAACATGTGAGTGAAGATGAGATCATGCGGGCGGTGTATGCGATAGAAAAGCAATCAAGCCACCCGCTTGCAAAAGCGATAGCTGAATTTGCCGAAAGCCGGGGCGCCGCGGCCGCAGGCCATCTATCGATTGACGAGACGTCGGGATTCGGCGTTCAGGCTGAAATAGAAGGCGTCAAATGGATGGTCGGAAAAGCGGGATTTGCAGGCGAACATGCGGCAGATGCTTTTTTGCAGACATCGGGAAAAGAATTAAAGGATAAAGGCTTTACACTGGTCTTTGTTAAAAAAGATGACCGGATTGCAGGCTGCTTCGCCTTAAAGGATCAAATCCGCCCTGAAGCCAAAGCCGTGATGGCTGAGCTTGAATCACTGGGCATTCAAACAGCCATGCTCACCGGCGATCAGTCTGAAACTGCGGCTGCCATCGCGAAAGAGGCGGGCATGACGACGGTTGTTGCCGATTGTCTGCCGGACCAAAAGGCAAAAGAAGTGAAGAAGCTGAAAGAAACGTACGGCACAATCGCCATGGTCGGAGACGGCATTAATGACGCGCCCGCTCTGAAAACCGCTGACGTCGGTATTGCGATGGGCGGGGGCACGGACGTGGCTCTAGAAACGGCTGACTTAGTCCTTATGAAAAATGATCTTCACAAGCTTGTGAAAATGTGCAGACTCTCAAGGAAAATGAACCGGATTATTAAGCAGAATATTGTTTTCTCGCTCTCGGTCATCTGCCTTTTGATCTGCGCTAACTTTCTGCAGGTGATGGAACTGCCGTTTGGCGTAATCGGGCATGAGGGGAGCACGATTCTGGTCATACTGAACGGACTGAGATTATTAAAATAAAGATGACAGCCGCACATCGGGCGGCTGTTTTTTTAAATGTTCGTTCACAGCATAAACGCCGGAAAACTGATAGAATGAATAAAGAGTCACTTTGGTAAGGAGGAAAAGCAAAAAATGAACAGATTAGAACGTGTTTCATCTTGGCTGAAAAAAGAAGGACATGATGCGGCGTTTATACATACAAAGGAAAACGTATTTTATTTAACTGATTTTTACACGGACCCGCATGAGCGGTTAATGGGATTGTTCCTGTTTCAGGAACAGGAGCCGTTTTTCGTTTGTCCGGGAATGGAAGCCGGACAAGCCCGAAGCGCCGGATGGGAGCATGGTATTATCGGCTACGGCGATCACGAAGATCCGTGGGAGCTGATCAAAGCCGAGCTCACAAAACGAAATGTGCGGCTTGATTCCATCGCGGTTGAAAAGGATTCGATCTCTCTTTCCCGCTCAGAACAGCTCAAACAAGCTTCAGGGGGCGCGGCATTTGTTTCGGCAGAAGAAACGCTCAACCAATTCCGTCTCGTAAAAGATGAGAAGGAAATCAGCATTCTCAGGGAAGCGGCAAAACTCGCAGATTACGGAGTTGAAGTCGGTGTCGCGGCGCTTAAAGAGGGTGTGAGTGAAACCGAAGTACTCGCGCAGATTGAGTTTGAGCTGAAGAAAAAAGGTGTGCAGGGCATGTCATTTTCAACGATGGTGCTGTTCGGGGAAAAATCAGGCCAGCCCCATGGGAATCCGGGTGCAGACCGGTTGAAAAAAGGCGATTTTGTTCTGTTTGATCTGGGCGTTATTCTTGACGGCTACTGTTCAGACATTACGAGAACATTCGCATACCAATCAATCAGCCCGAAACAGGAAGAGATTTACGAAACGGTGCTTAAAGCTGAACAGGCGGCGCTTCAATTAAGCAAACCCGGCGTCAGAATCGGTGATCTTGATTTAAAAGCCCGCGGCATTATTGAAAAAGCCGGATACGGAGACTATTTCCCGCACCGCCTCGGCCACGGACTCGGGATTTCGGTTCACGAATATCCATCAATGAGCAGCGCGAACGACACACTCCTCAAAGAAGGCATGGTGTACACGATAGAACCGGGGATTTACGTGCCGGATGTCGGCGGCGTGCGCATAGAAGACGATGTGTTTGTCACAAAAGACGGCGCCGAAGCATTAACGCAGTATCCGAAAGAATTAACGATTCTGAAATAGAAAGCTTTGTGATAAAAAAGGACGGTTCTGGAACGCAGCGTCCTTTTTTATCACCTTTTAAATGAAAAAATCATCAAAATGCTGAAATGGTTTGATGTCATGCTTTTCATTCAGGGGCCGCAGGGCAAGGTAACTGCCGCCGAGTATGGCCAGACACAAACCGATTAAGCAAAGAATCCCCATCGCTGTTCTTCTCCTTTCAAACGAATAGGATGTATCTGTTTCTAGCTTACTGTATGAAACGCATTCCAGATCAAGGGAAAAAAAGAAAGGGGACGCCATGGCTACGATCAGAGACATTGCCGGCGCTGCCGGGGTTTCCGTTACAACGGTATCAAGAGTTTTAAATGATCATCCTTATGTAAGTAAGGACAAAAGAAAAAGAGTGAAAAAAGCGATGCAATCGCTCGGATACACGCGCAACATTCATGCTGTGCATTTATCCAAAGGTTTTTCCGATATGATCGGCGTTGTGCTTCCGTCGGTGAACCTTCCGTATTTTGCTGACCTTGTTGCAGGTATTGCCGAGGCTGCCGAAGCGTCAGGCGTGCATCTTTCTTTATACCAGACAGATTATCAGCAGCAAAAAGAACGTTTTGCCTTATCACAATTACAGGAGCGCCAAGTGGACGGCCTGATTATCTGCTCCAAAGCAATTCCTGATGAGCATCTGCTTACCGTGAAAGAACCGCTCATCCTCTGCCAGTACACTGATGCGGCGGGGCTTTCCTCCATCAGTAATCCGCATCGGGAAGCATTTCGGCACGGTCTGGATTATCTGATAGAAAAGGGACACCGGAAAATAGCGATCAGCCTGGCCAGAAAAAAGGGAAAAAACAGTCAAGTCCGCATCGCCGCATATAAAGAGGCGCTGAAGAAGATCGGGCAGCCTTACAGGGAAGAGCTGGTTGTGGAAAAGGTGCTGACGCTGCTTGACGGGAAAGCCCTTTTTCATAGATGGAAGAGCTGGGATGACAAACCGACTGCGCTGTTTGCGGCGAATGATCAAGTATCCGCAGGTCTTTACCTTGAAGCCAAGGCAAACGGGACGCGCATCCCGGAAGAGCTTGCGATTTTGAGCATCGACAATCATGATATCAGCAAGATGTTAGGTATTTCCACAATAGATATACAAACGAAAGAAATGGGAAAGCAGGCTTTTCACATGCTTGAGGACCGGATCAGCGGCGGGCCTCCGGGAAGGAAAGTTCTTGATTACCGCCTTATTGAACGATCAACCGTCTAAAAAAAGAATTGACGCGCTTTCCGTTCGTTTTGTACGATATGAGGTATTGAATGACAAAGGAGCTGAGGATCATGAAGGGGTCCTTTACAGTTGAAAAGGTATTAAATAACAATGTGCTCATCGCAACACATGATAGATACAGTGAGGTCGTCTTAATCGGAAAAGGGATCGGCTTTGGAAAAAAACAAGCGGATGTCATTGAAGATAAAGGGTATGACAAGATGTTCATCTTAAAGGATGAAAAAGAACAAAAACAATTTAAAAAGCTCCTCGGTTATGTGGACGAGACACTTGTCGACATCTCCAATGACGTCATTTATCATATCAAGAAGCGGACAAGCCAACCGTTAAATGAGCATATCCATATTGCGCTGACTGACCATATCGCCTTTGCGGTAAAGCGGCTGCAGCAGGGTTTTGACATTAAAAACCCGTTTCTCATGGAAACCGAAACGCTTTATCCGGAAGAATTCCAAATTGCCCGTGAAGTCGTCGGCATGATTAATGAAAAGACGGGAATCTGCCTTCCGGAAGGAGAGATCGGCTTTATCGCTCTACATATCCATTCCGCCCTGACGAATCGGCCCCTTTCAGAGGTCAATCAGCATTCACAGCTGATGTCCCGCCTCGTTCAGGTGATTGAGGAATCTTTCCAGATGAAAGTGAATAAAGAAAGCGTCCACTATTTGCGGCTGATCCGGCATATCAGATTTACCATAGACAGGATTAATCGGGAAGAGCAGACAAAAGAACCAGAAAAGTTAATGTTATTATTGAAAAATGAATACCCGCTATGCTACAATACTGCTTGGAAACTGATAAAAATCTTGCAGCAAATACTGAAAAAACCAGTTCATGAGGCGGAAGCGGTTTATCTCACGCTTCATTTGTACCGATTAACCAATAAAATTTCATAATTTCAGTTGAAACCTTAAAAACGTGTCACTGATTCGATCAGGCATGAGTGATTGAGGGTAAAAAACGGGAAGAACGATCCCGTTATTTTGCACACCCTTTTTACTCATGCCTTTTTTGTTGTGTAAAAGGGCAAATGTAAACGGTTAAACTGAAGACTTGCGCCAGTGAATTCGTTGTCATGAATTTTCGCTGTAAGGTCACACTAGCTAACAGAGGAGGTACATCTTTTATGTTTAAAGCATTATTCGGCGTTCTCCAGAAAATCGGCCGTGCTCTTATGCTTCCGGTTGCGATTTTACCGGCTGCGGGGATCTTGCTTGCGTTAGGGAATGCCATGCAGAACAAAGATATGATTCAAGTCATGCATTTCTTAAGCAATGATAACGTTCAGCTTGTGGCGAACGTCATGGAAAGCGCCGGCCAAATCGTATTTGACAACCTGCCGCTTCTTTTTGCAGTAGGGGTTGCGATCGGTCTTGCTAACGGAGACGGTGTTGCCGGAATCGCGGCCATTATCGGATACCTGGTCATGAACGTATCCATGAGCGCCGTGCTTATGGCGAACGGCAGTATTCCGTCTGACAAAATTGAACGGGCAAAGTTTTTTGCGGAAAACCATCCGGCCTATATTAACATGCTGGGGATACCCACTTTGGCGACGGGCGTGTTCGGCGGTATTATCGTCGGGGTCCTGGCCGCGTTATTGTTCAACAAGTTTTATAAAATTGAACTTCCGCAGTACCTCGGATTCTTTGCGGGTAAGCGGTTTGTCCCGATTATCACATCAATTTCCGCATTAATTCTCGGTCTTATTATGTTAGTGATCTGGCCTCCGATCCAGCACGGTCTGAATTCCTTCTCCACGGGTCTTGTGGAAGCGAATCCAACCTTGGCGGCCTTTATTTTCGGAATGATTGAGCGGTCATTGATTCCGTTCGGTCTTCATCACATTTTCTACTCGCCGTTCTGGTATGAATTTTTCAGCTATAAAGATGCGGCCGGAGACATCATCCGCGGAGATCAGCGGATTTTCATGGCTCAGATCAAAGACGGCGTACAGCTGACGGCGGGAACATTTATGACGGGGAAATATCCGTTTATGATGTTCGGTCTTCCGGCGGCAGCGCTTGCAATCTATCATGAAGCGAAGCCTGAAAAGAAAAAACTTGTAGCCGGAATCATGGGTTCTGCCGCTCTGACAAGTTTCTTAACGGGAATTACCGAGCCGCTTGAATTCTCATTCTTATTTGTGGCTCCTATCCTGTTTGCGATTCACTGCGTATTCGCGGGACTTTCCTTTATGGTTATGCAGCTGCTGCATGTAAAAATCGGTATGACGTTCTCAGGCGGTCTGATTGACTACTTCCTGTTCGGAATTCTGCCTAACCGGACGGCTTGGTGGCTTGTCATTCCGGTCGGCTTAGGACTAGCACTCATTTACTACTTCGGTTTCCGGTTTGCGATCAGAAAGTTCAATCTGAAAACGCCGGGCCGTGAAGAAGAGGCTGCGGATGAAGGTGCGGGCGCCTCAGGCGAAGCCGGCGACCTTCCTTATGAAATCCTGCAGGCAATGGGTGACCAGGAAAACATTAAGCACCTTGACGCTTGTATCACGAGACTCCGCGTTACGGTCAACGACCAGAAGAAAGTGGATAAGACTCGTTTGAAACAGCTTGGCGCCTCAGGCGTTCTTGAAGTCGGAAACAACATTCAGGCCATTTTCGGCCCGCGTTCTGACGGTTTAAAAACACAGATGCAGGATATTATCGCCGGACGCACGCCGCGTCCTGAACCGAAAGTATCCGCGCAAGAAGAAGTCAGCCAGCAGGTTGAAGAGGTTATCGCAGATCCGCTCCGAAACGAGCAGGGTGAAGAAGTGTTCGCTTCTCCGATCACCGGCGAAATCCATCCGATTACCGATGTGCCTGACCAGGTGTTCTCAGGAAAAATGATGGGTGACGGTTTTGCGATTCTTCCTGAAGAAGGAATCGTCGTATCGCCTGTCCGCGGAAAAGTGCTGAATGTTTTCCCGACAAAACATGCGATCGGTCTTCAGTCTGACGGCGGAAGAGAGATCCTGATTCATTTCGGAATCGACACAGTCAGTCTGAAAGGCGAAGGATTCACTTCTTTTGTTTCTGAGGGTGACCGGGTTGAACCGGGGCAAAAGCTGCTTGAAGTTGATCTTGAAGCGGTTAAACCTCATGTTCCTTCATTAATGACACCGATTGTCTTTACAAATCTTGCCGAGGGTGAAGCGATTTCCCTTTCGGCCGAAGGTACCGTAAAACGGGAACAAAAAGATATTGTGAAAATCGGAAAATAAGCATATAAATACGCCGTGCTTGTCAGATGACAAGTACGGCTGTATGATATAATATTGTGTAGTAAAATAGCTTTAATTTAAAGGAGAATGATAATCATGGCACAAAAAACATTTAAAGTAACAGCAGATTCCGGAATCCACGCTCGTCCTGCGACAGTTCTTGTACAGACTGCAAGCAAATACGATGCTGACGTAAACTTAGAATATAACGGCAAAACAGTAAACCTTAAGTCAATCATGGGCGTTATGTCTCTAGGTATCGCTAAAGGCGCTGAAATCACAATTTCCGCTTCAGGCGCTGACGAAAATGATGCTCTTAACGCTTTAGAAGAAACAATGAAAAGCGAAGGACTCGGCGAGTAATGCAAGAATTAAAAGGAATAGGCGCTTCAGCCGGAATTGCGATTGCGAAAGCATACCGGCTTGAAGAGCCGGACTTAACGGTTGAAAAGAAAAACATTGCTGATGCTGCGGCTGAAGTAAGCCGTTTTGATGAAGCGATTGTACGTTCTAAAGAAGAGCTTGAAAAAATTAAAGAGCATGCTTTAAAAGAACTGGGACAAGACAAAGCTGACATTTTCTCCGCGCACCTTTTAGTTCTGAGTGATCCTGAGCTGTTGAACCCGGTAAAGGAGAAAATCAGCACAGATTCAGTCAATGCTGAATTCGCTTTGAAAGAAACAGCTTCCATGTTCGTTACTATGTTTGAATCAATGGATAACGAATACATGAAAGAGCGTGCGGCGGATATCCGTGACGTAACAAAACGTGTGACGGGGCACCTGCTGGGCGTGGAAATTCCGAACCCGAGCATGATCTCAGAAGAGGTTGTTATCGTGGCTGAAGATTTGACACCGTCTGATACGGCGCAATTAAACCGCCAGTTTGTAAAAGGTTTTACAACTGATATCGGCGGACGCACTTCACACTCCGCGATCATGGCCCGTTCGCTTGAAATTCCGGCTGTTGTCGGCACAAAAGCGGCTACAGGGACAATTGAAAACGGTGTTACGGTGATCGTAGACGGCATCGATGGTGATGTGATCATCGATCCTTCCAGTGAAACGTTAAAGAAATATGAAGAAAAGCACAGTGCTTACCTGGCGCAAAAAGCTGAGTGGGCGAAGCTCGTCAATGAACCGACTGTTTCAAAAGACGGCCATCATGTAGAGCTTGCCGCAAACATCGGCACACCTGACGATGTAAAAGGCGTTCTTGAAAACGGAGGAGAAGCTGTAGGGCTTTACCGTACGGAATTCCTTTACATGGGACGCGACCAGCTTCCGACAGAAGACGAGCAGTTTGACGCTTATAAAACGGTTCTTGAGCGTATGGAAGGAAAATCAGTTGTCGTGCGGACATTGGATATCGGCGGCGACAAAGAGCTTCCTTACCTGCAGCTCCCTAAAGAAATGAACCCGTTCTTAGGCTACAGAGCCATCCGCCTTTGCCTTGAAGAGCAAGAAATCTTCAGAACTCAGCTTCGTGCGCTGCTTCGTGCAAGTACATACGGAAACTTAAAAATCATGTTCCCGATGATTGCGACAGTAAACGAGTTTAAACAGGCGAAAGCGATTCTTCTCGAAGAAAAAGAAAAACTCGTCGAAGCCGGCGTAGCGGTTTCTGACGATATTGAAGTCGGTATGATGGTAGAGATTCCGTCTACAGCCGTTATCGCAGATCAGTTTGCTACAGAAGTTGACTTCTTCAGTATCGGAACAAATGACTTGATCCAATACACGATGGCTGCTGACCGAATGAACGAGCGCGTAGCTTATCTGTATCAGCCATACAATCCGGCGATTCTCCGTCTGATCACCCTTGTTATTGAAGCCGCTCACAAAGAGGGCAAATGGGTCGGCATGTGCGGAGAAATGGCGGGAGACGAAATTGCGATTCCGATTCTTCTCGGCTTAGGCTTAGATGAGTTCTCAATGAGCGCTACATCCATCCTTCCGGCAAGAACGCAGATCAGCAAGCTTTCTAAAAAAGAAGCTGAATCATTCAAAGAAACAATCTTGTCTATGAGCACGACAGAAGAGGTTGTCGCATTCGTTAAAGAAACATTCAATAAGTAATACAACAGCCAGACGGTGTAAGCCGTCTGGTTTTTTTCATATTCGGAAAAAAGGGGGGAACAATAACGATCAACAGGAGGGATTATTATGACAAAATCATTTGCAGCGGGGGATACGGTCTATGTGATTTACCGCAATCCGCATGCCGCCAATGTTGCCCATATTAAAGAGGCGGAGATCGTCCATCACCCGTATCATGAGGGAGAACTGTCTCTGTTTTTATACGAAACCTATCATCCGCTGGCCGAAGATGACGCGGTCTTTTCGACATATGAGGAAGCGGAAGCGATTTACAGCGAGCTTTTTGAAGAAGACCGGTACCATTGATCAAAGGAAATGTTTACAACGCATATTCACTCTCTTTTAAACGGAAAGTAACAACATGAGAAAATGTAAAAAGGGAGTGTCAGTTCATGCTGAAGCCGTTTGTGCCCCAGCTTGTTTATATAGAACCGAGAGCGCTCGAATACCCGTTAGGACAAGAGCTGAAGAATAAGTTTGAAAACATGGGGCTTGAGATCAGAGAAACAACATCGCATAATCAAGTCCGGAATATTCCGGGGAAAAATCACTTGCAGCAATACCGGAACGCGAAATCAACATTGGTAATCGGCGTCCGGAAAACACTGAAATTCGATTCTTCAAAGCCGTCCGCCGAATATGCCATTCCATTTGCGACGGGCTGTATGGGGCATTGCCACTATTGCTACCTGCAGACGACGATGGGATCAAAGCCTTACATCCGGACATATGTCAATGTGGAAGAGATTCTGGATCAGGCTGATGAGTATATGAAAGAACGGGCGCCGGAATTTACAAGATTTGAAGCCTCTTGTACGTCTGATATCGTAGGAATCGATCATCTGACACATACATTAAAAAGAGCCATTGAACATTTCGGACAAAGCGAATTGGGACAGCTCAGATTCGTGACTAAATTTCACCACGTCGATCATTTGCTCGATGCAAAACATAACGGAAAGACTAGGTTCAGATTCAGCATCAATGCGGATTATGTCATTAAGAACTTTGAACCGGGAACTTCTCCGCTCGACAAACGGATCGAAGCCGCCGTCAAAGTCGCTAAAGCGGGCTATCCGCTCGGTTTCATCGTGGCGCCGATTTATATTCACGATGGCTGGGAGGAAGGCTATAAGGAGCTGTTTGAGAAATTGGATGCGGCGCTTGATGAAGACGTTCGGCATGACATCACATTTGAACTGATCCAGCATCGTTTTACAAAACCGGCCAAACGGGTGATTGAGAAGAACTATCCGAAAACAAAGCTTGAGCTTGATGAAGAAAAGCGCAGGTACAAATGGGGACGCTATGGAATCGGCAAATATATATACCAAAAAGACGAAGAACATGCCTTAAGGGAAACACTCGAATCTTATATCGAAACCTATTTTCCGAAAGCAAAAATCGAATATTTTACGTAAGGCGGAGCTGTCGGCATGACGGCTCTTTTTTTGCTGCGCCAAATGACGGAAATGTTTGATATTTATTTCAAGATTTATTCATTTTCTTGGCCGAAAGACCGATATAACTCTCAGGAGGGGATGGTTATGTTTAAAAAAATGCATATCAAAATTGCTGTGTTTGTCTCGGCAATGCTTATTGTAACGGTTGTTTTTTTAACGGTTTCTTCATATTTGACATTAAAGCCGATGATGACGGAGGAAGCAAAACGTACGACAGAGAATGTCACCAATTCACTCGGTCAGAACATTGAGCTTCAGCTGAAAAATGATGAGACCGTATTAATGAGATTAGCAGACGGTGAATTGTCCCGGTCTTTTCTATCAGATGGGAAGAAAGAAACCGCGCGGCTTTTTAACGATGAGTTAAAACAGATCGGACAGAATGACAAATATGTCGCGCTTGCGTACGTCGGAACCGCAAACAAACAAATGTTTACATATCCAAAGGCCGATTTTGCCAAAGACTATGATCCGACAAATCGAACGTGGTATAAGATGGCGGCTGAAAAACCCGATAAGGTTGTCTGGACTGACCCTTATAAAGATGCAGTGACGGGAGACATGATCGTGACGGCGTCAAAAGCCATTCAAAACAGCGGAACCGTCGTCGGAGTGGCGAGCTTAGATTTGAAGCTGTCCTCTATTCAGAGCATGGTCAACGAGCAAAAGGTTCCGTATAAAGGATTTGCCTTTTTAGCGGATGAAAACGGCTCTCTTCTGGCCCATCCGGCAAAACAGGGAAAAAATATTTCGGAAGATCAGACGTTAAAAGACATCACTGCGGACAAAGAAGGCATCAAAGAGCTGCAGGGGAACATGGTCGTCTACCAAACGGTAAAAGAAACAGGGTGGAAAGTCGGAACGCAGTTTGAAAAAGATCAGCTGATGGGAGTAGCCGACAAAATGAACACGGTGAGCATTTTTATGTCACTGATCGCCCTTGTGATTACGATCGGACTCAGCTATTTCCTAGCAAAAACGATAACCGGGCCGATTCAGCAGCTGATCGCAAAAACAAATTCAGTCTCAGCGGGAGATTTAACCGTCCGCGCTCAGACGAAATCAAAAGATGAAGTAGGCGAGTTAACAAAAGACTTTAACCAAATGGTTGAAAATATGAAAGAGATGGTCGAACAGGTCAAGGCCTCCTCAGAAAATGTGTCTGATACATCTGACCAGCTAACCGTCATTTCACAAGAAACAAATGAAACGAGCGGACAAATCGCAAAAGCGATAGAGGAAGTTGCCGCCGGAGCGACAGAGCAAGCGTCAGAGGTTGAGACGATCAACGAAAAATCAGAAAATCTCTCAGTCAAAATAAAAGGAATCGCAGATCGCGCAGGCAGCATAAAACAACTCTCAAAATCTTCAGAGGATGCCAGCTACAAAGGATTGGACGCGCTCGGGCAGCTGCTGATGAAGTCAAACGAAGCCAATTCAGAAACGAAAAAAGTAGAGGCAATGCTGAATGACCTGGAAGAACAAACGAAAAACATAGAAGAAGTCGTGACGGCAATATCCGCTATTTCAGACCAGACGAATCTCTTGGCGCTGAATGCGAGCATAGAAGCCGCAAGAGCGGGAGAAAGCGGACGGGGCTTTGCCGTCGTCGCGGAAGAAGTCCGCAAGCTTGCTGAACAATCAGCTCTTTCTTCCGGCCATATCAGTGAGACGGTCCGTCTGATTCAATCAGAGACAAAAGAAGCGTCACACGCGATGATTGAGGCAAGCAGAATGAATGATGAACAAAACAGCGCCATTCATGAAACGGGTGAGGTTCTCAATCTGATTACGACGGAAATGCAGTCTCTCGTTCAAGGTATAGATCATATTTACAATGACATTCAAAAAATGAGTGAAGAACAAGCCGCGATTCAAGAAGCGATTCAAAGCATCTCCGCCATTTCTCAAGAATCTGCGGCAGCGGCGGAAGAAGTGAATGCTTCTACTGATGAACAGCTCGTTACGCTTGAAAAAGTGAAGCAATCGACTGATATGTTAAAGAGCGCAAGCGAAGATCTGATCAGCGCCATTTCTAAATTCACCTTGTGACGCGGTCTCTATCAGCCTATAATATGGTAATATAGACATGAAAGAGTGATATATGAATCGCATCAGGGGAGGAAAGCGCAGTGAACAAAACGGTCGGATTTATCGGTTTGGGCGTCATGGGAAACAGTATGGCATCGCACATTTTAGAAGCGGGCTATCCTGTTTTAGTCTACACGCGGACGAAACAAAAAGCGGAAGAGATTCTGAATAAGGGAGCGGTCTGGCAGGAGACGGTCAAAGACCTTTCGGAAAAAGCAGACATCATTATTACCATGGTCGGCTATCCGAGTGATGTCGAGGAAATCTATCTCGGTGAAAGCGGCATTCTCCGTCATGCAAAAGAAGGGGCGTTTGTCATTGACATGACGACATCAAAACCGTCTCTGGCGAAGAAGATAGCGGAGAAAGCCAAAGAAAAATCCATTCACGCCCTGGATGCACCCGTTTCCGGCGGAGACATCGGCGCGCGGAACGGAACGCTTGCCATTATGGCCGGAGGAGAAAAAGAAGCGTTTGAAGCATGCCTGCCGCTTTTCTCCGTTATGGGGGAAAATATTCAGTATCAAGGGCCGGCTGGCAGCGGCCAGCATACGAAAATGTGCAATCAGATCGCGATTGCAGCGGGGATGGTCGGAGTGGCTGAAGCGATGGCTTACGCGGAAAAATCCGGTCTGAACCCGGAACAAGTGCTGAAAAGCATTACAACCGGAGCGGCTGGCAGCTGGTCATTGTCAAACCTCGCTCCCCGTATGCTGAAAGGCGATTTTGCGCCCGGATTTTACGTGAAACACTTTATTAAAGACATGGGCATTGCCCTTGAAGAAGCGGAGCTGATGGGAGAAGAAATGCCCGGATTGGCGCTTGCCAAATCATTATACGACAAGCTTTCCGCGCAAGGTGAAGAAAACAGCGGAACTCAAAGTATTTATAAGCTTTGGGTGAAATAAAAAAGATTGCCCGCCGGGGCAATCTTTTTTATTATTTATTTTCCGATAAATTGCTGTGTCCAGATGTTTCCTGATTCTACATAACCGACACCGATTTGAGTGAACTCAGGATTCATGATGTTCTTTCTGTGGCCTTCACTGTTCATCCAAGCTTTAACGACGGCTTCAGGAGTCGTCTGCCCTTTGGCGATATTTTCACCGGCAGTTTTATAAGTGATTCCGAAAGACTTCATCATATCGAAAGGTGAGCCGTAAGTCGGACTTTGGTGATCGAAATAGTTTTTGTCTTTCATATCTTGTGATTTTGCGTGAGCTGATTTGCTTAATTTTTCATCAATCTGCAGAGGTTTTAAGCCTTGCTTTTGTCTCTCTGCATTTGTCAATTCAACGACTTTCTTTTCGTACGCACTGACAGATGAAGGAGTTTTCTCGCTGCTGTTGTTTGTGTTATCTGTCTGCTTTGCATTGTCAGCCGTCTTGTTTTGATCGGCTTTCGGTTTTTCAGCAGCTGCCGGAGCCGTTTTTGCCGGTGTTTCTTTTTGAACGTCTTTAACTGTCATATCAGAATGCTTGGCGTGTTTTTGCAGCAGCTGTTTCAGTTCTTTCTCATTTTTAACGTTCAGCTGTTTCGCGCTCGTTTTCATATGTAGTTTTTCAACAGCCTCTTGAAGAGTCAGATGCTGTACGGTGTTTCCTTTTTTTACGGTAACGACGTGCTGGCATGACAGCTCTTTTGCAGATGCCTGCTGAATGCCTCCGAATGTAATCAAACTGACTGCCGCGGCGGCAGATAAGAGAAATGCTTTTTTCATAGTTAATAGCCTCCCAGAGAAGTTTTTTTCTACATGAAAAATCTTATCACAGCTTTTTTGTCATAATGCAGGCAGCCATTTCCTTTGACAACAAACGTTTGTCATAATTGTAATTGAGCACAGAAAAATGGCTTTATATCAGGAAAAACGATCTGTATTTATTTTTTAAAATCCGTTACATCTCTTCAAATTATTTGAAGTGTTAGATATATTTTAAGATAATTTGATCTTGACAGTTTTTTTTACCCGTTTTCGCTGTAACAACTTTTACAAAAATGTTACAATTAAAATCTGTTTATGTAAATATATTCAATGATTTGAGAGGTGTAACAGAAAGTGGCTGAAGTCGCGCGCGAACCAAAGAAAAAAACGAAACGTTACAGAGCGCTGAGAATGAATCTCTATTTTTTGATTGTTTTTCTTCTCTTTACGGCACTGATTTTTAAACTCGGCATCGTCCAGATTGTCGAAGGGGATAAACACCGCCAGGATGCAGAGAAGGCAAATGCAAAAACCGCCTATTATCCGACACCGCGGGGAAAAATGTATGACAAGCGGAACAGGGTGGCGGTTGATAACCAGGCTGTGCCTGAAATTGTATACGTTTCTACCTCAAAAACCTCGGCAAAGGACAAATTGAAAACGGCAAAAAATCTCGCCGCACTGATCCATATTGATACTGAATTTATGAAGGATCGAAATATCATTGATTACTGGCTTGCGGCACATCCGAAGAAGGCGGAAAAGCTTATGAAGGATTCAGAAAACAGCCTGAAACCGCAAGAAGTATACAAACGCCAGATTGAACGCGTCCCAAAGCAGGAGATTGATGCGATCAAACAAAATAAAAAAGAGCTGGAAATCGCGGCGATTTATACGCGTTTTTCAAGCGGCAACGCCTATCAGCCGCAAGTCGTCAAATCAATGGACCCGAATAAGCTGAACGGAAACGGAAACAGCGGGTCACTGCTTGACGAACATGAAAACAACAAACAGAAACCGAAAAGCGACCTGACATATGAAGAAGTTTCTGTCGTATCCGAGCACCTGAAAGAGCTCCCCGGCATTGACGTAATTAATGACTGGACGCGGAAATATCCGTACGACAAAACGCTGTACTCTCTGTTCGGCGGTGTGACGACACCGGAACAGGGATTGTTGGGCGAACGGAAAGATTATTATGTTACAAGAGGATACTCACTGAATGACCGGGTGGGAAAAAGCTACATTGAATATCAGTATGAAGACTATTTAAACGCACATAAAGAAAAAGTAGAGTATGTGGAAAACAGCAAAGGTGAAGTCGTCAGCCAAAAGCCCGTCGATGAAGGCAGCAGAGGCTACGATCTGCAGCTCTCGCTCGATATGGAATTGCAGTCGAAAGTTGAAAAAGTCATTGAAAAAGAGCTGAGAAGAAGCCGCGCCGCAGGCAACTATATGGTTGACAGAGGATTTGCCGTCATGATGGACCCGAACAACGGGGATATCCTCTCAATGGCGGGGAAACGCATCGATCTCGAAACAAATAAAATACAGGATTTTGCGATCGGATCATTTACGACCCAATATGAGATGGGCTCTGCTGTTAAAGGAGCGACTGTTCTCGCGGGTTACCAAAGCGGCCTCCCGCATTATAAAACGTTTGTCGATGCACCGCTTGTATTTAAAGGCAAAACGAGAAAACAATCGTGGACACAAATGGGAGCCATTACTGAGCTGACCGCGCTGCAAAGAAGTTCAAACGTATATATGTTTCATGTGGCCATGCATATCGCCGGCATTAACTACAGGCCGTACGGTACACTGCCTGCCGGATTAGACGATATTAAAAAAATGCGGAACTACTATGCCCAATTCGGTTTGGGTGTGAAGACCGGGATTGATCTTCCGCAGGAATCAGCGGGCATGCAGTCAAATCCGCAAATGGTCGGGGGATTGCTGCTTGACTTTGCGATCGGACAGTTTGATACGTATACGCCGCTTCAAATGGCTCAATATATTTCAGCCATCGCAAACGGCGGGTATCGCGTCCAGCCGCGGATCGTCACAAGCATTCATGAACCGGACAGCAAAAACAAGATTGGAAAAGCGATTGAACAGCGAGATAGTAAAATTTTGAACAAAGTAAATAACAGCCCGAGCGATTTTGACCAAGTTCATAAAGGGATGAAATTGGTTACAAGCTCACCTCAGGGAACGGCTTATTCAACATTTCAAGGTTCAGGCGCTGATGTATCCGGTAAAACGGGAACCGCGGAGACGCACTATTACGGCACGAACAAAAACTGGTGGGGGAAAGACACGTATAACCTGACCTTTGTCGGCTATTATCCGTCAGAACATCCACGAGTGGCATTCAGCGTCGTCGTACCGACTGTTCAGGATGATCACGATCATGTCAGCAAAAACATTGCTAAAGGAGCAATTGACGCTTACAAAGAACTTGAAAAGAAATACAATAAAAAATAACAAATGAAAGGGCGGCCGAACATCTCGTGCGCCCTTTCTTTCATTCAGGAAAATTGACGTTCACAATAAGAATAGAAGGAGAATGCTCATTTTTTAGCGAATCAATCTAGTGGAATTTCTTTTTATATCAGTCCGTGTCCAGCCTGCAGTGCGAGTATAATGCAAAGGAGGGATTCTGTGGAACAGGATACTCAGCATGTCAAACAGTTTCAATCGAAAACCGATCTTCATGCCGTTTTGACGTCTAACGGGCGTATTATGTATATTTCTGCAAACTGCAAATCGTATTTCAGTTATTCTCAGGAAGAGATGATCGGGTCATTTCTCAAAACGTTCCTGCATGAAGAAGATCAATTTTTGGTTGAAAGTTACTTCTATAATGAGCATCATTTGATGCCTTGCACCTTTCGTCTTATTAAAAAAGATCATACCATCGTATGGCTTGAAGCGGGTGTGGAAATTGTCACACCGCAAATGGAGGGGACGGATCGGGAAATCATCCTCAAAATCAAGGTGCTTGAGGAGAAGACACCCCGCCGGCCTTATATGTATGAACAAAAGAAGCAAAAGGCAGAACAACAGTCGGAAGATGCGGCTGGAAACGGCGAATTCGAGCGTCTTGTCGAAATGCTGCCGAATCCTTTATATGTCAGCATCAACGGCACAATCGCCTACGCCAACAACGCGATGCTTGCCATGCTGGGAGCCGAAAGCAAAGACGAGGTAATCGGCAGGCGCTCTTATGAGTTTATTGAAGAAGAGTATCACGACATTGTGAAAAACCGAATTGTGCGGATGCAAAAAGGAATGGAAGTCGGAATGATCGAACAGACGTGGAGAAGGCTCGACGGCACGCCCGTTCATTTAGAAGTGAAGGCGGCACCGACGACATATAAAAATCAGCGGGCGGAATTGCTGCTTCTGATTGATATTTCTTCACGGAAAAAATTCCAAACGATTCTGCAAAAAAGCAGAGAGCGTTATCAGCTCCTCATTCAGAATTCAATTGACACGATCGCCGTGATTCACAATGATAAGTGGGTATTCATGAATGAATCGGGCATTTCGCTGTTTGAGGCTGAAACATATGAAGATTTAATCGGGAAAAACGTCTATGATCAGCTTCATCCCTGTGATCATGACGGCGTGAAACAGCGGATCCAAAATATTATCAACCGAAAGACCGAGTCAGAAATTATTAAGCAATCGTGGTTTACCTTTAAAAACCGGCTGATCTACACGGAAATGGTCTGCATTCCGACGACGTTTTTCGGAGAAACGGCCGTGCAGGTCATTCTGCGTGACATTTCTGAGCGGAAGCAGACGGAGGAATTAATGCTGAAGTCGGAAAAGCTGTCTATCGCAGGGCAGCTGGCAGCGGGGATCGCTCACGAAATCCGCAATCCGCTGACGGCGATCAAAGGATTTTTACAGCTCATGAAGCCGACGATGGAGGAAAACGAACATTACTTTGAAATTGTGTTTTCTGAACTGAGCAGAATCGAATTAATTTTAAGTGAGCTTTTAATGCTTGCCAAACCTCAGCAAAACGCCGTGAAAGAGCGTGTAAACTTAAAGAAAATTATAAGTGAAGTAACCGCTCTTTTAGAGACGCAGGCGAATCTTAAAGGGATTTTTATCAAAACGGATTACGAACATGACAGCATGTATATTAACGGTGATCAAAATCAGCTGAAACAGGTGTTTATCAATCTGATTAAAAATGCCGTTGAGTCGATGCCGGATGGGGGAACGGTTCACATCATCATGACAGAAGATGAGTATTCCGTTAATGTGACGGTGAAAGACGAGGGTGACGGGATACCGGAAAACGTGCTGAAACGAATAGGCGAACCGTTTTTGACAACGAAAGAAAAAGGAACCGGCCTGGGGCTGATGGTTACATTCAACCTTATTAAAAACCATCAGGGAGCCATCCAAGTAGACAGCAAACCGGACAGAGGCACGGCCTTTCACATTACATTCCCGAAACAATAAAAAAACAACGGCGTTATGCCGTTGTTTAAATAGTCTGCATGGATTCTCTCGTTTTTAAAATAAATGCTTCCAGCCGGTCCAAGCCTTCTCTCAATGTATCCAGTGAATATGCGAATGACAGCCTCACATACCCTTCACCCAATTTTGAAAACGAGCTGCCGGGCACAAGAGCCACACCTGCATCCTCTAAAAGAGCCATACTAAAATCAAACGATGACATTCCGAATGACTTAATGGAAGGGAAGATATAAAATGCGCCTGACGGCTTTACGACGTCAAGCCCCATTGAAACAAGACGGTCATATACATAGTCAAGCCGCTTTTTATACTGTTCTCTCATAATAAGCGCATCATCAACACCGTTTGTCACCGCTTCAAGAGCCGCTTTCTGAGAGATTGAAGACGCGCATGTCACACTGTATTGGTGAACTTTTAAGATGTGCTTGGCAATTTCTTTCGGTGCGAAAATGAAACCGATTCTCCAGCCCGTCATGCTGTGTGATTTTGACAGGCCGTTGATGACGATCGTCTGGTCTCTCAAATAAGACGCGATCGAATAATGCGGTCTGTCATAGGTTAATTCGCTGTAAATCTCATCAGACAGGACAAAAACATTTCTGCCCTTCAGGACGGCTGCGATGTTTTGCAGCTCTTCCTCAGACAATGTCACACCGGTCGGATTTGACGGATAAGGAAGAATGACGCATTTTGTTTTTGGTGTCAGCGATTCTTCAATGAGCCGCGCCGTCAGCTTAAATCCGTGTGTCGTCGTATCCACATGAACCGGAACGGCGCCCGACATGCGGATGATCGGTTCGTAGCCCGGATATATCGGTCCGGGGAGAATTACTTCATCGCCTGGAGATAAAATTGTCCGCAAAGACGCGTCAATCGCTTGGCTTGCCCCGGTTGTGACAATGATTTCAGTTTCAGCTTCATAATTCAAATCAGCTTTTTTCTTCATATAAAGCTGTACGGCCTGTCTCAGCTCAAGGCCGCCCGCGTTCGGAGTATATGCCGTTGCGTTCTCGTCGATTGCCTTTTTGGCAGCCGCTTTGACATGGTGCGGCGTGAAGAAATCCGGCTGGCCGATCGTAAGCGAAATGACATTGTCGTGCTGAGCTACAAGATTTGAGAATTTGCGAATTCCTGAAATTTCAATTTCTTTTACATTCGGATTAAGCAAATGTTCCATAATTCATCACCTTATACTATATATTGAGTTTATCCTATTTTACCACTAGCTGAGCATTTGTCATCTTTTTATTGAACTATCCCGAGTATATGTCCGATATGTGAAAACATACCTTCTTTCAGAAAAAAATAAGACAACCAGCTGAAATGATTGTCTTCATTGTATCATGATCTATCTATTGTGATATGTGGCGAATGTCATTAATACCCGTATTCAAAGCTGACGTCTTCCCGCCATAAGATGTATGGAGCAGGCTTGTCGGGACGCTCTTTCGCCTCTTTTTTCATTTGCAGGTAAGCCGTTTTGCTGATATCTTCTAACACCGTCATTTGATCTTGGTCGAATATGACTACTGTACCCATTTATTACACCCTTCTTCCTGAAAAATCCTTGACTATTTTACCACTCGATGTCAAAAAGTCAATGGGATATCAGAAAAAAGCATCTTTTTATAAAGAGTTCATGGCCAGTTGGCCCGAATACATTCACTTTTTCCGTTTACAGCCGATATATACAGTACAATACTGAATGCGGATAGCGAGGGATTGAATTGTCTTTACAACAATACGATATTTTATTGGATTCAGGCACAAACGAATTAGAAATCGTCAAATTTGAAGTAGGCGTCAATACATTTGGCATAAATGTGATGAAAGTCCGGGAAATCATTCAGCCGGTAGATGTCACATCTGTGCCTCAGTCTCATAAAGACGTAGAAGGGATGATTAAGCTGAGAGGCGAAATTCTTCCCGTCATCAGTCTGTATACCTTTTTCGGCGTTGATGCCGAAGGAGCAAAAGACGATAAATATATCGTAACGGAATTCAACAAGCGGAAAATCGTCTTTCACGTCGGTTCCGTTTCACAAATCCACAGGGTGTCCTGGGAGGCGATTGAAAAGCCGACTTCCCTGAACCAGGGCATGGAGCGGCACTTAACGGGAATCATCAAACTGGAAGACACGATGATCTTTCTGCCTGATTATGAAAAGATCATTTACGATATTGAATCAGCATCCGGTGTTGAGACTTATCATGTCCATCAGGAAGGATTTGATGAAAGACGGGCGGGTAAAAAACTGATTATCGTTGAAGACTCGCCGCTTCTGATGCGTCTTTTGACGGATGAGCTGACTGAGGCGGGGTACAGTGAAATCGTTGCGTTTGAAAACGGAAAAGAAGCGTATGATTACGTCGTGGAACTGACGGATAACGGAGCAAACCTGTCAGATCATATTGACATGATTATCAGTGACATTGAGATGCCGAAAATGGACGGGCATCGTTTGACGAAGCTCCTTAAAGATAACCCGCAAAGCTCTGATGTGCCGATTATGATTTTCTCGTCCCTCATTACGGACGACCTGCGCCACCGGGGCGAAGTAGTCGGAGCGGATGAACAGATCAGCAAGCCTGAAATCAGCGAGCTCATTAAAAAAGTGGATACGTACGTGATTGAATAGAAAAAAGCCGATGCATGACGCATCGGCTTTTTTGCGGCGGAATTAAAAATAACTCTCACCAAGTTTTTTAAATACGGGTTTATGATAAGTGGGCTGCTGCCTGTTGGCGGCAAGCGGTTTTTCCTTTAAGCCCACATATTTTTGCAATACGTTTTTCGCTTTTGTCAAAGACATTTGTGCTTTAGGATTGCGGTACGATTGATTTAACGTACCTAAATGCGGAAGATGCTGGAAGTCTTCTTTTGTTGGAGGCATGTGAAAATAGTAGTCTCCGATAGAGATAAGTACGTCTGACTGCTGTTGGCTAAACCTGGGATTATTTGAAAAGTGAAGCCCTATTTTTTTCCCTTTGCCTTCTTTCACAAGCTTTTGTAATGCCCGTTTTTTCAGCAGATAAAGGTATTTAGGGTTGGGGGCGGTTTTTGCATGGCGGTTCACAGTATAAACAGCTTTTGAAAGATTCTCGATGGTTGGCTGCAGCTCTTTCGAATAAGCGTGGTCGTCCATTATTTCTCTCCTTTGCATTGATCAAGTTCATATATAGATTATACTTTTTTAGCGTTGAAATGCAAATATTGATTATAAAAATACGCCTTTTTCTGATGAAAAGGGCGCATTTTTTTCCTTTATTAGACAGGTTTCGCATGTTTTTCGGAATCAGCCTTTAATGATTGCTGCACATCGACCTCTGCTGCCTCGGCGCTGTATTTCGGAAGAGCGATAAAATAGAACACAAATACCGCTAAAATCACAATTCCCATGCCGTAATAAAGGTAATCAATATTGGCAACGAATTTCGGAAATAACAGGGCAACCAGTCCGAGTGTAATCGATTGGGCAAACATCATAAAAGGGTCCTGCCAGCCGCTGACCCGGCCCATTATTTTCGGATGAACGATTTTCGGCATCCAGCCCCCGATGGCGATATTGACGGGGCCGATGCACATGCCGAGGATGAAAGCCGCCGCATAATAAATCCACAGCTTATCCGTATAGCCGAGGACAAAAATGAGCAGTCCGGCTGCCAAAATAGGAATCGACATCAAATGATGCGGTTTGACTTTTTTTGCGATCATCGTTCCGATCACACTTCCTGCAAGCAGGCCGAAGCCGAGTGCGACGGTGAAGATGGAAGTATGTGATTCGTAATGATCCGGCGCAAGTCCGTATTTCATCGTAAACATCGGCAGTACGGCAAAGCCGCCGTTGACAAAACCAAAGATAAAAAAGCCGAAAATAAGGGAAGCAAGCAATTTGTTTTTAACAATATATACGATCCCTTCCTTAAAATCAGCGACCGAGTCTTTCAGAAACGAATCTCCCCATTTAAAAGGGCCGTTCGGCTGACGGGCTTCTTTCGGAATGCGGCAGGCGCGGATCAGAAAGCCTGATACAATAAAGCTGACAAAATCAAGGATAATGGCTCCGTGAATACCGATCGTTTTATACATAAACGCGCCCATACCGACGCCGAATACCATAAAGATGCTGAACAGGATCTGGTTAAGTCCCGCCGCTTTCGCATAATGCTCCTTAGGCAGAATAGCTTGTACAAGGCTGGCTTCCGCCGGGAAAAAGAACTTGGTCACGGCGCTTCTGATGAACAAAATACAGAACACGAGAGGGATGCTCCCAGTGTATAATGCGGCAAACAATATGATCGTCAGTCCGGCTCTGATCCAGTCACAATTCTCTGCGACCTTTTTCCTGTCAAGCCGGTCAGCTGCGACACCGACAATCAGAAATACGAAAACTGTCGGCAGTGAATACATCAGCTCAGCCAAAGTTGTGTATGCCGGCTGGTTTGAAAAATGGTCCAGCAAGTAAAAAGCGAAAGCCATATTACCTACAGTCGTTCCCATTTGAGAAGCGAGTGCTGCGAAAAAGAGACGGACAAAATTGCGATTTTTAAATATATCCATAAACACGCTCCTTACCCTAAAGGTCCCACTGTAATATATTATCATCAGCTCGTTCCATTAACAAATAAGATCTTTCTATCTTATAATGGTCACCCTTGTTCCATTAGGCACGGTAGCGGCAAGTTCAGTGACGTCCTGATTATACATCCGGATGCATCCTTTTGATACCGCTTTGCCGATGGAGGAAGGATTATTTGTTCCGTGAATGCCGTAATGAATTTTAGAGAGGCTGAGCCAATAAGCGCCGAACGGGCCGCCGGGCTTAGGCTGGCGGTTCACAATGTAAAATTCTCCGGTCGGCGTGGTCGTCAATATTTTTCCGACTGCGATGGGGTACGTACGGATGAGCCTGCCAAGGCGGTATAACTCCAGTTTCTTCGCTCCGATATACACGACAATGGAATAGGGGATGGTGGATGGGTCGGGAAGATTCGGTATGATAATATGCTGTCCCGCGTATATGACCGATTGGATTGAGGGATTTGCCTGAAGGAGAGCAGCAGTGCTTATTCTGAAGTCTTGCGCAATGCTTGAGATGGTTTCTCCTTGTTTCACTTGATAGGTCAGCAGTTTCATCACCCTCCTTTTTGCTCTTTTCCATATACATATTACGGAGGGGGTGTCTGTGCATCGGGATAAAAGTCTTATTTTTGTACGGTTTTCAATGTGAACAGCGTGATTTCCGGTCTGGCTAAAAATCGATACGGCAGTCTTGTCGTACCGAGCCCGCGATTAACGTAGACGGTTGTGTCATGCAGCGTATACATGCCGTCGGTATACGTTTTTCCGTATGGAGGCGTAATGAGAGGGCCGAAAAACGGGAGCTGGACCTGGCCGCCGTGAGTGTGTCCCGACAGCTGGAGGTTTACGGGATATCCGCCGATCTTGAGAGCGGCATCAGGCTCGTGGACGATTAAAATGGAAAACGCATCTTCGGAAAGGCGGGACAGGGTGCCTTCATAATCGGGTTTTCCGAGCATTACATCATCCAAAAACGCGAGTTCAATCCGGCTTCCGTCTGTCAGCTGCACCTGACGGCAGCCATTTCGAAGCACTTGAAAATCAGCCGCTTCCATCAGAGCCTTGTACGTGTTCGTACCGTAGCCTCCGTGGTCATGGTTTCCGTAAACACAAAGTTTGCCGAAGGGAGCTTCAAGATTTTGCAGCACGGCCAGTGCTTGCTGGTGATCATTAAATAAATGCGGCTTATCAATTAAATCTCCCGTAAAGATAAGCAGATCGGGTTTCAGCTGATTGATCTTTTCCGCTGCTTTATTCAAGTCACCGGATGTAAACACATCACTGAGATGCGTATCGCTGAATTGAACGATTTTAAAATTGTCAAAGCCGCGGGGGATCAGGCGGCTGGTGATTGTATGACGGGTGATCTCAATCATGCGCGGTTCAATATACCGGGCATAGCCGTAACCTCCGCAAGCCGTTGCAAGAGTTGCACCCAAAATGCCGAATCCTCTTTTTAAAAATGTTCTTCTCGTCATTTTCTCCATCTGTAAAACCAACCTTTGTCAGAGTTGTTCTATTATATCATCAGCTTGGCTGAAAAATCCCTTCTCAGCATGTAATGACGCGGAAAGACATCTATGATAAGATTATGAATGATTATTCATTCAATATAAGGGGTGGGTTTGTTATGGATAAGAAAGCGGTAATCATTACAGGCGGTTCAAGCGGCATGGGAAAAGCAATGGCGAAAAAACAGGCTGAATTAGGATGGCATGTCATGGTGACAGGGAGGAACCATGAAGCACTTGAGGAAACAAAAAAAGAAATTGAGACCTTTGAGGGGCAGGTCGCCTGTTTTCAAATGGATGTCCGTTCTGATTCCGCCGCTTCAGACATGATTACAGAAGCGAAAAAAGTCTTTGGCCGGCTCGATGCGCTGATTAACAATGCGGCCGGCAATTTTATTTGCCCGGCAGAGAAGCTGACGCCCAATGGATGGAAAGCTGTTATTGAGATTGTTTTAAACGGCACATTTTTCTGCAGCCAAGCCGCGGCAAGGCATTGGATCGAGCAGGAGCAGAAGGGCGTCATCTTAAATATGGCCGCTACATACGCATGGGGAGCGGGAGCGGGTGTCGTTCATTCCGCTGCAGCCAAAGCGGGGGTATTGTCACTGACAAGAACGCTGGCCGTTGAATGGGGGAGCAAATACGGCATCCGGACAAACGCGATAGCCCCCGGCCCGATTGAACGGACAGGCGGTGCGGAAAAGCTGTTCGAATCGGAAAAAGCCGTGTCCCGCACTATGAACAGTGTACCGCTCGGCCGTCTGGGGACACCGGAGGAAATCGCCGCTTTGGCAGCGTTTTTGCTATCCGATGAAGCATCCTATATAAACGGGGATTGTATCACAATGGACGGGGGGCAATGGCTGAATCCTTACCCGTTTTAATTTACATGACATATTTTGCGAAGCAAGCGAACGTTAAAGGTGAACGTTCGCTTGTTTTATTTTTCTATTCAAAATTATGATATAATTTTTAAAGATTAAGAGGTGAATAAGTGAAGAAATTATTAAAATGGTTCATTGTACTATTTGTAAGCAGTTTCGTTATCATCTTTAATATTTGGTACTTTATCATTTGCGCTTTTACTCCGGAGTATTATCAAAATACCAATCTTACATCTGATGAAATAATCAGATTTGAAAAGCTATATCACATAGATTTTCCTGATGAAACGAAATTTATTAAAGCCAGGGAGTATTTGAGTGGGCTCGGAGGCGATACATCGGCTGTATGATATGTGTCTCTGCCAACCAAGCTGGCGGAAACAATTTTATCTGATTATACGTATATGCCAATAAATCATACTGATCATGCCGGTTCAATGTATGGAGTTGACGTTTCCAAGAGTGCTGGCGGGTTAACAACTCTTACATTTGGCACTTTAGATAAAAAAGGAACTTTCTTTCAGTTGAAATATGATGATGATTGGATATTTAACAGTACTGATTGGAGCCATTATTTTTGGACAGCCGCCGGTTATCATGCTCTTATATTTATCCTTTTATTTGTGATTGTGAAACAAATGAATAACGTCCTTAATTAACCGGTCTGAAGAGTGATCTTAAAAATGTCCCCCTTTTATTTTAAACTGCTGCCATACTGCCTCCTTTTTCCCCTAATCTAAACATTTGTGGTGCTGATATAATTGTGTATAATCAGACAAAGATAGAGAAGCAGGTGATAACATGTTGGACCCACTTGATATACTGACGAATATTGATGATGTCATTCCGTATTACCAAGCGATTTTTAACGCTGAGGAACAAAGAGTCGTAGGCTACGAAGTGCTTGGGCGGATTTTGGCAGATGCGGAGATTGAGAGCCTCGGGCCGTTTTTCTTAGATTCCGGCATTCCGGAAGAATATAAGCTTGAGGTCGATGACAGAGTCATCAGGCAGGCGCTGGAGAGGTTTAAAGAAGCTGATCGCGATCTGTTGATTTTTATCAATCAGGATGCGAATGTATTGATGCTTGACCACGGAGAAAGCTTTCTTGAGCTTTTGAAAGAATACGAAGAGCAGGGCATTGAATTGAACCGTATTGTACTTGAGATCACCGAGCACAATTTCGAAGGCGACATTGAACAGCTGTACCATATGCTTGCCTACTATCGTACATACGGCATTAAAATCGCGGTGGACAATATAGGTAAGGAGAGCAGCAACCTGGACAGAATCGCGCTCCTTTCACCGGACCTTCTGAAAATAGATTTGCAGGCGCTGAAGGTATCTCAGCCGTCACCATCATATGAGCATGTGCTGTACAGCATTTCATTGCTGGCGAGAAAAATCGGCGCCGCGCTGCTGTATGAAGATATAGAAGCTGATTTTCAGCTCCAGTACGCATGGAGAAACGGAGGCCGATTTTTTCAAGGCTATTATCTGCAGGCGCCGAGCGGCGATTTTATAGACCGGAGCCTGTTAAAAGCACGCTTGAAAACGGAGTTTCAGCAATTTATCACGAGAGAAAAAAAGAAGCTGGAGACAGTATACGAACACTCTGAGAATTTTTATAAGCGGGTAAATCAGGCAGTTTCCGAGCTGAAGAAAACCCATCAGGCGGACGATGAGTTTATTAAAAAACTGGCGGAAAACCTGACCGACTGCTGTTTCAGAATTTATATGTGTGATGAAGAAGGCTATCAGCTGACGGGAAATGTGTTCAAGCAGTCCGGCGAATGGCTTTATCAGCCTGAATACGTGGAGAAAAACTGGAGCTGGCGTCCGTACTTTTTAGAAAACATTATGAAGATGCGGAATTCAAGAAAAGGCTTTTTCAGTGACCTGTACAGTGATATTGAGACGGGTGAGATGATCAGAACCTTTTCATACCCGATGGATGACAATATGTATTTATTTATCGATCTGCCTTACTCTTATTTATATGAACAGGACGGGTTACTTTAAAGCGGCTGCTGTATGCCGCTTTTTTTTATAAATGTGAAAAAGTTTTAAAAAACGATTGACAATGATAGTGATAATCATTATCATTTAGTTATAGAGAGAAGTTACTCTCTGTTCCCCAACCCCTCTATCAGATCAAGATCCGAAAAAGCTTGGCGCTACCCCCGCCAAGTTTTTTTATGCTGTCTCCTCATAAAAAGGCTTCTCCTCACATACATCTGACAATGGCGGCTCAAAAAGCGAAAAAATATTTTTGAAAGGTGTATGACATTCCGAAAAAAGCTTCAAACTATTCGAAAACACAGTTTTCCCGTTTATTTTCTTATTGAAAATCCAGCGGGAAAATGCCATCCCGGTCTACTTTATGGTATGATGCTCTGTAGGACTTGTATTATAATAAATACTTGTTGATTTGAAGTTGTTTTTTGAAAGGAGTCTTTTTTTAGAATGTCACAATTAATGGGTATCATCACGCGGCTGCAAAGTCTGCAAGAAACAGCGGAAGCGGCTAACGAGCCGATGCAGCGTTATTTTGAAGTTAACGGCGAAAAAATTTGCAGTGTTAAATATTTCGAAAAAAATCAAACGTTTGAACTGACGGTTTTCCAAAAAGGTGAAAAACCTAACACATATCCGTTTGATAACATTGACATGATTTCTATTGAAATTTTTGAGCTCCTTCAGTAATGTGATTTGATTTTTCAGGCTGACCAAGCTTCCGGTCTTCCGCAAGCGGAGCTTTATTAAATCATGCAAAGGAACGTGCTTGTTCGTTTGGTTGTAGACTCTGGAAAGAGGAGTGTCCGTACATGGCTGATTCTTTTCTGTTTTATAATCTTTCTGAGGCACAGATGACCTTTCAAGACGTGACGGAGCGGCTGAAACGCTTTGTCAATAAAGACCCCCGTTCAGCATACGTGCTGTCTGTAGGGACGGATTCACAAGTTTACCGCGACTTCACAAAGTTTATTACGGCTATACACTTGCACCGTACAGGCAAGGGAGCTTGGGGCTGTTTGAAAAATCACGATCTTGCAAGACCGATACATAGCCTTCGCGAAAAAATTTCGCTGGAAACCGCGTTCAGCCAGGAGATGGCTGCGCATATCCTCGACGGCCGTCTTATGGAACTGACAGATTTGCTCTTGCCTTTTGCGGATGAAGGGGCGGATCTTTCATTTGAAGTGCATCTGGATATCGGTCAAAAAGGGCTGACAAAAGAATTGATACAAGAAATGACCGGCCGCATTACCTCGATGGGCATTGAAGCGAAAATCAAGCCCGATTCCTGCACAGCATTCAGTTATGCCAATCGTTACACAAAATAATATTTCATACAGAATCCGCAAAATGTCGAATTATGCGGTTGACGATTTTTTTCTGTTTACTTATTCTAGCGGTAGAGCTGAAAGCAAATTTCACCTTGCTTTCGGAGGTATTCAGTTAAAAATAGGGGGCCTGATTACGTATGAGTCTTATCGGTGAACGATTTACGGAAGAAGAACAGAAACTTCTGCTGAATATCCTGATCAATCAAGAATATGCCATTGAGCTTTTGACCAGCGAAATCAACGATATAGAAGCAGGGTCAAAAAGCGTTGATGGAACCACTTATAAAAAACTCGTAACGCTCTATGACCGTTTTCGGAACGAAAATTAATCAGCGGCCTATAAATTGATACTCGATTGCAAAGAGTATCTTTTTTATTGACGGAAACTTTTCGACAAAAAATGATAATGTTTATATTATTGCAATATAGGGAATACATGCTTTGATGAAAAATGTAAAGGGGTCGAAGTGACATGATTAGCTTACAATCAGATCAGCTTCTTGATGCAACAGTCGGACAATTTATGATCGAGGCGGATAAAGTGGCGCACGTTCAAGTCGGAAACAACCTTGAGCATGCTCTATTAGTGCTGACGAAAACCGGCTATACCGCCATTCCCGTCCTTGACGCTTCGTACCGTCTGCACGGTTTGATCGGGACAAATATGATTATGAACAGCATTTTCGGACTTGAACGGATCGAGTTTGAGAAGCTGGATCAAATTACGGTTGAGGAAGTCATGCTGAAAGACATTCCCCGTCTCCACATCAATGATCCGATTATCAAAGGGTTCAGCATGGTCATTAACAACGGCTTTGTCTGCGTTGAAAATGATGAAGGCGTCTTTGAAGGCATTTTCACGAGAAGAGTCGTATTAAAGCAGTTGAGCAGTCATATCAGATCATTGAATAAGTAGGCTCGCACGATCAGCCTATTTGTTCTTTCGCATGCCAGAAAAAGAAAACGCATACATATGAGTGGCGCTTGCCTCGGCAGCCTTTATTTGATTAGAATGGTAGATAAGAAATATGAAAAGGCATTGAAA
Source organism: Bacillus sp. JK74 (assembly GCF_053663395.1). Lineage (NCBI taxonomy): Bacteria > Bacillati > Bacillota > Bacilli > Caryophanales > Bacillaceae > Bacillus > Bacillus sp. JK74. The sequence continues at coordinate 589,857 of NZ_JBSJQB010000002.1, read as the reverse complement.
AGGAGGACGACATGCAGCTTCAAGAGCTTCATATGCTCGTAGTTTTAGCTGAGGAATTAAACATGAGGAAGGCTGCCGAACGGTTATTCGTGTCACAGCCGGCTCTGTCCCAGCGATTGCAGACCATTGAAAAAGCCTGGGGAACAAAGATCTTTCTTAGGTCTCAAAAAGGACTTACGGTAACGCCGGCAGGAGAAAAAATCATACAATTTGCAAATGACGTCACGGATCGGCAAGAAAGAATCAGAGAAAACATTGATGAACTTGAGGGTGAGATTCACGGCACATTAAAGCTTGCCGTCGCCTCGATTATCGGGCAGCACTGGCTTCCGAAAGTGTTAAAAACATATGTGGAACGATATCCGAATGCAAAGGTCTCTCTCATTACAGGGTGGAGCAGCGAAATGCTGAAAAGTCTGTATGAAGATCAGGTACATATCGGCATTATCCGGGGAAATCCGGAATGGAAAGGCCGGAAAGATTATTTAATGACCGATCATTTATATTTGGTCGATACGGAAATTTCCTGTATTGATGATATTGCCCATACCGATCGGCCGTTTATTCAATTCAAAAGTGACAGTACATATTTTCAGGAAATTCAGCATTGGTGGCATCAAAAATTCAAAACTTCGCCGAAACAGACCATCCTTGTCGATCAGATTGAAACGTGCAAGCAGATGGCGCTGCACGGGATCGGTTATGCCATTCTGCCGTCAGTCACCTTAGAAGAGGAAGACAAAGTAAATAAAATGCCCCTGCTTGATACAAAGGATCATCCCATCGGCCGTGACACATGGCTGCTCGGTTATGAGCCGGCATTTGAATTAAAACAGGTGCAGGCTTTTGTTTCTGTCATTAAAGATATGCTGAAGCAGGAACGCCCATTTTAGAAAGACAGCAATCATGCTGTCTTTTTTTATTTTTTATTGACAATGAAAATCATTATCATTTAAAGTGTTATATATGTTAATGAAAATCATTATCAATTACGGGGTGATCATATGCAGAAAGCATTAATGATATACGCAAGCATGTCGGGGAATACAGAGGATATTGCCGGCATTATAAAAGAAACACTGAGCGGGCATCAGATAGCGGTTGACTGTCTTGATATGGACGAAGCAGATGCGGATTCTCTCAAAGCATATGATTATGTTTTTGTCGGCACATACACATGGGGGGATGGTGATCTTCCTTACGAAGCGGAAGATTTTTACGAAGATATTCTGCACAGCCAGCTCAACGGACTGAAAACGGCCTGTTTCGGTTCAGGCGATCACGCCTACCCGAAGTTTTGCGAAGCGGTCACGCTGTTTTGCGATGCGTTTGAACAGGCCGGAGCCAATTTATACCCGGAAACGCTGAAAATTGAGCTGGTGCCCGAGACGGCTGAAGATCAAGAATGCTGCAAAGAATTTGTCCGCGGTTTTCTTGCATGGGCCGCTCACCACGGAGACCGGTGCCATGTTTCATAAAGGCGCGACGGCTGTCATGGCATCAGTATCTTCGGGATTTTTTGTGGCTGTGAAAGGCGAAGGTATTTTTCATTTTTCGGCGGAAGAAGGCTGGAAAAGACTATTCCGAGTGAAAAGCAGGATTCATGTGCTGACTTATATAGGGCCCTACATATTCGCAGCTGGAGAAAAAGGCGCCGTCCTCAGATCGGCCGATCAAGGAAAGACTTGGACGGCCTCCCGATTTCCGACCGGCGCCTCCGTATGGGCCGTTGCCGGACGGAATGACGGATTTGTCTGTGCGCACGGCACATACTGCCTCTACTTATCTGATGATTTCGGCGTCACTTGGCATGTGGCTAAGCCCTTTTCACAATTAAAGGAGCCGCCTGTCATCCGTTCGCTTTGTTTACACGGTCAGACGATTTATATCGGCACCCGGATTCATATGAATCATGGCGGCATTTGGGCGTATGATCTGACGGAAGGCCGCATCCGGCGTATAAGCCGCGAAAGGCAGCGCATGACGGCTTCAATGATGATGTATCAGAATGACTGGCTCATTGCAGCAAAGGGCGCGGCAAAGGGAGAACGGGGGGAGCTTGCCGTCCGAAACGTGCGGACGCAAGAGGAGTTTTCCCTTACAGCCGGGGACGCTGTAAGGGAAAAGTCATTTCTCGACGTTTCTGAGGATAACGGGACTATTTATGTCACATCGTCACAGGGCGAAAGCGGATTTTCGCGTATTTATCAAGCTGATCTTGCTGCCGGTGAATTAAAGTGGTTTGATACGATCCGCGGTCACGGATGGCGGGTGGCCAACCGGGAAGAAAACTTTTTTTGCGCGGGCCTTTACGAAAGTAAGTTTGTCAGACCGTATGAGGCGGTTCGGCTCGCACATTAGTTTTTATGCATAAAGGAGAGACGAAGATGGGGAATGTATTGCTTGTTTACGCTACAATGTCAGGAAACACCGAGGCGATGGCGGATTTAATTGAAAAAGGGCTGATCGAAGCACAAGCATCCGTAGACAGATATGAAGCGATGGATATTCATGCCGAACTTTTTAATGATTACGAGTATATTTTATTAGGCACATATACGTGGGGAGACGGGGATCTTCCTGATGAAATGCTCGATATTGTAGAAGATATGGAAAACCTGGAGTTTACGGGAAAAACATTTGCTTTGTTCGGTTCCGGAGATACGTCCTATGAGTTTTTTTGCGGAGCGGTTGACGAATTGGAAAAAGTAATCACGGCCCGTGGCGGACGGGTGGTGCTGCCGTCGGTCAAAATTGAAAACAACCCTGAGGGCAGTGAGGAAGAAGAGCTCCGGGAATTCGGAAGACAGTTTGCCGCGCTGTGCAGCCAGCCGGCAGAATAAAGGCTTGTTCCTTTTTTTCTTGTCTTTGTATCCTTCCTTTGTTACAGTAATGAGGTAGAAAATCAGAGGAGGACAATACATATGAAAATGATGGATGCAAATGAAATTATTTCATTTATTCAAAATAGTACAAAATCAACGCCTGTAAAAGTGTATGTAAAAGGCGATCTTGAAGGAATCAGCTTTGGCGATTCCGCTAAAACATTCCTGAACGGCCAATCCGGCGTCGTTTTTGGCGAGTGGGCTGAAATTAAAAGCGCAATCGAAGAAAACAAAGACAAAATTGAGGATTACGTCATTGAGAATGACCGCCGCAACTCTGCGATCCCGATGCTTGATTTAAAAGATGTTAAAGCGAGAATCGAGCCCGGCGCTATTATCCGCGACCAAGTCGAAATCGGCGACAATGCCGTTATCATGATGGGTGCATCTATTAATATCGGTTCAGTCATCGGCGAAGGTACGATGATTGATATGAACGTTGTTCTCGGAGGACGCGCGACTGTAGGCAAAAACTGCCACATCGGAGCGGGTTCTGTATTAGCGGGCGTTATTGAGCCGCCTAGCGCTAAGCCTGTTGTCGTAGAAGACGACGTTGTGATCGGCGCAAATGCGGTTGTGCTTGAAGGTGTAACAATCGGTAAAGGCGCGGTTGTCGCCGCCGGAGCCATCGTTGTAAATGACGTCGAGCCATATACCGTTGTAGCGGGAACACCAGCGAAAAAAATCAAAGATATCGATGAAAAAACAAAAGGAAAAACAGAAATCAAACAGGAATTACGCCAGCTGTAAGGAATGGTTTGATAGAATGGGCGTGGATGATAAAATCCACGCCTTATTCTTATCTCAAGGAGGAATACATATGGAAAAAGAGCGGCTCATTGCCATCCGAAGAGATCTGCACCGCATTCCGGAGATCGGCTTTCAGGAATATAAAACCCAGCAGTACCTGCTGAATCTTTTAAACCAATATCCGGAAGAAAGAATTGAAATCGAAACTTGGAGAACCGGCATCTTTGTCAAAATCAACGGCACGGCTCCGGAAAAAATGCTCGCCTACAGAGCGGATATAGACGCTCTGTCGATTGAAGAGCAGACGGGGCTTCCGTTTGCATCTGAGCACCCCGGTTTTATGCACGCATGCGGCCACGATATGCACATGACCATCGCGCTCGGCATTATTGATCATTTTGTCCATCATCCCGTCAAACATGATCTGCTCTTTTTATTCCAGCCGGCTGAAGAAGGACCGGGCGGAGCGGCACCGATGCTTGAAAGCGATGTGCTGAAAAAATGGACGCCGGATTTGATCACCGCCCTCCATATAGCACCTGAGCTGCCGGTCGGCACCATTTCCACCAAAAGCGGATTGCTGTTTGCCAATACGAGCGAGCTTGTCATCGATCTTGAGGGGAAAGGCGGACATGCGGCATATCCGCATACAGCAGACGACATGGTCGTTGCCGCGAGCACGCTTGTCACGCAGCTGCAAACGGTCATATCCAGAAATACGGATCCGCTTGACAGCGCTGTGATAACTGTCGGAACGATTACCGGGGGCACGGCGCAAAATATCATCGCAGAGCATGCTCATCTGGAGGGAACCATCCGGACGCTTTCCGAGGAATCAATGCGTATGGTGAAAAAGCGGATTGAAGAGCTTGTCAAAGGAATTGAAATCGGCTTCCGATGCAAAGGAAAAGTCACGTATCCGTCCGTTTATCATCAAGTTTATAATACAAGCGGCCTGACCGAAGAATTTATGCAATTTGTCAGCGATCATCAGCTTGCTGACGTGAAAACGGCGAAAGAAGCGATGACCGGAGAAGATTTCGGATATATGCTGAAAAAATATCCCGGCTTTATGTTCTGGCTGGGGGCCGATTCATCCCACGGGCTTCATCACGCCAAGCTGAACCCGGATGAAGATGCGATGGAAACCGCGGTAAATGTCATGGTTGGATATTTTTCGAAGTATGCCAATTAAATCCGAAAAGAAGAATAATCTAACAAAAATTGAGCATTCTACATAACGGAGGTGTTCAATATGACGAAAAAAATTGGAATTGAACAATCTTTATCGGATGTAGAACAGGCGTTAAAACAAAAAGGATATGACGTAGTGATGATGAAGACTCCTGAGGATGCGAAGAATTGTGACTGCTGTGTCGTAACCGGACTTGACAGCAATGTTCAAGGAATTGCCGATACGTCAACTCAGGCTCCCGTCATTACGGCTTCCGGAATGACCGCCGATGAAATCTGCAGCGAAGTGGAAAAAAAATTTCATTAAAAAGAAAAAACCGAAGCTTACGCTTCGGTTTTTCTATTCGGCGGAAGCGGCGTTTTTAAAACGGTCAAGCGCGATTTTTATTTCTCTCCGCAGTACGCGTTCAACCCGCCATTGCTCCATATTTTCTGTTTTGGCAATGATTCTGATCACCATTTCTGACGTGCTTAAATCTTGAACCCCGATGACGTCCGGCCCTTCCTTAATCTGCGGGAGCTCAGCGGCTGCTTTGTCACACGCGGTTTGCAGGATTTGAATGGTTTCATCAAGATTTTTTTCAAGCGGCACTTTAATATCGACAAGCGCCTGCATCGTTCCGCGGGAATGGTTGCTCACATTCGTGATGCCCCGGTTGGGAAGATAGTGAAGCGTGCCGTCAAAGCTCCGGATTTGCGTTGTACGGAGACCGACCTGCTCGACAATGCCGCTGTAGCCGGCAACCGTAATATAATCACCGACGTCAATCTGTTTTTCCAAAAGGATAAAAAATCCGGTGACGATGTCACTGACAAGCCCCTGAGCCCCGAAGCCGACTGCGAGACCGACCACGCCGGCGCCGGCAATGAGAGCGCTCGGATTGTAGTGGAATAAATCCAAAATCATCACGATAAAAACGAATATCAGGATGTATCCATACACATTGAGCGCGAGGCTTCGCAAAGTATAAGCGCGGCCCGTGGAGAGGTTGTTTTGTTGCTCGAATTTCTGAAACAGATGCTTGATCAGCTTTTTTCCTGCCGTCCGGAAAATAAAGTACGCTAAAATAATGAGAGCCAGCTTTATGATGAAAATCCCGGCAGATGTGAGAAGCCCGGCCCAATCAAAGTGTTTTAAATCAATCATAGTGATGTCTTCCTTTCAAGTCTATTGCAGAAAAAGCTAAAAGTGATATACCCGTTTTTTAAATAAGATAAACCTTTTCATAGAAACCAGTTATTACATTTATGATTTGTTCATATTGCCCCGGTTTCAATATCTTCATTTTTGTGAAGATATGTACTAAAGAATCTCCACACTCATTTTAACATGGTGATTCAGCCAAATCATATCCTTTGGAGAGAAAACAGGAGGACGTTGCCCGGCGGACTGAAAGCCCCGGCAAAAAACTTTTTCATAAGGAGGGAAATGAGATGAAATTACATCAGCAAATGCCTGAATTGTCCGGCGCTAAAGCATGGATTAACAGAGAAGTCACGAAGGAACAGCTGGTCGGCGGAAAGCCGGCACTGATTCACTTCTGGTCCGCCAGCTGCCGCATGTGTAAAGAAGCGATGCCTGAGGTGAACGGGTTTCGTGATAAATATAAAGATCAGCTGAATGTGTTGGCCGTCCACACGCCCCGTTCCGAAGACGATCTTGATCTTGAGAAAATCAAGAAAACAGCGGCTGAGCACGATATCTCTCAGCCGATTTGCGTCGACAGCGATCATACGCTGACTGACGTATTTGAAAATGAATATGTGCCGGCTTATTACGTTTTTGATAAAAACGGACAGCTCCGCCATTTTCAAGCGGGAGAGAGCGGGATGAAAATGCTTGAAAAACGCATCAGCCGGGTACTTTCAGAAACGGAGCAGGCTTCTGAGTAATCGGGACAATCTCCGTCGGACTATTGTCTCGGTTCTGCAAACCCTTTGCCGTTAGGTAACAGGGTTTTTTTGTGTCTATTGGATAAAAAATTCCAATATGACATGTGTGGCTTAAAAAATAAGAGAAACAGCGGTAAACACGCTGTACCGCTTGTTTTATCCATATCATTATCTTTTACATATTATAGTCGAAAATTGTAGATATCACGCTAATTTTCATTAAACAAGTAATTTCAAGTTATATTTTGAAATGGTTGAATAAATTGGAACTTTGTCCAGAATCCCCTATATGATAAGGGATTTTTGTATATAAAGTACCATTTTCAGAAAATAAGCAATTTTTCATAGAGTAAATAAAATAGTAAAATGATAAAATAATAGTTGATAAAATTACTTTTGTAATCTAATATCTTAATAAAAGCGTTTAAATTTTTGACAGGGGGTTTTACACATGTTTAATGAAAGAGAAGCGCTGCGCTTACGTTTAGAACAATTGAACGAAGCAGAGGTAAAAGTCATTCGTGAATATCAAATAGAACGTGATAAAATATATGCAAAACTGAGAGAATTAGACAATACGGGCAGCCTGTCCGATACAAAAAAAGAGTTTCGTCCGGAGAAAAAAAGTGACTCCCTCCCGGTACTTGCAGAGCTTGCAGCACAGGAAATGAGAAGCTATCAAAAGCCGCAGACACAGCCTCAATCCTCCCAGCAGCAGATGCAGTCTATTACGTCTCTTCCCGCAGGCATTCCAGACGGTTCTACAAGAAGAAGAAGAGGGACGGCGAGACCGGGATCGAAAGCGGCAAAACTGCGCGAAGCAGCGATTAAAACATTGAAACGCCACAATGCAGCGATCAAAAGTTCCGAACTGCAAAAGGAAATTGAAAAGGAAAGCGGCCTTGAAATTCCTAATATGACAACATTTATGCAAAGCTTAATTAAAATGTATCCGGAAGTGAAAAAACCATACCGCGGCCAATATATTCTTGAGGGAGAAATTTCTCAGGAAACAGCAGAAACGGCAAATGATACGGCTGCTGAATAAAACAGTAAAAACTGCTTGCGTTACTCAAGCAGTTTTTTTGCGCTTTCCCGCTTATTCTGCGGAAGTGACGCATCTTTTCCAGGCTTTTTTTCAAGCTTGACAACATATTTTTGGAAAGGCTTTTCGCCGTCAGCGCGTTCTTTCAACGCATCCAGTTTTTCATCAAACGACTGATCGCGGGACTCTGATTGTACAAATTGTTTTTGCAGGGAGATGACTTGTTCGGTAACGGCTGTAAGCAAGTCTTCTGCCTGAACAGTCTCTTTGGAAACGGAAGGAATTTCCAGAGTTTGTTCCGCCGGTTCCGCCGTGCGGCTGTCAATATCAGCAAAATGGCCGGCAATCCAAGCATCACTTTCGTCCAGCTGCCGTTTATACGAAAGAATGGTTTCTTGAAATAACTTTTCTTTCGTTTTTTCTATTTCTACAAGCCGTTCTTTTGTTTCTAGTATTCGATCTCTCATATGATTAATTTCTATTTTAATATGTTTGAGCTGGTATTCTTTTTCTATCATTTGTGTTTGGAGCCGGGTATTTTCGTCTGCAGCGGCATGATAACGCTGTTTCATATCTTCGTGAGAAGTCCGTTCGGTTTGAATGGCGGTCTCAAGTGAGCGGATGCGGGTATGTAAGTTTTTATTTTCTTCTTCAAATTTTATATTTGTAAGATGCAGACGATGCTTTTCTTCCATCTCATTTTTCCGCCGAAACGTTTCCTGCTGAAGCAATTCTTGCAGAATGACGATTTTATCGAGCAGCCCGGCTCTGATTTCATGCAAAGAACGCTCCGTGTCACTTGTCTGTTTGTGTTTTTGAGCCATGGCTTCCAATTCGTCAGAAAGCTTGTGAAGCCGCTCTTTAATATTGGCGTTTTCCTCCTGAAGCTTATTATTTTTTTGATGGAAGTAGCTTGCTTCAAATTCTGAAATTATTTTTCTGCATCTGGAAAGTTCGGATTTCAAGTAAAGGTTCTCTTGAGAAGTGTCGTGGAAAAACGGACCTGATATTTTCATAAGAACCATCTCCCTCATGATGTTAACACTACAATATGGGAAAGGAACAACGGCTATTCCTCTTAATTAAACAGACAAGCACCGTAATATTGTATTTCGGCTGAGGCGTTTGCTATGCTTTTATATAGAATGGGAGAGAGATGACATGAAACGGGTGAATGTAATATTAGCGGGGGGAGCTTCCCGAAGATTCGGAGAACCGAAAGCTTTTGCAAAGTGGAAGGGCGGCATGTTTTATGAACAGGCGAAAAAAGCCTTCGGCGGCGGAGAAACGGTAATTATCAGCCGCCCTGAGCATATAAAAAAGTTCTTATCAAACAGGGAGCGGCATGTTTTTGCCGATGAGCCGCGGTTTCGGGGAATGGGCCCGCTTGCCGGCATATATACGGCAATGGAACAAACGGAAGGCGAAACATATACGGTCATATCCTGTGACACGCCGCTCGTGACAAGAAAAACGATGGCTGCGCTTGAAATGAAGCTGACCGGAAACCTGGACGCTGTCATACCGGTTTGTGAAAACAGAGAGCAGCCCCTCTTGGCGGTTTACCATAAACGGGTGCAGGATGTGCTTTTTGATCAGCTGACACAAAACAAACTGAAAATGACAGACACGCTGAAACGGCTGTCTGTCTGTTATGTGCAGGCTGAAGACATCGGCGCCGGGCCGGAGGAGTTCGCTAATGTCAACACACGGGATGATTACACCAGACTTTTGGCGCATGTCGAGTCTTCAAATCAGGACTGATCGGGAAGAAACATGGTATGATGGAAATAAAAATGCAAGGGGACAACACAGATGGAAGAGCGCTATTCGCGGCAGACAAGATTTAAGCCGATAGGGGAAAAAGGGCAGCAGGCGCTGGCTGACAGCAGTGTCCTGATTGTCGGAGCCGGAGCCCTCGGAACAGCCGCGGCAGAGGGCCTGGCAAGAGCCGGAGCGGGCCGTATGGCGATTATTGACCGGGATTATGTGGAATGGAGCAATTTACAAAGACAGCAGCTGTATACAGAAGAAGACGCGAGACAGCGCCTGCCGAAAGCAATGGCGGCCAAGGCGCGTCTTTTAGCGGTAAACAGTGATATACATATCGATGCTTACGCGGCGGAAGGTACGGCGGAAACGCTCGAACCGCTGATCGAACAAGCGGATTGCATCGTGGATGCGACAGATAATTTTGAAACGAGAATGGTCATCAATGATCTGGCACTGAAAACGAAAACACCTTGGATTTACGGTGCCTGTGTCAGCAGTCAGGGAATGTGCATGACGATTATTCCGGGGGTTACGCCGTGTTTATCCTGCCTGTTTGAGCAAATGCCCGTGGGCGGAGCGACATGTGATACAGCAGGCATCATACCTCCGGCGGTTCATATCGTCTCCGCTTATCAGCAGGCAGAGGCGCTGAAATTGCTGACAGGAAATCATGCGGCGGTAAATCGGCGCTTTTTCACGTTTGACGTGTGGAATAACACCAATATGAGCATAAATGTGGATCAGATCAAACGGGATCATTGCCCTTCCTGCGGCGCGGAGCCCGTATATCCGTATCTGCAGCCTGAAAACAGGCCGAAAGCAAGCGTGCTGTGCGGAAGAGACACCGTTCAAATCAGATCGGAAGCCTTAAAGAGGCTGGATAAAGAAGAGCTTGTCAAACGTCTGAAGCAGATCGGTAAAGTGGAAGCAAATGAGTTTTTGCTGCACATGGCGTACGAGCGCTTCAGAATCGTTATTTTTCAGGACGGACGGGCTCTGATTCACGGTACAAACGATATAAAAGAAGCAAATTCAGTTCTGGCCAGAGTGATCGGACTGTAGGAAGGGGATGTATTGCTATGCTTGAAAAAAGAACGCCGATTCAGGTGGACGAAGCAGTCCGCCGGGTGAGCCTGTATAAAAAAAAGGGGGATACCGAATGGGTGGCGCTTGAGGACAGTCTCCACCGCTATTTGGCGGAGGATGTTAAGGCGGATCATGATGTGCCGGCCTTTAACCGTTCCCCGTATGACGGGTTTGCCATCAGGGCGAGCGATTCAAAAACGGCTTCCCGTGACAATGCCGTCACCTTTGAAGTCATTGACCATATCGGAGCAGGCGCCGTGTCAGAAAAAGAACTCGGGCCTTATGAAGCGGTCCGCATTATGACGGGGGCGCAGATTCCCAGAGGCGCCGATGCCGTAGTGATGCTTGAGCTGACAAAAACGTTTTCTGAAAGCGGCACGAATTACATGTCAGTGAAACGCCCTTTTCATGCGGGCGATAATATTTCATATCAAGGAGAAGATGCGAAAAAAGGCAGCTCGCTATTAAAAAAAGGGACGAAAATCACGCCGGGCGTAACCGCTCTTTTAGCAACCTTCGGCTATGCTTCCGTTCCCGTGGTCAGAAAGCCGGTTGTCGGCATTATCGCAACGGGAACCGAGCTTCTTCATGTCAGCGATCCGCTTGAGCCGGGGAAAATCCGCAACAGCAACGCTGCCATGGTGTATGCCCAGGTCATTGAAGCGGGTGCGGTACCGCTGAACTTAGGGAAAATTTCCGATGATTTTGATGACAGCTATGCTGCGGTGAAGGAAGCTATGAAAAAAGTTGATTTTCTGATCACGACCGGCGGCGTGTCAGTCGGCGATTTTGATTTTCTTCCGGACATTTATAATAAGCTCGGAGCGGAAGTTCTTTTTAACAAAGTGGCAATGCGCCCGGGGAGCGTGACAACTGTCGCCCGGGCAGATGACATGCTGCTGTTCGGCCTTTCAGGCAATCCGTCCGCATGTTATGTCGGATTCACCCTGTTTGTTAAACCGATGATTCAGACGTGGCTTCTGAATGAAAAACCTCATTCCGGATGGGCGGAAGCCGTGTTAACAAACGACTTTCCGAAGCCGAATCCGTTTACGAGATTTGTGAGGGCATTTGTTTATCATAAGGACGGAAAAATGATGGCGTCACCGGTCGGTCTCGACAAATCAAGCTCAGTCACATCTCTTGCCGAAGCAAACGCGTTTATCCTTCTGCCGGGAGGAACGAGGGGGTATGAAGCGGGCCGGACGGTTCACGCGCTCCTTATTCGTGATGAGAATGGAAGTGAATGGCCGTGGTCAATTCTTTCCCGATCGTCCAGATCGTAGGTTTTCAAAACAGCGGTAAAACAACGTTTATTGAACGTGTGCTGAAAGCGGCGCCGAAAGAGTGCGATATTGGATGTTTAAAACATCACGGACATGGCGGAGAACCGGAACCTTTTTCTGACGGAAAAGACTCGGAGCGTTTTTCAAAAGCCGGAGCCGCGGTTACGGCAGTAGAAGGGGACGGCGTCCTGCAGCTTACGGCGCGAAAAAAATGGGATCTGGCGGGTTTGATCAGTCTGTATGAATGTCTGGGAATTGACGGTCTTCTCATAGAGGGGTTTAAACATGCACCGCATCCGAAAATCATTATGATCAAAAACAGCGAAGATTGGCAAAAGCTGAAGCATTTGGAGCGCGTGATCGCGGTTGTCAGCAGAAATACGGAGCATATGCCGACAGATGCAGGCAAGCCCGTATTCCATGCGGACGATCCGGCTGCCATTATGTTTGTGCTTTCGCAGCTGAAAGGGGAATCTGCTTAAATGGAACGTTTTCAAATTACAAGGGAACCTATCATTGCGGAAAATATCGTAAAAAAAGTTGAAAAGCGTGAAGCCGGCGCCATCACAACGTTTATCGGCACGGTCAGAGAGTGGACTGCAGGACGGCGGACAGTGCGTCTAGAATATGAAGCGTATGAACCGATGGCTGTTCAAATGCTTTCTCAAATCGGCAGTGAAATCAGCGCGAAATGGGAAGGAGCCGAAGCTGCAATCACTCACCGTGTCGGCGTCCTTGATATCGGTGAAGCAGCGGTCGTAATCGCCGTGTCTTCTCCGCACAGAAAGGCGGCATATGAGGCGAATGAATATGCAATTGAACGGATAAAACAGATTGTGCCGATATGGAAAAAGGAAATCTGGGAAGACGGGGAAGAATGGATAGGCGATCAGCTGGAAACAACGCCCTATCCGAACGGAAAACCGGATTTGGATAAAGGGGAATCGCGATGATTAAAGTATTATTATTTGCCGGGCTTGCGGAGCAGGCGGGAACACCGGTCATTGAACTTGACGAAAAAGAGACGGCGGCGTCTGCTGTAAAAACGCTGTTAAAGGAACGGTACGGCCTTCAGACAATTGACAATGCCATGATCGCAATCAATGAAACATATGTAAAAGACAACAGCATCGTAACAGAAGGTGATACCATTGCCTTTATCCCTCCTGTAAGCGGAGGGTGAAAAAAGAGCCGGGTGTGCATCATTGCCATCCGGCTCTTTTTGTATATATGGGCTGAATTTCAGAGAATATTTAAATGGGATTTAAAGGGTTTTGCAATTGAGGCGGTTTTCACTGCATGAATAGGCTGATAACAGTGCCTTTACAAGGTTTTGAGCCACCCGTCATACCGGTCTGACGATGCTTTTTTTTACATAATTATGGAACGTAAAGCTGAGAATTTGTGTTACAATTTAGCATAAATACGCAAACGGCAAAAAAATTGAAACTTCTCTCAGCCTAAAGCGTACGTATAAACAGAATAATACATAGGAGGCATCAGCTATATGGAACCAAACCTGGAAAAAAGCAATGCGGCAGTCACGGAAAAGCCGTCAATTTTCGGCGTCATTACAAGTCCTGTTGTGCAGTTTAAAAGATTAAAAGAAAAGCCGGTCATCGGCATACCTCTCCTGATTGTCATCATTCTCATCGCGGCCGGCAGTATTTTGCGCGGACTGGGGATGAATTATGAAGAAGTGCTGAACAGCTCATCTCTTGACGGTTTGACGGATGATCAGATTGAAATGACCAAAACCTTCGCTAAATTCGGCACGATGTTCGGAGGAATCTTCGGGGGCATTATCGCTCTGTTTATCGTTCCGCTCATTTACTGGCTGTGCGTCAAAATGTCAGGCGGCGTGACAACTTACAAAAAAATGCTCTCACTCAGCCTGTTTACGGCGTTTATTACCAATATCGGCTTAGTTATTAACGGTCTTGTCACTTATTTTACCGGTGCGGGCTCATTGTACGCCGTTACATCTTTGGCGAGTGTCATACCGGCCGGAGACGGCGTCGCGGTCTTTTTAAGCGCGTTCGACATTTTCAGCATCTGGAGCTATATTCTGCTGGCTTTGGGACTTCGCTATACAGGCGGCATTTCGAAAAAAGCGGCCTGGACTTCCGCGATTGTCCTGTTTGTTATTATGCTTTTGGTTTCGGCAGTCGGAGGACTGTTAAGTTCAGTGACAGCAGGTGTATAACATGAAAAAAATTTGGATCGGAATCGGCATCGCCGTAATTGTTGCAGTATTCATCGGTATCAATATTTATAAGTCTGCCGCTCCCGCGGGCGGCAGCGCCGGAAAAAAAATCGAAACCGGAACCATGGAAAACAGAGAAATCTCATCTACGGTTATGGTTCCGGGAACACTTAAATTCTCTAAAGAACAGTATGTTTTTTATGAAGCAGATAAAGGAACTCTTGATAAAGTGAAAGTAAAAGAAGGCGACAAAGTAAAAAAAGGGTCGTCGTTAGTCACTTATACAAATGAGCAGCTCAACCTTGATAAAGAACAAAATGAGTTGACAGAACAATCAAAACGGATGCAAATCGAACAAGTTGAAGAAAAACTCAGAGCATTAAACAGCAAGGAACAAGATCTGGCAAAACAAGTGGGAGAAGCTGAAGCCAAAAAACAAATTGAATCCGAACGGACTGATCTGCAGCTTCAGCAAAAAACGGCGGAAATCGAATTAAAGCAATCTGATTTGCAAAAGCAGTCTCTTGAAAATCAAGTGTCGAATCTCAATGTTAAGAGTGAGATGGACGGGACGGTTATCTCGGTAAATCAAGAAGCGGCTTCTAAAAAATCGGATATTCAAGAACCGGTTATACATATAGGAGACCCGGAACACCTGGTCGTTGCCGGCAATTTGTCCGAATACGACACGCTGAAAGTGAAAAAGGGCCAAAGCGTTACAATCACCTCAGACGCCATCCCCGGCAAAACGTGGAAAGGGAGAGTGGCGGCTGTCGGCCTCGTTCCGGATCAAAAGTCAAGCGCTGCTTCGGGGGAAAGCACGGAACAAGCCGTCCAGTATCCGTTTCAGGTTAAGCTGATCGGAAACCTTCCGGAAGGCAAGCCGGGATTTAAATTAATTATGAACATTGAAACCGACAAACGGAAAGCCGATACGCTGCCGTCCTCCGCAGTCAAAAAAGACGGAGATGAGCACTGGGTCTTTACGGTAAAAGACGGGAAGGCCAAACGCGTGAAAGTTAAAGTCGGCGATACCGCAAATCAGCTTACGGAGATAAAAGAGGGGCTTTCAAAGGATGATAAAGTCATTCTGAATCCGGCTGACGGTTTGACTGACGGAACGGATGTGAAAGCATAGATGATTCAGCTTTCAAAGGTGAAAAAAAGCTATCAGATCGGCAAGGAGACGTTTGATGTTCTCCGTTCAATCGACCTGACGATTGAAGAAGGAGAATATGTGTCAATTATGGGACCGTCGGGATCGGGAAAATCTACGATTATGAATATCATCGGCTGTCTGGACAGACCGACGTCCGGCAGTTACAGTCTTGCGGGCGAAGATGTTTCTTCATGCACCGAAAAAGAGCTTGCGGCGGTCCGGAACAAATCAATCGGATTTGTCTTTCAGCAGTTTCAGCTGCTGCCGCGATTGAATGCAAGAAAAAATGTCGAACTCCCAATGATCTATGCCGGTATCGGCAAAAAAGAGCGTGAGGAACGGGCTGAGCACGCGCTGGAAAAAGTCGGTTTGGCGGATCGGATGCGTCACATGCCGAATGAGCTGTCCGGCGGCCAGAAGCAGCGTGTCGCGATTGCAAGAGCCATCGTGAACGAACCGAAGCTCATTTTAGCTGATGAACCGACCGGCGCGCTGGATACGAAAACAAGCATTTCCATTATGGAGCAGTTCACAGAGCTTAATGCAGAGGGCGTGACCGTGGTGCTTGTCACTCATGAGCCTGAAGTGGCGGACTGTACAAACAGAGTGATTTTCGTCCGTGACGGCATGATCGTTTCCCGCGATTCTGAGCAGAGGAGAGTGGGGGAATGAGCCTGTCAGAAAATCTCCGGATGGCCCTCAGTTCCGTAAGAGCTCACAAGCTGAGATCGATTCTGACAATGCTCGGAATCATTATCGGCGTCGGTTCAGTAATCGTTGTTGTGGCTGTCGGCCAGGGCGGAGAGCAAATGCTGAAGCAATCCATCAGCGGGCCGGGCAATACGATTGAATTGTTTTACCTGCCGAGTGATGAAGAATTAACAGCCAATCCGAACGCCTTACAGCAAGCGAGTTTTACAGAAGAAGATATTAATGGATTAAAAGGAGTGGACGGCGTAAAGCAGGTTGTCGCTTCCGCGGTAAAATCCATGACGGCCCGTTACCATGAAGAAGACACGGATATTACGCTGAACGGCATTAACAGCGGCTACTTGGACGTAAAAAAGCTGGACGTTCAAGATGGACGGACATTTACGGACAATGATTTTCTTTCCGGGAAAAGAGCGGGAATCATCTCGAAAAAAATGGCTGAAAAGCTGTTCGGGAAAACGTCTCCGCTCGGAAAAATCGTCTGGGCCGGCGGACAGCCCGTAGAAGTAATCGGCGTACTGAAAGAAGAGAGCGGCTTTTTATCGTTAGGACTCAGTGAAATGTATGTGCCGTTCAACATGCTGAAAACGTCTTTCGGTACTAACGACTACAGCAACGTTTCCGTTCAGACGGAGTCCGCTGATCAAATCAAAACAACAGGAAAAGAAGCGGCCCGTCTCTTAAATGACAATCACGGTACAAAAGAGGCCTATCAAGTCATGAATATGGAAGAAATCGCGGCGGGAATCGGTCAGGTCACGACCGTTATGACGACGATCATCGGTTCGATCGCCGGTATTTCTCTCGTTGTCGGCGGGATCGGGGTCATGAATATTATGCTCGTATCAGTGACGGAACGGACAAGAGAAATCGGCATCCGCAAATCGCTCGGTGCCACGAGAGGACAGATTCTGACACAATTCTTAATTGAATCTGTTGTGCTTACATTAATCGGCGGCTTAATCGGAATCGGTCTCGGCTACGGGGGAGCAACACTCGTTTCCCTTATCGCAGGCTGGCCGTCGCTCGTTTCCTGGCAGGTGGTTTGTATCGGCGTGCTGTTCAGTATGCTGATCGGTGTCATTTTCGGCATGCTGCCCGCCAACAAAGCATCACGCTTAGATCCGATTGAAGCGTTACGGTATGAATAACCGGCGCCCCATGCAGTCTGCATGGGGTTTTTTGTGTTTTAATGATTGAATGAATATAATAGACTTTTTTCATTTATGATAAAAAGAAAATGTCATACAATTGTCCCCCTTTTTGTCGAATTTACAGTTTACAAACCCTATGTACATACGTTAATATGAACAAATGTGAAAGATTTTGATAGTTATTGAATGAATTTGAGTGATTTTAGTTGCTTGAAGTAAAAAAAGCGTTTACAATTATCTTGCAGCCGAAATGAATACGTTTTCAAAGGAGGCGGAATATGCTCACTCCTGAAAGGTATCAGCTGATTATGGATCAGATTGAAAAGCGAGATGTGGTGAAGATTCAAGAGCTGATAAGCATGACAAACGCTTCTGAATCAACGATCAGAAGAGATTTATCAACACTTGAAGAGCGCGGGTTTTTAAAGCGCGTTCATGGCGGGGCGTCTAAACTTTCCAATAGCAGGCAAGAACCCGATATGCTTGAAAAATCCTCCAAAAACCTTCAGGATAAACTGAAGATCGCTGAAGAAGCGGCATCTTTATTAGAAGAAGGTGACTGTATTTACCTTGATGCGGGAACAACTACATTGCACATGATTGATTTTATAGATCATACAAAGGACATTGTGGTTGTCACAAACGGGGTTATGCATATCGACGCTTTAATAAGGAAGGGGATTCCTTTTTATCTTCTCGGAGGATATGTGAAGCATAGAACAGGTGCGATGATCGGCGGCGCCTCATTAACGGCGGTCAGCCAGTACCGTTTTGACAAAAGCTTTCTCGGGGTGAACGGCGTGCACATTGAAGCCGGCTTTACAACACCCGATCCGGATGAGGCTCTTCTGAAGACAAAGGCTGTGAGACAGGCGAAAAATGCGTATGTTTTAGCCGATCCTTCTAAATTCGGCGAGATTTCTTTCGCAGCGTTCGCCGCCTTGGGCGATGCAGCTATCATTACCACTGAAGCTGAAGAACTTGCATTCGATAATTACCAAGAAAAAACTGTCGTAAAGGTAGTGAAACCATGATTTACACTGTAACCCTCAATCCGTCTGTTGACTATATCGTTCACGTTGAAGATTTTGCCGTAGGCGGTTTAAACCGTTCCAGCTATGACACGAAGTATCCCGGCGGAAAAGGCATCAACGTTTCGAGATTACTGAAAAGACACCATGTGCCGTCAAAAGCATTGGGGTTTGTCGGCGGATTTACCGGAAATTATATCACGTCATTTTTGCAGCAGGAAGGTCTGGAAACGGCTTTTTCTGAGGTGGATGAAGACACGCGTATAAATGTAAAACTGAAAACGGGCGATGAAACGGAAATTAACGGACAGGGCCCGACGATTTCAGACGAAGTGTTCAATGCCTTTTTAGAACAGTTCTCCGCTCTGGAAGAGGGAGACATCGTCGTTTTAGCGGGAAGCATCCCTTCTTCCCTGCCGCATAACACGTATGAAAAAATTGCTGAGGCATGCAGAAAGCAGAATGCCCGGGTAGTGGTGGACATCTCCGGTGAAGCGCTGATGAAAGCGACAGAAATGAAACCGTTTTTGATGAAGCCGAATCATCATGAGCTTGGGGAAATGTTCAATACGGTCATTGATTCAGCCGAAGCTGCCGTTCCTTACGGTAAAAAATTAATTGAACAAGGCGCTGAACACGCGATTGTTTCGATGGCTGGCGACGGTGCGCTTTTATTTACGAAAGAGGCGGTTTTCCTCGCCAATGTTCCTAAAGGAAAGCTTGTCAATTCGGTAGGCGCGGGTGATTCCGTCGTCGCGGGATTCCTTGCGGGAATTTCAAAACAGCTGCCTTTGGAAGATGCGTTCCGTTTAGGAGTTGCTTCCGGAAGCGCGACGGCATTTTCTGAAGAACTCGGAACTGAAGAGTTTGTACAGCAGCTTCTTCCTGAAGTTAAAGTCACACGTCTATAGAGGAGGAAAGAAAAGTGAAGATAACTGAGCTGTTAACAAGAGATACAATTCATCTCAATATAGAAAGCAAAGAGAAAGAAAACGTTATCGATGAAATGGTGACAGTGCTTGACAAAGCCGGCAGATTAAATGACAGAGAGGCTTACAAAGCAGCCATTTTAAATCGTGAAAGCCAAAGCTCGACGGGAATCGGCGAAGGTATTGCCATTCCTCACGCGAAGACGGCGAGCGTCATTAACCCGGCCATCGCATTCGGCCGTTCAAAAGATGGTGTGGATTATGAATCATTAGACGGTCAGCCGGCACACTTGGTCTTTATGATTGCGGCAACCGAAGGAGCGAACAATACGCACCTTGAGGCATTATCAAGACTTTCAACGCTTCTTATGCGTGAGGAAATCCGCAAACAGCTTCTTGAAGCTGAATCAGAAGATGCGATCATTGACATCATCAATCAGCATGACAAAGATGACGATGAGGAAGAAGAAGAGCAGGAAGAACAGGCAGCGCCGTCAGGAAAAGGGAAAATCCTTGCGGTTACGGCATGCCCGACAGGTATCGCTCATACGTTCATGGCAGCTGACGCATTGAAAGAAAAAGCGAAAGAGCTCGGCGTTGACATTAAAGTCGAGACAAACGGTTCAAGCGGTATTAAACATAAGCTGACGGCTCAAGAAATTGAAGACGCGCCTGCGATTATCGTAGCGGCTGATAAACAGGTTGAAATGGAGCGCTTTAAAGGCAAACATGTTCTTCAAGTGCCTGTAACGGCCGGTATCAGACGTCCTCAGGAACTGATTGAAAAAGCCGTTAACCAAGATGCGCCGATTTACGAGGGCAGCGGCGGAGGATCTTCCGCTTCAAATGAAGACGGTCCGAAACAGAAATCAGGCACAAGCATCGGAAGTACTTTCTATAAACACTTAATGAGCGGTGTCAGCAACATGCTGCCATTTGTCGTCGGCGGCGGAATTCTCGTTGCGATTTCATTCTTCTGGGGAATTCATTCAGCTGATCCGAAAGACCCGACATACAACACGTTTGCTGCCGCGCTGAACTTTATCGGTGACGGTAATGCGTTAAAGCTGATTGTTGCAGTTCTTGCCGGATTCATCGCAATGAGTATTGCGGACCGTCCGGGATTTGCGCCGGGTATGGTCGGCGGATTTATGGCTACGCAGGCGAATGCCGGATTCTTGGGCGGACTGATTGCCGGATTCTTAGCCGGTTATGTCGTAGTCCTTTTGAAAAAGCTGTTTGTCTTTATCCCTCAGACTCTTGACGGATTAAAACCTGTATTGATTTATCCGCTGCTCGGTATTTTTATCACCGGTGTCCTGATGCAGTTTGTCATTAACACACCTGTAGCAGCGTTTATGAATTTCTTAACAAATTGGCTTGAAAGCCTTGGAACTGGAAACCTTGTCTTAATGGGTATTATTTTAGGCGGTATGATGGCTATCGACATGGGCGGCCCGCTCAATAAAGCGGCGTTCACTTTCGGTATCGCGATGATCGATGCCGGAAACTATGCGCCGCATGCGGCCATCATGGCGGGCGGAATGGCTCCGCCGCTTGGAATCGCACTGGCGACAACATTCTTTAAACACAAATTCTCTAAACGTGACCGTGAAGCCGGTATTACGTGCTACTTCATGGGAGCAGCTTTCGTTACAGAAGGCGCCATCCCGTTTGCAGCGGCTGATCCGCTTCGCGTCATCCCTGCAGCCGTTGTCGGTTCTGCGGTAGCGGGCGGACTGACAGAGTTTTTCCGGGTAACGCTTCCTGCACCGCACGGAGGGATATTCGTTGCATTCATTACGAACCATCCGCTGCTTTACTTAATGAGCATCGTGATCGGAGCGATTGTAACGGCGGTTATCTTGGGAATCATCAAAAAACCGGTAGTAGAGAAATAAGCGAAAAGCGTCCTTTACGGGCGCTTTTTTCAATCATATGCGCATAGAAGCGTTATGTATTTTGTGATGAGTTGTGATAAAGTAAAGATGGTACATGAACCGAAACAGTGATCGTCTAGGAGGAACCACGTTGACTGAAGAACAAAAACCTACTTCTGAAAAATCGGTAAAAAGAAAATCCAACACATATTGGGAATGGGGAAAGGCCATCATTATAGCGGTTGCACTTGCGCTGTTAATCCGCCATTTCCTGTTTGAACCGTACTTAGTGGAAGGATCATCAATGTACCCGACATTACATGACGGTGAAAGACTGTTTGTCAACAAAAGCGTCAATTATATCGGAGAAATCGAGCGGGGGGACATCGTCATTATTAACGGCGATACGTCGAAAGTCCATTATGTAAAGCGGCTCATCGGAAAACCTGGAGAAACGGTGGAAATGAAAAATGACACGCTTTATATAAACGGCAAAAAAATCGCAGAACCGTACCTCGCAAGCAATAAAAAAGAAGCGAAAAAACTGGGAGTCAACCTGACGGGAGATTTCGGCCCCGTAAAGGTTCCGAAAGGCAAATACTTCGTCATGGGCGACAATCGGCTGAATTCAATGGACAGCCGGAACGGCCTCGGCTTAATAGCCGAAAACCGGATCGTCGGCACCTCGAAGTTTGTGTTCTTCCCGTTTCATGATATGCGTCAGACAAAATAAAAACGCCGCGCTGCCCGATTCGGACAGCAGGCGTTTTTTATTTGGCAAACGAGGCGGCGACGGCGATGAACAATACTGTGGCCAGCACTGATCCGACAATGGCCAGAACGCTGAAAAAAAGATTCACCTGCTTCTTCTCTTTGCCGCGTTTTTCAAGCATCCGTTTTGAAAAGAGATGCGAAAACGTATAAATGAGGGCGATTCCGACGTACAAGCCGATGTCACGTGCCGTAAAGCCTGTGACGGCCAGAAAAACCCCGGTGAAGAAAATCATAAGACAGTATTCTGTGAGTGTTAAAAGCTTCAACTTGTTCCTCCGTGATGAATATGTATATATATCTATTGTATCACAGCGCTCCGGGTTTGACGCCTGCATCTTTTCAAACCCGTATATTCGCAGGGAAACATTTCTCTTCCCCTTTATTCATGGTATACTTTTAATGATGATAGACACGATGGAGGATTCTAAATGATTGCTGTAAATAATGTGAGCTTGCGTTTTGCGGATCGCAAGTTATTTGAAGATGTCAATATTAAATTTACGCCGGGCAACTGCTACGGATTAATAGGCGCAAACGGTGCCGGAAAATCAACATTTTTGAAAATTTTATCCGGTGAGCTGGAGCCGCAGACCGGCGATGTCCATATGAGCCCGGGCGAACGTCTTGCCATTCTGAAGCAGAACCACTTTGAATATGAAGACTGTGAAGTGCTGAAAGTCGTCATCATGGGGCATAAACGTTTATACGAAGTCATGCAGGAAAAAGACGCGATTTATATGAAGCCTGATTTTTCAGATGAAGACGGCATCCGCGCCGCTGAACTTGAAGGAGAGTTTGCGGAATTAAACGGATGGGAAGCTGAAAGTGAAGCCGCTATTTTGTTAAAGGGGCTGGGCATCTCTGAAGACCTGCATACGAAGAAAATGGCCGACTTAGGCGGTTCAGAAAAGGTGAAAGTGCTTTTGGCACAGGCGCTGTTCGGCAAGCCGGACGTTCTGCTGCTTGATGAACCGACCAACCACTTGGATCTGAAAGCGATTCAGTGGCTGGAAGAGTTTTTAATCAACTTTGAGAACACAGTCATCGTCGTATCCCATGACCGTCACTTTTTAAATAAAGTGTGCACGCACATCGCCGATCTTGATTTTAATAAAATTCAAGTGTACGTCGGCAACTATGATTTCTGGTATGAATCAAGCCAGCTTGCTTTAAAGCTTTCTCAGGAAGCCAACAAGAAAAAAGAAGAGCAGATTAAACAGCTTCAGGAGTTCGTGGCCAGATTCAGCGCCAACGCCTCTAAATCAAAGCAGGCGACATCAAGAAAGAAACTCCTTGATAAAATCACGCTTGATGATATTAAACCGTCATCACGCCGTTATCCTTATGTCAATTTCACGCCGGAACGCGAGATCGGAAATGACGTGCTGCTGGTTGAAGGCTTAACAAAAACGATTGACGGGGTTAAGGTGCTTGATAACGTCAGCTTTATTATGAACAGAGAAGACAAAATTGCATTTACGGGCCGCAACGAACTTGCCGTTACGACATTGTTTAAAATCATTTCCGGGGAAATGGAAGCAGACAGCGGCACATTTAAATGGGGCGTGACCACTTCTCAGGCGTACTTCCCTAAAGACAACAGCGAATATTTTGACGGCAGCGATGCGAACCTTGTCGACTGGCTCCGCCAATACTCGCCGCATGACCAAAGCGAAAGCTTTCTGCGCGGTTTCTTAGGACGCATGCTGTTCTCAGGAGAAGAAGTCAACAAAAAATCAAACGTCCTTTCCGGAGGAGAAAAAGTGCGCTGCATGCTTTCAAAAGCGATGCTTTCCGGCGCGAATATCTTAATTCTGGATGAACCGACAAACCACTTAGATTTGGAATCCATTACGGCGCTTAACAACGGCTTAATCAGCTTTAAAGGCGCTATGCTGTTTTCATCTCATGACCATCAGTTTGTACAGACAATTGCCAACCGCATCATTGAATTAACGCCTAAAGGCATTGTTGATAAACAAATGTCTTATGACGAATTTCTTGAAAACGCGGATGTGCAGAAAAAGCTTGAAGAGCTATACGCGTAATAAAGAAGCAGGGGAGACTCTGCTTTTTTATTTATGAAAAAAGTTTTCAATCTTCTGACTTCCCGTTACAATAAAGGAATACATAAATTGAAAAGAGACGGAGGAATGCATCATGAAGTTTTTAGTTGTCGGAGCTGGGGGAGTGGGCGGATATATCGGCGCGCGACTTGCAGAAAAGGGAAATGACGTTACGTTTCTCGTCCGTCAGAAGCGGGCGGAACAATTAAAAGAGACGGGATTGACCGTCAAAAGTGCAAATGGTGATGTTTCAATCAAGCCGAAAATAATCATGGCGGGCGAAGATGGAGAGTTTGACGCCGTTATCCTCGCATCAAAAGCGTATTCTTTGCAGGACGTCATTGGGGATGTCAAACCGTTTGTCAAACCTTCGTCGGTCATTATTCCTTTTTTAAACGGATACAGGCACTATAACCAGCTGTTTGAAGCTTTTTCAAAACGGCAGGTGCTGGGCGGCCTCTGCTTTATTGAGAGCGCCCTTAACGACAAAGGGGACATTCTTCATACGAGCGCTGCCCACCGCTTCATTTTCGGTGAATGGAGCGGGGAACGCACGGAACGTATAAATGAGCTGGAAAAAGCGTTTGCGGGTGTGAAAGCGGATGTCATCATCAGCCGGGAGATTGAAAAGGACATTTGGAAAAAATATATGTTTATTGCCGCGCAGGCGGGCGTGACCACTCTGTTTCAACAGCCGGTCGGACCGATTTTAGAAACAGAAGGCGGCCGCAGCACGGCAAAGCGCCTCTTTGCTGAAATCGGAGCCATTTTCAAGGCTGCCGGCATCCCGAAAGATCCTGGTCTGGAAGAAGAGAGTTATCGCACATTGACAAGCATGTCTTACCATATGAAATCGTCGATGCTGAGAGATATGGAAAAGGGCAGGGTGACGGAAGGTGATCATTTACACGGCTTTTTGCTTGAGAAAGCGAAAGGCTTGTCAATTGATACACCTGTTTTGGAAACCGTCTGCGCCAACTTGCAAATGTATGAAGCGAAATAAAAAGGAGGCCTGATCGCCTCCTTTTTTTATTAAAATGCCCAGTTTCCGTTTCTGAAGATCGGTTCTCTTTTCCCGTCCGCGGTAATACCGTCGATATTCATGTCTTTGGAACCGACCATAAAATCTACGTGTGTAATGCTTTCATTTAAGCCCTCTTTAACAAGCTCTTCCCGTGTCATTTGTTTGCCGCCCTCAATATTAAAGGCATACGCACTGCCGATCGCCAAGTGGTTAGAGGCGTTTTCATCGTACAGTGTGTTGTAAAATAAAATATTTGATTGTGAAATCGGTGAATCGTAAGGCACTAAGGCCACTTCACCGAGATAGTGTGAGCCTTCATCGGTTTCGACGATGCCTTTTAAAATCTCCTCGCCTTTTTCAGCCTTCACATCGACAATGCGGCCGTTTTCAAAGGTAAGAGTGAAGTTATCAATAATGTTGCCGCCGTAGCTCAGCGGTTTCGTGCTGGAAACCGTGCCGTTCACCCCGTCACGCTGCGGAAGGGTGAAAACCTCTTCTGTCGGCATGTTGGCCATGAATTCGTGCCCGCTTTCATTCACGCTTCCCGCGCCTGCCCATACATGTTTTTTCGGCAGTTCAATGGTTAAGTCTGTTCCTTCAGCCTGATAATGCAGGGCGCTGTAATGTTTTTTGTTCAGGTGTTCCACTTTTTCATGAAGATTTTGATCATGTTTTTTCCATGCTTCCACAGGGTTTTCTTCATTTACGCGGGTCGTTTTGAAAATTTCTTCCCATAAAAGCTGAACGGCTGTTTCTTCCGGCTGATCCGGGAACACTTTTTTCGCCCAGCCTGTTGAAGCAGCTCCGATCACCGTCCAGCTGACCTTATCTGATTGAATATATTGTCTGTATGTATGCAATGCTTTTCCGGCGGCTTTTTGGAACGCTGCAATCCGTTTGCCGTCAGTGCCTTTTAACAGGTCGGGGTCGGATGAGACGACAGAAATAAACGCAGCCCCTTTTTTCGCGAGCTCTTCTTTTCCTTTTGCTTCCCATTCAGGATACTCTTCAAACGCTTCAAAAGGTGCCATCTCGTATTTTAATCTGGACAGTTCATCGTCCTGCCAATTTACGGTGACGTTTTTTGCGCCTTTTTCATAAGAATGTTTGGCAAGCAGTCTGACAAGTTCCCGGACATCAGTTGAGGCATTGATTACGACATGCTGTCCTCTTTGGACATTGACGCCGACTTCTACCGCCAGCTGAGCATATGTATTTAACTTTTCAGTAAACGAACTCATCGTTCATTCCTCCTCATCGGTTTTTCTCATCATATCAAATAACGCCTCATAAAGGAAAGAAAGGAGCACAAACGAAAAAGACACAGCTTTTGCTGCGTCTTTACGGGTGATTCAGTTTTACGGCGCCGCCGGCCGGAGAATGGGGCATATTGGCCAGTGAAATGCTCATACCCCCCAAAATAATTCCGCTTAAAATGACGGCTACTGCTACGCGTCTTCCCACATCTCTAAGCATATGCTTCCTCCTTAATGTTTCTCCAGTTCTCACAATATGAGCCGGCTGGAGAAAAAAGAAGCACAATCTTATTATTTAATCGCTTTTTGCAGCTTGTCGATGACGTCTAATGAACGCCCAGTGCCGATAGCCACTGATTCAAGCGGATTTGCCGCCAAATGAACGGGAACGACGATTTCATCTGTCAGCCATTCTTTCATCCCGTTTAAAAGGGAGCCTCCGCCGGTTAACACGACGCCGCGGTCAACGATATCACCGCTGAGCTCCGGCGGACAATCTTCAAGCGTCGCTCTGATCGCTTCAAGAATATGCAGGAGCGACTCACGCATCGCGTGCTGAATTTCATTAGACTGCAGTCTGATTGTCTTCGGCAGACCGGTTACAAGGTCACGCCCGCGGATTTCCATCGTTTCCGGCACGTGTTCGATCAATGCAAATCCGATTTCCATTTTCACTTGTTCTGCCGTGCGTTCCCCGATCAGCAGGTTGTATTTTTTTCTGACGAACGAGGCGATATCTTCATCAAGCTGGTCGCCGCCGATTCTGATCGAATGGCAGGATACAACTCCACCGAATGAGATGATGGCGACTTCAGTCGTACCGCCGCCGATATCTACGACGACGTTTGCGACCGGCTCGTCAACAGGGAGGTCGGCCCCGATTGCAGCGGCTACGGGTTCTTCAATCAAGTGAACGTTTTTCGCTCCGCAGTTTTTGACAGCGTCACTGATGGCGCGGCGTTCAACGGCTGTTGAGCCTGAAGGCGTGCAGACGACGACATTCGGTTTGCGGAAGGTCATTCCGATTTTTTTTCCGGCTTTTTTCATAATGTGTTTTAATAAGTCAGTTGTCATATCATAATCAGCAATGACACCGTCTTTCATCGGCCGTACGGCGACGATTTTCCCCGGCGTCTTTCCGATCATGCTTTTGGCATCCGTTCCGATGGCAAGCACCGCTTTCGTTGTTGTATCTACAGCGACAACGGAAGGCTCGTTTAAAATAATACCTTTATTTTTACTGTAAACAAGTATATTAGCGGTTCCTAAGTCGATTCCGATCTCAGTTGATTGAAACATGTTTTCACCCAATCCCTATCCTGATTTAATTGATTCTACATTTAAAGTTTCTGAGAAAAACCACGATTTTTGGGGGTTTCCGCCGGGAATGAAATGTTTTTGTAAAAAAGGAGGGAAAGTCTGTATCCCGTATTTCAAAAGGCTTTTTTTCTGTAAAAAACATTCATTTCCGGATGCTGAGAAACTTTTGCTCCGTTCCTTTCGTCTACGTTTATGAAGGATTTTCCTTGGACATAAAGAAGAGACATTAAAGGAAGTAGGGGATTTCTATGAAATCAATTGGTGTAGTAAGAAAAGTAGACGAACTCGGGCGTATTGTCATGCCGATTGAATTGAGAAGAGCATTGGATATCGCTATTAAAGATAGTATTGAATTTTTCGTTGACGGAGACAAAATTGTCTTAAAAAAATACAAGCCGCACGGCATTTGCTTAATGACCGGGGAAATTACCTCCGAAAATCAGGAGTACGGCAACGGCAAAATTATTTTAAGTCCTGAAGGAGCGAAAATGCTGCTTGAGGAAATCGAGGAAGCGTTAAAAGATAGATCATAATCAGCAAAAAGGGCGGGGCATTATTCCGTCCTTTTATTATGAACTTGTGCAAAAACTCACGGGAAAAGTAAGCGAACCTGCTCAATTAATTGGGAATAGTTATCATTTTTTAGTCAATAATGCAGTCAACAATGTTACAATATATGTAGAAATGCTAGCGGCAGGTGGGACTATGGGAAAATATCAAGCGCGTATCATTTCCTTAATCTTGGCAATGATTTTTATTATGTTTTGGGATTATTTATTTTATATGATTGAACGGAATCCGATTAACTGGCCCGTTGACATCACCTTTACCGCCGTCACATTAATCAGCGTCTGGCTGCTGGCTTATTATGTGGACAATAAAAAGCAGCTGCTGGCGGAGCTGAAGGACAGCGAGCAGAAAGCAAAGGCGCTTTCAGATGAGAAAAACCGGATCATGGACAATTTGCAGGAAATCGTTTTTCAGACGGATTCACAAGGGAATATTACATATTTGAATCAGGCCTGGACGACGATTACGGGCCACTCCATCAGCGAATGTATGGGCACGATGTATAATGATTATTTTATAAAAGAAAAACATATCATTGATTATATTATCTCCCAAATCAAGCAGCAGTCCCCGTCAGGAATGTTTACGGCCAAATATATTAAAAGAGACGGCACGATTTTTTGGGGGGAAGTCCATTATAAGCTGTATTATGACCGCAGACAGAAATTTGTCGGGAGCCTGGGGACGATGTCTGATATCAGTGAACGGAAAAAAGCGGTCGACGAGCTTCTGGAAACGAACGAACGCCTTGCCATGCAATCTCAAAAGCTGGCCATTGCCGGAGAGCTTGCGGCAGGAATCGCCCATGAAGTAAGAAATCCTTTAACGTCAGTCAGCGGCTTTCTCCAGCTGATGAAAGCCCAGTATCCGGAAAGAACGGATTATTTCGATATTATTTTTTCGGAGATTAAAAGGATTGATCTCGTGCTGGGGGAGCTGCTTCTGCTCGCCAAGCCGCAGACCGTGACGTTTACCGCTCATCATCTCAACCATATTTTAAGGCAGGTGGCGACGCTTCTTGACACGAACGCGGTGCTGTCGAACACTGTGATTGAGAAGGATTTCAGGCAGACTGAGTCCTGTATGGTCAACGGTGACGAAAACCAGCTGAAACAGGTATTTATCAATATTATTAAAAATGCGATTGAAGCGATGCCTGACGGCGGGAATATTCATATTTATACAGAACGGGATGAAGAATACGCGGTGATCAGCATACAGGATGAAGGAAACGGCATGTCGAAAGAAAAGCTTGAAAACATCGGGAAACCGTTTTTCTCAACAAAAGATCAGGGAACGGGTCTCGGGCTTCCGATTTGTTTGCGAATTCTGAAGGAGCATAATGGTAAACTTAACATTAAGAGCAAAAATGGAGAAGGCAGTACGTTTCAGGTGATTCTGCCGTTAGAAGCGGCTGCTGTCCAAAAGGAGGAAAAATAACTTGCTTCTTTTTGTATACGGTTTGTTACGGAAGCGTGAAGAAAACCATGAACTGCTGAAAGGCGCTCCGTGTGTGTGCGAGCAGGCCGCGATAAACGGTGTGCTGTACGAAACGGATAAAGGTCAGCCTGCGGCGTCTTTAGCAGAAACAGCTTTTGTGTACGGGGAATTGTATGAAACAGATCATCAGATGATCCGTAAGCTGGATATGTATTATGCTGATTTTGACCGGAAAGAGGTTGCCGTGACGACGGATGCCGGGAATAAAACCGCCTTCGCATATGTCGTAAAGCCCGACCAGTGTGCCTCATTCAGCCGTATCAAAAGCGGAGACTGGAAAGAATACCGTTTTATGAAACGGGAGGATGACAGTCCGGTTTATTATTTTGCTTACGGCTCCTGTATGGACAATGCCCGGTTTAAACAGGCGGGGGTCGACCACTTCTTTGCCGAGCCGGTCGGAGGGGCGGTTGTTGAAGGGTATTCGACGAGATTCACGTTAAGGCGTCCTGACGGTTCCAGAGCCGATCTTGTTGAAGACGGGGGACGAACTGAAGGCGTGCTGTACAAGCTCCCGTTTGAAGCGGCAACCTATCTGTACAAAAGAGAAGGTGTTGATAACCACACATACCGTCCCGCGTTCATAGAAGTGTGTGCCGGCGGCCGTGTATACAGAGGCGTCCTGACGTTTCTGGTTCTTGATAAAGCTGAGGAAATTGCGCCTCCGGGTCACTATCAGGAAGAAATCGAACGCGGAGCGGACCTGTATTTATCACCCGCCTTTTCAGAAAAGCTTAAACGCTATATGAACTCATTGCCGAAAATGTGATACTATTCCTATTAGAGATATTGTTTAAAGGAGTACTGTTATGAGAAAAGAGTTTGCCGTTATCGGTCTCGGACGCTTCGGCGGAAGTATTTGCAAAGCATTAAGTGAAGAAGGCCTTGAGGTCATGGCGATGGATATTGATGAAGATAAAGTAAATGAATACGCCAAAATCGCATCACACGCGGTCATCGGCGATTCAACCGATGAATCGGTGCTGAAAAACTTAGGGCTGCGCAACTTTGACCACGTCATTGTGGCAATCGGCGAAAATATACAGGCGAGCATTTTAACGACGCTGATCTTAAAGGAACTCGGCGTGAACACGATCACGGTTAAAGCGCAGAACGATTATCATGAGAAAGTGCTTGCGAAAATCGGGGCCGATCACATCGTCCACCCTGAACGTGACATGGCAAAACGCATCGCCCACAACATCGTATCAAATAATGTGCTTGATTATTTGGAGCTGTCCGACGAACACAGCATTGTGGAGATCGTGGCCAACAGCAGGCTTGCGGGCAACACACTGCTTGATCTGGACATCCGGGCGAAGTACGGCATTAATATCGTGGCGATCAAGAGAGAAAAAGAAGTGATCGTATCTCCGCTGGCGACTGAAATGATTCAAAAAGAAGATATTCTCATCGTTATCGGCTCTCTTACGGACATTTCCCGATTTGAAAAAAGAGTGCTTCATACAAAGTGAAAAGCCGTCCGTAAAAGGACGGTCTTTTATTATGTCAGAATAGAAAGACATTTATCATGTAAGCGGTATATTCTGCAATTTTTATTGACTATGATCAGGCGATCCGATAGCATATTGTACCATATAAAGAAAAAGAGGAGGCCTCATTTTGAACAAAGAAACACTGGCTGAACGGCTGAATGCATCAGCCGGCAGACAAAAAGCCGATACCGTCATTAAAAACGGAAAAATCATGGATGTATTTAACCAGGAATGGATCTCTGCAGATATCGCCATTACGGACGGAGTGATCGTCGGGCTGGGCGAATATGAAGGGGAAGAAGTCATTGATGCAGAAGGCCAAATGATCGTTCCGGGCTTTATTGACGGACATGTTCATATCGAGTCCTCTATGGTTACTCCGATTGAATTTGCTAAAGCCGTCCTCCCTCACGGAGTGACGACTGTCATTACTGATCCTCACGAAATTGCGAATGTTTCCGGAGCAAAAGGCATTTCATTTATGATAGAGCAGGCGAAAAAGGCGCCGCTGAACATCCGTTTCATGCTTCCTTCCTGTGTTCCCGCCGCTAGCTTTGAACGCTCGGGAGCTGTATTAAAAGCCGAGGATTTAAAGCCTTTTTATCAGGAGAAAGAGGTGCTCGGGCTTGCGGAAGTAATGGATTATGTGTCTGTTGCGGAAGGTGAAGAGGATATGCTTCAGAAACTGCTTGATGCCAAGCGTCACGGAAAACGGATCGACGGGCATTTAGCCGGACTGTCTTCAGATATCATCAATATATACAGAACCGCAATGGTGTCAAATGATCATGAAGTGACGACAAAAGAAGAAGCGCTGGACAGAATCAGACGGGGAATGTACGTCATGCTGCGCGAAGGATCGGTGGCCAAAAATACGCTCAATGTGCTGCCGGCGGTGAATGAAAAAAACGCGCGCCGCTTTTTCTTTTGTACGGATGATAAGCATGTAGATGATCTGCTTTCAGAAGGAAGTGTGAACCACCAAGTCAAAATGGCGATAAAGGCGGGACTTGATCCATTCCTTGCGTATCAGCTCGCCAGCTTAAATGCGGCTGAGTGCTACGGCCTTGAAACAAAAGGGGCGGTAGCGCCGGGTTTTGACGCAGATCTGCTGTTCATTTCAGATGTACGGGAGGCTGCCGTCACGAAGACCATGGTCGCCGGCCGGACCGTTGCCGAGAACGGGCGAACGGTTGATGAACAGTCTGCCGGTTCCTATTCGCCGGACCAGGCACTGTTGGATACAGTGCGGCTGAAATCGCCGCTGACTGAATCTGATTTTCATATACCGATTCAAGAGGGCAGGAAAATGAAAGTAATCGAAATGATACCGAATCATTTGGAGACGAGAAAAAAAGAAGTGCCTGCACCGTCTGCTGACGCGTTTCGTTCTGATACAGATAATGATTTATTAAAAATCGCCGTCGCAGAGCGGCACAGCGGCGAAAAAATGATAGGACTCGGGATTGTACATGGGTTCGGGTTAAAAGAAGGCGCCATCGCCACAACCATTTCTCACGATTCCCATAATATCATCGCCGTCGGTACAAACGATGCCGATTTGGCAAAAGCAATCAACAGGCTCCGTGACACCGGGGGCGGATTAACAGCCGTGAAAAACGGAGAATTGCTTCACTCCGTTCCGCTTCCGATCGCCGGGCTTTTGTCTGATAAGTCGGCGGAATGGGTCAATGACAGCTTGGGCGTGCTTCATGAAAAGCTTCCTCTGCTCGGATTCACCGGTGATTTCAATCCGTTTCTCACCTTATCGTTTTTAGCCCTTCCGGTGATTCCGGATATTAAAATGACGGCGGCCGGTCTGTTTGATGTCAAAGCCTTTCAGCATATTCCGCTGCAATAAAAAAACTGCACTCGTAATGAGTGCAGTTTTTTTTAGACCTCCATAATGATCGGAAGGATCATCGGGCGGCGTTTTGTTTTTTCGTATAGGAACGGAGCAAGCGTATCGGTAATTTCGTTTTTAATTTCGGACCACTGCGTTGTTTTCCGATCCATTACTTTCTCCAGATGGTTCGAAATGAGCTGCTGCGCGTCATTGATCAAATCACCGGATTCTCTCATGTATACAAAACCTCTTGAGATTAAATCAGGTCCCGCCGAAACCTTAAAGTCGTCCATATTGATGCTGACAACAACGATAACAAGGCCTTCTTCTGAAAGAATGCGGCGGTCGCGGAGCACGATATTGCCGATATCACCGATTCCGCTTCCGTCAATGTAAACGGAGCCGGACGGAATTTTGCCTGCCACAGCGGCTTCTTCGCCTTTGAGGGCCAGCACTTCGCCATTATCCATGATAAAGCAGTTTTCTTCAGGTATGCCGCAATCAGTCGCGAGTTTGACGTGCATTTTCTGCATTCTGTACTCACCGTGAATCGGCATAAAGAACTTCGGTTTGATCAGGCGGAGCATTAATTTCTGCTCTTCCTGTCCGCCGTGTCCGGATGTATGAATGTCATTCAATGAACCGTGAATGACTTCTGCGCCCGCACGGTACAGCTGGTTGATGGTGCGGCTTACGCTGATTGTGTTTCCGGGTATCGGAGAGGAAGAAAAGACGACTGTATCTCCGGGATTAATGGAAATCTGCCGGTGCGTCCCGTTAGCGATGCGTGATAACGCCGCCATCGGTTCACCTTGGCTCCCCGTACATAAAATCGTTACCTTATTGGCAGGCAAACGATTGATTTCGTTATGCTCAATAAACGTATTTTTAGGACAGGTAATGTAACCGAGATTTTGTCCGATTTCAATAGCCGATTCCATACTGCGTCCGAATACGGCAACTTTTCTGCCGTTTAAAACGGCTGCTTCAATCACCTGCTGAAGACGGTGTATATTCGAAGCGAATGTCGCAAATATAATTCTGCCGTCCACTTTTCGGAAAATATCGTGAATGCTTTCGCCTACGCGGCGTTCTGACATGGTGAAATCAGGCACCTCACTGTTTGTACTGTCAGAAAGCAGGCACAAAACGCCTTCTTTCCCGATTTCAGCCATCTTTGTCAAGTTGGCCGGTTCGCCTACCGGTGTGAAATCGAACTTAAAGTCCCCGGTATGTACGATATTGCCCGGCGGTGTTTTGACGACGATTCCGTATGAATCCGGAATGCTGTGTGTCGTTCTGAAGAAGGATACAGACGTCTTGCGGAACTTCACGATGTCGTCTTCACCGATGATGTTTAATTTGGTCTGTCTTAACAGCCCGTGCTCTTCAAGTTTATTCCGAAGTAAGCCGATCGCGAGTTTACCGCCGTAAACGGGAATATTTACTTGTCTGAGCAGGTACGGAATACCGCCGATATGGTCTTCATGACCGTGGGTGATAAACAGACCTTTAATTTTATCTTCATTTTTTACTAAATACGTGTAATCGGGGATTACGTAATCAATGCCGAGAAGTTCATCTTCCGGGAACTTGATTCCCGCATCAATCAGTACAATTTCATCCTGAAACTGCACCCCGTACGTATTTTTCCCGATCTCGCCCAATCCGCCGAGGGCGAAAACGGCAGTCTGGTCATTTTTTACAAATTTCATTCCGCTCATAACTCCAATACTTTAAAATTTTCGCTCTGCTTCTCATATTCTAAAAAAGCACCGTCCACAGGCTGAACAAATTCAATGTTGTATTTCTGATCTTTCAGTTTCGTTCTGACGTCCCGTTCTGAAACGCCCTCAATGTAAAGTGAATCTGTTTTTTCCCGAACAGGTACTTCGTCAGCCTTCTCTTGATAAAATACCTTATAAATCATCCAAATCTCTCCTTAAATGCCGTATGTTAGACTCGCTTATTCTATTATATTCGAAAACGGATTATAAGGAAAGTCTCGAGCAAAAAAGGGACTTTCAAAAACCGAAAGATCCCTTCTACGCGATGACTTTTTTCCGGAGCATTCCGCCCCACTGTCTTCTGAGTTTCTTCCGTAATCGGCGCAGCATCGTATACCTCCTTTAAAGCCCTTTATAGCAGTAGTATGCGGAAAAAATGAATTTGTTTTCGTGGGTAAAACTGGAATTTGATCAAGGCGGTTTTCCGGAAGAAAAACTTTCTGTATGATGATATTGAAAAAGACACGACTGATAAACGGGAAAAAGGAGAAATTGACATGAATCCAAAACTGATCTTTTTTGATATTGACGGCACGATCTATGACCATGATAAACATATTCCCGATAGCGCAAGAAACGCCGTGACGGCGCTTAAAGAGGCTGGACATCACGTTTTTATCGCCAGCGGAAGGTCCCCGTTTATGGTAAAACCGATTCTGGAAGAGCTTGAGATTGAATCATTTATTTCATACAACGGCCAGTATGTCGTATTTGAAGGTGAGGTCATTTATAAAAATCCGCTTTCTGAAGATGCGGTTGCGCGTTTATTAAAGCAGGCGGCAGAAGGGGAGCATCCCGTCGTATTTATGGCGGAAGACACGATGAAAACAACCGTCCCCGGACATCCGCACGTCTCGGAAGGTATCGGCAGTCTGAAAGCGCCTTATCCCGAAGTTGATGAAACATTTTATAAAGGAAAAGAAATTTATCAGCTGCTTTTATTCTGCCGCGGACATGAAGAAAAAGCATATGCCGCTTTTCCGGAGTTTGATTACGTCCGCTGGCATGAATTGTCCACGGATGTGCTTCCGAAAGGCGGTTCAAAAGCGGAAGGCATTAAAAGAGTGCTTGAGCGGCTTCCGTACGGCGTAAGTGACACTTATGCATTCGGCGACGGACTAAATGACCTTGAAATGATCCGTTTTGCCGGCACCGGGGTGGCGATGGGAAATGCGGTTCCGGAATTAAAAGCTGCCGCCGATTTCGTCACAAAGCCGGTGGATGAAGAGGGAATCAGCTGGGCTGTCAAAGAACTGGGCCTTTTGAAATAAAGAAAACCGGCACTTTGGGAAGTGCCGGTTTTTTTTAACGGTCAATGGCAATGGCGTTTTCAGGTTCTTTGAACGGATCTTCTTTATCGATATGGTCGTAAAACATCACGCCGTTCAGATGATCGATTTCGTGCTGAAACACGATGGCCGGAAAACCTTTGAGGCGGATGTCAATCTGTTCTCCTTCAAGCGTCACCGCCTTCACGCGGATGCGGGCGTAGCGCGGCACATAGCCGGGAATGGGTTCGTCTACCGACAGGCAGCCTTCTCCGCTCGTCAAGTAGCTTTTTTCCACTGAGTGGCTGACGATTTTAGGGTTAAAAAGAGCATAGCTGTATAAAGTGCCTTTCGCATCTTCTGCATGGACGGCGATCATCCGTTTTTTTACGTCTGTTTGCGGAGCGGCAAGACCGACGCCCGGACGAAGGTTGTATTTCTC
Source organism: Bacillus sp. JK74 (assembly GCF_053663395.1). Taxonomy (NCBI): domain Bacteria; kingdom Bacillati; phylum Bacillota; class Bacilli; order Caryophanales; family Bacillaceae; genus Bacillus; species Bacillus sp. JK74. The sequence continues at coordinate 553,526 of NZ_JBSJQB010000002.1, read as the reverse complement.
GGCTAATTCAGGATTTTGGCTGTTTTTCACAAACTCAATCATATCAGCAAGATGCTGTTTTTCTTCGTCAGAAGCGGGAAGCTGAACCTCTTCAGCGATCTCTCTGAGCGCGGGATGTCCGTCGCGTACAATATTTTCCATAGTAATCAAGAAACTTCACTCCTAAAGCTTAATATGTAAATTATAGCGAATTTCTTTATCGCGGCGCAACGAAACAATTGGCCGGCCATAGCAGGCCGGCCGATTTTCATGGTGTATAAGGTCAGCAGCCGCAGCCTAAATAAGCGGCACCGACGATGATTAATAAGATAAACAATACGACGATTAATGCGAATGTGCGGCCATATCCGCCGCCGCAGCCATAACCGTAACCGCCATAACCGTATCCGCCGCAGCAACCGCCGCCAAATCCGCCGCCAAATCCATATCCGTACATAAAAAAACCTCCTCTTTTAATTACGCTGACCCTTTGTCAGCAGGGCCGGCGTCTACTATAAACTATGTAAAAGCCAAAAAGATGTATGGTCATCCGCCCTGTTTTCTCAATTTTTTACGCCAGTATTCTTTGACAGCACCGTAAGCGTCTTTTTACCCGGTCATGCCAATTACAGCTCAGCTATTGTCAAAAAGCGTTCGGGCTTCTATAGTGGAAATTGTCAAGATTGGGGGATTTTAAGTGAATATGATTCAAAAAAAGGTATTAGCAGGAATCGGAGCGCTCGGCGCCGCAAGTATGCTGCTTGCGGGCTGCGGGGGAAAAGATCCGGTTGAATCGCTTCATGACTCGATGGAAAAAGCCGTTCAAGCGGAAAAACCGTTTCAAAAAGAGCAGAAAACATTGGAAAAATTGGAGAAAAAAGAGCACAAGCTTTACGACAGCGCGGTTAAACTGAATATGGATGATTACAAGAAAATCGTCACACTGTCTGATCAGGCTCTGAGCAATGCAAATCAGCGAAAAAAACATCTGAAAGCAGAAAAAGACAGTATTGATGATTCAAAAAAAGCATTTGAATCCGCAAAAAAAACTTCTCAAGAAATAAAGGATAAGAAAGTAAAAGAAAAAGCCGGGCATGCTGTCGCTTTAATGGAGAAAAGATATGCATCTTATGATCTTTTGTACAAAAAGTACGAAAAAGCCATTTCACTTGATAAGGACCTTTATAAACTGATTAAAGATAAAAAGCTCACATTAGCGCAGCTGGAAGAGCAGATCAGCAAAGTAAACTCAGTTTACGAAAAGGTGCATAAACAAGCAGAGGAGTTCAATCAATTTACTAAAGACTACAACAAAGAGAAAGAACTATTATTCCGCGAATAGTATAGTGAAGGCATATCGGCATGGGCTGATGAACTGATAACAACCGAGTTCAGCCGCCTGTAAAATGGCGGCTGAAGAATTGGTATATACGTGTGTTTCCCATTGACAACATGTAAATCATGGTATAGTATTTATTTAGGGAAATATTCACATAAAACCAATCGTTGTTTCGGCACGTTGGAATGTTTTTATTATATTGATATATAAAAAACGGAATGAAAATGTGGTTTTAATTATCAGAAAATTCTATCTATTTATATTTGCGGCAATATGATATTTGCACATGCTTTTTGCTTTTAAACCTTTATCCGGCATAAAGGTTTTTTTATTTTGCTTCGTATTGCTTATTAAGTAAATGACAATTTTAAAATTGAAGTGAAAAATGTTAATCAAATAACAATCGGAACGAAAAGAAACGGCAGAAATACGGAACAAGGAGGAAAACAAATGCTTGCTTACGTCTTTCCCGGACAGGGAGCGCAGTTTAAAGGAATGGGCAGAGACTTATTCGATGAATTCAGTGAGCTCATTAAAAAGGCAGATCATATTTTAGGATACTCCATAAAGGATTTATGCCTTACAGATGAAAAAGAGAGGCTCACTGATACGAAGTATACACAACCTGCAATTTATACAGTGAGCGCACTGCAATATTTAAAGGGTTTAAAAGAAGGTCATACACGCCCTGATGCTGTTGCAGGACATAGTCTGGGTGAATATACTGCGCTTTTTGCGGCCGGCGTTTTTAATTTTGAAACAGGTCTCCGGCTGGTTGCTAAAAGAGGCGAGTTAATGAGTGAGGCTTCCGAGGGCGGAATGGCTGCCGTGATCGGACTGGATGAGCATCACATAAAAAAAATACTTCAAAAGTATGAATTCGGCCAAATAGATATCGCCAATTACAATACATCTTCACAAATTGTGATAGCAGGGGCTGCAGAAGAGATAAAGCGGGCAGCCTCTTTTTTTGAAAAAGAAGGGGCGAAAGCTTATATCGTATTGCAAGTCGGCGGAGCTTTTCATTCTCGTTTTATGGAAAGTGCACAGCGTGAATTTGCGGAATTTATCGAGGAGTTTCATTTTTCTGAATTGAATTTCCCGGTCATCTCTAACTATACGGCAAGACCTTATAAACAAGAAGATATCAAACGGAATTTAATTGAACAAATAACAAACTCGGTGAAATGGACTGAAAGCATCAGGTACTTAATGGGACAAGGCGTCACTGTGTTTGAAGAGATCGGTCCCGGAAACATTCTGACTAAATTAATTCAAACCATACAAAGAGATGAGGAACCGCTTAATATTAGTGCGCCGGAAGACAGTCTCTTGTTTTCTGAAGGGAACAAGGACAATTCGGAAAGCGGGAAAGAGAAGGGCCTCTTGGCCGAAAATATAGAAAGCAGTGCGGCTTCACCGGTGTCCCAATTGGGTGATCAATCTTTCAAAGAAGATTACGGTTTGACATACGCGTATTTGGCAGGTGCGATGCATAGAGGGATCTCTTCCGCTGAAATGCTGATCCGCCTCGGGAAGAAAGGAATGCTGGGGTTCTTTGGCACAGCGGGTTTAACTATAAGGGAAATTGAACAGGCTCTTATTACTATTAAGAAGACACTCAAAAGTGGCCAGCCCTACGGAATGAATCTGCGATTTGAGCCGGATCATCAAGATAGAGAAAAGGAATTGATAGATTTATATATCAAGCATGACGTACGGGTAATAGAAGCGTCTTCGTATCTTTCCGTCAGCGCGCCATTAATTTATTACAAAGCGCATCAGTTGAAGATGGACAAAAGCGGCAGGGTCATACCTCATAATCGGATCATTGCCAAAGTTTCACGGCCGGAAGTTGCGGCCGCATTTCTGAGTCCGCCTCCTCAAAGTATCGTAAAGAGAATGTGTCAGCAGGGTATGCTGACGGAAGAGCAGGCGGAGTGGCTCAGCCGTGTTCCGGCAGCAGACGATATCATTATTGAAGCAGATTGCGGCAGTAATACCGAACAGGGCTCATTGACGGCGATGCTGCCGTTTTTTGTTAACCTGCGGGATGAAATGATGGAAACACACAAATACGCAAGGAAGATCAGAGTCGGGGCCGCGGGAGGAATCGGAACTCCCGAGTCTGCGGCGTCTGCTTTTTTAATGGGCGCTGATTTTATTATGACGGGATCCATTAATCAATGTACAGTTGAAGCCGAAACAAGCGGTTTTGTTAAAGAAATGCTGAGTGAGACAGGAATATGCGACACTGCTTATGCGCCTTCGGAGACTCTGTTTGAGTTCGGAACAAAGGTGCAGGTGCTGAAAAAGGGCACGCTGTTTCCGGTCAGGGCAAATAAATTATTTCAAATCTACCAACAATATGAGTCTTTGAGTGAGATAGATGAAAAGACAAAAATTCAGCTCGAAAATGTTTATTTTAACAAGACTTTTGATGAAATCTACGAAAGCATAATAGAAAAACAGCCGAACCTGGCCCAAAAAGCTGAGCGCAATCAAAAATATAAGATGCTGTTACTATTTAAGTGGTATTTGCAGAGAGGATGTCTGCTTGCTTTGGAAGGGCAGGAAGAACAAAAGGTGAATTTCCAAGTTCATTGCGGCCCGTCTTTAGGCGCTTTTAATCATTGGGTAAAGGGCACGGATTTGGAATCATGGAGAAACAGACATGTCGATGACATTGGTGAAAAAATGATGAATGAGACCGAAAGTCTGCTAAGGCGCAGATTGGATACGTTATTTCTACACTAAAGAAGGGGCGGGTGGAGGCCAATGGTTCATTTGAATAAACAGAGTGCGGATATCGCGATAATCGGGGTTGCTTGCAGATTCCCCGATGCAGATCATTATCATGAATTCTGGGAAAACATAAATAGCGGCAAAGATTCCATCCGGGAAGTGCCGATTGAACGGTGGGATCCCGATCTTTATTATTCAGCTGATATCAGTATACCGAACAAAACAATCAGCAAGTGGGGAGGTTTTATTCATAAAGCTGACCATTTCGACCATAAGTTTTTTAATATCTCTCCCCGGGAAGCGAAAAACATGGATCCTGAGCAAAGAATCCTTTTAGAAGAAACTTGGCGGTGCATCGAAGATTCCGGGGTCTCTTTGCGGGATCTCCAGCGTAAAACCACTTCTGTTTTTGCGGGTATTATGAATTCTGACTACCGGCAGACAGGTCATGCTGAATCGGAAATCGACAGTTACGCCTGTTTAGGAAGTTTCGAAGCTATGCTCTCCAACCGGCTTTCATACACATTCGGTTTGACCGGAAAAAGCATGTCTGTAAATGCCGCTTGTGCATCGTCGCTTGTAGCTTTACATGAAGCGGTTAAGTCATTGCGGACAAAAGAAAGCGATTATGCGATCGCATCGGGAGTAAACTTGAATTTCCAACCCGGAAAATATATTTCTTTTTCTAAAGCCAGAATGCTGAGTCCTGACGGCAAATGTAAAACCTTTGACGCAGCGGCGAACGGTTACGTTCCCGGAGAAGGGGCAGGCGTTGTATTGCTGCAGCGCCTTGGTGATGCAGTAAAAGCCGGTCACCATATATACGGGATCATAAAAGGGACAGCTGTTAATCATGGCGGTAAATCCCGTTCCATAACCGCTCCCAGAGCAGAAGCGCAGTGCCGGGTCATCTCAGAAGCTTTACACAACGCTGCTGTTGATGCTGCGACGGTTTCTTATGTAGAAGCACATGGCACAGGTACATCTCTGGGCGATCCGATAGAAATAGAAGCATTGACAAAAGCATATCGGCAATATACTGAGGATACTCAATATTGCAGGATCGGAAGTGTGAAAACAAATATCGGTCATACAGAAGCAGCGGCGGGAATGGCCGGATTGATAAAAGTTCTAATGATGATGAAACATCGGAGGGTGCCGAAAAGCCTGAATGTACATACGGTAAATCCAATTATACAGTTTGAAAAAACACCGTTTAGGCCGGCGCTTGATTCAAGTGATTGGAAGGCGGCAGACGGGGCTCCGCTCAGGGCGGGAATCAGCTCCTTCGGTTTTGGAGGTGTTAACTCTCACGTCATCATCGAAGAATTTATACATACAAAAGACGAATCTGACAGAAAGGGAAGGGTTCCCTTCCTTTTTTCCGCTAAAAGTGAAGAAAGCATGAAACAAATGATACATCATTGGAGAACCTTTTCTGACGATTCTGAGGAATTTTGCAAAATATCAAATGAAGTGATCAGCAGCACCCTTTTAACAAGGGCATCGTTTGATTACAGGGCTGGTTTATTGGCAGGCAGCAAGGAGGAATTTAAAAATCAGCTTAAAGAGGGATTAAGTTTTCGGAGGAAACAAGATTCTGAATGGGCGCTTGCCATCGGTGACTTCAAATGGGAAAGTTATAAACAATTTGCCGTTTTGAAACGCGTGTTCCCTGATTTAGAAAAGAACGTAAGGTCGGTGCTGAAGGGTATACCAACATTGCACAGTTCATTTAAAAGAAAATGGACGCCTGAGAAAATCCGCTTGTATTCTTTAGTTATTAATACGGAAATCATAAAAAGTATCCTGGCATCCGGTTTTAAGCCAAGCCTCATTACAGGCGCCGGAGACGGATATTACGTCGCTCTTGCAGCAGCGGATATCATCAAAATTGAAAAGGCCATTTCTGTCATCACAGGCGCTGAAAAACCTTCGCACTTATCCTGTGAGCCGCCGACCATTCCATTTGTCAATCCGTACACTGCAAAAACGTACCCGCCGGTTCGATTAAATGAAGAATATGTAAGGATGCTGCTGAACGGTCTGAGCTTCCCGGCTGATTTTACAGACCGCCTGTACGGGAAAACACGGCTGCTTCTTGAGCACCAATATACGTTTAAAGGGTTTTTAGAAGAGTGGGATAAAGCGGGAAAGACTCAGGAAATCGAGATTTTATCTTATATTGTGAATCGCACGGCGGATAAAAGAAACGCATTGCCGGCTGATGAGGAAGCGGCGATCATGGCTATCCTTGCCTCTATGAGAAGACTGTATAAGAGATGGGATTTAACAGATTATGATGGATTCTTTGATAATGATTATGTTCTGGAAATATTAAATTTACTGGATGAGGGAATCTTGTCTAAAGAACTTTTTCTGAGCATGTTATTGAAAAAGCAAGACGGAATTAAACAGGCTGTTGCTTGTATGAATGAGCAGCCGGCAGGTTTTTATGATAAGACTCGTTTTCCGCTGATGACAGAATACAATCAAATGGATGCCGTGTCTCAGGAGATAGCTGACCATATGCCGCTTCACACGGAAGAAAAGGGAACGGAGCCGGATGTGAATATCTCTGATTTTTCAGTTTTTCAATTCGGATCGCTCCCTTCATCAGCAAAACTAAACAAAGCGGCTGCTTTTGAAGCGGACAAACCAGCCGATGAGGCTCTTTATCATTCATTTATGCAAATGTGGCTTTCAGGAGAAGAGATTGAATGGGCGAAACTAGGTGATTATCATAAAAGAAAAGCCCCGCTTCCGCCTTATCCGTTTGAGCGCTCTCAATTTTCTTTAAACCCTCAGCCGGTAAAATCAGACGCGGCTTTTTCAGAAAAGAAGAATCAGGCACTTTATACGCCGGTATGGAAAGAAACCGAACTTGAGAATGAAGCGGGCAGCGGACAAGCCTGTACTATTTTGTTGTTCTCCGGGAATAAAGACTATTTTGAAGAGCTGAAAAAAAGAGAGAATACGTCCGCATATCTTATTATGCCCGGTGACCGTTTAGAGCAGATAAGCGACAGTGTTTTCACCATCAACAGGCAGTGTCCCGAAGATTATCAAGGTGTCATTCGTCTGTTAAAGGAAAAAGGCGCAGCGCCCGATGCAATTTTGCATACTTGGTCTGAAAAACAGCCTGAACTGGAAGAAACACTCGAATCAGGAATTTATTCCGTGTTTTATCTGACTAAGGCTTTAATCAGCGAGAACCTTATAAACAAAGTAACGTTCATTTATACATTCAGCGCAGATCAAAAAGAAAAATTGCCGTATTTTGAAGGTGTGAACGGTTTTTTAAAATCGGTAAAACAAGAGTACCCGCAGCTGCATTGTAAGACGGTTTGCTTTGAACATGATTCTGCATTCGTTTCATGTTCAGAGAAGGCTGACATTCTTTATAAAGAAATAAACACAGCGCCTGATCGGCATATTCATATCACTTACAGAGGCTGCGTAAGATATGCACGGATGTTAGAGAAGCAGAGAGAAACAAACAGAAAGACCATTCAATACCCTGAAAAAGATAAAGTATATTTAATTACAGGGGGATTTGGGGGGATTGGCAGTAAAATCGCTGAATATTGCGCGAAAACTGAAAGATCCACCATTATCCTATCGGGGCGATCTGTTTTAAACGGAGATAAGCAGAAACATTTAGAATACCTGAACAGCTTTAAAGCGAAGGTTTATTATATACAGGCGAATATATCCGATAAAGAAGCGGTAAAAAAAATGATTGACGATATTACCGATCAGCATGCAGGTCTTCATGGCGTCATTCATTGTGCAGGAGTTATCAGAGACTCGCTGCTTTTTCGAAAAACAAAGCAGGAACTTTCAGAGGTGATTGCTCCGAAAGTTCATGGCGCATTGAATCTTGATCATGCAACGAAGTCGCTCGAATTGGATTTTTTCGCCGTTTTTTCTTCAGTCGTCTCTATTGCAGGGAACGAAGGACAGTGTGATTATGCATATGCAAACGGCTTTTTAGATCATTTCGCCGAATATCGGGAACAGAAACGGCAAAATTCTCTGCGCAGCGGCCGCACCCTGACAATCAATTGGCCTTTATGGCAAGACATCGGAATGGGGGCGAACCTGTCAGGTCAAGGGCGGACGTCTCTTTTTCATGGTTCAGGGCTCGAAGAACTTCCTGCTGAAGACGGAACGCAATGGTTTTCGCGGATTGTAACTTCGGGTCAGCTGCATAATATTGCAGTTTGCGGTGATCACGAACGCTTTGAACAATTTATGCAGCAGAGATTTTTGACGGACGAAACAGAGACAGGCAGTGCCGTTCCTTTGGCTCAAGGCGATATTTTGGATCAGACAGTTTTGTTTTTAACCAATATCATCTCCTCTGAGGTCGGTGCAGAACGGGAAGAGATCGATCAAGATGTGCATCTGGCTGAATATGGAATGGATTCGGTTATGATTCATCAATGCAACACAAAGCTGGAGCAGTCACTGGGAGCAATTTCGAAAACGCTTTTATTTGAATTTCATACAATCAGAGATTTAGCAGATCATCTTGTAAAGGAATACCCGGATCGGCTGGGACGTTTATTTTCACGGGAGGAAAAAGGAAAACAGATTCAGAGCATTACCCCCGCCAGGCCGGAACAAAACATCACTGCACCTGCGGCGGAGGAAAAAGAACATCTTGACGGGATAGCGGTAATCGGTATCAGCGGCCGTTATCCCGGGGCTGAAAATATCGAAGAATTGTGGGATCTTCTATCAAAAGAGAGAACCGCAATCACAGAAATTCCGAAAGAACGATGGAATTATGAGACCTACTATGATCCAGACCCCGCTAAAGCGCATGAGGGGAAAATTTATTGCAAATGGGGCGGATTTTTAAAGAATGCTGAATCATTTGATTCTTTGTTTTTCCAAATATCGCCGAGAGAAGCAGAAGCGATGGATCCTCAGGAACGAATATTTCTCGAAACCGTATGGAAAGCATTTGAAGATTCGGGATATACCATTGACGGGTTGAGAAAGCAGACCGAAAAACATGTCGGTGTATTTGCGGGAGTTACAACCAATTCTTACAAGCTGCTCGGCGAAAGAATACCGACGGACAAAAACGATGTACTTCCAAATTCGTTCCCATGGTCTCTCGCGAACAGAGTGTCTTACACATTTGATTTTACGGGTCCCAGTATCCCTGTAGATACGGCTTGCTCTTCATCCTTAACGGCAATTCACATGGCTTGCCAAAGTTTAAAAAAAGGTGAGTGCTCGGTTGCGGTTGCGGGAGGAGTAAATTTGTATCTTCATCCTTCTGACTATTTATACCGGTGTCAGATGGGAATGCTTTCAAAATCGGGAAAATGCAGAAGTTTTGGAGAAGGCGGCGACGGTTTCGTGCCCGGGGAAGGTGTCGGGGCCGTTATTCTTAAACCGCTTAAAGATGCCGTACGTGATAATGATACTGTGTACGCCGTCATAAAAGGAACGGCAATTAATCATGGCGGAAAGACGAATGGCTATACGGTGCCTAATCCTGCCGCACAGGCGGATTTAATCCAAGGAGCTCTTAAAGCGGCCGGTTGGAGCGCCAGAAGTGTCAGCTTTATTGAAGCCCATGGCACGGGAACGCCGCTGGGTGACCCGATTGAAGTCCGAGGTCTGACCAAGGCGTTCAGAGCTTATACCGAAGATGTTTCATATTGTTCTCTCGGATCGATTAAATCTAACATCGGTCATCTCGAAGCGGCCGCGGGAATTGCCGGCCTGACAAAGATTATTTTACAAATGAAGTATAAAAAAGTAGCCGCAACACTGCATGCTGAACGGGTGCATCCGGATCTTTATCTGGAAGAGACACCTTTTTGTCTCCAGCAGGAAACCGCCGACTGGATAAAACCCGTGAATGAAAAACATTCTGACAGCAAATATCCGCGGCGTGCGGGATTAAGTTCTTTCGGAGCGGGCGGGGCAAATGCACACATCCTTGTGGAAGAGTATGAGTCTGCTGCTGACTGTCAAACGGATTATGAGGAAAGTGAGGAACTTATCGTACTCTCAGCCAAGCATTCACTGAGTTTACGGGAATCAGCAAAACAGCTGGAGGAATATCTTCAAAAGGCTCGTCATAAGCAGGGCGAGTGTTTACAGCCGGCGGGAACAAATAAGCCGCTTCACCTTTCTGATATTGCGTATACCCTTCTTGAAGGGCGTGAAGCCATGCCGGAAAGGCTTGCTGTCATTTCAAATAATATCGATGATCTGATATTGAAATTGAATCACTTTTATAATGGAATTGACGATCACGAAATATTCAGAGGGAAAAAACCGAATCATAAACGCGGACAGCGGCAATCAGATCTTCCGCTCAAATCCGGCAGAACCACATTAGCCGAAATGGCTGAATTCTGGGTATCGGGAGGGAATTTAAGCTGGGAAGATTTCCGCACCGGCAGAAAACCGGCAAAAATTGCGCTGCCGACTTACCCTTTCTTAAAAAACAGACTGTGGGTGTCAAATAAGGCGCAAACAACATCAGCAGCCGGTACAGCTCCTTTATTTGATTTTTCTGCAGGTGAGTGCCGATTTTATAAAACGCTTTCAGATTCTGAATATTATTTAAAAGACCATGTTGTGCATGGGAAAACGGTTCTGCCCGGAGCGGCAATCATCGAAGCGGCCAGAGAAGCGGGAGAGAGGCTGTACGGAAAATCAGTCATAAAACTGAGTCAGGTTGTATGGGCGGTTCCGATAACCGTTGAAAAAGAAAAGACGATAATGATAGATCTGCTGCCGAATCAAAAAGACGGCAGATTTGTGGTGAAAACCGATATGCAGCCTGAAGCGGCAGTTCATTGCCAAGGAAACATTATCACATGCGGAGATAAAGATGCCACTCATACAGAGCATTTTAAATTGGACAGCTGGTTAACCGGACAGAAAAGATTAATCAGCGGCGCTGAGTGTTATAGGAACTTCCGGAAGAGCGGTTTGGACTATGGAGCCGGCTTTCAGGTAATAAAACAGCTGTTTATCCATGAAAACGCTGTTCTTGCACGAATATCACTTCCTGAGAGCATTCATAAAAAATCCGGCGCGCTGCTGGAACCGTGTTTATTGGATGGCATTTTTCAATCCACAATCGGGTTTACGTCCACTCAGGAAGACGATCACACCGCATATTTGCCTTTTGAATTAGGTGAGCTGGAAATTCTTCAACCACCTTCGGCAAACGGCTATGCTTACATTACTGCTGCAGATGAAAGACAACATGATGATGTCAAAAGGTTTCATATACTATTTATGGATGAAAACGGATCTGTAAGTCTTAAAATAAAAAACTTAGCGTTGAAGGCATTAAGGGTTACACCGCAGACTCAAAATGAGCGGCATTCAGCTAAGTATTACACTGATATGTGGAAGCGGGCCCCTATGCTTCATCAGCCTGAAGCCAGCGGTTTAAACAGCTGCCTTGTGATTTCACTCCGTCGGGATATATCAGAACCGCTGATCCGCAAGGCATATAAAGATATCGGCCTGAACATGATCTTTGTCCGCCATGGCGGCAGTTTTCAAGAAAAAGAAGCTGATTCCTTTGAATTGAACAGCGTCAAACTTGAAGGCTATAAGAAATTGCTGGCGATTCTTAAAGAAAGACAAGTGACAATTGACCGCGTCATTTTAATCGGGATGAGCCCTGAAACGGGAATTGAGCATAACATTCATGAAAAGCTGGAAGAGGCTGTTTTGCCGGTTTTCAATGTAACGAAAGCTCTGTTAGCCACCATCCCAAGGCATAAAATCCTGATATCACATGTATTTTTCACAAGGAACAATCAAATCTTACCTTATCAAATGGCAATGAGCGGCTTTTTTAGGTCGCTTCATTTAGAACATCCTATGTTGTCCGGTAAAAATATTGAAATACACAGCGACGATATTCAGTTACAGCTGAACACCGGTCTGCCTGAATTAAAAAACCTTGTGAAAGAAACAGTCATCAGCGATGATGCTTCAGAGATCAGATACAGAGATGGAATCAGGCAGGTGAAACACTCTGCAGAAATTGAAAGGGCAGAGCCCTCCAAAAAGATGGAAGTAAAAGAAGGGGGAGTTTACCTTATTACAGGAGGAACAGGCGGCCTGGGCCTGATTTTTGCCAGACATCTTGTGCGAAAAGGGAGAATAAAACTTGTGCTTATCGGCAGGTCAGAGCTTTCTGAGGAAGCCGTAAGCAATGTAAAAGAGCTCGAAAAAAACGGATCAGAGGTTTTTTATGTAAGAACCGATATTTCTGATAAGGAAAATGTCAACAACCTGATAAAACTCGTCAAAAACAAATTAGGTCCTGTTAAAGGAGTTATTCACAGCGCCGGAGTGATAAAAGATTCATTACTCATCAATAAGCGTGAAGAGGATCTCGATTCAGTCTTGGCCAGCAAGGTTTACGGAACGATATGGCTTGACCGGTATACAGACAGAGAACCTCTGGACTTTTTTGTTATGTTTTCATCTATCAGCGCAATAATCGGGAATGCCGGACAAACTGACTATGCTTATGCAAACCGGTTTATGGATTATTTTGCGGAAATGAGAGCGGCGGAAAATAAACCTGGAAAAACAGTCTCGATTAATTGGCCTTTATGGAAAGAAGGCGGTATGCAAATTGACATTCATTCAGAGAAGTTCCTTTATGACCGTTTCGGAATGCTGCCTCTGGAAAAACGGGAAGGCCTTGCAGCATTTGATCAAGCAATGACAGGGTGTGAACATCAAATAATGGTATTTAGCGGTAATGAATTAAAGCTGGAACGAATGATAACGATTGACAGCGGAAAAAGTGACCCGGCAATCGCCGACGAAAATCACGAACCGAAAGAGCTGTCAATAACTGAATCTTTAAAAAGCACTTTGACGCGCATCATCACCGGCGTATTAAAAATTGAAGAACGGGAATTTGATTTTGAACTGCCGATAAGCGAATACGGATTTGATTCAATTATGTTTACAATGCTGGGCAACGAATTAAACGAAACATTAGGAATATCAATGATGCCGTCAGATTTTTTCGGTCTTACTGATTTTAATGAACTTCTTGAGTTTTTAAAGAGTGAGTATTCCGAAGAGCTTCATCTCTGCGGATCTTTTTCTTCAGATGAATCTGCGGCGAAAGACAGGAGAGAAAATCTGATTGAGGGCATCGCAAAGATGATGTCAAGTATTTTAAAGATTGACAGAAAGGAAATAGAAGAAGAGACTTCATTCGGCGAGTACGGATTTGATTCTATTACGTTTACCAGACTCGGAAATGAAATCAATCAACAATATGGTACGGAATTATTGCCGTCCATTTTCTTTGAATGCAATTCACTGGATGAACTGACTGATTATGTAATCGAGCAATACGGAGAAATCCTTTTTGCTGAGACAGAACCTTTTTCTGCAGCAGACGAAAAAACATTGTACAGCACGCCTCCGCCCGAATCCTATGAACATTCCCCTGAGCCTGAAAACAAAACCAGGCAAGAGGAAAGACATATGAATGAGCCGGTTGCAATAGTGGGAATAAGCGGCCGTTTCCCCCAAACAGATACGCTGGAAGACTTTTGGGAAGGAATTGAAAAAGGGCGGGATATGATTACAGACATTCCTGAAGACCGTTGGGACTGGAAAGAGTTTGACGGCGATCCGATCAGGGACGTCAATAGAACAAAAATAAAAAAAGGCGGGTTTATCAAAGGCGCGGACAGTTTTGATCCGTTGTTTTTCGGGATTTCTCCCGCCGAAGCAGAATTAATGGATCCCCAGCAAAGAATTTTTATGGAGACTGTATGGAAAACAATAGAAGATGCGGGCTATAAGCCGTCTGATTTGGCAGGGACGAAAACTGCGGTGTTTGCAGGGGTCGCCACAACGGACTATGCGGAACGTCTCAATGAAAATGGCGTCTCTGTTCAGGCGCAGACCGCAACCGGTTTAAATCATTGTATATTGGCTAATCGTATTTCTTACCAGCTGAACCTGACGGGTCCGAGTGAACCGATTGATACTGCCTGTTCAAGTTCGTTAGTTGCACTCCATCGTGCGGCTGAGGGGATTCAAAGAGGCGATTTTGAAATGGCGATTGCAGGCGGAGTGCATATTATGACAAGCCCTACTCTGTTTATAGCTTTTGATAAAGCAGGTATGCTTTCCAAAGACGGAAAGTGCAAAACGTTTGATAAAAGCGCTGACGGCTATGTAAGGAGTGAAGGGGCGGCTGCAGTATTGCTTAAGCCGCTCAGCAAAGCACAGGCAGACGGTGATCATATTTATGGTTTGATTAAAGGGTCAGCTGTAAATCACGGCGGCCGCGCCAATTCTTTGACAGCTCCGAATCCGAACGCACAGGCGGACTTATTAACCGAAGCTTGGCGGAAGGCGGGGGTCAGTCCCGCCACTGCGGGATATATAGAAGCGCATGGCACAGGGACAAGTCTTGGCGATCCGATTGAAGTAAACAGCATCATAAAGGCATTTAAAACGTTATATCAAGAATGGGACATTCCTTTTGAGAAACAGAAAAGCTGCGGAATCGGGTCTGTGAAAACAAACATCGGCCATCTCGAAACCGCTGCCGGAATAGCCGGAGTGCTGAAAGTATTACTGGCTTTTAAATATCGCAAACTTCCGGGACTCGCCCATTTTTTAGAACTCAATCCATACATCAAACTGGAAAATACGCCATTTTATATCACAGAAACCGCTCAAAAGTGGAATCCGATAAAAGATGAAGAGAACAACGATCTGCCGAGGAGAGCAGGTATCAGCTCATTCGGATTCGGCGGTGTGAACGCGCATATTGTTTTAGAGGAATATAGGAAACCTCAAAAAGAAGTGCCGGAAAACAACGGTAAAACACACATTTTTGTTTTATCTGCGAAAACCAAAGATCAATTACTTGAGTATATCCGGCTTATGGTTCAGTACTTGGATCGCGTGATTGCCGGTGACATGACCGTTAATGCCAGTGACATGGAATTTACATTGCAAAACGGCCGGGAAGCAATGAACGAGAGAATTGCCGTATGTGCAGTGAGTCTGACTGAGCTGAGAGATAAATACGTCAGCTTTCTTGATAAAAGCAAGGTGCAAAATGGCGTATTTATAAGCGAAAACACTGTAGAGCGCGCAGCTGTCTCTGAATATATGATTCAGGAGGCTCTTCAAAGCGGAAAAGAGGAGCTTCTCGCGCAATGTTGGGCCAATGGAGCCGAGTTTGAATGGAAGACAATCGGCAATAAGAAATTGAATAGAGTGCCGCTGCCGTCTTATCCGTTTGCAAAAGAGAGTTATTGGTTTACTCCGAAAAAGAACAAAAGCGAGGTTAATAGCAAAAGTCTTCACCCATTAATCAGCGAGAATGTCTCAACATTAAAGAAACAAGCATTTAAAACTGTTATTTCCGGAACTGAATTTTTCGTCACTGATCACCTTGTTTCAGGAGACTATGTGTTGCCGGGAGCCGCTTCGCTTGAAATGGCTCTTGTTTGTGCGGAAATAAGCGGAGAAAGTAAAGTATATAAAATAAAAGACGTGATGTGGAACAGACCTATATTATATAAAGGAAAAACGCTGCACATTTATACCGGCTTGGAAATGAAACAAGATAAGTTGAACGTAACGATATGTAAAGAGGGCCCGGATGGCGTGCAGCAAATCTGCACACAATGTGAAACAGTATTCGGAGACATAAACAGCAATCCTGAGTATGTCGATATTGATAAGTTCATACGCAGCAGTAAAACGGTCATAAGCCGGAAAGAGTGTTATCACCGCTTCAGTCGTATGGGCCTGACATATCAGAGCGGTTTTCAAACGTTGAAAGCCGTATATCGCGGTGATGTGGAGTTAATGGCAGAATTGGAGCTTCCGGATCATTTAGCGAACGGGTTTTCACATTTTACACTCCATCCTTCATTAATTGACGGCGGTTTTCAAGCGGCGGCATTTTTGTTAAGAGAAAATGAGAAAGACGGCTTATTTGTTCCTTATTCACTTAGAGAGCTTCACATTAAGAGGGCGCTTACTGCCCGATGCCATGTTTCGGTGAGAGAAACCGGTTTTTATACGTATAACATTGATTTTATTAACGAGAGCGGCGAAATAGCCGTGAGCATGAAAGACTTCTCTGTCAGAAAAGTGACCGGGGGAGAATTAACCGCAGGTCATAAAAATGAAGACCAGGAAATTCTCTTCTTATTGGAACAATTGAAAAACGGTGAACTTTCTGCTGACCAAGTTTATCAGCTGCTGGAGGGAAAATAGTGCAGATCAAACAAATACTTTCCTTAATTGAAGAACAGCAAATGTCTCCTGATGCAGGACTGGAGCTAATTCGTACTTACAGAAAACAACAAATGGAAAAAAAGGCGGAGCCGGGATCACAAGCTCCGTCCCCAACCATTTTTTTTAAGACCGATTGGGTCAGGACAAATCACATTGATATGCCGAATCAGCAGGCACCGGGGAATATGCTGATTTTTGATCAGGATAACCGTCTCTTTCAGCATGCCGAGATGATGAATGGAGAACATAACCGTGTCATTCTCGTAACGCCCGATTCTGATTACAGAATTGAACGGAATAGATGCACAATCAATCCTTCTGATGAACATCATGTCGAAATGCTGCTGTCTGATTTGGCTGAAAACGGATTTACACCTGATGTCGTGCTTTATTTATGGAACGGAGAAATCAGAGAAATCACTGAAGAATCCGTTAATGAAACTCTTCGCAGAGGGATAAACTCGCTCTTTTTATTATCAAAAGCTTTAATGCGAAGAAACGAACCTGTTACGTTATTGCATATTTATTGGACAAGCGGTCTGAATCAGCCGTTTCATGAAGCTGTCGGAGGGTACATGAAGACGGTAAACATGGAAAGCTCCAAGCTTAAAGCGAAAACCATACAGATACGCCACGTGGATTCTGACATAAATCCTCCGGTTTCCGAGATGTGGGATGCTGCAATCAGTGAAATGCAGCGCTTTCAAACGGATGAATGTGAGGTTTTAATAGACTCATATACCCGTTATGTGAAAGGGCTGCAGCCTATTGATATTCCGGAACACGATCACGGATCTGTAACGTATCAAAAAGGCGGCATATATATCATTACCGGAGGAGCCGGAAAACTCGGGCTGCTGTTTGCGGAACACATCGCTAATGAAAACCAAGCCGTGATTATACTTACAGGCCGTTCTTTTTTAACAGCTGATCAAAAAGAACGGATCAGTAAGCTTAATGAGAGCGGCTCTATTGTTGAATATCAGCGGACGGACATAACAGATCGAACAGAGGCAGAGCGATTCATTTTCGGCGTTAAACAGCGGTACGGCAGCATAAACGGGATCATCCATGCTGCCGGCATCCTTCGTGACTCATTTCTTGTAAATAAAAGTCTCAGTGATTTTACGGACGTACTGAAACCGAAAGTTTACGGGACAATCTGGCTGGATGAGCTGACAAAAGACGAAGATCTTGATTTTTTTGTTCTCTTTTCTTCTTTTTCCGCTTACGGAAATGCCGGCCAAAGTGACTATGCGTACGCAAATCATTTTATGGACAGTTTTGCAATGCTTCGATCCCAGCTCTCTCGAAACGGAAAAACACTATCAATCAATTGGCCGTTATTGAAAGATGGCGGAATGAGTCTCGACAGCAATGGAATCATTCAAATAAAAGAAAAATACGGAATGACTCCGATGCGAACTTCCTCTGTTCTGGAAGCGTTTCTGAAAATGCTGGGGTCTTCATTTACCAGCTTAATGCCTGCAGAAGGTGAGCGGAATAAAATGATAAAAGCGCTTTCGATTCAAAGAAATACAGCTGCAGCAGATCAAGATACACTCACGGCGGAATACGATGAAGAAGAGGAATATGCTGCGAAAGAAAAAGTCAATGACTATTTAATCAAGATCATCAGCGGTGTCTTGAAAATCCAAGCTCATAAAATAAATGCGAAAGACTCTTTTGAGAAGTTCGGAATCAACTCACTTATGATCATGTCACTTATTTCAAAGCTTGAAGATACTTTCGGGGATCTTCCGAAAACAATCTTTTTTGAATATCAGAACATTGAAGAGCTTTCAAACTTCTTCCTAACATCTTTTAAAGAAAAAGTCCTTAAGGCCGCAGGGGCAGCTCCGGTAACAAGAGTGCAGAAGAAAAGAGAAAATCCGAGTAAAAAACAGCACCGGCAGCAGAAGGATACACCTGCACCGAGCATGGTTCAGCCGGGTGAGGATATTGCCATTATCGGTGTGAGCGGAAGATATCCGAATTCCGATACTCTTGAGGAGTTCTGGGAAAACATTGCCGGAGGGAAAAACTGTATTATTGAAATCCCCGAGGAACGTTGGGATTTCAGATCAATTTACAGTCCCGACAGAATGGAGAAGGGGAAAATCAACAGTAAGTGGGGCGGTTTTATCAGCGGTGTTGATCAATTCGATCCGCTGTTTTTCCACATTTCTCATAAAGAAGCTGAGCTGATGGACCCTCAGGAGCGAATTTTTCTCGAAACCTCCTGGCATACGTTTGAAGATTCAGGATATACAAAAGAGAAGCTTAACGGTATGAAAGCCGGTGTGTTTGTCGGAGCCATGTACGGACAATATCAATTATTCGGCGCAGAAGAAACTGCGCGGGGCAATCCGATTGCGCTCAGTTCCTTCTTTTCATCTATTGCCAACAGGGTTTCATACTTTTTTAATCTCTCCGGCCCGAGCATTGCACTGGATACGATGTGTTCATCATCGCTGACGGCCATTCACTTGGCATGTGAGAGCATTAAAAGAGGGGAAAGTGAAATTGCGCTTGCGGGCGGCGTTAATGTGTCCATACACCCCAGCAAATACCTTTGGCTGAGTCAAGGTAATTTTGTTTCCACCGAAGGATTGTGCAGAAGTTTCGGAGAGGGCGGAGACGGCTATGTCCCGGGAGAAGGTTCGGGAGCCGTCCTGCTGAAACCTCTGGAAAAAGCAATTGCTGATCAGGATCATATATACGGAGTGATTAAAGGAACATCTGTAAATCATGGCGGAAAAACCAATGGGTTTACGGTTCCGAATCCGAATGCACAAGCTGAGCTGATTGCTGAAAATTTCAAGAAATCGGGCATCAGTCCGCGATCCGTCAGCTACTTGGAAGCACACGGAACGGGTACCTCGCTCGGAGATCCGATTGAGATCGCAGGATTGACAAAAGCTTTTGAGAAATTTACGGATGATAAACAATTTTGTGCCATAGGTTCAGTGAAGTCTAATATCGGACATTTGGAGTCTGCCGCAGGTATAGCAGCCCTTACAAAAGTTCTTTTGCAATTTAAGCACCAGAAATTGGCGCCATCCATTCACTCGGAACAGCTGAACCAAAATATCCGATTTGAAAAGACGCCTTTTTACGTTCAGCAGAAAGAAGAAGAGTGGCGGAAAGAATCAGGCGCCTCTAACAGGAGAGCAGCAATCAGTTCGTTCGGAGCGGGAGGAGCAAATGCCCATGTCATTGTGGAGGAATATCAAAACCATACGGACACACAAACAATAAGCGGGCCGTTTGCCGCAGTTCTCTCTGCCAAAAATGAAGACAGACTGAAAGAATACGCCCGGCGCCTTCTGCAATTCACAGAGCGGGAGACAAAGGTCTCGGCAGCTGATATCGCTTTTACATTGCAGACATGCAGGGAGCCGATGGAAGACAGACTTGCTGTTGTAGCTTCCGATTTGCCGGAACTTAAGCAGAAGCTGAGAACTTTCTGTACTGAAGGAACAATTGGAGAGGGCGTATACAAAGGCAATGTTACGAAAGATTTTGATAAAGTCTTTATCTTTCATGATCAAAAGATGAAAGATAAATTCCTCGAGGTGATGATGGAGACAAAGGACTTGAATCTTCTAGCAAAATTATGGTCTTTCGGGGCTGATATTCAATGGAGAGAGTTATATGAAGAGTATACCCCGCAAAAGGTCAAGCTTCCTTTATATCCATTTGCTGAGGAGTCTTACTGGGTGCCTCGAAATCAAAGTGCAATATTTCCGGAAATATTGCCGCGGCAGTCTTCACTGCACCCGCTTCTGGATTCGAATGAATCTACTCTGGAACAGCAGTTTTTTAAAACGACATTAAGAGAAAAAGAGATTTGGTTAAAAGACCACATCGTAAAAAACAAGAGCATTCTCCCGGCCGCTGCTTTTCTAGAAATGGCATGCGCAGCAGGAACGCGGTCATATCGAAAGAAAGAGGTCTCTCGTTTAAAAAACGTGATATTTGCAAGACCGGCCATGCTTTTGCAAGAGAGCCTGACCATTTACACTCACATTTCCGTAAAAGACGGCAAAATATTATTTAATATGTCATCTGACGAGGATGCTGCTGTAAGGACTGGATTTGTGACGGGGGAATTAGATTATGATCATCATTACGGTGATATAGAGAATATCGACAGACAAGAGATGATAAACAGAAGTGCTTTTGTCCGTGAACAAGATGAATGTTACAAGTATTTTCAGGAAAACGGGTTCCTGTATGGGCGCGCTTTTCAGCCGATTCAACGTTTATGGGGCGGAAAAACAGAAGCGGTTGCACACTTATTGCTGCCAAAAGAAGCCGCATATGCTCTTGAAAATTATACATTGCATCCGTCTTTAATTGATGGGGCTCTGCAATCTTTGTTCGGGATTACGGACGGAAGAGAAGAGGCATCTGTTTATGTTCCTTTTTCAATAGGAGAGATTACGATTCGGAAAAAAGTTTCAGCAGAATGCTGGGCTTATGCGCGTAAAACAGGCCAAAAAGGTCAATCCGAGCTTATTTACGATATTCAGCTGCTTAATGAACAAGGAGAAAGACTTGCAGGTTTGAAGGATGTAACCATTCGTAAAAAAGAAACGTTTTCCGCGGAGGCACAGACTCGTGCAACAGCGGATTCCAATGGAAAGAACGAGAGAGTAAAAGAGCTTCTCAGACAATTAAAAGCGGGCGAACTGACTGCGGAGGAAGCTGATTATGTGCTGGAGCGCATGCAGGATTAGTTTATCATTTTGCGGAAGTGCCATTTGTAAAGGGGATGAAGATTTTTATGAAAGAAGCCCGTCATATTAGAAAAAAAGTACTTTCTGACATAGAAAGCGGCAACATTTCTTTGGAAGAAGGAGTAAAGCGGATACAGCAGCTTGGTTTTCATTCCGCAGGGGTTAACGGACAGGCGATATATTATCAGACGGTCTGGCAGCGGACAGATCTCAGCATTCATGTAAAAGGCGGCCGGCGTGAGGGCAGCCTTTTATTATTTGATAAAAATGAAGATGTGAGTAAAGAACTTGCTGCATTGCATGATACAAGGGTTATTTTGGTTAAGCCGGGGAAAGAGTTTCGAAAAACCGGGGACGGTGTATTTGAAATCGACCCCCGCTCTGAAAAAGATTACATAGACCTGTTAGGATGGCTTATAGAAGAAGAAAAGTCAGATATACGGGAAGCGGTGCATTTATGGTCAGACATGCCGTTTGAAAAAACAGAGAAAGCGATTCGTGAACAATGCGACAGCGGAGTCAATTCTTTGTTTTTATTACAACAGGCGCTCTTCAAAAATAACTGCCGCAAACCGATCAAGCTGTTATATGGATATTTTTCGCATCTTTCCGGAGAACAGCCTCTTTACGCGGCGGCAAGCGGATTTTTGCGGACATTGCAGCTGGAAAATCCGTTAATCTCAGCAAAAAGCATTGAAATGGAGCAGTCAATAGCAGCCGTTCACGCAGCTGATATCATACGCAATGAGCTGAGTGATTTCCAGCCTTCAGATGTAGAGATCCGTTATAAAGACATGCAGCGTTATGTCAAACACCTCAAAACGTATGAACCCGAAAAAAATTCCGGAAGCGGAGATGTGCCGCTGAGAGAAAATGGAGTATATATTATCGCGGGCGGCGCGGGCGGATTAGGATTTACCTTTGCAGAATATTTGGCTTTTCAAACAAAATGCTGCCTTGTTTTAACAGGAAGATCTCCGCTTTCAGACCATATAAGAAAACAGCTGAGGCGATTGGAGGATGCCGGTTCTTCAGCTGTTTATGTTCAGGCTGATATTACCAATAAGGAAGAAGCCGAATATGTAGTCAAAAAAGCCAAAACTTCTTATGGAAAAGTAAACGGGGTCATTCAGGGCGCGGGAATCATCCGGGACTCTTTCCTTCTTAACAAGTCACGAGAGGAATTCGATCAGGTAATCAGACCGAAAGTATTGGGTACGATGTGGCTGAATGATGCTGTTGAGAAAGAAAATCCTGACTTTTTCATTTGCTTCTCCTCTACTTCCGCAGTGTTGGGAAATGTCGGGCAATCTGATTACGCGTTTGGAAACAGTTATATGGATCATTTCATGAATATGCGTTCTGCCCAGCATTCTGATACGATTTCTCTCTCTCTGAACTGGCCGCTGTGGAAAGAAGTCGGCATGCAAGTGGATGAGCGAACGGTAGAGACAATGAAAAAGGCGGGTTTTTATCCTTTAGAAAAAGAAGAAGGTAAAGAAG
Organism: Bacillus sp. JK74; assembly: GCF_053663395.1. Taxonomy (NCBI): domain Bacteria; kingdom Bacillati; phylum Bacillota; class Bacilli; order Caryophanales; family Bacillaceae; genus Bacillus; species Bacillus sp. JK74. The sequence goes on along the minus strand of NZ_JBSJQB010000002.1, from coordinate 530,906 downwards.
CGTTTGCAGTCGCATTGTCCTCCGGTTTTTCGCAATTTACTGTATTTTACGGAGATGAGCAAATTGACAATCATGTTCATCAATTATATGAACGAAAAGACAATATTCAGGCAGATGAAGGAACAGGGAGAAATATCGAATCATTTGATTCAGAGAAACTGACAGCTGAAACATCTGATTTTATCATAAAAATAATTGCTGCAGAATTCAGGATGCCTGCGGACAAAATAGATGCAGAAGAGGCATTGGAAAAATACGGACTTGATTCCGTTATGATTATCAATATGACGAATGAGCTTGAAAAACATTTCGGCGCGCTCTCAAAAACGCTGTTATTCGAATATCAGACTGCGGCAGAATTGTCACAGTATTTCGTTGAGGAGCACAGGGATACTCTTCTTCATAAACTCCGGTTAGGAGTAAACGGGAGCAGCACCCCATCTCAGAAGAAAAAAGATAATAAACAGACAGCCGATGTTAACGGGAAACAGAAAATCCAGATGAAAAATCAGGTGCAGCAGGAGAAGTATCATGACAATGATATCGCTATTATCGGTATCAGCGGACGTTACCCGATGGCAAATGATCTTGATACTCTGTGGGAAAACTTATTGAACGGTAAAGACTGTATAACTGAGATACCTGAGGATCGGTGGGATTCGGGGCTGCACTATCAGCCTGCGGCGGGCGACGAAGTAAAAAACCAAAGCAAATGGGGGGGATTTATTGACGATGTGTATCATTTTGATCCGTTGTTCTTTAATATTTCTCCTGCTGAAGCTGAATTAATTGATCCGCAGGAGAGACTGTTTTTAGAGACGGTTTGGCACACCATAGAAGATGCCGGGTACGCAAAGAAAACGCTTGAAAGAAAAAACGTCGGTGTTTTTGCAGGGGTTATGTACGGCCAATATCAGCTGTACAGCGTTGGTCACGAAGCGGCCGTTTCTTCCTCATATGCATCAATCGCAAACCGGGTATCCTACTTCTTTAATTTCAGCGGGCCAAGTATTGCTTTGGACACGATGTGTTCCTCATCATTAACGGCTGTTCATTTTGCCTGTGAAAGTTTAATCAGGAATGAATGTGAAATTGCAATTGCAGGAGGCGTCAATTTATCCATTCATCCTCATAAATACGAACTCCTGACTCAAGGCGGATTTTTATCCAGTGATGGCCGGTGCAGAAGCTTCGGTTCAGGAGGAGACGGCTATGTGCCGGGAGAAGGGACAGGTGCCGTGCTGCTGAAACCTGTAAAAAAGGCTATTGCCGACGGTGATCAGATTTATTCAGTTATTAAGGCAACAGCGATCAACCACGGTGCTAAGACGAATGGATATACTGTGCCGAATCCAAAAGCTCAAAGTGAGGTCATTACGAGAGCCTTAAAAAAAGGATGTATTGATCCAAAAAGCATCAGCTATATAGAGGCTCACGGAACAGGCACCGCGTTAGGAGATCCGATTGAAATCACCGGTCTGACCAAAGCATTTTCAGGTGCCGAACGCGATAAGAAGACATGCGCGATCGGGTCGATTAAATCAAATATCGGACATCTTGAGGCTGCTGCAGGCATAGCGGGCATTACGAAAGTTATTCTTCAAATGAAGCATAAAACGATTGTTCCGTCACTGACTCATTCTGCTGAATTGAATGAGAATATACCGTTTCAAAAAACACCTTTTTATGTACCGGACAGTGCAGAAAAATGGGAGTCATCCGTTCCCAGGCGTGCCGGAATCAGTTCTTTCGGGGCAGGAGGAGCTAATGCCCATGTTATTTTAGAAGAATTTGCGGATGAAGCTACCTCTCCTCTCGCGGCTGAAGAACCTGAACAGCTTTTATTTGTTTTTTCTGCAAAAAATGCCGAAAGGCTGGCAGAATATGCAAAACGCGCAAAAAAACATATAGCAGCCAGAGATTATCCATTAGAAACACTTAGAAATACAGCATTTACTTTACAAACCGGGAGAGAAGAAATGCCGCACAGATTGGCTGTTATCGCCTCCACAAGAGATGAATTGCTTAAAGGGCTGACAGACTATACTCTCGGAAATGCGAGGGATCATATTTTTACAAGCGGCAAAGACACAACAGAAGCTCAAAGGATGAACAAAGCTGAAATTGAAGAAGCAGCCGCAAACAGGGATCTTGTGAAGATTGCTGAATACTGGGTTGGCGGTAACGGAGTAGATTGGCCGTCACTTTATAAAGATGTCACTTTGAGACGGGTATCAGCACCGGGATATCCATTTGCCAAAGAGCTATGCAGAATAGATGCGCAAAATACGGGAAGCCGCCGGATGAACGTAAATAACGATCTGCATCCTTACATTTCATGCAATATATCTGATTTTAAAGCCCAGAAGTTTCTTATCAATGTAAGCAATACCGATTTGTATATAAAAACAAAGTATCAAGACAAGGAAATGTTTCCGTTTCTCAGCCAGATTGAAATGGCGAGAGCTGCCGGAGCGATGGCTTCAGGGAATCCGATTATTAAATTAACTGAGCTCTCCTTTAGAGAACCGATGTTACAAAGCGGAAGCAATGAGCAGATCCGGATTGTATTAACCCCGGATAATCAGGGTGCATCGTATTCTATAGAAAAACAGAGCGACTTATCCATTTATTCCTCAGGGCGGCTCGAATTAGAAGGCGGGGCGTACGAGAACGGAAATATTCATCTTGAGCCGTTCCTGTCTCAGGGCGCAGACCGTATACCGTACGAAGCGTTTTATCAGCGGCTTGCCGAATTCGGATACAGCTGCAGTGACAGTCTGAAAGCCGCAGAGCACTGCGTCAGCAGGAACGGACAGGTGCTTTTAAAGATAAAAGCAAAGGCCGGGCCGAAAGGGTGCATAATCAAACCGGAAGTGATTGAGAGCGCATATCAAGCCGTCGTATACCTTGCGGGGGAAAATGCCGGAGAGACCCCGGAAAATATTAAAGAATGTACGATTTTTGATCATGAGACTGAACCCGTTTATGTATATGCAGAACAAACTGAAGAAAGCGATTCGGCTTATGATGTGTATGTATTAGACAATGCCGGCGGGATTTTGATGGAACTGAGCGGGCTGGTTTTTGGCGAAAAGCCTAATAAAAATGTACGTTTTTATGAGCATAAGTGGGATCAAAAAAACCCTCTGATTGAAATGAAAGATAGGGAGCCAAAAACAATTCTGGTTTTTGCAAAAGATGAAGCATTGGCTGGAGCTCTGAAAAATCAATCAGACAGCCGTGTCATTCTCGTCACGCCGGATCAGCGGCAGACCGATCAAAATCTGCTGACATTCTGTATAAACCCGGAAGTGACGTCAGATTATATTCGTTTATTCGAAGAATTGGAGAAAAAAGGGTTTTCTCCTGATGTCATCTTGCACACGGGAGAAACATTTTACGCGGGTGACCGCCTTCTCAGCGGCCTGGAATCAATTTTTTATTTATTAAAAGCCCTGAGCGCCCGCAGTGACGCCTCTCTTTATCTTCATTCTCTGCTTCTTGTTCACTCTTTTAAAAAAGGCGTGAATGATCCGTATACGGGCGCTCTTGCAGGCTGTTTAAAAACGGCAAATATGTTGGTGCCATCCGCAGAGAATGTGAAGTCAATCGGTTTTTCAGAACGTATATCAATTGAAAAAATGGCTGAATTTTGTCTTAACGAAATGGTTTCAGGCGTGGAACGGCAGGCGGAAGAAGTTAAATATATAAATGACAAGAGGTATGTTAAGACATTAAAGGAGTATGTATTCAATCATACAGAGCACTCTCATCAGCTGAAACAGAAAGGGATTTACCTCATAACGGGCGGTTTGGGCGGTCTGGGCCTGATTTTCGCAAAATATTTAGCCTCTCAGTATCAAGCAAAATTGGTATTGACGGGAAGGTCACCGTTAACAGCTGATAAACGCCATAACATTGACCGGCTGCAGGCGCTTGGAGGGGATGCGGTATATTATCAAGCTGATGCCGCAGATCAAAAGACGATGGGACGGGTCATAGAAGAAACGAAACGGACTTGGGGCTCCCTTCAAGGCGTTATTCATTCAGCTGGTCATGCCGATGATCGGTTATTTACAGAGATGAATCTGACTGATTTTACGGAAGGCATGACTGCTAAAATTGAAGGAACGGTATGCTTAGATGAATTAACGAAAGATGAGCCGCTTGATTTCTTTATCGTATTTTCTTCTATTTCTTCGGTCTTCGGAGATTTTGGACAGGTTAACTATGCGTTGGGCAATTATTTTCAAGATCAATATATAAATTGGAGATCCGAACAGAGCCGCCGGCAAGAGAGACAAGGCAAGAGCATTTCGATTAACTGGCCGTTGTGGCGTAAAGGCGGAATGCATTTAAACAAAGAAGCTGAAGACGCATATCTTTCCGCATCCGGGTTTGATTATTTGGAAACGGAAGAAGGGATAGCGGCTTTTGAGACGATTTTGGCATGTGACTGTCCGCAAATTTCGGTTGTTACCGGGGATGCCGGAACAACACCAGCAAAAAAAGATCTGCCGCATCAAAAAGTAAATACACTTCCGGCTCGTCAAGAGGAAAGTTCTTATACAGGACCGGATTCTGCAGACAATGTCCTTGAAGAACTGAAGCAAATGGTATCGGAATTATTGAAAATTAACATTGAACAGCTGGATACGGCAGAGAATTTCGGCAATCTCGGCTTTGATTCTATCAGTTTGAAAACATTAGCTGTCCGACTGAATAAAAAATACAAGCTTAAGCTGACACCTGCCGTTTTCTTTACTTACAGCCATATAAAGTCTCTTTCGGAATTTCTAAACAGTGAACTGCGTACTGTTGCAAAAGGGAATACAGATGCAGAAAAAAACATTTCTGAAAAAAGGAAAGTGCACGCCGGGAAAACCGCAGGGAAAACCGTGAAGCCGCCGCGAAGTTTTCCGTTTGAAAAAAAGACAGCAAGACAGGCTGACCATCATCCGGAGAAGCAGCCGGTTGCCATTATCGGGATGAGTTGTGTTTTTCCGGGAGCAAAAAATGCAGATGAGTTTTGGATCAATTTAATCAATGAAAAAGATTCGATTCAGGAAATTCCCCCGGATCGATGGGATTGGAAAAAATACGCCGAAGGCAAAGGAAGCAGCGAAGTACATTCGAAATGGGGCGGATTTATCACAGATGCCGATAAATTTGATGAGGCGTTTTTCAATATTAATCCGCGGGAAGCAGAACTCATGGATCCTCAGCACAGAATTTATTTGCAGGAAACCTGGAAAGCGATAGAAGATGCGGGTTACAAAGCTTCAAAGCTGTCCGGCAAACATATCGGGGTGTTTACGGGCATTCAATTTAATGATTACCGCCAGCTGCTGATGAGGCATTCGGACGGGGCGCATGCGTTTGCGGGAACCGGAAACAGCCAGGCGCTCATCAGCAATCGTGTATCCCACTATTTTAATTTCAGAGGTCCGAGTGAGTCCATTGATACAGCCTGCTCAAGCAGTCTTGTAGCAATCCACAGAGCTGTGCGCTCGATTCAAAATGGTGAAAGTGAGCTGGCGGTAGCAGGCGGGGTTTCGCTGCTTTTAGATCCAGTCACGCATATGTATACCGATAAACTCGGTATTTTGTCTAGGGACGGCCGGTGTAAGACGTTTGATAAACTTGCCGACGGTTATGTCCGCGGTGAAGGTGCAGCTGTTCTGTTATTGAAACCATTGCAAGCGGCAATGAATGACAGAGACAATATTTACGGAGTCCTGAGAGGAACCGGAGAAAATCACGGAGGAAGATCTGCTTCATTGACCGCTCCGAACCCGGAAGCTCAGGCAGAACTGTTAACGTCTGTTTATAAAAATGCCGATATTCCTGTTGATACGATATCTTATATTGAAGCACACGGAACCGGAACAGAACTGGGAGATCCGATTGAGATTGAAGGCTTGAAAAAAGCGTTTGGATCTTTTGAGCCGCATCCAGGAAAGAATCATGACCAATATTGCGGCATCGGTTCAGTAAAAACGAATATCGGTCATTTAGAGCCCGCCTCTGGAATGCCGGGGCTGATTAAAGTATTACTATCCATGAAGTATAAAACATTGCCTGCCACACTTCATGTCAAGGAACTGAACCCTTACATTCAATTAAGCGGAACACCGTTTCATATTGTCAATAAAACTATGAAGTGGGCCAGATTAAAAGATCGAAAAGGAAATGAAATTCCGCGCCGTGCCGGAGTCAGTTCCTTTGGATTCGGCGGGGCAAATGCTCATGTCATCGTGGAAGAATTTGAATACGGACAAGATAAAGCAGTAACTGCCGAGCGGGATCAAATCATTGTTCTATCGGCCAAAACAAAGGAAAGGCTGATGGTTAAAGCCAAAGAGTTAACAGCGTTTTTACATGAAGAACTATCAGTTCAATTCAGTCAGCAAGAGGTGCAGGAACGTGATGTGCAAGAGGCGGTTCGGGAAGCGGCAACGGGTATCCTGCGTTTAGATACCGCAAATATAGATGCAAAGACACCTCTTTCGGAATTCGGATTTGATCCGTTGGCTTATTCCGAATTAATCTCTTTTATAAACCAAATGTACGGCACAGAAATATCACTAGACATATTTCAGGAATTAATGACCCTGAGCGAGCTGTGCCGCTATATCAGCAGCGTGCGGAATCGATCAGCTGATAAACCGTATAACGGCAATTTTAGAGAAAAGTCCGGAATCGGTCTTGAAGAAATAGCATATACGCTGCAAACCGGAAGGGAACCATTTGAATGCCGCCTTGCGATCACTTGCTCGAATATCGGAGATCTTCTTGAAAAATTAAACGGTTACATTCAGGGGAGCAGGCTGCAAGGTGTTTATGAAGGAAATGTAACGGATTTTGATAGTCTGTACGCTCCTTTATTCGGCGGCCCCGAAGGTCATGCATATGTTCAATCACTGATTCAGCAAAACAAGCCGGCCAAACTGGCTCAGTTGTGGACGATCGGTTGTGAAATCAGCTGGGAAGACTTGTATGAGGAGGAACTCAAACCGGTTAAACGGCCTCTTCCTCTTTATCCTTTCAGCAAGAACAGACATTGGATTCATTTAAATAAAGATGAAGCGCAGAAGGCTGAGGCTTTCTCGAACACTGAGCTTCACAACTCAAATAAAGATACAGCAGATGGAGAAATCATGTCGCTTCTTGAAAAAGCACAAACAGGTGAGATGAATACGAAAGAGACGTCAGAGCTGATAGAGGAGTTGCTTTTCCATGAATGAAAAAACGATGCAAATTGAGCAAATCGTGAAAAAGGTGAAAGAAGGCAGCCTGACGCGTGAAGAAGGGCTGGAATTAATTAAGAGCTTGGGGAAAACCCATCTATATGAAATGGTATGGGATAGACATGAATTTAAAGGCAGTGAAAAATTCCCGAATACGAAAGAGCCAATTTTATTTTTTTGCAAAGACGACAGCATGTATACCGTAATGAAGAGACAGCTTGAAGGTTATGAGGCGCCTTTCATTTACGTGACTTCCGGCGAGCGTTTCGAAGATTGCCGGAACGGTCGTTTTAAAATGAACTTTGCAAAAGATGAGGATTATGATGCGTTATGCGGGGTTTTGCGTTCTCAAAATATAAGACCCCGCCATATTATTCATTTTTTAGCTGCCGGGCTCTTCAAAAATACAGAAGATGCAATGAGAAAGCAGCTCAATAAAAGTCTTTTTTCCTTGTTTCAAATGTTTCAGGCCTTCATGGCGAACAAACTTTGTCCGAAAGCAGAAATTTTGTATCTGTATGAAAATGCCGAGGGCGAGGTTCAGCCCATTTATAACGCGGTTGAAAGTTTTCTTAAGACCGTACAGGCCGAAAACCCGAATTTCACATGTAAGGCTGCAGAGCTGAAATCAATGTTTGACGAGCCGTTTACAAAGCAGCATATTGCAGATGTCATCTCTTTTGAATGGAACAATCAATGCAAGACGGACCACTTTACCTGTTATGAGCCGAGGCATTATTATAAAAGGCAGCTTAAAAGAGTAAAAAAAGAAGATGGGGAGAAACATAGTTTCAGTGTAAAAAAGAACGGTGTGTATTTAATTACGGGAGGAGCCGGCGGTCTCGGGTATCTGTTTGCGGAATATCTGGCGAAACAGGCAGAAGTCAAGCTGGTATTAACCGGGCGTTCCCCGGCATCCCGTGAAACGGCGCAAAAATTGAGCGCTCTTGAAAATCTCGGCGCTGAAGCCTTATATGTCCCGGCAGATATTTCAAAGGAAAAAGAGGCGGACGCGTTAATTAAGCACATTAAGCAGACATTCGGAGAATTAAACGGAATTTTGCACAGTGCCGGACTTGTTAAGGATGCATTTATCATAAAAAAAGCGAAAGAAAGCATAGAAGAAGTTATAGCGCCTAAAGTATTCGGAACCGTTTGGCTGGATAAAGCAGCTGAAGAAGAGCCTCTTGATTTCTTCGTTATGTTTTCATCCCTTTCGGCCGTTCTGCCTAATGCGGGTCAGAGCGACTACGCCTTCGCTAACGGATGTATGGACGGATTCACCCAGTATCGAAGCATGAAAGGACGTCCCGGGAAAACACTCTCTATTAATTGGCCTTTATGGGATGCGGGGAATATGACAGTTGGTCCGGCAGAGCTGCAGGCTTTAAGACACACGGGGCTGGAACTTTTATCTGCCCAAGCAGGGCTTGCCGCTTTTCAGGACAGTATGAGCCGTTCTGCTTCTCAGCTGGCTGTTATCAGCGGAGACAAAGATAGAATAAGTGAATTACTTTCAACTGACCATAAAAAGATAGAGACTGTGCCTGAAAACAACAGTCTGCCGCAATTAAATGAAAAAGATCTGAAAAAGCAAACGGTCCGTCTATTGACAGAGATTGTCGGTGCGGAAACGGGAAGACCGGCGGACAGCATTTTACCCGAGGATACATTTGACCGTTACGGAATTGATTCTCTAACGATTTTAGGTCTTAACTCCCGTCTGGAAAAGTATTTTGGAAGAGTGTCTAAGACTCTTTTCTTTGAATACAGCAGTGTTGAAGAGCTGTCAGAGTATTTTCTTGAACACTATCAACATGAGTTGAAGAAGGCGTTTTTACCGGCAGCCGAACAGCGAATTGATCATTCGGCGCCGGCGAAACGGGAGAAGCTTTCCGTTTCCCGCATACCATCCGCACCTTCCGAGGAAGATATTGCAATTATCGGTATAGCCGGCCGCTACCCGATGGCAAAGGATGTGGAACAGTTTTGGGAAAATATTTCTTCCGGAAAAGATTGTATAACGGAAATACCGAAAGAGCGCTGGGATTTTCGGAAATATTATCACACAGGTGACAATGCCCGTCATGACAGCAAATGGGGAGGTTTTATAAAAGACGCTGATAAATTCGATCCGCTGTTCTTCTCAATTTCGCCTCGTGATGCCGAGTTAATTGATCCTCAGGAACGGTTATTTTTAGAGACAGCATGGCACACGTTTGAAGATGCGGGTTACACAAAGAAAAAGTTGAAACGGCATAAGACAGGGGTATTTGTCGGCGTCACCTACAGCCACTATCAGTTATTTGCAGCCGGTGCTTCAGATGATGAGGGGCGTCAGGCGCTCTTGTCTTCTTATTCGTCTATCGCAAACCGGGTGTCATATTTCTTTGACCTGCACGGACCCAGCCTTGCAATTGATACAATGTGTTCTTCTTCACTTTCTGCTGTTCATTTTGCATGTGAAAGTTTAAAAAGGGGAGAATCCACCCTCGCCATAGCCGGAGGAGTGAATTTATCCTTACACCCGGATAAATATACTTTACTTTCTCAAAATCATTTTGTTTCAAGCGATGGGCGCTGCAGAAGCTTTGGAGCGGGAGGAGACGGATATGTGCCGGGAGAAGGAGTCGGGGCCGTTCTTTTGAAATCGCTTTCTGCCGCAAAGGCTGACGGGGACAGGATTTACGGTGTGATTAAGGGAACATCTGTAAATCACGGCGGGAAAACAAACGGATACACTGTGCCAAATCCGGGCGAGCAGGCAAACGTCATCAGTGAAACTCTTGATAAGGCGGGGATTGATGCAGACAGCATAAGTTATATTGAAGCGCATGGCACCGGGACATCTTTGGGAGACCCGATTGAAATTTCAGGTTTAACCAAAGCTTTGCACAGCTCGAAAAGCGATTATCGTTGTGCAATTGGTTCGGTTAAGTCAAATATCGGACACCTAGAGGCCGCGGCTGGAATTGCTTCTATCACAAAAGTGCTGATGCAAATGAAGTATAAACAGCTTGCTCCTTCCCTTCATTCCGATAACTTAAATCCTAATATTGATTTTGAGGAAACACCGTTTTACGTGCAGTCTGAACTGACTGATTGGAAGACGCCGCAAAATCAAGCAAGAAGGTCGGGCATCAGTTCGTTCGGCGCTGGAGGATCTAATGCCCACATTATCATCGAAGAGTATAAGAATGAAGAAAAGATGGAAACGGTACAGAGCAACAAGGCGCAAATTATTCTGCTTTCTGCCAAAAATGAAGAACGGCTCAGACTCTTGATTGATGCATATATAAAAGAACTGGAGCCAAAAACGTCACTAGCTGATGCCGCGTACACCTCGCAGACCGGGAGAAACGCTATGGAAGAGCGGCTCGCTGTTGAGGTTAGCAGCATTGACGATCTTCGCAATAAGCTGACGATGTATTTGCGGTCAGATCATAAGTTAAACGGTTTATATAGGGGAAAGGCCCGCCGAGGCTCTGGTCAAAAGGATGCCCTGTCAGCCGCTCACTTTGAAAATGCAAGAGAAATGGCCATTCACTGGGTGAACGGAGGAGACGTTGAATGGGAAGAGATGTACACTGCGGAATTACCGAAGCTTATCTCTCTTCCTGCATATCCTTTTGAACGGAACAGATATTGGGTGCCTGCCGCAAAAGCAGCACAGAAACAGAAAAAAACAGGTGTACCGCAGAGTCTGCCCCATGCACCGACTGACTTATCATTTGATGTATTAAAAAAATCGTGGAAAAAACAAAAGGCTGCGCCTTCCGCTTTTACGAAAGGACAGGTGATGATCCTGGCTAATAGTGAAAGTGAGCGGCTTGCATTCGAATTGTTTGATTCAGATCCTCTGATTGAATCCGCTGTCATTTGCGCAGATAACTGGGATCAATCGGATGGGGAAGCCAAAAAAACGGTTCTAGCAGTCATAGAAGAAAATCCGGAAATCATCGGCATGATTGACCTGTCAGATTTGCGGAGTAATCAAAACGGGGCACGCACCGGCACAATCGGGAAGCTGACACTGCTGCAGGAAATCATAAAGACACGTAAACAGCTTTTCGTTTTACATGTGACAAGAGGGCTGCAGACATTTCTGAATGACAAGCCGTCGTTAGCCGGAGCCGAAACAGCCGGACTATATAAAATGCTGAGCGCGGAGTATCAAAAGATAAAATCAAAAACAATAGATGTAGACGGGCATGTCGGGACTGCGGCGGAACTGAGACAGGTAATCACAGATGAAGCTTGCGCTGACGGGCTGTATAGTGAAATCTGCTACCGGAACGGTGAACGTTATATTCCATACGTCGAGAAATTACATGCAGCGGAAATAAACCGGAAACTATCCGGTCTGCCGGTCTGCCGTACGGATCAAACCTTGGTTATTACAGGGGGAACAAGAGGGATCGGGGCAGAACTTGCCAGACATTATACCGGCAAGGGAGTCAAAAAACTTGTGCTGATGGGAGTAACCGACCTTCCGGAATCTGATAAAATAGCCGGCATGTTAGAAGACACCGATGAAAAGTCACCTCTTTATTCGAAATTACAACTGCTGCATGAGTTGGATCAAAAGGGAGTTCAGGTGGAAGTGTATTCCGGGCCGCTCACGGAAAAAGAAAAATTACATCGCTTCTTTTCAGAGGTGCGAATGAAGTTCGGCAAAATCGGCGGGGTGATTCATTGCGCTGGTGCAGCCAATCATTCGAATCCGGCTTTTATTCATAAATCTGATAAAGAAATAAGAGAAGTATTTGAGCCAAAGGTGCAGGGGATGCAGGTACTTCATGACATTTTTATTGATGACGAACTTGATTTCTTCATTTTGTTTTCATCTGTTGCGAGCGCTTTTCCTTTATTAGGCGCCGGAACAAGTGACTATGCCGCGGCGAACGCTTTTATGGATTACTTTGCGGCGTATCAGCATGCAGCCGGCAGAACATATTATCAATCCATTAACTGGCCGAGCTGGAAGGACATTGGAATGGGCGAGGTGACAAGTCCATCATATCAGGCACTCGGTTTACTTTCACACTCAACAGAAACAGGTATTTCCATGCTGGATGAAATCAGGACGATAAACGGATATCCATGCCTTATACCGGCAAAGACACATCCGGAGAAATTCAAGCTGCAGCAGCTGCTTCAGACAAGAATTCAAGCTGCTAAAAATAACCCGGATGCTGAGGAAAAAGTGATCTCTGGTCATGGAGACAATGAAGCTATGATCAGGAAGTTAATGGAGATTTTTTCCACGGAGCTGAAAATACCTTACGGGAATTTAGATCAGGATACGTCTTTTGCGGATTACGGAGTTGATTCAATCTTACTGGTTCAGCTTGTCAAAAAAGCGGAAGATGCATTTCAAATAAAAATTGAACCTTCAGCTTTTCTGGAGTATCCGAGTTTTTCACAACTGGGCGTCTATTTGAACGAGTTATTTGCAAGTGAGGGGATCAGTCCTCAAATTGATTCAGAAAACATTGAGGGTCGGAAAAAAGAGCAACATATAAATCAAAATGCTCCCGAAGTACGGGACAGCGGATCTCAAATGCAACAAACCAGTCTGAACCAAATCGCTATTATCGGAATGGGCTGTGAGTTTCCGGATGCTCCGGACACAGAAACGTTCTGGAGAAATTTGAAGAAAGGACAAAATAGTGTCCGTGAAGTCCCGGCGTCGCGATGGGATATTTCTTCATACTACTCTGACACCTATGAAAAAGGAAAAAGTATCAGTAAGTGGGGCGGATTTCTTCAAGATATTGAGTCTTTCGATCCCGCGTTTTTTAATATGAACAAAAGTGAAGCATCAGAGCTTGATCCGTTAATCAAAAAATGCCTTGAGGTCAGCGTCCAGACATTGAGAGACGGCGGCTATACAAAAGAAGAAGTATCAAACAAAGAAGTCGGCGTCTTTATCGGTTCGCGGACCGGGACGTTTATGTCCAAAATAGGTTCACCTTCAAAAAATACGATCGTGGGTATAGGACAAAATTTCATAGGCGCGCATATCTCACATTTTTTTAATCTGAAAGGACCGAATCTGGTTGTAGACACGGCATGTTCTTCCTCATTGGTCAGCGTCCATCTCGCTTGTCAAAGCCTGATGTCAAAAGAGTCAGATATGGCGATTGCGGGCGGGGTTGACATTTTGCTGGATCAAAAGCCTTACGTCATGCTGAGTGAGGCTCGGGCGCTTTCACCCGAAGGAAAATGTCATACATTTGATGAAAAGGCAGATGGATTTGTACCGGGAGAAGGATGCGGCGCAGTCCTTTTGAAAAGACTTGATGACGCCCTTGCCGAAGGTGACAGAATTTACGCGGTAATTGACTCCTCCGCGGTTAATAATGACGGACAGACAATGGGGATGACAACACCTAATCCGAAAGCGCAAAGCGCAGTGATAAAAAAAGCCCTGAAAAAAGGCGGAATTGATGCAGATACTCTCAGTTATGTCGAAACGCATGGCACCGGTACGATGATAGGAGATCCGATTGAATTAAAAGCGCTGACTGAAGTGTTCCGGGAGGTTACGGAAGAAACGCAATTTTGCGGAGTAGGCAGCGTAAAAACGAATTTCGGACATTTAATGAGCGCAGCGGGGATAGCGAGTATTATAAAGGTTGCCTTATCCATAAAAAATCAGATGCTCCCGCCGACATTACATTGTAAAACGCCAAATCCGCGTTTTAAATTTGATCAGTCGCCATTCTTTCCGAACACGTCTTTAAAAGAATGGCGTCCCAGAAAAGGGGTTTTGAGAGCCGGAATCAGTTCTTTTGGATTCGGGGGCACGAACGCACATATGATATTGAGCGACAGCCATCTCACGTTAGGATATGGAGAGACAAAAAGACACCCGCTTTCTCCGGTTATATTCAATAAGGAACAATGCTGGATCGACAATGGAGAAACTCCAGAAAAGGAAGAGTCAGAATTGCAGATTCCTTTACTTGATTTCAAAGAATTATAAAGAAAAGAAAAGGAATGAGACAGGTGGCCAGTAATCAAAACTATCAGTTCACATTAACAATTAAACATACGGACTATATTGTCAGGGATCACCGGGTGCATGGCACCCGGATTATACCCGGTGTCACATTTTTAGATATGATATACCGTATGGCGCTGAGCAAAGGTTTGCCTATTGAAGAACTCGAGTGTCAGAATATTTTGTATTTGGAACCTGTAGCAACATCGGATACCTTTGACAGAGAAATCCGCATCCGTTTTCAGGGATTGGAACAGGGATGGGAAATTCAGGCGAAGAGCAGAAAGGTAAAAGATGACCGCATTCTGGATGAAAGCTGGGATGAGAATATGAACTGCAGGCTCATGCAGAAATTCCCGGAAAACATGAGTTCAATTCATATCGATGAAATCAAACATGCCTCCGTCCGTGAAGCCGATATGGAGATATGTTATGACTATTTAAAAAAGGTTGATATAGAGCATTTTGAATTTATGAAGAGTCTGGGGAAGGTTTATGCGTCTGATCATTCTGTACTTGCAGAGTTGTCGCTCAGCCAAATTGCCAAACAATATACCGGCTGTTTTCAATTGCATCCCACTTTTCTTGATGCGTCTACCATCATATCGATCCTTTATCAGGCATGTCCCGAATATTTTACACAAGGATCTCCGGCAAGCCGGATGAAAACGTATATTCCCATTCATATTGAATCTTTTCGTATGACGAAGCGCCTGGAAGACAGGTGTTATGTGTACATAGAGAAGCAAGACCAACATCATGATTCAGGGGATGTCATCCAAGTAAGTTACGGTTTGTACGATGCACACGGGGAGATGATCGCTTATTTTACCCGGCTGTCTGTGAAACATATTCGCTCAAAAGATTTAATTGAAAATCTGAAGCAGACTCGTTTAGAAACTGAAGCGGCTTCTCAGCCAAAAGACGGCCTGATGAGAAAAGATTCAATCATAGATCGAAGCGAAAGCATTGAGACACACCTTAAAGAATTAATATCCGGGGTTTCAAATATAGATCTGCGTGACATAAGGACAGACATTGGTTTTTATGAACAAGGCCTGGATTCCGCTTCTTTGCTTGCCATTGTCAAAGAACTTGAAAACAAAACAGGGGAACAGCTGTATCCTACACTCCTGTTTGAGCAGAAAACGATCCGGGAACTCGCCGCGTATATTAAAGAAAATCAAAAAATGTCCAGTTATTTCTTAACGCAAAATCAACCGGCTGAAAAGCCTGACATGAAAGAAAGTAAGAACGAAAATCTTTCCGCTCTTATAACAGAAGGAGACATTCAGCAGCTGATCGCAGACATCAAAGGGACTGCCCCTGAAACACTCTCTGTGGTAAAAGGTTTTTATGAACAAGGCCTGGATTCCGTCACACTAATGCAAGCCGTAAAAGCATTGGAGGAGAAAACAGGCAGGGAACTGTATCCTACTTTATTGTTTGAGTATCCGACGATTCAAAAACTTGCAAATTATTTTGCAGAGAGCGGCGAAAAGACTTCCGTTGACAAAGACCTCCCTCTTCATCATGGAGAGAATCATACGGCTCTGACCTATTTAACGCCGTATTGGAGACAAAAGGCTGCCGCTTGGGACCCGCATTGCGGAAATAAAAAGAAAAGAACATGTCTGCTGTTTCAATATAACAGAGAGCTTTTTCATTTTATGCGGGAAAATGCTGAAAATGGATTCGAAAATACACAGATCATTCTCGTTTTATCAGGGAATCGTTTCTCCTATCACGGAGACGGTGTTTATGAGATAGATCACAGGGAGGAAGCCCACTTTGACAGGCTTGCAGCTGATCTGAAAAAAAGGGGGCAAATGCCCGACACCGTGGTGTACGGGTGGCCGGAAGGATCATTTGCCGGCCCGGAAAAAATAAGTGAACAGCTTTCTAAAGGGGCTTACCCGCTATTCTTTTTCAGCCGGGCATTGATGCGCAGCAAGGCGGAAAAAAAGGTTGTATCGCTTTTCCTTTATCCGGCGGATCATAAAAATGATCAGCCGCTTTACGCTTCAGTCCATGGCGCAGGGCAGTCTATTTTGCTTGAGAACCCGAAACTGGCCCTTAAGACAATCGGGATATCAGTTTCAGACAAGTCATCGTTGCCGGCTCTTACAGCTGAAATCATCAGATGCGAATCAACTGAAGCGCATCCGGGAGAAACCGATCTTTATTATGAAGGAAATGTGCGCTGGGTCCGTGCCTTACGGGAAGCAGAACCGGCTCAAAACTCAAGTTTCTCCTTTAAAGAAAACGGAGTATACATGATTACAGGAGGGGCCGGCGGCTTAGGCCTTATATTTGCAGAACATATCGCAGCGCAAACGAAAGCCAATATTATTTTAGCGGGCCGTTCTGACCTGACGGAAGACAAAAAGAACAAAATCAGCCGAATGAAAGCAGGCGGTTCTTCGGTTCAATATATAAGAGGAGATTTTTCAGATAGCCGCGATGCAGAGCGAATCATAAAAACCATTAAAAGGCAATTCGGAGAAATCAACGGTGTGATACACAGTGCCGGTGTGACGCACGACGCTTTATTGATTCAAAAATCAAAAGATGAAATTCAGGAAGTGATCGCTCCGAAAATAAATGGGACGGTCTTATTGGACAGCTTGCTGCAAACCGAACCTTTGGACTTCTTTGTGATGTTTTCATCAAGCAGCTCAATGTACGGGAATATCGGACAGACGGATTACGCATTGGCCAACCGGTTCATTGATCTTTTCGCTGAGTGGCGTGAAGGAATGAGGCGGAAAAAAGAACGCTCCGGCGTCTCAGTAGCCATCGGCTGGCCCCTATGGGAAGACGGCGGCATGAAAGTGGATAAACAAACTGAAAAATGGATGAAACAAAAAATCGGTATGGTTCCCCTTAGTAAAACCAATGGGATCAAAGCTTTTCAAGATTCACTCTCTCTGAACGCATCACAGCTGATCGTGTTTGAAGGTGACAAAGAAAAATTGGAATCTGCACTTCAAGATACCTTCATAGAGGATAAAAGCCGTGAGATCCAAATAAATGAAACGGCTGATATAAGGCATCAAGACATTGCCATTATCGGTTTAAGCGGAAAGTATCCGATGGCTGAAGACTTACCTGAATTTTGGGAGAATTTAAAGAGCGGAAAAGATTGTATTACAGAAATCCCGCCTGACCGCTGGAATATGGATGATTTCTTCAGCGAAGACAGAGATATGAAAGGGAAGTCTTACAGCAAGTGGGGAGGTTTTATCAGCGGAGCCGATCAATTTGATCCGCTTTTCTTTCATATTTCTCCAAGGGAAGCAGAACTTATGGATCCCCAGGAAAGGCTCTTTTTAGAAACGGCCAAAAATTGTTTTGAAGACTCAGGGTACCCGAGAAACATGCTGGAAAAGATGAAAGTCGGTGTATTTGTCGGTGCAATGTGGGGCCAATATCAACTATTTGAAGGAGAAGAAAATGGAGTGGCTTTCTCGCCGGCTTCCGTCTATTCTTCAATTGCCAATCGGGTGTCTTATTACTTTCATTTAAAAGGTCCGAGTTTGGCTCTGGATACAATGTGCTCTTCATCACTGACCTCTATTCATTACGCATGCCAAAGCATACATTGCGGAGAGAGCGATATGGCATTAGCCGGCGGAGTGAATTTGTCAATACATCCGAATAAATATAAGTTCCTCAGCATGGGACAGTTTCTATCAAGTGACGGCAGATGCCGGAGTTTTGGAAAAGACGGAAGCGGTTATGTTCCCGGTGAGGGAGTCGGAGCTGTATTGTTAAAACCATTGAAAAACGCAATAGAAGATCAAGATCAAATATACGGTGTGATTAAGGGAAGCGCCGTTAACCATGGAGGAAAGACGAGCGGGTATTCCATACCGAATCCGGATGCACAGGCGGAGGTCATTTCAGAAGCGCTTCGTAAAGCTGACATTGATCCGAACACCGTCAATTATATTGAAGCGCATGGAACAGGGACGTCATTAGGCGATCCGATTGAAATTCAAGGACTGAAAGATTCTTATCAATTGAACCATCCTTGCGCCATCGGTTCGGTGAAATCAAATATCGGACATTTAGAATCTGCGGCAGGAATCGCTGCGGTAACGAAAGTGCTTCTCCAAATGAAGAATAAGCAGCTTGTTCCCTCTCTGCATTCCGATATTGTTAATCCGTTTATAGATTTTGATCAGGTTCCTTTTCAAGTGCAGCGGAAAGCGGCTGAATGGAATATTCCGCAAAACAGCCATGCTGTTCATCCTTTAAGAGCCGGGGTAAGCGCTTTTGGGGCAGGAGGGACAAACGCGCATCTTATATTGGAAGCGTATGAGCCGCCAAAAGCTTTTGATCATCAAAGCGGCCGAGTGATCTTTGTTTTATCGGCTCAAGACAAACAACGGCTGATAAAATATGCGAAGGTTATGGCTGATTTTCTATCAGAAAATGAATCGAAGGATAACAATCATAAACTGCGTCTTCAGGATATTGCCTATACACTTCAGACGGGACGCGATCATATGGAAGAACGGCTGGCGATAGTGGCAGATTCCGGGCAGGTCATTGCTGAAGAGCTTTCAGCTTATACCAGGGGTGAAAAAAGCAGCTTAAGCTATACCGGTAATACATTCGAATCAGAAGTTCACAATGAAATGCCTCACGTTTGTTCAGATTACGCCGAAGCAGCATCCAAATGGGTAAACGGAAGAAAGATAGATTGGGAGACTTTTGAGGTGAATCGGAATGCCCGCAGGATTTCTATTCCGGGACAACCGCTGATCAAACAGCGGTATTGGATAGCGGAAAAAGGGGAAGCACTTGTTTCAGCGGATGTGAGTAAGACGGGTCACCCTTTCTTGGGGAGTAACACGTCCGATTTTCATCAGTTCAGTTTCACGAAAAAAATCAGCCGTAATCATCCGTTCGCACTAAGTCTGACTGAAGGAAACGTGTCCTTTTTCCCTTACGCATCTTTGGCTGAAATGGCTATCGTTAATGCAGCGGCGGCATTTGGACAACCAGTTCAAACATTGACCGATTTATTGTGGACCGAAAGCATGAACGGAATGACTGATATACGGGAACTGATGATTACGCTGACGCCTGAGCGTGACTTTGCGCGGTTTGACATATATGTAAACACAAAAAATGAGAATAAAGTACGTCTTGCCAAGGGAAATGCGCATATGGTTAAGCCTGAAAGCGGTATGCTTCCTGAAGCGCTTGATATTGCTGAAGTCAAATCAGAAATGACTGAACATCGGGCTGAAGCGCCTTTTGTCATTGAATCAGCGAAAAACAGTTACGGAATGCTGTCGCTTCATTCATTGCCGGATGAGCTTTATGCAAAAAGAGAAAATTTTACGATTTCTCCTGAAGCGCTTGAGTCCGCGATTCAAGCCAGTGCATTTTTTGTCAGCGGAGAAACCTTCCCGGAATTGATCGGAATGGGAGCGGCGGATGTCTATCAGCCTCTCGCTCAAAATTTTTACGTTTATACTCAAAAAGTGAACCGGCAGAACAGCCGTGATGTAACGTGTCATATGACATTTACAGATGGAAACGGAAGCATTCTGGCGGAGTGCAGAGATGTGAGATTCAGATATGGTCATGAAAAAGACACTGTTCAGACGGACGATGAACTCATTCGTCTCCTGCGTAAATTGGAAACCAATGATATTGATCAGAAGGCTGTATTGAAACAATTAATGGGGGAAGAATGATGAACGGAAAACGTGAACAAATCAGCGATATTCTTGATCTGATTCAAACAGGACAAATGTCGGCTGACGAAGGCTATGCCCGTGTGACATCCATTCAGAATCAAAAATCACGGGCATCGAACCATCCGCTTTTATATTACAAGCCGGAATGGACAGAATCGTTCATTCCGAGTAAGAAGAGCGTGTCCTTGACGGGATTGCTCCTGATTTTTGCAGAAAATGAACGGCAAATACAAGAATTGAGCGGTTTGTTTAAGGACTGCACTCTCTTGTTTGTCATCCGCGGAAAAGAATTTGCTGTTTTACATGATGATACGATTTGTATGAACCACGTGAAAAAAGACGATTATCTAAAGCTGTTCCGATACATTCATGATCATTATCAGCCGCCCGAAAAGATTCTTCACTTGTGGTCTGATTCTCAGGCTGACATGAGTAAGGGAGGTATACAGAAACAATTGGAAAACGGATTGTTTTCTCTTCTGTATATTACACAGGCGCTGATTGAACTAAAATGGAAAAAGATACTAAAACTGACGCATGTTTTTCAAACTGAGAATAAAGAACAACTGCCGCTGCATCATGCTCTCGGCGGATTGGTGAAAACCGTTCACCAGGAACACCCCAATTTTCACTATCAGATTATCAATATCACTCTTTCAGAGGGTGCGGGAGCCGCTCTTCCAGCAATAGCTGATATATATCAGAGAGAGTGTGACGAAAAACGGGATATCCATTTTGAAGTGCGCTATGAAAACGGCAGACGTTTTACGAAAAGCTATAATAAAGCCGGCTCATTCGATTTAACCCAGCCGCTGAAACATCATGGGAATTATCTGATTACAGGAGGCCTGGGCGGTCTCGGTTATATACTGGCAAAACATCTGTCGGAAAAATGGAAAGCGAATCTCATATTGACAGGGCGCTCTGATTTAACTGAAGAGCAGAAAAAAAAGATCGAATATTTAAGAAGCTCAGGTTCAACAATTGAATACATCCGATCTGATGTTTCAAAACAAAGTGATGCTGAACGGATGTTTGCTTTTGCAAAAGAGCAGTTCGGCACCTTACATGGAGTATTTCACAGTGCCGGCGTACTCCGTGACTCTTTTATCTTAAGAAAGACAAAAGAAGAAATCGATCAAGTCACAGGTTCGAAAGTTTATGGCACGCTCTGGCTGGCGGAAGAAATCAAAAAAATGAAAGTTGAATTACTTGTCTTGTTTTCATCCACATCGGCAGTCTTCGGATCAGCCGGCCAATGTGACTATGCTTTCGCCAATGCCTTTTTGGATCAGTATGCAGCAGTTATGACCGCAAAAGAGTCTGCCGAAAGGGTGGTGTCAGTCAATTGGCCGCTATGGACTTCCGGCGGGATGAATATTGACGATGAAGGAATATCCTACATGAAACAGGAACTCGGCCTTGACCCGCTAGATGACAGTGACGGAATACAGGCTCTGGAGAACAGCTTGTGTCAATCATCTGAACAGCTGATTGCCCTGAAAGGCCGAAAAGAAAAGATTGAGGATGTGCTGAAGCGTGCCGGCACAATCAGCTTACATTCAGACCGGCAGGAAGATGCCGATTTGCAAAACGATGAATTAAGACAAAATATCATCAGTTATCTAAAAAATATAATGTCAGAGGAATTGAAATTACCGGCCTCACTCATAGATGAAAAACAATACCTGGAGAAATACGGCATTGATTCAGTGATGATCATGCGTCTGACCAAAAAGCTGGAGCAAAGTATCGGCAGATTGTCGAAAACATTATTTTTTGAATATCATTCAATATCGCAGTTAGCCGAATATTTCCTGAGTCATCACAGCGAACGAATGATGAAACTGCTGAACCCGGCCGGCAGATCTGAACTTGTTTCATATCAAAAAAAGCAAAAAAGAAAACCGGTGGAAACAAAAGCGCCGGCACGCTCTGAAGGAGAAGATTCAAAAGAGCACATTGCGGCCGATCCCCTTTCTGCTGATATAGCCATTATTGGTGTCAGCGGCAGATACCCGGGTGCGGAAAACATCAGAGAGTTCCAGAATGTGCTGATGAATGGACGGGATTGCGTAAGCGAAATTCCTGATGACCGGAAGGAAATGCTCGAGGGAAGCTGCTATAAGTGGGGAGGTTTTCTGAAAAATCCAGACCGGTTTGATCCTTTATTTTTCCGGATATCACCGAAAGAAGCGGCTTTTCTTGATCCTCAGGAACGTCTCTTTTTAGAGACAGTGTACAATACCATAGAGGATGCGGGTTATAAACCTTCAGATCTGACCCGCAAAAAGGTCGGAGTATTTGCAGGCGTCACATATGGAAGCTATCAATTTTTCGGCGTTGAAGAATCACTTAAAGGAAATGAACTGGCCGTCGGGTCTCCATTTTCTGCAATAGCAAACAGAATATCGTATTTCTTTAATTTTAAGGGGCCGAGTATGGCGGTGGATACAATGTGTTCATCCTCTCTTAACGCCATTCACTTAGCCTGTGAAAGTATACGGAGAGGGGAAAGCACACTTGCTGTTGCGGGCGGGGTCAATCTTACACTTCATCCGAATAAATATACATTATTAAATCAAAGCCGCTTCTTTGCAAGTGATGGCCGATGCCGTACATTCGGCGAGGGCGGTGACGGTTATGTACCGGGAGAAGGAGTGGGCTCCGTACTTTTAAAGCCGGCGGCGGAAGCGGTAAGGGACGGAGATCATATTTATGCGCTGATTAAAGCGACAGCGGTCAATCACGGAGGGAGAACAAACGGTTTTACGGTTCCTAATCCAAATGGTCAGTCTGAACTGATACAGGACGCGCTTCAGAAAGCTTGTATTGACCCTCGTACAATTAGTTATATTGAAGCTCACGGAACGGGAACCGCACTGGGAGACCCGATTGAGATCACCGGATTAACAAAAGCGTTTCGGGAATTTACGGAGCACACTCAATATTGTTCAATTGGTTCTGTCAAATCAAATATCGGCCATCTTGAGGCCGCAGCGGGAATTGCCGGTTTGACAAAGGTTCTTTTGCAAATGAAATTGAAAAAACTGTTTCCTTCCATACATGCGGAGACGTTGAATCCAAATATTGATTTTAAAGCATCTCCCTTTTATGTACAGCGGTCATTGCAAGACTGGAAGAAACCGAAACTGCAGGAAAACGGAAAAACAGTAACTGTTCCGAGAAGAGCGGGAATCAGCTCATTCGGAGCCGGAGGAACGAATGTTCATATCATTATAGAAGAATATGAAGAAACAAACGTCTCAACAGAACATGTTGAGAACGAACCGCATATTGTCCTGTTATCTGCCAAAGACAATGAACGTCTTCTTGAGTATGCCGAAAACATGAAAGATTTTATTCAGCGTTCACTAAGTCCTGAAGTAAAGGATAAACAGCCTGATATGAAAGAAAAGGTGAATGAAGTACTCAAACCGTTTGTTTCGGAATTGCTTCATATCCATCCGGAAGAAATTAATATTTCTGATCACCTGAGTGAATTTGGCGTAGGGCCTTTGGAATTAAGCCGGATGGCGGATTTTATTAACGAAATGTTTCATATTGAACTCACGATGTATGAATTAACGGATTGCCCCTCTATTCAAGCGGTTACTGAATACTTACTGAAGGAATATGCCGGAGCGATAAGAGACATGTTCCCGAATGAAGTGATGGAAGGCGGCCAATCGGAAAGCGTCGTTTTACGGGATCTGGCATACACTACACAATCGGGCAGAGAAGCGATGGAGGCCAGAGCGGCGATTACCGGTACCTCTCTTAAAGAAATGAAAGATAAATTATCTGAGTTTTGCCGCGGTGACAAGCAAGTTCCAGGCGTATATGTTAATCAGCAATCAGATGCATTTGCTGAAAAAATGAAGGCGTTAACAGAAGGCAGAGCAGGTGAATTGTTTGTAAAGACCATTATTGAGAACGGTGAAGCGGAAAAGCTGGCTCAATTATGGGTTTGGGGGGCGAATATCGACTGGAAATCCGTTCATCAACATTTACAGCAGCCGGGTAAACGGATCTCAATTCCGACTTATCCGTTTGCAAAAGAACGTTATTGGGTTCCGGTCAGGACTGAGAGGGCAGAGATCCCTCAGCATTCTTTTCAACATCACTTGCAAAAAAAATGGAGGGAGAATCCGTTTGTAAATCCTTCCGAAACAAAAGAGTACGGACTGACAGTTGTATTTGTGAATCAAGACACAGAATCAATTGCCCGCACCATTTGTTCGGATATAGATCAGGAGAATCTGATTGTCATAAAACATCACTCTTCATTTATAAAACACTCTGATCAAATGTTTGAGTGTTCTTTATTAGATGAAAACCACGCATACGACGTTATCTGTGAGGTCTTTTCGGGCGGTGAGCGGCAGGTCGAAAATATATTTGATTTCTCAGATATCGGAAACCAGAGTGAAAATCAGAACGGCATCCCATATGGTAAATTCTTATTTATACAAGAAATAATTAAGCGGAGTAAAAAGGAAACACCATTATCCATTTTACAACTAACCAATGGCTTGCAGGTATTTAAAGCGGAAAAACCAAAGCTGACGGGTGCAGAATCAGCTGCTTTTCTGAAAGCCCTTTCTGCGGAATACGGCTTTGTTCATGTGAAAACAATAGATATAGACAGCATGAAAGAAACGCATGAGCTGAAACAAATCTTTGAGATTGAAAGGGCGCAATGTACAGGAGAGAATGAAGTATGCTACCGCAGCGGCGTCAGATATGTTCCGTATTTTGAAGAAGAAAGAATCCATACCGGCGGCGGGCCTGTTTCATTTCCTGCGGATAAAGCCATCGTCATTACCGGCGGAACAGGGGGCATTGGCAGAGCAATAGCTGAAGATTTGGTGAAACGGGGAGTGAAAAAACTCGTGCTGACGGGTACGCGTCCATTACCTTTGCGAAGTGAATGGGATCATTTGCTGAAAGAGGGCAGACAGGACGAAAAGACAGTCAGCAATATAAAACTGTTTCAAAGTTTTGAAGAGAAAGGTGTCGACTATCTGTATTACAGCGGTTCTCTCACAAATGAAGAGAAGCTTCGTTCATTCTTTCACCAAGTAAGTCTTGAATTTAAAGATATTAGCGGTGTCATACACTGTGCAGGACTGCACAGCGGCGGAAATCCGGCCTTTATTCATAAAAGAATGAGTGAATTTAAGACGGTGTACGGGCCGAAAGTCACTGGACTTCAGAATTTGGAGCGGATTTTTAATAATAGGCCGCTGGATTTCTTTATTCTATTTTCATCAATTGCAGCACAGTCACCCAAACTGTCAAAAGGAATGACTGATTACGCGTCTGCAAATGCATATATGGACTATTTCGCGGCTTATCATTTTCAAAAGGGGAGAACGTATTTTACGTCCATCAATTGGCCGAGCTGGAAAGAAGTCGGAATGGGGACTGTGACGAGTCCTTTATATGATGAATTGGGATTGGACTCTCTTTCCACGCGGGAAGGACTGGCGATTTTGTATCATGCACTGGAGAAAAAATCGGCCAATATCATTCCTATCGTGAAAAAAGGAACAGTGTTTCATGCAGACAGTCTCCTGAACATCAATAAAACCGGCAAGGCTTCATTTCCAGCCCGAAGACAGGAGACTCCCGGCACTTTTGATCGTTCAGAAGGGCTTGTCAGTGAACTTTCTGCCGTATTTGCCGAGGAATTGAGCATACCCCTTGAAAAGCTTAACCCAAATACGGATTTTCAGGAATACGGTGTGGATTCTATACTTCTTGTCAGCATTATACATCGTATAGAAGCAATGATTCAGAAAAAAATCGACCCTACTGTGCTTCTTGAACACAACACGATTCATGGTCTTGCGGAATATATCGGTAAGACGGCGCCGCCGTTGAAAAAACAAATCGAACAGACTGATTCTCAAAGCAGCAATCAGCATGATATGCAGTCTGTGACGAGCCGAGATACAGAACCGCAGACGCCTTCCTCTGCAAAGATAGCTGTTATCGGAATCGGATGTAAGTTTCCGGGCGCGGCTGATAAAGAGGAATTTTGGGACAATCTGAGAAAAGGGAAGAATCATATTAAAGAAGTACCTGATTCCCGGTGGAATATAGAAGAAAATTACTCTCCGGTGCAGCAAAAGGGAAAAAGCATCAGCAAATGGGGAGGATTTATCAATGGAATCGGCAGCTTCGATCCGGAGTATTTCCGCATGGAAGAGGAGAAAGCCATCCAAACGGACCCGCTGATAAGACATTTCTTGGAAACGAGTGTACAGACTGTACGGGATGCCGGTTATGAAGAAACAGAATTATCGGGAAAAAAAGTCGGCGTATTTGTCGGTTCCAGAATGGGCGGCTACGGTCACAAACTGCCGAAAGAAAGCAGCAGCCACATCGTCGGGCTTAGTCAAAACTTTATTGCTTCACATGTGTCGCATTTCTTTAATTTTCACGGTCCAAGCATGGTTTCTGATACCGCTTGTTCTTCTTCATTAGTCAGCATTCATTTAGCCTGCCAAAGCATAAAAAACGGTGATTCAGAAATGGCGCTGGCAGGAGGGGCGGATCTGCTTTTGGATGAAATTCCTTACCTGATGTTAACAGAAGGAGGAGCTCTTTCGCCGGACGGTCAGTGTTTTACTTTTGATGAAAGGGCAAACGGCTTTGTACCCGGAGAGGGTTTTGGCGCTGTTCTGTTAAAACCGCTGGAGAAAGCAAAAGCTGACGGAGATCGGATATACGGTATCATTGAAGCATCAGCTATTAATAACGACGGTGCGACAATGGGAATTACGACTCCGAATCCTAAGCTTCAAGAGCAGGTTATTCAAGATGCATTTGAAAAAGCCGATATCACTCCCGGATCAGTCAGCTACGTCGAAACTCACGGCACAGGCACGATGATTGGAGATCCGATTGAGCTTCAGGCTCTGACAAAAGTATTCCGAAGAGACACAAACAAAACGCAATTTTGCGGAGTAGGAAGTGTAAAAACCAATATCGGACACTTATTAAGCGCCGCCGGAGCGGCAAGTTTCATTAAAGTGATTTTATCAATATGGCATAAGGAAATTCCGCCTACATTGAATTGTGAAACGCCAAATCCCCGCTTTGAATTTGAAAAGTCGCCTTTTTATCCGAATACAGAACTGAGAAGCTGGAAGGATGGAAAACGGAGGGCGGGCATCAGCGCTTTCGGTTTTGGCGGAACAAACGCCCACCTTTTGGTAAGCGGCCTGGATGATTCATATCATTCCGTCAGAACTCCGCTGCCGCCTGCCGAGTTTGTCAGAAAAGAGTACTGGCCGGATTCAAATCGGAAAAAACAAATCAAACAGAATAAAAAACGGCTTCTTGAAATTATTGATGAAACAGAGTAGCACCTGCTCTGTTTCTTTACTTTGTAAAAGAAGAAAGGTTGTCGAGTTGCATGAGGTTCAGCGTATTAGTCAAACATGACGATTATATTGTTTCAGACCATGTCCTTCATCAAGTGCGTACGATACCCGGCGTAACGTATCTGGATTTAATAACACGATTTTTAGCTGATAAAGGGATATCACCCCGAAGTTTTGAAATCAAACATGTTTTATTCCGTGAACCTGTTGCCACGTCAGTCCATTTTGATAAAAAAGTCACCTTCCAGTTTACGGAACAAGAAAACGGCTGGCTTGTTGAAACAACAAGCAGGAAATGGGTCGCTGAAAAGGCGGAAGGTGAAGCGTCAGTCAACTTGCAGGCGGAAATCATAAGAAAAAATGCGATAAACGAAAAGACAATTTCAATCGAAGCATTAAAGAAAGGGGCCGTCCGGACTTCGGAGGCTGAAGCCGCCTATCGTAATTTGCGCAGGGGCGGCCTGATTCATAAAGATTTTATGAAATTGGAAGGTACGGTATATGAAGGTGAAAATTATATTCTGGGAGAGGTCAGTTTAAGCGGACTTTCAAAAGAATATACAAATGACTTTTACATGCATCCCGCATTTTTGGATGGGTCTCTCAGCCTGTTGGGAATCCTTACATCAGACTTGCCGGATGAAGGAACAAATGCGTTTATCCCTATATATATTGAGACATTCCGGGCACTGCATAAAACAACCGGATCTTGTTTTGTGTATATTAATAAAAACAGTATAACGCAGCCGCCTTCTAAAGACATTTTATATGCGGACATAGAAGTATACAGGCCTGATGGAGAGCTTGCTTTTTATTATGAACGATTCGGTGTGAAAAGAGTCAGAAATGAAAAATCAATACAAAGGCTGGAGCATTCCCATAAAGCAAAAGAGGTCGGCAGCGTAACGAACAATAAAGAAATGATCAGAAATAATTTGATCCAAGAGATAGCCGGCATGATTGAAAAGCCTGCTGAAACGGTGAAGAATGATATTTCCTTTTACGAGATGGGCTTGGATTCTAAACAGTTATTAGACTTATCCAAAAAATTAGAACTGATGTTAGGTTCAAAGCTGTACCCGACTTTATTATTTGATTACTCCACAATCGGTGAATTGACGGAATATCTGCAGGAGAAATACGGAGCTCGCGTTACAGACTCTATCTCTGATACAGTTCAGCACCAAGACAGTCAAAAAACATTAACAGATGAGCTGTCATCCATTATTGGAGATGTTACAAACACGCCGCCAAATAAAGCGGACAAACATCAATCTTTTTACGAACTGGGTCTTGACTCAAAACAGCTGCTGCATATATCGAAAATGCTCGAGGAAAGATTGGATACACAATTGTATCCGACATTGCTTTTTGATTATAACAATATTCATGATTTAGCGGCTTATTTAGAAGAAAAATATGATGTGCGTAATACGCCGGCCGCAGCTGTTAAAGAAAAAACGCAAACGAAAGAGCCGTCTGAAAAGCCGATGCTTGAATCTTTGTATTTAC
Source organism: Bacillus sp. JK74 (assembly GCF_053663395.1). Classification (NCBI taxonomy): domain Bacteria; kingdom Bacillati; phylum Bacillota; class Bacilli; order Caryophanales; family Bacillaceae; genus Bacillus; species Bacillus sp. JK74. The sequence continues at coordinate 502,015 of NZ_JBSJQB010000002.1, read as the reverse complement.
AAAAAGAATGGATTGAATCGCCATTAAAGTCCGGAGAAGTGCCTAAGGAAAATACATTGATTTTCGATTTTGACAGTTCATTGAGTGATGAAATCCGAAAGTACATCGGCAGTGAAAATGTTATTTATGCGGAAGCCGCCGCTGAATATGAAATGGTAAATGAAAAGCATTATAAATTTAATCCGGAGCAGTCTGCTCATTACACCAGACTGTTAGATGATATGAAAAAGTCCGGAGCGTTTCCGGCGTCAATCATTCATTACCTGTCAAAAAAAGCTTATACTGAGGCAGCGTTAGATTTGACTCACAGCTTTTATTCAATCCTTTATTTAAGCAAAGCGTTGATCCGTCAAAAAATAAAAGATAACATCAACATTTTGTACGTACATGACAAGGATCAATATACAAATCCGGTTTACTCCGCGATTGGAGGCTTTTTTAAAACGCTGAATGCGGAGCAGCCGAATATAAAGTGTAAAACGGTTGAGATTTCTTCAAGACAGACCATTGAAAAAGCACCTTTGCTTCTCAATGAATTAAGCGCCGGACATCATGAGGCTGTGAAATATGACGGCGATCAAAAAAGGCGGGTGACAGCATACAAAGATGCTTCGCTGCAATCAGGGCAAAAGGCCGCAAAGTTTGTAAAAAACGGAGTGTATCTCATCATCGGAGGGTTAAGCGGCATCGGCTGGATTATTTCAGCGTTTATTTATGCAAATCACGGAGCCAGCGTTATCATTGCCGGACGATCGAAAATGACAGCAGAAATGGAAGAAAAATTAGACAGCATCCGATATGACGGGGCAAGCATTTCTTACATCCAGGCTGACATGTCAGATAAACAGCAGGTCATCAATTTAGCGGAAAAAATTCATGCTGATTATTCCGAAATCAACGGGGTCATTTACAGTGCAGGCGTGTTGAAAGACTCTTTCATTATGAATAAAACAGACGCAGAAGCTCAGGCGGTGCTGCAATCAAAGGTCAATGGTGTGATTCATTTGGATGAAGCGCTCAGAAATATGCCTTTAGACTTTTTTGTTTTGTTTTCTTCCATCTCATCAGAAATCGGAAGTCTGGGTCAAGCCGATTATGCCTACGCCAATCGTTTTCTGGAGCATTTTGCCGAGTGGAGGGAATGTATGAGAAAGGAAGGGGGGAGATCAGGAAAAACCATCGCTGTAAATTGGCCTTTCTGGAAGGACGGAGGCATGTCAGTTGATCCCGGCATTCAAGACATTATGAAAACGGAGTACGGACTTCACCCATTAGAAAATAATGCCGGAATCAAAGCTTTTGAACACTCGCTTCTCGGCCAAGGCCACCAGCTGATCGTGTTATACGGAGAAAAAGAAAAAATACAAAATGATTTCAATCCGTTATCCGCCCGTTCAGCACCGCCTCTAGTAAGAGATTCAGCGATTGCAGCCGATTTTGATGCTTCGTCAATCGTTACGGAAGAAGCTGAAAGTCCATTCCGAATACTCGGCACAGCTTCCAATCGTCATCTCGACGATTATTTGCATTATTGGAGCAGACTGAAGAAAGGAGCCCTTCAGCACGATCAAAGCGATGCCGCAAAAAAACTCATCGCTTTTTACCAGACAGAAGAAACGGAAACGGTTCATTTTCTGGCAAACACAGAAAATGCCCGGCATATGGAAATATTGATGAGCGGTAAGGGTGAAACAATTTTACTGATTTGCGGTTTTGCTACCACTGCTTACATGTGGAAAGAACAAATGAAGGAGTGGGCAGACCAATTTAATGTAATTGTCATCCACACACCGGGTTACGGGCTGAGTGAGGGGAGCGCCGATTTTACATTGAGCGGGCTGGCTCAGACTTTTATCGAAGTGCTGAACGAGATAGGGGTTGCTTGGCCGATCCACATTGCGGCAGCTTCTTGGGGAGGCATGATAGGGCAGAGGATAGCCTATGAATACCCTGAAAAAGTAAAAACACTCATTCTTTCCGGAAGTTACACCGAATACGAAGAAGACCCTGAAAGCAGTGTTGAGGAAAAACTGAAAAATGATTTTATAGCTATAGGAAAATCGCATGAATATGAAAGTTTATACAGGAATCAATTCTTAAATGCTTCTATTGAACGTTTTATGAAGATACATCAACAAGAAGGCTATTCTACGATCTGCTTTTTAAAAGACATTCATACAAGAACGCTTATCCTTACGGGTGAGAAGGAAAGCGTAGTTGATCAGAAAGAAACAAAAAGGCTGAAGAAACTGCTGAGCAATGCAGAATTAAAGAAAATTAAGGGAGCGGGGCATCTTCCGAACATCACACACCCGGAAGAATTTAATAAAGCGGTGTCAGAATTCATCAAGAAATCAGTAAGTAAGGGATGAAAACGATACATACAGTACAGGGGGAGAAAACAATGAAACAAACAATAAGCAATCCGGCATTTGATATGAAACAAATTAACGCTCTTAACAGCCATTATCAGACGATGATAGACAATGGAGATCTGCAATGTGCGAGTTATATGATGTCAAGAGGAGGCGAGGTTTTTGCAGCTGAGTCGTTAGGGGAATTTACCGGCGGACAAAAAGAAAAGCAAACATTTCAGCTTGATACAATCAGAGAAATCGGTTCTTTGACAAAAGTGTTTACCGCTGTAGCCGTCATGCAGCTCGTCGAAAAAGGTCTGCTCGATCTGAAAATGCCGGTCAAGCTCATTTTGCCTGCGTTTGATAAACCGGGTTTCGGAGACATTAAAATTTTACACCTTTTGACTCATACGGCGGGATTAAGTTTTGAGCTGGATATTCAAAAGGCTGAAGCGATTGACTTAACGAATGAGGAAGAATGGATAAACTATCTGATCAGTACGCCTTTAGAGTACGGAGTGGATGAAGCATGGAACTATTCCAGAACCGGCTTTGTTATACTTGGCATCATTATTTCAAAAGTAACAGGCGTATCCTACGAACAGTATGTGACAAAGCATATTATTGAAGCGCTCGGATTAGAAAGAACGTTTTTTTATGTGCCTGATGCGTTAAAAGAAGAAGTTTGTGTGATCAATGAACACGAGTGCGTACAGCTGGAAAAAAGTCATCACCCGTATTTTCCGAATAAAGCGACAAGCGGTCTGTACTCTTCGCTGGAAGATATTTGGAAGTTAGCTGAAATGTTTAGAAATAAAGGCAGATTGAAAGATAAGAAGCTGCTTGGAAGAAAAACAGTCGAGGCCATGCTGAGAAATCAAATAAAGCCCGGTCTTCCTTTTTACTTCTTCGGAGCGCCCAGAGAGGAAGGCGGCTTTGGTTTAGGCATTAATTTGTGGCCGGCCGGTGACCATTATTTCATGACAGAAGGCACCTTCTCACATCTTGGAATGGGTTGGTGCGGCATGTTTTCTGATCCAGCCGAAGATTTTACGTATGTATTTTTCACTCCGATTTCCGAGTTTCATCCTCATGCCGTGCTGACGCCGCTGAATATCGTGTGGGCGGGTATTGAATAATTAGACAAAAGCATCGTCCCGTCTGTCCGGCAGGCGGGACGATTGCTAACTGCCCGTTTTTATCCCGCGGCATCTTCTCAAAGCCCGCCCTCGAAGTTAAATAACTTAATTTACTCTTTGTAATTTTTTTTAATTATAGTACAGTAGAGCCTTTTTATAATACAGTTTAAAGTCTTTTATAGTACAGTTTGGCGCAGTATGATCTTAAGTTTTATAAGCGGTTTCAAAATAAGGTTATAAATAATTGACGGCTTTGTTTAATTACTGTAAACTATGGTTGTTGATCATATTGTACTAATAAAAAATCTTTTTTTATTAGTACAGTTTAAACGTCATTATCTTTGCTTAAGCGCTATGTGAATTTCTGAATGATTATTTTTAGAATTGCAGAGCATGATAAGACTGTTTTTAATACGGATGGCTAAACGGTATCCTAACCCTGTTAAATCAAAAGAAGAGGTGGTTTAAAAAATGGCTGCAAAGACAAAAACTTCAATTGTTGATAGCAAAAAACAATTTGATGCTATTAATAAGCAGTTTGAAACGTTCCAAATTTTAAATGCTGAAGGAGAAGTCGTAAATAAAGACGCAATGCCTGATCTTTCAGATGATCAGTTAAAAGAATTAATGAGAAGAATGGTGTATATCCGCATTTTAGACCAGCGTTCAATTTCTCTTTCCCGTCAAGGACGTTTAGGTTTCTATGCACCGACAGCGGGCCAGGAAGCTTCTCAAATTGCATCACACTTCGCGCTTGAACAGGACGACTTTATCCTTCCGGGTTATCGTGACGTTCCTCAGCTGATTTGGCACGGGCTTCCTTTACATCAGGCATTCCTTTTCTCAAGAGGCCATTTTAAAGGTAATCAGATGCCTGAGGGAGTAAATGCTTTATCACCTCAAATTATTATTGGTGCTCAAATTATTCAAACCGCAGGTGTAGCTTTAGGTCTTAAAAAGCGCGGTAAAAAAGCGGTTGCTATTACTTACACTGGTGACGGCGGAGCTTCTCAAGGTGACTTCTATGAAGGAATGAACTTTGCCGGAGCATTTAAAGCGCCAGCGATCTTCGTTGTTCAGAATAACCGCTATGCGATTTCAACTCCTGTAGAAAAGCAATCATCCGCGCAGACAATTGCCCAAAAAGCAGTTGCTGTCGGTATTACAGGTGTTCAAGTAGACGGAATGGACGCACTAGCCGTTTACGCTGCAACCGCAGAAGCACGCCAGCGCGCAATTAACGGTGAAGGTCCGACTCTGATTGAAACTCTTACATTCCGTTACGGACCTCATACAATGTCCGGTGACGATCCGACTAAATACCGTACGAAAGAAATAGAAAATGAATGGGAGCAAAAAGACCCGCTCGTACGTTTCCGCAAGTTCTTGGAAAACAAAGGACTATGGTCTGAAGAAGAAGAGAACAAAGTGATTGAACAGGCCAAAGAAGAAATCAAACAAGCTATCAAAAAGGCTGACGGCGAATCAAAACCGAAAGTAACAGAGCTGATTGAGAATATGTTTGAAGAGCCGACGTTCAACTTGAAAGAACAACTTGAAATTTACAAAGCGAAGGAGTCGAAGTAAGCCATGGCGCAAATGACAATGATTCAAGCGATCACTGATGCGTTACGCACAGAACTGAAAAACAATGAAAACGTTCTGCTTTTCGGGGAAGATGTAGGCGTTGCCGGAGGCGTATTCCGTGCAACTGAAGGCCTTCAAAAAGAATTCGGTGAGGACCGCGTATTTGACACGCCGCTTGCTGAATCCGGTATCGGCGGTCTCGCTCTCGGTTTAGGCCTGCAAGATTACCGTCCTGTTATGGAAATCCAATTCTTCGGATTCGTATATGAAGTAATGGATTCAATCTCAGGACAAATGGCTCGTCTCCGCTACCGTTCCGGCGGACGCTGGACTTCTCCGGTGACAATCCGTTCTCCATTCGGCGGAGGGGTTCATACACCTGAACTTCACGCTGACAGTTTGGAAGGCCTTATCGCTCAGCAGCCGGGTATTAAAGTTGTTATCCCTTCCACTCCTTACGATGCAAAAGGACTGCTGATTGCCTCTATCAGAGACAATGATCCGGTTGTTTTCTTAGAGCATATGAAACTTTACCGTTCTTTCCGTCAGGAAGTTCCTGAAGAGGAATACACAATCGAGCTTGGCAAAGCTGATGTGAAACGCGAAGGTACTGACCTTTCTATCATCACATACGGCGCGATGGTTCATGAGTCGCTTAAGGCTGCTGAAGAGCTTGAAAAAGAAGGCGTTTCTGCTGAAGTTATCGACCTTCGCACTGTAAGCCCGCTTGATATTGATACGATTATTGCTTCTGTTGAAAAAACAGGCCGCGCAATTGTCGTGCAGGAAGCTCAAAAACAAGCCGGCATCGCTGCCAACGTTGTAGCTGAAATCAATGACCGCGCGATTCTGAGCCTGGAAGCTCCGGTTCTGCGTGTTGCGGCGCCTGATACAGTATTTCCTTTCTCGCTTGCTGAGAGCGTATGGCTTCCAAACCATAAAGACGTTCTTGAAACTGCGAAAAAAGTTCTTGAATTTTAATCAGGCATCATAAAAGACGGTAAAGAGAGTCCTTTTCTCTTATGATGAAGGAGTCTGTTTACTAGGTTCAATGCTTGCGTATGCATAACTAAAATTTGCTTAATCAACTAGGAGGTCGAAAACTGTGGCATTTGAATTTAAACTTCCGGATATCGGGGAAGGTATCCACGAAGGCGAAATCGTAAAATGGTTTGTTAAGCCGAACGACGAGGTAGAAGAAGACGATGTTCTGGCTGAAGTGCAAAATGATAAAGCAGTGGTAGAAATTCCTTCACCTGTTAAAGGAAAAGTATTAGAATTAAAAGTTGAAGAGGGAACAGTTGCAACTGTTGGACAAACGATTATTACGTTTGACGCACCTGGTTACGAAGATCTTCAATTTAAAGGAAGCCATGATTCAGGAGAGGCGAAAACTGAGGCTCAAGTTCAGTCGTCTGCTGAAGCAGGGCAGGATATCTCTAAAGAAGAGACTCCTAAAGAGCCTGCAAAAGAAACCGGCGCAGGACAGCAGGACCAAGCGGAAGCTGATCCGAACAAACGCGTGATCGCGATGCCTTCCGTACGCAAATATGCCCGTGAAAAAGGCGTGGATATCCGTAAAGTAACAGGTTCAGGCAATAACGGACGTGTTGTAAAAGAAGATATCGACAGCTTTGCAAATGGAGGAGCGGCTCAAGAAGCGGCACCGCAAGAAACAGCTGCACCTCAGGAAACAGCTAAACCTGCAGCGGCTCAGGCTCCTGAAGGCGAATTCCCTGAAACACGCGAAAAAATGAGCGGTATCCGTAAAGCGATCGCGAAAGCAATGGTGAACTCTAAGCATACTGCACCGCACGTAACTCTTATGGATGAAGTTGACGTAACAAATCTTGTTGCTCACCGCAAACAGTTCAAACAAGTTGCTGCTGATCAAGGCATCAAGCTGACTTATCTGCCTTACGTCGTCAAAGCATTAACATCCGCTTTGAAAAAATTCCCTGTTTTAAACACATCGATTGATGATAAAACAGATGAAGTGATCCAAAAACATTACTTCAACATCGGAATTGCAGCGGATACCGAAAAAGGCCTGCTTGTGCCGGTAGTGAAAAATGCCGACCGTAAAGCCGTTTTCGAAATCTCTGATGAAATCAACAGCCTTGCTACAAAAGCGCGTGAAGGCAAGCTTGCACCTGCGGAAATGAAAGGCGCTTCTTGCACGATCACAAATATCGGTTCTGCCGGAGGCCAATGGTTCACACCGGTTATCAACCACCCAGAGGTTGCGATTCTCGGTATCGGCCGTATTGCTGAAAAAGCGATCGTCCGTGACGGTGAAATTGTAGCTGCTCCTGTCTTAGCTCTTTCTCTCAGCTTTGACCACCGTATGATTGACGGAGCAACTGCACAAAATGCGTTAAACCACATCAAGCGTTTACTGAACGATCCACAACTTATTTTAATGGAGGCGTAATGTTATGGTAGTAGGAGATTTCCCTATTGAAACAGATACTCTTGTGATTGGTGCGGGACCCGGCGGCTATGTAGCTGCCATCCGCGCTGCTCAGCTTGGACAAAAAGTAACAGTCGTTGAAAAAGCAACGCTTGGAGGCGTTTGTCTGAACGTCGGCTGTATTCCTTCAAAAGCGCTCATCAATGCAGGCCATCGTTACGAGAATGCAAAACATTCAGATGACATGGGAATCACTGCTGAGAACGTAACGGTTGACTTTACAAAAGTCCAAGAATGGAAAGCTTCTGTTGTAAATAAGCTTACCGGCGGTGTTGCAGGCCTTTTAAAAGGAAATAAAGTGGACGTTGTAAAAGGGGAAGCTTATTTCGTAGACAGCAACTCTGTCCGCGTAATGGATGAGAACTCTGCGCAAACATACACATTTAAAAACGCAATCATTGCTACTGGTTCTCGCCCTATCGAATTGCCAAACTTCAAATATAGCGAACGCGTTCTGAACTCTACAGGCGCACTTGCGCTTAAAGAAATTCCGAAAAAGCTCGTTGTTATCGGCGGCGGATATATCGGTACTGAGCTTGGAACAGCGTATGCGAACTTCGGAACTGAATTGGTTATTTTAGAAGGCGGAGATGAAATTCTTCCTGGCTTCGAAAAACAAATGAGTTCCCTCGTTACCCGCAGACTGAAGAAAAAAGGCAACGTTGAAATCCATACAAGCGCCATGGCTAAAGGCGTTGAGGAAAGACCTGACGGCGTAACAGTTACATTCGAAGTAAAAGGCGAAGAAAAAACGGTTGATGCTGATTACGTATTAATCACTGTCGGACGCCGTCCGAACACTGATGAGCTCGGCCTTGAGCAAGTCGGTATCGAAATGACTGACCGCGGTGTCATTAAAACAGACAAGCAGTGCCGCACAAACGTACCGAACATTTACGCAATCGGTGACATCATTGACGGACCTCCATTGGCTCACAAAGCGTCTTACGAAGGTAAAATCGCTGCGGAAGCTATTTCAGGAGAGCCGGCTGAAATCGATTACCTCGGTATTCCGGCGGTTGTATTCTCTGAGCCTGAACTGGCTTCTGTCGGTTACACTGAAGCACAGGCGAAAGAAGAAGGCATTGAAGTCGTTGCAGCTAAGTTCCCGTTTGCAGCAAACGGACGTGCGCTGTCTCTTAACGAAACTGACGGCTTCATGAAGCTGATCACCCGTAAAGAAGACGGTCTTGTAATCGGTGCGCAAATTGCCGGCGCAAGCGCTTCTGACATGATTTCTGAATTGAGCCTGGCGATCGAAGGCGGAATGACTGCTGAAGATATCGCAATGACAATTCACGCTCACCCGACATTGGGCGAAATCACTATGGAAGCTGCCGAAGTAGCAATCGGAAGCCCGATCCACATCGTAAAATAATGATGTAACAAAGAAACAGCCCCCGTTTGTAAAAGCGGGGGCTGTTTTTATTGTGCAAGCACATGCTGCATAGGTTTGATGATATCCTCTTTTTTCTTTACGGATCCCTCAATCTTCATGACCACATGCCGATGATTGATCACCATCAGCGCAGGGAACGTGTTGATTTCCTCTTCCCATCCCTTTCTGTTGTCATAAACCTTCATTTGATCGACATGATGGGGATATTTCTTTTCTAAATCAAGAATCGCATCGTAATAAGGAACTTCTTTATCTATATGATTTTCATCGGAAAAAAACAAGATTTGAGTGTGATGAATGCTGTCGATCCGGTTATTTTTGAATGGAATGACAGTAGAAACCGAACAGCTTGACAGAACGAACAGCATCAAAAAAAAGGGAATCACCGTACGGTAGCGCATCTATCTTACTCCTCTGTTTTATATAATATATTGGTTCATCCATTTATAAGGACTATATTAAGTGTATCACGAGAGGTGAAAAACCTAAGGCTTGTTACTGAATTGTTATATAATTGAAACCGTTTTTAATGAAGAAATAATACGTGTGACAACTTGTACAGCCGATGTGTAAAAAAGGCACATTGTTTTTCGTGAGAGCGCTGTTTTTTCGTTATACTGGGGGCAAAACCATATCAGGAGGGATTGTCATGTATAAAGCCGCTGCAGCCGTCATATGTATGTGCTTACTCGCCGGCTGCCAATCAAATGAAAAGATGCAAACAAACAAACCCCATTCTCAAGCCGCGGCCAATCATGCCAAACGGGAAAACCATCATACAAAAGAGAAAAAACAGAAGGCGGAGCCCCGTTACTATATCAATCCGAAAACCTTTTCTGTGGAAAAAATGGATGAACAGAAAGAAAAAAAACCGATCGCATTGGTAACGATCGATGACGCGCCTGATCAGCATGCCGCTGAGATTGCGGACAAACTGCATGATCTCAATGCGTCAGCGATCTTTTTTGTAAACGGACATTTTTTGAAAAAAGATGAAAATAAGAAAGCGCTTAAGCATATTCATGAGTTAGGCTTTATGATCGGAAATCATACAATGACTCATCAAAACTTAAAAGATCTTTCCGAACAAAAACAACGGGAAGAAATCATTGGCGTCAATAAAGCGGTTGAAAAGGTAATAGGAGAGAAACCCGCATTTTTCAGGGCGCCTTTCGGAAGCAATACGGACTACAGTGACAGACTTATAAAAAAAGAAGGAATGGTGAAAATGAACTGGACCTTCGGGTATGATTGGGATCAGAAATATCAATCAAAAAAAGCGCTTACCGATATCACCCTGAGCAGTCCTTACCTGCGGGACGGCGCCAACATATTGATGCATGACCGGAAATGGACGGCTGAAGCCATGCCGGACATTGTAAAAGGATTGCGTCATAAAGGATATACCGTGATTGACCCTCGAGCTATAAAAAGACCGTAAAAAATAAATGTGTTATACAATTTATCAGTTGACATATTAAATGTGACATAATAATATAATAACAACAAGTGAAAATTAAGCGTTTTCAAATTCTGAGAAATGGGGAATGACAGATGGGTACAATTGTTTGCCAAGACTGTAACGAAGCGATTCATTACTTTGAGGATGAGAAGGTCACGACGTTATACGGAACATGCTGCGGACAATGCCAGTGTCATCTTGAAGAAGAGTAAAAAGCGTAAAAAGGCCCGAAACGATTTCGTTTCGGGCTTATTTATGTTTATTGGATGGCTTTTTGCTCTTTGATGACTCTGATCATTTCAAGCGTCGCATCTTCGGGACCCTGCACAGGAAGGCCGGCGTCCAAGTTTTTAAAAATGTAGCTGATATTTTCTTCAGTAATGATCTCACCCGGAATAAAGATCGGAATTCCCGGCGGGTACACCATGACAAACTCTGCAATGATCCGTCCCGCGGATTCTGTTAACGGAATGACTTCCGTATTTGCGTAAAAAGCGTCTCTTGGCGTCATCGCTAACAGAGGAATCTCAGGAAGCAGAACTTCCGCTTGCTGATGAGCATAGTCATTTGCAGAAGCCTGCTTTGAAATGTCTGTAAGCGCGCTTACAAGACGGTCGGCATCTCCTGCTCTGTCTCCGGGGGTGAAAATACATAAAATATTATACAAATCGGACAGCTCGACTTCGATATTAAATGATTCGCGGAGCCATTTTTCAACGTCATGACCCGTCAGGCCGAGGTTTTTGACCGAAATGATTAATTTAGTCGGATCATAACTGAAGGCAGCTTTTGACCCAGTGATTTCTTCGCCGACACAGCGGATGCCTTCAATTTGATTGAGGCGTTCCCGTGTCTGATCCGCCAGCAGAATCGTTTCTTCAAGAAGATCGCGGCCTTCTGTAGCGAGGCGTTTTCTTGCGACATCCAGTGAAGCGAGAAGCAGATAGGATGTTGACGTTGTCGTCAGCATGCTTAAAATCGACTGTACTCTTTCTTTGGAAACAAGGCCTTCTCTCACATTTAAAATGGAGCTCTGCGTCAGGGAGCCTCCCAATTTGTGCACGCTTGTGGCTGCCATATCAGCGCCCGCCTGCATGGCGGACAGAGGAAGCTTATCATGAAAATGAATATGCACGCCGTGCGCTTCATCGACAAGAACAGGCACATCGAAAGAATGCGCGAGCTTTACAATGCTGCTCAAGTCAGCTGCCACACCGAAGTATGTCGGATTGATGACAAGCAGGCCTTTTGCGTCAGGGTGCTCCGTCAGAGCCCGCTCGGCGGACTCAAGCGTAATGCCGTGAGAAATTCCGAGCTCAGCGTCAATTTCCGGGTGTATAAAAATCGGCACCGCTCCGGAAAATACAATGGCCGACATAATGGATTTATGAACGTTTCTCGGGATGATGATTTTATCTCCGGGTCCGCATACGGCCATGACCATCGTCATAATGGCGCCGCTCGTCCCTTGTACGGAAAAGAAGGTATGGTCTGCGCCGAATGCTTCCGCGGCCAGATCCTGGGCTTCTTTAATGATGCCCTTTGGCGCATGTAAATCATCCAGAGGTTCGATATTAATTAAATCTATGCTTAACGCGTTTTCTCCGATAAATTGTCTGAATTCCGGGTCCATTCCCGCGCCTTTTTTATGGCCCGGAATGTGGAATTGGACAGGCTGTCTGTCCGCGTGCTTTTTCAGTCCGCTGTACAGGGGTGTTTCATGTTGCGGCAATTGTTTTCCCACCTTTATCATAATACCTACGGATTAGTTTGTATTACATTCAGTTTTATTACCCGTTTTTTAAACGTAAAACAAATGAATTATATTATGAACTTGAAAGAAAGTAAAGAACAATTTATGATCTATGGAAGATGCTTATTTTGAGCATGATGATAAAGGAGTGAAGACATTTGGAATATCAATATCCGATGAATGAGGACTGGACGACAGAGGAGGCCGTGGATGTCATTGCTTTTTTTCAGCAGGTGGAAAACGCCTATGAAAAAGGAGCTGACCGAGACAGACTTCTGAATGCGTACCGCCGCTTTAAAGAAATCGTTCCCGGGAAAGCGGAAGAAAAGAAAATCTGCAGCCAATTTGAAGCTGACAGCACCTATTCCCCGTATCGGACTGTGAAACAGGCGAAACAATCAGATCAAGCGATTATCAAAATGTAGACAAAGCGAGCCGGCAATCGGCCCGCTTTTTATGTTATGAGACTTTCTGAGTCAGTGTGTATAAAAAGGAAAGCTTCCTAAAAGCATCTTCAATGGTTTGCAGGAATTCATTGTTGTTCATGTTGATCACGTCTTCTTTTTGCAGCTGAATGCCGCATAAAAGCTCTGCTTTTTTCACTGTCTGCAGGCGTTCAAATAATGTTTTCAGCTGCTCCTGATCCATGTCGGACTGCTTGTACGCACCTGGCTTCGTATGATCCGGCGACCATACAAAATGACCGGGAATCTGTTTTGTGATTTCCTCCTGCTTCGCTTCCAGCAATCTGCCGTATTCCTCTTTTATCGGAGATTCATAAATGATGGCAAACCATACAAACATATGGGTGTCCCATAAACCGATCTGAAAGTGAGGGAGTTTCTTATAGCCGCGTTTGCTGTTGGCAAAGGCAACCCAGCTGTCAGCCGGCGGGTTGACAGATCTTCTCGCGTGCTTGGCGACATGCGGGAACATTTCATCTCCTGTCAATGCTGACAATGTCGGTGCGAAATGCTCTCCTAACAAGGTCAGCTTCGGACGGACTTGTTCTTTTAACACCTCCATGCGCGGATCTAAACCTTCTATTGTAAATGTATCGAAGTTTTCTTTTGTAAAACGCATCTGAGTCATCTTTTTCCTCCTTATCGTAAGTATTCATATTTTACCACAGCCGCCGCCGGCCGCAAAAACATTGAGAACGTTTGAGACGAGAGGATTGGTGGTAAAAAACGAATAGGTAAACACACAATTTTAAGAATGTTGTTACAGCCGAATATAAGTTTCCATACGATATAAGAAGTATCATTAATAAATTGGAAAAATGGGATGCTTTTTTAACAAATGATCTCTGGAAGGGGCGAAAGACAATGAGGCAAGTGGTGAAGGAAGGATTCAGGGAGGAAAAAAATAACCGTGTAGCTGTCTGGAGACTAGAGGTTGATTATGAATTGGCAACCCTGTATGAGGCCATGCAAAAAGAGAATGAAGATCAAATCGATCTCAGCAAAAGAAAACTGGAACGTCTCAGAAAAGAATGGATTCGGCTTAACGGATAAAGAATAGTAAAAACGAACCGCAGGAAATGGTTCGTTTTTACGTGAGAAGGCATTTTTTTCATTTTCCTTGCTTTTTCATCGCCTTTATCAGTATGCTATAGAATAAGCTATACATAGAAAAGAGGTACACGGTATGACAAATTGGACGGAAATTGATGATATCGCAAAACAATGGGTAAAAGAAGCCGGAACGAGAATCAGACAATCCATGCAGGAAAGCTTGACGATTGAAACAAAATCAAATCCGAATGATTTAGTCACAAATATTGATAAAGAGACGGAGCGCTTTTTCATTGACCGTATACAAGGAACTTTTCCCGGACACCGGATTCTCGGAGAAGAAGGGCAGGGGGATAAACTCCGCTCCCTTGACGGAATCGTCTGGATCATTGATCCGATTGACGGGACGATGAATTTTGTCCATCAAAAGCGGCATTTCGCGATCTCCATCGGCATCTTTGAAGACGGAAAAGGCAAAATCGGCTTAATTTATGATGTGATGCAGGACGAACTGTATCACGCATTCAGCGGAAAAGGGGCTTATCTGAACGATGCGCCGCTTGCTCCTTTAAAAGAAGCTTCCATTGAAGAAGCCATTATTGCAATCAATGCCACATGGGTGACGGAAAACAGAAGGATTGACCCGAGTATTTTGGCGCCGCTCGTAAAACGGGTCAGAGGAACGCGTTCCTACGGTTCGGCGGCACTTGAGCTGGCCAGTGTTGCGGCCGGCCGCATTGACGCATACATTACGATGAGGCTCGCGCCGTGGGATTACGCTGCCGGCTGCGTGCTGCTGAACGAAGTCGGGGGCATTTACACGACCACAGACGGCGAACCGTTCACGTTTTTAGACAACCACAGCGTGCTTGCGGGCAATCCGGCTATACATAAAAGTATCTTTGACGACTATTTACATGCTGACAGGTAGAGATTTTGAAGAAGAAGATCTCGGGTTTCTGGAGCAGCTGGCGGCATCGCACCCGGTGTGGAAAAAGGAAGAGTTCGGAACAAAAAATGCGGCGGAGTTTATGCTTGCATACTCCATGTACAATGGAACGTGGCTCGTATGGGAGATTGACGGCGCTCCTGCCGCCGTCAGTTTTCATTTGGAATGGGCGCCTTCAAACGGAAAACCGTGGCTCGGAACCGTGGCCGTCGCTCCGGAGGCAAAAGAGAAAGGAATCGGACGCGCGGTCATTGAAGAGATTGCGGGCCGGCTGAGAGGAGAGCATAAAGCGATGTTTTCAGCCGTTCCCCTGGAAAAGCAGGAATGGGTTTTGTTTTTAAGTCAATGCGGCTTTGAACAGCTTAAGCTTGAAAAAGACGATCGGGAAAAGACATATATGATCATGGTGAAGCCATTGTGAAATGTTGCAGATATAAAAAAGAGACCGGATTTCTCCGGTCTCTTTTCTTGTTTACAAGCCGACCGCATTCCAGGCCGCTTCTACGCTTGCAGCGTCTTGAGAGCCGTAAAGGTCCCGCGCTGATTGAATCAAAGCTGCTTTTGCATCTTTAAAGCTTGATGACGGAGTGAGATATACCGTCAGTGCGCGATAGTAAATCTGCTCCGCTTTTTTCACGCCGATTTTTGTAATCGTGTTGTAAGCGGCTTTGTTCGGAATTCCGCTGTTTGTATGCACGCCGCCGTAGTCGCCGGCATCAGTGTTCGGAAGGTTTTGATAATTTTTGTAATGGTCGGGCTGTCCGTATTTTGTCGGATTGGATAAGCTGCGGAGAGCCGGCTGGCTGACCGTAATATCCTCACCGATATCCCAGTCCTCAGTATCGGTGAAGTACCCGAATACATCAGAGAAGGATTCGTTTAAAGCGCCCGGCTGATTTTCATAGTTCAGGTTGGCTGTTTCCTGTGTAACGCCGTGTGTCATTTCATGAGCCGTGACGTCCATTGAACCGGAAAGAGGCGAGAAGAATGAACCGTCACCGTCTCCGTAAATCATTTGGTCGCCGATCCAGGCCGCGTTATTGTATTTGCTGCCGTAATGAACAGAAGATACGATTTTGCCGCCTCTATTGTCGTAGCTGTTGCGTTTAAACGTCTGATAGAAATAATCATACACTTTGCCGAGATTGTAATGCGCATCAACCGCAGCGCGCTGAGAAGAAGTTGTGAACTGGTTTGTAGTGCTAGATACGAGCGTGCCCGGCAGGTTATATTGTCGGTTTTGCAGATCGTACGTAATAATTTGTGTTCCGGTAGGCTTCGAAAGATCGCGCATTACATATTTGCCGTTTTCAGAAGAAATATTTAATGAGACCGTTTTTCCTTTAAGAGTCGTACCTGTTCCGGTTGCAGCGGCATGCTCCACTTTGTTTTGCTTTTTCAGGATTTTCCCTGTTTCCGCATCAACGGTTACTTCCCAGTTAGCTGGTTCCGGTTCGATGTAGCGGATGGTTACATCATAGGCGAGGCGGTATTTACCGTCTTTTGTGGCCGCTGCTTTCAGCTCGGCTTTGTTTTTGTTTGCAACGTTGCCGTTAGAGACGGCTTCAGGTGATTTGCCGATTGCTTTAAAAGCATGATCCAGCGCCTGATTTGCAGATAATTTTTTGCTGTTTGCCGTTTTGGCAGAAGCATCGTTGTTTAATTCACCGTTAATCGCATAGACATTGTTGGATTTATCGACGTGAATAATGACTTGCGAGTCCTTCACAGGCACACCGTTAACGACAGGCACATAACGGAAGTGCTTGTAGCCGAGATCATCGGTCGTGTGGTCAATCAGCTTCAGTCTCTCAGAAGGGTTGCCTTTGAAGACTTTGCCGTTTTGTTTCAAGTATTGCTTGATTGCTTTGTCACTGACTGAAGGCAATTCAGATTGCACCAAAGAATGCTTCGGCACAAAGTTCGTCAGGTTTTCTTTAAGCTGAGGATTCTCAGCGGCCTGAACACCCGGAAGACTGATGGTTAAACTCATAAAGGAAGCGGCGACAGCAACAGACAATTTCTTACCTAAACCCACAATAAATCCCCCTTTTTGAAAATAATGAAAACTTATATTGTTATAATAAACCAGCATTCTCTCATTCTGCAATATAAAACTAGACTCCGCTGATGAATTGATAGAATCGTCCCGTAAAGGCTTCCGGCGGGCAGCGTCAGGGGATAAGCCGAGAGACACGTGTTGAATCAGACATGAGTCGAATGATGCGATTTATTCTGAAAAAAATGACAAATGAAGTCGGGAAAAATGATAGAGGAAAAATGTTCCGATCTGTAAAACTTTTTTTATAGCCGTTTGTCTAAACAGGTGAGGCCTTAATAAACGAAAAGGATTGTTTCAGATGTCAGAGATTTTCAGTCATTTTATTCAGCATTTCGACAGATATTTCATTTTAAGCAGACAAAGCGTGTTGATCATTCAGTGGTCAGCCGTCTGCCTTGCTGTTTTATACGCGCTGACTTTTCATCCGAAAATCAGCCGTGAGAGAGTTTGGTTTTATTCAGGAATTCTGCTCAGGGCCGTATTATTGGCGGGCATAACAGTTGAATTGGTTCATCAGGTGCAGAGTACTCGCTTTAGCGCGAACTATTTGATATCGGAAGAAAGAGAGCTTCTTCCGATCGTTCATCTCTTAATGTATGGGTATGTGCTGCTCACCGCGTTTCACTATATGCTCATGCCGCAGAAGCAGAGGGGAAAGGGCATATTTTATACCTTTGATCTCACTGTGGTGACACTGCCCGTCATTCAGCTGATCTTCAGTTTTTTCACTTTCTGGAATAACAGTCCCGATGCGATGGCGGGGGAGGATATAGTTTCGATGCTATGTTTTATTACGGTTGTTTTACTACTTCTGATTTCTATGAATGTTTTATTCTTTAAAATGTATTGGAAACCGAGACCCGTTTTTATCGGCGTGTTTTATGCCGGGGTCATCGGGCTGTTGGTGTGGGTGCTCGCTGCGCCCTCGGCAGGTGTAACAAAAGATTACGGCAGACTTCTCCCATTTACGGTGTATTTAACGATGGTCGGTTTTCTGATGACCCATCATTTATTTCATCGGTCAGACAGGATCAGACAGCGGACGAAAAGCTTTCTTGCGGCGGCAACGGCCGCTGGTTTTATTGTCTTTTTGAACCCGGTATACAATGCGGGCGATGCAGCTTTTGCGGTTTCAAAGCCGATAGCTGAAGATTCTGTTGATAATGTGGGTGAACATATCACTTCAGACCAAGCGGAACGGATCCTTACGTCATTTTTTCCGGCTGAGAATCCGATTTATTTAACAGAGACCAATCAGGACCTCCATTACTTTTACCGTTTTAAAACGGAAGATTATGAAGCGGAAGTGGACGAGGTTTCCCGATTGATTACAAATTATCAATATCTTAAAAAACCGGAAGGCCGCACTTTTACAGAAGAGGAATACCGGAAAAAGTCGCTGGATTTCTTGTCGGCGCACGGCCGAAAAATAAAAACACAAGGCATTCAGACAACAGTGAAAAAAGAAGACGGACAGTTTATCGTGGAGATTGCGCCGAAAAGACAAGGGACGAAACACGAAGATTCAGGCACAGTATTTTACTGGGAAAAAGACACCATTATGGGTTTTTCAGAAGATCCGTCTATTTATCAGTTTGAGTCCCTGCCGCAGGTGCATATGAAGGAAAAAGACATAGTGAAAGCAACAAAAGCCGCCTTTCGTACGCTGCAAATGCCTGATCAGACATTTGAAATTACAAATACAGCTATAAACAGCCTGATCGGCAGCAGTTTGACCGTAACTGCGACTAACGGAACGGAGCTGATATTTGATGCAGCATCCGGACGTCTTATGAAAATCAGAGTCTCACCTGACAGCACCGTTTTAACAAAAACAGAACTTCAGAAGAAGCTCTTTTCATTGCTGCTGGGCGCGGATACTTCAAAACTTAGACAAATTGACAAATCGGAAGGCACTCTCGTTTTTGAAAACTCTGAAGGCACATTCGTTACGCTCCGGAATGAAGAAGGCATGAAAGAGGTCTCATTCTACGGACAGGTAAGCGCCAAAACATTCCCGCATACATACAGAGACGGGGAAACAGCCTTCAAAAGAGTGGCGGGGGCATATAACGGCATCATTTACAAAAAGCGGGTGAAGCCTGTCATAGCGGTGAAAGCCGGCGTAACATATAACGCATGGCTCGTCATTATTCAGCCGTTCGGTTCAAACCGTCATGACGTATATGTAGTGAACGCGGATACTTACGAGGCGGTGAACCTTTATGAACAATAAAGAAAAAAAGGCTGTCTTCTTCGATTTATACGACCTTTATAAAGAAGGAGAACTTGAAGGCGGCACGCTCCAGTGGATGAAAGAACATGAGCATTTATTCGGAGCAGAGGCGGAAAACAGAAAACGGCAGAATGAACATGGCTTGAGTGCGCCGTCCGGCGATATCCGCCAGATTAAATACATGAAATGCCTGACGTATGGATTGTACGGATTCTTCATTGTGCTCTCAATCTGGATGACAGTGTGGTTTTACTTTTAAATGAAAAACAAGATGTCAATTGAACAGCTGTATCGTGAACATTATCAAGATATTATGTATTACCTTTACAGACGCACACAACATGCTGAAACCGCTAAAGACCTCGCTCAGGATACATTTATGAAAGCATTTAACGGGCTTGATTCATTTAAGGGCCACTCGTCTATCAGAACGTGGCTCTATGCAATTGCCCATCATACCTTCATCAATTGGTACAGACGTGATAGAAAATATCAATTTTCAGATATCACTCTGAATGAAGGGCTTCAGCAAACAACATATGAACTGCCGGAGAATTACGTCGCCCGGACAGACACTCAGAATGCGCTGACCGGGCAGATTCAGCGTTTGAAAAGCGATCAGCAGACCGTTTTAATTTTGAGGGAATTTCAAGAGCTGTCTTACGAAGAGATTGCTGATGTTTTGGACTGGAGTCTTTCGAAGGTGAAGAGCACCCTGTACAGGGCGAGAATGCAGCTGAAACAGCACTTGGCGGAAAAAAGGAAGGACGGACAGATATGACTTGCTGTTTAGTGAGAGATTTACTCCCTTTATATATTGAAGGCGATTGTGAAACAGAAACGGAGCGGTTTATTTCCCGCCATCTTGAATCATGCGGTAAGTGCGGGAGTTTATATCATATGATGAAGGCGCCGCTTGACCTCGGCATCCCTGAGATGAAGGCGCCCCCCTGTTATGCAGAAGAAGAAAGGCGGTTTAAGGAACGGTATTACGGGAAGCTGCTGATAAAAGCAGCCGGTTTGTTCGGCGCTGTTTTCTTTATCATGCTGATCCTTAAACTGCTGATTTAAAAAAACGCCCGGCTGAATGACCGGGCGTTTTATCCGTTTACTCAGCCGGATGAAAGGCTGTATAAATGCCTTCAAGCAATTCCTGCGGCAGTGAATTAAAGAATCCGGCACACAGCTTTGCTTCTTTTTTTCCTGCTCCTGCTTTTTCAGCAAGGTCCTGATCAAACGTATACACACCGTCTTCTTCAATCAGCGCAGATTGAAGGATATGAAGACTTTGGGAAAAAGCGGTGAACAGCTGATCAACGATAAGGGCCTCTTTTTCCGTAAATCCGAGCTCCACCGCTTTTTCTTTATTAAATGTATATTCGCCGTCCGTTTTCTCAATACATTGAGAAAGAACGGTTAAAAATTCGGTTGAACTGTCCCACAGCTTTTGAATGGTCTGTGCGGTTTCTTTATCTAATCCCAATTCAACCGCTTTTTCACCGTCAAAATAATAGACGCCGTCTTTTTCGTAAATGGATTGGCTGATGATGTCAATGAGTTTTGCCGCGTCTTCCGGTGTTTTCTCTCCGGAAGCCTGCAGGGCATGTGGTTCATTTGCCTGGATCGTTTTTGCGCCGGCAGAATCAAGCGGACTGAATGCAAGCAAGGCGGCTGAGGCGGTTGCGGCGGCAGTTACAGCGGTTTTCTTCAAAAAAGATGTTTTCATTTCATTCTCTCCTTGTCATGTGTATTTGCTTACAGTCACAAGTATAAAAAGACAATGATGGAATTGATATAGGAGGTATGGTATTTTCTGCATAACGATGCCGGACTATTTCAGACTGTATATTCTGAGGGAATCTGCTGATGTAACTAGAATGGGGGCCGTCATTTCCGGCTTCCTGACTAGGCTGCGGGGGAGATAAGCCTTACATCTGGAGCCTGTTTTGAGGATATAAAAAAGCCTGAATCTTTGATTCAGGCTTCATAAGATATTGTCTTTCCATGTTTACGGAATTTTGCAAAGGGTCATGCTTTTAATCAAGCAGTCCCTGTTCGCGCATTTTTTTCTTTACGGTGAAACCGCTTCCCATCATGGCGATAACGAGAACAATGCTTCCGATGATGCCCCATGCGCTTTTCTCAGCGATTGATACGCCGATCAGCATCATGCTGAAGACTGCTGCGAATGCAAATAATAATAAGAGCCAATTCAATTTTTTCATATTTCCATCCCCTTTAACGTCATACTTTCAGTTTACAGAAAAACGTAACGCTTTTAAAGAGGATGTGTGGTATAATATGAAAGTTATCTAATTTTTTTAGGAGATGAAAATGTGAAACTTCGAAACGATCTTCGCAACATCGCGATTATTGCCCACGTTGACCATGGGAAAACGACTTTGGTAGACCAATTGCTTCACCAAGCCGGAACATTCCGTGCCAACGAAAATATTGCCGAACGCGCAATGGATTCAAACGATCTTGAACGTGAACGCGGTATTACAATTCTTGCGAAAAATACTGCGATTAACTATAAAGATACACGCATTAATATTTTGGACACTCCGGGACACGCCGACTTCGGCGGAGAGGTAGAACGGATTATGAAAATGGTTGACGGCGTTCTGTTAGTCGTTGACGCATATGAAGGCTGCATGCCGCAAACCCGTTTCGTACTGAAAAAAGCCCTTGAGCAGAACTTAAATCCGGTTGTCGTCGTAAACAAAATCGACCGTGATTTCGCCCGCCCGGAAGAAGTCATTGATGAAGTGCTTGATTTGTTCATCGAGCTTGACGCAAACGAAGAACAGCTTGAGTTCCCTGTCGTCTACGCTTCTGCGATTAACGGAACGGCAAGTCTGGATCCGAAAAAGCAGGACGAAAACATGGAATCACTGTATGAAACGATTCTTGAACATGTCCCTGCCCCGGTAGATAACGCCGAAGAGCCTCTTCAATTCCAAGTGGCGCTGCTTGATTACAATGATTATGTCGGCCGTATCGGTATCGGACGCGTTTTCCGCGGCACGATGAAAGTGGGTCAGCAGGTTTCATTGATGAAACTTGACGGAACGGTTAAATCATTCCGTGTAACGAAAATCTTCGGTTTCCAAGGATTGAAACGCGTGGAAATTGAAGAAGCGAGAGCGGGAGACCTTGTTGCCGTTTCGGGCATGGAAGACATCAACGTCGGTGAAACGGTTTGTCCGGCTGACCACCATGAGCCGCTGCCGGTTCTGCGCATTGATGAGCCTACGCTTCAAATGACATTTGTCGTAAACAACAGCCCGTTTGCAGGCCGTGAAGGCAAATATGTCACAGCCCGCAAAATTGAAGAGCGTCTGAATGCGCAGCTTCAAACTGACGTCAGTCTTCGTGTCGAACCGACTGCATCACCAGACGCATGGGTTGTTTCAGGACGCGGTGAGCTTCACCTGTCCATTTTAATTGAAAACATGCGCCGTGAAGGCTATGAGCTTCAAGTGTCTAAACCTGAAGTTATCATTAAGGAAATCGACGGCGTCAGCTGCGAGCCTGTTGAGCGCGTGCAGATTGACGTGCCTGAAGAGCATACTGGTTCTGTTATGGAATCAATGGGTGCGAGAAAAGGCGAAATGCTTGATATGATTAATAACGGAAACGGCCAGGTCCGCCTGATCTTTACCGTACCATCACGCGGACTCATCGGCTATTCTACTGAGTTTCTGTCACTGACACGCGGTTTCGGTATCCTGAACCACACGTTTGACAGCTATCAGCCGATGCAAAAAGGCCAAGTCGGAGGCCGACGTCAAGGTGTGCTCGTTTCCATGGAAAACGGAAAAGCGACATCTTACGGAATTCAAGGTATTGAAGACCGCGGCGTCATCTTCGTTGAGCCCGGAACAGAAGTATATGAAGGCATGATTGTCGGCGAACATAACCGTGACAATGACCTTGTCGTCAATGTCAGCAAAATGAAACAGCAGACAAACGTCCGTTCCGCTACGAAGGATCAAACGACTACGATTAAGAAAGCGCGCATTATGTCGCTTGAAGAATCACTCGAGTACTTAAACGAGGATGAATACTGCGAAGTAACGCCGGAATCCATCCGTTTAAGAAAGAAAATCCTGAATAAAAACGAACGTGAAAAAGCGGCGAAAAAGAAAAAAACAGCAGGAATGTCTTAATCACTTGCAGAATTTGAAAAGGTAGAACCCGAACGGAAAAGGGGAGGGGGATCTTTTTGAATGAAGTAAGTGAACGGCTGTCGTTCTTTGCGGCTCTTTACCAAGTGGATGAGCATCCGCTGGCGGGAATGTGGCTGTTATACGGAACGATCGTCGTGCTTTCGGTGATTGTATTTAAACTCGGCTTTGCCAAACGGCTGCCGGTGTTGAAGGCTGCGGCAGTTTATCTCTTTCTCGTGCTCGGCTGCACCGTGCTGACTTTTTTCGGTGTGTTTCTGCCGGTCGGAGAAGGGCTTGTTGTCGCCGCCTTGATTTTGATCATTTACAAAATCCGTCTGCACCAGTCTAAAAAAAGCCAGTCAGCTAAACCGCAATAAAAAAATGACCTTGCCTTCCGGCGGGTCATTTTTTATTCGGTTTATTTTTTCAGTTTATCTTTTTTCGCTTTTTGTCCGGGATGAAAGGAAAAGTGTCCGGTATTCAGCCGCGCCTCCGTTTTGATTTTGATTCGGTCATGGCATTCCCGGCACATATATGTATGAATCGGACGATTGCGGAGGCGTTTGGCTGTCAGTGTTTCATCATCAATTTGTTCGATTTTGTCGCAAATGGAACATTTTACTCTCATTGATTTTCACCTCTTTCACTATGACAAGCATTATATCATGGATGCCCCTCCTGCCAAAGGGAAAGAAAGCAGCGCCCTTCCTTTGGAGCGGGCGCTGCTTTTTACTGGCGGTTTTTCATATGATGATCCGATTGATCGTTCTGTTCGTTCTGCAGCTTGTTCTGGTCTCTTTGGTTCAGCTGATCATCATTCGATTGAGTCGGTGATTCTTTTTCATTGTCGGTCACATCATTCGGGACTTCCGGCATGACACGACCGACGATGGCGGCAAGTTCGTCCAAAATGCCTGAAACGGGGCGGCCGGCTTTAATGTCGCTGCCCATGCCTCTCAGACGGGAAACCGTATCAGGATCAGCCACGACAACGGCATTGGCGCCGTAAGGATCGTTTTTTAACGCCTGGGCAACCGTGTATTTAATGCTCTCCACTTTGCTTCTTTCTAAATTGTCATCCACATCGATTCCGACAACGGAGTATCTTCCGAGTACAACCGCGGTGGCATCTGAAATGCCGGGGATTTTTTCGGTTACTTCGACGAGATGCTTAGCGATGTCTGTCCGGCCGGGATTTTCAGCTGTCTCAGGAGCCGTATTTTTCACATGAATCGGTTTTGCATCACGCTGATCGGTTGATTCGTTCTGGATATTGCGGCCGCGGCCGTCCTGTACAGCAGTGCAGCCGGTCAGGATAAACAAGGCTTGTATGATAATGAAAAGAATTCGCACGTCAGATTCCCTCCTTGAATGCTTTCATTTATTTTATTGTTGAATTAACCTTCTATCTTTATTCACCAAATCATATATTTTAGCAGGCATCCCCGTTTTTCGCGGAAAGAGAAGCACACGATGGGCTTTGATCCTTATTTCAGGAGGCTGAGACTTGAGTAAAATTTATGTGTTAGATACGAATGTACTTTTGCAGGATCCTAACGCCATTTTTTCCTTTGAAGAAAACGAAGTTGTCATCCCCGCCGTCGTGCTGGAAGAGGTCGATTCAAAAAAGCGGTATATGGACGAGGTCGGGAGAAATGCGAGGCACGTATCTAAGCTGATAGACGGGCTCAGGGAGAAAGGAAGGCTGCACGAGAAAGTTCCGCTTGAAAGCGGAGGAACGCTCAGAATTGAACTGAACCACCGGTCATTTCATCAGCTCCAAGAAATTTTTATCGAAAAAACGAATGATAACCGCATTTTGGCGGTGGCAAAAAATTTAAGCCTTGAGGAGGAAACGAAAGAAAACGGCCGCCTCGTCATCCTGGTCAGCAAAGATGTGCTTGTCAGGGTAAAGGCGGATGCCATCGGGCTTTTGGCGGAGGATTTTTTAAACGACAGAGTCGTTGACCATGATGAAATATATAGCGGGTACAAAGATATATTTATGAATAAAGAGCGGTTTGCCTCGTTTTATAAAAACAAACAAATTTCAGTCAAGGAGCTTCAGCAGCATCAGGTTTATCCGAATCAATTTGTGCTGATGAAAGATGAATTAGGAGGATCATCGTCTGCGGTCGGCATGGCGGATAAGAAAGGCGAGACCGTAAAAAGACTCGTTTTCGATGATGAGCACGTATGGGGTATCAGGCCGAAGAACGTCCAGCAGACAATGGCGCTCGAACTTCTGCTGAGGGAAGATATCCCGCTTGTCACCCTGATTGGAAAAGCGGGAACGGGAAAAACCTTGCTTGCTCTCGCGGCAGGGCTTCTGCAGACGGAGGATCTCGGTATTTATAAAAAGCTGATCGTCGCGCGTCCCATCGTCCCGGTGGGAAAGGATATCGGATATTTGCCGGGCGAAAAAGAGGAAAAGCTCAAGCCGTGGATGCAGCCGATCTTTGATAATCTTGAATTTTTATTCAATGCGAAAAAGCCGGGTGAACTTGAAGCGATTTTGGCAGGAATCGGATCGATTCAGGTGGAGGCGCTGACATACATTCGGGGAAGAAGCATTCCGGATCAGTTTATTATTATTGATGAGGCTCAGAATCTGACGAGGCACGAGGTCAAAACGCTTTTGACAAGGGTGGGAGAGGGAAGCAAAATTGTCCTGATGGGCGATCCGGAGCAAATAGATCACCCATACTTAGACAGTTTAAACAACGGACTTGCTTATGTTGTAGAGCGGTTTAAAGGACAAACCGTCTCCGGCAGCGTGAAGCTTGTGAAAGGTGAGAGATCCGGCCTTGCACAGCTTGCCGCCGATTTGTTATAAAACTTCGATTTCTGTGACGCCCGTTATCGGTTTTTCAAAGTCTCCGTCCACGTAAAAATGGACCGGACCGCCGTCTTGAAGCGGTTTTCCCGCATCGCTGAAATGCGCGATTGCGTCCATCGCCTTTTCGAGCGGCACTTCGGTTCTTTCTGATTTTGAAATAAATGCGCACAGGACAGCGCTTTTTTTCGGCTCGGCATTTGCTAAAACAGCGCCGAGCTTCATGGCGAAGCTGCCGTTCATCAGTCTTTCTTTTTCATAACGTTTTTCGCTTTTTAAAGTCGGCGGCGAAATGCGCCCTTCTCTGATCACCCGTTCCGGATCAAGCGTATGCTCCTGGGTTTCTGCAGAGCCGTCCGGATGAACGGGCTGATTGTTTTCAAACGGAAACTTGCGGTCATCGAAAATCCAGACACTCGGATCAATTGTAATCGGGTATGTAACATTGCCTTTTACTTGAATAACGCTCATGTTGAAGCCCCCCTTTACTTAAAGTATAAAAGTTTTCGCATGAATTGTCACTTTGCGTCGCAAACTTAGATGTATACAACGGCAGCGAAGTGAGGATGATCGACATGGTATGCCGGCATTACCAAGAGCTGGACGCATTAGTTCAGGAAGCGAAAAAAAGGACTGAAGAAGGCAAAGTGGCAGACTATATTCCGGCTCTGGCTGAATCTGAACAAGACAGCCTTTCGGTCACGATTTATCATGCGGAAAATACATGTCTGACGGCAGGAGACGCCGACCGGACATTTACGCTGCAGAGCATTTCGAAAGTGCTTTCTCTGGCGCTCGTACTGATGGATTACGGAAAGGAAAAGGTGTTCAGCTGCGTGGGTCAGGAGCCGACCGGCGACCCGTTTAATTCCATGATTAAGCTTGAAACAGTGAATCCGGGCAAGCCTTTAAATCCGATGATTAATGCGGGAGCTCTCATCGTTACGGGTTTAATTAAAGGGCATTCGCCGAAAGACCGCCTGGATTACCTGCTCGGATTCATCAGAAGACTTGCGAACAATCAGGACATTACATATTGCAGACATGTCGCGGAATCGGAATTCAAATCTTCCATGATTAATCGGGCCATGTGTTATTACATGAAGCAGTATGACATTTTTAAAGGCGATGTTGAAGAGGTCATGGATTTGTATACAAAACAGTGCGCGATTAAGATGAGCAGTCTGGATTTAGCCAAAATCGGCTGTGTATTCGCCCTTGACGGGAAGCATCCGGAAACCGGGGAGCAGGTCATTAAAAAAGATGTGGCGAGAATCTGCAAGACGTTTATGGTGACATGCGGCATGTACAATGCGAGCGGGGAATTCGCAATAAAGGTCGGCATTCCCGCTAAAAGCGGCGTTTCGGGAGGAATCATGGGCATTTCGCCGTACAACTTCGGAATCGGTATATTCGGCCCGGCGCTTGATGAAAAAGGCAACAGCATCGCGGGTGTGAAGCTTTTGGAAATCATGTCTGAGAAATACAGGCTGAGTATTTTTTGAAACATTTTTTATCATAACATCTGCTTAAATCCTCTTGCAATTTCATCTGATACCCTTTATGATAAATAGAAGAATTAGGTACTCGCCTGGGGAACGGAGGGATACTTTTGGCTTCAGAGATTATAGTTGACCATCAGCAGAAAGCATTCGAGCTGTTGAAGTTAGATGCTGAGAAGATTTTGAAGCTGATCCGAGTACAAATGGATAACTTAACGATGCCTCAATGTCCTCTGTATGAAGAGGTCTTGGATACTCAGATGTTCGGACTGTCGAGGGAAATCGATTTTGCTGTCCGCCTGGGATTAGTTGACGAAAACGACGGCAAAGAGCTGCTGGACAGACTTGAAAGAGAACTGTCTGCTTTGCATGACGCGTTTACAGGAAAATAAATGATCAAACTCAAACTATTCAACGG
This sequence comes from Bacillus sp. JK74, assembly GCF_053663395.1. NCBI lineage: Bacteria > Bacillati > Bacillota > Bacilli > Caryophanales > Bacillaceae > Bacillus > Bacillus sp. JK74. The sequence goes on along the minus strand of NZ_JBSJQB010000002.1, from coordinate 474,150 downwards.
TTTGGGTTTTTTTATAACCGTAAACCGTTTTTTTTGCATCTTCTTTTCGTAAGACGGTCTCTTAATCTGCATTTCATCCGAAAAACTATAAAGAAACTGCGTAAATTGTTTATGAATTATAGTAAAATATAATACGCAATAGGTATTAAACGTAAGCTTTAAGCAGGAAAGAGGATGTTATGTTTAAAAGAATGTTAAAATCTTACGATTATTCATTGATATGCGCTATCATTCTGCTGTGCAGTTTCGGGTTGGTAATGGTATACAGCTCAAGCATGATTACCGCCGTTATGCGTTACGGCGTGAGCAGCGACTATTTCTTTAAACGGCAGCTGTTCGCCGTCATCGCGGGGTTTGTGCTGTTTATTATCGCCGCCGTTTTTCCGTACAAAGTGTTCGCCCATCAAAAGATTCAGAAAATCATACTGCTTGCGTCAGTGGCTGCGCTTTGCGCGCTGTTTGTTTTCGGACATGTTGCCGGAAATGCGCAAAGCTGGTTTAAAATCGGCGGAATGGCCATTCAGCCGGGGGAATTTGTCAAGCTGTCCCTGATACTGTATCTTGCCGCGGTGTACGCAAAGAAACAAAGCTACATCGATCAGCTTTTGACGGGGGTTGCGCCGCCGGTGATCGTCACCGTAGTCATTTGTGCGCTTATCGCTATTCAGCCCGACTTCGGAACGGCGATGATTATCGGTCTGATTGCGTTTTGCGTCATTATGTGTTCGGGATTCAGCGGAAGGACCCTGCTCAGGCTGGTTCTCATGGCGGGAATCGTATTACTCCTTGTCAGCCCGATCATCTATCTGAAATGGGACGATATTTTGACACCCGGGCGTATGAGCCGGTTTGAAAGCCTTGAAAATCCATTTAAATACGCCAGCACATCAGGTCTGCAGATTATAAATTCGTATTATGCGATCGGCTCAGGCGGTTTTTTCGGTCTCGGTCTTGGAGAAAGCATTCAAAAATACGGTTATCTGCCTGAATCACATACAGACTTTATTATGGCGGTTATTTCAGAGGAGCTCGGCATTTTCGGCGTCCTGTTTGTCATTGTGCTGCTGGCTTTTGTGGTGTTAAAAGGTTTTTATATTGCGAGAAAATGTGAAGATCCGTTCGGAAGCCTTTTGGCAATCGGGATATCCAGCATGATTGCGATTCAGACCTTTATCAATCTCGGCGGTGTCAGCGGTTTAATTCCGATCACAGGTGTTCCGCTGCCGTTTATCAGCTACGGGGGATCATCAATGTTTTTGTTATTAACGAGCGCCGGTATATTGGTGAATGTCAGCATGCATGTCAAGTACTCAGAAAAGAAGAAAAAGAGGGAGCCCGTTCCGTCTAAGGGGGTAAAAAGACGGCAGACGGAAAAATCTGTGTATCTCTAAAAAACAAGTGTATACACAGGGCGGATATTCCTTTATTATAAACTACATATTTATTAGGCCAAGGGGGAGAAAAGTTTGTCACAACAATCCATCCAAAAAGTGTTAGTAGCAAACAGGGGAGAAATTGCGATCCGGATTTTCCGGGCGTGCACAGAATTGAACATCAGAACGGTAGCCGTTTATTCAAAAGAAGATTCGGGCTCCTATCATCGCTATAAAGCGGATGAAGCTTATCTTGTGGGGGAAGGCAAAAAACCGATTGACGCGTATCTTGATATTGAAGGGATTATTGAGATCGCAAAAAGAAACGGCGTTGATGCCATTCATCCGGGCTACGGATTTCTCTCTGAAAATATCCAATTTGCGAGACGCTGTGAAGAAGAGGGCATCGTATTCATCGGACCGACGTCAGCGCATTTGGATATGTTCGGAGATAAGGTAAAGGCGAGGGAGCAGGCGGAAAAAGCCGGTATCCCCGTTATTCCGGGGAGTGACGGACCGGCTGAAACAATAAAAGATGTCGAACAATTCGCAAAAGTCCACGGATTTCCGTTTATTATTAAAGCATCGCTCGGAGGCGGAGGCCGCGGAATGAGAATCGTCCGAAGCGAAAGCGAATTGAAAGAATCGTTTGAGCGGGCCAAATCAGAAGCGAAAGCCGCATTCGGAAACGATGAAGTGTATGTTGAAAAACTGATTGAAAATCCTAAGCATATTGAAGTTCAGGTGATCGGAGATAAAGAAGGCAATGTCGTCCATCTGTATGAGCGGGACTGTTCCGTTCAGAGACGCCATCAAAAGGTCATTGAGGTGGCGCCGAGTGTATCTTTGCAGCCTGAATTAAGGGACGAAATCTGTGAAGCGGCTGTGGCGCTCGCGAAAAATGTCGGCTATATCAACGCGGGGACCGTGGAATTTCTCGTAGCGGGCGGTGAATTTTACTTTATTGAAGTGAACCCGCGCGTACAAGTAGAGCATACGATTACGGAAATGATAACGGGGGTTGATATCGTTCAGACGCAGATTCTCGTTGCGCAGGGCCACGGACTGCACAGCCGTGCCGTCAATATCCCAGAGCAGAAAGACATTTTTACAAACGGGTATGCGATACAATCACGTGTGACCACTGAAGATCCGCTGAATGACTTTATGCCTGACACGGGTAAAATTATGGCTTACCGCTCAGGCGGCGGTTTCGGCGTCCGCCTTGATACGGGAAACAGCTTCCAGGGCGCCGTCATCACGCCTTATTATGATTCATTGCTCGTCAAGCTGTCGACATGGGCGCTGACGTTTGAACAGGCATCAGCGAAAATGGTCCGCAACCTGCAGGAATTCAGGATCAGAGGCATTAAGACCAATATTCCGTTTCTTGAAAACGTGGCAAAGCATGAAAAATTTCTGACGGGCCAATACGACACATCGTTTATCGACACAACGCCTGAGCTGTTTGTTTTCCCAAAACAGAAGGACCGCGGAACAAAAATGCTTTCTTATATCGGCAATGTCACGGTGAATGGTTTTCCGGGAATCGGGAAAAAAGAAAAACCTGCATTTGATAAGCCTCAGACCGTTACGTTAGGTATCGGGGAAAAGCCGGCAAGCGGTACGAAACAAATCCTTGATGAAAGAGGCGCTGAGGGGCTTGCAGACTGGGTGAAAGAGCAAAAATCCGTGCTCCTGACCGATACAACGTTCAGGGATGCCCATCAGTCCCTGCTTGCAACCCGGATCAGATCCAATGATTTGAAAAAAATCGCGAATCCTACGGCTGCCCTGTGGCCTGAACTGTTCAGCCTTGAAATGTGGGGAGGCGCGACATTTGATGTAGCGTACCGTTTCTTAAAAGAAGACCCTTGGAAACGCCTTGAAGATCTTCGCAAGGAAGTGCCGAACACATTGTTCCAGATGCTGCTTCGTTCATCAAATGCCGTCGGTTATACAAACTATCCGGACAATGTCATCCAAAAATTTGTCCGGCAGTCAGCGGAGTCAGGTATTGACGTATTCCGGATCTTTGACAGCCTGAACTGGGTAAAAGGGATGACGCTGGCCATCGATGCCGTCCGTGAAACCGGAAAAGTGGCGGAGGCTGCGATTTGTTACACGGGAGATATTCTTGATAAGACCCGGACGAAATATGATTTGCAATATTATCTTTCTATGGCGAAAGAGCTTGAGGCGTCTGGTGCGCACATTCTCGGCATTAAAGACATGGCCGGTCTTTTGAAACCTCAAGCCGCATACGAACTTATCTCAGCGCTGAAGGAAACGATTGATATTCCCGTTCATCTTCACACGCATGATACGAGCGGCAATGGCGTCTTTCTCTATGCCAAAGCTGTTGAAGCGGGTGTGGACATCGTGGATGTCGCCGTCAGCTCAATGGCGGGTCTGACTTCACAGCCGAGCGCAAGCGGATTTTATCATGCCCTTGAAGGAAACAGCCGCCGTCCTGAAATGGATGTCCGGCAGGTGGAAAGACTGTCACAATATTGGGAATCCGTCCGTCAGTATTACAGTGAATTTGAAAGCGGGATGAAGTCTCCGCATACTGAGATTTATAATCATGAAATGCCGGGCGGCCAGTACAGCAATCTGCAGCAGCAGGCAAAAGGAGTCGGCCTGGGCGATCGCTGGAATGAGGTGAAAGACATGTACAGCGTCGTCAACCGCATGTTCGGCGACGTCGTGAAAGTAACACCTTCTTCCAAAGTCGTCGGAGATATGGCGCTTTACATGGTGCAAAACAATTTAACAGAACAAGATGTTTATGATAAAGGCGAAACGCTTGATTTTCCGGATTCAGTCGTTGAGCTCTTTAAAGGGCAGATCGGCCAGCCGCACGGCGGATTTCCGGAAAAACTGCAAAAGCTCGTTCTGAAAGGACAGACGCCGATCACGGTAAGACCGGGGGAGCTGCTTGAACCGGTATCTTTTGAAGGCATTAAAGAAGAATGGAAAGAAACGCATCAGATGGAATTGAGTGATCAGGACGCAATCGCGTATGCTCTTTATCCGAAGGTGTTTACTGAATATGTTAAAACGGCTGAACGCTTCGGTGATATTTCCGTATTGGACACACCGACTTTCTTCTACGGCATGACACTCGGTGAAGAAATCGAAGTGGAAATCGAGCGCGGAAAAACGCTGATCGTGAAGCTTGTATCTATCGGTGAACCGCAGCCAGATGCAACACGTGTCGTTTATTTCGAATTGAACGGCCAGCCGCGCGAGGTGGTCATTAAAGATGAAAGCATTAAATCGTCCGTGCAGGAAAAATTAAAAGCAGATCGGACAAACCCAAGCCACATTGCGGCATCTATGCCGGGAACAGTCATTAAATTGTTAACGGAAACCGGGGCAAAGGTGAATAAAGGCGATCATCTGATGATTAATGAAGCGATGAAAATGGAGACGACGGTACAGGCGCCGTTCTCCGGGACGATACAGCAGATTCATGTGAAAAACGGTGAACCGATTCAGACAGGCGATTTACTGATCGAAATTGAAAAAGCGTAAAAAATGAACATAAAAAACCCTGATCCGCCCCGTGTGCGATCAGGTTTTTTATATGTAAAAAGGCCGAAGCTCTGATGCTTCGGCCTTTTCGTGTGCCTCAGATGTTCCGCTGTTTTGATTCATAGCGGAAGCGGGCGATTAATAATAAGAAATAGCATAAGACGCCGAACAGGCCGGCAATAAAGAGCGAATGGGCAAGTGCAAAGCCGGTGGCCATTTCTGAATAAACAACCATAATTCCGGACAGCGCCTGTAATACAACAAAGGCAAGAGCCGCTATCCAGCCCCCAAGAATCTGTTTTTGGTCTTTGTAGGAGCGCACCGCATGCGCAAAAGCGACAAGAATCCATACGAACAGAAGCAGCGCTGCCGTTCTGTGGCCCATCTGCACCCATTCCTGAAAATGGGACGGAAGACCGTGATTCAGCCTGCTGCAAAGCGGAACGTCAGGGCAGGCAAGGCTTGATTTCGTATGGCGGACATAAGCCCCCGTATAAACGACGATATACGTGTAAATCGAAAGGCCGATCATATGAAACTGCATTTTCCTGCCGATTCTGAGCGGCTTGACGAGCTTTTTGTCTGATTTATCAGCTTCAAATATGAGCAGCGTCAAAATCAGAACAGAAGCGAAAGAAATCAGCGATATGCCGAAATGAAGCGCCATAACGAGCGCATTTGATCCGAAAACAACCGCTAATGCGCCGAGAAGCGCCTGTAAAAATAAAAAGATAATGGACATAATGGCGAGAAAGGTTGTTTCACGGAAAACAGGCGTGACTTTTCTCCATGCCCAAAAAGCGAGACTCAGCACGAGAACGATTGAGACACCGCTTGCGAGTCTGTGGCTCCATTCAATGATAGAAGCGGCGTTAAGCTCCGGGAAAAACCGGCCGTGGCAAAGCGGCCACTGCCTTCCGCATCCGAGACCCGATCCTGTTTTTGTGACAAGAGCGCCGCCGATCAGCACGACGAGCATAACGAACGTCGTCAGCACGCCGAGCGCTTTCAAAGCTTTATTCATTTTACATTCACCTTCTTAACAAACTGGACAAAATGATATACGTACCAAGTGTAAGCGAATATGTGTTTTGTGGCAATTCTCAATTCTGTTTGTTCACAAAAATATAATAGAATCAGGACTTCTTAGATAATGGGGTTGATTATTCCAGATGGGTCTGATAGAAATAAAGTAACCGCTTTATTATGAAACCGGCGGATTTGGTAAAATTCATAAAAAGTTCACAAATAAATTCCTGTTTCTCGTTTAATATTTAAGAGGATGTTTTTTTACAGGTCATTATCTTGTATGATAGAGTTGCAGGTCTTAAAAAACCTGCTTTAGGTTTGTAAGGGAGGTTTACGTTATGGCTAATTCCAGAATTTTAAACGATACAGCTATAGACGGACAGATTGAAGAGACGACGGCATGGAAGGATTTCCTTTCGCTTATCAAAATAGGAATCGTCAATTCGAATTTAATTACGACTTTTACCGGCATGTGGCTTGCGTTACATATATCCGGTCTGAGTTTTTTAGGCAATTTAAACACCGTGCTTCTTACATTAATAGGATCTTCTTTGATCATCGCCGGTTCTTGTGCGGTTAACAACTATTACGACCGTGATATTGATCATTTAATGGAACGCACGAAAGTAAGACCGACGGTAACCGGAAAGATTCAGCCGAATCAAGCGCTGTGGTCAGGAATTTTACTCATTGCTTTAGGACTTATCATGCTTTTGATGACCACCGTGATGGCAGCAGTCATCGGTTTTATCGGCGTGTTTACGTACGTTGTTCTTTATACAATGTGGACGAAACGCCGTTATACGATTAATACGGTTGTCGGAAGTGTATCAGGCGCCGTGCCGCCGTTAATCGGCTGGACAGCGGTTGAAGGGCACATCGGTGTTGTCGCGTGGGTTTTATTCATGATTTTATTCATCTGGCAGATTCCGCACTTTTTAGCGCTTGCGATTAAAAAGACGGAAGATTACAGAGCAGCGAATATTCCGATGCTTCCGGTAGTGCACGGCTTTGAAGTGACGAAAAGACAGATTATCGTCTGGGTCGCATGCCTGCTGCCGCTTCCGTTTTTCCTCGGCAGTCTCGGTCTTCCGATCGTTATTCTCGGCACTTTGCTTAATGTCGGATGGCTTGTTCTCGGACTGATGGGATTCCGCATGAAAAACATCATGAAGTGGGCAACTCTTATGTTTGTCTATTCGCTTAACTACATGACCATTTATTTTGTAGCGATGGTGGTCTTCACGCTGTTTTAATTGAATAATGAGCTTGTTTGATCGCCAAAACAAACAATGACAACTAGTAAACGCCGCCTTGACCTTTTGTTTAATCAGGCGGCTTTGCTTTTATACATAGATGGAATTTTAAGTAAAAAATCTCATATTTTAAGAAATGAGGAAATGAAGTATTTCGGCTGGAAGCAGATTTACTGCTTGTGCATCTCGTACTGATTCAAAAAAGGGGTTGGGTGAAATGTTAAAGCGTTGGCGTCTTTTATCATTATTAGCCTTAGTGCCGCTTTTATTGAGCGGCTGTGGAAAACCGTTTCTGTCCACACTCAAGCCTGCCGGCGAAGTGGCTGATAAACAATATGATCTGACGGTGCTCAGCACACTTATCATGGTTGTAGTCGTTGCGGTCGTAGCAGTTATTTTCTTTTACGTCATTGTGAGATTCAGACGGTCGCGTATAGGGGAAGACACGATACCGAAACAGGTGGAGGGGAACCGTTTTTTAGAAATCACCTGGACCGTTATTCCGATCCTGCTTTTGATTATTCTTGTCATCCCGGTTGTCATCGATACATTGGCGCTGGCGGATACGTCGCCGATGGATAAGAAAAACCGTAAAGCAGAGGATGCGCTCGTGATTAATGTAAGGGCGAATTTATACTGGTGGGAATTCGAGTATCCTGATTACGGGTTTGTGACAAGTCAGGAGCTGATCGTTCCCACAGATGAACGCGTCTATTTCAAGCTGAAGTCCTCAGATGTGAAACACTCTTTCTGGATTCCGTCAGCGGGGGGGAAAATCGATACGAATACGGATAATGACAATACTTTCTTTCTGACCTTCGATTCTAAACGCAGCAAAGAAGCGGGAGAATATTTCTTCGGGAAATGCGCAGAGCTGTGCGGGCCTTCACATGCGCTGATGGATTTCAAAGTGAAACCGCTGCCGTCAAAAGAATTTAAACAATGGACGAAAGCGATGAAAAATTATAAGCATACAACAGATTCCGGTTTAGCCGCGCAAGGAGAAGAGCTGTTTAAGGAAAAAAACTGCCTGAGCTGTCATGCGGTTGAGCCCAATGATAAACGGGCTGAAGCGGCAAGAACGGCTCCGAACCTCGCTACATTCGGTGAACGGGTCAAAGTGGCCGGCATTAAGGATGCGAATAAAGAGAATATAAAAGCCTGGCTGAAAAATCCGGACAGCATTAAACCGGGCAATAAAATGACAGGCACTTATCCGAAGCTCTCGGACGCTGAAACGGATGCGCTGTATGAATATTTAAAAGGGCTGAAAGCGGAGAACAAGTGAGGACAGGGAGATATCAGGGGGGAGGTCGCAAATGATGAATACGCTTACAGGACAGCAAAGAAAAAGCTCTTTGCTTTGGGATTATTTGACGACGGTTGACCATAAGAAAATCGCGATTTTATATATGATCGCTGGGGGATTTTTCTTCGTCGTCGGCGGACTTGAGGCCATGCTTATCAGGATTCAGCTCTTGAGGCCGGGGAACGATTTTATGGGTGCTCAGCAGTTTAATGAAATTATGACGATGCACGGCACGACAATGATCTTCCTGGCAGCGATGCCGCTGTTATTCGGGCTGATGAACGCGGTTGTGCCGCTGCAGATCGGGGCGCGTGACGTATCATTCCCATTTCTGAATGCGCTCGGATTTTGGCTGTTTTTCTTCGGAGGCATCTTTTTGAATCTGAGCTGGTTTTTAGGGGGCGCTCCTGATGCAGGCTGGACGTCGTACGCGTCGCTTGCGCTGAATTCGAAAGGGCACGGCATAGACTTTTTCGTGCTCGGTCTGCAAATATCAGGCTTAGGGACGCTCATTGCGGGAATCAATTTTCTCGCCACGATTATAAATATGAGGGCACCGGGTTTAACGTATATGAGACTGCCGCTGTTTACGTGGACGACATTTGTGGCGTCGGCACTCATTTTATTCGCATTTCCTCCGCTCACCGTCGGTTTGGCGCTGATGATGCTGGATCGTTTGTTCGGAACGAATTTCTTTAATCCTGAATTGGGCGGCAATACGATAATCTGGGAGCATCTGTTTTGGATTTTCGGGCATCCGGAAGTATACATTTTAATTCTTCCCGCCTTTGGGATTTTTTCAGAAATCATTCCCGTATTTGCGAGGAAACGTCTGTTCGGTTATTCGTCTATGGTCTTTGCGATCGTGCTGATCGGCTTTCTCGGGTTCATGGTATGGGTTCACCACATGTTTACAACGGGACTCGGACCGATCGCTAATGCGATATTTGCGGTTGCGACGATGGCGATCGCGGTGCCTACCGGCATTAAAATTTTCAACTGGCTTTTGACCATCTGGGGAGGAAACGTCAAATTCACGACGCCTATGCTGTATGCCGTCGCCTTTATTCCCTCTTTCGTACTCGGAGGAGTCACGGGTGTCATGCTGGCGGCCGCAGCGGCAGATTATCAGTTCCACGATACGTATTTTGTCGTAGCGCATTTCCACTACGTCATTATCGGCGGCGTTGTGTTCGGCATCCTGGCGGGCGTGCATTTCTGGTGGCCGAAAATGTTCGGGAAGGTGCTTCATGAAACGATGGGGAAAATTTCGTTCGTCTTATTTTTTATCGGGTTTCATCTTACCTTCTTCATTCAGCATTTTCTCGGCTTGATGGGAATGCCGCGGCGCGTTTACACATATCTGCCCGGCCAGGGGCTTGATACCGGCAACCTGATCAGTTCAATCGGCGCGTTTTTCATGGCGGGCGCGGCTGCTTTACTCGTCGTCAATATTATTTATACCTCAATAAAGGGGGAATACGTCGGGAACGACCCGTGGCTGGACGGTCGTACGCTTGAATGGGCGGTCTCTTCGCCGCCGCCGGAATATAATTTTAAACAGCTTCCGTTTGTCCGGGGACTTGACCCGCTGTGGATTGAAAAGCAGGCCGGAAATGAAGGGATGGCGCCTGCAGAGCCTGTAGAGGACATTCATATGCCGAACGGCTCCATCATGCCGTTTATCATATCTTTCGGGCTGTTTGTCGCAGCGTTCGGGTTTTTATACCACTCCGATTATTCATGGGGGCTTCCGGTTATCTTCATAGGGCTCGGCATCACATTCTTTACCATGCTGCTTCGCTCTGTGGTCGATGATTACGGCTATCATATTCACAAAGAAGATCTGCCGAATGATGATAAAGGGGTGAAGGCGTAATGCAGCTGCAGGAAAAAATGACGGCTGAAACCTTTCCGGCTTCTCCTGAAAAAGCAACGCTGGAGGGGAAAAATAAGTTTTTGGGATTTTGGCTGTTTCTCGGCGGCGAAACAGTTCTGTTCGCCTCGCTATTTGCGACATTCCTTGCTTTACGGGAATCAAAAGCCGGAGGGCCGTCAACGGCTGAGATGTTTGAGCTGCCGATCGTGTTTATCGCGACGATGCTTCTTTTGACGAGCAGCTTAACGAGTGTGTATGCGATGTATCATATGAAAAATTTCTCCTTTAAAAAAATGCAGGTGTGGCTTCTGGTTACCGTATTATTGGGAGCGGGATTTTTAGGGGTTGAAATCTATGAATTTATGCATTACACTCACGAATTCGGCTTTACCATTACAAGCTCTGCGCTCGGCTCAGCGTTTTATACGCTCGTCGGCACACACGGAGCACACGTGGCGTTCGGGCTGTTGTGGATCAGCGCGCTCATGATCCGGAATGCGAAAAGAGGGCTCAGCCTTTATAATGCGCCGAAATATTATGTGGCCAGCTTATATTGGCATTTTATCGATGTCGTGTGGGTCTTTATCTTTACCGTTGTATATTTGATGGGGATGGTGGGATAACGATGGACGATAACAAAAACAGAGGGACTGTCAGTACGGATCTCGAATATCGGAGAAGGAAAAATGCCGAGGAGATGAAATATCAGGTCATATCCTTCGGCTTGATGATCGGCCTTACGCTTGTCGCGTTTTTGACGGTGGCTGCAGACGGCATTGCCGGATGGTTTACGATGCCGTTTCTGATCCTGCTTGCGGTCATTCAGGTCATCTTTCAGCTGTTTTACTTTATGCATATGAGCCAGAAGGGGCATGAAGCGCCGTCATTATTTCTGTATTCGGGAATATTTGTCGCGTTTATCACCGTGCTTGCATTTGTCACGATTATTTGGTGGTAATCGGGGCGGCGGGGAGTGAGAGATTTGATTAATTTGGAAATGTTCGGGTTTCGCGCAATGTGGAGCCCGTATCTGTTTTGTATAACTGCCGTGATAACAGGTGTTTACTTTTACTGGTGCAGCCGGCATAAAGGACGTGTGGCCGTTAAGGAGAAGGTGCTGTTTGTGCTTTCCGCGCTATTTTTTTACGCGGCTGCGGGAAGTCCGGTTGATTTATTGGGCCATGTGATGTTCAGCGCCCATATGGCGCAGATGGCGGTTCTGTTTTTAGTCGTACCGCCGCTGTTGATTTCCGGAATTCCCGGCTGGGCATGGAAAAAACTGATCTTCCGTCCTGTCGTAAAGCCGCTGTTTTCGTTTTTTTCAATGCCGCTTATCGCTTTAGTGCTGTTTAACGGTATTTTTTCGCTGTATCACATCCCGTTTATATTTGATTTCGTCAAAACAGATTCGCTGTATCACACGCTGATGAACGGACTCATCTTTGTAACGGCGTTTTTTATGTGGTGGCCGCTTGTGCATAAGGTGGACGGTCTGCCCCGTCTCAGCGGTTTAATGAAGCTGGGGTATATTATGGCAGACGGGATTTTGTTAACGCCGGCCTGCGCGCTCATTATGTTCAGCGGGGCGCCCATGTATGCCACGTATACAGATCCGGCGGCTTGGGCCGAAGCAATGAAGCTTTGCGTTCCTTTAGATTTGCTGGAGGAGATCCCTTTATCCGGACCGGAGATGTTTAACACGCTGCCTCCTCTGGAAGATCAGCAGCTTGGGGCAGTGCTGATGAAAATCATTCAAGAGGCGGTTTACGGAATATATTTGGCTGTCATCTTTTTTCAGTGGGTCAGAACGGAACGGGAAAAAGATACGCTGTCAGAGCCGCCGTATATCGAGCATACCGTCTCATAAAAAAAAGTACAGCAGAATATGCTGTACTTTTTTATTACATTTGCACTGTTTTTAATGACTCTTCCAATTCAAGCAGTAAAGCTTTGCTTTCAGCGATGACATGTTCCGGAAATTCTTCAGCGCTGCCGTATTCTACGCCGTGCGGATAATAATGCTTTCCTAAAAGAGGGGCCTTCAGCTGAATCACGGCCCGTCTGCCGCCGACATCGCCCTCTTTTGCCGTTCCTTGAATCCGCAGATAAAATGTCCCCTCAGGTACTGAAAACTTTTTGTCGTAAGTCACTCTTTCATAATCCCATTGTCCAGCCAGAATGAGCCCTTTACCTTCCATCAGATCATTCAAGCGGCTGAGCTCCGCTGTTACCCCTTCAAGACCGCTGTTTTCAAACTTCAAACCTTCCCCCTCCTTTTAAAAATGCCCTTTCCTGACAATCATAGTATGAAAGCGTTACACTTTCAATGATTCATACGGTGAAAGTATGCAAAAAGAAAAATTTGACGACAATAGTAGCAGAAAAAAGGAGGAATTCCGCAATGACAAAGATCAATAAGCTCATGACGTCAGACTTGCAATATTGTACAGTATTAGATAATGTATATGAAGCTGCGGTGAAGATGAAAGACGCGGATGTCGGCGCCATTCCGATAGTGGATGAAGACGGCGCCACACTTGTCGGGATCGTGACAGACAGAGATCTCGTATTACGGGGAATTGCTTCAAAAAAGCCGAACTCTCAAAAAATAACCGACGCAATGACAGAGCGGGTTATCAGTGCAGAAGAAGACGCCTCTGTGGAGGAGGTGCTCCATTTGATGGCTGAACATCAGCTCAGAAGAATTCCCGTCACAAGGGATAAAAAACTGGTCGGCATTGTTACGCTCGGCGATCTTTCGTTGGCCGAGCAATCAAATGAGCAAGCAGGCCGGGCGCTGTCTGACATTTCTGAAGACGGAGGTCCGGAGGGGTTTATCCATTAAACATAAATCACGGACGATGCAAATAGGCTGTACTGTATAAGAGTACACAAAAACAGAACGGTTTGATGATATGGGGGTGAGAGGTTGAAAAATATCGCAAGGGCTCTCGTTATCCTTTTGCTTATTTACGGAGCGTATGTTCTGTTTATACAATATGGATCGGCTCCTCAGAAAAAGACCAATCAGGAGGAGCCTCAGGTTTCCAATGAAGAAGAGAGCGGAAAACGGCTGAAAATGCCGTCATCCGGACTGCTTTCTCTCATGGGCAAATCTGCCGCCGATGTGAAAAAGAAACTTGGGGAACCGTCCCGGAAAGATCCTTCTGCCTACGATTACGAGTGGTGGGTGTACAACCAGGGGAAAGACCAATACGTACAAGTCGGTATTTTGAATGATAAAGCCGTGACTTTATACGCTTCGGGAAGCGGCATCAACGCAAAACCGTTTAAGATCGGCGAATCGACGGGCGAAGTTTTTAAAACGACGCAGGTTTCTCCTTTTGTCAATGTGACTGACAAGGGAAACACGTATCGGTTTGAGTTTTCCGAAGAAGATATCAATACCCGTCCCACCGTCAAGATAGGCGGAATGTATGTTCAGCTGTACATGGACAAATTTGACGGGAATCTGTCAAGCATCAGGGCATTTGATGCGGAAACGCTTGTGAAACAAAGGCCGTATGAGGTCATGTACAGAGGAAAGCTGACAGAACCCGAGCCAGTTTCTGATAAAAAATGGAACGACATTGAACGAGCGAGTGAACAGCAGATTCTCGACATTACAAATGTCATCCGCGTGAAACACGGACTGGCAAGGCTGAAATGGGACGAAGGCGCCGCGAAAGTGGCATTCGGCCACAGCAAGGACATGAAGGATAACAAGTATTTCTCTCACGTCTCAAAGAAATACGGGACTCTGAAGGACCGCTTGGAAAAAGGCGATGTGAAATACCGGGAGGCCGGTGAAAATATTGCCTACAACTATGTGGACGGTCCTGCAGCCGTGGAGGGCTGGCTGAACAGCGAAGGCCACAGGAAGGCGCTGTTAAGCCCGGATTATACGCACCTCGGTGTCGGCGTGGACCGGAAGTATTATACGCAAAACTTCATTAAGCCTTGGCAGTAAAAAACCGCAGAGGGGCGCGTCCCCCGCGGTTTTTTTATGTTTTTTCACGAGCGGCGCTCCTGCTGAAAAAATATACCTGCTTTTTTTCGCAATTTAGGCGAACATTAAGGCGCATGAACCGATACATTATAGCAGGCAAAACTTTTCGGAGGGGGTGAGAATTGTGGCGAATCAGCAATCACGGCAATCAATCGATGATTTTAAACAATTCGTAAAAAAGCATCCCAAACTGATCCAAAATGTTCGCAAGGAACAAAGAAGCTGGCAGGAAGTCTATGAAAACTGGGTGCTCCTAGGCGAGGATGATCCGATGTGGGACCCTTTTAAAGACGAGGCCGTTCAGCCTTCTTCCGACGCGGAAACCAAACAGGAACCAGCTGAAAAGAATGATTTCGTTTCAAAAATGGTCACTGCCGTCAAAAAGATGGATATCAACCAAATGAATGAGCAGATCAATAAAATGAGCCAGTCCATTTCATCATTGCAAAGCCTTTTAAGCCAATTTTCGGGGAGCAGCACGAAGCAGCCCCGGCAAGGCTCCGGACAACATCCTTTTTCATTCAGAAAGGATTAAAGAAGGGGATCGTGTATGCGAAAAGAGGTTCAGGAATTCATATCCGCAGATGAGGAACGGAAACGGTTTATACGGCAGCGTCCCGTCTGGTACCGCAGACTTGCGAGAAAACCGGACGATCTCAATTCCTTTCAGCTTGACATGATGAATTTTTATGAAAAGACGATACCGCATCGGGTAAGTCAATTCTCAAACGGGATTCAAATGGCGCAGATGATGATGCAGATGGTACACGCCATGCGTTCGCAGGATTAAAAAGCGTTTAAACGCCGCATTTTCCAATTGGGTGGTTTCATGGTAAACTAGCAACTGGAGGTGCGTATTTATGTATGCAACAATTGAGTCCGTCAAGCTTCAAAGTGAAGCGGAGCAGCTTGCCGGCATGATTCTGCAGTCTGAGACGGCTGAAAATTACCGCGATTGTTACAAGCGTCTCCGTGAAGATGAAGAGGCAGGGCGGATCATTCGTTCTTTTATGAGCGTTAAAGAGCAGTATGAGGATGTGCAGCGCTTTGGCAAATACCATCCTGATTATAGAGAGATTTCCCGCAAAATGAGAGAAATGAAGCGGGAGCTCGATTTAAACGATAAGGTGGCCGAATTTAAAAAAGCGGAGACTGAGCTTCAGTCGCTGCTTGACGAGATCAGCATTGAACTCGGAACGGCCGTCTCGGAGCATGTAAAAGTGCCGACGGGGAATCCTTATTTTGACGGCCTGTCATCCTGCGGCGGCGGCTGCGGTTCCGGCGGCGGCTGCGGATGCAAAGTTTCCTGACGAGACGGCCGTCTCGTCTTTTACATAAAAATGAACAGAAAGTCAGGCGGGTGATCATGATGGAAAATAAGCGCCAAGGCATAATCGTATATCTGCATTCCTTAAAACACAGCAAAATGCTGAGAAAATTCGGCAACGTTCATTATGTTTCCAAGCGGCTGAAATACGTTGTGCTGTATTGCGATATGGACCTGATCGAAAAAACAATGGAAAAGATTTCTTCTTATTCTTATGTGAAGAAGGTAGAGCCTTCTTATAAACCTTTTTTAAAGCTGGAATTTGAATCAAAGCTTGATAAAGCGAAAGAGTACGATTATAAAGTCGGTATATAAAAAAATCCCCGCAGATACCTGCGGGGTCCTTCTATTCCTTAACAAGTTAAGGAGAAGGAAAAGGGAGAGGAGAAACCGGAGGAAGAACTTATGGGGAAACGTAAGTCTTCTCCGCGGTTGGCAACAACATCATTCTTTGATGCTGTTACACGTAGTCTTGACAGGAATGTGAATATGTATACACGTTTTTCACGTTCATTGTTTGAAAGAATGCTTTATGATAAGATAGGGATTGTTTTTATACATAACGGCTCAGCCGATGAGAAACATCAAAGTTTTCAGAAAAAGTGGTGTGAATAATGAGAGTGATTTCCGGTTCAAGAAAAGGACGAGCCTTAAAGGCGGTGCCGGGCACATCAACAAGGCCGACGACGGATAAAGTAAAAGAGTCTATTTTTAATATGATCGGCCCGTATTTTGACGGAGGAACGGGGCTGGATTTGTTTGCGGGGAGCGGCGGTCTCGGGATTGAAGCGCTGTCGCGCGGATTTGACCGCTGTATCTTTGTGGACCGTGATTTCAAAGCCATCCAAACGGTAAAAGCAAATATCAAAGCGCTCGATCTGCTGTCTTCAGCGGAAGTATACCGCAATGATGCAGAGCGGGCCCTCTATGCCGCGGCGAAACGGGAAAAAGGTTTTGAAGGGATTTTCTTAGATCCTCCGTATAAGGAACAAAAGCTGAAAGCGCTTATCGAAATGATTGATGAGCAGAACATGCTGAATGAAGACGGTTTTGTCGTAGCCGAGCATGATAAAGCCGTTGTGCTTCCGGAAGCCGTCGGCGCGCTTTCTGTAACAAGAAGGGAAATTTACGGGCTTACAGGAGTGACGATATACCGAAATAGGGGGTAATGATGTGGCAAGTATAGCTGTATGTCCCGGAAGTTTTGATCCCGTCACCTACGGACATCTGGACATTATCAGACGGGGGGCAAACGTGTTTGAGCATGTGTACGTATGCGTGCTCAATAATTCTTCTAAGCAGCCGCTGTTTACAGTCGAGGAACGCTGTGAGCTGTTAAGAGAAGTGACAAAAGACATTCCGAATATTACGGTCGAGACGTCACAGGGACTGTTAATCGACTATGCGAAAAAAAAGCGGGCGAAAGCGATTATCAGAGGGCTCAGAGCCGTTTCTGACTTCGAATATGAGATGCAGGGGACTTCCGTCAACCGCGTGCTTGACGAATCAATAGAAACTTTTTTTATGATGACGAACAATCAGTACTCTTTTTTAAGTTCAAGCATCGTAAAAGAAGTCGCAAAATATAACGGGCCTGTTTCAGAGTTTGTTCCTCCGGAAGTTGAACAGGCGCTGAAGCAGAAATTTAAAGGATGAGAAGCGCTGATCGGCGTCTCATCCTTTTTTTGTCCGTGCTGACAGCCTGTAACAATAAATCAATGCGTATACGGCGAGAGCTGTCAGCGTGATGGCGGGCCCGGTTTCAACAAGTGTATTCCATCCGCTGACGGCAGCAGATCCCGCGTCCTGATCGCGGAAAGGGAGGAATACGGACTGGTAAGGTTCGTCCAATGCAAGGTAAAGCGGCTTCCACAGTAAGAGAATAAAGAGTGCAGCATAAATGCCCTGAAGGATACGCGCCGCGAAAAACGGTTTAAAGCGGATATCTGTTTCCGATAAAATGCCGGCTACCTGGGCCTGTACGGAAAGGCCGCTGAACCCGAGAATAAAACTCACAATCATGGCTTTCGGCAGCAAGGCGGCATCAGCTTCACTGACCAGCTTGCTCCCAAGTGTAATTTCAAACATTCCGCTGATAAGAGGGATGTCCAGATTTGCCGGAAGATGAAAAAGGGAAAGCAGCGCGTTTGTAAATACAGAAAGCACATCCATGACTTGTACGATTGATAATAACCGGCTGAAAACCGAAAACAATATAATAAAACCGCCCACCATCAGCAAGGTTTGTACAGAAGAGGTGACGGCGTCGCCCAAAATTTTTCCGAGCGGCCGCTTTTCCGAAAGCCGCGCCTTGTGGAGGGCCAGAAATGCTTCCTTCAGAGAAGGGAGAGCGATCGTCTTTTTACCGGTATACGCCGCCTCTTCTTTCCGTCCGTATGAACGCATCGTCAGGCCGACGGCGATGTTTCCGAGATAGTGAGCCGATGCCAGCAGAATGCCGAGAGACGCGTTATGAAAAAAGCCGACCGCCACGGCAGCGAATATAAATAACGGATTGGATGAATTGGTAAAAGAGACGAGGCGTTCAGCCTCTACTCTGGAGATTTGTTTATCCTGGCGCAGCCGTGCAGTCAGCTTCGCGCCGGCCGGATTGCCTGAAGCCATGCCCATAGCCAGTACAAATCCGCCGACCCCCGGCACTCTGAAAATGGGACGCATAAAGGGTTCGAGTAAAAGGCCGACAAATTTGACAATGCCGAATCCGATTAAAAGCTCAGATAGAATAAAAAACGGAAGCAATGAAGGAAAAACGACCTCCCACCACATGGAAAGACCGGTTTTGGAGGCTTCGAATGAGGCCTGAGGGTGTGAAATAACCGTCGCCGTCAAAAAAATGAAAAACAATGAAATCAAAAATGTATGAAACTTAGACAAATTCATTCTTACCTCCCCGATGCTAAAATTGCACACTGACATTTATATCATGATAAAATATAGAACAGACCTTAAAGGCGGCCGGGCAAGTACCTATTTGTCATCCTGTACTAATATACGAGCATAGGGGTTCAATTTAGACCATAGAATTCATGTATAGGATGTCTATTAGGGGGTTCGTCGCGTTGGCCAAACCTACAATCGGGTTAGCGTTAGGTTCGGGAGGGGCAAGAGGCATCGCTCATCTCGGAGTGTTATCCAGTTTACATAAGCATCAGATTCCAATTGATATGATTGCCGGCAGCAGCATGGGAGCATTAGTCGGAAGCTTTTATGCGGCCGGGCATGACGTGGCTACGATGAAAAAAGTCGCCAAAGCATTTAAGCGGCGGCTGTACGCGGATTATACGATGCCGAGGCTCGGATTTTTAAAAGGAGACCGCATCAGGCAGCTCGTTCATGCCTATACGTACGGCAAGCCGATAGAAGAACTGCGGATCCCGCTCGGCATCGTGGCCTGCGACCTTCAGACCGGCGAAAAACTCGTTTTTACGAAAGGTTCAGTGTCCGAAGCCGTCCGCGCGAGCATCAGCATACCGGGCGTTTTCGTCCCGCAAAAAATGAACGGACGTATGTTAGTCGACGGCGCGGTGGTTGACAGAATCCCGGTTTCCGCCGTAAAAGATATGGGTGCTGATATCGTCATCGCCTCTGACGTATCCCGGGTGAAAAAAACGGAAAAAGCGGCACATATTTTTGATGTAATCATGCAAAGTATGGATATACTGCAAAATGAATTGGTCCGTCACCAGACCATTGCCGCAGACGTCATGATCCGCCCTTCTCTTGAATCATTCAGCTCAAGTTCTTTTGCCAACATTGATCATATGATCACAGCGGGCGAAGAAGCCGCAGACCGGATGATCGGCCGGATTAAACAAGAAATAGAGAACTGGGAGGGCTAACTCATATGAAAGCAAAACATTTTCGCTGGGTGTTTATCATCCTGATCTTATTAATTGCTGTTACATTTATTAAGCTTCCGTATTACATTACACAGCCGGGAGAAGCATCAGAGCTGAGACCGCTGATTAAGGTGGACGGAGGCTATCCTGAAAAAGGAAGCCTTTCCTTGATGACTGTCAAAGTAGGCCCCGCCAATCCGTATACATATCTTTGGGCGAAAGTGCATCCTTACGATGAAATCGTCCCTGATGAAAGCATAAAAGAAGAGGGCGAATCGGACTCGGATTATATGAAGCGCCAGCTGCAAATGATGAAAAGCTCCCAAGAAAACGCGGTCATTGCCGCTTATCAAAAAGCCGGGAAACAGGTGAAATACTCATTTAACGGGATTTTCGCCAGCTCAGTCGTCTCTGACATGCCGGCAAAAGGAAAAATAGAGGTCGGTGATAAAATCATCAGCGCGGACGGGAAAACATACGAATCCGCTGAAAAGCTGATTGATTATATCAGCAGCAAAAAAGCGGGGGAAAAAGTAACGTTTCACATTGAACGGGACACGAAAGAAAAGACCGTTGACATTGTGCTGAAATCATTCCCGGACGACCCGAAAAGAGCGGGAATCGGCGTAGCGTTATATACGGATCGGAACGTGAAAGTAAAGCCGGATCTCCATTTCAGCATTGAAAACATCGGCGGGCCTTCTGCGGGTCTCATGATGTCTTTAGAAATTTACAACCAGCTGACAAAACCTGACGAAACAAAAGGCTATAATATAGCCGGAACGGGGACAATCGACGTGGACGGCAAGGTCGGACCGATCGGCGGAATCGATCAGAAAGTCGTCGCCGCAGACAAAGCGGGAAAAGATATTTTCTTTGCGCCGAATCAAAACGGAGCTGAAAATTCTGATTACAAAAATGCGGTAAAAACGGCGAAAGCAATCAAGTCCGATATGAAGATCGTCCCTGTCGACACCATGCAGGACGCACTTGACTATTTGGATCAGCTGAAAGTAAAAAGCACCTGATACAGGCAGGTGCTTTTTTTACGCATTCAAAAAACGCTTTTCGTCTTCATCATAGCGGATCGGCGCTTGTGAAAATTCCTGTTTCTCAAACAATGTGCGTTCAGGTTCTTTTATCGGCAGGCTGTAAACCCGTCCCGCCAGTATGTCCAGATCCAGAGCGGGATGAGAGAAAGAAGAGAGCTTGCTGACGAGAGGTGCGGTAAGCTCTTTTTTCTTTGCCGACAGGTACCCCTGTCCTTTTTTCGTCATTCCGAGAAGACGGATATAAGGAGCGCTTGAAGGCTGTAAAAGCCGATGCATGTCTTCCTTTTTCGTCCGTGTCAGAATGTGCGTGTTCATCCGCTGCAGCCTCGTCCACGTGTATCGTTTTGTTTTCAATCGTTCCATCATTTCGCGATAGGATCGGGCTTGTCTGATGGTGCGCAAAATTCTGTGCTCAAGGCCTTCTTCCACTTCGTAGATTCGGCTCAATTCTTCAGCGGACAGAGTGCTGAGGCTGTATTTTACATATGAAAAATAGTCTTCCGTGCTGTGCCATATCCCGTATGCATTTCTGTATGCCTCCAGCTCACGCGCAGACGCTTCCGGGAGAAAGCTCCTTGCGGCCGCCGTTCCTTTTTCTATCAGCGCTTTCCGGATGCTTGTTGCGCTGGCTATCCGGCTGTTATCTCCGGGAAGCTCGTCGTCATGATACTGGGAAGCGATTCTGGCTGTCGTATAAGGCTTCATAGCGGAACCGAAGGCGTGTATCGCTCTAACGTAGTGAAAACCGAGAATATTGTTCGGCTTGGACAAATCGAGCATGTCCCGCCCTTTGAATATGTGTGAAAAAGCTTTTGAGGCGGCGGCCGGATAGCTGAGACCCTTTTTCATCTCCTCTTTCAGAATCAGGCTGCAGTCGTCTTCTTTTCGGCTGAACGCTTCAGACGCTTCAATAAAGGGTTCGATCCGCCCGTTTTCGCTGCCGAAAAACAAGCTGCTGCATCCTAAATGATGAAGAAGCGAAACGCTGCCGCGCGCGAATAATTCCGCTTTTTGTACGGCATATATATAAGGGAGCTCAATGACGATATCCACGCCGTTTTCCAGCGCCATTTTTGTCCGGGCCCACTTTGAGACGGCGGCCGGTTCCCCGCGCTGCAAAAAAGGGCCGCTCATCACCGCCGCCGCGACGCTGCTGTCCGTTTTGATTTTTGCTTGTTCCGCATGATAGCGGTGTCCGTTATGAAAGGGATTATATTCAACAACCAGCCCGACTGCTTTCATATTTGTCCCGCCTTTCTTGCTATGTTTTGCTTCGTGTGGTACATTTGCAAATGAAGTGCATATTTTAGTCCGCTTCGTTTAGTGTATGCATAGCCTATCCGGCTGTCAACGATTGCATGACGGCGGCATTATGCTGTAAAGAAAAAATATTGACAAAAACATTCTGAAAAGCTATAATCATGTTTGTTGCTTTCCTGAGGTGATACAAATGAAATGGACGATTTATCAGCTTCATCAAATGGCGAAAAAGAGCTTTGAATTTGATGAAACAGTTGAGTTAAATGAGCTGACAAAATTGAATTCTGACATCCGCCGCATTTCTCCCGTCCGGGTGAAGGGCCGCGCGGAGATTGAATCCAAGCAAGTTTCGTTTGACTTTACGATTTCAGGCGAAATGGTTTTGCCGTGCTCAAGAACTTTAGTTGATGTGCCGTATCCATTTACAATCGCGACAAAAGAACTGTTTAGATTTCATAAGTCGGATGATATAGAAGATGAGGACGTTCATATTGCTGAAGACGATATCGTTGACTTAACTCCGATCGTAAAAGAAGAGATTCTTTTAGAAATTCCTATGCAAGTCTTTTGTGAAACTGAACAAAAAGAAGGAGCCGCTCCCCAAGTGGGGAAGGATTGGCAAGTGATTTCTGAGGAAGACAAGAAAAATCAAATCGACCCCAGACTTGCGGATCTGAAAAAGCTCTTAACACAAGATGATGAATCTTAACTCTTTAAGGAGGTGGGAATAATGGCTGTACCTTTTAGAAGAACTTCTAAAATGAAAAAAAGATTGCGCCGTACACATTTCAAACTAAATGTACCTGGTATGACAGAATGCCCGTCATGCGGAGAGATGAAATTGTCTCACCGTGTATGTAAAGCATGCGGATCATACAACGGCAAAGACATAAATGTTAAAAGCAATTAATGTATGAAGAAAAGCGCGGGAATCTCGGTTCCTGCGCTTTTCTTTTTTTTTTTTGCCTCTCCGGCCTGCTTCCGCCGAAAAAATTGTGAGCGCCAGTAGTCTATCTAATCTATCAGCGGCATATGTATGAGGTAAATGAGCAAATATGGAGGGAGATACGATTGACGATAACGAGACAAGACGCGTGGACGCAAGATGAAGATTTGCTGCTGGCCGAAGTGGTGCTCAGGCATATTCGGGAAGGCGGGACCCAGCTTTCCGCTTTTGAAGAAGTCGGCAGAGCGCTGACGAGAACGGCTGCCGCCTGCGGGTTCAGATGGAATTCTTATGTCAGAAAACAATATCAGTCAGGGATAGAACTGGCGAAAAAACAGCGGAAGGAATTAAGAAAGCAGATCGGGGTGCATTCCGCCAATCTGCCGGGAACCGTCAAACAGCCTCCGATCCGCAGGGCGGAAGGAGAAAAAGAGCTGTCCATTGATGATGTCATTTTGTTTCTTCAGCAATTTAAAGAGTCGCCGGCCGCAGCGGATGTTCGTCATGAAAAAGAAAAACTCACAGAACAGCTGACCGCGCTGCAAAAAGAAGTCGAGGATCTGCGTGAGGAAAATGAAAGCTTGAGAAACAAGCTGGAGATGACGGAAGAAGATTATAAAGCGTTAATTGACATTATGGACAGAGCGAGAAGGATGGTCAATTCAAAAGAAGACGACAGGAAATCGGCGCAGAGCCTGTAAAATGAACCGGCCTGAGGGCGGCGGCCCGGCCGGTTTTTTATTATGCCGTTTCTCCGGATGTCATTTCACCGTCCATATCGGGATGCCAGATGTAAGGATTTTCTCCTTTATCACGCGCCATATCATATTTAACGGGCTCGAAATTCATCTTATCCCAGAATTCTGCTGATTTCATGCGTGAATTTGTCCTGATCGGCATTCTGAAGGATTTTGCAAAATCAACAAGCGCTTTTCCGTATCCGTTGTTTTGATAGCCCGGAAGAACCTCAAGCTTCCAAAGTTCCAAAAAGTCCTGACGCTGATCAAAATACGGATTCGCACCTCCGTTTACCTGATATAAACTCATTCTCGCCACTAGTTTATCCCCGAAGTAAATCCCGTAAAAAGGCGAGGTGCTGTCATTTTCAATGATATTATCCTGAAGATCTTCAAGCATCGACAGCTCCTGCATCCCGTATTCCTTAAACCTTTTAAATTCTTCGAGTGTCTTAAAGTTGATGAGCAGGCGCTCTATTTTCAACACAAACTCCCCCTTTGTTGTGTTCTACCATTATTGTAAACGCTTTAATTGAAAAATCCAACTATAATATGCTTGCCTGTCTTTTTGCTCAAAACGAAATTGAAGTAATTTGCGGCGGCTTCTGCTATGATAATATGGAAAAATGCAGATATAGGGTGTGACAGTGTGAAAATCGGAATTATCGGCGGCGGAGCGGTAGGCCTTTTATGTGCTTACTACTTATCGTCCCGCCATCAGGTAACGGTCATTACGCGGCGGACGGAGCAGGCTGATGCGATTAACTCAGGCGGTATACGGCTTTTGAAAGACGGAATAGAATGTACGGCGGCATGCAGAGCGCAAACAGGCATCACTTCCGGATTCGACCTCTTAATTGCAGCCGTTAAACAGCACCAGCTCAGTGCTGTGCTGCGGGATCTTGAGACGGTAAAAGGGACGAATGTGCTGTTTTTGCAAAACGGCATGGGACACATACACGACATTAGAGATTGGCATACGGATCATTCGCTTTATGCCGGCACAGTTGAGCACGGAGCAAAAAAGATATCGGATCATGCCGTTGAACATACGGGAGCGGGAGCCGTAAGATGGAGTGTATTCAGCGCATCCCGGCCGGAAACGCTCAAAAGCATCTTTTCCGGCATGCACCGGGATTTTCCCGTATATGATGAAAACGACTGGTATCGGCTGTTAACGGGAAAACTGATCATCAATGTATGCATCAACCCGTTAACTGCATTGCTGCGCGTGAAAAACGGAGAGCTGTTAAGAAATGACGCTTACAAAAAATATATGAGAAACGTGTTTGAAGAAGCGGAGACAATACTTGGCCTCGCCGATAGAGAAAAAGCGTGGAACAAGGTTTGCGAAGTTTGCAGACTGACGGAAAAAAATCATTCTTCCATGCTCGTCGATATCATGGCAGGCAGGCGGACAGAGGCCGATGCGATTATCGGCTATCTTGTAAAAGAAGCGGAAAGCCGCGGATTGCCGGCCGTTCATCTCACGTTTTTACACCGCAGCATAAAAGCGTTAGAAAGAAATTGAAACAAAGTCTTTTGAGGTTTTCCGGTAACATGCTATACTCATTTCGGAAACCTAACTATTTATTGGAGAAAGGAAGTTCCAGACAGATGCAGCTAACTGAACTTTCCATCAAAAGTCAAAATAAGTTTGTGCAGCACTATATAGATGGAGAAAACATGTCTTCATTTTTTGATTATGATATTCATTCAGAGGACGTATGGCAAAAGCGGCTTCATGACCTCTCTTCGCGGCCGTTTGCCAGAGAGGAATTAGCGGATTATTTATCCTCCTATCACGAAAAATTTCATTCCGACGCCATGCAGGCCTCCATCGAAAAACTGAGAGATCCAAAAAGCGCAGCGGTTGTAGGCGGCCAGCAGGCCGGTCTTTTAACAGGGCCTCTTTACACCATACATAAAATTATCTCCATTATCGTACTTGCCAGACAGCAGGAAGAGGCGCTGCAGATTCCTGTCGCTCCGATCTTCTGGGTGGCGGGTGAAGATCACGATCTGGAAGAAATTAATTATGTGCATACGTCAACAGAGAATAAAGGTCCGGTGAAGCGGAAACTGCCGCAGTCGTACTGGAAAAAAACATCGGCGGCTAAAACCGAGCTTGATCAGGAAAAATGCGCGGCTTGGATTGATGAAGTGTTCGCTGCTTTTGAGGAAACGGATCACACAAACACACTCCTTCAAAACGTGAAGCGATGTTTACGCTCATCAGAGACATTCACGGACTTTTTTGAGCTGTTGATCGCCGACTTGTTTCAAGAAGAAGGCCTTATTCTGATGAATTCGGGAGATCCGGGGATTAAAAAGCTGGAAACGGGTATGTTTCAGCAGATTTTAAAACACAATCACGAGCTTGCCAAAGCCGTGTCAGACCAGCAGGTTCTTATGCGGGAAGCCGGTTATCACCCGATTATTGAATCGGACAAAGATCAGGCAAATCTGTTTTACGAACACGAGGGAGAGCGTTTCTTAATTGAAAAAGAAAACGGCGTTTTTGTCATTAAGGAGCTTGACCTGAAGTGGACGAACGACGAGCTTCATACCCATATGGAAGAAAAACCGGAATGTTTCAGCAATAACGTTGTGACAAGGCCGCTTATGCAGGAGTTTCTCATCCCGACTCTGGCGTTTATCGCGGGACCGGGGGAGATCAATTATTGGGGTGAGCTGAAGCAGGCTTTCTCATTAATGGGCTTCCGCATGACTCCGGTAGTGCCGAGACTGAACATTACGATTCTTGAGCGCCATATTGAAAAGAAGCTTTCAGAACGGAATATCCCGCTTCAGGAAGCGATCGAACACGGCACCGGACACCTGAAAGACACTTATTTTGAAGAGCAGATTCCGGAAGAGTTTTCTTCTGTAATGGAACAGGCGAAGTCGCAGATTGAAGCCGTCCATAAACGTGCAAGGAACGAAGCGCTGAAGGTCGATTCAAGCCTTGAGCCGCTCTTACAGAAGAATGCCGCCTTCATTCAGGATCAGCTCTTGTTTTTAGAACGGACGGTAACGAAAAGAATTGAAGCAAAAGAAGGTTTTGTGCTGCGTGACTATGAAAGAATCCAAAACAGCATCAGACCGCTCGGCGCTCCGCAGGAACGGATTTGGAATGTAATGTATTATTTGAACCGTTACGGTCCAAAATTCTTCACAACCTTCAAACATCTGCCATTTTCTTTTCAAAACCAACATCAGATTGTCAAACTTTGAAATAAAGTTTTAAAGAACCCTGAATAGTTCAGGGTTTTTTTTTATGTGTAAACAGTGTAAAATGAGGTTGTGGAGAGAAGTGGCGGATAGTGGTGAGTTTAGGGGAGAAAGTGGGGGTCCTTATCATGTTTATGGGTGAATACCAGCATACAATTGATGCAAAGGGCCGCATGATCGTACCCGCAAAATTCAGAGAAGGCCTCGGTGAGCAGTTTGTGCTGACAAGAGGACTTGACCAATGCCTTTTCGGCTATCCGATGAATGAATGGAAGCTGATTGAAGAAAAGCTGAAGGCTCTGCCGCTCACCAAAAAAGACGCCCGCGCATTTACCCGATTCTTTTTTTCCGGTGCGACCGAATGCGAACTGGACAAGCAGGGAAGGGTTAATATTGCGTCATCTCTTCTGAATTACGCAAAACTGGAAAAAGAATGTGTTGTCATCGGGGTTTCCAATCGAATTGAATTGTGGAGTAAGGTAATATGGGAACAATACACAGAAGAGCAAGAAGATTCATTCGCTGAAATTGCTGAAAACATGATTGGATTTGATATATAATGGATCTTCGTGCATCACAACAACAACTGACAATTCAATTCATTCCTGATAAAGGTGGGACCGACACAAATGTTTCAGCATAAGACAGTACTTCTTCGTGAAACCGTCGACGGTTTAAATATCAAACCGGACGGAACCTATGTGGACTGCACCCTTGGCGGCGCCGGGCACAGTACATATTTATTGCAGCAATTATCGGAAAAAGGACGCCTGATCGCCTTTGACCAAGATGACACGGCGCTTGAAAACGCACAGAAAACATTGTCCGAATACAAAGGACAGCTCATTCTGGTAAAAAGCAACTTTCGTTATTTAAAAGAGTGTTTACATGAACACGGCATTACGAGTGTCGACGGAATTTTATTTGATTTAGGAGTATCCTCTCCGCAGCTTGATACACCGGAACGGGGATTCAGTTATCATCATGACGCACCGCTGGACATGAGGATGGACCAGTCGGCCGCCCTTACGGCGAAAGAAGTCGTAAATGAATGGCGGTATGAGGACCTTGTGAGGATTTTCTTTAAATACGGAGAAGAAAAATTCAGCAAGCAGATCGCCCGGAAAATTGAAGAGGCAAGAGAAAAATCGCCTATTCAAACAACCGGCCAACTGGTCGATCTAATAAAGGACGCGATACCGGCTCCGGCAAGAAGAAGCGGAGGTCATCCGGCTAAACGTGTATTCCAAGCCATTCGAATCGCCGTAAACGACGAGCTTCAGGTATTTGAAGAGGCCCTCTTGCAAGCGATAGAGGTGCTGAAGCCGGGCGGAAGGGTGTCTGTGATCACTTTTCACTCGCTGGAAGACAGAATGTGCAAGACGACATTCAAGGAAAAATCATCACTTCCCGAACTGCCTCCGGGTCTTCCCGTGATACCGGAAGAATTTGAACCGGAATTAAAACTGATTACGAGAAAGCCCATTACGGCATCAAAAGAGGAGCTTGAAGAAAATAACCGCGCCCGGTCAGCGAAGCTCCGCATTGCGGAGAAACGAAAATAACGGGCAGCAAATGACAACATTAAAGGAGGTCATCAGCCTATGAGCAACTTAGCTTACCAGCAGGAAAAACAACAACGGCCAGTGATAAGTCCCGAAAAAAAGGTGATTGTCAAAAAGAGGGCTTCCATTACACTCGGGGAAAAGGTGCTGCTCGTCCTGTTTGCCATTGCCGTTCTCTCCACATCAATGTTTATCGTATCAAAGGCATACGCGGCGTACCAATCCAATATTGAGGTGCAAAAACTGGAGGAGAAAGTATCTGAGAAGAATAAGCAGATCGGTGATCTCGCAAAGACGGCTGCTGACTTAAGCCAGCCGCAGCGCCTGATGGATATCGCTAAAAAGCACGGTTTGAATCTGAAAGATAAAAAAGTGAAAAACATACAGGAATGATAACCCATGCCGAAAAAAAATAAGTTTATGAACAGAGGAGCAGCGATACTCAGTATTTGTTTCGCTCTCTTTTTCTTTGTCATTCTCGGGAGAATGGCGTACATTCAATTAACCGGTAAAGCAAACGGAGTAGAACTTGCAACAAAAGCGACCGAGCAGCACGAAAAAAAGCGGACGATAGAAGCGAGCCGCGGCTCTATTCTTGACCGGAACGGCAAAGTGCTTGCAGAGGACACGGCGACATATAAGCTCATTGCCGTGCTTGATAAAAAAATGACGAGTGATCCGAAGCATCCTCAGCATGTCAAAGACAAAGAGAAAACGGCGGAAAAACTGGCGACCGTTATCAATCTTGATAAAAGCGAGATTCTGGACATCTTAAACAGGAATGGCGCGAAGCAGGTGGAATTCGGTTCAGCCGGCCGCGATATCTCTTATGCGAAAAAACAAAAGATCGAAAAAATGGATCTTCCGGGTATTTCTTTCTTAAGAGATACGAAGCGCTACTATCCGAACGGTATATTTTTGTCAAATGTTCTCGGCTATGCCGATGTGAATGAAAAAACAAACGAGATACAAGGCTCTTTAGGGCTTGAAAAAATACTGAATAACTATCTG
Organism: Bacillus sp. JK74; assembly: GCF_053663395.1. NCBI lineage: Bacteria > Bacillati > Bacillota > Bacilli > Caryophanales > Bacillaceae > Bacillus > Bacillus sp. JK74. Next base: position 444,763 of record NZ_JBSJQB010000002.1, on the reverse strand, counting down.
ACGGAACGTGACGGGTCCGTCACTTACGAAAGTGATAAATCCGGCTGGAAACTTCCGAACAGCAAGGAAAAAATCACCGCACCTAAAAACGGTGACAATGTATATTTAACCATTGATCAGAAAATTCAAACCTTTCTAGAAGACAGCATGACGAAAGTAGCGGAAAAATATAAACCGAAAAAAATTATGGCGGCTGTCGTAGAACCGAAAACAGGCAAAGTGCTTGCGATGGGGCAGCGTCCGAGTTTTGACCCGAATATCAGAAACGTCACCAATTATTACAACGACTTAGTGTCGTACGCGTATGAACCGGGTTCAACGATGAAGATCTTTACGCTTGCCGCGGCGATTCAGGAAAATGTGTTTTCCGCAAACGAGAAATATAAATCAGGAACATATAAAGTGGGAGGCAAACCTGTTAAAGATTGGAACGATGGCGCCGGATGGGGTATGACAAGCTTCCATGACGGCCTCATGAGGTCATCGAATGTTGCTTTCGCCAAACTGGCCAACGAAAAACTGGGGTTTGACCGGTTTAATGAGTACCTGCACAAATTCGGGCTCTATCAAAAAACAGGGATTGATCTGCCCGGTGAAGTATCAAGTAAAATTAACTACAAATATGATTTTGACAAAGCGTCTACGGCTTACGGCCAAGCATCGGCGATAACACCGATCCAGCAGCTTCAGGCCGTCACGGCGATTGCTAATAACGGCAAAATGATGAAACCTTACGTCATTGATCATATTGTCGACCCCGATACGAAAAAAGTCGTCAAGCAGACAAAACCGGAGCAAGTTGGCACGCCGATTTCAGCCGATACGGCGAAAAAAGTCCGGAACCTGCTCGGAGAAGTCGTGACATCAGACATCGGAACGGGAAAACCTTATAAAATTGAAGGTTTTGACGTCGCGGGTAAAACGGGAACCGCACAAATCGCCGGGACGGGCGGATATTTAAGGGGAACGAGCAACTATGTGTTTTCATTCATGGGCATGGCGCCGAAAAATGATCCTAAGCTCGTCATCTATGTAGCCGTGCAGCAGCCGCAGTTAAAAGCGGGTCAAAGCAGCTCTGATCCTGTCGCGGAAATCTTTAACCCGACGATGAAAAACAGCCTCCACTACATGAATATCGAACCGACGGAAAAAACAGATTCCGGTCAGGAAGAAACGAAAAGCCAAAAGATGCCTGACCTGACAGATAAAACGGTCACGGGCGCTGAGAAGGAAGCGAAAAATGAACACCTCACACCGATTGTCATCGGCAGCGATGTTGCCGTAAAAGAGCAGTATCCGACAGCCGGAGAAGATGTGATCACCAATCAGAAAATCTTCTTGAAAACAGACGGAAAGATGACGATGCCGGATATGTCCGGATGGTCGAGACGGGAAGTGCTTCAATTCAGCAAAGTATCAGGCATTCACATCGATGTGAGCGGTGAAGGTTACGCTTCAAGCCAAAGTGTGAAAAAAGGCAAAGAACTGAAAGAAAATACCGTGATTAAGGTGAAATTTAAAAATCCTGATTAACGGGACAGAGAAGTCCGCGGATGCCCGCGGGCTTCTTTTTTATGCGCGGCCGTTCTATGTGTCCAAGCTGAGGCATAAATTGAAACAAGCCTAAATAAGGAGTGGACGGTCCCTTGCGCGTTTCAAATGTAACGGTTCGAAAACGTTTATTACTGGTTTTGCTTTTTGGCGTAATCATTTTTTTGATCATTGACAGCAGATTAGGCTATGTCCAATTTGTGATGGGGGAAAAGCTGACTTCTCTGGCTAAGGATTCCTGGAGCCGGAATTTGCCGTTTGAGCCTGAGCGGGGAGAGATCCTTGACCGAAACGGCGTGAAGCTGGCTACGAATAAAAGCGCGCCGACCGTCTTTGTCGTACCGCGCCAGATTCAAAATCCCATAAAAACGGGCAAGCTTCTCGCGTCAGTTTTAAATATGTCGGAAGAGAAGGTCTACAAACACATTACTAAGAAAACCTCCATAGAAAAAATCTCACCCGAGGGGCGGAAAATTTCCAATAAAAAAGCGAAAGAAATCAAAGCGCTCGACTTAAAAGGGGTTTATGTGGCTGAAGACAGCATCCGCCATTATCCGTACGGAAGCTTTTTGTCCCATGTTCTCGGTTTTGCCGGTATTGATAACCAGGGCCTTCTCGGATTGGAGGCTTATTATGATGATGACTTAAAAGGTGTAAAGGGATCCGTGAAATTTTATACGGATGCCAAGGGGAAGAAAATGCCTGATGAAGCGGATGATTACACCCCTCCGAAAGACGGACTTGATATGAAATTGACGATTGACGCCAAGGTTCAGACGATTATAGAAAGAGAGCTTGACAATGCAGCGGCGAAATATAATCCGGACGGAATGATTGCGGTCGCAATGAATCCGAAAAACGGGGAAGTGCTCGGTATGTCAAGCCGTCCTGATTTTGATCCGGCTGACTATCAATCGGTGGATCCGTCCGTTTACAACCGGAACCTGCCGGTATGGAGCACATATGAACCGGGTTCGACCTTTAAGATTATTACGCTTGCGGCGGCTCTCCAAGAGCAAAAAGTAAACTTGCAAAGAGACCACTTTTATGACAAAGGATTTGCCGAGGTTGACGGCGCCCGACTCCGATGCTGGAAAAAGGGCGGCCACGGTTCGCAATCTTATCTTGAAGTCGTTCAAAATTCCTGCAACCCTGGGTTTGTACAGCTGGGGGAACGGCTCGGAAAACAAAAGCTGTTTCAATATATTAAGGACTTCGGCTTTGGAAAGAAAACAGGCATTGATCTGCAAGGGGAAGGAACGGGGATCTTATTCCCGCTTGACAGAGTCGGCCCGGTCGAACAGGCGACAACCGCTTTCGGACAAGGGGTTTCCGTCACGCCGATTCAGCAGGTGGCAGCCGTTTCCGCAGCAATAAACGGCGGAACGCTTTATACTCCGTTTATCGCCAAAGAGTGGGTTGATCCCGTTACGAAAAAAACCGTTAAGAAACAATCGCCGATTGCGAAAAGACAAGTTATTTCCCAGGAAACGTCAAAGCAGATCAGATATGCTTTAGAAAGCGTCGTCGCTCAGGGAACGGGGCGGAATGCCTTTGTGGAAGGATATCGCGTCGGCGGAAAAACAGGTACCGCACAAAAGGTCAAAGACGGCAAATATCTCGAAAACAACCATATCGTCTCCTTTATCGGTTTTGCGCCGGCTGATGACCCGAGCCTTGTCGTGTATGTCGCGGTTGATAATCCGAAAGGCACGATTCAATTCGGGGGAACCGTCGCCGCGCCGATTGTCGGAAATATGATGAGAGACAGTCTGCCGGAGCTCGGCGTGAAACCGCGAAAAAATCAAATCGAGAAAAAATATCAATGGAACGACACAAAAACAATAGAGGTTCCGAATGTTGTAGGGATGTCTGTCTCTGATCTTGAGTCGCTGCTTGTCAATTTGAATATTGACTCCTCAGGAAAAGGAAGCAAAATTGTGAAACAATCACCTGCAGCCGGAACGAAAGTAAAAGAAGGCTCAAAGATCCGTGTTTACTTGAGTGAAGAATGAGTCTTTTTGAGGCAGCCGATTGTTTTCGGCTGCCTTTTATCATAAAGAGAAAAAAAGAAGATAACTTTTAAGATTAACTGGATGTATCCTTTTATTTACGCTAAAATATGAACTGTATGTTTAAAAGCCATTCTGACTTTTATAAACGGTTATCATGATAAAAGAATGAATAGAATTTCTGAGAGGTTTGATACAATGAAACTTACAAAGCTGCTTACATATTTAATGGCCGAACCTGTTCAAAATGACTTTCATGACCCTGACATAACTTCAATTGAGATGGACTCCAGGGAAGTGAGAAAAGGGAGTCTTTTTGTGTGTATAAAAGGGTATACGGTAGACGGACATGATTTCGCTCAAAAAGCCGCAGAAAACGGCGCAGCGGCCATCGTTGCCGAGAAAGAGCTTGACGTCGATGTCCCTGTCATTATCGTCCGCCGGTCACAGCGGGCGCTCAGCGTTCTTTCTGACGCGTTTTACGGGCAGCCGACAAAGCAGCTTCAGCTTATCGGCATCACCGGCACAAACGGCAAAACATCAACGACGCACATGGTTGATGAGATTTTCAAAAAAGCGGGAAGACAGACCGGTTTAATCGGAACGATGTACATTAAAATCGGGGATGAGACATTCCCGGTCAAAAATACAACGCCCGAAAGCGTCACACTGCAAAAAACGTTCAAGAAAATGAATGATGAGCATGTTGACACAGCTATTATGGAAGTGTCTTCTCACGCTCTGTCACTCGGCAGGGTTCACGGCTGCGATTATGATATTGCCGTATTCACGAACCTGACGCAGGACCATTTAGACTATCACAAGACGATGGAAGACTACAGACAGGCTAAAAGCCTCCTGTTTTCCCAGCTGGGCGGCTCCTTTAACCATGAAAAGCCGAAGCGGGCCGTTTTAAACGCAGATGACAAAGCCAGTGCTTACTTTGAAAAAGTGACGGCGGCGCATATCCTTACATACGGAATCGAGAACGATGCCGATGTCATGGCGAAACAAATCGAGATCTCTGCGCAAGGCACAAGTTTTGAACTTGTTACGCCAAAAGGAACAAAGCAGATCACGGTTTCACTCGTCGGCCGCTTCAACGTGTATAACGTACTGGCTGCAGCGGCGACAGCGATCGCAGCGGGTCTGCCGTTTGATACGATCACAAGCGCTCTTGAAGAGCTGCAAGGTGTCAGAGGCCGGTTTGAACTGGTGAATCATAATCAGCCGTTTCCTGTGATCGTCGATTACGCGCACACGCCTGACAGTCTGGAAAACGTCCTGAATACATGCAAAGACATGACAGAGGGCAAGCTTTTCGTCGTCGTCGGCTGCGGCGGAGACCGGGATAAAACGAAACGCCCGAAAATGGCGGAAATTGCGGTGAGGATTGCCGACGAACCGATTTTCACTTCAGATAACCCGAGAAGCGAAGACCCGCTGGCCATATTAAGAGATATGGAAAGAGGGGTAGAAGGCACCTATTATCACAGTATCGCAAACCGCGAGCAGGCTATCTTTTTTGCCATTGCCAACGCGAAAAAGGGAGATGTGGTTCTGATTGCCGGGAAAGGGCATGAAACCTATCAGCAGATCGGCAATGAAACATTCGACTTTGATGACGCCGAAGTAGCGGGAAGAGCTATTGTTGAGCTGAATAAAAAGTAAAACAGGAAAGAGTGTTAGAATGAGGGAAATGAAAAGAATTACGGGGACACAATGTGAATATGATAAATACGTATGTCGTTTGAACGAAACGGGAGGAGAAAAGAGCAATGCTTGAGCAAGTGATTTTATTTACAATAATAATGGGATTTTTAATCAGTGTTCTGATATCTCCGATTCTTATCCCGTTTTTAAGACGTTTAAAATTCGGCCAAAGTATCAGGGAAGAGGGGCCGAAATCACATATGAAAAAATCAGGGACGCCGACGATGGGCGGGGTCATGATTATCGTATCCATCGCCATTACGGCGATTGTCATGACGCAGAAATTTTCGCATCTGAGCGCGGAAATGTTTCTTCTGCTGTTTGTTACGATCGGATACGGCCTGCTCGGCTTTCTGGATGACTATATTAAAGTAGTAATGAAACGGAATCTCGGATTGACGTCGAAGCAGAAATTGATCGGCCAGATCATTATTGCCATTGTATTTTACGGAGTATATCATTATTGCCATTTTTCAACCGGCATCAGGGTGCCCGGCACACATCTGTCAATCGATCTCGGCTGGGGATACTTTATCCTCGTTCTCTTTATGCTTGTCGGAGGTTCAAATGCCGTCAACCTGACAGACGGTCTGGACGGTCTCTTGTCCGGTACCGCGGCTATCGCATTCGGCGCTTTCGCCATCCTTGCGTGGAACCAGTCACAATATGACGTTGCGATTTTCTCGGTTGCCGTTGTCGGCGCCGTTCTCGGTTTTCTTGTATTCAACGCCCATCCCGCCAAAGTATTTATGGGGGATACCGGTTCGCTTGCGCTCGGAGGAGCGATCGTGACCGTTGCCATTCTGACGAAGCTTGAAATTCTGCTCGTCATTATCGGCGGAGTTTTTGTTATTGAGACCTTATCTGTTATCTTACAAGTCATCAGCTTTAAAACGACAGGAAAACGAATCTTTAAGATGAGTCCGCTTCACCACCATTACGAATTGGTCGGATGGTCTGAATGGAGAGTTGTCGTCACATTCTGGACTGCGGGACTGCTGCTTGCCGTTTTAGGAATTTACATCGAGGTGTGGTTATAAGTGGAAAACGAACTTTTTTTGCGAAAACAAAACTTTCTGGTCCTCGGACTGGCGAAAAGCGGATATGCGGCTGCGTCGATTCTTCATGAAAAAGGCATTAACGTCGTCGTAAATGATCAAAAAGCCTTTGAAGAGAACGAACCTGCCCAAAGGCTTTCAGAAAGAGGGATCGAGGTCATCTGCGGTGAGCATCCGACGTCACTTTTTGATCAGCATCACATTACCATTCTGATCAAAAATCCCGGAATCCCGTATGAAAATATCATGGTGGAGGAAGCGCAAAGAAGAGGCATCCCGGTCTGGACGGAAATCGAGCTTGCGTATTATATCACCAATGCAAAATTCATCGGCATTACAGGTTCAAACGGGAAAACAACAACGACGACCCTGATTTATGAAATGCTGAAAGCTGACTCGATAAAGGCGCTGATCGCAGGGAATATCGGCACTGTCGCCAGTGAAGTGGCTTATCATGCTGACGGTGATGAATGGATCGTCACAGAGCTTTCTTCGTTCCAGCTTATGGGGACCCATGCGTTCAGACCTGAAATCGGCCTGATTTTAAATGTGTTCGACGCTCATTTGGATTACCATCACAGTCGTGAAAACTATGAAAAAGCCAAGCAGAACGTGTATCTTCATCAGCTTGAGAGTGATACGGCCATCGTGAATCAAAGCGATGAAACAGTCGTGCGGCTTGCCGAAAGCGGAAAAGCCGGCACCGTTCCGTTTTCAGTTCACCAGGAACTGTCAAGCGGCGCATTTATTAAAGACGGAATGCTGATGTTCGGTGATGAAGCGATTCTGCCTGTTGATGACATCGTGCTGCCGGGCGCGCACAATTTAGAAAATATATTGGCCGCTGTAGCCGCGGCAAAAACGGCGGGCGCGTCTAATAAAGCGATTCAGAAGGTGCTGACAAGCTTTACCGGTGTCAAACACCGTCTGCAGTATGTAACAGCGATCCGGAATCGTAAATTTTATAATGACAGCAAAGCGACGAATATTTTGGCCACAAGCAAAGCGCTCTCCGCGTTCAAAGCACCGGTTATTCTGCTTGCAGGCGGACTGGACCGCGGCAACGGTTTTGACGATCTGAAACCGTATATGGACAATGTCAAAGCGGTCCTGACGTTCGGACAGACAGCGCCGAAGATAGAAAAACTGGGCAATGAGCTGGGAATACAACATGTCAAACGTGTCGATAATGTTGAACAAGCAGTATCTGCGGCGTTTGCGCTCTCAAATGAAGGAGACGTCATCCTCTTGTCACCCGCGTGTGCAAGCTGGGATCAGTTCAAAACATTTGAAGAACGCGGTGACATGTTTATAGATGCCGTGCATATGCTTAAGTAAGGGCTTGTCTCTGTTCATCGGCAGCCCTAAATGACTTATGCTTGGGGTGTCGATTGCTTTGACTACTAAAAAAACAGCGCCTGATTTGTTATTAGTTATTATTACGTTATTGCTTTTAACAATAGGATTAATTATGGTCTACAGTGCAAGTGCGGTATGGGCGGATTATAAATTTGACGACTCGTTTTTCTTCGCGAAACGGCAGCTGCTGTTTGCGGGGATCGGCGTCATTGCCATGTTTTTCATTATGAATGTGGATTATTGGACATGGCGCACATGGTCGAAGCTGCTTCTGATCATTTGTTTTTTTCTGCTTGTGCTTGTGCTGATTCCGGGAGTCGGAATGGTGCGGAACGGTTCAAGAAGCTGGATCGGAGTGGGAGCGTTCAGCATTCAGCCTTCGGAGTTTATGAAACTCGCGATGATTGCGTTTCTGGCTAAATTTCTTTCTGAAAAACAGAAGAATATTACGTCATTCAGACGCGGATTCGTTCCCGCGCTCGGAATCGTGTTTTCTGCATTTATTATTATTATGTGCCAGCCGGACCTGGGAACGGGGACGGTAATGGTGGGCACGTGCATCGTGATGATTTTTGTATCCGGTGCGCGAATCGCTCATTTCGCGTTTCTCGGACTCATCGGTTTAAGCGGATTTGCGGCGCTTGTTCTGTCCGCTCCTTATCGGATTAAACGGATTACCTCTTACTTAAACCCGTGGGAGGACCCGCTTGGAAGCGGATTTCAGATCATTCAGTCGCTCTATGCCGTAGGTCCGGGCGGACTGTTCGGGATGGGGCTCGGCCAAAGCCGGCAAAAGTTTTTTTACCTGCCGGAGCCGCAAACCGATTTCATTTTTGCTATTTTATCTGAGGAACTCGGCTTTATCGGCGGTTCGCTCATATTGCTGCTGTTCAGTATTTTATTATGGCGGGGCGTCAGGATTGCCCTCGGCGCGCCGGATTTATACGGAAGCTTTGTCGCCATCGGTATTATTTCTATGATAGCTATTCAAGTCATGATTAATATCGGCGTTGTGACGGGGCTGATCCCGGTGACAGGAATTACGCTGCCGTTTTTAAGCTACGGAGGCTCATCACTGACGCTGATGCTCGCAGCGGTCGGCGTGCTTTTAAATGTCAGCCGGTACTCGAGGTATTGATCTGTATCTTGCCTCATCACTCATGATCTATTCGTTATCTATAAAAAAACAGACAACATCAATAACCCTGTCCTAAAAAACAGGGTTATCGCTATGTGATTAAGGGGGACATACGAATGCGTATTGCAGTAAGCGGAGGCGGAACCGGAGGACATATTTATCCGGCCCTGGCCTTTATTAAAGAAGTTCAGCGCCGGCATCCGGATGTGGAATTTTTGTATATCGGAACAGAGAACGGTCTTGAGAAAAAAATTGTTGAACGGGAAAATATCCCGTTCCGCGCCATTGAAATTACAGGTTTCAAACGAAAACTTTCTTTTGAAAATGTAAAAACCGTCATGCGTTTCTTAAAAGGCGTGAAGAAAAGCAAATCATATTTAAAAGAGTTTAAACCGGATGCCGTTATCGGTACAGGCGGCTATGTATGCGGTCCGGTTGTATACGCGGCGGCAAAAATGGGAATTCCGACGATCATTCATGAGCAAAACAGCCTTCCAGGCATCACAAATAAGTTTCTCTCGAAATATGTTAATAAGGTGGCAATTTGCTTTGAAGAGGCAAAATCGCATTTTCCTGCTGAAAAAGTTGTGTTTACGGGAAACCCGAGAGCCTCTGAAGTCGTCTCAATTAAGACAGGCCGCTCATTAACTGAGTTCGGGCTGAAAGACAATCAAAAAACGGTGCTCATTTTCGGCGGAAGCAGAGGCGCGGCTCCCATTAACCGTGCCGTTATAGATATGCAGGAAGAATTGAAAACGAGACCTTACCAAGTGCTTTATATTACCGGGGAAGTGCATTATGAGAAGGTAACGGCTGAGCTGAAAGGCGGAAAAGCCGCTGATAATATGGTGACAAAACCGTTTTTGCACCAAATGCCGGAGTACTTACAATCAATTGATGTCATTGTGGCAAGAGCCGGAGCGACGACGATTGCGGAGATCACCGCTCTCGGCATTCCGAGCGTGCTTATTCCGAGCCCGTATGTGACAGCCAATCACCAGGAAGTCAATGCGAAGGCGCTCAGCCAGCATGACGCTGCAATCGTACTGAAGGAAACCGAGCTCAGCGGAGAAAAACTGATCGCTGCGCTGGACAAAATCGTCATGAATGAAGAAACCTTAAAAGACATGAGTGAGCGGACAAAATCACTCGGTGTTCCGGATGCGGCAGCCAGACTGTACAGTATCATGGAAGACATAAAAAAATAGAGCAAATGGAATGCGGAGGTTTATGATGGAGAACGTAATTCAGGAATTAAGAGACCGCGAAGTCGGCAAAGTGCTGGAACAAGAACCGCTCGCGAACCATACAACGATGAAAATCGGCGGTCCGGCGGACATTTTAATCATCCCCAACCGTGTGGAAGCGGTCAAAGATATTATGGATATTGTGAAGAAACATGATCTGCCATGGACGGTTATCGGCCGCGGTTCAAATCTGCTCGTGCTTGATGAAGGCATAAGAGGAGTTGTCATCAAACTGGGCGCAGGTCTGGATCATTTGGAGATTGACGGTGATCAGGTGACGGTCGGAGGCGGCTATTCGGTCGTCCGGCTTGCGACTTCCATGAGTAAAAAAGGAATGTCCGGTCTCGAATTTGCAGCGGGCATCCCCGGATCAATCGGCGGGGCCGTCTATATGAATGCCGGGGCGCACGGATCTGATATGAGTGAGATTCTTGTGAAAGCCCGTATCTTATTTGAAGACGGCACAATCGAATGGCTGACAAACGAAGAGATGGATTTCAGCTACAGAACGTCTGTTTTGCAGAAAAAACGCCCCGGCGTCTGTCTCGAGGCAGTTCTTCAGCTTGAGCAAAAGGAACGGGAAGCCATTACGGCGCAAATGCAGCAGAACAAAGATTACAGAAAAAATACGCAGCCGTATTCAAGCCCATGCGCCGGAAGCATATTCAGAAATCCGCTGCCGAATCATGCCGGAAACCTCGTTGAAAAAGCGGGATTAAAAGGACATCAGATCGGCGGAGCGAAAGTATCCGAAATGCACGGAAATTTTATCGTCAATGCCGGCGGAGCGACTGCCAAGGACGTTCTCGACCTGATTGAGTATGTGAAAAAGACAATCCGTGAGCAGTATGATGTTGACATGCATACAGAAGTTGAAATCATCGGAGGGAATCGTTAAAAGGTTCTCTGATTTACATGAGCTCATGTGATATACTTTTAACAAATGTCAAACGGCATCACAGCATGCCGTTTGTTTTTCAATCAGACGAATGTCAAGCTGTTTCATTCTTAGTGAGGTGGACAGGCAGTGAACCCAAATCATGAAAGAGAAAAAATCGTAAATATTGAAGAGCGGATTCCGAAAATCAAAGAGCAGCGGAAACAAAAAGCAAACCGCCGGCTGATTTCATTCATTGTGCTCTTTTTTATGATGGTGCTGATCATCGTGTACTTGCAGATGCCGATCAGCAAAGTGTCTTCTGTCACCGTTTCCGGAAACGAAAACGTGTCTGTAAAAGAGATCAACGCGCTTTCTGATATACATAACGGACAAACCGAGTTCTGGAGTCTGAACAAGAAAAAAACAGAAGAAAAGATTGAGCAGAATAAACTGGTGAAAAAGGCGGATCTTTCAAAAGTATTTCCTAATAAAGTCAGCATTCACATTGAAGAATACAAGACGATCGCGTATCTGCAGCGGAATGATGTGTATTATGAAGTGCTGGAGAACGGCACCGTGCTGCCGAACGAAGTCACGCCGGATGACGCGGGCCCGATTTTGGTTGACTGGACAAACGCGAAAAAGCGGGTCAAAATGGCGGAACAGCTTGATAAGCTTTCCGGTTCGCTAAAGCAGTCGATTTCTGAAATCTATTATACACCGGTAAAAATGGATCAGGACCGGATCAAGCTGTATATGAACGACGGGTATGTAGTTACCGCTTCTATTAAAACATTTGCCGACCGGATGAAGACCTATCCTTCTATCGTTTCCCAGCTGGACGGCGGGAAAAAGGGGATTATCCACTTAGAAGTCGCTACGTATTTTGAAGAATTTAACAAAGGTAAATCCGGCAAGAAAAAAGAAAATGATTAATAGTTCTAAAGAACTAATTTAGAGGTGATTCAAAAGAATCTATTATAATCAGCGGGGCAGCCGATATAACCGATAGCGGAATAATTATGACTATGTTTGTTTTTGCCTGGGATAGGCTGCCGGACAAGCGGAAAATTCTCAATGCAATGGGCGTGTCTTCTTTAATGAGCATTGCATTTGGAATTTTCCTCCTGTTTCTTCTTTTTTCGGATGTTTCTGGCAATATCTATAGCTTTTCTGGAGGTTCATCTTAGTGTAGACTAATGGAAAGCGGGTATATTTGCATCTGGTTTACACATTATGGCACCGTGACAGGAAATCTTACGGTAAGGTGGTCCGTCTCTAAAAAAAATAAAAAAAATGCGATATAAAAGAGGATATACATAGAATATAACGAATAGTTTCATTAAACATAAATTGTGAGAAATCAGATAGAAATTTGTTGATGCTGTTGTTTTTGTTACACACTTGTAAAGCCACATCCATTGTATTGTTGTTCCGCAAATAATAGAATAGAATTTGATCGAAATGTGAGGAGGTGCCATAGAATGAACAACAATGAACTTTACGTCAGTCTTGACATCGGTACGTCCAATACAAAAGTGATCGTCGGAGAAATGACAGATGATTCCCTTAACATTATCGGAGTGGGAAATGTACCGTCTGAAGGGTTGAAAAAAGGCTCAATCGTTGATATAGATGAAACCGTTCATTCTATAAGAAAAGCGTTTGACCAAGCTGAAAGAATGGTAGGTTTTCCGCTGAAAAAAGCCATTGTCGGCGTTAATGGAAATTATATTCATATTCAAGATACGAACGGCGTTGTCGCTGTTTCCAGTGAAAACAAAGAAATTCACGTTGAAGACGTCCGCAGGGTAATGGAAGCGGCACAGGTCGTGTCGGTTCCGCACGAGCAGCTGATCGTTGACGTCATTCCGAAACAGTTTATCGTTGACGGAAGAGACGAAATTACCGATCCGAAAAAAATGCTCGGTGTGCGCCTGGAAGTAGAAGGCACGCTGATTACCGGCTCCAAAACGATCTTACATAATTTACTTCGCTGTGTGGAGAGAGCGGGCGTTGAAATTACTGATATCTGCCTGCAGCCGCTTGCGGCCGGTTCGGCGGCTTTGTCAAAAGACGAAAAAAACCTCGGAGTCGCCATGATTGATATCGGCGGCGGCTCGACGACGGTGGCGGTATTTGAACAGGGGCACCTGAAGGAGACAGCCGTCATTCCGCTCGGAGGCGAAAACATCACGAAAGATGTATCGATCGGATTGCGCACTTCCACCGAAGAGGCTGAAAGAGTAAAAAAACAATTCGGACATGCATTCTACGATGAGGCTTCAGAAGATGAAGTATTTGAAGTCACCGTCATAGGAACGAATCAAAAGCAATCTTTTACACAGCAGGAAATTGCCAATATTATTGAAGCAAGAGTGGAAGAGATTCTTGAGATTGCCGCAGCCGAAATTGAGCAGATGGGAATTACAGATCTGCCCGGCGGCTTTGTGCTGACCGGCGGACAGGCCGCAATGCCCGGAGTGCTTTCATTGGCACAGGAAGTGCTGAGGCACAATGTAAGGGTCGCAAGCCCGAATTATATCGGTGTAAGAGACCCTCAGTATATGACGGGTGTCGGCTTGATACAATTTGCCTGCCGAAATGCCAGAATTCAGGGAAGAAAAATAGGCTTTCATATGCCGGAAGAAGCCGTGCAGGAAATCGCGGTCTCTCACGAAGAAGAACATCATCAGCGGCCTGAGGCGCAGCAGCGTCCAAAAGCAAAACAAAAAACACAAGCCGAACACAACAAACCGAGCAAAATGAAAAAACTATTAAGCATGTTTTGGGAATAGATTGATAGTCATTCGGCAGATTAGGAGGATTTAGCATGTTGGATTTCGAAACAAACATAGACGGCTTAGCATCAATTAAAGTAATCGGAGTAGGAGGCGGCGGTAATAACGCGGTCAACCGAATGATTGAAAATGAAGTGCAGGGTGTAGAGTACATTGCGGTAAACACGGACGCGCAAGCTCTTAACCTGTCAAAAGCGGAAGTGAAAATGCAGATCGGGGAAAAGCTGACCCGCGGTCTCGGAGCGGGAGCGAATCCGGAAGTCGGCAAAAAAGCCGCTGAAGAAAGTAAGGAACAAATCGAAGAAGCGCTAAAAGGCGCTGACATGGTGTTCGTTACAGCCGGAATGGGAGGCGGTACCGGAACGGGAGCCGCACCGGTGATCGCGCAAATCGCAAAGGACTTAGGCGCTTTGACTGTCGGTGTCGTAACAAGACCGTTTACATTTGAAGGAAGAAAACGCCAGCTGCAGGCTGCAGGCGGTATCACGGCAATGAAAGAAGCCGTTGACACACTGATCGTTATTCCGAATGACCGCATTCTTGAAATTGTCGATAAAAACACACCGATGCTTGAAGCATTCCGTGAAGCTGATAACGTGCTTCGCCAAGGGGTGCAAGGTATCTCTGACCTCATCGCAACGCCTGGTTTAATCAACTTGGACTTTGCCGATGTCAAAACCATCATGTCCAACAAAGGTTCAGCATTGATGGGTATCGGGATCGCTACGGGCGAAAGCCGTGCTGCTGAAGCCGCCAAAAAGGCGATCTCCAGTCCGTTACTGGAAGCGGCAATCGACGGAGCGCAAGGTGTTTTGATGAACATTACGGGAGGTACAAACCTGAGCCTCTACGAAGTGCAGGAAGCAGCCGACATCGTCGCTTCTGCATCTGACCCTGATGTCAATATGATTTTCGGTTCAGTTATCAATGAAAATCTGAAAGATGAAATCGTCGTCACCGTTATTGCGACCGGTTTTATCGAACAGGAAAAAGATGACTCAAAACCGCAGCGTCCGAATTTAAACCAAGGATTGAAGTCTCAAAGCCAAAACGCTGCGAAACGTGAGCCGAAACGAGAAGAAACACAGCATCAAAACACGGTGAACCGCCATACATCACAGCCGGCGGATGATGCTCTCGACATTCCTACATTTTTAAGAAACCGCAACAAACGCGGCTGATGTAAAAAAGGACAAGACCACATGGTTTTGTCCTTTTTCTTTTTTGTGCACAGTCTTCCTTCCTATCCCTCATGATCTATACAGTGAAAAAAGAAACTTTATACCTATGACGAATTGATTGTTTTTTAGTTTCATACGGCTTTCTACAGAATGTGACAATATCTGAATGGAAGATTGTCTACATTTAACGTACAGCATCGAAATGACAAACGATTCCAATTATGAAGGAGGGATACACATTTTATAGGGCGTTACCAAATAAGGGGGGATACGATTGAAGAAAAAAACAAGAAACAGATGGACAGGCTCCGTTTTAAGCGCGATTGTCGTCAGTTCACTGTTGTTTCCGGGTGCAGCCGGAGCGAACAGCACACCGGGGGCAGTTTCTTTCACCAAAGATCTTTCTTCCTCTAAGAGCATTCAGCATAAGATTTCCGATTCAGTCAAGAAGCGTTTTGAAAAAAATGATAAAGTCACGTTTCTTATCAAATTTAAAGAGAAAGCCAATACGAAAAAAGCGGTCAAAGAAGCAGAAAAAAATGCCGAGTCTCAATCGCTTTCCGCAGCAAAAACCGAATATCAAAAGCGGTCAGCCGTCGTTTCTTCTTTAAAACTGGCGGCTCATGATGCGCAGCAGAATCTGAAAACATATTTGGAAAAACAAAAAAAGAAAGGAAAGGCTGATCACATCCATTCCTATTATATTGTCAACGGAATGGCAGTCACTGCTTCGAAAGAGGTAATGGAAAAAGCCGCCTCATTTCCTGAAGTAGAAAAAGTTCTTCCGAATGAAAAACGTCAGCTTACTCAACGGCAATCAAAAGCTCCTTTTCAAATGAAGAAAAAACAAAAAGAGATTAAAGCAAAGGAAGGCATCGAATGGAATATCAGCCAAATTGATGCGCCGCAGGCCTGGGCCTCAGGATACGACGGAACCGGCACGGTTGTCGCCTCCATTGATACGGGAGTTCAGTGGGATCATCCCGCGCTTAAGGAAAAATACCGGGGTTACGATCCTGAAAATCCCGCAGCACCGAATCATGAAATGAACTGGTATGATGCCGTATCCCATAAAGACGCTCCCTATGATGACCTTGAACACGGCACTCATGTAACAGGGACCATGACGGGTTCAGAACCTGACGGCTCAAATCAAATCGGTGTGGCTCCGGGGGCGAAATGGATCGCAGTAAAAGCATTTTCAGATGACGGAGGAACCGATGCCGATATTTTGGATGCCGGTGAATGGGTGCTCGCGCCTAAAGATAAAAACGGCACGCCGCATCCCGAGATGGCGCCGGATGTTGTCAATAATTCCTGGGCAGGCGGTTCGGGAATGGACGAGTGGTATCGCGATATGGTGAATGCGTGGAGAGCGGCAGGGATTTTTCCTGAATTCTCTGCTGGAAATGAAGACTTATTTACACCGGGAGGACCGGGTTCAATCGCAAATCCGGCCAATTATCCTGAAGCATTTGCGACAGGTGCGACTGACATCGACAAGAAACTCGCTGATTTCTCACTTCAAGGCCCCTCACCGTATCATGAAACAAAACCGGACATTTCGGCTCCGGGAGTGAATATCCGTTCTTCTATTCCTGGAGGAACATACGAAGGCGGCTGGGACGGAACTTCAATGGCCGGGCCGCATGTGGCGGCGACGGCGGCTTTGTTAAGGCAGGCGAACGCCTCTATTACGGTCGATGAAATGGAAGACGTTTTGACGCGCACCGCCGAAAAGCTGACAGATTCCGTTTTTCCGGAATCACCGAATAACGGTTACGGCCACGGTCTCGTTAACGCTTTTGATGCCGTTTCTGCCGTAACGGACGGAATCGGAAGCGTAGAAGGCAAGGTATCTTCTGCGGGCGAAGATCACAATCCGCCCAGCTTTCGTCATGAACCGGTCTCAGAGGCTTACAAAGGGACAAGCCTTCCGTTAACGGTTACAGCAGAAGATGATGTAAGCGTAACTGAGGTGATCCTCTCCTATCAGTTTGATGAAGGAGAGTGGAAAACGACAGCCGCCGTTCAAAAAAGCGGTGATGAAAAAAAGGGAACATACCAGGCGGAGATTCCGGACATAACGGGAAGCAAGATAAGTTATAAATGGACCATAAAAGATTTCGGAGGTCATTCTGTAGAATCTGATACGTACCGGGCTGACGTGAAACCGAGCATTACGGCGGGATACAAAGAGGATTTTGAATCACAGCCGGCGGGCTGGTCAAGTTACGGGACACATGACCAATGGGAATGGGGTATCCCGGGTTCAGGGCCAGGCGCCGCATTTTCCGGAGAAAAAGTGTATGCGACGAATCTGTCCGGCCCTTATGCCGATTCGGCCAACATGAATCTGGTGATGCCTCCGATACAAGTTCCGGAAACAGGGCGGCTGTTTTTACAATTTAAAAGCTGGCACAAGCTCGAAGAATTTTTTGATTACGGGTATGTGTTCGTTCTGCCGGAAGGGAAATCAAATTGGGAGCAGGCGGCCGTTTACAATGGTGATTCCGCAGGATGGAATGATGAAGAGGCAGATTTATCTGCGTATAAAGGCCAAAACATAAAGCTCATGTTTAATATGCAGTCTGACGAAGTACTCAATGAAGACGGATGGTATATCGATGATGTCCGGCTTTCAAGCAGCCCTCTCGGCAATGCGGCTAAAAAAAGTAAACACAATAGACAAACACCTCCCGGCCACCTGAAGAAAAAAGCCATCAGTCCGAAACAGGCCAAACCGGCAGTGAAATCGCCCGGAAAAAGAGTGAAACGTGAAACAAACCTCCTGCCGCTCAGAGCGCAAATCAGTGTCGCCGAGACGGGGAAATCTGTATATTCCGACCCTGCAAGCGGAAGCTACAGCCTGTCACATAAAGCGGGAAACTATACGCTGAAAGCCGAGGCATACGGATTTAAGTCCGCTTCGAAACAAGTTTCTGTTCAAGCAGACAAAACCGCGCAGGCAGACTTTACACTGGAGCAAATGCCGTTCGGCACGCTAAAAGGAACCATCACCAATCAGTCCACAGGCGAACCGGTAAAAGGGGCTGCGCTTTATGTGGCCGAGGATGCCGCAATTGAACCGGCGGTGACAAACGATAAAGGGGAATATTCGCTTAAGGCGTACGAAGGCTCCTACACAATCAAAGTAGCGGCAAAAGGCTTTTACAATAGCGAATTCTCTGTCGACATCAAAGGAGATGCTGAAAAAAACGTCAAGCTTAAGCCGTATGTCGGTTATGAAGGGGAAATCGCCTATGATAACGGGACGGAAGAAGCCGCGCTGTCATATTTTAAAGCCGGCAGCAAATCTGCCGTTAAGATGACCCTCAAAGATGGAAAAGAACACGGTATGCTGACGGGAGGCCTTTTTAAATTTTGGGGCGCCGACTGGCCTGATCCGGGCGGTACCGAATTTCAAGCAGAAGTATATGATGCATCCGGCCCTGCTGGAGCTCCTGGCAGCAAAATTGCCGGCCCGTTCCAAGCTGAAGCGCTTCGAAACGGCGAGTGGACCAAAGTGGATCTCAGCTCAAAAGGAATCGCGGTCGGAAAGGATTTTTATCTTGTGTTCCGTCAGACGAAACCCGATCCTTATACACCTGCCCTGTCATCTGATGACGGCAGTCCGTACTCGAACAGAAACTGGCAATACCTCGACGGCCGCTGGTCAAAAGCCGATAAATCAGACGGAAACTTTATGATCAGGGCTTTGGTCGACTACGAAGCTTCTGTGCCTGAGATAACGTCGCCTGAAGACCGGTCATTTACAAACAAGAAGTCAATCACGGTGAAAGGAACGGCTTCACCAAAAACCGCTGTCCGTCTTACCAATAACGGTAAAACCGCCGCAGAAACGAAAGCAGATGCAGACGGCAATTTCCAGGCCGGTGTCACACTCACTAAAGATGCCAATAGGCTGACGGCGGCATCTGTGACAGACAGCGGGTCAACCGACGAGTCACGCCCTGTCACGGTTATACTGGATGAGGATAAGCCTGATGTGACGATTGACAGTCCGGCAAACGGTGATAAAACAAATAAAGAAGCAGTGACTGTAAAAGGAAAAGTGCACGACGACCATTTAAAACGGGTAAAGGTGAACGGAAAAAAAGCTGAAGTAAATAACGGTTCTTATCAAGCGAGAACCCTTCTGGAAAACGGCAGCAATGAGATCAAGGTCACGGCCTCAGATGAAGCGGGTAACAAAACAACGAAAAAGACGGTAATCGATGTCAATTACAATGCTCCCGTCATTTCCGGATTGGTTCCCGGAGCGGATAAGGAATTAAAAGCCGGAGAATCAGTGAAAATCGCTTTTTCAAGCGGAAAGAAATTAGACGCTTCCTTCGTGATCCGTCTGCCTCTGACAAACGCCCGGGCAGGGAGCCAAAACGCAACAGAGCTTCCGCTGAGAGAAATTTCTCCGGGACGATATGAGGGTTACTGGACGGCGGCTTCTTCCATCAAAGCAAGCGGAGCAAAAATTGACGTTATCGCAAGAGATGACTACGGAAATGAAACGAGACAGACGGCTAAAGGAAAACTTTATATCAATGAGTAAAACAGAGCGCTGCCAGATCACGGCAGCGTTTTTTTAGTTGAAGGGGACAATAGAAAATCAACCTTTTCGGCCCTCGACAAATAAAACGGTTATCCCTTAAAAATTGTACTTTACCCTCAACATTAATTGACAGACTTTCCCACAGAGCTTGCTTTATACTTATGAAACAAGAGAGAGAAACAGATATGTAAGACAAAAGAGGAAAGGGGTCAGATGTGAAAATCTATTTGGATGTCATTTGGCTGTTGAACTTTTGTTTTGATTCTCTTTTGCTTTTATTGACCGCCTTTATTTTAAAACGCCAGGTGAAAAAAAGAAGAGTGGCCGCCGGCGGTTTCATCGGGTCAGCCATTGTGCTTCTGATGTTTACGCCTGTTTCTCCCTTTGTGGAGCATCCGGCGGGAAAAATGGCGTTTTCGGTAGTCATCGTGCTTACGGCTTTTGGCTTTAAACGGTTCCGATACTTTTTTCAAAATTTGTTCGCCTTTTATTTCGCGACTTTTCTCGTCGGCGGGGGAATGATCGGCGTACATTCCCTGCTGCAAACAGAATCAATTGTGCAGCAAGGCGTAATGGTCACAAGCCAGACCGGATTCGGCGACCCGATCAGCTGGATGTTTGTAGTTATCGGATTTCCGGCCATATGGTTTTTTTCGAAAAAGAGAATTGAAGACATCGAGACGAAGTCCATTCAGTACGATGAACTTGTCATGGTGCAGGCGGAATTCAGCGGACAGACAATCCGCGCGAAAGGATTGGTGGATTCCGGGAATCAGCTGTATGATCCGCTGACGAAAACGCCGGTCATGATCCTTCACATTGACAAATTCGCTCCGATTCTCAGCGAAAAGGAAACGGACCTCATCAAATCCGCCAGTCCGCTTGAAGTGATAGAGCAGCTTGATGATTCGTTCCGTCATGCGGATAAGCTGAGGCTGATTCCATACAGGGGCGTCGGCCAGGACAATCAATTTTTACTCTGTTTAAAGCCGGATTACGTCACGATTTTAACAAAAGACGAGATGATCGCATGTGAAAAATGCCTGATCGGCATCAGCACGAAGCCATTATCCGCTGACGGTGAATTTGACGGAATCGTTCATCCGAAGATGCTGACAGGGAAGGCTGTAAAACATGTTTCCTGACGAAAAGTCTGTTATTCATCATACTCAAAACGCGTTGTATTTAGAAGGGGGAGGAAGATGAAAAAACTTAAGCTGCGTCTGACATATTTGTGGTATAAATGGCTGATGAAACTCGGACTGAAAAGCGATGAAGTGTATTACATAGGAGGAAGCGAGGCGCTGCCGCCGCCTTTGTCTAAAGAAGAGGAGCAGGTGCTCTTATTAAAGCTGCCGAGCGGGGATCAGGCGGCGCGGGCCATCCTGATTGAGAGAAACTTACGTCTTGTCGTTTACATTGCCCGCAAATTCGAAAACACCGGCATCAATATCGAGGACTTAATCAGCATCGGCACCATCGGTTTGATCAAAGCGGTAAACACGTTTAATCCGGAAAAGAAAATCAAACTCGCCACCTACGCATCGCGATGTATTGAAAACGAAATTTTAATGTACTTGCGCCGAAACAATAAAATCCGTTCAGAGGTGTCCTTTGATGAACCGCTGAACATTGATTGGGACGGAAACGAACTGCTGCTTTCGGATGTGCTCGGCACAGATGATGATATTATTACAAAAGACATTGAAGCCAATGTGGATAAAAAACTTTTGAAAAAAGCGCTTGAGCAATTAAATGATAGAGAAAAGCAGATCATGGAACTGCGATTCGGGCTTGTCGGTGAAGAAGAAAAAACACAAAAAGATGTAGCCGACATGATGGGGATTTCACAATCTTATATCTCCCGCCTCGAAAAGCGGATTATTAAAAGACTGAGAAAAGAGTTTAACAAAATGGTGTAAATTTTTTTCCATCTGACAGCCCTTACTGCTGCAAGGATTGCCGGCGCCGGATGTTTATTTCTGTAAAATGGCGGTGCATATTTTTCCCACCCGAGGAGATACTTAACGTTGTACAGCAGCTCCTAGTGGGAGGGAAAAACGTGTCAAGAAATAAAGTCGAAATTTGTGGGGTGGATACCTCCAAATTACCGGTGCTCAAGAATGAAGAGATGAGAAAGCTGTTTAGGCAATTGCAGGATGAGGGCGATGATTCAGCGAGGGAAAAGCTTGTAAACGGTAATCTGCGCCTTGTCTTAAGCGTCATTCAGAGGTTTAACAACAGAGGAGAGTATGTTGATGACTTATTTCAGGTCGGCTGCATCGGACTAATGAAATCCATTGATAATTTTGACCTAAGCCATAATGTTAAGTTTTCAACATACGCTGTACCGATGATCATCGGAGAAATCCGCAGATATTTGCGGGATAACAATCCGATCCGCGTCTCGAGGTCGCTTCGCGATATCGCATATAAAGCGCTTCAAGTAAGAGAGCGGTTAATCAGTGAGACAAGCAGGGAGCCGACAGCAGAGGAAATCGCCAAAGTTCTTGAAGTGCCCCATGAAGAAATTGTGTTTGCCCTTGACGCCATTCAGGATCCGGTTTCACTGTTTGAGCCGATTTATAATGACGGCGGCGATCCGATCTACGTGATGGACCAGATCAGCGATGAGCGCAACAAGGATACACAATGGATTGAGGAGCTGGCTCTGAAAGAAGGCATGAGAAGACTGAACGAACGGGAAAAAATGATTTTGCGAAAGCGCTTTTTCCAAGGGAAAACCCAAATGGAGGTCGCTGAAGAAATCGGGATATCCCAAGCTCAGGTCTCAAGGCTTGAAAAGGCAGCCATTAAACAAATGAATAAGAATATCCATCAATAACGGAAAAAGCCTTTAAACCTTGTTTAAAGGCTTTTTTCATGCG
Organism: Bacillus sp. JK74; assembly: GCF_053663395.1. Taxonomy (NCBI): domain Bacteria; kingdom Bacillati; phylum Bacillota; class Bacilli; order Caryophanales; family Bacillaceae; genus Bacillus; species Bacillus sp. JK74. The sequence continues at coordinate 422,365 of NZ_JBSJQB010000002.1, read as the reverse complement.
ATGGTTTACGTTTGCAAAAAAGTGATGTATTCTAATGTGTAAAAGTTTTTAGAAAATTTAAATAAAGTAAACGGGGGAAACTGCAATGATTTTACAGCTGGACAGTGTGTCATTAAAAAGAAACGGGAAATGGATTTTGAAAGATATTAACTGGCGCGTCGAGAAAAACGAAAATTGGGTGCTGTACGGATTAAACGGAGCCGGAAAAACAGCCTTGCTGAATATGTTATGCTCTTATTACTTTCCCACTTCAGGAGAGATGCAGGTGCTCGGCCATCAATTCGGCAAAACAGAGCTCGGTGACAGGCTCAGAAGGAAAATCGGCCTTGTTTCGGCAGGTCTTCAGCACAAATTATATGCCGCGGATTCTGCTTTTGAAATCGCCCTCAGCGGCGCGTACGCCTCAATCGGGCTGTACGAAACTCCGAGTGAGCAGGTAAGGGAAAAAGCGATCGGTCTTCTGAAGGATTTAGGCGCCATTAGTTTCGCGGACAGACGGTATGAAACGTTATCTCAGGGGGAAAGGCAAAGAGCGCTGATTGCGCGGGCGCTTATGGCTGATCCCAAACTGCTGATTTTGGATGAGCCCGTGACGGGTCTTGATTTTATGGCAAGGGAGCAGCTGCTGGACACGATTACGTCGATCGCCGAAAAAGAAAATGCGCCGTCCATCCTTTATGTCACCCATCACGCTGAAGAAATTCTGCCGGTATTTGATCAGGCGCTGCTTTTAAAACAAGGCGAGGTGTTCGCCTCCGGGAAAATCAGGGACATGCTTTCTGACGAGCGGCTTACAGCGTTTTTCGATATGCCTGTCAATGTCTTATGGAACAATGGCCGCCCGTTTTTAACACGTGCAAAAGAGGCATCATCCGTCAAATAACATCAATTCACCCTGGGGGTGCTGCTGACATGCAGCTGAGAGAGACGTTGGTCTCAACCCTTAACGGACCTGATCCGGATCATGCCGGCGGAGGGAAGCGGTGAAAAAAAGCGGAGGAAGATCCGTTTTTTACCCGTTTCATTTCATGAATGAAACGGGTTTTTTGATACAGCAAAAGGGGAGATTTCCAATGCATCAGATTGATATGCTGTTACACCAGGCGGAGAAACGGAGGCACGACTTCATACATATTGCTGAAAGGTTGATCGCCTTTCCCACTCCGGCCCCGCCTGCAAGAAATACAACAGAAGCCCAAAAGTGGGTGGCCGGCTTTTTAAAAGAAACGGGCTGCTCGGTCGATATGTGGGATGTGTATCCGGAAGATCCGAATGTAGTCGGTGTTTTAAAAGGGACAGATTCAAGCAGGCATCAAAGCCTGATTTTAAACGGACACATTGATGTGGCAGAAGCCGGGGGCGAAGACTGGAACTCTAACCCGTTTCAGCCGCTCGTAAAAGACGGCATGCTGATCGGAAGGGGCGCCGCTGATATGAAAGGGGGTTTGGCGTGTGTTCTTTTCTCTCTGAAGCTGATCCATGATGCCGGCATTAAGCTTCCGGGCGACCTCATTGTACAGTCTGTAATCGGAGAAGAAGTCGGCGAGGCGGGGACGCTGGAATGCTGCAAACGCGGCTATCACGCGGATTTTGCGGTTGTCGCGGATACGAGCAGCCTGCATATTCAAGGGCAGGGCGGTGTCATCACCGGCTGGATAGAATTGAAAAGCAAACAAACATTTCATGACGGCATGAGGCGCAATATGATTCATGCGGGCGGAGGCACATTCGGAGCGAGCGCCATCGAAAAAATGGCGAAAATCATCACTGCCTTGGGAGAGCTGGAGCGTCACTGGGCGGTAACGAAAAGCTATCCCGGCATTGCGCCCGGCACCAATACGATCAACCCCGCCGTCATTGAAGGCGGAAGACACGCAGCGTTTGTCGCCGATGAATGCCGGTTATGGATCACCGTCCACTTTTATCCGAACGAAACGCACGAACAAGCAGCCGCAGAAATCGAAGACTATATTAATCGTGTCGCTGACAGTGATCTGTGGCTCAAAGAAAACAGGCCGGTGTTCAAATGGGGCGGATCTTCGATGATTGAAGACAGAGGAGAGGTGTTCCCGGCGCTGGAAATCGATCCGGATCATCCGGCAGTTTCTGTCTTGGCTGCATCACACTCTGCCGTCAAAAAACAGGAGCCCGTCATTGATGTTTCCCAAACCGTAACAGACGGAGGATGGCTTTATCAGGCCGGGATTCCGAGCGTCATATACGGCCCCGGCGATTTAAAAAACGCCCACTCCGTAAACGAGGAAGTGTCCGTTGATGAGCTTATGGACTATACGAAAATCATGCTGAGATTTATTCTCGACTGGTGCAGCCGCAAAAAAGATTGCCCGATGTGACAAGGTTCAGCCCGGCCGTTCATATAATAGGAAAAAGAACGGGCAAAGGGCGTGATACGGATGATCAGCATATCTGAATTTCAAATAAAAGATGTGGTAAACGTGTCGAACGGAAAAAAACTCGGAAGCATCGGGGATATTGATATTAACGTGACAACGGGAAAAATTCAGGCGATTATTTTAGGCGGCAGCGGAAAAGTTCTCGGTTTTTTCGGAAAAGAAGAGGAAATGATCATTCCTTGGCGAAATATAGTTAAAATTGGGGAAGATGTCATCTTAGTGCGTGTAAATGAACCAAAGGGGGGAGCGTAATCCTCCCTTTACTTGTAAAAAGCCGGAAATCTCAATGTTTCCGGCACATTTATTTATCTCATTTTTCAATCAGCCGCTAAACGTATGCTTAAAATTGTGTTAAAATGAGTGGGAAATTACGCTTTTTTAATGTTTGTCGAAAGGTTGGATCTCCATGAATACATATCACCCGTTTAGTCTTACCACCCCCTCGGCACTCATGATAGAAGACTGGAACTGTGTGAATCAGCTTAACACAAAGGTCATCGCCGGATTCACAACGAAAAACGGCGGTGTCAGCAATCCTCCGTATGAGTCATTAAATACCGGATTGCACGTCCGGGACGAAGCTCATGATGTTGTGACAAACCGTGAAGTCATAGCGTCCTTATGCGGTACTGATCTGGATTCCTGGGTGTTTGCCGACCAGACACATGAAAACCGCGTCCGGCGCGTGACAGCCGGGGATAAAGGAAAAGGAGCGAGAGACTATTCTTCCGCATTCCGCGGGACGGACGGGCTCTACACGAAAGATGCGAATCTTTTTTTGGCCCTTTGTTTTGCGGACTGTGTGCCCTTGTATTTTTATGACCCGGTGAAATCCATTATCGGCGCTGCCCATGCCGGATGGAAGGGGACGGTCAAACAAATCGGACGCATCATGACGGAACGCTGGGTAAACGAAGAAGGCTCCCGTTTAACAGATATTCAGGCTGTCATCGGTCCGTCCATCAGCGCGGGAAGCTATACAGTCGACGACCGCGTCATCAATGAAGTGCGGGCGCTGCCCTTTACGGCTGAATCCGCCATATGCGAAACGGAAAAAGGCCAGTATCAGCTTGATTTAAAAGAGGTCAACCGTCTTCTTCTGATACATTGCGGCATTCCGGAAGAAAACATTTCAGTCAGCGGTCTATGCACCGAACGAGAGCATGAACTATTCTTTTCACACCGCCGCGACAAAGGGAAAACGGGACGCATGATGTCCTTTATCGGAATGAAGGAGGCATAAGATCTTGCGTGTTGCTGATCAATTACGACATATAAACGAAAGAATAAACGAAGCATGTAACAGATCGGGCCGAAGCCCCGAAGATGTAACCGTCATCGCGGTTACAAAATACGTATCAGCTGAAAGGGCTCAAGAGGCCGTTGATGCCGGTATTACAAGTCTGGGAGAAAACCGGGATGCCGAGCTTATCCATAAGCAGGAAGTCGTCAAAGGAAGCCCGGAGTGGCACTTTATCGGCAGTCTTCAGTCCAGAAAGGTGAAGGCCGTCGTTGACCGTGTATCTTATATTCATTCCTTAGACAGACTGTCATTGGCAAAAGAGATTGAAAAACGGGCGCAGCATGCGGTTCGCTGTTTTGTGCAGGTGAATACTTCGCTTGAACCGTCTAAGCACGGTTTGAAAACAGAGGAGGTCATCCCCTTTATCAGAGAGCTTGCTGAGTTTAGAAACATTTCTGTAGAGGGCCTGATGACGATGGCTCCCCTGACAGACGATACAGAAACGATCAGAGCCTGCTTCCGGCAATTGCGTGATCTGAGGGATCAGGTGCAAAAACTGAATCAGACAAACGCACCGTGCCGGGAACTGTCAATGGGCATGTCAAATGATTATGAAATCGCTGTTGAAGAGGGCGCAACTTTTATCAGAATCGGCTCTTCATTAGTCGGAAATGAACCGGGGGGTGTAAACAAATGAGCATGAAAAATAAACTGAAAAACTTTTTCTCAATGGATGAGGAGGAGTATGAGTACGAATACATTGAAACGGAGCAGGATCATCAGGAAGAGCATGAACAGCAGAAAGATAAACAGCCTGCTTACGCTCAGAAGCCGCAGGGCAAGCAGAACGTAGTAAGCTTGCAAAGTGTTCAGAAATCCTCTAAAGTGGTGTTGAGTGAACCGCGTGTATATGCGGAAGCGCAGGAAATTGCCGATCATTTAAAGAACAGGCGGGCGGTTGTCGTCAATCTGCAGCGCATCCAGCATGATCAGGCGAAAAGAATCGTCGACTTTTTAAGCGGTACCGTCTACGCCATCGGCGGCGACATTCAGAGAATCGGTTCAGATATTTTTCTGTGCACGCCTGATAATGTCGACGTTTCCGGCACGATTTCGGAGCTTATAAATGAAGACGAACATCAGAGGTGGTAAAGCAGGATGATTCTTTATCAAATTTTTTCCGTTCTGAGTTATTTAATTTACATCTACTCGTTTGCCCTGATCATCTATATCTTTATGTCATGGGTGCCGAGTACGAGAGAAACGGCGGTCGGACGATTTCTCGCAGCGATTTGCGAACCGTATTTAGAGCCGTTCAGAAGGATCATTCCGCCCATTGCCATGCTGGATATATCCCCGATTGTAGCGATTATCGTGCTTCGGTTTGCCACGACGGGGCTTTGGGGCCTATACCGCATGATCGCAATGTATACTTGAATGCGACAGTTTGATACGGGCTTGGCACCAGCCAAGCCTCTTTACATAGAAAGGAAAGAACATGAGCGATATTTACCAGCACTTCAGACAAGACGAGCGGCCTTTTATTGATCAGGTGCTTGAATGGAAACAGATTGTCCTGGACCAGTATCGGATGAAGCTGACTGATTTCTTAGATCCCAGGGAACAGGTGATTGTAAAAGCCGTTATCGGCGACGCCTGCGGTCTTGCGTTTTTCGGAGGATATGACAGAGCTGAGCGCAAACGCGCGATTTTATACCCTGAATATATGGAACCTGAACAGGATGATTTTGAGCTCCGTGCTTTTGACGTCCAATACGCTGAAAAATTCGTCAGCATTGACCACCGCTCTCTTCTCGGATCATTAATGGGGATCGGCTTAAAGCGGCAGAAATACGGCGATCTGATTTTCTCAGAGGAAGCCGTGCAGCTCATCGTCTCCGGTGAAATCGCCGATTTTGTCAGCACTCAGCTGACCAAGGCGGGCAAAGCGCCGGTAAAGCTTGAGAGAATCGAGCTTTCCGCTCTTCACATTCCCGCTTCAGATGTCGAAATAAGGGATGACACGGTTTCTTCATTGCGTCTCGACGCCGTCTGCGCCTCAATGAGCAGGCAATCCCGGCAGAAAGCGCAGGCGCTTGTGAAAAACGGGCTCGTTAAGGTGAATTGGAAAGCTATTGAAGATCCGTCTTATCAGGTTGCTGAAGGGGACATGCTCTCGATTCGCGGCTTCGGACGATGCAGTTTGGCAAAAGTTGACGGAAAAACGAAAAAAGACAAATGGAAAGTTACATTTGAACGGCAAAAATGAGTCGTTTTTTCAGTTTTTTTCTCCATCTGTGCCGTATTTGTTTTATAATGTGAACTAGATAACCGTACTGAAATGTAAAAATGGAGGTGGCAATATGCCATTAACGCCGAATGATATCCATAACAAAACGTTTACAAAAGGTTTTCGCGGATATGATGAAGATGAAGTAAATGAATTTTTAATGCAGGTCAGAAAAGATTACGAAATCGCACTCCGTAAAAAAACGGAGCTTGAGGCGAAAGTGAACGAGCTGGACGAAAAAATCGGCCACTTTGCCAATATCGAAGAAACGCTGAATAAATCAATTCTCGTAGCCCAGGAAGCCGCAGAAGACGTAAAGCGCAACTCGCAGAAAGAAGCGAAGCTGATCGTCCGTGAAGCAGAAAAAAATGCCGATCGCATCATCAATGAGTCGCTTTCCAAATCAAGAAAAATCGCAATGGAAATTGAAGAGCTGAAAAAACAGTCTAAAGTCTTCAGAACACGTTTCCAAATGCTGATTGAAGCGCAGCTCGACCTGCTGAAGAACGATGATTGGGATCATCTGTTGGAATACGAAGTCGACGCGGTATTTGAGGAAAAAGAATAATTTTCAGATTTTCTTGACATTCTCCGGCCCGTTCGAATATAATACGTTCATAAATTCAGATGAAAAGACGATTGAAAGGGACCGGCATGACTCAAAACAGGCTATAAAGCGAACCGGGGAAGGTGTAAGCCCGGGATGGCCGGAATCATGCAGATCAGCCCTTTAGTTTCCTTTCTGAACCGAGAGTAGGAAAGGACGTTCCATCACGTTACGATGTTCGAGAGGAAAAGGCGGATGATCCGTTTTTTCTAAAAGGGTGGTACCGCGAGATAAGCTTTCTCGTCCCTTATGGGATGAGAGGGCTTTTTTTATTTTCTGAAAAATGTTGTGGAGGAATGAAAATGGATTACAAAGATACGCTGTTAATGCCGAAAACAGATTTTCCGATGCGGGGAAATCTGCCGAATCGTGAGCCGGACATGCAAAAAGACTGGGAGGAGCAGGATATTTACCGTCTTGTTCAAGAACGGACGAAAGACCGCCCGAAATTCGTGCTGCATGACGGACCTCCTTATGCAAACGGAGACATCCACATGGGCCATGCCCTGAACAAAATCCTGAAAGACTTCATCGTCCGCTATAAATCAATGAGCGGCTACAACGCACCGTACGTGCCGGGATGGGATACGCACGGACTGCCGATTGAAACGGCGCTGACGAAAAACAAAAAAGTAAACCGGAAAGAAATGTCCGTCGCTGATTTCCGCAAGCTTTGCGAAGATTATGCATGGCAGCAGATCGAAAGACAGCGCGAACAATTCAAGCGTCTCGGCGTCAGAGGCGATTGGGAAAACCCGTATGTTACGCTTCAGCCTGAATTTGAAGCGCAGCAGATCCGCGTTTTCGGCGAGATGGCGAAAAGAGGCTATATTTATAAAGGTCTGAAGCCGGTCAACTGGTCGCCTTCAAGTGAATCTGCCTTAGCAGAAGCGGAAATTGAATATCAGGACAAACGTTCCGCGTCTATTTATGTTGCGTTTAAGGTGAAAGACGGTAAAGGCGTTCTGGAAAACGGAGAAAGCTTCATCATCTGGACGACGACGCCATGGACGATGCCTGCCAACCTCGGAATTTCCGTTCATCCTGATCTTGAATACAATGTCATCAAGGTTGGAGACAAGCGTTATGTAGTGGCGGCTGAACTGATCGAAAATGTAGCGGAGGCATGCGGCTTTGAAAATCCTGAAGTTGTCGCATCATATAAAGGCAGAGAATTAGAATACATCACTGCAGAACATCCGCTGTACGGCAGAGATTCACTCGTCATGCTCGGTGACCACGTCACAACCGATGCCGGAACAGGCTGTGTTCATACTGCCCCGGGCCACGGGGAAGATGACTTTATCGTCGGCCAAAAGTACGGCTTAGAAGTACTGTGCCCCGTTGATGAAAAAGGAAACATGACCGACGAAGCGCCGGGCTTTGAAGGAATGTTTTACGATAAAGCCAATAAACCGATCACGGAGAAGCTTGAAGAAAACGGCGCGCTCTTGAAACTCGAGTTTATTACACACTCCTATCCGCATGACTGGAGAACGAAAAAACCGACCATCTTCAGAGCGACAGCGCAATGGTTTGCGTCAATTAAAGATTTCAGATCCGATCTGCTTGATGCCATCAAACAAACGAAGTGGGTGCCGGAGTGGGGCGAACAGCGCCTTTACAACATGGTTCGCGACCGCGGTGACTGGTGTATCTCAAGGCAGCGCGTGTGGGGTGTTCCGATCCCGGTATTTTATGCAGAAAACGGTGAGCCGATCATCACTGACGAAACGATTGAACATGTGTCTGAGCTGTTCAAACAGCACGGCTCAAACGTCTGGTTTGAAAGAGAGGCAAAAGACCTCCTGCCGGAAGGATTTACACATCCGGGAAGCCCGAACGGAATCTTCACGAAAGAGCAAGACATTATGGATGTATGGTTTGATTCGGGTTCTTCCCATCAGGCCGTTCTTGAAGAACGAGATGATCTTGTCCGTCCGGCTGATTTATACCTTGAAGGCTCTGACCAATACCGCGGCTGGTTTAACTCATCTCTTTCCACCGCTGTTGCAGTCACCGGCAAAGCGCCGTATAAAGGCGTATTAAGCCACGGATTTACACTTGATGCAAACGGCCGTAAAATGAGTAAATCACTCGGCAATACGATTGACCCGACAAAAATCGCAAAACAGCTTGGAGCTGAAATTCTGCGTTTATGGGTATCTTCCGTAAACTATCAGGCCGATCACCCGGTTTCTGAAGATATTCTGAAGCAGGTCGCGGAAGTATACCGGAAAGTCCGCAACACGTTCCGCTTCCTTCACGGCAACCTGTTCGATTTCGATCCAAGCGTCAATGCCGTGGATGTAAAAGATCTCCGCGAAGTGGATCAATATATGCTGATCAAGCTGAATAAGCTGATCGACAAGGTGAAAAAAGCGTACGATGAATACGAATTTGCGGTTGTTTATCACAGCATTCACAATTTCTGTACGATCGAGCTCAGCTCATTCTATCTTGATTTTGCAAAAGATGTTGTGTACATCGAGTATGCGGATCATCCGGACCGCCGCAGCATGCAGACCGTCTTTTATGAAACGCTGCTGGCATTAGTGAAGCTGACGGCGCCGATTCTCCCGCACACGGCGGATGAAATGTGGTCTCATTTATCATTTGTTGAAGAAGCGAGCGTGCAGCTGACAGATATGCCGGAAACCATTGCTGTTCCGGACAGTCAAGCGACAGAAGAAAAATTCGACCGCTTCATGGAGCTTCGAAACGACGTGCTGAAAGCTTTGGAAACAGCCCGTAACGAAAAAATTATCGGAAGATCATTGGAAGCGAGCCTGACTTTGTATCCGAACAAAGAAAACCGCGACCTCTTGTCATCCATTAAAGAAAACATCGCGCAGCTGTTTATCGTCTCAGAACTGACAGTAAAAGACGAAAGTGAAGCGCCGGAAAACGCGCAAAGCTTCACAACAGGAAAAATGACCGTAGAAAAAGCGGAAGGCCAGATGTGTGAGCGTTCCCGCGTAATTTCTAAAGATGTCGGAGCCAATCCGAAATATCCGACATTATCACTGCGCAATGCGGAAATCGTTGAAAAATATTATCAAAAATAATAAATGAGAAAGCGCCCGGTGTCAGCCGGGCGCTTTTTTACATGCCAGCAATGTCATCGATTAGAACGGCAGGAAAATTCTTATGGGCTTCAAATGGCGCTCTGAGGGCAACAATAAAGCTATAACATCAAGAGCAGGAGTTGTGATGAATGAATGATCAACTGACCGCAATCCACACGGAGCTTCTCATGATGAAAGAAGAACTTCAATCAAGATTATTCGAATATTCTTGCTTTCAAATGTCAGCATCTGTTGAACCTTCAATGAACTACCAAGAAGCAACTCTGATCTATCATATAAAAGAAGAACTTCAGGATGTTCTTCTTGCCCTGTCTAAGTTTGAAAACAATACGTACGGTTATTGTGAAAAAACAGGCGCCCCCATTCCGATTGAAAAACTTGCGGTGCTGCCGACGGCCAGAACCGCTGATGATTTTTATTATCCCGCTCAATTTGAAAAGAAAACCCTTCCATATTGGGAACCCGGAGATTATGCATATGATCAGGCGCTGTATGAGTGACAGCGTCTGTTTGTATACGCTTATGATCTGCCTTTACTCTGGCATCTTTTACTGATAAAATTCATAAAGGATAAAAGTAACTGTATACTGGAGGAACGTGTGTGCTTTATTATCTTATCGCTCTTTTTATTATTATTGCCGACCAATTGACCAAATGGCTTGTCGTCAGCCATATGGAATTGGGACAAAGCATACCTGTCATCGACCAGGTGCTTTATATCACATCTCATCGCAACACGGGAGCGGCGTGGGGGATTTTAGCCGGCCAAATGTGGTTTTTCTACGTCATTACCATCGCCGTGATTATCGGAATCGTTTATTACATACAGCGTTATGCAAAAGGGCAGATGTTACTCGGAATTTCTCTCGGCTTAATGCTGGGAGGTGCGGCCGGAAACTTTATTGACCGGGCGGCGCGCCAGGAAGTGGTGGATTTTATTCATGTCATCATCGTGGATTATCACTATCCGATTTTTAATATCGCGGACTCCTCACTGTGCGTCGGTGTAATACTTTTATTTATTCATATGCTGTTTGACAGCGGGAAAAAGAAGGAGCAATAACATGAATCAATTTGAGATAACCGTTCAGCCTGAACAAAAGAGCGAACGGATTGATAAATTTTTGGCTTCAACGGGAGAAAACTGGTCACGCACTCAAGTGCAGCAATGGGTAAAAGAGGGACTGGTATCCGTTAACGGCAAATCCGTAAAAGCGAATTATAAAATGCAGCCCGGCGATCAGGTAAACGTCACCATTCCTGAACCGGAAGAATTGGACGTGCTTGCAGAGCCGATGGATTTGGACATTTACTATGAAGACCAGGATGTCTTGGTTGTGAACAAACCGCGGGGCATGGTCGTACACCCGGCGCCCGGCCATGTGACAGGGACGCTCGTAAACGGACTGATGGCTCACTGCAATGATCTTTCAGGCATTAACGGCGTCATGCGCCCGGGAATCGTCCACCGGATTGATAAAGATACCTCCGGCCTGTTAATGGTCGCTAAAAACGATATGGCGCATGAATCACTCGTTAATCAGCTCGTCAATAAAACCGTGACGAGAAAGTACACAGCGGTTGTCCACGGGTTGATTTCACATGATGACGGAACGATTGACGCTCCGATCGGAAGAGATAAGAAAGACCGTCAAAGCATGACCGTAACAAGAGAAAGCAGCAAAAACGCCGTCACGCATTTCCACGTGCTTGAGCGGTTTCAAGACTTCACGCTCGTAGAGTGCCGTCTTGAAACCGGAAGAACGCATCAGATCCGTGTTCATATGAAATATATCGGATTTCCTTTGGCAGGCGACCCGAAGTACGGACCGAGAAAAACCATTGATTTCAACGGTCAGGCGCTTCATGCCGGAATATTAGGTTTTGACCATCCGCGGACGGGCGAATACATGGAGTTTGAAGCGCCCCTTCCTGAAGATATGAAAAAACTCATTGAACATTTGAGAAATAGCCATTGACAGCGAGTTTCTTTTCTGGAATAATAAAAACAAGCTGAATAGATTCTTTAACACAGTCCAGAGAGGCTGAGAAGGATAACGGATAGGACAGAAAAGATACATGTGTGTCTTCGTCCTGGAAAGGAACCCCTCTATGCTCTGGCAGGAGGGGTTTTTTCTTCTTATATACGAATGGAGAGGTGTCACGAGTGAATCAAAAAGCTGTTATTCTCGACGAACAGGCGATCAGGCGGGCGCTGACAAGGATAGCCCATGAAATGATCGAACGGAATAAAGGAATGAATGACTGCATTCTTGTAGGGATTAAAACAAGAGGTATTTATTTAGCGAAGCGGCTGGCCGAGCGGATCGAACAGATTGAAGGAAATCCGGTCACCGTCGGGGAAATCGATATCACCCTTTACCGTGACGATCTCACAAAAAAAACGAGCAATGAAGAGCCGCTTGTAAAAGGCGCGGACATTCCGGCCGATATCACAGACCAAAAGGTCATTGTGGTTGATGATGTGCTTTATACCGGCCGGACGGTGAGAGCTGCGATGGATGCTCTCGTTGATGTCGGGCGGCCGTCATCGATACAGCTTGCCGTGCTTGTCGACAGAGGACACCGGGAGCTGCCGATCAGAGCGGACTATATCGGGAAAAACATTCCGACCTCAAAAGCTGAAAAAGTGATGGTTCAGCTGAGCGAAGTTGATCAGACTGATATGGTCGCCATTTACGAAAATGAATAATCACCCTTTTTAAATGCATTCCAGAGAGTTTGCAAAGAGGATTTTAAAACACAAAGCCGGGCGGATCGACGCGGCCGGGCTTTGTATGCCTCTTTGCGCAAAAAGCAAAGAGGTTTTTTTATACCATTTGAAAGTCAACCGGGAGGAAAACGCCATGAGTAAGAAAAAAGTAAACCTGGGAGTCAGGGACGTCCCCAATCCATTGTCCTGGCTGTCATTCAGCCTGCAGCATTTATTCGCCATGTTCGGTTCAACTATACTCGTGCCGAAACTGGTCGGAATGAGCCCGGCAGTGGCGCTTGTCACGAGCGGAATCGGGACACTCGCCTATCTCTTGGTGACAAAAGGCCAGATTCCCGCTTATCTCGGCTCATCATTCGCCTTTATATCACCGATTATCTTGGTGAAGGCGACGGGAGGGCCGGGGGCTGCCATGGTCGGCGCTTTCCTGGCGGGAATTGTGTATGGCCTGATCGCGCTTCTCATCAGGCAGCTTGGAACGGGGTGGCTGATGAAGCTGCTGCCCCCCGTGGTCGTCGGGCCGGTCATCATCGTCATCGGCCTCGGACTGGCAAGCACAGCCGTCAATATGGCAATGTATGCTGATCCGAATGCGAAGGAACTCGTCTACAGCCTGAAACATTTCAGTGTAGCCGGCGTCACTTTGGCCATCACCATTATCTGCGCCATCTTTTTACGGGGATTTTTAAGCTTGATTCCGGTATTGATCGGCATTATAGGCGGATATCTGTTTGCGCTGACACAGGGCATCGTCAATTTTCAGCCGGTCATTGATGCAAAATGGTTCGCCGTTCCTGAATTTATCATCCCTTTCAAAGACTACACGCCGTCAGTGACATTGGGCATTGCCGCTGCGATGGTGCCGGTCGCTTTCGTGACGATGTCAGAACATATCGGCCACCAAATGGTGCTGAGTAAAGTTGTCGGACAGGATTTCATTAAAAAGCCGGGACTGCACCGCTCCATAATGGGGGACAGCGTAGCGACGATTATCGCTTCGTTAATCGGCGGCCCGCCGACGACAACATACGGCGAAAACATCGGTGTCCTGGCAATTACGAGAGTTTTCAGCGTCTTTGTCATCGGCGGCGCGGGAGTGATTGCGCTGTGCTTCGGATTTATCGGCAAAGTTTCAGCGCTGATCAGCTCTGTTCCGTCCGCGGTTATGGGAGGCGTTTCCTTCCTGCTCTTCGGAATCATCGCCTCCAGCGGCTTAAGAATGCTGATTGACAACAACATTGATTATGAAAACAAGCGAAATTTAATTATCACATCCGTCATCCTCGTGATCGGCGTCGGAGGGGCTTTTATTCAAGTATCAAAAGGCGGGTTCCAAATATCCGGCATGGCGCTTGCGGCAATCGTCGGAGTCATCCTGAACCTTATCCTGCCGCATGCAAATGAAGAAGACGCGATTGCATCAGAAAAACAAAATCATATGTAAACCTTTTAAAGAAAGTCCAGAGAGGCTTGGAAGGGTTATAACGGGAAGAAGCTGTACGGCTCTTCTCTCTTTAACCGCACCCCGAGTCTATAGACCGGGGTGTTTTTTACGGCCTTCAAGCGGAAACGGAGGAGAAAAAACATGAATCATTTAACGGCGATGTCTGAACTGAGCGCGGCTGAAATTACAGAACTGCTGCGAGAGGCAAAAGCGATAAAAGAGGGTGCAGTCCGTCCCGATCTCGCGGGAAAATTCGTTGCGAATCTGTTTTTTGAACCGAGCACGAGAACGCGGTTCAGCTTTGAAGTGGCGGAAAAGAAACTCGGGATGAACGTGCTCAGCTTAGACGGCACGAGCACAAGCGTTCAAAAAGGCGAGTCCTTATACGACACGGTCAAAACACTGGAATCAATCGGAGCGGATGCCTGCGTCATCAGGCACAGCACGGATGAATATTACAAAGATCTGACCGGCAGAGTCAATATTCCGATCTTAAACGCCGGCGACGGCTGCGGCCAGCACCCGACTCAGTCATTGCTCGATTTAATGACGATTCAAGAGGAATTTGAGACCTTTCAGGGCCTGACGGTTTCCATTCATGGCGATATCAAACACAGCAGGGTGGCAAGGTCAAATGCCGAGGTGCTGACAAGGCTCGGCGCACGTGTGCTGTTTTCTGGTCCGCCGCAGTGGCAGGATGAGAAAAACGCCTTCGGCACCTGTGTTCAGACGGATGAAGCCATACAAGCTTCAGATGTCGTCATGCTGCTCCGCATCCAAAATGAAAGGCATCAGACAGAAGCCGACCAAAAAGGCTACCTGGAAGCATACGGGCTGACCGCAAAGCGGGCGGAGAGCATGAAGCGGCATGCCATCATCATGCATCCCGCACCGGTGAACAGAGGAGTCGAAATTGACACAACATTAGTGGAATGCGGAAAATCAAGAATCTTTAAACAAATGGAAAATGGTGTGTATATCAGAATGGCAGTCTTAAAAAGAGCACTGCAAACCAATGTGAAAAGGGGAGAAGCGGCTTATGTCTTATCTCATTAAAAACGGCTGGATGTTAAATGAACAGGGAGAAAAAGCGGCACAGGATATCCGGGTAACGGGTGAATTCATTTCGGAAACCGGGCTTCTGACAGCGAAAGACGGAGAAACGGTGATCGACGCTGAGGGACTGTTCGTTTCACCTGGGCTCGTAGACCTTCATGTCCACTTCAGAGAACCGGGCGGCGAGAAAAAAGAAACCATTGAGACGGGCTCTAAAGCCGCGGCGCGCGGCGGTTTTACCACAGTCGCAGCCATGCCGAATACAAGACCGGTGCCGGATACGAAAGAGCAGATGGAATGGCTGCAAAACAGGATCAAAGAAACCTCATCTGTCAGGGTCCTTCCTTACGCATCGATTACGATCAGACAAACCGGCGAAGAGATGACAGATTTTGAGGCGCTTCATGAAGCGGGCGCATTCGCCTTCACCGATGACGGCGTCGGAGTTCAGACGGCCGGAATGATGTATGAAGCCATGAAACGGGCGGCTTCAATAAATAAAGCGATTGTCGCTCATTGTGAGGATAACTCGCTTATTTACGGCGGAAGCGTGCATGAAGGATCTTTTTCAAAAGCGAACGGCCTGAACGGCATACCTTCCATTTGTGAAGCGGTACATATCGCCCGTGACGTCCTGCTGGCGGAAGCGGCGGGCTGCCATTACCATGTGTGTCATATCAGCACGAAAGAATCCGTCAGAGCCGTAAGAGACGCAAAAAAAGCGGGCATCCGCGTGACGGCGGAAGTATCGCCGCACCACCTGCTGCTTTGTGACGAAGATATCCCGGGACTTGATACCAATTTTAAGATGAATCCGCCGCTTCGCAGCAAAGAGGACAGAGAGGCGCTGATTGAAGGGCTTTTAGACGGCACGATTGATTTCATCGCCACTGACCATGCGCCGCATACAGAAGAAGAGAAAAACACGGACATGAAGCTTGCGCCTTTCGGTATCGTCGGGTTAGAAACTGCCTTTCCGCTTCTGTACACACATTTTGTGAAAAACGGGACGTGGACGCTGAAGCAGCTGGTTGATTTCATGACGGTAAAACCTTGCGAGGCATTCGGTCTTCCGTACGGAACGCTTGCACCGGGGGCGCCGGCTGACATCACCCTGATTGATCTGGACAAAGAAGCGGCCATTGACAAAGATACATTTTTATCTAAAGGAAAAAATACGCCATTCAACAAGATGAAGTGCTTCGGCTGGCCTGTTGCAACGATGGCTGCCGGTAAGCTTGCATACGAAGAAGGGAGACTCGTCAAATGAAAAGAAGACTAGTGCTGGAAAATGGAGCGGTATTTGAGGGTGAAGCATTCGGGAGCCTGGAGCATACCGCGGGTGAAGTCGTATTCAACACGGGAATGACCGGTTATCAGGAAATTTTATCAGACCCTTCTTACTGCGGGCAGATCGTGACGCTGACGTATCCGCTGATCGGCAACTACGGAATTAACAGAGATGACTTTGAATCTATCACTCCTTTTGTAAAAGGGCTGATCGTAAAAGAACTGTGCGAGCTGCCTTCCAACTGGCGCTCGGCTTACACGCTTGATGAGTATCTGAAAATGAAAAATATCCCCGGCTTACAAGGGATCGACACGCGAAAACTCACCAGAATGATCCGCACGGCCGGGGCATTAAAAGGAACGTTTGCTTCAAGTGAGGAGAATGTCGGAGAGGTTCTTGCAAGGCTGAAAGAAACGGAACTGCCGAGAAATCAAGTCGCTCAAGTATCGGCGAAAACGGCATATCCGAGTCCGGGCCGCGGCAAACGCATCGTGCTCGTCGATTTCGGTATGAAGCACGGCATCTTAAGAGAGTTAAACAAAAGAAAATGCGATGTCATCGTTGTACCGTACAATGTAACGGCGGAAGAAGTGCTTCAGCTCAAGCCGGACGGCATCATGCTTTCTAACGGACCCGGAGATCCGAAAGATGTGCCGGAAGCCATTGAAATGATAAAAGGCATACTCGGGAAGGTGCCGTTATTCGGAATCTGTCTCGGCCATCAATTATTTGCGCTGGCATCGGGAGCGGAAACGGAAAAAATGAAATTCGGACACAGGGGTTCCAATCATCCGGTTAAAGAGCTTGCGACAGGGAAAGTCGCTTTAACAGCCCAAAACCACGGATATACGGTTTCTTCAATAGATGAGACAGAGCTTGAAGTGACGCACATTGCGATCAATGATCAAACGATCGAAGGACTCAAGCATAAAACATTGCCGGCATTTACGGTTCAGTACCACCCTGAAGCTTCACCGGGACCGGAAGACGCCAATCACTTATTTGACAGATTCATTGACTTGATCGAAACAACTGAGAAAGAAGGGGAAGCGGTATGCCAAAACGCGTAGATATTAAAAAGATTTTAGTGATCGGATCAGGCCCGATTATTATCGGACAGGCGGCGGAATTTGATTATGCGGGCACACAGGCGTGTCTCGCTTTAAAGGAAGAAGGCTATGAAGTCATTCTCGTCAACTCGAATCCGGCAACGATTATGACGGATACGGAAATGGCTGATCGGGTATACATAGAACCGCTGACGCCGGAGTTTCTCACGCGTATTATCAGAAAAGAACGGCCGGACGCCATCCTGCCGACTCTGGGAGGACAGACCGGACTGAATCTTGCCGTCGAGCTGTCTGAACTCGGGGTTCTTGAGGAATGCGGAGTGGAAGTGCTCGGCACAAAGCTGTCCGCCATCCAGCAGGCTGAAGACCGCGACTTATTCCGTACGCTGATGAATGAGCTGAATGAACCGGTGCCGGAAAGTGAGATCATCCGCACTTTACAGGAAGCCGAGGAATTTGTCGGCCGGATCGGGTTTCCGGTTATCGTGCGCCCCGCTTACACATTAGGCGGAACGGGCGGCGGCATCTGCTCGAATGAAGCGGAACTGAAAGAGATCGTCGAAAACGGATTAAAGCTCAGCCCCGTCCATCAGTGCCTTCTGGAAAAAAGCATCGCCGGTTACAAAGAGATCGAATATGAAGTCATGAGAGACAGCAGAGATCACGCGATCGTCGTCTGCAACATGGAAAATATCGATCCGGTCGGCATCCATACGGGCGACAGCATCGTCGTTGCCCCGAGCCAGACTTTGAGCGACCGGGAATATCAGCTTTTGCGCAATGTTTCATTAAAGCTGATCCGCGCGCTCGGCATTGAAGGCGGCTGTAATGTTCAGCTCGCGCTCGATCCCGACAGCTTCCAATATTACATTATCGAAGTGAATCCGCGGGTGAGCCGCTCATCTGCCCTCGCTTCAAAAGCGACGGGTTACCCGATCGCAAAGCTTGCGGCGAAAATCGCAGTCGGGCTTTCTCTTGATGAAATGATGAACCCCGTAACGGGAAAAACATATGCGGCTTTTGAGCCCGCGCTTGACTATGTCGTTTCTAAAATCCCGCGCTGGCCGTTCGACAAATTTGAGTCGGCAAACCGCAGGCTCGGGACGCAAATGAAAGCCACCGGAGAGGTCATGGCCATCGGACGCACCCTTGAAGAATCGCTGTTAAAGGCGGTCCGCTCACTGGAAGCCGATGTCTATCACCTGGAACTGAAGGATGCGGAAGAGATTTCTGACGGGCTTTTGGAAAAACGGATCAGAAAGGCCGGAGATGAACGGCTGTTTTATCTCGCAGAAGCGTTCAGAAGAGGCTACACAGTGGAGCAGCTTCATGAGTTTTCCGCAATTGACGTATTCTTTTTGCACAAGCTCTCTAAGCTGGTCGCTTTTGAAACCGAGCTGAAAGCGGAAAAAGGCAGCCTCGCCGTCCTGCAGACAGCGAAGGAACTCGGTTTCTCCGATAAATATATCAGCCGGGAATGGAATATGCCGGAACAAGAGCTGTATCAAATGCGAAAAGGAGCAGCCATCAAGCCTGTATATAAAATGGTGGATACATGCGCGGCGGAATTCGAATCAGAAACCCCGTACTTCTACAGCACATATGAGGAAGAAAACGAGTCTGAGGTAACATCAAGAAAAAGCGTCGTCGTCCTCGGCTCCGGCCCGATCCGCATCGGACAGGGCGTCGAATTTGACTATGCGACCGTTCATTCTGTCTGGGCCATCAAGCAGGCAGGCTATGAAGCGATTATTATCAACAACAACCCTGAGACGGTGTCCACTGATTTCAGCATATCAGACAAACTGTATTTTGAACCGCTGACGGTAGAAGATGTCATGCACATCATCGATTTGGAGCAGCCGGAAGGCGTTGTTGTCCAATTCGGCGGCCAGACGGCGATCAACCTTGCGGAAGAATTGAGCGCCCGCGGCGTCAAAATTCTCGGTACATCACTTGAAGATTTAGACCGTGCGGAAGACCGGGATAAGTTCGAGCAGGCGCTTGTGGCGCTGAATGTGCCGCAGCCGCTCGGAAAAACCGCCGTGTCGGTGAACGAAGCGGTCAAAATCGCTGCATCCATCGGCTATCCGGTACTTGTCCGCCCTTCGTATGTGCTCGGCGGCCGGGCGATGGAAATCGTCTATCACGAAGAAGAGCTGCTTCACTATATGAAAAATGCGGTCAAAATCAACCCGCAGCATCCGGTGTTAATCGACCGTTATCTGACGGGGAAAGAAATCGAAGTCGATGCCGTATCTGACGGCGAAACAGTCGTTATTCCGGGAATTATGGAGCATATCGAGCGGGCCGGCGTCCATTCAGGGGATTCAATCGCCGTCTATCCGCCTCAGTCTTTAAGCGGAGACATTAAGAAAAAAATCGAACAATACACTGTAGCCTTGGCAAAAGGCCTTAACATCATCGGATTGCTGAACATCCAGTTCGTACTGTCGCAAGGTGAGGTGTATGTGCTTGAGGTAAATCCGCGGTCAAGCAGAACCGTGCCGTTCTTAAGCAAAATCACTAAGATTCCGATGGCGAATCTGGCGACAAAGGTCATTCTCGGCCAAAAGCTTGCTGATTTCGGCTATCAAGAGGGGCTGCAGCCTGAACAGCAGGGGGTATTCGTGAAAGCGCCTGTCTTCTCATTCGCGAAGCTGAGAAGAGTGGATATTACGTTAGGCCCTGAAATGAAGTCGACGGGAGAGGTCATGGGCAAAGATTCAACCTTGGAAAAAGCGCTCTATAAAGCGCTGATTGCCTCTGGCATTCAAATCCCGAACTACGGCTCAGTGCTGTTGACCGTTGCTGATAAAGATAAAGAAGAAGGACTGCTGATCGCCAAGCGGTTCCACGCCATCGGCTATAAAATCTTGGCGACGGAAGGAACGGCGGCTTATTTGAAAGACGCTCAGATTCCGGCTCAAGTCGTCGGGAAAATCGGCGAAGAAGGGAAAAATCTGCTCGATGTGATCAGAAACGGCGAAGCGCAATTTGTCATCAATACGCTGACAAAGGGCAAACAGCCGGCCAGAGACGGCTTCAGAATCCGCCGCGAATCCGTTGAGAACGGAGTCGCCTGCCTGACATCTTTAGATACGGCCGAAGCCATTTTGCGGGTATTGGAAAGCATGACATTCCGGGCGGATCATATGCCTGCATCCGAAACCAATCAAAAGGCGGCAGTCACGATATGAAAAAAGCGCATTTGACTGTTCAATCCAACTTAGAAATTGCCGACCGGATTTATAAGATGGTGCTGAAAGGAGAGCTTGTCCGGCACCTTACCGAGCCGGGTCAATTTCTTCATCTGAAGGTGAGTGACGCGGTCACGCCGCTATTAAGAAGACCGCTCAGCATTGCGGACGTCAATTTCGCCGCAGATGAAGTATCCGTTATCTACCGAGCTGACGGTGAGGGAACGCGTCTTTTGTCCGGGAAAAAAGCGGGCGGCAGGATAGACGTTCTCGGCCCTCTCGGCAACGGATTTCCCGTCCGGCGGATTGAACCCGGCAAAACCGCTCTGTTAGTCGGAGGCGGAGTGGGGGTTCCGCCTTTGCAGGAACTGTCAAAGCGCCTGACGGAAAAAGGCGTAAACGTCATTCATGTGCTTGGATTTCAATCAGCAAAGGATGTTTTTTACGAACAGGAATGCCGTGCATACGGAGACACTTATGTGGCGACGGCTGACGGAACATATGGAGAGAAAGGATTTGTCACCGATGTCATCCGTGAAAAGCAGCTCGAATTCGATGTCCTGCTAAGCTGCGGACCAACACCGATGCTGAAAGCTCTGAAGCAGCAGTACGGCCATAAAGAGGTTTATCTTTCGATGGAAGAGCGGATGGGCTGCGGCATCGGGGCCTGCTTCGCCTGCGTGTGCCGCACGGGTGAAAGCGATACATCCTATGTAAAGGTCTGCCTGGACGGGCCTGTATTTAAAGCTGAGGAGGTGGCGCTGTAATGTTAGAGGTGAATCTGCCGGGTCTCCAATTGAAAAACCCGATCATCCCCGCTTCCGGATGTTTCGGTTTCGGGAAAGAATATGCCGGATTTTACGATTTATCATGCCTCGGAGGCATTATGATTAAAGCAACGACGAACGAAGCCCGCTTCGGAAATCCGACACCGAGAGTGGCGGAGACAAGCGCGGGAATGCTGAATGCCATCGGACTGCAAAATCCCGGCCTTGAGCATGTGCTCAATCATGAGCTGCCTTGGCTCGAACAATTTGACACGCCGATTATCGCAAATGTCGCCGGTTCTCAGGTGGACGACTATAAAGAAGTGGCCGAGCACATCAGCCAAGCGCCGAATGTGCATGCGCTTGAGCTTAACATTTCATGTCCGAATGTCAAAACGGGGGGGATTGCTTTTGGTACTGATCCCGTCATGGCGGCCGAACTGACAAAAGCGGTGAAAGAAGTTTCCGCAGTGCCTGTGTATGTGAAGCTTTCGCCTAATGTCGCAAACATAACCGAAATTGCCAAAGCGATTGAAGCGGCCGGTGCTGACGGTCTGACGATGATTAATACACTCATCGGGATGAGGCTCGATCTCAAGACCGGACGGCCGATTTTAGCAAATAAAACGGGCGGACTGTCAGGCCCGGCGATCAAACCGGTCGCCATCCGGATGGTATACGAAGTCAGCCAGGCCGTTCAAATTCCGATTATCGGGATGGGCGGCGTTCAGACTGCAGAGGATGCATTAGAATTTCTTCTTGCGGGAGCGAGTGCGGTTGCCGTCGGCACGGCGAACTTCGTCAATCCGTTCGTCTGCCCGGAAATCATAGAACAGCTCCCCCGTGTGCTGCGCCAACACGGCTTTCAATCTGTAAGTGAATGCATCGGAAGGAGCTGGAAACATGAAAAACAACCTGCCCATCATCGCGCTTGATTTTGCATCAGGGGAAGAGACTTTAACGTTTTTAGACTTGTTTGAAAAGGAAAGGCTTTTTGTCAAAACGGGGATGGAACTTTTTTATCAGGAAGGCCCCGCCATCATTCACCAATTAAAAGAGCGGAACTGTGATATATTTTTAGATTTAAAGCTTCATGATATCCCGACTACGGTCAATAAAGCGATGAAGCGGCTGGCCCGCCTCGGCGTTGATCTCGTCAATGTGCATGCGGCAGGGGGCGCACGCATGATGCGCGCGGCCCTTGAGGGGCTTGAAGAAGGCACGCCGGCAGGCAGAAAACGCCCGTCTTTAATCGCGGTGACTCAGCTGACCAGCACTTCAGAGCAGGTGGCGAAGGAAGAGCTTCTGCTGCAAAAGCCGCTGTTAGAAACGGTTGTGCACTACGGCAAAATGGCGGAAGAGTGCGGGCTGGACGGAGTGGTATGTTCGGTCCATGAAACAAAAGCCATTTATGAAGCGGTCCGGCCTTCATTTCTGACAGTCACGCCGGGCATCCGCACGGCCAGTGACGCAGCTGACGATCAAGTCCGGACGGCGACTCCGTCATTTGCGAAAGAAAACGGTTCGTCAGCCATCGTCGTGGGCCGCTCAATTACAAAAGCGGAAAACCCCGTTAAAGCATATGAAGCAATTAAACTGGAATGGGAGGGCGTTCGCCGATGAAACAGGCTATCGCAAAACATCTATTACACATTGAAGCTGTCTTTTTACGTCCGAATGAGCCGTTTACGTGGGCGAGCGGCATTTTATCACCGATCTATTGTGACAACCGTCTGACATTGTCGTATCCAAAAGTGAGAAATGATGTGGCGGACGGGCTCGGCAAACTGCTGAAGGAGCATTTCCCCGAGGCGGAGATGATCGCGGGCACTGCAACGGCGGGCATTCCGCATGCTGCGCTTCTCGCAGACCGTACAGGCGCGCCGATGTGCTACGTCAGAAGCAAACCGAAAGCGCACGGCAAAGGAAATCAAATAGAAGGCGCCATTAAGAAAGGACAAAAAACAGTCGTGATTGAAGACTTGATTTCTACCGGAGGCAGCGTGCTTGAAGCTGCGGCGGCCCTTCAAAGAGAGGGCGCGGAAGTCCTCGGCGTCATTTCCATTTTTACATACGGACTGCCGAAAGCAAAAGAAGCCTTTAAAAAAGCGGGTCTTCCTTATTACTCGTTAACAGATTATGACACGCTGATTGAAGTCGCGCTTGAAAACGGAACGATTCATTCAGCTGACATTGAAAAACTGAAATCATGGAAACTGAATCCCGAGTCAAAAGATTGGTTTAAAAAATAACGACAATAAAAACAGGCCTCAGGGCCTGTTTTATTATTCCTATCAAAAAACTCGGGTTGACTTCTGTTAGAATTGTGCTAAAATTTAGTACAAATCTAAAAAGCTTATCAAGAGCGGCTGAGGGACTGGACCGATGACGCCCGGCAACCTGCGTGTATTGCAAGGTGCCGCATCCAGAAAAATGCACAGCATTTTGAAGATAAGGGCTATACCGGGTCACTGTCTTTCATTCCGCTGGATTGAAAGTTTTTTATATAAAAAAAAGATTGAGGGATAAGACAACCGGCAGAGAACAACAGCTGTTTGATTGTCTCCGGGAGGAGGAAAGAAAAAATGCTAACGTATGACACATGGGAAGAGCCGGCGATTACATTTCCGGAAGACGATTCCTATAAAGGCGCGCTGTCCGTTTTAAAATGGGCATACGGCCACTACGGAGACCAGCTTGTTTACGCGTGCAGCTTCGGGATTGAGGGCATCGTCCTGATCGATTTAATTTCTAAAGTAAAGAAAGACGCGGAAATCGTGTTTCTCGATACGGGTCTTCACTTTAAAGAAACATATGAAACGATCGAAAAAGTGAAAGAACGTTACCCGGGGCTGAACATTATCCTGAAAAAGCCCAGCCTTACTCTTGAGGAACAGGCCGAGGCTCACGGAGATAAACTGTGGGAAAGAGAACCGAACCAGTGCTGCTACATCAGAAAAATTCTGCCGTTAAGAGAAGCACTCGCAGGGCATCCGGCATGGCTGTCCGGCCTTCGCCGGGATCAAGGGCCGAGCCGGGCGAATACGAATTTCCTGAATAAAGACGACAAGTTTCAATCGATTAAAGTATGCCCGCTGATCCATTGGACATGGAAAGACATCTGGAGATATACTTCCAAGCATGAGCTGGATTACAATATCCTCCATGATCAGGGGTATCCGAGCATCGGCTGTGAACCGTGCACTTCACCTGCGTTTACCGCGGAAGATTTGCGGAGCGGCAGATGGAACGGCATGGCGAAAACCGAATGCGGACTGCATGAATAAAGGAGCTGCCCGATGGAATTAGCCGCTATTTTATTCTGCCTGTTTTTTGCCATGAATATCGGAGCCAGCGGAGCCGCGGCATCAATGGGAGTCGCTTACGGGTCCGGCGCCGTTAAAAAGAAAACATATGCGCTGATCATCTGCGCGGCCGGAGTCCTGTCAGGGGCGGTTATCGGCGGCGGTGAAGTCGTTAAGACGATCAGTGGCGGAATCATTCCCGAACAAACCATTACGCTCACCATTGTCTGCATTATAATCGGAGCGGCGGCGCTATCGTTATTCACGGCGAATGTGCTCGGCATTCCGCTGTCGACGAGTGAGGTCACTGTCGGGGCGATTGTCGGTGTCGGCGTCGCGTACAAAGTATTGTTTTTACAGCATCTTTTGGTCATCGTGATTTTTTGGGTGCTCGTACCGTTCGTCGCGTTCTGTTTCACCTTTCTCGTATCGAAGGTATTCAGTTCTCTGAATATTCGAGTCATTTCGAAACGGAAACAGAAGATTTTAGGGATTGTGCTGCTTTTTGCGGGGTTTTGGGAAGCTTTTTCAGCCGGAATGAACAATGTCGCAAATGCGGTGGGCCCTTTGGTGGCTGCGGGCGTACTCAGCGTGTCAAAAGGAACGCTGTACGGAGGCATCTTTGTCGCTCTCGGCGCTCTGCTTTTAGGACGTAAAGTGCTTGAAACCAACGGGAAAAAGATTACGAGATTTTCAGCCGGAGAAGGCATACTGCTTTCAGGAACCGGCGCGGGGCTTGTCATTATCAGTTCCGTCTTCGGTCTGCCGGTCCCATTGGCGCAAGTCACATCATCATCAATTATCGGTATCGGAATGGCCAAAAACGGGCCGAACGTTTTTCATAAAGAAGTCGTGAAAACGATGCTCAAAGTTTGGGTCGTTTCGCCGTTTTTGTCACTGTCGATTTCGTATCTGCTTGTCTCCCTGCTGTTAAAAGGAGATTACTATTCCATCTTTATGATGGCCAGCGTGCTTTTGGCAGCTGGCGGAGCCGCCAGTCTGATGAAAGCCATCCGAAAAGAGAAACGCTCTGTCCATGAACAAGGCGGGGGCATTTAACTATTAATCTGAGTTTATTTATCTGTTAACTGGGAGGAATCATGTATTATGAGTTTAGCACCGCACGGAGGAACATTAATTAATCGGGTGAATGAGCAGTATGATCTTACATCCGTCCACAAAGAAATTGAGCTTGATTTGATTTCGTTCGCTGATTTAGAGCTGATCGGGATCGGGGGGTACAGCCCGATTGAAGGATTTTTCACAGAAAAAGATTACGTGTCAGTCGTTGAAAATATGCGTCTGGCATCAGGGGTTGTCTGGTCCCTGCCGATCACGCTTCCGGTCGATTCAGAAAAAGCGGCTGAGCTTGCCGTCGGCGACACGGTGAAACTGACTTACGGCGGAGAAACATACGGTGTCGTCGACATCGAAGATATTTATACGCCGGATAAACAAAAAGAAGCCGTTCACATATATAAAACCGATGATGCCGCGCATCCGGGCGTGAAAAAATTATTTTCACGCGGCGATACGTATGTCGGCGGGCCGATCACATTAATTAAAAAAGCGTCAAAGCAGTTTCCTGAGTTTACATTTGAACCTGCCGATACAAGACGAAGCTTCGAAGAAAAGGGCTGGAAAACCATCGTCGGTTTCCAAACGAGAAATCCGGTCCACCGCGCCCACGAATATATCCAAAAAACCGCGCTTGAGACAGTTGACGGCCTGTTTTTGAACCCGCTCGTCGGTGAAACAAAATCAGATGACATTCCGGCGGATGTCAGAATGGAAAGCTACCAGGTGCTGCTCGATCATTATTATCCGAAAGACCGCGTTTTCCTCGGCGTGTTTTTGGCGGCTATGCGGTATGCGGGGCCGAGAGAAGCCATTTTCCACGCGCTTGTCCGCAAAAACTACGGCTGCACACATTTTATCGTCGGCCGCGATCATGCCGGCGTCGGTGATTACTACGGCACATATGAAGCGCAAGAGCTGTTTGATCAATTTACAGCGGATGAACTCGGGATTACACCGATGAAATTCGAGCACAGCTTCTTCTGCCAGAAATGCGGCAACATGGGAACGGCCAAAACATGCCCGCATGACAGAGAAGACCATGTCATTCTGTCAGGAACAAAGGTCAGAGAAATGCTGCGAAGCGGCGTCATGCCGCCGGCGGAATTCAGCCGTCCTGAAGTTGTCGAGGTGTTGATTAAAGGGCTGAAAACGAAAGAAGAAGCAGGCGTTTCTTAAGGAGGAAAATAGAGTGACAAATCGTGATATCGTATGGCATGAAGCCTCAATAACGAAAGAAGAATACCAGCAGAAAAACAAGCATAAAAGCTCTATCCTCTGGCTGACGGGCTTAAGCGGTTCAGGGAAATCCACAATTGCAAACGCCGCAGCGCGCGAGCTGTTTGAACAAGGCTATCAAGTCATTGTGCTTGATGGTGATAACATCCGCCACGGCTTAAACAAGGACTTAGGTTTTTCCGATGATGACCGCAAGGAAAATATACGCCGCATCGGGGAAGTGGCGAAGCTTTTCGTTCAGCAGGGAACCATCGTCATCACGGCTTTTATTTCTCCGTTCCGTGAGGACAGAGATCAGGTGAGAGAGCTTGTGGCAGAGGGCGAATTTAATGAAATCTACGTGAAATGCGACCTCGATATATGTGAAAAGCGCGATCCGAAAGGTTTATATAAAAAAGCAAGAAATGGTGAAATTCCGTTCTTTACGGGGATCGACTCACCGTATGAAGAGCCGAAAGCGCCTGAGCTCGTACTTGATTCAGGCAAATTTGAACGTGAAGAATGCACCGGAAGACTGGTTGACTTTGTGAAAAACAGCTTAGCATAATAGGTCCAAAAAGGCCGCGCAATCAGCCGGATATCCCCCGCAATGGCGGGATATGGTAAAATAGCTGAAGTGCGGCCTCGCGGCTGTTCTGGGAAGATTTCAAAACGGATCGGGGAGACATGCTATGGGGAAAGTATTTATCGTTGGAGCCGGTCCGGGAGATCCGGACTTATTAACGGTGAAGGCAATGAAAGCCATACAGAAAGCGGACGTTATATTATATGACAGATTGGTAAGCAAAGAGATTTTACAGTACGCCGGAGAAGAAGCGGATCTGATTTACTGCGGCAAGCTCCCGGATTTTCACATTATGAAACAGGATACGATCAACCGTTTCCTTGTGAAGTATGCGAAAAAGGGGAAAACCGTTGTAAGGCTCAAGGGGGGCGACCCGTTTGTTTTCGGCCGCGGAGGCGAAGAAGCGGAGGCTCTCGCACAAAACGCCATTCCGTTTGAGATCGTTCCCGGCATTACATCAGGAATCGCGGCTGCTGCTTATGCCGGCATTCCGGTGACGCACAGAGAGGCGAGCTCCAATGTCGCATTCGTTACGGGGCATTATAAACAAGAAGACGACTTTGAAGAAAAATGGAAAGCGCTGGCGACGGGTATTGATACGCTGGTGATTTATATGGGAATTAAAAATATCCGGCAGATTGAAAGAATGCTGCTGGAAAACGGCAGAGACGGCGGCACTCCGGCAGCCTTTATTCATTGGGGAACGACGGACAGGCAAAAAACAGTCGTCTGCACCGTCGGCACGCTTTCAGATACAGTGATAAAAGAAGAAATCAAAAACCCGAGCTTAATTGTTATCGGTGATGTCGTCAATTATCACTGCAAACTGGACTGGTATGCATCTGAACAGAAAAATCCGGATTTGAGCGAGGCGTTGTAAATGAAGCAGGCGATTTTATACATCGGGCACGGAAGCAGGCTTAAAAAAGCGCAGACAGAGTCGGCGGCGTTTTTAAAAGGGTGTCTGCCGCACGCTGACGCTCCCATTCAGGAAATCTGTTTTTTAGAACTGCAGGAACCGTCTATTGAAGCGGGTTTTGAAGCTTGTGTCAGACAAGGCGCCACTCATATTGCGGCCGTGCCTTTGCTGCTCTTGACCGCTGCCCACGCAAAACATGACATTCCGGCTGAAATCGCCCGTGCGGCGGCCCTGCATCCCGATATAAAAGTGACATATGGTGTTCCGATCGGAGTGGACGATGAAGTCGTAAAAGCGGTCCATCATCGCATTGAAGATACCGGAGTGCTCATTGAGCAGGCGAAAGTGGTGCTGATCGGAAGAGGAAGCACAGATCCGGCCGTTAAAAACGCAGTCAGTGAGATTGCCGGAAAACTTGAGGCGATTACACCTGTTAAAGAAGTCATCCCTTGTTTTTTAACAGCATGTGACCCGCACTATAAAGAAGTGTTTGCCGGCCTTGAAGAGGATGACGGAGCACCCGTTTTTATCGTTCCATATCTTCTGTTTACCGGGCTTTTAATGACTGAGATTGAACGGGAAGTTCAAAAGCTTCAAACGATCAATCAAAATGTTCATCTCGCTTCATACTTAGGTTTTCACCCGCATATTAAGCAGGCGTTTTTGAACCGTGTGACAGAAGCTGTCCGAAACCCCGGCGGTCAGTTTGATTTTAAGGGGGGACAGTATGCTGCCTCTGCACATTAATTTAAGCGGAAAAAGAATTATCATCGCGGGCGGAGGCAATGTTGCCTTAAGAAGGCTCAAAACAGTGCTTCCGGAAGGCGCGGATATTACTGTAATCAGTCCCGAGGCCCTGCCTGAAATTAAACAGCTGGCAGATGAAGGACGTATCCGCTGGGTTTCCCGTAAAATTGAAATGAAGGATCTCGCGCCCGCTTTTTTCATCATTGCCGCGACAAATGACCGCAGCGTGAATCGGGAGATAGCCGCGGGCGCTTCTGAAACGCAGCTGGTCAATTGTGTAAGCGAGGCTGAACGGGGCAGCGTGTATATGCCGAAGATCATCCGCAAAGGGCGCATTCAAGTATCCGTATCAACAAGCGGCGCAAGCCCGGCACATACGAAAAGACTGGCTGAGGACATAAAGCCTCTCGTTACTGCTGATTTGGCTGAAGAAGTGGATCGATTATTTGAGAAAAGAAGAAGATCATAAAAAACACCTTGTCTGTCATCAGGCAGGGTGTTTTTTATACTGTCCTGACAGTCCGCCGAATGTGAAAAATTCAAAACGAAAGCGGTCAGGATTGCGAAGTGATGAGGAATATGTATGTGATCCCGATGCCGCCTGGATTCCGCCCGCATACAAAGGAAAGGTCAGAGACCCGCCCGGATGTGCTCAGGTTCGGCGAGGGAAGGTGAAAGTATCCGCCGCCAAATCAGGTGTGACTGTTTTAATCACAGACGGCCCGGCGGATCAGGCAGACATGACGGGAAACTGATCAGATATTGTAAAGATGATTCTGACGGCTGGGAGAGTTTCGTCTCCGTTTATACGTAATAAAAAACACCTCCAAGCTGAGCGCGGGTTTCAGCTTGGAGGTGCGTTTATTTTTTCAGCCGTATGACAAGGTCGGCATCAGGTGTGACAAATACGGTATGCTGGCTGTCATAGGTGACAAATCCGGGCTTTGCGCCGTTTGGCTTTTTCACATGTCTGATTTTTGTATAATCAACCGGAACGGAGCCGGAATCTTTCGCTTTGGAAAAATAAGCGGCGATCGCAGCGGCCTCCAGTATGGATTGTTCATCCGGATCGCTGCTTTTAATCACAACGTGGGAACCCGGAATGTCTTTCGTGTGGAACCATAAATCATCCCTTGCGGCAGCTTTTGTCGTTAAGTACTCATTTTGTTTATTGTTTTTGCCGACAAGAATCGTCAATCCCTGTGAAGATTCATATTGCTCCAAAACAGGAACGTGCTGCTTCTGTTTTTTCTGTCCTCTCTGCTGTTTCGGCCGCAGATATTTGCCTTCCACA
The DNA here is from genome assembly GCF_053663395.1 of Bacillus sp. JK74. Taxonomy (NCBI): domain Bacteria; kingdom Bacillati; phylum Bacillota; class Bacilli; order Caryophanales; family Bacillaceae; genus Bacillus; species Bacillus sp. JK74. The sequence goes on along the minus strand of NZ_JBSJQB010000002.1, from coordinate 392,014 downwards.
AGCTCTTCCCTTATTTCGTGAATATCCTTTGTGGAGGCGGAGGAGAGCTGCTGGATCAGCTGATCGAAATAAGCGATTTCCTCCTCGGCCAGACGGATCTGTTCTTTTACCACCTCGACGGAATTCTTCGCCTTTTGATACTTTGTAAAATACATCTGTGCATTTTCTGACGGTGTTTTGTTCGGATTTAAAGGGATGGTCACCGTCTTACTTTCTTCATCATAATAATTGATGACTTCCGCTTCTTTGTCACCTTTTTTCAGCATATACAAATTCGCCGTCAGCAGTTCGCCGTATAGCTGGAATTCCTTCGCATTCTCTGAGTAGTCGAGCGTCTTTTCCAGCTTTTTTATCTTATTGGCGTTCTTTTTCCGTTCATTTGCGACAAACCGCTCGAGATCCTGCGCCTGCTGTTTGACGCGGTCGCGTTCCGCTTTGCCGAAATAAAACCGGTCCAACAGCTCACTCAGTGAGTGAAAGGTGCGCTCCTCTCCGTTTACATGTGTGAGAGACAGGAGATAAAAGTATTCCTTTCCGCCGGCTGTCGTAATGTTCGGTGTAAACCTGCAATCTTTCACGGCATGGAACATTTCAAGCAGCGTCTTCGGCAGCGTTATTTTGTTAGCGAGACCCGCTCTGTGAACGGCTTCTTTTGCAAACAGCGGAGAAACACCGGAGAAATGTCTGACGATCTGCTGGTCAAGCCGTCCTTCCTGAAAACTGAGATAACGCAAAACGTCCTCTTCATCCGCGGCAAGCGGCGAAATTTTTTCCTGAGCGGGAGGAAGCTTGTAATCATATCCCGGCAGAACGGTCCGGTAGCTGTTCATCGACGGAGATAAATGTTTCAGCCCGTCGATGATGGCTCCTTCTCCGTCAGTCAGAATAATATTGCTGTGCCGTCCCATAATTTCAACATACAGCGTTCTTACGGTTTCGTCGCCGATTTCATTTCTGCTTTTTATGCGGAATATCATAATCCGGTCTAATCCGGCCTGCTCTATTTTCTCAATAAATCCGCCTTCTATATGCTTTCTGAGCAGCATACAAAACATCGGCGGCTCGCTCGGATTTTCATAGGCCTGGTTTGTCATGTGCACCCGTGAATAGCTCGGGTGCGCCGACAATAATAATTTGTGGTTTTTTCCGTTGGCGCGGATATGGAATATCACATCGTGCTTAAAAGGCTGATGGACTCTCGTGATCCGGCCTCCGGCAATCCGGCTGTTTAATTCATGTGTCATTCCGTATGTAAACATGCCATCAAAAGACATATAAAACACCCTTTCCTTCTTCCTGCATTCGATAATTATAGCATGAAAAGGGGCGAGTCAGAATAAGCTTGTTTACAGAGTGACATCTCTAAAGCGAGGCAGGGGAGTGGACGAGAAGAATGAAGTTTCATGAAATGGGACAAACCGATTTGCTGAAAGCAACAAATACGTCCATTAAACAGGGGTTGACCGAAAAAGAGGTGAAAAAACGCCTTGAAAAGCACGGACCGAACGAGCTTCAGGAGGGCAAGAGGACACCGGCGATCGCCGTGTTTTTCGCCCAATTTAAAGATTTTATGGTGCTCGTGCTGCTGGCGGCGACCTTAATATCCGGGTTTTTAGGCGAATATGTAGATGCCGTAGCGATTATGGCGATTGTATTTGTCAATGGGGTTCTCGGTTTTTTTCAAGAGCGGCGTGCGGAAAAGTCATTACATGCACTAAAAGAGCTGTCAACGCCGTATGTGTCAGCGTTGCGGGACGGGAGCTGGAAGAAAATTCAGTCCAAGGAGCTCGTTCCCGGCGATATCATGAAATTTTCAAGCGGCGACCGGATTGGCGCGGATGTGCGGATCGTTGAAGCGAAAAGCCTTGAAATTGAGGAATCGGCGCTGACCGGGGAATCAATTCCGGTGGTTAAACAAGCTGATAAACTGAGAAAGCCGGATGTTTCGTTAGGCGACATCAGCAATATGGCGTTTATGGGTACGATCGTAACGCGCGGCAGCGGTGTCGGCGTTGTCGTCGGTACAGGAATGAATACGGCAATGGGGAAAATCGCCGATATGCTGGAATCCGCCGGCAGCCTTTCAACACCGCTGCAGCGAAGACTTGAAGAGCTCGGCAAAATTTTAATTATCGTCGCGCTCCTTTTAACGGTATTGGTCGTTGCAGTCGGCGTCTTACAGGGACATGATCTTTACAGCATGTTTTTGGCCGGGGTGTCATTGGCCGTCGCCGCGATTCCGGAAGGGCTTCCCGCCATTGTTACGGTGGCATTATCAATCGGCGTCCAGCGCATGATCAAACAAAAATCAATTGTCAGAAAGCTCCCGGCGGTTGAAACATTGGGCTGCGCCTCTGTCATTTGTTCTGATAAAACCGGCACGCTGACACAAAACAAAATGACCGTCACCCATATGTGGTCAGGCGGCAAAATTTATAAAGTGTCAGGCATCGGCTATGAGCCGGAGGGCGTTTTCACCCGAGATGAGCGGGAAATCAAGCCGAAAGATGAGAAGATTCTTGAACAGATGCTGGTTTTCGGCGCGTTGTGCAACACATCTGAAATCGCACTGAAAGACGGCCGTTATGTACTCGACGGTGATCCGACAGAAGGCGCGCTGCTGACGGCTGCAAGAAAGGGCGGCTATTCAAACGATTGGCTCAGCGGGCAATACCGCGTGGTTGCCGAGTTTCCGTTTGACTCCGTCCGCAAAATGATGACCGTCATTGTAGAGGATAAGGAAAAAAAGCAGTTCGTCATCACTAAAGGAGCGCCCGATGTGCTGATTGACCGCTCGTCACATCTGATGCACGGCGCAAGAAGTACGCCTTTTTCAGGAGAAAAGAAAGCAGAAACGGAAGCGGTTCTGAAAGAGCTGGCGTCGCAAGCTTTGCGTACGATCGCGATTGCTTATAAACCGCTTAAGGCCGGAGAAAAGCCGACAATGGAGCAGGCGGAAAAAAATCTGACGATGCTCGGCTTGTCAGGCATGATTGATCCGCCCCGTCCGGAGGTCAGACAGGCCATTAAAGAATGCCGTGAGGCCGGCATTAAAACGGTTATGATCACAGGGGATCACGTCGAAACGGCAAAGGCCATTGCAAAAGATTTGCGTCTTCTTCCGAAAAAGGGGCGTGTGATGGACGGCAAGACGCTGAATGAGCTTACGGACAAAGAACTTATCGAAACGGTCGATGATGTCTACGTCTTCGCACGCGTGTCACCTGAACATAAATTGAAAATCGTCAAAGCGTTTCAGGAAAACGGACACGTCGTCGCCATGACGGGAGACGGGGTTAATGACGCGCCGGCCATAAAGCAGGCAGATATCGGTGTTGCCATGGGCGTGACGGGAACGGATGTGGCAAAGGAAGCCTCTTCTCTCATTCTGGTGGATGATAACTTTGCTACGATTAAATCAGCCATAAAAGAGGGACGGAATATCTATGAAAATATAAGAAAATTCGTCCGGTATTTGCTCGCCTCCAACGTCGGTGAAATTTTAGTGATGCTGTTTGCGATGCTTCTCGCTCTGCCGTTGCCGCTCGTCCCGATTCAGATATTGTGGGTGAACTTAGTCACTGACGGGCTGCCGGCGATGGCCCTCGGTATGGATCAGCCGGAAGGAGACCTGATGAGGCGGAAGCCGCGGCATCCGAAAGAAGGAGTGTTTGCGAGAAAACTGGGCTGGAAAGTCGTATCAAGAGGGTTTTTAATCGGAGCCGCAACCATTTTTGCGTTTATCATCGTCTATCACCGCAATCCTGAAAATCTGCCCTACGCACAGACCGTTGCATTCGCGACTCTTGTCCTGGCTCAGCTTATACACGTGTTTGACTGCCGGAGCGAAACGTCTGTTTTCTCCCGGAATCCGTTTGAAAATATCTATCTGCTCGGCGCCATCATTTCTTCTGTCTTCCTGATGGTCATCGTCATCTATTATCCGCCGCTGCAGCCAATTTTCAAAACAGTGCCGATTACGCCGGGCGATTGGATGCTGATTATCGGTATGTCTGGCATACCTACTTTTTTGCTGGCGGGTTCACTTTTGACAAGAAAAAAATAATTCCATATGATATAATCTTAGGGGTAATAGCATGTCTATTGCCCTTTTATTTTGATAACGGGAAAGAATTGGGTGTTTCATATGATACGGAGTATGACAGGCTTCGGCAGCGCAAGCAGCACAAAAGGCGATCTCTCGGCAACCGTTGAATTGAAATCCGTCAATTACCGGTTCAAAGAAGTGAACGCCCGCCTGCCACGGCCTTTGCTATATGTAGAGGATAAGCTGAAACAAACGATATTGCAGCATATACAGCGCGGAAGAGTAGAGCTGTTTCTCACTGTAAACAGTGACGCGCTCATAAAAAGAAGCCTGAACATCGATTGGGAGCTCCTTGATGAATATGTGAGCGCCGCACGCGTCATGAAAGAGCGCTACAGCCTGGCCGCAGAACCCGATGCAATGGATTTCTTTAGATTTGAACACATTGCGCAGATTCACGAAGAACAGATGCGTGATGACAAGCTTGAAGAAGTCATCAGGGAAGCCGCTGAGCTGGCTGTAAAAGAACTTTGTGACATGAGGGAAAAAGAAGGCCGGCTTTTGGCGGAAGACTGCTTTCTGCACATTGAGCGGCTTGAGACGCTGTCCGAACAGGTGAAAGAGCGCGCTTCGGCCGTTGTTATTCAATACCGCGAGCGTCTTTACGCCCGAATGAAGGAATGGACGGAGGACGCGCTCGACGAAAGCAGGCTGATCACGGAATGCGCCATTTTCGCCGATCGTTCCGATATAACGGAAGAAATTACCAGATTGAAGAGCCATTTTGTTCAATTCCGTGATATATTAAAAGAAGGCGGGGCAGTCGGCCGCAAACTTGATTTCCTTGTTCAGGAGCTTAACCGGGAAGCGAACACGATCGGCTCAAAAGCCAATGATCATCAAATCACAAAGCTTGTCGTTGAAATGAAAAGTTCTATTGAAAAATTGAAGGAACAAGTGCAAAATATAGAATAGCGACTGTGCGTATTGTTTACAGACGGTCTCTTCAGGTTACACTAGAGACGTCTATTTTACAGGGGGAACGTAGAAGATGACGATTAAACTGATTAATATCGGATTTGGCAATATCATCTCCGCCAATCGGATGATTTCGATTGTCAGCCCGGAGTCTGCGCCAATAAAGCGAATGATCCAGGATGCAAGAGACCGCGGAATGCTAATAGACGCTACATACGGACGAAGAACCCGTGCAGTTGTCGTCATGGATAGTGATCACATTATCTTATCTGCCGTCCAGCCTGAGACAGTTGCACACAGACTTTCTGTGAAAGAAGAAATTATGGATGAAGGGCAGGGGTAATTGCCGCATGAAAGAAAGAGGGTTATTAATCGTTCTCTCAGGTCCCTCCGGAGTTGGAAAAGGAACGGTTCGGCAAGCAATATTTTCACAACAGGACACGAAATTTGAATACTCAATTTCAGTCACGACGAGAAACCCGAGAGAGGGCGAGGTCGACGGCGTCGATTATTTCTTTAAATCCAGAGAAGAATTCGAACGCATGATTGAAAACAACAAACTGCTTGAGTGGGCAGAATATGTCGGCAACTATTACGGAACGCCCGTTGATTATGTCGAACAGACGCTTCAAGAAGGAAAAGACGTCTTCTTAGAGATTGAAGTGCAGGGCGCGCTCCAAGTGCGGAATGCATTTCCGGAAGGCCTGTTTATCTTCTTAGCGCCGCCGAGTCTTTCTGAGCTGAAAAACAGAATCGTGACAAGAGGGACTGAAACCGACGATTTAATCGAAAACAGAATGAATGCCGCAAAAGCTGAAATCGAAATGATGGACGCGTATGATTATGTCGTTGAAAACGACGATATCCAAACGGCTTGTGATAAGATTAACGCAATCGTTCTCGCCGAGCACTTAAAACGTGAACGCGTCGCTCCGAGATATAAGAAAATGCTGGAGGTAGAATAACTTATGTTAGATCCGTCAATTGACTCTTTAATGAATAAATTAGATTCTAAATATACGCTGGTGACTGTGTCTGCAAGACGCGCGCGTGAAATGCAGATCAAAAAGGACCAGCAGATTGAACATACCATTTCTCACAAATATGTAGGCAAAGCTTTAGAAGAAATTGACGCGGGCCTGCTTTCGTTTGAAAGAGAAGACAGCGAATAACAAGCACACGTAGCAACCTATCTCTACATAGGTTGTTATTTTTTTCCGTTTGGGATTTGTCCAATGCTTTCATAAAGGGGAGAAGACTTCATGAAAAACCGAAACATTTTGCTATGCGTAAGCGGGGGAATTGCCGTTTATAAAGCTTCCGCACTCACGAGCAAGCTGGTTCAGGCCGGCGCAAACGTCAAAGTGATTATGACTGAGTCCGCGCGTGAGTTTGTTTCTCCGCTGACATTTCAGGCGCTGAGCCGGAATGAAGTGTATACAGATACATTTAATGAACAGAATCCGAAGGTGATTTCTCATATTGATGCCGCTGACTGGGCGGATTTAATTATTGTCGCGCCCGCTACGGCAAATATCATCGGCAAGCTTGCCAATGGAATTGCTGATGATATGCTCACAACGACGGTGCTGGCGGCTGAGGCCCCGGTCTGGGTGGCGCCTGCGATGAATGTCCATATGTATGATCATCCGGCGGTGAAACGGAACATCTCTGTGCTTTATCAGGACGGGGTCCGCTTTATCGAGCCGAGTGAAGGCTATTTGGCATGCGGATATGTCGGCAAAGGAAGGCTGGAGGAGCCGGAGCTTATTGTTGAGCGTGTCAGTGAGCATTTTAAGGAGCCTGAAGACGATGCGCCGCTGAAAGGAAAACATATTGTCATTACGGCCGGTCCGACGCGCGAAGCCGTGGACCCTGTCCGCTTCTTCACAAATAAATCCACCGGCAAAATGGGCTACGCTGCTGCTGAAGCCGCCGTCCGTCTCGGGGCGCGGGTGACGCTGATTTCAGGCCCGGTGTCAATAGAGCCGCCAGTCGGGCTGTATCAGTTTCTTCCTGTGCAATCGGCAGCTGATATGAGAGAAGCCGTGCTTTCTGTGTTTGATTCATGCGACATGGTGATTAAGACGGCGGCCGTGGCCGATTTTACGCCGGCGGCTGTTTCTGATCACAAAATGAAGAAGAAAGACGGTTCGCTCGTGATCGAATTCAACCGTACGGCAGACATACTGAAAGAACTCGGCGAACGGAAAACACACCAGCTGCTGGTCGGATTTGCGGCTGAAACGCAAGACGTCGAACGCTATGCGCGCAGAAAACTCGAACAGAAAAACCTTGATATGATCGTGGCGAATGATGTGAAAGCGGAAGGGGCCGGATTTGGCACGGATACGAATGTCGTCACCTTCTATTTCCGGGACGGAAGAAAACGGGAGCTTGCGCTTATGTCTAAACTTGACGTTTCCTTTGAAATGCTGAAGGAAATGACCGCTTTGAAAGCCGAGGACCGAAAACCCGTATGAATGTAGCAGAAGTCATTGTCGATGTCAGCTCCAAAAACATTGACAGACCCTTTGATTACAAAATTCCCGATCATTTAAAAGGGATGATCGAAGTCGGCATGCGGGTGATTGTCCCGTTTGGCCCGCGCAAGCTTCAAGGATTTGTGACCGGTTTGAAAGATTCGTCCGAATTAAACGGCGGCTCAATGAAGGAAGTCGAGAAGCTTCTTGATTTGACGCCAGTTCTGACTGAGGAACTGATGCAGCTGTCTTCATGGCTTTCTGACAAAACGCTGTCGTTTAAAATCACGGCGCTTCAGGCAATGCTGCCCGCCGCACTGAAGGCGAAGTACGAGAAAGAGCTGAAAGTCGTTGACGAAGAAGCGCTGACCCCGGACATCAAACAGCTTTTCAGGAATCAAAAAAGTCTTCTGTACTCGGATATTACCGATGAAAGCATTCTTTCGTCACTTCAGAAATTCGTGCGCAAAGGAAGCATTGATGTCACATATAAAGTCGCCCAAAAAACGAATAAAAAAATGATCCGCATGATCGAAGCGGGGGCAGACAAAGAAGAACTCGCCCGGCACGCAGATTCATTGACAAAGCAGGCTTCTAAACAGCTCGCCGTGCTTACTTATTTTATCGGCGGGGGAGAAAAGATTTCCGCGGCTGAACTTTGCAAAAAGACCGATTCCAGTTCCGCGACGCTGAAAACGCTTCTTAAAAAGGGGCTTCTTACGGAAAGCTTTGAGGAGGTTTACCGCGATCCTTATCAGGACAGAATGTTCAAAAAAACAGAGCCGCTCTCTCTTACAGAAGAGCAGCAGGCCGCTTTTGAGCCGATTAAACAAGCCGTAGCCGATCATGTCCACCACGTCTTTCTGCTTCACGGCGTCACGGGCAGCGGCAAAACGGAAATTTACCTGCAATCCATAGAAAAAGTGCTGGCAAAAGGACAAGAAGCGATCGTGCTCGTTCCGGAAATCTCGTTGACACCGCAAATGGTCAACCGTTTTAAAGGCCGCTTCGGCTCACAGGTTGCGGTCATGCACAGCGGATTATCCACAGGTGAAAAATACGATGAATGGCGGAAGATTCAGCGCAAGGAAGTCCGGCTTGTCGTCGGAGCCAGATCGGCCATCTTTGCCCCGTTTGAAAATCTCGGCATGATCATTATTGATGAAGAGCACGAATCTTCCTATAAGCAGGAGGAAATGCCGCGGTATCATGCAAAGGATGTAGCCATCCGCCGGGCCGAGCATCACAGCTGTCCGGTCGTCCTCGGGAGCGCCACGCCGACATTGGAGTCATTTGCGCGGGCGAAAAAAGGCGTTTATGAGCTGCTTCCGTTAAAACATCGCGTAAACCGCCAGCTCATGCCTGACGTTTCTCTCGTTGATATGAGAGAAGAACTGAGAAACGGCAACAGATCAATGTTTTCAAGAGAGCTGATGGAACAGCTGGAAGAGAAGCTCGCAAAAAAAGAGCAGGCCGTCCTTTTTCTGAATAAACGGGGGTATTCCTCGTTTGTGATGTGCCGGGACTGCGGTTATGTGCCGCAATGTCCGCATTGCGACATTTCCATGACTTATCACCGCTACGGACAAAGGCTGAAATGCCATTACTGCGGCCATGAGGAACCTGTCCCGGGAACATGCCCGGAATGCGGCAGCGAACATATCCGCTTTTTCGGCACGGGCACGCAGCGTGTGGAGGAGGAGCTTACCAAAGTGCTGCCTCAGGCGCGCGTGATCAGGATGGATGTGGATACCACTTCAAGAAAAGGCGCCCATGAAAAACTGTTGTCAGCGTTCGGTGAAGGGAAGGCGGATATCCTGCTCGGTACGCAAATGATCGCAAAAGGGCTTGATTTTCCGAACGTGACGCTCGTCGGAGTATTAAGCGCAGATACGACGCTTCACATCCCAGATTTCAGGGCCGCGGAGAAGACATTCCAGCTGTTGACGCAGGTAAGCGGACGGGCCGGGCGGCATGAAAAGCCGGGAACGGTGGTCATTCAAACGTATACACCGTCTCATTACAGCATTCAGCTGACGAAAACGCACGACTATGAAACTTTTTTTCAGCAGGAAATGGCGCACAGACGGGCCCAGTCATACCCGCCGTATTATTACGTGGCGCTGGTGACCGTTTCTCATGAAGAAGCGGCAAAAGCCGCGGTCACCGCAGAAAAGATTACAAACTATTTAAGAGCGGGATGCGGGCCTGATACGAAAATTCTCGGGCCGGCGGCTTCCCCGATTGCCAGGATCAAAGATAGATATCGCTATCAATGCGTGATAAAATACAGACAGGAAAACGAGTTGCAGATTCAGTTGAAAAAGATACTGGAGCACTATAAACGCGACATTGCGCAAAAGCATGTAATGATTTCAATCGATATGAATCCGTACATGCTGATGTAACATTAGTTTTTGGAGGGCAAAATTTTGGCTGTGAAAAAAATCGTCACACACCCGGCGGAGGTTCTGGAAACACCCGCCGATGAAGTGACAGTGTTTGATAAAAAATTAAAAAAACTGCTTGACGATATGTACGATACGATGCTCGAAATGGATGGCGTCGGTCTCGCCGCGCCGCAAATCGGCATTTTAAAAAGAGCGGCCGTCGTGGACATCGGTGAAGAAAGCGGCCGGATCGACCTTGTAAATCCGGTTATTCTTGAAAAGAGCGGTGAACAGACCGGAGTCGAGGGCTGCTTAAGTTTTCCCGGGGTTTTCGGTGATGTCACCCGCCCGGATTACGTAAAGGTAAAAGCCCACGACCGTAAAGGAAAACCGTTTATTTTAGAAGCGGAGGGTTTTTTGGCCAGAGCCGTTCAGCATGAAATGGATCATTTAGACGGCATTTTATTCACATCAAAAATTACGGCTTACTACACTGAAGAAGAACTGGCAGAAATGGAAGGATGATTGGATGACAAGGATCGTTTTTATGGGAACGCCCGACTTTTCAGTTCCCGTCCTGCGCACGCTTATTGAAGACGGATATGAAGTGGTTGGTGTCGTTACGCAGCCTGACCGCCCGAAAGGCAGAAAAAAAATCATGACGCCCCCTCCTGTAAAGGCTGAAGCTGAACGTCACGGCATTCCCGTGCTTCAGCCCGAAAAAGTAAGGCTCGAAGAAGAAATAGAAAAAGTGCTCAGCCTGAAGCCGGACCTGATTGTTACGGCGGCATTCGGACAGATCCTGCCCAAGCAGCTGCTGGACGGCCCGACATACGGCTGTATCAACGTACACGCGTCACTATTGCCTGAATTAAGAGGCGGAGCGCCGATACATTATTCGATTCTCCAAGGCAAGAAGAAAACGGGCGTGACGATCATGTATATGGTTGAAAAGCTTGATGCGGGCGATATGATTTCTAAAATCGAAGTGGAAATTGATGAAACGGATAACGTCGGCACGCTGCACGACAAATTAAGCATAGCTGGGGCAAAGCTTTTGTCAGAGACCGTCCCGAACGTCATTTCCGGAAATATTAAACCGATCAAACAGGACGAATCAAAAGCGACTTACGCGCCTAACATTAAGCGTGAGCAGGAGCGGATTGATTGGGCAAAGCCCGGAGAAGAGATCTACAACCAGATCAGAGGTTTAAACCCTTGGCCTGTCGCCTATACAACTTTGAACGGTCAAACTATTAAAGTATGGGCTTCTGAAAAAGTTGCTGCAAAAACTGAAGCTGCGCCCGGAACAGTCATCCGCACGGAGCAAAACGGCATTGTCGTCGCATCAGGAAACAGCACCGCCCTTTTAATCACTGAACTGCAGCCGGCGGGGAAAAAACGGATGAAGGGCGAAGATTTTGCAAGAGGCAAAAATGTGCAGTCCGGTGACGTGTTAGGAGCAGCAAATGAAGAAAATTAATGTCCGGGAGCTCGCCCTTGAAGCGCTTGAGAAGCTTGAGCAAAATCAGGCATACAGCAACCTGCTTCTTACATCGGTTATCAAAACGAACACGCTCAGCGATCAGGACAGAGGACTGCTGACAGAGCTTGTCTACGGAACGCTGCAAAATAAAATCGCCTTAGACTATATGCTGAAGCCTTTTATCCGCAAGCCGAATAAGGTGAAGCCGTGGGTGATTCAGCTGCTTCGTCTGTCCGCGTATCAAATGGAGTATTTAGAAAAAATTCCGGATCGCGCCGCCATCCATGAAGCGGTTGAAATCGCCAAAAAACGCGGGCATAAGGGCATTGCGTCCTTTGTCAACGGCATTCTCCGCTCCCTGCAGCGTGAGGGGGCGCCGTCATTCGCTGAAATTGAAGACCCGGTTCTCCGTCTTTCTACAGAGACAAGCCATCCCGAATGGCTCGTAAAAGAGTGGGTCGAGGCGTACGGCTTTGAGGCGGCTGAAAAGATCTGCCGGATTCATCTCATTCCGCCGAAGCAGACGCTCCGTGTCAATCACATAAAGAGCGACAGGGAAACGGTGCTGAATGAGATGGAGAATGCCGGTCTGGAAGCGGAAGCCGGAGACCTTTCTCCTGATGCGATTAAGCTTTTGAAAGGAAGCATCGCGAACACGGCATTTTTCCAAAACGGCCGGGTATCCATACAGGATGAAAGCTCAATGCTTGTCGCGCGGGCGCTGGACCCGAAGCCGGGCGAAACCGTTTTAGATGCATGCGCCGCACCGGGCGGAAAGTCGGCTCACATTGCGGAACTGATGGAGAACGAGGGGAGCCTCACATCGCTTGATCTTCACCGCCATAAAGTGAAGCTGATTAAAGAGGGCGCAGAACGGCTCGGACTTACGATCATCGACGCGCAAACGATGGATGCGCGAAAAGCGGGAGAGGCCTTTGGCGCAGAACGGTTTGACCGTATTCTCGTTGATGCGCCTTGCTCAGGTTTCGGTGTCATCAGAAGAAAACCCGATATGAAATATACGAAGACGCCGGAGGACAGCAGACGGCTGTCAGAAATCCAGCTCGGCATTTTAAGGGAAATCGCCCCATTAGTAAAAAAAGGTGGCACACTCGTATACAGTACGTGTACAATGGATCGGACAGAAAATGAAGAAGTTATGCATGCGTTTATACAAGAACACCCTGAGTTTGAACCCGATTTGTCTCTTGAAAAGCGGCTGCCTGAAAAGGCGAGACCCTTTGTTCAGGATGGAAGCCTTCAAATTCTTCCGCATTATTTCGGAACAGACGGTTTCTTTATTAGCAGCATGAGAAAGAAGGGATAAAAAATGACACAATTAAAAAAGACAAGCGTACGGAAAGAGCTGCGGACTGAGCAGCCGTCCATTTACTCTTTTGAATTAGATGAAATCAAACAATGGCTGACCGAGAATGGCGAAAAGCCGTTCCGCGCAGCACAGATTTTTGAATGGCTCTATGAAAAGCGGGTTTCTTCATTTGATGAAATGACAAACCTCTCAAAAAGCCTGCGTGAAAAACTCGAGAGCAATTTTGTGCTGACAACGCTGAAAACGGCTGTAAAACAGACATCTCAAGACGGCACGATGAAATTTTTATTTGAGCTTCATGACGGTTATACGATTGAAACGGTTTTAATGAGACACGAGTATGGTAATTCTGTATGTGTAACGACACAGGTCGGCTGCCGGATCGGCTGCACATTTTGCGCGTCAACACTCGGCGGACTGAAACGGAATCTTGAAGCGGGAGAAATCGTCGCTCAAGTCGTGAAAGTGCAAAAGGCGCTTGATGAAACGGATGAACGCGTCAGCTCAGTCGTCATCATGGGAATCGGAGAGCCGTTTGATAATTTCAATGAAATGCTCGCTTTCTTAAAAATCATTAACCACGATAAAGGGCTGAACATCGGAGCGCGTCATATCACAGTTTCCACCAGCGGAATCATTCCGAAGATTTACGATTTCGCCGATCAAAAAATGCAGATCAATTTCGCAATTTCTCTGCATGCTCCGAATACGGAAATCAGAAGCCGTCTGATGCCGATTAACAAAGCCTATAAGCTTCCTGACCTTATGGAGGCCGTCAAATATTACATCGAGAAAACAGGCAGACGGATCAGCTTTGAATACGGGCTGTTCGGCGGCGTAAATGATCAGGTCGAACATGCAGAAGAGCTTGCAGAACTGTTAAAAGACGTGAAATGCCATGTCAATTTAATTCCGGTAAACTATGTACCTGAACGGGATTACGTCCGCACACCGAGAGATCAGATTTTTGCATTCGAAAAAACGTTAAAATCCCGCGGTGTAAATGTCACGATCAGAAGAGAGCAAGGCCATGACATTGACGCGGCCTGCGGTCAGCTTCGCGCGAAGGAGCGTCAAGACGAGACGAGGTGAAGAGGTTGATTACAGCCTTGAAAACAGATACAGGTAAAGTCCGCCGGCATAATGAAGATGCGGCGGGCATTTTCACAAAAGAAGACGCGGTGCTTGCGGTTGTCGCCGACGGCATGGGCGGTCATCTTGCCGGAGATGTAGCGAGCAGGATGGCGGTTGCGGCGATGGAAGAGCAGTGGAACCGGACCGAAACGGTTCCTTCTCTGCCGTCTGCTTGCGAGGATTGGCTGAAAGACCGGATTCATGAGGCGAATGTCAAAGTACATGACCACGCTAAAGCGAATGAAGAATGCCGGGGAATGGGCACCACCATTGTTTGCGCCTTATTCACGGGGAAGTTTGTCACTGTGGCTCATATCGGAGACAGCCGGTGCTACCTGCTTCAAGAGGGGGAATTCACTCAGCTGACTGAGGACCATTCGCTTGTGAATGAGCTGGTCAAGACGGGGGAAATTTCGAAAGAGGACGCCGAGCACCATCCGCGGAAAAATGTATTGACGAGAGCGCTGGGGACAGATGAAACCATCAGCCCCGACGCCCGTTCTTTTGAGCTGTCTGACGGCGATCAGCTGCTTTTATGCTCTGACGGACTGTCAAATAAAATAGAAGATCACGAGATCAAACAAATGCTTCAAGCCGGATCTGATCCTCAGGAAAAAGTAGACCTTCTCATCAGCAAAGCGAATCAAAACGGCGGCGAAGATAACATCACGGCTGTGTTGATTGAGTTTTCCGCAGATGAAAAAGAGGGTGAAGACAAGTGCTAACCGGCAAGCGGATCAGCGGGCGTTATCATATCCTCCGGCCCATTGGCGGCGGCGGAATGGCAAACGTTTTTTTAGCTGAGGACATCATTCTCGAACGTGAAGTCGCAATTAAAATTCTGCGGTTTGACTTTGTGAATGACATTGATTTTATCAGGCGTTTCAGAAGAGAAGCACAGTCGGCATCAAGCCTCGATCATCCGAATATCGTCAGTATTTACGATATCGGGGAGGAAGGCGATATTTATTACATTGTCATGGAATATGTGGAAGGCATGACATTAAAGGAATACATAACCGCACACGGACCGCTCCATCCGAAAGAAGCGCTGTCCATTATGGAGCAGATCGTCTCGGCCATCGCCCATGCCCATCAAAACCATATCGTGCACCGGGATATTAAACCGCACAATATATTGATAGATCATTTAGGGCATATCAAGGTGACGGATTTCGGCATCGCCACAGCGCTTACGTCTACGACAATCACACATACGAATTCTGTGCTGGGCTCGGTTCATTATTTGTCTCCGGAGCAGGCGAGAGGCGGTCTGGCAACGAAAAAATCAGATATTTACGCGCTCGGCATCGTGCTGTTTGAGCTTTTAACAGGCAAAATCCCTTTTGACGGAGAATCAGCCGTCAGCATAGCGCTAAAGCACCTGCAAACAGAAACGCCTTCCGCCAGAAAGTGGAACCCTTCCATTCCGCAGAGCGTTGAAAACATTATTTTAAAGGCAACCGCCAAAGACCCGTTTCACCGCTATGAAAGCGCCGAAGACATGGAGGCGGACATCAGAACGGCTTTTGACGCCGGCAGGCTGAATGAACAAAAATTTACCGTGCAGGATGATGAGGAAATGACAAAAGCCATTCCCGTTATTACTGACGGCGCAAAAGCCGCTCCTCAGGCGGAAACGCCGGGGGAGACGGATGATAAGGAACAGCAGCCAGCCAAAAAGAAAAAACGGAAATGGCCGTGGGTTTTGCTGGCCGTCTGTTTCATTTTCATTATGGCGGCTGTTCTTGCGGTCACCGTGTTCCCGTCTTTATTTATGCCTAAAGATGTAAGCGTCCCCGACGTACGGGGCATGAAGTACGAAAAAGCGGAAGCCCTGCTTGAAAAGAACGGGCTCCGGGCTGATCCTGATATAACGGACATTGAAGATGAAAAAATAGAAGAGGAATTAATGGTCAAAACGGACCCAAAAGCGGGGTCTACCGTTAAAGAAGGCTCTTCTGTAAAACTGTACAAAAGCATCGGAAAACCGAAAACCCAGCTGATCGACGTGAAAGGACGGCAGATCGGCGACGCAAAAAAAGCGCTGAAGGAAAAAGGCTTCAAACATGTCAATGTCAAAGAAGAAAACGATGACAGCGAGGCCGGCACCGTAATTGATCAGGACCCGTCAGCCGGCACCGATATGGTCGCAAGCGACGATGAAGTCAATCTAACGGTCAGCCTCGGCCCGGCGGACGTTACGCTGAGGGACTTAAAGACTTACAGCAAAGAAGCGGCTTCAGGGTATCTTGAAGATAACGGCCTGCAGCTTGTTGAAAAACAAGCCCATTCAGATGACGTGCCGGAAGGACAAGTCATGAAACAAGAGCCGTCAGCCGGCACTGCGGTTAAGCCGGGAAGTAATGTTGAAGTGACGTTCTCGCTCGGACCTGAAGAAAAACCGGCGAAAACGGTAAAAGAAAAAATCAGCATTCCTTACGAACCTGAACATGAAGGGGACGAGCTTGAAGTGCAAATCGCCATCGATGATAAGGACCACAGCATCTCTGATACGTATGACTCATTTAAAATAAAAGAGCCGACTGAAAAAACAATTGAACTGAAGATTGATCAGGGACAGAAGGGGTATTATCAAGTGATGGTCGATCATAAAGTCGTCAGCTACAAAACGATTGAATACCCGAAAGATAATGACTGACAAGGAGGGACCCTATGCCTGAGGGCAAAATTATAAAAGCGTTAAGCGGATTCTATTATGTCTTGGATGAATCACAGGACAAGATCATTCAATGCAGGGGCCGGGGCATTTTCAGAAAAAATAAAGTAACGCCCCTGGTCGGCGATTATGCCGTTTATCAGGCTGAAAATGATAAAGAAGGCTACCTGCTGGAAATCAAAGAACGAACAAACGAGCTGATCAGGCCGCCGATTTCAAATGTCGATCAGGCCGTTCTCGTCTTTTCTGCCGTTCAGCCGGCGTTCAGCACGTCTTTATTGGACCGTTTTCTCGTCCTTGTGGAAGCCAACGGCATTCACCCGATCATCTGCATAACCAAAATGGACTTAGCTGCAGACGGGGAATCGAAAGAGGCGATACTTTCTTACGTGAAAGACTATCAGGCGATCGGTTATGACGTATATGTGACGTCATCAAAAGAAAACAGCGGTTTAACAGGCATTGTGAAACACTTCGAGGACAAAACGACGGTGTTTGCCGGTCAGTCCGGAGTCGGAAAATCTTCGCTTTTAAATGCGATCAGCCCGGAGCTTGAGCTGAAAACAAACGAGATTTCCGCGCATTTGGGACGCGGAAAACATACGACGCGCCATGTGGAGCTCATTCATACATCAGGCGGTCTGGTTGCGGATACTCCGGGGTTCAGTTCGCTTGAATTTACCGGCATTGAGGAAGAAGAGCTGGGCAGCACGTTCCCTGAGATCAGAGAAATAAGCGTCTCTTGCAAATTCAGAGGCTGTCTGCATCTTAAGGAGCCGAAATGCGCGGTAAAGCAAGCGGTGGAAGAAGGAGAGATTCAGCCGTACCGCTATGAGCATTACAAAGAATTTATGCAGGAAATAAAAGAGAGAAAGCCGAGGTATTAATATGATTAAGGTTGCGCCATCAATTCTTTCCGCCGATTTTGCTTCACTGGGCGAGGAAATTAAAGACGTGGAAAAAGGAGGGGCAGACTATATCCATATTGATGTCATGGATGGCCATTTCGTCCCTAACATTACAATCGGGCCGCTTATCGTTGAAGCCGTCCGTCCGGTGACTGATCTGCCGCTGGATGTCCATCTTATGATTGAAAACCCGGACCGCTACATCCCGGCATTCGCAAAAGCCGGTGCGGACATCCTTTCCGTTCATGCTGAAGCGTGTCCGCATCTTCACCGGACCATTCAATTGATAAAAGAGCAGGGGGTAAAAGCGGGAGTTGTGCTTAATCCGCATACGCCCGTCCAAATGATTGAACATGTGATCGAGGAGCTTGACCTTGTGCTGTTAATGACGGTTAACCCCGGTTTTGGCGGACAGCGCTTCATTCATTCGGTTCTGCCGAAAATCCGTCAGGTCAAACAGCTGGCTGAGGAGAAAGGCCTGTCTGAGCTTTTAATCGAGGTGGACGGAGGCGTTAATAAAGAAACAGCCCCTTTATGCGCTGAAGCGGGCGCCAATCTGCTTGTTGCCGGGTCTGCCGTATATAATCAGCCGGATCGGAAAAAAGCCATCGCTGACATCCGAAACGCATCATAAACATGCTGAAAAAGAGCCCGGTGAAAGCCGCCGGCTCTTTTCGCGTCTAAGAGAGAGGATAGCATATGAAGACAATCAATATCGTTGCGGGCGGCCCGCGGGAGCTTATTCCCGATCTATCCGAATACACAGACGGAGATACGACGTGGGTCGGAGTTGATAAAGGGACGGTTGCTCTTTTGGAGGCCGGAATCATTCCGCAGGAAGCTTTCGGTGATTTTGACAGCATTACGGAAGAGGAGCTCATGCAGATTCAAAAAGCGGCGCCGGCCCTCCATGTGTATCAGGCGGAAAAAGATTATACCGATCTTGAACTCGCCCTTGACTGGGCTTTACAAAAAGAACCGGAAAACATTCGGGTATTCGGTGTGACGGGCGGAAGAGCCGATCACTTTTTAGGGAACATCCAGCTGCTGTATAAAGCCTTACATAAGAATACCGATGTCAAGCTGATCGACCGGCAGAATGACATTCAGATGTTCGGGCCCGGCCGTTATACAATTGAAGAAAAAGCGCGCAGACGCTATATTTCTTTCATTCCGTTTACGGAAGCGGCAGACGGCCTGACACTCGACGGTTTTAAATATCCCCTTGATAATTGTCATATTCCTCTGGGTTCCACACTATGTATTAGTAACGAACTCATTCATTCACGAGGTACTTTTTCGTTTGCAAAAGGCATATTAATAATGGTAAGGAGCGCGGATTAGAAAAGCGGCTTCTGCCATATGCGGAAAAAACCATGAATCCTAAAGTGATGAACGCAGCGGATACGGGACTTATAGGAGGGGACAAAATGAAATTTTATACCATTAAATTGCCGAAGTTTTTAGGAGGAATTGTCCGGGCGATGCTGGGCTCATTTAGAAAAGAGTAAGCCCAAGAAGCTGAAATTGCCCTCTTTGAACGCATAAAAAACGCCTGCCGCATAAAAGGGCAGGCGTTCATTTTTGCTTATACACGCTCAACTTTACCGGATTTTAAAGCCCGGGCAGATACATACACTTTTTTAGGTTTGCCGTCAACGAGGATGCGGACCTTTTGAAGGTTGGCGCCCCAAGTACGCTTAGAAGCGTTCATTGCGTGAGAACGGTTGTTTCCGGCTTTTGTTTTTTTACCTGTAATAAAACATTTACGTGCCATTTGTTTCCCTCCTAACTGCGCGAAACATCTTTTTAAACATAGTGTCTCAGATGCTTTCGTTATACAATACTTTAAATAATTTACCACAGCTAAAAACCGTTTGCAACTATTGTTTCCCTTACTTTCAAGAAAAATCACTTGACATGTAAAACCAATCACATTTCCGCGCTGAAGGCCGCTGTCTGTATCTTTTCTTTTCATAATGGGATACATATAGTAGAATAATGATAACTCTATGCATCTGAAGGAGGAACCTGTGTGTCCATTGAAATGAAGACAAAATACGGACAGATTGATATATCCAACGAAGTCATCGCAATGGTTGCCGGAGGCGCTGCCATTGACTGTTACGGAATAGTGGGGATGGCCTCAAAAAACCAGATTAAAGACGGTTTGTCTGAAATCCTCCGGAGAGAGAACTTCGCAAAAGGCGTACATGTCCGTCAGGAAGCCGAACAAATACATATCGACATGTACATTATTGTCAGCTACGGCACTAAAATATCCGAAGTAGCCCACAATGTTCAGACGAAGGTAAAATACACAGTAAATCAAACAATCGGACTTGCAGTTGATTCTGTAAATATTTATGTCCAAGGCGTACGAGTAACGAACCCGTAGTGAGGAGGATGAGTATTGTCTAGACGAAACTTAGATGGGAGAGCTTTTGCGGCAATGATTCTGGCGGGGGCTGAGACATTGTCTCAAAACGCATCCGCAGTGGATGCGCTGAACGTGTTTCCCGTGCCTGACGGCGATACCGGAACAAATATGAATTTATCGATGTCATCCGGTGCAAGAGAGGTAGAGCACATTGACTCACCCGACATCGGCAAAGTCGGCATCGCCCTGTCAAAAGGCCTGCTTATGGGAGCGAGAGGAAACTCAGGGGTGATCTTGTCCCAATTGTTCAGAGGTTTCACAAAGAGCATTGAAAACAAAAACCAAATAGATGCCCAAGAATTTGCCGCAGCACTCCAAGCGGGAGTGGATATGGCATATAAGGCGGTTATGAAACCGGTTGAAGGAACGATTTTAACCGTGGCCAAGGATGCGGCTAAAAAAGCGGTCGCCTCGGCCAAAGAAGAAACCGATATTATTTCGGTCATGGAGGCCGTTATTGAAGAAGCGGAAGCGTCGCTCAACCGCACGCCGGATCTGCTTCCTGTTTTAAAGGACGTCGGTGTCGTTGACAGCGGCGGAAAAGGTCTGCTTTGTGTATATGAAGGCTTTTTGGCTGCTTTAAAAGGAGAGGCCGTACCGAAAAAAGCGGTTCTTCCGGCACTCGATGATATGGTGAATGCCGAGCATCATAAAAGCGCGCAGAGCATGCTGAGTACAGAAGACATTGAATTCGGATTTTGTACGGAAGTGATGGTGAGGCTGGATCAAGATAAACGGACGTTCAAGGAAGAGGCGTTCAGAAACGAACTGAGCCGTTTCGGCGATTCATTGCTGGTCGTGGCTGATGATACGCTGGCGAAAGTTCATATTCATGCCGAAGAACCAGGGAACGTACTCAATCTCGCACAGCGTTACGGCGATTTGATTAAAATTAAAATTGAAAACATGAGGGAACAGCATACTTCAATCATCAGCCAAGAACATGATGAAAAAAAGCCGGCCGGCGTTATGAAAGAAGCCCGTAAGCCTTTTGGCATCGTGACTGTGGCAATGGGAGAGGGCATTTCTGAATTGTTTACGAGCATCGGCGCTTCACACGTAATCGAAGGCGGCCAGACAATGAATCCGAGCACGGAAGATATTGTTGAAGCCGTTCAGTCTGTCAATGCGGAGACGGTTTTCATTCTTCCGAACAATTCCAATATTGTGATGGCTGCCAATCAGGCGGCGAGCGTGGCTGAAGAAAATGTCATTGTCATTCCGGCAAAAACGGTCCCTCAAGGCATGACCGCCCTGCTTGCGTTTAACCCTGACCAGCCGGCTGATGTAAATGAAGCCAATATGCTTGAGGCCATCCGGAATGTGAAAAGCGGCCAGGTGACATATTCAGTCAGAGACACCCATATTGACGGCAAAGATATTAAAAAAGGTGATTTTATCGGCATTTTAAACAGTTCAATTATCGGCAGCGCCGAAGATCGGATAAGTGCGGCGAAATTGCTGCTGGATGAAATGATCGGGGAAGAAGATGAAATCGTCACCATCCTGTACGGAGAGGACGCGCCGGAAGAAGAAGCTGAGAAACTCGCTGAGTATATTGCTAGCGTCTGTGAAGATATCGAGGTTGAAATCCATAACGGCAGACAGCCTCTGTATCCATATATATTTGCGGCAGAATAGAAGGGCTTATGAGGCCCTTCTATTCTTATGCCTTTATTTACCTGTGGCAGTGCGGCAGTGTGCCTGCTTGCCAATTGAGAAATGTTCAATTAGTCTAAAGAAAAGCGCTGAATGTAGTGATGTTAAGGAGGAGCAAACCAGCATGAAGTATAGAAGCGTTTTTGATATTATCGGCCCGGTCATGATCGGGCCGTCCAGTTCACATACCGCAGGCGCCGCCCGGATCGGCAGAGTGGCCAGAAGCTTATTCAGGCGGGAGCCCCGCCGGATCGTTGTGTCTTTTTACGGATCATTTGCAGAAACGTATAAGGGTCACGGCACTGATGTCGCGATTATCGGCGGCCTGCTTGATTTTGATACATTTGATGAACGGATTAAAACAGCGATTCAAATTGCGGAAGAGAAGGGCATATACGTAGAGTTCCGTACAGAGGATGCCGTGCCCGTTCATCCGAATACGGCGCGTATCGTCATTTCTGATGATGAGGGAGAGCTTGCCCTTACCGGTATTTCCATCGGCGGCGGAAAAATAGAAATCACGGAGCTCAACGGCTTTGAGCTGCGACTTTCCGGAAACCACCCGGCTATTTTAGTCGTTCATAATGATAAATTCGGCACGATTGCAGGCGTTGCCAATGTGCTTGCGAAATTCTCCATCAACGTCGGGCATATGGAAGTGGCGCGTAAGGACGTCGGCCAGCTTGCGCTGATGACGATTGAGGTCGATCAGAATATTGAAGAAGAAGTGCTTGACGAACTTTCAACACTTCCTAATATTATACAGGTTACTAAGATAGCTGACTAAAAAGTCAGGAGGAAAATGACATGTTTCGTAATGTAAAAGAATTAATAGAAATCACTCAAGAAAAACAAATTCCGATTTCGGAAGTGATGATCACCCAAGAGATGGAAGTGACGCAAAAAACACGGGAAGAAATCTTTCAAGGAATGGAGCGCAATCTCTCCGTCATGGAAGCAGCTGTTGAAAAAGGGCTGAAGGGCGTCACGAGTCAGACCGGTTTAACAGGCGGAGATGCCGTGAAACTTCAGGCATACATCCAATCGGGAAGAAGCCTGTCGGGCAATCTGATTTTAGACGCCGTTTCTAAAGCTGTGGCGACAAATGAAGTCAATGCGGCGATGGGAACGATCTGCGCTACACCGACCGCCGGCTCTGCCGGAGTTGTGCCGGGAACGTTATTCGCCGTAAAGCATAAGCTGAACCCTACGACAGAACAAATGATCCGTTTTCTGTTTACAGCCGGCGCGTTCGGTTTTGTCGTAGCAAATAATGCGAGTATTTCAGGAGCGGCAGGAGGCTGTCAGGCGGAAGTCGGGTCAGCATCAGGCATGGCAGCGGCTGCGATTGTGGAAATGGCGGGCGGAACGCCTCAGCAATCAGCGGAAGCAATGGCGATTACACTGAAAAATATGCTCGGTCTCGTATGTGACCCGGTCGCCGGATTGGTAGAAGTGCCGTGTGTCAAACGAAACGCAATGGGAGCATCCAACGCGATGATCGCGGCGGATATGGCGCTGGCCGGGATTACAAGCCGCATTCCTTGCGATGAGGTGATTGACGCGATGTACAAAATCGGCCAGACAATGCCGACAGCACTGCGTGAAACGGGACAAGGCGGTTTAGCCGCGACACCGACGGGAAGAGAATTAGAGAAAAAAATTTTCGGAGGAGCGCTGAAATCAAGTGACACACCATCAGCAAACTAGTATAGCGGAAATTAAGGGCATTGGGCCGGAAACAGAAAAAACATTGCACGAACTTGGTATCTATGACATTTCTGATCTTCTGAATTATTTCCCTTACCGTTATGACGACTATGAGCTGAGGGATTTAGAAGAAGTAAAACATGAAGAAAGAGTGACGGTAGAAGGGAAGGTTCATTCAGAACCTTCTCTTACCTATTACGGCAAAAAACGAAACAGGCTGACATTCAGGGTGCTTGTCGGCAATTATTTAATTACCGCGGTCTGCTTTAACCGTCCCTACTTAAAAAAGAAACTGACGTTAGGTTCTGTCGTCACGATATCCGGGAAATGGGATAAACACAGACAGACCGTTTCCGTGCAGGAATTAAAAAACGGTCCTCATCAAGAAGATAAAAGCATTGAGCCTGTTTATTCCGTTAAAGAAAACGTCACCGTAAAAATGATGAGACGGTTTATTAAGGAAGCGCTGCAGCATCATTTGGACAGTGCGGCCGATCCGCTTCCTGAAAAATTGAGAATCCGCTATAAGCTGCCTGATTACAAACATGCCCTGCAGACGATGCATCAGCCTGAAACGAGGGAATCGTTACAGCAGGCAAGACGCCGGTTTGTTTACGAGGAATTCTTATTATTTCAGCTGAAAATGCAGGCGTTCCGTAAAGCGGAAAGGGAACAGTCAAAAGGCATCAGCCATGTGTTTCCTGCTGAAAAGCTCGCCGCTTTCACAGACAGCCTGCCGTTTTCGCTCACGACCGCACAGACGCGCGTGCTTCGGGAAATTACCGCTGATATGACATCCCCTTACCGAATGAACCGTCTGCTGCAAGGTGATGTCGGTTCAGGGAAAACAGCCGTCGCCGCCATCGCTTTGTACGCTGCGATTCTGTCGGGGTATCAGGGGGCATTAATGGTGCCGACTGAAATTCTGGCCGAACAGCATGCCGACTCTCTCGTGTCGTTGTTTGCAAATGAAGATGTAAATATCGCGCTTTTGACGAGTTCTGTAAAAGGAAAGCGGCGCAGGGAGCTTTTGGAGCGGCTTGCTCTCGGAGAGATTGATATTTTAGTAGGGACCCATGCTTTAATCCAGGATGAAGTGGAATTCAAAGCGCTGAGTCTTGTTATTACGGACGAGCAGCACCGGTTCGGGGTCGAACAGCGCAAAAAACTCAAGAATAAAGGTCAGGATCCGGATGTGCTGTTTATGACAGCCACCCCGATACCGAGAACGTTGGCCATTACCGTCTTCGGAGAAATGGATGTTTCCGTGATAGATGAAATGCCCGCGGGGCGAAAACAAATCGAAACGTATTGGGTGAAACACGACATGCTGGAGCGGATTTTGGCTTTTATAGAAAAAGAGCTGAAGCAGGGAAGGCAAGCCTATATTATCTGCCCGCTCATTGAAGAGTCGGATAAACTGGATGTACAGAATGCGATTGACGTATATAACATGCTGTCTGACGTATACCGGGGTAAATGGAATGTCGGCCTGATGCACGGGAAGCTCCATTCTGATGAAAAAGATCAGGTGATGAGAGAATTCAGCGCCAATCAATGTCAGGTACTTGTGTCAACAACCGTCGTAGAAGTCGGGGTGAACGTGCCGAATGCGACGATTATGGTCATCTATGACGCCGACCGTTTCGGATTATCTCAGCTCCATCAGCTCCGCGGCCGGGTCGGGCGGGGAGACCACCAATCTTTCTGCATCTTGATGGCCGATCCGAAATCCGAAACCGGGAAGGAACGGATGAGAATCATGTCAGAGACAAACGACGGCTTCGAGCTGTCTGAAAAGGACCTTGAACTGCGCGGCCCCGGTGATTTCTTCGGAAAAAAACAGAGCGGTATGCCCGAGTTCAAGGTAGCGGATATGGTTCATGACTACAGAGCTTTGGAAACGGCCCGCCAGGATGCGGCCAACCTGGTGTCTTCAGAGGCTTTTTGGAAAGATGACGAATACCGCATGCTGCGCGGTCAATTACTTTCAAGCGGCGTCCTAGAAGGGGAGAAATTAAGCTGATTCTGTAAAATTCGGCGGCTTTCAAAAAACAATCATTGCATTCCAATCTATGAGATTATATACTACTATTAGTACCTAGTCTTAATTGTCCGGATGGTGTTTACAGATGAGAAGAAGCAAGAAAGAACGCCAAAAATTATTGCAGCAGACGATCAAATCGACACCCTTCATCACAGATGAAGAATTAGCGGGGAAATTCGGCGTCAGCATTCAGACGATCCGTTTAGACCGCTTAGAGCTCTCAATACCGGAGCTGAGGGAAAGAATTAAAAACGTGGCAGAACAAACGCTTGATGATGAAGTGAAATCATTGTCTTTAGACGAAGTGATCGGTGAAATCATTGATCTGGAGCTTGACGGCCAGGCCATTTCCATATTAGAAGTAAGACGCGAACATGTCTTCAGCCGCAATCAAATTGCGCGGGGGCATCATTTGTTTGCGCAGGCGAACTCACTCGCCGTAGCCGTCATTGATGATGAGCTGGCGCTGACCGCAAGCGCAAATATCCGCTTTACAAGACAGGTGAAAGAAGGCGAGCGCGTCGTTGCGAAAGCCAAAGTGACGGCAGTCGAAAAAGAAAAAGGCAGAACGGTAGTTGAAGTCAACAGCTATGTGGGAGAAGAAGTCGTGTTCTCCGGCAGCTTTGACATGTACCGTTCAAAACAATCATAAAGGTGGAGCATGCATGAGAATAGCTGTAGATGCAATGGGAGGCGACAACGCACCCAAAGCTGTTATTGACGGAGTAATGAAGAGTATTGAGGCATTTGACGATCTTCATATTACGCTGGTCGGTGACAAGACAACAATAGAATCACACTTGCCAACAACATCAGACCGCATCACTGTGTTGCACGCCGATGAAGTGATTGAACCGACGGATGAACCGGTCCGCGCCGTACGCAGAAAGAAAAACTCTTCTATGGTGCTGATGGCGCAGGAAGTGGCTGAAAACAGAGCGGACGCCTGCATCTCAGCGGGGAATACAGGCGCACTCATGACAGCGGGACTGTTTATTGTCGGCAGAATTAAAGGAATCGACCGGCCTGCGCTTGCGCCGACGCTTCCGACCGTTTCAGGCGACGGTTTCCTTCTTTTGGACGTGGGAGCCAATGTCGATGCCAAACCGGAGCATCTCGTCCAGTACGGAATTATGGGATCTGTATATGCCCGGCAGGTTCTCGGAATCAGCTCGCCCCGCGTCGGCTTGTTAAATGTCGGCACGGAAGAAAAGAAAGGAAACGACCTGACAAAAAAGACGTTTGAATTATTAAAAGAAACAAACGTGAATTTTGTCGGAAACGTTGAGGCGAGAGACTTGCTCGAAGGCGCTGCTGACGTCATCGTCACAGACGGCTTTACGGGCAACGTCACGTTGAAAACATTGGAAGGTTCAGCGTTATCGATTTTCAAAATGCTGAAAGATACACTGACTTCAAGTTTTGTTTCTAAGCTCGCAGCGGGAGTGCTGAAGCCGAAGCTGATGGAAATGAAACTGAAAATGGACTATTCTGAGTACGGCGGGGCGAGTCTTTTCGGTTTGAAAGCGCCCGTCATTAAAGCGCACGGCTCTTCTGACGCACGCGCTGTTTACCATGCGCTGCGCCAGGCGAGAGAAATGGTCAGCCAAAACGTGGCCGCATTTATAGAAGAAGAAGTAAAAGAAGAAAAAACAGATGAGTAGTCTGGAGGTTACCGCATCATGAGTAAGATTGCATTTTTATTTCCCGGACAGGGATCACAATATATCGGTATGGGAAAAGACCTGTACGAACGCGAAGAAGCGTCAAAACGTATTTTTGATGAAGCGGATGAAACGCTTGAAACAAAGCTGAGCTCGCTCATTTTTGAAGGTGACGCTGAAGAATTGACCCTTACATACAATGCGCAGCCCGCGCTGTTGACAACGAGCATCGCCGTATTGGAAAAGTTTAAAGAATCAGGCATCACCCCTGATTTCACCGCCGGCCACAGCCTCGGAGAATATTCGGCGCTTGTTGCGGCGGGAGCGATGACATTTAAAGATGCCGTTTACACGGTAAGAAAACGGGGAGAATTCATGAATGAAGCCGTGCCGGCCGGAGAAGGCGCCATGGCAGCTATTCTCGGAATGGATGCGGAGTCCTTGAAAAAGGTGACGGATCAAGTGACGGAAAACGGTCATCTCGTACAGCTTGCAAACCTGAACTGCCCCGGCCAGATCGTCATTTCCGGAACGGCAAAAGGCGTGGAGCTGGCTTCAGAGGAAGCGAAAAACAACGGAGCAAAACGGGCGATCCCATTAGAAGTAAGCGGACCGTTCCATTCTGAATTAATGAAGCCGGCAGCGCAAAAACTCGAGGAGGTGCTCAGCGCCTGTGAGTTAAAAAATGCGGCTGTTCCCGTGATTTCAAACGTTTCGGCTGACGTTATGACAGAAAAAGACGATATCAAGAAAAAACTGATCGAACAGCTGTATTCGCCTGTTCGCTTTGAAGAAACCATTAACAAACTGATTGACGAAGGCGTCACGACGTTTGTTGAAATCGGGCCCGGAAAAGTGCTTTCAGGCCTTGTGAAAAAAGTGAACCGCCGCCTTAAAACAATCTCGGTTTCTGACCATGAAACCATCGAACTGGCGATTCAAACGCTGAAGGAGGAGAATCAGGATGCTTAATGAAAAAACAGCAGTGGTAACGGGAGCGTCCCGCGGAATCGGTCGGGCGATCGCGCTTGATCTTGCGAAAAACGGCTGTAATGTAGTAGTCAACTACTCCGGGAATGAAGCGAAAGCGAACGAAGTCGTAGATGAGATCAAATCTTTGGGCCGAAACGCGATCGCCGTAAAAGCCGATGTATCAAATTCCGAAGAAGTACAAAACATGATGAAAGAGGCTGTCGCTGCATTTTCTTCAATCGACATTCTCGTGAACAATGCGGGGATCACCAAAGACAATCTTCTGATGAGAATGAAAGAAAATGAATGGGATGATGTCATTAACATTAACTTAAAAGGTGTATTCAACTGCACGAAAGCCGTTACAAGACAGATGATGAAACAGCGCTCCGGCCGGATTATCAACGTATCATCAATCGTCGGCGTCAGCGGAAACCCCGGCCAGGCAAACTATGTGGCGGCAAAAGCCGGAGTAATCGGCTTAACGAAGTCATCAGCCAAAGAGCTTGCGAGCCGAAATATTACGGTCAATGCCATTGCTCCGGGCTTTATTTCCACGGATATGACGGACAAGCTTTCTAAAGAAGTCCAAGATGAAATGCTGAAGCAGATTCCGCTCGCGCGTTTCGGTGATCCTTCCGATATCAGCAGCGTTGTTACGTTCCTTGCTTCTGAAGGATCGCGTTATATGACGGGCCAAACCCTTCATATTGACGGCGGAATGGTGATGTAAAGATTTGTTTTTAAAATTTCATCCTAGTTTCTCTAGTTTTTTAAAAACGAATCCTCTATAATACTTGAGGGGAGGTGAATTGCTATGGCAGATACATTAGAGCGTGTAACGAAAATCATCGTAGACCGCCTTGGCGTTGATGAAGCTGACGTCAAACTTGAAGCTTCTTTCAAGGAAGACTTAGGTGCTGATTCCCTAGATGTAGTTGAGCTTGTTATGGAACTTGAAGACGAGTTTGATATGGAGATTTCTGACGAAGATGCTGAAAAGATTGCAACAGTCGGCGACGCTGTGAACTACATACAAAACCAGCAATAAGCTGATGCTAAAAGTCCCGCCTGACAGCGGGGCTTTAGCCCTTTAATCGTTCGGTTACCGGCGTCTGACGCTGTACGCGCTGCCGATTCCGTTTACGGCGGGGAGCGCGGTGAACCTGATGTGCCTATGGAGGTTACTATGTCAAAACACTCACATTTTAAAGATAAAAAAAAGTTCTATAAAAAAATAGAGCAATTTAAAGAGTTCCAAGAACGGATTTCGGTTCATTTTCAAAACGAGAAACTTTTGTATCAAGCATTTACACATTCATCTTATGTGAATGAGCATCGGAAAAAGCCGTATGAAGACAACGAAAGGCTTGAATTTTTAGGTGACGCTGTTTTGGAACTGACGATCTCCCAATTCTTATTTGCCAAATATCCGGCCATGAGTGAAGGAGATTTGACGAAGCTGAGAGCCGCTATCGTATGCGAGCCGTCACTCGTCTCACTTGCCCACGAATTGTCATTCGGCGATCTTGTTCTCTTGGGAAAAGGAGAAGAAATGACGGGCGGCAGAAAGCGTCCTGCGCTTTTAGCGGATGTGTTTGAAGCGTTTATCGGCGCACTGTATCTGGATCAGGGCCTTGAGCCGGTTCAGCAATTCCTGAAAGAGTACGTGTTCCCTAAAATAAACGATGGTGCTTTTTCTCATGTGATGGATTTCAAAAGCCAGCTTCAAGAATTTGTACAGCGGGACGGAAAAGGATCGCTTGAGTACAAAATTCTCAATGAAAAAGGGCCTGCCCACAACCGGGAATTCGAGGCGCTGGTCTCTCTTAAAGGTGAGGCGCTCGGCATCGGGAACGGACGTTCCAAAAAAGAAGCCGAGCAGCATGCGGCACAGGAAGCTCTTGCAAAATTGCAAAAACATCATACGAAACAATAAAATCCCCCTGTATCCCTAGGGGGATTTCAGTATGTCTGCGCCTGATATAAGCGGGTGATTATGATAATATTGAGATACTTATACGATAAGGAGGATCTGGGATGTTCCTCAAACGTTTAGACGTTATAGGATTTAAATCATTTGCAGAACGGATATCCGTTGACTTTGTAAAAGGCGTCACGGCCGTTGTCGGTCCGAACGGCAGCGGAAAGAGCAACATTACCGAAGCCATCCGCTGGGTGCTCGGCGAACAATCGGCACGCTCGCTTCGGGGCGGAAAAATGGAAGATATCATTTTTGCGGGAAGTGATTCGCGCAAGCGGCTGAACCTTGCCGAAGTCACGTTAACGCTTGATAATGAAGATCAATTTCTCCCGATCGATTATCACGAAGTCAGCGTGACGAGACGGGTGTACCGTTCCGGAGAAAGTGAATTTCTCATCAACAATCAGCAGTGCCGCCTGAAAGACATCATTGACTTATTTATGGACTCCGGGCTTGGAAAAGAAGCATTCTCTATTATCAGCCAGGGGAAAGTCGAAGAGATTCTCAGCAGCAAAGCGGAAGACCGCCGCAGTATTTTTGAAGAAGCGGCCGGCGTGCTGAAATATAAAACACGAAAGAAAAAAGCGGAAAACAAACTGTTTGAGACGCAGGATAACTTAAACAGGGTGGAAGATATTCTCCACGAGCTTGAAGATCAGGTCGAACCGCTGAAAATCCAGGCATCAATCGCCAAAGACTACTTAGAAAAAAAGAATGAGCTTGAGCATGTCGAAATCGCCCTTACCGCCTTTGACATCGAACAACTGCATGGCAGATGGTCGGATTTAAAAGACAAGGTGCAGGCTGCTAAAGAAGAAGAATTGGCGGAATCATCGGCTCTGTCCGCAAAAGAAGCGATGATAGAAGAGACGAGAGATAAAATCCACGCGCTTGATGAATCCGTCAACGAACTGCAGCAGGTTCTGCTCGTGACAAGTGAAGAGCTGGAAAAGCTGGAAGGCCGGAAAGAAGTGCTGAAAGAGCGCAAAAAAAACGCCGCTCAAAACCGGGAACAGCTAGAGGAATCCGTTACACATTACACGAACAAAGAAGCCGAACTGAAAGCGGACATTGAAAAACAGTCTGCCGTCTATGATAAACTTCGTGCGGAAGTGAAGCGGTTAAACGCCCAGGTGAAAGAAAAACAGCAGGCTCTCAGTCTGCATAATGAAAATGTAGAAGAGAAAATCGAACAATTAAAAAGCGATTACTTTGAATTGTTAAACAGCCAGGCGTCGATTCGCAACGAGCTGCAGCTTTTAGATGACCAGATGTCCCAATCTGCGGTCCAGCAGGCGAGACTGACCGCAAACAATGAAAAATACCTTGAAGAACGTAACGATATTGCAGTCCGCAAAGCGGCGTGCGAAGAAGAATTGGCCGCCGTTGAAGAGGATATTCACAATCAGGTCGTCCGCTTTCGCGAAGTCCAGACAGCATATGAACAGAAAAAACGCCAGTATGAAAAGAAAGAATCAGCGCTGTATCAGGCATATCAATTCGTCCAGCAGGCCAGATCCAAAAAAGATATGCTTGAAACGATGCAAGGCGATTTTTCAGGATTTTACCAAGGCGTAAAAGAAGTGCTGAAGCAGAAAGAGCAGCTTGGCGGCATCCGCGGCGCCGTTCTCGAACTGATTGCCACCGAACAAAAATATGAGACGGCGATCGAGATTGCACTCGGCGCAGCGGCGCAGCACGTTGTCACAGACGATGAGCAGGCGGCGCGGAAAGCGATTCAATATTTAAAACAGAATTCCTTCGGCCGCGCGACGTTCCTGCCGCTTACGGTTATGAAACCGCGCCAGCTCCAAACCCGTGATGAACAGACGGCTTCAAAGCATCCGTCTTTCCTCGGCACAGCGAGCGGGCTTGTCACATATGACGCGGCGTATCGGAATGTCATTCAAAACCTTCTCGGCACCGTGCTGATCACTGAAGATTTAAAAGGCGCGAATGAACTGGCCAAGCTTCTCGGGCACCGCTACCGCATCGTGACGCTTGAGGGCGATGTCGTCAATCCAGGCGGATCAATGACAGGGGGCGCGGTCAAAAAGAAAAACAATTCTCTGCTCGGCAGAAGCCGCGAGCTTGAGACGGTGACTGCGCGGCTTGCCGAAATGGAAGAAAAAACAGCTCTGCTCGAAAAAGAGGTCAAAGCGCTGAAGCAGGCCATTCAAGAGCTTGAACATACGCTGAGCGGCCTCCGTGAAGACGGTGAAGCTTTCAGAACAAAGCAGCAGGATGTAAAAGGCAGGCTGTATGAACTCGAAGTTGCTGAAAAGAACATCAATACCCATCTGGAGCTTTACGATCAGGAGAAAGCATCACTGACGGAAAGCAGCCGGGAAAAAGAGACGCGCAAATCAGCTCTGGAAGAACAGCTGAGTGAGGCATCCGGCCAGCTGAAAGAGCTTGAGGAAGAGATGGAAAGGCTGACAAAACAAAAGCAGACCCTATCCTCAACAAAAGAAACGCTCTCTCATGAACTGACGGAATGTAAAGTGGCCGCTGCGAAAAAAGAACAGGCGTGCTCGAGTGAGGAAGACAACCTCAAAAGGCTGAAAAAAGAGCTTGAAGAAACGCAGCTCGCTCTGAAAGAAACACGGGAAGATTTAAGCCTCCTGACCTCAGAGATGACGTCCAGCACAAGCGGTGAGGAGCAGCTTGAAGAAGCAGCCCATCATAAGCTTCACGATAAAACGAGAACGATCGAATTGATCGCCAGCCGGCGCGACCAGCGTGTGAAGCTACAGCGGGCGCTTGATACGAACGAGCTTGAGCTGAAAGAGATGAAGCGTCTGTACAAGCAAAAAACGGACATTCTGAAAGATGAAGAGGTAAAACTCGGCCGGATGGAAGTTGAGCTTGATAATCTCTTGCAATATTTACGCGAGGAGTACAGCTTATCCTTTGAAGGGGCAAAAGAACAATATCAGCTTGAACTCGAGCCTGAAGAGGCGAGAAAACGGGTCAAACTGATCAAGCTTTCAATTGAAGAGCTCGGAACGGTCAATCTCGGCAGCATCGATGAGTTTGAAAGGGTAAACGAACGGTATCAGTTTTTAACAGAGCAGAAAAATGACCTGACGGAAGCGAAAAACACACTGTTTCAAGTCATTGAAGAAATGGATTCTGAAATGACGAAGCGATTCCATGAAACGTTTATCCAGATCCGTTCTCAATTCAACGACGTGTTCCGTTCTTTATTCGGAGGAGGACGGGCTGAACTGAAGCTGACTGATCCGAATGATCTTCTTAATTCCGGGGTGGACATTATCGCGCAGCCTCCGGGCAAAAAACTGCAAAACTTAAATCTTTTGTCAGGGGGAGAACGGGCGCTGACTGCCATTGCCCTTTTATTCTCTATTCTGAAAGTAAGGCCCGTGCCGTTCTGCGTCCTTGATGAAGTGGAAGCTGCGCTTGATGAAGCCAATGTATTCAGGTTTGCGCAATATTTAAAAAAATACAGCGGCGACAGCCAGTTTATCGTCATCACCCACAGAAAAGGCACCATGGAAGAAGCGGATGTCCTCTACGGTGTTACGATGCAGGAATCCGGCGTTTCCCGAATGGTTTCGGTCAAACTGGAAGAAACAAAAGAATTCGTTCAGTAACGAGGAAAGAGGTTGAAAGATGAGCTTTTTTAAAAAATTAAAAGAGAAAATCACGAAACAGACAGACTCCGTCTCTGAAAAATTTAAAGATGGTCTTGAAAAAACAAGAAATTCCTTCTCAAATAAAGTGAACGAACTCGTCTCCCGCTACCGGAAAGTCGACGAGGATTTCTTCGAGGAGCTTGAGGAAGTGCTGATTGGCGCTGACGTAGGTTTTACAACCGTCATGGAGCTGATTGATGAGCTCAAAAAAGAAGTGAAGCTGAAAAACATCCAGGATCCTCAGGAAGTGCAGTCCGTCATTTCTGAAAAGCTTGTCGACATTTATAACAGCGGCGACGAACAGATTTCCGAATTAAATATTCAGGACGGGCGCCTGAACGTTATTCTGCTTGTCGGGGTAAACGGCGTCGGAAAAACGACAACGATCGGAAAGCTTGCTCATAAGCTGAAGAATGAAGGCAAATCGGTTGTGCTCGCTGCCGGAGACACCTTCAGAGCCGGGGCGATTGAACAGCTTGAAGTGTGGGGAGAGCGTACAGGCGTGCCTGTCATTAAGCAGGCTGCCGGAAGCGACCCTGCGGCGGTTATTTATGATGCCGTACACGCGGCTAAAGCAAGAGGAGCGGATGTGCTGATTTGTGATACGGCCGGCCGCCTTCAGAATAAAGTTAACTTAATGAAAGAGCTTGAAAAGGTCAAACGCGTCATCGAACGCGAAGTGCCTGAGGCTCCGCATGAGGTTCTCCTCGCGCTTGACGCGACGACAGGTCAGAATGCGATGGCGCAGGCGAAAGAATTCTCCAAAGCGACGAATGTGACGGGTATCGCATTAACGAAGCTTGACGGCACCG
Organism: Bacillus sp. JK74; assembly: GCF_053663395.1. Classification (NCBI taxonomy): domain Bacteria; kingdom Bacillati; phylum Bacillota; class Bacilli; order Caryophanales; family Bacillaceae; genus Bacillus; species Bacillus sp. JK74. The sequence goes on along the minus strand of NZ_JBSJQB010000002.1, from coordinate 357,630 downwards.
CAAAAGGCGGTATCGTCCTGGCGATCCGCAATGAGCTTCACATCCCCGTGAAACTGGTCGGCCTTGGAGAAAAGGTTGACGATCTCCAGCGGTTTGATGCAGAATCTTACGTATACGGTCTCTTTTCGGATTTAGTTGAAAAAGCCGAGGATTAATGAATAAAAAACGAGTATAAAATGGACGGTTTTATACTCGTTTTTTTATACGCATTGATAGATCGGAATGGAGGGGACAGTTGTTGGACAAATGGCTGAAAGCTGAATTGGAAAGTAAGATCGGCGCGATAAACCATATGTCGCTGCTGGATGAACAGGGAGGCACTTCAACCGTTCGAAAAATAGTGACCGGCCAAGACGCATTTCTGCTGAAAAGTTCTTTTCAACAGAAGTATCGGGAATGGTTAATGAGAGAAGCCTTCGTTTTACAACAACTGACGGAAACTCGTCGTCTGCCTGTTCCTATTTATTATGGGATGATACAGGAACAGCATGCCAGCCATATCATCATGTCATTTGAGGATGGAATCACCCTGACTTCGGCTTTAAGAAAAGCAAAAGGGGATACTGAAAAGAAAAAGCTGATCAAAAGTTTCGGCCAGTTTCTGCAACGGCTGCATGAAACCGAAATGGTCTCTGGTTTACAGCCGGAAACAGACTGGCTCGATCTGCAAATCAAACGAGCCGGGGAATATGTCAAAAAAGGACAAGCTGAAGGAAGTGCAGAGCTTTTGAAGGAATTGGACAGGTACAGGCCTGTTCCTGTTCAGCAGACAATGATTCACGGTGACTGCACGACTGATAATGTGCTGGTGAAAGACGGAGAGGTCTATCTGTTTATCGATGCTGCGGGAATATCGGCGGGAGATCCGCGATATGATGAATCATTAGCGATCAGTCGTTTTGTCACAAATGAAGCATGCCTCAATGCTTTTTACGAAGGTTATTGCCGCTATCGTGTATCAAAACAAGAATTCGAGTATTTTAACGACGGTCTGTATGAATTTTTTTGAAAACTTATTATGTAAAAAGAGCATCATGCTTTGACAAGATAAAAACTTGACACACGCTCTGAAACCATGTAAACTAAGTTTTTGTAAAGGGATTTGACTTAACAAAGGGGAGAGCTCAAATGTCGCTCGAAAAAACGACGAGAATGAACTATTTGTTTGACTTCTATCAGTCGTTGCTGACGTCAAAACAAAAGAGCTATATGTCGCTTTATTATCTGGACGATTTCTCCCTTGGTGAAATAGCCGAAGAGTATGACGTTTCAAGGCAAGCCGTTTACGATAACATCAAACGGACTGAAGCGATGCTTGAACAATATGAAGAAAAACTGCTCCTTTTTAAAAAGTTTCAGGAGCGTAAAGAAATGTTTACAAAGCTGAAAGAGCTTGCTTCCGGCTTGCAGGAAGAGGAAAAAATGACGGCTCTGATTGAAGCGCTTGAGAAATTAGATTAGGAGGCGGCAAACAATGGCATTTGAAGGATTAGCCGACCGACTGCAAAAGACGATTTCAAAAATCCGCGGAAAAGGAAAAGTCAGCGAACAAGACGTAAAAGAGATGATGCGTGAAGTCCGTCTTGCGCTTCTTGAGGCTGACGTTAACTTTAAAGTCGTAAAGGATTTTGTGAAAAAAGTAAGTGAACGGGCTGTCGGACAGGACGTCATGCAGAGTCTGACACCCGGTCAGCAGGTTATTAAAGTCGTAAAAGAAGAGCTTACCGAGCTGATGGGCGGCGAAGAAAGCAAAATTGCCGCCGCCAAACGCCCGCCGACCGTTATTATGATGGTCGGGCTCCAAGGTGCCGGTAAAACGACAACCACGGGGAAGCTTGCCAACCTGCTGCGCAAAAAACATAACCGCAAACCGCTGCTCGTGGCTGCGGATATTTACCGCCCCGCCGCGATTAAACAGCTGGAAACACTGGGGAAACAGCTTGATATGCCGGTCTTCTCGCTTGGCGATCAGGTCAGCCCGGTGGAAATTGCCAGACAGGCGATTGAAAAAGCGAAGGAAGAGCATCATGATTATGTGATTTTAGATACCGCCGGACGGCTGCACATCGATCATGAACTGATGGATGAGCTCTCCGGCGTAAAGGAAGTCGCAAATCCTGAGGAAATTTTCCTTGTCGTCGACTCAATGACCGGTCAGGATGCGGTAAACGTCGCCAAAAGCTTTAACGACCAGCTCGGTTTAACGGGCGTCATTTTAACAAAGCTTGACGGGGATACCCGCGGAGGTGCGGCGCTTTCTATCCGCGCGGTCACCGAAACGCCGATTAAATTCGCCGGAATGGGAGAAAAGCTCGATGCTCTTGAAGCGTTCCATCCTGAACGGATGGCATCCCGGATTCTCGGAATGGGTGACGTGCTGACGCTGATTGAAAAAGCTCAGGCGACCGTTGATGAAGACAAAGCCAAAGAGCTTGAGCAGAAAATGAGAACGATGAGCTTCACATTGGATGATTTTCTGGAGCAGCTCGGCCAGGTCCGAAACATGGGGCCTCTTGACGAACTGCTGCAAATGATGCCCGGCGCAGGCAAAATGAAAGGCTTAAAAAACATCCAAGTCGATGAAAAACAGCTGAATCATGTGGAAGCGATCATTAAATCAATGACTGTTCTTGAAAAAGAACAGCCGGATATTATTAACGCCAGCCGGCGGAAGCGGATTGCCAAAGGAAGCGGAACATCCGTTCAGGAAGTTAACCGTCTTTTAAAGCAGTTTGAGGAAATGAAAAAAATGATGAAGCAGATGACCAACATGTCAAAAGGGAAGAAAAAAGGCTTTAAATTACCTTTTATGTAATCGGTTATACATGATAAAACCGTTGTTAAGAAAAAACACTTTACAAACACTTTTATCATTGTTAATATACTATCTTGTTGAAATATTTTCGGAGGTGCTAGTAAAATGGCAGTAAAAATTCGTTTAAAACGTATGGGAGCAAAAAAATCTCCTTTCTATCGTATTGTTGTAGCAGATTCTCGTTCACCGCGTGACGGCCGTTTCATCGAAACAGTCGGCACATATAACCCGGTTGCAAAGCCGGCTGAAGTGAAAATCAACGAAGAGCTTGCTCTTAAATGGCTTCAAACAGGAGCTAAACCTTCTGATACAGTCCGCAACTTGTTCTCAAGCCAAGGAATTATGGAAAAATTCCACAACGCTAAACAAGGCAAGTAATGACTGATCAGAACTTGGAAGATTTGATTGTCAGCATTGTGGCTCCGCTTGTCGACCATCCGGAAGACATAACGGTCACAAAGGAAGAGACTGATCAAAAGATTGCGCTGCGCTTATCTGTCAATAAGTCAGATACCGGTAAGATTATCGGAAAGCAAGGCCGGACTGCAAGAGCGATTCGAACCGTCGTTTTTGCAGCTGGCGCACAGTCTTCTAAGAAAGTTCAATTTGAAATATTTGACTGAAAAAGGGAGAGGGCCGGCACCTCCCCTTTTTTTACACGTAAAAAAGGCAAATGAACAGAAATATGTTGGAAGAGTGGGGAGTCTGGTCCTATGCAGATTATTCACAGGGTAACCGTTATGCAGGTTCTGACCGAGCAAAGCAAGGAAAAGCTTTTGGCCTCTTTTGCAGAAAAAAAGCAAACGCTTGAACGAGAATGCAGCCAGCTCTATTTTCAGCTTAGAAAACATGAAAAAGATCAGCAGAATCCCGATGTAGCGGAATCTTTTAAAAAAGCCATTGAAAAAAGACAAGACAAAATCAAAATGATCGATTTCCAAATAAGCCAGACAGAGTCGCTCCCGCTTGGAAGCGAAGTGAAGGAAAAGGAGATCGATGCGCTGCTTTCAATCAATGTCGGTGATAACTGGCATGAAAAAACAGCGGCAAATACCATCGTCATAAAAGACGGGGTAGTAATTGAAATCCGCCCGAGGTGATAATATGACAAACAGATGGTTTAATGTAGGCAAAATTGTAAATACCCACGGCATTAAAGGCGAAGTGCGGGTCATTTCTAAAACGGACTTTGCCGAAGAACGGTACAAGCCCGGCAATACGCTCTATTTGTTTGCGGAAGGGGCTGCGGAGCCAATCAAAGTAACGGTCAGCGCCCACAGGCTTCACAAGCAGTTTCACCTGCTGCAATTCAAAGAAATGCCGAGTCTCAATGAAGTCGAACACTTAAGAAACATGGTGATCAAAGTCCCTGAAGAAGACTTGGGAGAGCTTGAAGAAGATGAATTTTATTTTCATGAAATCATCGGCTGCGAGGTTGTGTCAGAAGACGGGGAACTGATCGGCACAGTGAAGGAAATCTTGACGCCCGGGGCTAATGACGTATGGGTGGTTGCAAGAAAAGGCAAAAAAGATGCGCTCATTCCGTATATTGCTTCTGTGGTAAAGGATATTAATATAAATGAGAAGAAAATTAAGATTCATGTAATGGAAGGGTTAATAGACGAATGAAAATCGACTTTTTAACACTGTTTCCCGAAATGTTTCAAGGGGTGCTCGGCTCATCCATTCTGCAAAAAGCACAGGAAAAAGAGGCTGTCCGTTTTGACGTCATCAATTTCCGGGCTTTTTCGGATAATAAACACCAAACGGTTGATGATTACCCGTACGGCGGGGGAGCCGGGATGGTGTTAAAGCCGCAGCCCGTATTTGATGCGGTTGAAAAGCTGACAGCCGGTACGGACGCCAAGCCGCGCATTATTCTCGTCTGCCCGCAAGGTGAGCGTTATACGCAGAAGAAAGCCGAGGAGCTGGCGGAAGAGGAACATCTCATGTTTATTTGCGGACATTATGAAGGGTATGATGAACGGATCCGGGAACATCTTGTCACTGATGAAATCTCCATCGGGGATTTTGTGCTGACCGGGGGAGAGCTCCCTGCCATGATGATTGCCGACAGCGTTGTCAGGCTTTTGCCGGGCGTCCTCGGAAAAGAAGCATCCCACGTGGAGGATTCCTTCAGCACGGGGCTTTTAGAGCATCCGCACTATACGAGGCCAGCAGATTATAAAGGCTTAAAAGTGCCTGAGACCCTTCTGTCCGGCAACCATGCCAAAATACAAGAATGGCGCAATAAAGAATCAATCAGAAGAACCTTTTTAAGACGTCCGGATCTTCTTGAAAACTATCCTCTCACTGATGAGCAAAGAAAATGGATTTCCGAGTGGGAAAACGAATAGATTCTATTGCGCAGGTGATGAAGATATGATAAGATACTACTTGTGGCTTAAGGAGGCTTATCCTTCAGAAGCTTGAAAACGATGTTCCGCTGTGCCTTGCAGTTGTGGCCAAGAGCATCTGTTGGAAGGAGTTGAAAACGATGCAAAAACTAATTCAAGATATCACAAAAGAACAGCTTCGCACTGATCTTCCTGCGTTCCGTCCTGGTGACACTTTACGTGTACACGTAAAAGTTGTTGAGGGTAACCGTGAGCGTATCCAGATCTTCGAAGGTGTTGTGATCAAGCGTCGTGGTGGTGGAATCAGCGAAACGTTCACAGTTCGTAAGATTTCTTACGGTGTTGGCGTTGAACGTACATTCCCTGTACACACACCAAAAATCGCGAAAATCGAAGTTGTACGTTACGGTAAAGTACGTCGCGCTAAGCTTTACTACCTGCGTGAACTTCGCGGAAAAGCGGCTCGTATTAAAGAAATCAGACGATAATGATAACGAACGAAAAGAGCTTGTTACCCGTAACAGGCTCTTTTTTTATATGAAATTTGTAAAAGCGGAACAAGCAACGTAAAATACATAAGAGATCATCGGAACATCCGGTTCCGGTAAATAAGGCAGGTGTCGAAGTCACATGACCATTCAATGGTTCCCGGGCCATATGGCTAAAGCGAGACGGGAAGTAACAGAAAAACTGAAATTAATTGATATCGTATACGAATTGGTGGATGCGAGAATCCCGATGTCATCGAGAAATCCGATGATTGAGGAGATTTTAAAAAATAAGCCGCGCATTATGCTTTTAAATAAAGCCGATAAGGCGGATGCGGCTGTGACTGCCCAGTGGAAGGACCACTTTCAGGAACAGGGCATTCCCTCTCTTTCAATAAACTCCGTTAACGGGCAGGGACTGCATCAAATCGTGCCGTCCTCGAAAGAGCTGTTGAAGGATAAGTTCGATAAAATGAAAGCAAAAGGCATTAGGCCGAGAGCAATCCGCGCATTAATCATCGGCATTCCGAATGTCGGCAAGTCTACGCTCATTAACCGGCTGGCCAAAAAAAACATTGCCAAGACGGGAGACAGGCCCGGCATTACCACTTCACAGCAGTGGGTAAAGGTAGGCAAGGAATTAGAGCTGCTCGATACACCGGGAATTTTATGGCCTAAATTTGAAGATGAGCTTGTCGGCTTGCGCCTGGCGATCACCGGGGCGATTAAAGATACGATTATCAACCTGCAGGATGTGGCTGTTTTCGGGCTGCGCTTTCTGGAAGAGCATTATCCCGACCGCTTGAAGGAGCGCTACGGACTTCAGGAAATCCCTGAGGATATCGCCGCTCTTTTCGACGCGATCGGTGAAAAACGCGGCTGTTTGATGGGCGGCGGAATGGTTGACTATGATAAAACAACGGAAGTCATTATTCGGGACATCCGTACGGAAAAATTCGGCAGGCTTTCATTTGAAACACCATCAGAATAAAGACGCGCAGCGATGCGGGTCTTTATTTTTTCCGCAGAATACCGATATACATAATGTAAGGGAGAAGAGAACGTGAATACATTAACCGTAAAAAGCGTAAAAGAACGCCTGCAAGAGGTCAGGGACGAAAGCGACCCCTTCCTTGCCCAATGTGAGAAAGACCCGAGAAAAAGCGTACAGACGCTTTTAGAGCAATGGCTGAAAAAGCACGCGAAGGAAAAAGCTCTTAAAGAGCAATGGCTGAACATGACGGCATACGAAAGACTGTCATCCAAAAAGGGCTTCCGCCTGATTGCGGGTGTTGACGAAGCCGGAAGAGGGCCGCTTGCCGGACCGGTTGTCGCCGGCGCCGTCATTTTGCCGGCAGAATGCGAGATTCTCGGTCTCACGGACTCGAAGAAATTGTCGGAAAAGAAGCTCGAGGAGTATTACAGCCGGATCACGGAAGAAGCGGCGGCTGTAGGAGTCGGCATTGTCCATGCGGACGTTATTGACCGGATCAACATTTATGAGGCCGCGAGACTGGCGATGGTAAAAGCCGTCAATGCTTTAACGGAAACACCTGATTATCTGCTTGTTGATGCCATGACCCTTCCGCTTGACATTCCGCAGTCATCAGTTATAAAAGGGGATGCCAAAAGCGTGTCAATTGCCGCCGGAGCCTGCATAGCAAAAGTAACGCGGGACCGTCTCATGGCTGAGTACGCCAAAACCTACCCCATGTACGGCTTTGAAAAAAATAAAGGCTACGGAACGAAAGAACATCTTGAAGCTCTTCAGGCATACGGACCGACAACTATTCACCGAAAAACGTTCGCTCCCGTTCAATCTTATTGTTAGAAAAGAGGCTTAAGACATGAACATTAGCGGCGAAATCCAAGCGGCTTTCAGACAGCTGACGGCGGAAATCCCTCCGGACCGGCAGGACGGCGGTAAAGACAGCGGCGCTCAAAGGCTGCTGTTAGGGAAGGTTCTCCGTTTGCTGGACGATCAAAGCGCTCTTATCCAGATCGGCGGCCGGACGATGCAGGGAAAGCTTGAAACCGCCCTCCGACCGCAGGCGTATTACTGGTTTTCTTATGACAGACAGCCGGCGGAAAAAACGGGCCGGCTTCATGTCATCGACCAATTCGAAGGAAGCCCGAAAACCGTTCAGGAAGCGGCGGGTAGACTGTTAAACGCACTTTCCGTCAAACCGGGCCCTGTGTCTCTGCAGATTGCCGAAACGTTTATGCAGCAGAAGCTGCCGATGACGGAAAACAGCCTCAAAGCCTGCATCCGCTGGGCTGAATCGCTTCCGGCCTCCGAATTGAAAAAAGCGGCGGAAACAATCGTATTTGCGCTGAAACGGGAACTGCCCGCACATCCGGAAGTCTTGTCAGCCATTCATGCCGTTAAATATCCGGTTCCGACCCGTCGCCTCCTCTCAGGACTGCTTCAGGCAATCAATCAGGCTCCGCAATCGGCAAAAGAGCTGTCTGTGCTCAAAGAGGCGGTTTCTGACGTGTTAAACGCGGAAACGGATCTTCATGCAGAACGTCTCTTGAAGAAGCTTGCCGGGGCTGCACGCATGCCGATCTCAGAAACCGGGCTGATGGATGAAGGAGAACGGACGGAATCAAAACAATCACCATTTGTCCGGGAGACTCGTGAAAACGGAAAGGCAGTCTCAAGCCAACCTTCTCCTCCGAGTGCGCGGACAGATCCGGAACTTCCTGAAAAAACGGCAAAACAGATTATAGAGAAATTAATGACATCGGCAGAAAAAACTGAAAACCGCCCCGTAAAAGTAACGGCGGAGATCATTAAGGCTTTCATTTCTCAAGAAAAAACATTTAAAACAGCACCTGTTCTTCAAAACGCACATCTGACAGAACAGGAGGCGGCTGTTTTCGAAAAAGCCGTTCAGCTCACCGAATTGAAATATGCGGAAAAACATGATGTATTAAGCCTTTTGCAAAAAATCAAAAAAGGATTGGGCACGCGTGATGAATTATCATTCATTACAGCGCTTGAAAAAGGCGTATCTCTGCAGCCGGAGAAACAAGCGCTGAAAACGGCCCTCCAAGCCGTCCGGACGCTTCAAGAAGCGCCCCAATCCGTTAAACAAGAGGCGGAACCGCTTATTCATAAATTAAACGGCCAGCTGTTTATTGAGCAGCATAACCCTTCTTTTACGCAGATGGTGCTGTCATTTCCGCTGGGAGCGTCCGCGTATGAGAATGATATCACAGTTCTCTTTAAAGGACGGAAGAAGCCGGACGGAAAACTCGATCCGTCACATTGCAGGCTCCTGTTTTTGCTGCATCTTGAAACACTGCAAGAAACCGTTGTGGATTGCATGATTCAGCAAAATGTAATGACCATTACGGTTGAGACTGATTTTGAGCTTCAGGCGGCCATCGACCCTCTCGTACCGGCTTTAAAAGAAGCCGTAAAAGAAACGGGCTTCAGCCTGTCAGGCGTCACGTCTAAAAAACGGCGCCCGAAAGACCAGAGCGCTCTTGTGGAAGAGTTTATAGAAAAAGACGGCGGAAGAAAAGTGGATGTGAAAATATGAAAGAGCAAACGCCGTTAAGAAGAGCTGTCGCCCTGCATTACGACCGGCAGAAAGACCAAGCCCCGAAGGTTGTCGCAACAGGCAGGGGGCATGTGGCGGAAAATATTATAAAAGAAGCTGAGAAGGCTGGGGTCCCCATTCAGGAAGACAGAACCCTTGTCGAATTAATGCGCCATTTGACGGTTGACGATCAGATACCGGAGGCGCTCTATGAAACCGTTGCCGAAATTTTTTCATTTGTTTACAGACTGGACGAAACCCTGAAAAACGAAAAATAAGGACCATTCATTTCCCGGACTCCATTTAAATTTATATTTTCAATAAAATAAAAGTTAGAATGTTTGGAAGGATATAAAGATTTTGTTTTGAACCCTAGACAATTCTTCCAGTATTATATAGAATGAAAGCGCAGTCTATTTTTAGTTTTGCTACATAAGTTAGGAGGATGGGAAATGAATATCCATGAGTACCAGGGAAAAGAAGTCCTCAGAAAATACGGGGTGTCTGTTCCTGAAGGTAAAGTGGCTTTTACAGCAGAGGAAGCAGTTGAAAAAGCAGAGAGCCTGTCAAGCTCGGTTTATGTCGTAAAGGCGCAAATCCATGCTGGCGGCCGCGGCAAAGCTGGTGGGGTAAAGATTGCAAAAACAAAAGATGAAGTGAAAGAGTATGCCGAAGAACTGTTAGGCAAGACGCTCGTCACACATCAAACGGGTCCGGACGGACAAGTAATAAAACGCTTACTTATTGAAGAAGGCTGCGATATTAAAAAGGAATACTATGTCGGGCTTGTACTTGACCGCGCTACTTCAAGAATCGTTTTAATGGCGTCTGAAGAAGGCGGAACGGAGATTGAAGAAGTAGCGGAAAAAACACCTGAAAAAATTAAAAAAGCGGTAATTGATCCGGCTGTCGGCCTTCAGGGCTATCAGGCAAGGGAAATTGCATTCGCAATTAACATCCCGAAAGAGCTTGTCGGCAAAGCCGCTAAATTTATGCTCGGTTTATATAAAGCATTTGTTGAGAAGGACTGCTCCATCGCCGAGATCAACCCTCTCGTCGTTACGGGGGACGGAAACGTCATGGCGCTGGATGCTAAGCTGAACTTCGACAGCAATGCGTTATACAGACAAAAAGACATTATGGAATACAGAGATTTAGATGAAGAAGATCCGAAAGAAATCGAAGCGTCAAAATACGATTTAAGCTACATTTCCCTTGATGGAAATATCGGCTGTATGGTAAACGGCGCGGGTCTTGCAATGTCTACAATGGATATCATTAAACACTACGGCGGAGAACCTGCAAACTTCCTTGATGTCGGGGGCGGCGCAACCGCAGAAAAAGTGACGGAAGCTTTTAAAATCATTCTTTCCGATCAAAACGTAAAAGGAATTTTCGTTAATATTTTCGGAGGCATCATGAAGTGTGATGTCATCGCCGAGGGCGTTGTTGAAGCGACGAGACAAGTCGGATTGACATTGCCGCTGGTCGTGCGCCTTGAAGGGACAAACGTAGATTTAGGAAAGAAAATCCTGAATGAATCAGGCTTAAACATCACATCTGCGGAATCAATGGCAGACGGCGCACAGAAAATCGTATCCTTAGTTTAGGAAAGAATGAAAGGCAGGGGACCAGATAATGAGTGTTTTTATCAATAAAGATACAAGAGTTATTGTACAGGGGATTACAGGTTCTACCGCTTTATTTCATACAAAGCAGATGCTGGAATACGGCACGAATATCGTTGGCGGTGTAACACCTGGAAAAGGCGGAACGGAAGCGGAAGGCGTACCGGTATTCAATACGGTCGCAGAAGCGGTTCATACAACGGGCGCTGATGCGTCAGTCATTTACGTGCCGGCTCCGTTTGCGGCGGACGCAATTATGGAAGCGGTTGACGCAGAAATAGATCTTGTCATTTGTATCACTGAGCACATTCCGGTTTTGGACATGGTGAAAGTGAAGCGCTTTATGGAAGGCAAGAAAACGAGATTAATAGGGCCGAACTGCCCGGGTGTTATTACACCTGAAGAATGCAAGATCGGCATTATGCCGGGATACATTCATAAAAAGGGTCATGTAGGCGTTGTATCCCGTTCAGGAACATTGACATACGAGGCCGTCCATCAGCTTTCAGAAGCCGGCGTAGGCCAATCTACCGCTGTAGGGATCGGCGGCGATCCGGTCAACGGCACGAACTTTATTGACGTGTTAAAAGCGTTCAATGAAGATCCTGAAACACATGCCGTCATCATGATCGGAGAAATCGGCGGCACAGCTGAAGAAGAAGCGGCTGAGTGGGTGAAAGCGAACATGACGAAGCCTGTTGTCGGCTTTATCGGCGGTAAAACCGCGCCTCCGGGAAAACGCATGGGCCATGCGGGCGCCATCATCTCCGGAGGAAAAGGCACGGCAGAAGAAAAAGTCAAAACGATGAACGCCTGCGGAATTGAAGTCGCGGAAACCCCTTCTGTAATGGGTGAAACGCTGATTAAGGTGTTAAAAGAAAAAGGCTTATTTGAAACGTGCAAAACGCACTGATCGAAGCAGGGGCAGCCGTAACGGCTGTTCCTGTTTTTGCTGAAAAAAGAGGAGGTTGCCAGATTTGGATCAAGCATCGCGCTGTTTAATGGTCTGCAGTATTAATCAAATTATTTCCCCGTCTCTTCTATTAAAATGGTGGAAAGCTGATCACTCTCTGTCTTTTTTACCGGATCCGCATCCATTAACTGCTTTATCAGAAGGGAAAACAGTGCCCGAAGCAATTTTTCGGGAAATAGAACGCAAGGATCCGGAACTTGATGAAGTTCTGTCCGATTACCGCCGCGAAGGCATTACTGTCATTCCGATTTCATCAACCCGCTATCCAACATGGCTTAAAGCGATTTATGATCCGCCGGCTGTCTTGTATGCAAAAGGGAACACGCCGCTTCTTGAAAAAGGCAGAAAAATCGGGATTGTAGGAACGCGGAAACCGACGGAAGACGGAATAAAAGCGGCTGGGCATCTTTCCGCCGAACTCTCAAAAAAAGGCTGGGTCATTGTAAGCGGGCTTGCATCCGGTATAGACGGATTGTCTCATAAGGCGAGCATCAGGGCAAAAGGGCTTACGATCGGCGTGATAGCCGGCGGATTCCATCACATCTATCCCCGGGAAAATCTCCTGTTAGCAGAATACATGGCTGAACACCATCTCCTACTCTCAGAACATCCTCCTGAAACAAAGCCGAAAAAATGGCATTTTCCGATGAGAAACCGCATAATCAGCGGACTAAGTGAAGGAATTGTGGTCGTACAGGGAAAAGAAAAAAGCGGTTCATTAATCACAGCTTACCAGGCCCTCGATCAAGGCAGAGAGGTATTTGCCGTTCCAGGTTCCATATTTAATCCATATTCCGGAGGACCTATAAAACTCATTCAAGAAGGGGCGAAAGCTGTATTATGCGCAGAGGATATTGACGGAGAGCTGACCGCCCGATGCGTTCAGTATACGGAACCCTTTTGAAATATCGTTTGACAAACGGTATTGTAATATTTAATAATAGTGAGGATTTAAAGTTGCATATTATTTTCATGTATAAAATGACGTTCATCATAAAGAATGAAATGTTGAAAGCCATAAAAAGGCAGCTCTAAAATGAATTGATACTTGAAAAGAGAGAGAACACCTCTTGAGGGGGATGAAAATGTCTGATTATCTAGTCATCGTGGAATCGCCGGCAAAGGCGAAAACGATTGAACGTTATTTAGGGAAGAAATATAAAGTCAAAGCTTCAATGGGACATGTCCGGGATCTTCCGAAAAGTCAAATGGGAGTTGACATCGAACAGAACTTTGAACCGAAATATATTACGATCCGCGGAAAAGGCCCTGTTTTAAAAGAATTAAAAACAGCGGCAAAGAAAGCAAAAAAAGTCTATCTCGCGGCCGACCCCGACAGAGAAGGGGAAGCGATTGCATGGCATCTCGCACACAGCCTTGATCTGGATCTCAGCTCGGACTGCCGGGTCGTCTTTAATGAAATAACGAAAGACGCCATTAAAGAATCATTTAAACATCCGCGCATGATTAATATGGATCTTGTCGATGCGCAGCAGGCGCGCCGCATACTAGACAGACTCGTCGGATACAAAATCAGCCCGATTCTTTGGAAAAAAGTAAAAAAAGGCCTCAGTGCGGGCCGTGTGCAATCCGTTGCGCTCCGTCTGATCATCGACCGGGAAAAGGAAATCAATGACTTTAAACCTGAAGAGTACTGGACGATTACCGGCTCATTTTTAAAGGGAAAAGAGACGTTTGAAGCCGGATTTTTCGGGAAAAACGGCAAAAAGCTTCCTTTAAAAAGCGAAGAAGACGTAAAAGCCGTCCTTGCTCAGCTGAAAGGCAATAAGTATACAGTTGACAAGGTGACGAAAAAAGAGCGCAAACGAAATCCAGCTCTGCCGTTTACAACGTCCACTCTGCAGCAGGAGGCTGCCAGGAAGCTGAATTTCAGAGCGAAGAAAACGATGATGATCGCTCAGCAATTATATGAAGGAATTGATCTCGGCAAAGAAGGGACAGTCGGACTCATCACGTATATGAGAACGGACTCAACGCGGATTTCCAATACAGCCGTTGAAGAGGCATCAGCTTTTATTGATCAGGCGTACGGAAAAGAGTACTTAGCGGGAAAACGGAAACCGGCAAAGAAAAATGAAAACGCTCAAGATGCCCACGAAGCGATCCGCCCGACTTCAGTACTCAGAAAACCTGCCGACTTAAAAGCGGTGCTTGGAAGAGACCAGCTCAGACTATACAAGCTGATTTGGGAGCGCTTTGTTGCAAGCCAGATGGCGCCTGCCGTACTTGATACGATGAGTGTCGATCTCAGCAACAACGGATTGACATTCCGGGCAAACGGAAGTAAAGTCAAATTCGCCGGCTTCATGAAAGTCTATGTAGAGGGTAAAGACGATCAGCTGGAAGAAAAAGACCGCATGCTTCCGGACCTTAAAGAGGGAGACACGGTTTTATCAAAAGATATTGAGCCTGAGCAGCACTTTACTCAGCCGCCTCCGCGTTATACAGAGGCGCGCCTGGTTAAAACGCTTGAAGAACTGGGGATCGGCCGTCCTTCGACATATGCGCCGACTCTTGACACCATCCAGCGCCGCGGTTACGTGGGATTAGACAATAAACGGTTTGTGCCGACTGAGCTTGGGCAGATCGTGCTGGATCTTATCATGGAGTTTTTCCCGGAAATCATCAACGTTGAATTCACGGCTAAAATGGAAAGAGACCTTGACCATGTTGAAGATGGCCAGACAGAATGGGTTCAAATCATTGACAGCTTCTATACCGATTTCGAAAAACGAGTGAAAAAAGCGGAAGCTGAAATGAAAGAAGTGGAAATTGAACCTGAATACGCAGATGAAGATTGTGAATTATGCGGCTCCCGGATGGTTTATAAAATGGGCCGATACGGTAAATTTATGGCGTGTTCCAACTTCCCTGACTGCCGGAATACAAAACCGATTGTCAAACAAATCGGCGTAAAATGTCCGAAGTGCCATGAAGGAAACATTGTCGAACGAAAATCAAAAAAGAAACGCGTCTTTTACGGCTGTGACCGTTATCCTGAATGCGACTTCGTATCTTGGGACAAACCGATTGAACGAAAATGCCCGAAATGTGAAAATATGCTCGTAGAGAAAAAGCTTAAAAAAGGCATACAAGTCCAATGCGTCGAATGCGATTATAAGGAAGAACCACAGAAGTAGCGGTGAGCAGAGCCTTGCTCACCTTCTTTGTGTGGAAGGGACAAACAACAGGAGATGAAAAGAAATGAACCAGCAAACAGTTAATGTAATCGGAGCAGGCCTTGCCGGAAGTGAAGCGGCATGGCAGCTTGCAAAACGAGGAATTCAAGTAAAACTATACGAAATGCGGCCCGTCAGGCAGACGGCAGCCCATCATACTGATAAATTCGCTGAACTGGTATGCAGCAACTCCCTCCGTTCAAATACACTCGCCAATGCGGTAGGCGTATTAAAAGAAGAAATGCGGGCGCTTGACTCAGCAATCATTCAATCTGCTGATAAATGCTCGGTTCCGGCAGGGGGAGCGCTTGCAGTTGACCGCCATGAATTTGCGCAAAGCGTGACGGATCTCGTGAAAAACCATCCGAACGTAACGGTTCTTACTGAGGAAGTAACAGAGATTCCGGAAGGCCCGACGGTTATCGCGACCGGACCGCTTACGTCAGAATCGCTTTCACAGCAGCTGAAAGAGCTCACGGGAGAAGAGTATCTGTATTTTTATGACGCGGCGGCGCCGATTGTCGAAAAAGACAGCCTTGATATGGAGAAAGTGTACTTAAAATCCCGTTATGACAAGGGAGAAGCGGCATACTTAAACTGCCCGATGACAGAGGAAGAGTTTGACCGTTTCTATGAAGCATTGACGACGGCTGAGACGGTTCCTTTAAAAGAATTCGAGAAAGAAATCTTCTTTGAAGGCTGTATGCCGATTGAAGTCATGGCGAAAAGAGGCAAGAAAACGATGCTGTTCGGACCGATGAAACCGGTCGGACTGGAAGATCCGAAAACAGGCAAGCGCCCTTATGCAGTCGTTCAGCTCAGACAGGATGACGCGGCGGGAACGCTTTATAATATTGTAGGTTTTCAGACACATTTAAAATGGGGAGACCAAAAAGAAGTGCTTAAACTGATCCCCGGCCTTGAAAATGTTGATATCGTCAGATACGGCGTCATGCACAGAAACACATTTATCAACTCGCCGAGCCTTTTGAACCCGACATATCAATTTAAACAGCGGAACGATCTGTTTTTCGCGGGCCAAATGACCGGTGTAGAGGGTTATGTTGAATCTGCCGCTTCAGGTCTTGTAGCGGGAATCAATGCCGCCAAACTTGTGCTCGGTCAGGATCTTGTGACATTCCCGCAGGAGACGGCGATCGGAAGCATGGCTCACTACATTACGACGACAAATCAGAAGAACTTCCAGCCGATGAATGCAAACTTCGGCCTCTTAAAAGAATTGCCTGTAAAAATTAAAAACAAAAAAGAACGAAATGAAGAATACGCTAAACGCGCAATTGAGACTATTCAAACTATTTCGAAAACGATATAGCTTTTCATTGCAACTTCGATGCATTATATGATACCATTTAAAAGCCCTTCGGAGAGGGAGGTCTTCATAATGACTGAGAATGTTAACTTTTTTTTAAAGTTATTCGTTGAATATTTACAAATTGAAAAAAATTATTCACAATATACTATTGTGAATTATGTTAATTCGATTGAAGAATTTGGGATGTTTCTGCATGCTCAAAATATAAATGGAATGAAAGAAGCTGCATATCATGATGTGAGAATATTTTTGACAGAGGCTTATGAAAAAGGCCTGTCAAGAAAAACAATCAGCAAGAAAATTTCAGCTTTGAGAAGCTTCTATAAATTTTTAATGAGGGAAAAGCTTGTTGAAGAGAATCCGTTTCAGCTTGTTCATCTGCCGAAACAAGAGAAACGGATTCCGAAGTTTCTTTATGAAAAAGAACTTGAGGAACTATTCGCTGTCTCAGACAGAAGTCAGCCGTCAGGGATGCGCGATCAGGCCCTGCTTGAGCTTCTTTATGCGACCGGAATGAGGGTCAGTGAGTGCTGTACGCTCACTGTCGGCGATCTTGACCTGTTCATGGATACGGTGCTCGTTCACGGGAAAGGCAAGAAGCAGCGCTATATCCCGTTCGGCTCATATGCCCGTGATGCGCTGGAGCTGTATATCAACAGCGGAAGGCAGTGCCTGCTTGAAAAAGCAAAAGAGCCTCATGATGTGCTGTTTGTCAATCAAAGAGGCGGCCCGCTGACCGCCAGAGGAATCCGGTATATTTTAAGCGGGCTTGTAAAAAAAGCATCCGGCACTTTACATATACACCCGCATATGCTTCGGCACACGTTTGCGACTCATCTGCTGAATGAAGGGGCTGATTTAAGAAGCGTCCAGGAGCTTTTGGGCCATTCCAATCTGTCTTCTACGCAGATATACACGCATGTATCGAAGGAAATGCTGAGAAACACATATATGTCCCACCACCCGAGAGCTTTTAAAGAAAATTAAAAGGAGGCCCTTCTCATGTCATCTTTTCATGCGACAACGATTTTTGCCGTCCAGCATAACGGGAAAAGCGCTATGTCAGGAGACGGCCAGGTCACATTCGGTCAGGCTGTAGTCATGAAACATACTGCGAGAAAAGTGAGAAAGCTGTTTAACGGAAAGGTTCTGGCCGGATTTGCGGGATCTGTTGCAGACGCTTTCACACTTTTTGAAATGTTTGAGGCGAAGCTTGAAGAATACAACGGCAATTTAAAACGTGCGTCGGTTGAGCTTGCGAAAGAATGGCGCAGCGATAAAGTGCTGCGCAAGCTGGAAGCCATGCTGATTGTCATGAACCAGGATACCTTGCTTCTCGTATCGGGAACAGGTGAAGTGATTGAGCCGGATGACGGCATTTTGGCAATCGGCTCCGGCGGAAACTACGCCCTGTCAGCAGGAAGAGCGCTGAAAACCTATGCCGGAGAGAATCTGTCCGCCAAAGATATTGCAAAAGCCGCTTTGAAAATCGCAGGCGAGATTTGTGTGTACACAAACGATCAGATCATTTTGGAAGAACTTGAATAGAAAGGACTTGAGGCGCATGGAAAACAAACCGTTAACACCGAGACAAATCGTAGATCGGTTGGATCAATACATTGTAGGACAGCAGGATGCGAAAAAAGCTGTCGCCGTGGCATTAAGAAACCGCTATCGCAGAAGTCTTCTTGATGAAAAACTGAGAGACGAGATCGTTCCCAAAAACATCCTGATGATGGGCCCGACCGGGGTGGGGAAAACAGAGATCGCCAGACGGATCGCCAAGCTTACCGGTGCGCCATTTATAAAAATTGAAGCGACAAAATTTACAGAAGTCGGCTATGTAGGCAGAGATGTCGAATCAATGGTCAGAGACCTTGTTGAGACATCCGTGCGGCTCATTAAAGAAGAAAAAATCAGCGAAGTGAAAGAACAGGCTGAAGAAAATGCAAACAAACGTATAGTTCGGCTTCTCGTTCCGGGAAAGAAAAAACAAGCGGGTGTGAAAAATCCGTTTGAAATGCTTTTCGGAGGAAGCCAGACGGCAAATGATGATGAAGCCGACCAGCAGGAAGAAGCAAGCCTTGAAGAAAAAAGAAAACGCATGGCGCATCAGCTCGCATTGGGAGAGCTCGAAGACCATTACGTCTCCGTAGAGGTGGAAGAGCAGCAGCCGTCGATGTTTGACATGCTGCAAGGCTCCGGGATGGAGCAGATGGGCATGAATATGCAGGATGCGCTGAGCAATCTGATGCCGAAAAAGAAAAAACGCCGCAAAATGACGGTCAGAGAAGCAAGGAAGGTTCTGACCAATGAAGAGGCAGGCAAATTAATCGATATGGATGAAGTCGGCCAAGAGGCCGTGTTAAGAGCTGAAGAGGGCGGCATTATCTTTATTGACGAAATAGATAAAATCGCAAAAAACGGAGGGGCTTCTTCCTCAGCAGATGTATCGAGAGAAGGCGTTCAAAGAGATATCCTTCCGATTGTCGAAGGATCTACCGTCGTCACGAAATACGGCTCCGTCAAAACAGATCACGTGCTGTTTATCGCAGCCGGGGCATTCCATATGGCCAAACCGTCTGATCTGATACCGGAGCTGCAGGGCCGCTTTCCGATTCGTGTAGAATTGAGCAAGCTGACGGTGGATGATTTTGTGAAGATTCTCGTCGAACCCGATAACGCGCTGTTAAAACAATATCAGGCTTTATTGCAGACAGAAGGTATATCTCTTGAATTTTCTGACGAAGCTATTCGTAAGATCGCCGAAGTGGCTTATCATGTGAATCAGGACACGGACAACATCGGAGCGAGAAGGCTTCACACGATATTGGAACGTCTCTTGGAAGACCTGTCGTTTGAAGCGCCGGACGTGACGATGGAAAAAGTCGCCATCACGCCGCAATACGTTGAAGAAAAGCTCGGAACGATTGCAAACAACAAAGATCTAAGTCAATTTATATTGTGAAAATTTAATAAGAGGAATTCTAGGAGGATTATTTATCATGGCTTTACTACAAAAAACACGAATTATTAACAGCATGCTGCAGGCTGCGGCAGGCAAACCCGTAAACTTTAAAGAAATGGCTGAAACGCTTCGTGACGTCATTGATTCTAATATTTTCGTCGTCAGCCGCAGAGGAAAGCTTTTGGGCTACTCTATTAATCAGCAGATTGAAAATGACCGCATGAAAAAAATGCTTGAAGACCGCCAGTTCCCGGAAGAGTACACGAGAAATCTGTTCAATGTTCCGGAGACGTCTTCAAACCTTGATATCAACAGCGAATACACGGCGTTTCCTGTGGAAAACAGAGACCTGTTCCAAGCGGGCTTAACAACGATCGTGCCGATCATCGGCGGAGGAGAGAGACTGGGCACGCTGATTCTGTCCCGTCTGCAGGATCAATTTGAAGATGATGATCTCATTCTTGCTGAATACGGGGCAACTGTTGTAGGAATGGAGATTTTAAGAGAAAAAGCGGAAGAAATCGAAGAAGAGGCGCGAAGCAAAGCGGTTGTTCAAATGGCGATCAGTTCTCTGTCTTACAGTGAACTTGAAGCGATTGAGCATATCTTTGAAGAGCTTGACGGAAACGAAGGCTTGCTTGTGGCAAGTAAGATTGCGGACCGTGTCGGCATTACGCGTTCAGTAATCGTTAACGCGCTGAGAAAGCTGGAAAGCGCAGGCGTCATTGAATCCAGATCACTGGGAATGAAGGGGACGTACATTAAAGTTCTGAACAACAAATTCCTTATTGAATTGGAAAACCTTAAATCTCATTAAGACAAAAGCAGGATCCCTGAAAATGGGGGTCCTGCTTTTTTTATGGACAATAGGTGAAAAGTTGCAGTTTAAAGTTGCTTATTGGAAGCTGATCTGAGATAATCCATCTTGCTGTGTGAAAAAAGGAGGAAGATACAGAAATTCTGCTATTTTCAGTCTTATATTAAACAAATGCTTGTAGTCCAAATACTCTAGGACTTAATACCTACATGCAAAATAGATATAATTGAGCACTTTTTTTTAGCCTAACTTCATAGACTTTAAGCCTGTTATTTCTTACAATAAGCATATGGTTTTACAATTCTCGACAAGGATTTTTAGGAGAAAAATATCTGAAATGGAGGTAAGTGGATTTGGACTTATTTTCTGGAACTATACAAAATCTTGAGAATGCCTTGGGGAGAGCGGACATTAAGCAAAAAGTCTTAACTAATAACATCGCCAATATAGATACACCGAACTATAAGGCAAAAAAAGTCTCTTTCCGAAATTTGTTAGATCAGGAAACATCCAATCTTGAGGCGGTAAAAACCGACTATCGGCACGTTGACTTTACGGGTTCAGGGGACGATTATTCTATCGTGTCCAGCAGTGATACATCGTACCAGCAAAACGGAAACAATGTCGATATCGACAAAGAAATGACAGATTTAGCCGAAAACCAAATTAATTATCAGGCTTTGGTTGAAAGAATGAGCGGCAAATTCAATTCTCTGAAAACCGTCTTGACAGGAGGAAAATAATGAGTGGCTTTCAAAGCTTAAATATTTCGGGCTCCGCTTTAACTGCACAGCGTGTCCGGATGGACGTCGTATCGTCCAACCTGGCCAATATGGATACAACGAGAGCGAAGCAGGTAAATGGCGAATGGGTGCCTTACAGAAGAAAGCTGGTATCTCTCCAATCGGGAGGCGAATCATTTTCGTCCCTTTTACATTCCAAGATGAACGGAACAGGAAGCGCTGGAAATGGCGTAAAGGTATCTGGCGTTACGGAAGACCCGTCCGCTTTTAATCTCGTTTATGATCCGGAGAATCCTGATGCGAATAAAGACGGATATGTGCAAAAACCAAATGTAGACCCATTAAAAGAAATGGTGGATCTTGTCAGCAGCACGAGATCATATGAAGCAAACGTAACTGCATTAAACGCCTCCAAAGGCATGCTTTTGAAGGCTTTAGAAATCGGAAAGTAAGGTGATGTAAGTGGTTAACGCTATTACTCCTTTTCAGCTTCAACAAACCCAAAACACTCAAAACGTAACGAATCAATTAAACCAAACTCAAAAAACTGATTCTTCAAACCAAACAAGCTTTTCGGAGCTTTTAAAAAACTCTATTGATTCGTTAAATGAGTCACAAGTAAAATCTGACCAAATAACGAACGAACTGGCTGCAGGAAAGGATGTAAACCTTGACGAGGTCATGATCGCTGCCCAAAAAGCAAATATCTCTCTGACGGCCGCTACCGAATTCCGCAATAAAGCCGTAGAAGCCTATCAGGAAATCATGAGAATGCAGATGTAGTGGTCAGATTGAAGAGAATGACTGGAATGACCGGGGGTTAACATGAATCGTACTCTAATGCAAATGAAAACCAAAACGGCAGCGTTTTGGAACAACAGATCAAAAACACAGAAGATACTCATGGTAAGCGGCTTGGCCGCATTCATTATTTTACTCATCGTCGTTATTATTTTTACTTCGTCTGAAAAGATGGTGCCTCTTTATAAAGATTTGTCCGCGGAAGAAGCGGGGAAGATTAAAGAAGAGCTCGATACGAAAAAGGTGTCTTCTGAACTTGCTGACGGCGGCACGGTCATTAAGGTTCCTGAGAGCCAAGTGGATTCGCTTAAAGTCCAGCTTGCCGCGGAAGGCCTGCCGAAAACGGGATCAATTGATTATTCGTTTTTCGGACAAAATGCGGGCTTCGGCCTGACAGATAATGAGTTTGACGTTTTAAAGGTTGAGGCGACTCAGACCGAATTGTCAAACCTGATAAATGAAATGGACGGTATTAAAAGCTCGAAGGTCATGATCAATATGCCGAAAGAAGCCGTGTTCGTCGGTGAAGATCAGCCGGCAGCGTCCGCATCTATCGTTTTGCAGATGAAACCGGGCTACTCGCTTGATCAAAACCAGATCAACGGGCTGTACCATCTCGTTTCTAAAAGTGTTCCGAACTTAAAAGAAGATAATATCGTCATAATGGATCAAAATTCTACATATTATGACAAAAGTGACAGCGGTGCAGGGTCCGTTTCTGACAGTTATGCATCTCAGCAAGGTATTAAGTCGCAGGTCGAAAAGGACATTCAAAAACATGTTCAGTCACTGCTCGGCACAATGATGGGGCAGGATAAGGTCGTTGTTTCCGTAACGGCGGATATTGACTTCACGAAGGAAAAACGCACTGAAGACACTGTCGAACCTGTCGATAAAGATAACATGGAAGGCATAGCGGTAAGCGCCGAAAAAGTTGCGGAAACGTATAAAGGCGACGGCGCAGCCAACGGCGGCACGGCCGGAACGGGAAGCAATGACACCGCGAACTATGCTGAGACAAACGGCGGTTCAAACAGCGGGGACTACGAAAAAAGCAGCAATAAAATCAACTATGAAGTCAACCGTATTCATAAAGAAATCGCGGAAAGCCCGTATAAAGTGCGTGATTTAGGCATTCAAGTCATGGTGGAGCCGCCTAATCCGAAAAATGCCGCTTCCTTATCAGCACAGAGACAGGCTGATATACAGAAGATTTTAGGAACGGTCGTCAGAACGTCTCTTGATAAAAACGAAACGCAAAATCAAAACCTGACAGACAATGATATCAACAATAAAATCGTTGTATCCGTTCAGCCGTTTGACGGAAAAACAAGCCTGAACACAGATTCGGCACAATCTTCAGGTCTTCCGATCTGGGTATACATTACAGGCGGCGTACTGCTTGCGGCCATTATTCTGCTTATTATTCTCCTCATCAGAAAGAAACGCTCACAAGAGGATGAATACGAAGAATATGAATATGAAACACCGCCGGAGCCGGTTCGATTGCCTGATATCAACGAAGAGAAAATTGAAACGGAAGAAACAGTCAGACGAAAACAGCTTGAAAAAATGGCTAAAGAAAAACCGGAAGACTTTGCTAAATTGCTTCGAAGCTGGCTGGACGAGGATTAGGGGGAATGGAAAATGGCGAAACGTGATCAGAACAAGCTTACAGGAAAACAAAAAGCAGCCATCCTCATGATTTCCTTAGGCCTTGATGTATCAGCTTCTGTGTACAAGCATTTGTCTGAAGAAGAAATTGAAAGATTGACTCTCGAGATTTCGGGAGTCAGAAGCGTCGATCATCAAAGAAAAGATGAAATCATTGAAGAATTTCATAATATCGCAATCGCTCAGGACTATATTTCACAAGGCGGTTTAAATTACGCCCGCCAAGTGCTTGAAAAAGCGCTCGGAGAAGACAAAGCGGTAAGCATTTTAAACAGGCTCACCTCTTCTTTGCAGGTAAAGCCGTTTGATTTTGCGAGAAAAGCGGAGCCCGAACAGATTTTAAATTTCATTCAGCAGGAACATCCGCAAACGATGGCGCTGATTTTATCCTACCTTGACCCGGTTCAGGCCGGACAGATTTTGTCTGAGCTGAACCCGGACGTTCAGGCTGAAGTGGCAAGAAGGATTGCGGTTATGGACAGAACGTCTCCCGAAATCATAAATGAAGTGGAGCGGGTCCTTGAACAAAAGCTGTCCTCCTCCTTTACGCAGGATTATACGCAGACCGGCGGCATAGAAGCCGTTGTTGAAGTGTTAAACGGCGTAGACAGAGGAACGGAAAAAACGATCCTTGATTCATTAGAAATCCAAGATCCTGAATTGGCGGATGAAATCAAAAAACGGATGTTTGTCTTTGAAGATATTGTCACCCTTGATAACCGTGCGATTCAGCGCGTGATCAGAGACGTTGAAAACGACGACCTCCTGCTTTCATTGAAGGTTGCGAGCGAGGAAGTCAAAGAGATCGTCTTCAGCAATATGTCACAGCGTATGGTTGAAACGTTTAAAGAGGAAATGGAAATTATGGGGCCTGTGCGTTTGCGTGATGTGGAAGAGGCGCAATCAAGAATCGTGGGCGTCGTCCGCAAGCTGGAAGAAGCCGGAGAAATTGTAATCGCGCGAGGCGGAGGAGACGATATTATTGTCTAATATCATTAAACAGCAATCATCATTTTCTCCTGAACAAAAACGGCGCAAGCTATCCTTGCAGGAAGTCAGGAAAACACATTCCCAGCCAGACCGGGAGGAACCTGAAAATCCGGAGGCTCTCATGGCCTTTGCCAAGGCCGAAGCCGACAGGGTGTCTGAAGAAGCGAAAAATCAATTGGATCACACTCTTCGGCAGATTGAAGAAGAGAAAAACCGCTGGGCGGAAGAAAAACAAAGATTGATGGAAGAAGCGAAGGCAGAAGGATATAAAGAAGGCATGGCATTGGGAAAAGCCGATGCTCAAGCTGAATATGCCAATCTCATCAGCCGGGCCAATGCCGTTATGGAAATGGCGAGACAGTCAGTCGAGGAAAAACTGGAAAGCGCTGAAGAAGAAATTATTGAGCTTTCCGTTGCGCTCGCTAAAAAAGTCTGGCGGCAAAAAAGTGACGATAAAGAGGCTTTCCTTCTACTGGTCAAACAGGTAGTAGCCGAAGTAAAAGATTATGATGACATCTCCATCTATGTGGACCCTGAATATTATGAGACGGTTCATCAGCATATGGACGAAATTCAGCAGCTGTTATACAAAGAATGCAGATTAAGCTTATATGCCGATGAAAAAGCCGCGAAGGGAACGTGCTCGATAGAAACTCCGTTCGGACGTGTTGATGCAGGCATAGACACCCAGCTGATGCAATTAAAGCAAAAACTTTTAACGGCGCTTGAGGCGGGAGCGGAGCAATGAAGACACAGTATTTAATAGACTCAATTGAAACAGCGGATCCGTACAAACGCTACGGCAAGGTTAAACGGGTCATCGGGCTGATGATTGAATCAAAAGGGCCCGAAAGCTCAATCGGAGATGTTTGTCTCATTTATCCGAAAGGCCATGCAAAAAAAGCGATTAAAGCTGAGGTTGTAGGCTTCCAGGATGAAAACATTCTGCTAATGCCTTATCTGGAAGCGGCCAGCATCGCGCCGGGCAGCATTGTGGAGGCCACTGGCGAGTCGCTCCGTATCAAAGTAGGGGCGGGGTTAATCGGACAAGTTGTCGACGCGTTCGGCGAACCTCTTGACGGCCGGGCGCTTCCGAAAGGTTTGTCCCCCGTTTCGACAGAACAGCAGCCGCCAAACCCGATGAAACGCCCGCCGATACGGGAAAAGATGGGTGTCGGCGTCAGATCGATTGACAGTCTGCTGACGGTAGGAAAAGGGCAGAGAATCGGGATTTTTGCCGGAAGCGGAGTCGGGAAAAGCACCTTGATGGGAATGATTGCGAAGCAGACTGAAGCTGATTTAAACATTATCGCACTTGTCGGTGAACGGGGGCGCGAGGTGCGTGAATTCATCGAGAAGGATTTAGGCGAAGAAGGCCTGAAACGCTCGATAGTCGTAGTCGCGACCTCTGATCAGCCTGCGTTAATGCGATTGAAAGCGGCGTATACGGCCACCGCCATTGCGGAGTATTTCCGCGATAAAGGCCGGAATGTGATGTTCATGATGGACTCCGTCACGAGGGTCGCGATGGCTCAGCGGGAAATCGGCCTGGCAGCGGGAGAACCGCCGACAACAAAGGGATATACACCTTCTGTGTTCGCTATTTTGCCTCGTTTGCTGGAAAGAACGGGCGCAAATGAACAAGGAACGATAACCGCTTTTTATACGGTTCTCGTTGACGGAGATGACATGAACGAACCGATTGCCGATACGGTGCGCGGAATATTAGACGGGCATATCGTTCTCGATCGGGCGCTTGCCAACAAAGGGCAGTTCCCGGCCGTGAACATCCTGAAAAGCATCAGCAGGGTCATGTCTAATATTTCAGACACAGCGCACATAGAGGCGGCCAACAAATTCCGCGATCTTCTGTCAACTTATCAAAACTCTGAAGATCTCATTAATATCGGAGCTTACAAAAGAGGGTCATCAAGAGAAATTGATGAAGCGATTCAGTTTTATCCGCAGCTTATTCAATTTTTAAAACAAGGAACGGAAGAACCTGCTCAATTGGAAGACAGCATTGCGGCATTGACGAGTCTGACAGGAAATGAGGAATAAACATCATGGCGTACCAATTCAGATTTCAAAAGCTGCTGGAATTAAAAGAAAATGAAAAAGACCAAACATTGACTGAATACAGACAATCGGTTTCTGAATTTGAGACAGTGGCTGAAAAACTATATGAAAATATGAGCAAAAAAGAATTGCTCGAAAAAGACAAAGAATCAAAGCTGAAATGCGGGATGAGCGTTCAGGAAATGAGACATTATCAGCAATTCGTTTCCAACCTTGAGAACACCATCTACCATTATCAAAAGCTTGTCATTATGAAACGAAATGAAATGAATGAGAAGCAGGAACAGCTCACCGAAAAAAACATTGAAGTAAAGAAATTTGAAAAAATGCGGGAAAAACAATTTAATATGTTCGCACTTGAAGATAAAGCTGCAGAGATGAGGGAAATGGACGACATTTCAATCAAGCAGTTTATGATTCAGGGGCATTAGGAGCGAATGAAATGGCCGATAAAGAAAAGAGATCTGGAAAGTTCGGTTCAATCCTGCTTTTTATCATGATCCCGCTGATTTTTCTGATCATCGTCGCAAGCATCATCCTTTGGGCTGCCGGCGTTGATGTGATGAAGCCGATTCAGGAAACAGCCGCTAAAACGCCTGTTTTAAAAGAATTGGTTCCCGAAACGAAAGAAATGAAAAGCGCGGCGGAAAAGCAGAAGGAAGACAGAACGGCTTCTCTTGAAAAGACCATAAAGGAACAAAAAAGTGAAATTAACATTTTGAATAAAGATTTAGACACAAGCAAGTCCGAAATCGATAATCTGAATCAGAAAATCCGTTCGCTGAAACAGGAAGCTGAACAGCAGCAGAAAACGAAGACGGATGAAACAAAAAAAGACGCTTCGGATTCAGCCGGAAAAGATAAAATGATCAACATCTATAAAAGTATGGACAGCGGTAAAGCGGCAAGCATTATCGTAAAGCTGAAAGAAAAAGAAGCCCTCGATATTTTAAATGGATTAAGTAAAAAGCAGCTTGCTGAAATCTTGACGAAAATGACTCCTGAACAAGCGGCTAAATATACAGAAAAACTATCCGCTGACGGAAATAAGGAGTGATGTAAGTTGAAGCTGCTTGAATTAACGGGTAATCGTACGCAGACTGCGCAAAACAGCAATGTGAAGATGAATGAAAACAGCTTAGGTCTATTTCAGAACTGGCTCCTGTCGGAAATCACTTCTCCCCGGCAGCCCGGAGATGAAACAAAAACAAGTGACGCAGAGCTGAATGATGCCCTATCGAAAATCGGTGATTGGCTGAAAGCCGGCCCGGAAGATAAAGAATTGCAGCTTAAACAGCTGCTTGAGGCGGTAAAAGCTCTTGAAGGAAAGCAGACGGCTGAAACAGCTCTTCCTTTATTGAAACAGCTTGCCGAATCCGTTGAAGACATGTTAGCGGGAAAACAGCAGGGGGCGAAGCCTGAAACGAATGAGCCGGATTCTTCCGCAAAAGACGGGGATTCCGTCAAGGATGCGCTTGAGAAGGGCTTGCTTTTCATTCAAGAAGCCGTATCCCAGCTCTTCACATCTCAGCAGGAACTGCCGGACAGCACGCAGGCAAAGGCGGTTTACCGGGAAGGCGCCCGTTTATTAGAGACATTGAAAAAACAAGGCGTTCCGGACCGCGTGATTCAAGACCTGCGGCAGACATTTTTTCCGAAAAACGAATCTGCATCTAAACTTTACGCCATGACAGCCGCTGAGCTGAAGAGCTTTCAAAGCGTCGCGGAGCAGCTTGCGGGCCTTTCTCAAAAGGGAACAAAGGAATGGGATATGGCTGAAACTGAGCTGAAAGCTTTTGTGTTATCTCAATCATCTGAATCATCCCAAGAGTCAGCCGGGAAAACGGAACAGCAAAACGGCGGCACGGTTTCTCACGCAAAGGCGCCTGACAGCAAATTGTCTGCACATATACTGTTTTCGGGAACGAGAAGCCTTGCCGGCATTCAGCAAGCGTCCGCAGGAGCTGAACAGCAGCCGGCAGAAAATAAACCGTTAACGGATCAGGTCATCAGCGGCTGGAAACAGATGAAATACACGCCTTTCGGGAAAGCAACCGGAAGCTTTACGATTCGTCTTAATCCCGAGAACCTCGGATTTGTCACAATTAAGGTGACAAACGAAAACGGGATGTTTCAAAGCAAAATAATCGCATCCAGCCAGTCCGCTAAAGAGCTGCTGGAACAGCATCTTCCTCAGCTGAAACAGTCGCTTCCGAATATGTCGGTCCAGGTCGACCGTTTTACAGTCCCGCTTCAAAGCGGGGATCAGCAGCCTGTTTACGGGCAGACGGCAGATCACAATAAACAGCAGCATCAGGGACAGAGAGAACAGAAGAACCAGCAGCAGTCAGGCGATTTCGGAGATATGCTGGAGGAGCTTTCTCTCAATGAAATGGAGGAAGAATAGTTGACATCAGTAAACTCGGATTATGCCGCGGCGGGCGCTTCAACCACTTCAAGCGCGAAGAGCACTTCCGCAGTAAACAGCAGTACGAATTTAGGGAAAGACGAATTTCTGAAGATCTTAATGACACAGGTTCAAAACCAGGACCCGCTCAATCCGGTTGATGACAAAGAATTCATCAGCCAGATGGCGACATTTTCTTCATTGGAGCAAATGATGAATATGAATACGACGATGACTAAATTTGTAGAAAATCAAGATCCGTTTACGATGTATGTGAACTGGATCGGCAAAAATGTCACATTCAGCGACAGCGACGGGAAGGATCAGACAAGCCCAGTCAATTCAGTCAAGCATTCAAACGGCAATTACGTGCTCGTGCTTGAAAATGGCAAAGAGGTCAGTCCGTGGAATGTCACGGCCGTCAGCGAAACATCTAAATAAAAAGAAACCCAGGGGGAATTTAACATGTTACGTTCATTATATTCCGGTATCAGCGGCATGAAAAACTTTCAGACAAAACTAGATGTAATCGGCAATAACATCGCCAACGTCAACACAGTGGGATTTAAGAAAAGCCGCGTTACATTTAAAGATATGATCAGCCAGACAGTCGCCGGCGGTTCAAACGTGACCAATTCAAAACAAATCGGCTTGGGTGCCGCGACTTCTTCCATTGATGTCGTTCATTCAACCGGCGCCCCGCAGGCTACACAGAATAAAACCGACCTAGCCATTGACGGAGACGGATACTTTCAGATTAATACAGGTTCGGGAATCGTTTACACACGTGCGGGGAATTTCGGAAAGGACAATCAAGGCAACCTTGTTACGACTGACGGGTACTACCTTGAAAAAATCGGCGGCGGCAAAATCAATATTCCGACTGATGCGAAAGATTACAGCATCGGTGCAGACGGAACCGTTACATACACTGATGCAGGGGATGCGGTTCATGATGCCGGACAAATCGGTCTGGTCACGTTCCCTAACAGCGCCGGTCTGGAAAAAATCGGAGGCAATCTTTACAGAGAATCATTAAGTTCAGGAGCTGCGAGCGCAGTCACCACTCCGGGCGAAAACGGAACGGGTAAGCTTTTGGCAGGCTATCTTGAAATGTCAAACGTAGATCTGACAGATGAATTTACCGAAATGATCGTTGCTCAGCGCGGTTTCCAATCAAACTCAAAAATCATTACGACTTCAGATGAAATCCTTCAGGAGCTGGTTAATCTGAAACGGTAAGGAGGGAGGAGAGGCGGTTAGGCCGCTTCTCCGGATTGCATGATTCAAGTCACCCGTTTAAACGGCCAGCCTTTTACGCTGAATGCGCTGTTTATCGAACAGATTGAGTGCTTCCCCGACACGACGATTACACTGTCCAACGGCAAAAAGTTCGTAGTGAAAGAACCGGAAGAAGCAGTTCTCAAAAAAGTCATATCGTTTTACCATAGCATACAAATATTTTCACTGGATCAGGGAATAGAGGAAGAAGAATGAAGAAAAAATTAGTCATCATTTTGCTGATTATTTTAATTGTCATCGCCGGCCTCGGAACGGCAGCATATTTTGTCGTCAGCGGACACTCCGGCAAAGATAAAAAGCCGACAATTGACGAAGTCGTTGCAGCCACTGTGTCTGTCGACGATATCACGACAAACTTAAAGTCTGACAGCATCATCCGTATCGGCATCAAGCTTGAAACCGACTCGGCTAAAGCGAAGGAAGAACTTGAAAAACGCGATTTTCAGGTGAAAGACAACATCATTTCCATTTTAGCTGACACAAGCGCCGGAGAGATTGAGGGAGATAAAGGAAGAGAAGCGTTTAAACAATCATTAAAAGAGAAAGTAAACAGCTATCTCCAAGAAGGAAAAGTTCAGAAAGTGTACATTACCTCCTTTAATCTGCAATAAAAACAAATTTGACAGAATACGGAGGTGAAGAAAATGTCAGGAGAAGTTCTCTCCCAAAATGAAATAGACGCACTGCTTTCCGCCATTTCCACGGGTGAGGCGGATGCGGAAGAGCTGAAAAAGGAAGTTAAAGAGAAAAAAGTAAAGGTATATGATTTTAAACGGGCTCTCAGATTCTCGAAAGATCAGATACGCAGTTTAACCCGGATACATGATAACTTTGCGAGGCTTCTCACAACACACTTTTCCGCCAAGCTCAGAACGTATATTCATATATCCGTCAGCTCAGTTGACCAGGTGCCGTATGAAGAATTTATCCGTTCCATACCGAACATGACGATTTTAAATTTATTCGATGTTCATCCGATGGAAGGCAGAATCATGATGGAGGTTAATCCCACCATCGCATACGCAATGCTGGACCGCGTCATGGGAGGCATCGGCATCACTCATAACAAAGCTGACAGCCTTACGGAAATTGAAACGAATATTATTTCTAACTTATTTGAAAATGCACTGGGCAACTACAAAGAAGCTTGGCAATCGATTGCTGATATTGACCCTGAAATGACTGAATTTGAAGTGAATCCTCAGTTTGTACAGATGGTTTCCCCAAATGAAACAGTCGTTGTCATTTCTCTCAATACACAGATAGGTGAAATCAGCGGTGTCATTAATCTTTGTATTCCCCATGTCGTACTTGAGCCGATTATCCCTAAGCTTTCCGTACATTATTGGATGCAATCAGACCGGAATGAAGCGAAGCCCGAAGAAACGAAGCTGCTTGAAAAGCGCATCATGACGGCTCAAATTCCCGTTGTGGCTCTCTTGGGCGCTTCTGAACTGACAATAGAAGAATTTTTAAGTTTGGAAGTCGGGGACTGTATAACTCTGGACAAATCAGTGACTGATCCTCTTACTGTATTGGTCGGAAACAAACCGAAGTTTTTAGGGCAGGCCGGCCGGGTGAATCGAAGACAGGCAGTGCAAATTTTAGATCACGACATAAGAGGTGAACAAGATGAACAATAGATTATCTCAAGATGAAATCGATGCTCTTCTTAACGGCACAAGCAGTCAGTCAGAGGATACAGAACAGCCTCAAGGGGCGAACTTGTCTGAACTTGAGCGCGATGCGATCGGAGAAATCGGGAATATTTCGTTCGGCAGCTCGGCTACGGCGCTGTCCACTCTTTTAAATCAAAAAGTGGACATTACGACGCCGAGTGTGACCGTCATTTCAAAAAGCAAAATCAGTGATGAATTTCCTCATCCGTATGTTGCCATTGAAGTGAACTACACAGAAGGCTTTGACGGCAGCAATTTGCTCGTCGTCGAACAAAGCGACGCGGCCATCATCGCGGATTTGATGATCGGCGGAGACGGCCGGGGCGCCGATCCGTCACTCGGTGAAATCCACCTGAGCGCCGTGCAGGAAGCAATGAATCAAATGATGGGCTCGGCTGCTACGTCAATGTCGACCGTATTCAGTAAAAAGATTGACATTTCTCCGCCAAGGGTTGAACTTCTGGATGTGACGGAAGAAAAAGGGACCGACAGAATACCTGAGGATGACCTGCTCGTAAAAGTGTCATTCCGTCTGAAAGTCGGTGAATTAATCGATTCGAGCATCATGCAGCTTTATCCGATTACGTTTGCGAAAGATCTAATCGCAGAACTGATGACTGCAGACCAGCATGAGTCAGAGGCCGCAGAAACCGTCTCAGAACCACAGGAAACATACGAAACGCCGCAGCCGGAACCTGCCATGCAGCCGGAGCCGCAGGCAAAACCTGAGCTTCCGAAGAGACAGGGAACCGCAAAAAAAGCTGCGCCTGTTCAAGTCGCTCCGGTAGAATTCCAGGCGTTTGATCATAACGAAGCGGCGCAAGGATCAAGGAATAACCTTGATATGCTGATGGATATTCCGCTTTCCGTTACGGTTGAGCTCGGCAGAACGAAGAGAAGCGTCAAAGAAATCCTTGAACTTTCTGCGGGAAGCATTATTGAGCTTGACAAGCTGGCTGGTGAACCTGTTGACATCCTGGTCAACCAGCGGATCGTGGCAAAGGGCGAGGTCGTTGTCATAGAAGAAAACTTCGGCGTGAGAGTCACTGATATTTTAAGTCAGGCAGACCGCCTTAACAATTTAAAATAAGCGAACATAGAGGAGAGAAACAGATTATGGCACACAGAATTTTAATTGTAGACGATGCAGCATTTATGAGAATGATGATCAAGGATATTTTAGTGAAGAACGGTTTTGACGTTGTAGCTGAAGCTTCAGACGGAGCGCAGGCAGTCGAAAAATTCAAAGAGCATTCCCCCGACCTAGTGACAATGGATATTACAATGCCTGAAATGGACGGGATTACAGCTCTAAAGGAAATTAAACAGATCGATCCGCAGGCGAAAATCATCATGTGTTCAGCTATGGGCCAGCAGTCAATGGTTATTGACGCCATTCAAGCCGGCGCAAAAGACTTTATCGTGAAACCATTCCAAGCGGACCGCGTGCTTGAAGCCATTAATAAAACATTAAGCTAAAGGGTGTACGACTGTTGAAAAAGAGTCATGGTTTACTAGCTTTGATTTGTTGTTTCGTTTTACTCAATGTACATCCGTTCCCTGCTTTTGCGGCGGAGTCTGACAATTCCACCGTCAACGAATGGTTTGACAAACAATCAACAAACAAAACAGAGAAAAAAAGCGATACATCGAAACAAACGGCTGATCAAGAGATAGGGGATGCTTCTGCATCTTCTGTCTCCGCTTTTGATTTTGTAAAGATGATCGGGGCGTTATTATTCGTCATTCTGCTGATCTATGGATTTGTCAAACTGATGAATAGAAGAAACCGTCTGCTGAAGCCGTTTCAATATGTAGAAAATATCGGCGGAACGTCAGTCGGCCAAAACCGTTCCGTGCAGCTGATTAAAGTGGGAAACAGCGTTCTCGTAGTCGGTGTGGGCGAAACGATACAGCTTTTAAAAGAAATTGAAGATGAAAAAGAGCGCGAGGCGATTCTGAGCCAATACGAAGAGTCGATGTCTTCAAAAGTGGAATGGACCAAGCTCGTAAATCCGCGTAAGGATGGAGAAAAAAAGCCGCAAACGATGCTTCCGTCGTTTTCAAAAGCGCTGAAAGAACAGCTGAACGAGCTGAAACAAAGCCGTTCTGAAGGAAAGAAGAAAGGCCCTTATCATCATGAATGAATTCGTTAATCTTTTTAATTCAAGCAGTCCGACCGAAGTCAGCTCCACTGTTAAATTACTGCTGCTTTTGACTGTCTTTTCAGTAGCGCCGGGGATTCTGATTTTGATGACCTGCTTTACGAGAATCGTCATCGTTCTGTCTTTTGTGAGAACCTCACTGGCGACGCAGAACATGCCTCCGAACCAGGTTTTAATCGGCCTTGCGCTGTTCTTGACGTTTTTTATTATGGCGCCGACT
The DNA here is from genome assembly GCF_053663395.1 of Bacillus sp. JK74. Taxonomy (NCBI): domain Bacteria; kingdom Bacillati; phylum Bacillota; class Bacilli; order Caryophanales; family Bacillaceae; genus Bacillus; species Bacillus sp. JK74. The sequence goes on along the minus strand of NZ_JBSJQB010000002.1, from coordinate 323,440 downwards.
TTTTCAGAGATTAATAAGGAAGCCTTAACGCCGCTGATGGACAACAAAATCAGTCTCGATGAAGCATATACAAAAGCCGAGAAGCCGATTAAAGAGTATATGAGCAAGCATACAAGACAGAAGGATCTGGCGCTGTTTATGAACTATGCCAAAATGAAAAAACCTGAATCGATTCAGGATATTCCTTTGACGACGATGGTCCCCGCTTATGCGATATCAGAACTCAAAACCGCTTTTCAAATGGGCTTTATGATTTTTATTCCGTTTTTAATTATCGATATGGTCGTGGCGAGCGTCTTAATGTCAATGGGAATGATGATGCTTCCGCCGGTTATGATCTCTCTGCCCTTTAAAATATTGCTTTTCGTTTTGGTCGATGGATGGTATTTAATCGTGAAATCTTTGCTTGACAGCTTTTAGGGTAGGTGCTAATTGTGAGTTCAGAATTTGTAATTTCCATGGCGGAAAAAGCCGTATATGTAACACTAATGATCAGCGGGCCGCTGCTTGCGATCGCGCTGATCGTCGGTTTGCTCGTCAGTATCTTTCAAGCGACAACTCAAATCCAGGAACAGACGCTTGCGTTCATTCCGAAAATCGTGGCGGTGATGCTTGGACTGATCTTTTTCGGTCCTTGGATGCTGTCGACGATTCTTTCGTTCACAACTGATCTGTTCTCTCATCTGAACCGATTTGCAGGGTAGAATCAAATGAATTCCATCATTGATTTATTTCCCGCTTTTTTATTGGTCTTTATCAGAATCTCTGCTTTTTTTGTAACGGTGCCGGTGTTCGGACATCGGAATCTGCCGGCGGTTCACCGGATCGGCTTTGCTTTTTTTCTTTCGGTGATCTGCTTCAGCACGCTGAAACATGCGCCGGAAATAGAAATAGGGGAACAGTATATGCTGCTTGTCATAAAAGAGGCCGTTGTGGGCTTGAGCCTCGGGCTGATTGCTTTCATGATGATGACAGCCATTCAGATAGCGGGTTCCTTTATTGATTTTCAGATGGGCTTTTCCATCGCCAATGTTATTGATCCGCAATCAGGAACGCAAAGCCCGCTGATCGGACAATTCGTTTATACGCTGGCGCTGTTATTTATGCTCAGCGTAAACGCCCATTATCTTTTATTGGACGGGATTTATTACAGCTTTCAGTATATCCCGCTTGATCAGGCATTTCCGTCGTTTGGAAATGATCACTTTGGACTTTTTATCGCAAAAAGCTTCAATGCCATGTTCATTATCGCTTTTCAAATGTCTGCGCCGGTTGTGGCCAGTCTGTTTTTAGTTGATTTGGCGCTCGGTATTGTGGCGAGAACGGTGCCGCAGCTGAATGTTTTCGTTGTCGGGCTTCCTCTGAAAATAGCCGTGAGCTTTATTATGCTGATCGTTTGTATGGCGGTGATGTTTGTCGTCGTCCGCAACATCTTCAGCCTTACCGTTGAAACCATGCGGAATCTATTGGCATTGGTCGGTGTGACATGATGAGACTCAGACTGAATCTGCAATTCTTTGCCGGTGAAAAAACGGAGAAAGCCACTCCGAAAAAACGGAAGGATACAAGAAAGAAAGGACAGGTCGCGAAAAGTACGGATGTGAATACAGCCGTTTCTTTACTGATTATCTTTCTTTCGCTGATCGCGCTCGGTCCTTATATGCGGGACAGGCTGCTGTCCTTTATTAAAACGTTTTATACGAAATCGATATCATTACATCTGTCAGCATCTTCCGTGCATGAACTGTTCGTCGATACGGTGAAAGATATCAGCCTCATCCTCGCGCCGATTATGCTGGTCGCGCTTGTGGCAGGTGTCGTGAGCAATTATATGCAGGTGGGTTTTCTGTTTTCTGCGGAAGTCCTCAAGCCTGACTTGAATAAGCTCAGCCCGCTGAAAGGATTTAAGCGGATTTACAGCATGAGGGCGATTGTTGAACTGGTCAAATCCATTTTGAAGATTACTGTGGTCGGTTTTGCCGCCTTTATGGTGCTCTGGCTGCATTATGGCGATATTCTCCGCCTTCCGCTTTTAACGCCTGCGGAAGTGCTCACTTTCGTTTCTAAGCTCACGCTTTGGATGGGGCTTGCGGGATCAGGGGCTCTAATGCTGCTGGCCGGGCTTGATTACTTATATCAGCGTTTTGACTATGAGAAAAATATCAGAATGTCAAAGCAGGATATAAAAGATGAATACAAAAAATCGGAGGGTGATCCGATTATCAAGTCTAAAATTAAGCAGAAGCAGCGGGAAATGGCGATGAGGCGGATGATGCAGGAAGTGCCGAAAGCGGATGTCATCATTACCAACCCGACCCATTATGCGATTGCTTTAAAATATGATGAAAAGAAAATGGACGCCCCTTACATTGTTGCCAAAGGGGTCGACCATCTCGCATTAAAAATCAGGCAGATCGCCAAAGAACACGATGTCATGACGATTGAAAACAGGCCGCTCGCGCGTGCGTTATATGATCAGGTTGACATTGACCAGGCTGTGCCGGAAGAGTTTTTCAAAGTCATTGCGGAAATTTTGGCTTATGTATATAAAACGAAACAAAAAGTATAGTGAATTTCAGATTCAAAAGGAGAGAAAAACAGCATGTCAACAAGAGATTTATCGGTTTTAATAAGTGTTGTCCTCATTGTGGCAATGCTGGTGATTCCATTCCCTCCATGGTTGTTAAGTATTTTGATCATCATTAATATCTCTCTTGCGTTGATCGTGCTTCTCACCACAATGAATATGCAAGAACCGCTGCAATTCTCGATATTCCCGTCATTGCTGCTGTTATTGACGCTGTTTCGGCTTGCGCTCAATGTGTCGACGACACGTTCGATTCTTTCTCACGGAGAAGGGGGAAAGGTAGTTGAGACATTCGGGAATTTCGTTGTCGGCGGAAATGTGCTGGTAGGGCTTGTTGTTTTCATTATCTTGATTATTATTCAGTTTATCGTCATTACAAAAGGCGCCGAGCGGGTATCGGAAGTGGCGGCGAGATTTACGCTCGATGCGATGCCCGGAAAGCAAATGAGTATTGACGCGGATTTAAATGCCGGCATGATTACGGAGCAGGATGCAAAGCACAGACGTGAAAAAGTCGCCCGGGAAGCGGATTTTTACGGCGCCATGGACGGTGCGAGCAAATTCGTCAAAGGGGATGCCATCGCAGGGATCATCATCGTGATGATCAATATTATTTTCGGAATCGTAATCGGCATGCTGCAGCAGGGGATGAGCATACAAGAAGCTGCGTCTCACTTTACAATGCTGACGGTCGGTGACGGTATCGTTTCTCAAATGCCGGCCTTGCTCATTTCAACGGCTACGGGGATTGTCGTGACGAGAGCGGCATCTGAAGGAAACCTCGGTCACGATATTACAGGCCAGCTGTTTGCTTATCCGAAGCTCTTGTATGTAGCCGCGGGAACTGTACTTTTGCTCGGTCTGCTTACACCGATCGGCATTCTGCTGACGGGGCCGATCGCCGGTCTGCTTGCATTCGGCGCTTATATGCTGTCCAAAGCGGATAAGCCGAGCGAAGAAGAGGAAGAAATTCTTGAAGAAGAGGCTCAGGCGGATGAACTGAAAAGCTCGGAAAGCGTTGTGCAGCTTTTACATATTGATCCGATTGAATTTGAGTTCGGATACGGACTCGTGCCGCTTGCAGACGCGGGGCAGGGCGGTGATCTTCTTGACCGCATCGTCATGATCAGACGTCAGCTTGCGCTTGAATTGGGACTTGTCATTCCGGTTGTGCGCATCAGGGATAATATCGCGCTCCAGCCGAATGAATACAGATTGAAAATTAAAGGCAATGAAGTCGCTAAAGGAGAGCTCCTGCTAGATCATTACTTAGCGATGTCACCGACGCCTGAAGATGACGTCATTGAAGGCATTGAAACGATTGAACCGTCGTTCGGACTTCCCGCAAAATGGATCAGCGAAGCTGCAAAAGATGAAGCGGACATGCTGGGGTATACAGTTGTTGATCCGGCGTCAGTCGTATCTACGCATATTACAGAAAAAATTAAGCAGCATGCTCATGAACTGGTCGGCAGACAGGAAACAAAGCAGCTGATCGATCATCTGAAGGAAAATTATCCTGTGCTTGTTGAGGAAGTCACGCCAAACCCTCTTTCTGTCGGCGATATTCAAAAGGTGCTTGCCAAATTGCTGAGAGAAAAAGTTTCAATCAGAAACTTGGTGACCATTTTTGAAACTCTTGCCGATTACGGAAGATTAACGACAGATTCAGACCTTTTGACAGAATACGCGAGACAGTCGCTTGCCAAACAAATCACGGCACAATATGCGAGAGAGCATGAAACGCTGAAGGTCATCACATGCTCAGGACGGGTGGAAAAAGCGATTGCAGACGGGGTTCAGCAGACTGAACAGGGCAATTACCTGTCACTCGATCCTGAGGTTTCAGACAGCATCATCCGTTCTGTCGCTAAAGAGGCCGAGCAGCTTTCCATCCGTCAGGAGTCAGCGATTCTTCTTTGCTCGCCTGCTGTCAGAATGTATGTAAAACAGCTGTTAGAACGGTATTTCCCTGATCTTCCGGTTCTTTCTTATAATGAGCTGGAAGCAAATGTTGAAGTACAGAGCATTGGAGTGGTGGATATTTAATGAAAATAAAAAAATTTACAGCCGCTTCAATGCAGGATGCCGCGAAGCAAATCAAAAAGGAACTCGGCAATGATGCCGTTATTTTACATTCCAAACAAGTAAAGAAACGAAAATGGCTGGGGCTGCGGTCGCAGCAGGCCGTCGAAGTGATAGCGGTTTTAGATCGTGACGTCAGGGAAGCGAGAAAAACGCCGCCGGCTGCCGCTGGAGAAATGAAAAAGACGGAAACGGCGGAGAAAGCTGAGCCTGTTCAGCCGCCGCTTCTTCCGGATCAAAGTATTTCCGGCGAACTGGCGCATTTTAAAGAAGTGCTCCCTGAACCATTAAAAAAAGCCGAGAGACTATTGAAGCAAGCCGGGCTTCCTGATCATACGCAAAACGCCGTACTCAGTGAATTGCTCAGTTCTTCAATTGTTTCCGGAGATTTAACTGAAGATAATGTCAGCTCAAAACTGCAGGATTTGTTAGTGAAAAAACTCCCTTCGGCAGACAGGTGGCAGGAAGGGATTCAATCAAAATACGTCGTGCTTTTCGGTTCAACCGGGGCCGGCAAAACGACTACACTTGCGAAACTCGCGGCCTCATCAATGCTGACAGAGCATAAAAAAATTGCCTTTATGACGACGGATACTTACCGGATTGCCGCGGTCGAGCAGCTGAAGACATATGCGGAGCTGCTTCAGGCTCCTCTTGAAGTATGCTATTCAAAGGAAGAATGTCTGAAGGCACTGGAAAAATTCGCTGAATACGACCATGTTTTCATTGATACAGCCGGCAGAAACTTTAAAGAAGAGCAGTATATTACGGAATTACAAGAGATGATTCCGTTTGAATCAGGATTACAATCCTTTCTCGTATTATCGGCATCTGCAAAATATGAAGATATGAAACAGGTGCTGAAACAGTTTTCCGGTGTGCCGGTCAATCAATTCATTTTCACGAAAACGGATGAAACCGCCACACTCGGCTCCGTGTTTCAAGTGCTGTCGGAATCAAGAATCGGCGCCGCCTATTTGACAAATGGACAGGATGTGCCTGAAGACATCCTATCGGCTTCACCAAAAGAGTTTGTAAGGATGCTTTTGGCATGAAACCCGATCAGGCAGAGTCATTAAGAAGGAAAATGAGAGAGCGGCAAATGATCAAGCCGGAGCTTTATGAGAAAAAAGCGAAGACATTAGCCGTCATCAGCGGTAAAGGCGGCGTCGGAAAATCTAATTTAACATTAAACATGGCAGTTGCCCTGCAGGAAAAAGGAAAAAAAGCACTCATCATTGATCTTGACATCGGAATGGGCAACATTGATGTGCTGATCGGCGCTGCTTCTTCCCGCACCATTATTGATGTGATGGAGAATCGGCATGCATTGGCTCAATCACTTTCCTCCGGTCCGAAAGGCCTTCGCTACATATCCGGAGGAACGGGGCTTGAGGCGATCTATCAAGCAGACAGAGAGAAGTGGTCGGCTTTTATGAATGGTCTTTCCGCTGTATTAAGCGATTTTGATTACGTTCTGTTTGATATGGGAGCGGGACTTTCAAAAGAACAGCTGCCGTTTATTTTATCGGCGGAAGACATTCTCGCCGTGACAACGCCTGAGCCGACGGCCATTATGGATGCCTACAGCGCGATCAAACATCTTTTGCTCGCGGATGAACGGCTGACCGTAAACATTGCTGTCAATCGCGCCCGCGCCCAAAAACAGGCGCTGGACACGTACAACCGCCTTTCTCATGCGATTCACACGTTTTTAGGCGCGGAGGTGCGTTTCGCCGGCTCCATACCCGATGATCCGCTAGTAAGTCAAGCCGTCATTGACCAGGTGCCTTTTTTAATAAAAAGTCCTCAAGCAAAAGCCAGCAGGTCCGTCCGTCTTCTGACGGATGTCTTGTTTCAAACGGAAGAAAACAAACCAAGAGAAGAGAAACCGGCATTTATTGAGAGATTATCTTCTTTTTTATTGAGGAGGACTTTACAGTGATTCGTGTGCTTGTCGTTGATGACTCAGCTTTTATGAGAAAGATGATTACCGATTTTCTGGCTGCGGAAGTGCAGATAGAAGTCATCGGGACAGCCAGAAACGGGGAAGAGGCGCTGAAGAAAATAGAGCTTCTCAAACCGGATGTTGTCACGCTTGATATTGAAATGCCGGTCATGAACGGAACGGATACATTACGGAAGATCATCAGCATATATAAACTTCCCGTCATCATGGTATCGAGCCAGACACAGCAAGGGAAGGACCGAACGATCAACTGCCTGGAAATGGGCGCTTTTGATTTTATCACCAAGCCTTCCGGATCGATTTCACTTGATCTTTATAAAATTAAAGAGCAGCTGATTGAGAGAGTGATTGCAGCCGGGCTGTCCCGCGCCCAAAAACCTGAGGCGGCAGTGAAAGAGCCTTCTATCCCGGAACGTCCGGCTTTGGCGGGATTTGAAAGACCGAAAGCAAAATCCGCCAAGCAGGCCGTATTCATCGCGACCTCTACAGGCGGACCGCGTGCCCTGCAAAAGGTGATTCCGAAACTGCCGAAGGATTTAAAGGCGCCTGTATTTGTCGTTCAGCACATGCCTGAAGGCTTCACCGCTTCACTTGCAGACAGACTCAACCATTTGTCAGATATTCAGGTCAAAGAAGCGGAAAACGGTGAAGAAGCGAAAGACGGATGGGTGTACATCGCGCCCGGCGGAAAAAATATGACGGTTGCAGAGGAAGGCGGAAGGCTCCGCATCATTCTTGACGTTCATGATACGGAAAGCCGGCATAAACCGTCAGCCGATTATTTGTTTCGGTCGGCAAGCCGCTTATCCGATTACGAAAAGGTAGCCGTCATTATGACAGGCATGGGCAGCGACGGAACCGAAGGCGTAAAAGAAATGCTCAGAACAGGCGGCGTTAAAACGATTGCGGAATCGGACGAATCCTGTGTTGTGTTCGGAATGCCGAAGTCAGCGATAAAGGCGGGCCTTATTCATGAGATTAAACATGTGGAAGATATCGCGGCATCCATCACCGGATGTGTGAAAAAAGAGAGGGTGTGAATCAATTGGATATGAATCAATATTTAGATGTCTTTATTGATGAAAGTAAAGAGCACTTACAGACATGTAACGAAAAGCTGCTGCTGTTGGAAAAAGATCCGGCAGACCTTCAGCTTGTGCATGACATCTTCAGAGCTGCCCATACGCTGAAAGGCATGAGCGCAACGATGGGATATACAGATCTGGCGCATTTAACCCACCTGATGGAAAATGTGCTGGACGCCATCCGCAACGGAGAAATGCCCGTTACATCGGATTGGCTGGACGTGCTGTTTGAAGCGCTTGATCATCTTGAAGAGATGGTGCAGTCCATTATTGACGGAGGAGACGGCAAACGTGATATTTCTGAAGTAAGTGCTAAGCTCGACGTAAATGCGGTGCATGAGACTGCGGCTTCAGCCGAAACAGCAGAACCGCCGGCTTCAAAACAACAGACTTCAACTGAATGGAATTATGATGAGTTCGAACGGACTGTTATTGAAGAGGCGGAAGAGCAGGGATTCAGCCGCTATGAAATAACGGTTTCCCTGAATGAAAGCTGCATGCTCAAAGCCGTGCGCGTGTACATGATATTTGAAAAGCTGAATGAAGCCGGGGAAGTCGCAAAAACGATACCCGCCGCGGAAGTACTTGAGACGGAAGATTTCGGAACGGATTTTCAGGTGTGTTTCTTGACAAAGCAGCCTGCTGAAGAAATTAAAGAACTCATCAGCGGCATTTCAGAAGTGGAGAAAGTCGAAATTTCTGCCGGTGCGCCGTTAAAAACGGCCGAAAAACCGCAAGCGGCTGAACCGGTGAAGGAAACTCCGGTTAAAAAGGCTGAAAAAACGCCGAAGCCGCAAGCGAAAACGGAAGAACAGCCGAAGCATCACAGCGGCTCGAAAACGATTCGTGTCAACATTGAAAGACTGGATTCTTCAATGAATCTTTTTGAAGAACTTGTCATTGACCGCGGACGTCTTGAGCAGATCGCCAAAGAGCTTGACCACAATGAGCTGACTGAAACCGTTGAACGCCTGACCAGAATTTCGGGCGACCTTCAGTCTATTATTCTTAATATGCGGATGGTGCCGGTAGAAACCGTCTTTAACCGTTTCCCGAGAATGATCCGCCAGCTTCAAAAGGAATTAAACAAGAAAATCGAATTGTCCATCATCGGAGCTGAAACGGAGCTGGACCGCACGGTGATTGATGAAATCGGCGATCCGCTTGTGCATTTAATCAGAAACAGCATCGATCACGGCATTGAATCGCCTGAAGTGCGGGTGAATAAAGGAAAACCGGAATCGGGTCATGTCGTGCTTAAGGCATATCACAGCGGCAATCATGTCTTTATTGAGGTTGAAGATGACGGGGCCGGCCTGAACAGAAAGAAAATTCTTGAAAAAGCGCTCGAGCGGAGTGTAATCACCGAACGTGATGCTGAAACGCTTGAAGATAATGAGATTTACGAGCTTATTTTTGCTCCTGGCTTCTCGACTGCCGATCAAATTTCTGACATTTCAGGGCGGGGCGTCGGCCTGGATGTCGTAAAAAATAAACTCGAATCACTCGGCGGCTCTGTCAGTGTCAAATCCGCGGAAGGTCAAGGTTCTCTTTTCAGTATCCAGCTTCCGCTGACACTTTCAATTATATCCGTTCTTCTCATTAAACTGGAAGAAGAGACGTTTGCGATACCGATTTCTTCTATTATAGAGACGGCTGTTATTGATAAGAAAGATATCCTGCAGACGCATGACAGAGAAGTGATTGATTTCAGAGGCCAAATCGTTCCGATTGTCTATCTGAAAAAAGAATTCGGCATTACGGATTCAAAACAGGATGCCGATCAGTTCCATGTAATCGTCGTGAAAAAGGGCGATAAATCCACTGCTTTTGTCGTGGACTCTTTTATCGGACAGCAGGAAGTCGTACTGAAATCACTCGGCGACTATTTGACGAACGTCTTTGCGATTTCCGGCGCTACGATTCTCGGAAACGGAGAAGTGGCGCTGATTATTGATTGCAATGCGCTGATCTACTAAAACGACACGAGGAGGTGCCCGCATGACTGCTGAAATCAAAACAGGTGAAAAAATGATTGTGTTTATGATAAACGGGAAAGAATACGCTATCTCAGTTTCCCAGGTGAAATCAATTGAAAAGTGGCAAAAACCGACGAGGGTCCCGGGGGTGGAATCTTATATCCGCGGCGTTATCAATCTGCGCGGAGTGATTACCCCGGTTCTTGATTTAAGAAAACGTCTGAACCAGCCTGAACAGGACATCACAGAAGAGACACGGATTATCATCATTTCTTACCGTGACGCCGATGTCGGATGGGTCGTGGATGAGGCCAATGACGTCATCACCGTGCATGAAAATGAAATTGAATCCGCGCCTGAAAGCCAGACAAAGGAAACGGATGTGTGGATTAAACAGATCGTCAAGCAAGATAACAGGCTCCTCAATATTATCGATGCGCATGCGGTGCTGGATAAAGGTGCTTCGGCATCTGCGTCCGGAGAGCCGAATGCTTAAAGGGGAAAAGACAACATGAGTAAGTTTGAAGCGATCAAAGAAGAGCAGATGGATATTTTGCGGGAAGTCGGAAATATCGGGGCGGGTCACTCGGCTTCTGCCATGGCTCAGCTGCTGAACAGAAAGATAGACATGGAAGTGCCGTTTGCGACTTTATTGACATTTGATGAGCTCGCTGATTTTTTCGGCGGGGCTGAAACGCCGGTCGCCAGTATCTTTTTAAGAATGGAAGGCGACATGACCGGTTCTATCTTTCTCATCATGCCTTTTGATCAAGCGGAACAGTTTATCAGAGAGCTGATCGGAAATCCGGATTTTGATATTGACCAGTTGGGTGAAGATCATTTGAGTTCTTCTGCTTTACATGAGTTCGGCAATATTTTAGCAGGCTCCTATTTAACGGCATTGGCTGATTTGACAAAGCTTGAGATTTACCCGAGCGTGCCGGAAATCTCACTTGATATGTTCGGGGCAGTTATCAGTGAAGGACTGATGGAGCTCAGCCAAGTCGGAGAGCATGCCATTGTCGTGGATACTTCTATTTTTGACCAGGGCAGCCGGCAGGAGCTCAAAGCCCACATGTTTATGCTCCCGGACTATGATTCTTTTGAAAAGCTCTTCGTCTCATTGGGTGCGGCTTTATGAGCCGTGCGGAAGCCGCAGTCGTTAAAGTGGGGATTGCGGATGTTCAAGTCGCGCGTTACCCGGATAAAATCCGAACCTCGGGACTCGGTTCATGCGTGGGGCTGGTTTTATACGATAAAGACAAACAAACGGCAGGACTCGTTCACGTCATGCTGCCGGACTCCGGTTTATCAAAAACGGCGGAGCTCAACCGTGCAAAATACGCGGACACCGCCGTTAAGATGACAATTGATATGCTTTTGAAAGCCGGCTGCCGCAAGTTTGCCCTGAAGGCAAAACTCGCCGGGGGAGCGGAGATGTTTAAGTTTAAAATGACAAACGACCTGATGAAAATCGGTCCGAGGAATGTAGCGGCTATCAAAGAGCAGCTTTCATTGTATAACATTCCGGTCATCAGTGAAGATACGGGCGGCTCAAGCGGCCGGACGATTGAATTTGAGCCAAAGTCCTGCATGCTGCACATTCGAACTGTTAAACAAGGTGAAACAACGATTTAATAAAGGTATGAGGTAGGGGGATAACAATGCAATCCTTGAATTATGAAGATCAGGTGCTTTGGTCGCGCTGGAAAGAGTGGAAAGATCCTAAAGCCGGTGATGATTTAATGCGCCGTTACATGCCGCTGGTCACATATCATGTCGGCAGAATTTCCGTCGGACTGCCGAAATCGGTGCATAAAGACGATCTAATGAGCCTTGGTATGCTTGGTTTATATGATGCCCTGGAAAAATTTGACCCCGGCCGGGATTTAAAATTTGATACCTATGCCTCGTTTAGAATTCGCGGTGCAATCATCGACGGGCTGCGTAAAGAAGATTGGCTGCCCAGAACTTCACGGGAGAAGACAAAAAAAGTCGAAGCGGCGATCGAAAAACTTGAACAGCGCTACCTTCGGAATGTGACGCCTTCAGAGATCGCAGAAGAGCTGGGCATGACGGAACAGGACGTAGTATCAACGATGAATGAAGGATTTTTTGCCAATCTCTTATCAATTGATGAAAAGCTTCACGACCAGGATGACGGTGAGAATATTCAAGTGATGATCAGAGATGACAAAAATGTGCCGCCGGAAGAAAAAATCATGAAGGACGAGCTGATCGCTCAGCTTGCGGGCAAAATTCACGAGCTCTCTGAAAAAGAGCAGCTTGTCGTCAGTTTATTCTATAAAGAAGAACTGACTTTGACCGAAATCGGACAAGTCCTGAACCTTTCGACGTCGCGGATTTCACAGATTCATTCAAAGGCGCTGTTTAAATTAAAGCACCTGCTTGAAAAAGTAATTCAATAATGAACTCATGGTTAGCGAGTGAAAAACATGTCAACACTATTATGGCTTTTAAGCTTTGTGCTTCACGGCGTACTGCTTTATGCCGTCATTATTCTGTACACGAGGTTTTCAGCCCTCAAGGAGACGGAGCGCCAGCAGAAGAAGATTCTTGAAGAGACGGAAAACACTCTTGCAGCGTTTCTGCTTGAGCTGAAAGAAGAAAATGAAAGACTCGAAGACGCAAAAAGCCGGAATGATCAAGCGCCTGACGCAGAAGACGCCGAATCCCGGCCGGAACCGAAAAAAGAGCCTGATATTCCGGACCACATGGAAAAGCTCATCAGTGCAACGGAACGGGCTGAAAGTGATGAAAACAGCGGCGCGCATTCGTTTGAAGAACGTGTTTCAGAATTATATGAACAAGGGCTCACCCCCGCGGAAATCGCCAAACGGGTGCAGAGCGGAAAGACAGAAATCGAGCTGTTTTTAAAATTTCGCGGCAAAGCTGTAAAGGATTCTTGATTGTCGCATAAAGCTGTGTTATATTATGTCTTGGTGTTAAATACACACGCTTAACGATTTATGCAGAGGGTGCTGCAAACGGCAGTTCTGCACAAAAATGACCTAAGCGGAGGAAAAAAACCATTTTATTAGGAGGAAATCACATGTCAGTTATTTCTATGAAACAATTGCTTGAAGCCGGTGTTCACTTCGGCCACCAAACACGCCGCTGGAACCCAAAAATGAAGCGTTACATTTTCACGGAGCGTAACGGAATCTACATCATTGACCTTCAAAAAACAGTGAAAAAAGTAGAGGAAGCTTACAACTTCACGAAAAACCTTGCTGCTGAAGGCGGAAAAATCCTTTTCGTCGGCACAAAAAAACAAGCTCAGGATTCTGTTAAAGAAGAAGCTGTACGCTCTGGCATGTACTATGTCAACCAACGCTGGTTGGGCGGTACACTGACAAACTTCGAAACAATCCAAAAACGCATTAAGCGTCTGAAAGACATCGAGAAAATGCAAGAAAACGGTACATTTGAAGTACTTCCGAAAAAAGAAGTTGTTCAATTGAAAAAAGAATTAGAGCGTCTTGAAAAATTCCTCGGCGGAATTAAAGACATGAAGGATCTTCCTGATGCATTATTCATCATCGATCCTCGCAAAGAGCGCATCGCTGTTGCGGAAGCTCGCAAATTGAACATTCCTATCATCGGAATCGTAGATACAAACTGTGATCCTGATGAAATTGATGTCGTAATCCCTGCAAACGATGACGCAATCCGCGCTGTCAAACTTCTTACTTCTAAAATGGCAGATGCCATTCTTGAAGCGAAGCAAGGCGAAGAAGAAGCGGAAGCTGCTGAAGAGACTGCACCTGAAACAGAAACGACAACTGCGTAACCTAATCAAAAGGTGATAAGAGGGACTGCCTTTTATCACCTTTTTTCAAGAAAAATGTATCTATACATATCTTGTTTACACATATAAGGAGGAATTCAAATGGCTATTACTGCACAGCAGGTAAAAGAACTGCGTCAAAAAACAGGCGCTGGTATGATGGACTGTAAAAAAGCATTGACTGAAACTGACGGAGATATGGACAAAGCAATCGACCTTCTGAGAGAAAAAGGAATTGCGAAAGCGGCTAAAAAAGCTGACCGTATCGCTGCTGAAGGTTCTACTCTTATTAAAACTGACGGCAACAAAGGCGTTATCTTAGAAGTAAACTCTGAAACTGATTTCGTTGCGAAAAACGAAGGCTTCAAAGAGCTTCTGAACACGCTTGCTGACCACCTTCTTGCAAACGCTCCTGCTGATCTTGAAGAAGCGATGGGTCAAAAGATGGAAAACGGTTCTACTGTTGAAGAATACATCACAAGCAACGTTGCTAAAATCGGAGAGAAAATCACTCTTCGCCGTTTTGCTGTTCTTACAAAAGAAGACAGCGAAGCGTTCGGTGCTTACCTTCACATGGGAGGCCGCATCGGCGTATTATCCGTTCTTAGCGGAACAACTGACGAAGATCTTGCAAAAGACATCGCGATGCATGTTGCAGCGGTAAATCCTCGTTATATTTCCCGCGACCAAGTGTCTGAAGAAGAAGCAAACCATGAGCGTCAGATCCTGACTCAACAAGCTCTTCAAGAAGGCAAACCGGAAAACATCGTAGCTAAAATGGTTGAAGGCCGTCTGAACAAATTCTTCGAAGAAATTTGCTTATTAGACCAAGCTTTCGTTAAAAACCCAGACGAAAAAGTGAAACAAGTTGTGGCTGCGAAAAACGCATCTGTTAAAACTTACGTCCGCTACGAAGTTGGAGAAGGTATTGAAAAACGCCAAGAAAACTTTGCTGAAGAAGTTATGAACCAAGTGAAAAAATAATGGCGGAAAGCCTTGGCGAATCTTTCGCGGCTTTTCAGGCAGTATAGGGGACACTACTTGTGTTCCCTATTTTTAAAACTATATTTACAAACCTTTTTTTCTCTTGCATAATAGGAAACGGCAATGTTTACACTTGGAGGTTATTATGGAAAAACCAAAATACAATCGTATCGTTTTAAAGCTTAGCGGAGAAGCATTGGCAGGAGAGCAGGGAAACGGCATTAATCCGACTGTTATCCAATCCATCGCTAAACAGGTAAAAGAAATCGCTGAGCTTGACGTCGAAGTGGCCGTAGTTGTAGGCGGCGGCAACTTATGGCGCGGAAAAACAGGCAGTGACTTAGGAATGGACCGTGCGACGGCCGATTATATGGGCATGCTTGCTACTGTCATGAACTCACTTGCCCTGCAGGACAGCCTGGAAACGCTCGGAATTCAGTCCAGAGTGCAGACATCAATTGAAATGCGTCAGGTCGCTGAGCCTTACATCAGAAGAAAAGCCATCCGCCACCTGGAGAAAAAACGCGTTGTGATTTTTGCCGCGGGAACAGGAAACCCTTATTTCTCTACGGACACAACCGCAGCGCTGCGTGCCGCTGAAATCGAAGCGGATGTGATTTTAATGGCGAAAAATAATGTCGACGGTGTGTATAATGCCGATCCGAGAAAAGATGAGTCAGCCGTTAAATACGAAAAATTATCTTATCTCGATGTGTTAAAAGACGGGCTGGAAGTCATGGATTCTACGGCTTCTTCACTATGTATGGATAATGATATTCCGCTGATCGTCTTTTCTATTATGGAAGAAGGAAATATTAAGCGTGCCGTAATCGGCGAATCAATCGGAACGATCGTAAGGGGGAAATAACGTTGTCAAACGAAGTATTAACACAAACAAAAGAACGCATGGAAAAAGCGGTTGCCGCTTATTCACGTGAATTGGCGTCAGTCCGCGCGGGACGTGCCAACCCATCTCTATTGGATAAAGTGACAGTAGAATACTACGGTGCCCAAACACCTTTAAACCAGCTGTCTTCCATCAATGTGCCTGAAGCGCGTATGCTTGTTGTCACACCGTATGACAAAACGGCAATCGGCGATATTGAAAAAGCGATCCTGAAAGCTGATCTTGGCGTAACTCCGACAAGTGACGGAACAATTATCCGCATCGCGATCCCGGCTCTGACGGAAGAAAGACGTAAAGAACTTGTCAAAGTCGTGAAAAAATACGCGGAAGAAGCGAAAGTAGCAGTCCGTAATGTCCGCCGTGACAGCAACGACGACCTCAAAAAACTTGAGAAAAACGGAGACATTACAGAAGACGAGCTTCGTGCTTCCAGTGAAGACGTTCAAAAGCTGACAGATGAATATGTGTCAAAAATTGACAGTGTCACGAAGGACAAAGAAAAAGAAATCATGGAAGTTTAATGAAAAACTATGTACAATAGATAATGTGAAAAGACCCTCTCATGTTTACAGGGGGTTTTTTTGTTAATACTGTTGATTACATTGATCATCAGCAACGCAACCTTTTTGGGTGACGGAGGAATCTCATGCTCAACATACTCAAAAATTGGAAGAATCAGCAGAATGCGGCTTCCAACTTAGAACGGTATACAAAAGAAGACATACTGAAGGGTGAAATTCCCGCACACATTGCCATTATTATGGACGGAAACGGACGCTGGGCGAAGAAGCGCTCACTCCCGCGGATTGCCGGACATCATGAAGGAATGAAAGTGGTAAAAAGGGTGACAAAGCTCGCAAATCAGCTCGGCGTTAAAGTTCTGACTCTTTATGCGTTTTCAACTGAGAATTGGAAGCGCCCGAAGATGGAAGTCGACTTTTTGATGAAGCTTCCGGAAGAGTTCCTGAATACGTATCTTCCTGAATTGATAGAGGAAAATGTACAGGTGAAAATTATCGGAGATGAATCCGCGCTCCCTTCTCATACGTACAGGGCGATTGAGAAGGCCGTAAAAGATACAGAACAAAATGACGGGCTGATTCTCAATTTCGCTTTGAACTACGGCGGACGCACGGAAATCGTCAATGCGGCAAAAGCATTGGCCGAACAGGTGAAAAGCGGCACGCTGAATATCGAAGACATTGATGAAGCGCTCTTTTCCGGGCATTTAATGACAGAATCAATCCAGGACCCGGAGCTGCTCATCAGAACGAGCGGAGAAATCAGACTGAGCAACTTTATGCTTTGGCAGGTGGCTTACAGTGAATTTGTTTTTACAGATGTCCTGTGGCCCGATTTTAAAGAAGATCACTTTCTGCAGGCAGTGGGAGAATTTCAGCAGCGGGGCCGGAGGTTTGGCGGAATTTAGAGGATGGTGGAAATGAAACAACGATTGTTAACAGGTGTTCTGGCAGCGGCACTATTTTTATTTTTGGTTATTTTCGGAGGATTGCCGTTCACCGTATTTGTTTACGTGATGGGAAGTATAGCGCTTTTTGAGCTTTTGCGGATGAAAAAGCTCAGATTTTTTTCTTTTCCGGGTCTGATCAGCCTTTTGTTGTTATGGCTGTATATGATGCCGGACAAATATCATTTTTTCGATGCGAAAATGGAAGTAACGATTTTTGCCGTATTGATTCTGCTCAGCTATACGGTGCTCGTGAAAAACACCTTTACGTTTGACGAAGTCGGGTTTATCGTTCTCGCGACGGTATATATCGGACTGTGTTTTCATTATTTTATTGAAATCAGAAACATTGAAACAAACGGGCTTTTGTATATCTTTTATGCCTGCGTTGTCATATGGTCAACGGACTCAGGCGCATATTTCGTCGGAAAGTCGCTCGGGAAGCGGAAGCTGTGGCCCGAAATCAGTCCCAACAAAACGGTGGAAGGGTTTCTCGGCGGTATTGTCATCGCCCTTATTTTTACGGCTGTTTTTCAGCTGTTTGCGCACCTTCCGATTTCATACCCGGTTCTTTTGGTCATCACGCTTGTTCTGTCTGTGTTCGGACAGATCGGGGATTTGGTTGAATCAGCGACTAAGCGGCACTATGATGTGAAGGATTCGGGGAAAATCCTTCCCGGGCACGGCGGCATTTTAGACCGATTTGACAGCTTTTTGTTTGTCATGCCGTTCTTATACTTTCTGCTTGCGCTTTTTTCATGAGAAAGGCTAATATGAAAATAAGACCGATCTGGACGCATAGAATGGGAGTGGCATTTTGAAGAATATTTGTCTTTTAGGAGCAACAGGATCAATCGGGGAGCAGACGTTAGACGTATTGCGCATGCATCAAGATCAGTTCCGTCTCGTCTCGATGACTTTCGGTAAAAACGCCGAGAAAGCGATCCCGTTGATCAGAACGTTTCAGCCGAAATATGTAGCAGTCGGCGACATGGATACATATCAAAAAGTGAAAGAAGCGTCTTTTTCTCATGAATGTCAAATCGGCATCGGGGAAGAAGGCCTGATTGAAGCGGCAGTCATGGACGAAGTGGATATCGTGGTCAATGCGCTGCTTGGAAGCGTCGGTTTAATCCCGACTTTGAAAGCGATTGAACAGAAAAAAACAATTGCGCTTGCAAATAAGGAAACTCTCGTCACTGCCGGGCATATAGTGAAAGGACACGCAAAACGATACGGCGTTCCTCTTCTTCCGGTCGACAGCGAACATTCCGCTATTTTTCAGGCGCTGCAAGGCGAACAGAGCAAAAATATCGAGCGCCTGATCATTACGGCTTCCGGCGGCAGTTTCAGAGATAAAACGCGGCAGGAGCTTGAGTCTGTAACGATTGCCGACGCCCTTAATCACCCGAACTGGTCGATGGGCGCAAAGATTACGATTGACTCGGCTACAATGATGAATAAAGGGCTTGAAGTCATTGAAGCGCATTGGCTGTTTGACATTCCGTATGAACAGATTGACGTTGTATTACATAAAGAGAGCATCATTCATTCGATGGTTGAATTTCACGACAGAAGCGTCATCGCCCAGCTCGGAAATCCGGACATGAGGGTGCCGATTCAATACGCGCTGACATATCCGGACCGGCTGCCTCTGCCTGAAACAAAAAGGCTTGAATTATGGGAGATCGGAAGCCTTCATTTTGCGAAAGCTGACTTTGAAAGGTTCCGCTGCTTACAATTTGCCTTTGAATCAGGTAAAATAGGGGGAACGATGCCGACGGTTTTAAATGCGGCCAACGAAGAAGCCGTTGCCGCTTTTCTTGCCGGACGGATTTCATTCTTATCGATTGAGGACCTGATTGAAAAAGCATTGGACCGCCACAGCGTAATTCAGGATCCGAGTCTTGCGGATATCCAAGAAGTGGACAAAGACACCCGGGGATACGTTAATTCAATACTCACATAAGGTGGTATGTTCGTGAATACAGTTATCGCGTTTATTATTATTTTCGGAACGCTCGTTTTTTTCCATGAGCTCGGGCATTTATTGCTCGCCCAAAGAGCGGGAATCCTTTGCCGTGAATTTGCGATCGGCTTCGGCCCTAAAATCTTTTCATTTAAAAAGAATGAAACCGTGTATACGATCAGACTCCTTCCGGTCGGGGGGTTCGTCCGCATGGCCGGTGAAGACCCGGAGATGATTGAAGTCAAACCCGGTTATACCGTCGGGCTTCTTTTTAATAAAGATGACGAAGTGGAAAAAGTCATCATTAATCAAAAGGAAAAATATCCCGACGCTTTAATTATCGAGGTGGAGACGGCTGATCTTGAGCACGAAATGAAGATTACCGGGTACGAGCAGGGGAAAGAAGATGAACTGGCGGGCTTTACTGTCAGTCAGACCTCTTTTTTTATCGTAGACGGAGAAGAAGTGCAGATTGCGCCTTACAATCGACAATTCGGGTCTAAACCCGTATGGAAGCGGATTAAGGCGATTGCTGCCGGTCCGATAATGAACTTCATCTTAGCGTATGTCATTCTCGTCATGCTCGGATTCATTCAAGGCGTGCCTTCAAATCAGCCTGAGCTCGGGAAGCTGACAGACAATGGACGCGCAGCTGCTGCCGGTTTAAAAGAAGGCGACTATATCCAGAGCATTAACGGTGAAAAAATGAGGTCATGGACCGACATCGTGACAGCGGTAAAAGAAAATCCCGGGAAAAAAATCGATGTCGCCGTCAAACGGGACGGCAAATCGTTTCATATCTCGGTTACACCTGAAGCTGTAAAAGATGAAAATAAAAAAACAATCGGCCGCTTCGGCTCTTATGCGCCGACTGAAAAAGGCGCGCTTGCAGCGATTGCTTACGGCGCGACATCTACCGTTGATGTTACAAAAGCGATCCTGACCAATCTGAGCAAACTTGTGACAGGCCAGTTTAAGCTTGATATGCTTTCGGGCCCTGTCGGCATTTATGATATGACGGATCAAGTTGCAAAAACCGGTATTATCAACCTATTCCAGTTTGCGGCGTTTTTAAGCATCAACCTGGGAATCGTCAACCTGCTGCCGATACCGGCGCTTGACGGCGGACGGCTGCTGTTTTTATTCATTGAAGCAATCCGCGGCAAGCCGATAAACCGTGACAAGGAAGCATTTGTCGTATTTATCGGCGTAGCTTTCTTAATGCTTCTTATGCTGGTTGTCACATGGAACGATATCCAGCGTTTATTCTTATAATTGACTAGTAAAAAATCAGAGGTGCGAAGACATGAGACAAAGTTTGACGCTTATTCCGACCCTGAGAGAAGTGCCGGCTGATGCTGAAGCAAAAAGCCATAAGCTTCTGCTGAGAGCGGGATTTATCAGACAAAATACGAGCGGGGTTTACAGCTACATGCCCCTGGCTTACAGGGTCATTCAAAACATTCAGAAGATCGTGCGTGAAGAAATGGAAAAAATCAAC
This sequence comes from Bacillus sp. JK74, assembly GCF_053663395.1. Taxonomy (NCBI): domain Bacteria; kingdom Bacillati; phylum Bacillota; class Bacilli; order Caryophanales; family Bacillaceae; genus Bacillus; species Bacillus sp. JK74. The sequence continues at coordinate 303,095 of NZ_JBSJQB010000002.1, read as the reverse complement.
GCGGTGGAAATGCTGATGCCGGCCCTTCAGCAGGCTGAAACATGGCAGGAATCAGGCAGATGGTATACGTACGGGCCTGAATTAATGCGTCTGAAAGACCGCCACGGCCGTGAATTTGCTTTAGGCGCGACACATGAAGAAGTCATTACTTCTCTCGTGCGCGATGAGGTGAAATCTTATAAGCGTCTGCCGCTCACTCTTTACCAGATCCAGTCTAAATTCAGAGATGAAAAACGCCCGCGTTTCGGGTTATTGCGCGGACGCGAATTCATCATGAAAGATGCGTATTCTTTCCATGCTTCTGAAGAAAGTCTGGAGGAAACGTACCAAAACATGTACGGCGCATACAGCAGCATTTTCGCACGCTGTGAATTAAACGTCCGTCCCGTTATTGCCGACTCGGGCGCGATGGGCGGAAAAGACACGCATGAATTTATGGCTCTTTCTGAAATAGGGGAAGATACCATCGCTTATTCCGATGGATCCTCTTACGCAGCCAATACGGAAATGGCGGAAGTTGTCATGAACAGCGAGCCGTCAGATGAAACACCCGAGGCATTGGAGAAAATTGATACGCCGAATGTCAAAAGCATTGAAGAGCTCGCTTCGTTCTTGCATATTGAGCCGAGCGCCTGCATCAAATCAATGCTGTTTAAAGCGGATGACCGATTTGTTCTCGTGTTAGTAAGAGGCGATCATGAGGTCAATGACGTGAAAGTGAAAAACCTTCTGAACGCGGAAGTGGTTGAGCTTGCGTCTCATGAAGAAGTAGCGGAGAAACTTGGCGCGGAGCCGGGATTTGCGGGGCCGATCGGCGCTGCCGGCGACATTGAGATTTATGCCGACCAAGCCGTGAAAGTAATGGTAAACGCCGTTTGCGGCGCGAATGAAAAAGACCGTCATTACCGAAACGTAAACATCGAACGTGACGCGTCTGTAAAAGCATACGCCGATCTTCGAATCATTCAGGAAGGCGATCCGTCACCTGACGGAAAAGGCACGATCCGTTTCGCTGAAGGGATTGAGGTCGGACAAGTCTTTAAACTCGGCACGCGTTACTCTGAAGCGATGAATGCGACATACCTTGATGAAAACGGGCGTGCGCAGCCGATGCTGATGGGATGTTACGGAATCGGCGTGTCCAGAACGCTTTCAGCCATCGCTGAACAGCATCACGACGAAAAAGGCTTGATCTGGCCGAAGAGCGTTGCTCCGTATGATCTTCATATTTTGGCGCTGAATATGAAAAACGAAGCGCAAAAAGAGCTTGCTGAACAGCTTTACGGCAAATTCCAGGCGGAAGGTTATGAGGTATTATACGATGACCGCGCTGAACGCGCAGGCGTGAAGTTTGCTGATTCTGATCTGATCGGCCTTCCGATCCGCATCACTGTCGGAAAACGTGCCGACGAAGGCATCGTAGAAGTGAAAATCCGCAAAACCGGTGAATCTGCCGAAGTTTCAGTGGATGAGCTTTCTGAATTTATTAAGACGAAGTAATCACCATAACGAATCGTCCAAAATCATGTTAAAATAGAGAAAAAAGAAGGTACCTCATCACCTGCGGAGGTACCTTCACTTATGATGTTTTAAGGGAGGGATACTGTCTGAATGGAACAGTTATCAGTAAACAGAAGACAGTTTCAGATTCTTCTGCAGCAGCTTAATATGACAGATGATACCTTCATGACATACTTTGAAGACGGAGAGATTGATAAACTGACAATCCATAAAGCAGAAAAAGCCTGGCATTTCCAATTTCGCTTTAAGGCTCTTTTGCCGTATCAAATATATGATTCATTCATGATGAGGTTAACACAATCGTTTGCTCACATCGCCCGTGTCACATCGTCTGTTCAGGTCATCGATCCTACAGTGACAGAGGAGCTTGTACAGGATTATTGGACACGCTGTATTGAAGAGCTTGAAGGAACCTCGCCGCCGATGGTGGCTCTTTTGAATCAGCAGAAGCCGAAGCTCAAGGGAAACAAACTGATCGTGAAAACAAAAACAGATACAGAAGCATCGGCGCTCAAAAATAAATACAGCACACTGATTCAGCACAGCTACCGCCAATTCGGATTTCCGGAACTGCAGCTGGATACCGAAATTTTCGTATCTGACCAAGAAGTCCAGAAATTCCGCGAGCAAAAGCTTGCTGAAGATCAGGAGCGGGCGATGCAGGCGCTTATCGAAATGGAGAAGAAGGAAAAAGAGGGCGATGAGGATCAAGCGCCGTCCGGCCCGCTTGTCATCGGCTATCAAATTAAAGAGAACGAAGAAATCCGGACGCTTGACAGCATCATGGATGAAGAAAGAAGAATTACGGTGCAGGGGTTTGTGTTTGATGCTGAAACACGCGAGCTGAAAAGCGGACGCACGCTCTGCATTTTCAAAATCACGGACTATACAAACAGCATTTTAGTAAAAATGTTCGCCAGAGAAAAAGAAGACGCCGCTTTGATGAAAACGCTGAAAAAAGGCATGTGGGTGAAGGCGCGGGGAAGCATTCAAAACGATACATTCGTCAGAGACCTCGTCATGATTGCAAATGACGTGAATGAAATAAAAGCCAAAACCCGTGAAGACACCGCTCCTGAAGGCGAAAAACGGGTTGAGCTTCATCTGCATTCTCCGATGAGCCAAATGGATGCTGTAACGGGCATCGGAAAGCTTGTCGAACAGGCGAAAAAATGGGGACATGAAGCGATTGCGTTAACTGATCACGCCGTTGTGCAGTCTTTCCCGGATGCCTATTCCGCCGCGAAAAAACACGGCATAAAAATGATATACGGAATGGAAGCCAATATCGTGGATGACGGCGTTCCGATCGCATACAATCCAGCTCACCGTCTCCTGGAAGAAGACACATACGTCGTCTTTGACGTTGAAACGACAGGTCTGTCCGCAGTGTATGACACCATCATTGAGCTTGCCGCAGTCAAAATAAGAGGCGGAGAAATCATCGATAAATTCGAAGCGTTCGCCAATCCGCACCATCCGCTGTCAGCAACGACGATAGAGCTTACCGGGATAACGGACGACATGGTCCGCGACGCTCCCGATGTCGTTGACGTCGTCCGGGATTTTAAAGAATGGATCGGCGATGACGTGCTTGTGGCTCATAACGCCAGCTTTGATATGGGATTTTTAAATGTGGCGTACAAGCGTCTTTTGAAAACGGAAAAAGCGAAAAATCCGGTTATTGATACGCTGGAACTCGCGCGTTTCCTGTATCCTGAGTTTAAAAATCACCGCTTAAATACGTTATGTAAGAAGTTTGATATCGAATTAACCCAGCATCACCGAGCGGTCTTTGACGCTGAAGCAACGGGCTACCTGCTGTTGAAAATGCTCAAAGATGCCGCTGAAAAAGACATTTTTTATCATGATCAGCTGAATGAGAATATGGGACAATCCAATGCTTATCAAAGATCAAGGCCTTATCACGCTACATTGCTTGCCGTAAATGAGACCGGCCTTAAAAATCTGTTTAAGCTCGTGTCCATTTCTCATATTCAATATTTCTACAGAGTGCCGCGCATTCCGAGGTCGCAGCTTAATAAATACAGAGAAGGTCTGTTAATCGGCTCTGCCTGTGACAGGGGAGAGGTCTTTGAAGGCATGATGCAAAAATCACCTGAAGAGGTTGAAGATATCGCATCATTCTATGATTATCTTGAAGTGCAGCCGCCGGAAGTATACAGACACCTTCTGCAGCTTGAGCTCGTCCGGGATGAAAAAGCGCTGAAAGAAATCATCGCCAACATCACGAAGCTCGGGGAAAAATTGAATAAGCCGGTCGTTGCCACCGGAAATGTCCACTATTTAAACGATGAGGACAAAATTTACCGGAAGATCTTAATATCTTCCCAAGGCGGCGCCAACCCGTTAAACCGGCACGAACTGCCTAAAGTGCACTTCAGAACGACAGATGAAATGCTGGATGCTTTCTCCTTTCTCGGTGCGGAAAAAGCGAAAGAAATCGTGGTTGACAATACGCAGAAAGTCGCTTCGATGATCGATGAGATCAAACCGATCAAAGACGATCTGTACACGCCGAAAATTGACGGAGCTGATGAAGAAATCCGTGAAATGAGCTATCAGCGCGCCAGAAGCATTTACGGTGAAGAGCTTCCTGAAATTGTGGAAGCGAGAATAGAAAAAGAATTAAAAAGCATCATCGGTCATGGATTCGCCGTTATTTATCTCATCTCTCATAAGCTTGTAAAACGGTCTCTGGATGACGGTTATCTCGTCGGCTCCCGGGGGTCCGTCGGTTCATCGCTTGTGGCGACCTTAACGGAAATCACTGAAGTGAATCCGCTCGCTCCGCACTATGTGTGCCCGAGCTGCCGATATTCCGAATTCTTTAATGACGGATCAGTCGGTTCCGGTTTTGACCTTCCGGATAAAAGCTGCCCGTCTTGCGGCACACCTTTGAAAAAGGACGGGCATGATATCCCGTTTGAAACGTTCTTAGGCTTTAAAGGTGACAAAGTACCCGATATCGACTTGAACTTCTCAGGTGAGTATCAGCCCCATGCCCATAACTACACGAAAGTGCTGTTCGGTGAAGATAACGTGTATCGCGCGGGAACGATCGGCACCGTTGCGGAAAAGACGGCTTACGGATATGTGAAAGGCTATGCGGGTGATCACAACCTACACATGCGCGGCGCGGAGATCGACCGTCTGGTGCAGGGCTGCACCGGCGTTAAGAGAACGACCGGCCAGCACCCGGGGGGGATTATCGTTGTCCCGGATTACATGGATATTTACGATTTTTCCCCGATACAATTCCCGGCAGATGCGACGGGGTCTGAATGGAAAACGACTCATTTTGACTTCCACTCCATTCATGACAACCTGCTGAAGCTTGATATATTGGGGCACGATGATCCGACAGTCATTCGGATGCTCCAGGATTTAAGCGGAATTGATCCGAAGACGATTCCGACAGATGATCCGGAAGTTATGAAGATTTTCCAAGGTACAGAATCGCTCGGCGTCACTGAAGAGCAGATCGGCTGTAAAACGGGGACGCTCGGTATTCCTGAATTCGGGACGCGATTTGTGCGGCAGATGCTTGAGGATACGAAGCCGACGACGTTCTCCGAGCTTGTCCAGATTTCCGGGCTTTCCCACGGAACGGACGTATGGCTCGGCAATGCGCAGGAACTGATACACAACAATACGTGTGAACTGAGCGAAGTGATCGGCTGCCGTGATGACATTATGGTTTACTTGATCTATCAGGGCCTTGAGCCTTCACTGGCCTTTAAAATCATGGAATTCGTGCGTAAAGGCAAAGGCCTGACGCCGGAATGGGAAGAAGAAATGAAAAAGAACAATGTGCCGAACTGGTATATTGATTCATGCAAAAAAATCAAATACATGTTCCCGAAAGCCCACGCCGCCGCATACGTATTAATGGCGGTGCGGATTGCATACTTTAAAGTGCATCACGCGCTTTTATATTATGCTGCGTATTTTACCGTCCGCGCAGATGACTTTGACATTGATACAATGATTAAAGGCTCGACCGCCATCAGAGCGGTGATGGATGATATCAGCTCTAAAGGGCTTGATGCTTCGCCGAAGGAGAAAAACCTCCTTACCGTGTTAGAGCTTGCGCTTGAAATGTGTGAGCGCGGCTATTCCTTCCAGAAGGTCGATCTATACCGTTCGAGCGCTTCGGAATTTATCATTGACGGCAACAGTCTCATCCCGCCGTTCAACTCAATTCCGGGACTCGGAACCAACGCCGCTCTCAATATTGTGAAAGCGCGGGAAGAAGGGGAGTTCCTTTCAAAAGAGGATCTTCAAAAACGCGGAAAAGTGTCAAAAACCATTTTAGAGTATTTAGACCGTCACGGCTGTCTTGAGTCGCTTCCGGACCAAAATCAGCTGTCTCTGTTTTAAGCTTTGTGCACAGCCTACGAGCGGAGTTTGATTTGCATTAAATATATGGTTATGGTATAGTTTTATTGGAAATGCTAACGATTACCGAGGCAAAGAGTGGGGAAACCCGCTCTTTTGTATTGAACAGGCAATTTTGCCTCGACATGTCCATCGTTTTCTCAATGCCCCTGCTCTTTTGAAGCAGGGTTTTTATGCAGAGGAACGGCTGATATGATATCGACAGCACAAGGAGGAAAAACATGAGCAAAAAAGTGACTGATACCGTTCAAGGAATGGCTCAGCCCATACTGGATGACCTTCAGCTTGAACTCGTAGACATTGAATTTGTCAAAGAGGGTCAAAACTGGTTCCTTCGCGTGTTTATTGATTCCGATAACGGTGTTGATATTGAGGAGTGCGCCAAAGTCAGCGAAGCGTTAAGCGAAAAGCTGGATGAGGCCGATCCGATCACTCAGAACTACTTTCTTGAAGTATCTTCTCCTGGAGCCGAGCGTCCATTAAAGAAAAAAGCCGACTTCGAAAAATCACTGGGCAAAAATGTGTACATGAAAACGTACGAACCGATTGACGGTTTAAAAGTGTTTGAAGGCAAATTGGCTGAATTTGATGGACAAACTGTTACAATAGAGATGACGGTCAAAACAAGAAAGAAACGGGTCAATATTCCGTATGAAAAAATAGCTAACGCGAGATTAGCTGTAACATTTTAATGAATGAAGTATTAGTGTTTAAGGGGGGAGACCGCTAACATGAGCAGTGAACTATTAGATGCTCTCACTATTCTTGAAAAAGAAAAAGGCATCAGTAAAGACATTATCATCGAAGCAATTGAAGCTGCCTTAATTTCCGCGTATAAGCGAAATTTTAACCAGGCGCAAAACGTACGGGTCGATCTGAACCGTGAGACGGGCACGATCCGCGTGTTCGCAAGAAAGGATGTCGTAGACGAGGTATACGATTCAAGACTTGAAATCTCGCTTGACGACGCCCAGCACATCCATCCGAACTACCTTGTCGGAGATGTCGTTGAAATAGAAGTAACACCGAAAGACTTCGGCCGCATTGCTGCGCAGACGGCGAAACAAGTGGTGACGCAGCGTGTCCGTGAAGCTGAGCGCGGCGTGATTTACTCAGAATTTATCGATCGTGAAGAAGACATCATGACGGGAATTGTACAGCGCTTAGACAGCAAGTTTATTTACGTGTCTCTCGGCAAGATTGAAGCGCTGCTGCCCGTCAATGAACAAATGCCGAATGAGAGCTATAAACCGCACGATCGGATTAAAGTATTTATCACAAAAGTCGAAAAAACGACAAAAGGGCCGCAGATCTATGTATCAAGAACGCATCCTGGCCTGTTGAAGCGTCTTTTTGAAATCGAAGTGCCGGAAATTTATGACGGAACGGTCGAACTGAAATCCGTTGCCAGAGAAGCGGGCGACCGCTCTAAAATCTCCGTCCGCACTGATGACCCTGACGTTGATCCGGTCGGTTCATGCGTTGGTCCTAAAGGCCAGCGGGTGCAGGCGATCGTCAATGAACTGAAAGGCGAAAAAATTGATATCGTCAACTGGTCTGATGATCCGGTTGAATTTGTTGCCAATGCGCTCAGCCCGTCTAAAGTGCTGGATGTCATCGTCAGCGAAGAAGAAAAAGCCACGACTGTCATCGTTCCTGATTACCAGCTTTCTCTGGCAATCGGAAAAAGAGGGCAAAACGCCCGCTTAGCCGCGAAATTGACAGGCTGGAAAATCGATATCAAAAGTGAAACGGATGCAAGAGACCTTGGCATCTATCCGAGAGAGCATGAAGAAGATGACGATTTAGAGCCGCTCTTTATGGAGCCTGAAACAGCCGAATCGGATGAATAAGAGGTGACTTTAGGTGAATAAGCGAAAAAAAATTCCTCTGCGCAAATGCGTGGTAACGGGGGAAATGAAGCCTAAAAAGGAACTGATCCGAATTGTCCGTTCTAAAGAAGGAGAGATTTCAGTCGATCCGACCGGAAAGAAGAACGGGCGGGGTGCCTATATCACCCTTGAGAAAGAATGCATCTTAGCTGCGAAAAAGAAAAACACATTGCAAAATCAATTTCAATCACAAATCGATGACCAGATTTTCGAAGAATTGCTGGAACTGGCGGAAAAGGTGAAAAAATAACATGTCTGGAATGGAATGGTTTCCCTTGCTGGGTCTGGCCAATCGAGCTCGTAAGGTCGTGTCGGGCGAGGACTTGGTTATAAAAGAAATTAGAAATGCGCGTGCAAAACTTGTTCTGCTGACAGAAGATGCATCTGCGAATACTGCAAAAAAAGTATCCGATAAATGCAATTATTATAAAGTGCCTTATAAAAAAGTCGAAAGCCGCGCGGATCTCGGCCGCTCTATCGGCAAGGAATCACGTGTCGTTGTCGCCGTCACTGACCAAGGTTTTGCGAATAAGCTGATCAGCTTGCTCGATTAATATTTTTGGGGGTGAACGAATGGCTAAAATGAGAGTTTACGAATATGCAAAAGCCATCAATGTTTCAAGCAAGGAAATTTTGACTGCGCTGAAAAACATGGATATAGTAGTAAATAACCATATGGCAATGCTTGAAGAAAAGACCATTAAGCAGCTTGATGCGAAATTTAAAAAAGGCGGCGCCGGCGTTACATCTCAGAAGCCTGCGGAAACGAACAAAAACAAGCCGCAAGGGATTTATCAGCAGCCTGCTGGGAATCAACCAAACAAAATTCGAGACGGAAAGAAGAATGACGTGCAGAATAATCAATTTAACAAAAACAAGAAGAACAACAACAACAAAAACAAAAACAAACGCAATCATAACAACAAAAATCAGTATCAGCAAAAACCGCTGAAACCGAAAAAAGAGCTTCCTGAGAAAATTACGTTTTCCGGCTCTTTAACAGTCGGGGCCTTAGCCGAAGAACTGGGCAAAGAGCCGTCTGAACTCATTAAAAAACTGATGCTTCTGGGCGTAATGGCTACGATTAACCAGGAGCTTGACAAAGACACAATCGAACTGATCGCATCTGAATACGGTGTGGAAACAGAAGAAGTGATTGTGCTCGAAGAAACTGAGCTTGAAAAGTATGAAGAGGCTGACAAAGAAGAAGATCTTCAAATCCGTCCGCCTGTCGTGACGATCATGGGCCACGTTGACCACGGGAAAACGACCCTTCTTGACAGCATCAGAAAAACAAAGGTTGTTGAAGGTGAAGCCGGCGGAATCACCCAGCATATCGGGGCGTACCAGATCGAAGAAAACGGCAAAAAAATCACGTTCTTAGATACTCCGGGACACGCGGCGTTCACAACAATGCGTGCGCGCGGTGCGGAAGTAACTGATATTACCATTTTAGTCGTAGCGGCTGATGACGGCGTTATGCCGCAAACAGTCGAAGCCATCAACCATGCGAAAGCGGCTGAGGTTCCGATTATCGTTGCCGTGAATAAAGTGGATAAAGAAAGCGCGAACCCTGACCGTGTCATGCAGGAGCTGACTGAATACGGACTCGTTCCTGAAGCATGGGGAGGAGAAACGATTTTCGTTCCTCTGTCCGCTCTTACAGGCAAGGGAATTGACGAACTTGTCGAAATGATTCTGCTTGTCAGTGAAGTGGAAGAGCTGAAAGCCAATCCGAACCGTCAGGCAAAAGGAACGGTTATTGAAGCTGAGCTCGATAAAGGAAGAGGATCTGTCGCGACACTTCTCGTTCAAACGGGAACATTGCATGTCGGAGATCCGATCGTTGTCGGAAATACATTCGGCCGCGTGCGGGCCATGGTCAATGATCTCGGCCGCCGCGTGAAAACAGCCGGACCGTCCACACCTGTAGAAATCACGGGCTTAAACGACGTACCGCAGGCTGGCGATCAATTCCTCGTCTTTAAAGATGAAAAAACAGCCCGTTCTGTCGGTGAAGCACGCGCTTCCAAGCAACTGGAAGAACAGCGCAGCGACAAAGCGAAGCTGAGCCTCGATGATCTGTTTGAACAAATTAAACAAGGCGATGTCAAAGACATCAACTTAATCGTAAAAGCTGACGTTCAAGGTTCAGCCGAAGCGTTAACAGCCGCTCTTCAAAAAATTGAAGTAGAAGGCGTAAAAGTGAAAATCATTCACACAGGCGTCGGTGCGATTACGGAATCAGACATCATTCTCGCATCTGCTTCAAATGCAATCGTTATCGGGTTTAATGTGCGCCCAGACGGAAATGCTAAGAGCACGGCTGAAGCTGAAAATGTAGATATCCGTCTTCACCGTATCATTTACAAAGTCATCGAAGAAATTGAAGCGGCGATGAAAGGAATGCTTGATCCTGAGTACGAAGAAAAAGTCATCGGTCAGGTTGAAGTGCGCCAAACATTCAAAGTGTCGAAAATCGGCACGATTGCCGGCGGATATGTAACAGACGGCCACATTACACGTGACAGCGGACTCCGCCTGATCCGTGACGGCGTGGTCATCTTCGAAGGGGAAGTAGACGTTCTGAAACGCTTCAAAGATGATGTGAAAGAAGTTTCACAAGGATATGAATGTGGTATAACGATTAAGAAATACAATGACATTCGCGAAGGCGACGTCCTTGAAGCGTATGTCATGCAGGAAATCGAAAGAAAGTGATCGGATTTGCGGAATGTGAATGCATCATTTATGATGCGGGATCATTAAAGGAGAAACGAGCCGTTCTGAAGCGGATTATAACGAGGGTTCAGAATAAGTTCAACGTGTCGGCCGCAGAAATCGGCTATCAGGACACTTGGCAGCGGACCAGCTTCGGAATCGCCGTCGTCTCCTCCTCTCACGTTCAGGCGGAAAAGGAGATCCAGCGTGTACTCGCGTTTATTGACTCCTTTCCCGAGATAGAACGGACGATCACTAGAACAGAGTGGTTTTAACTTAGAGGTGATTGAATTGAGTATGAGAGCAAACCGTGTCGGCGAGCAGATGAAAAAAGAGCTCGGGGATATTATCAGCCGAAAGCTGAAAGACCCGAGAATCGGATTTCTCACTGTAACAGACGTACGTGTTTCAGGTGATTTACAAATAGCGAAGGTGTATATCTCCGTCCTCGGCGGAGAGAAAAAGAAAGAGGAGGCGCTGAAAGGGCTTGAGAAAGCGAAAGGATTTATCCGTTCCGAAATCGGTAGCCGAATCAGACTCCGCAAAACGCCTGAGCTTGAATTTGAATTTGATGAATCAATTGAGTACGGCAATCGTATTGAAACATTGATTCACGAACTGCATTCAGATAAACCGTCTGAATAACGGGAAAGAGGATGGGCGAGTGTCGTCTGTCCTCTTTTCTGCGTTTTACGGGATACAATTGATAACAAAGGAGCGAAAGACAGATGGTTAACGGAGTTCTCCTTTTACATAAACCGGTCGGCATGACTTCTCACGACTGTGTAATGAAAATAAGAAAACTGTTAAAAACAAAGAAAGTCGGGCATACGGGAACCCTTGATCCGGAAGTGTCAGGCGTACTGCCGATCTGTGTCGGACGGGCTACAAAGATCGTTGAGTACGTCACCGACAAGTCAAAAACGTACGATGCTGAGATCACTCTCGGTTTCTCCACATCGACCGAAGACCAGACGGGAGAAACGGTCAGCGTAAAACCTGTCAGGGAGCCGCTGAAAGAAGCGGATATCAAAGCCGTTTTAGACGAATTGAAGGGACCGCAGGAGCAAGTGCCGCCGATGTATTCCGCGGTAAAGGTCAACGGGAAAAAGCTCTATGAATACGCCAGAGCGGGTATTGAAGTGGAGCGGCCGAAGCGGAATATCACGATTGAAGATATCGCGCTCACTTCCCCTGTCACTTATAACGAAGACACAGCATCATTCCGCTTTACAGTCACGTGCTCAAAAGGCACTTACGTCAGAACGTTGGCGGTGACAATCGGTGAAAAACTCGGCTATCCTGCGCATATGTCGCATCTCATCCGCACTGCTTCCGGCGATTTCAGCCTTGATGAATGTTTCACGTTTGAGGAACTTGAACAGCAGGTTTCGGACGGAACGGTTGCAGAGCATGCCGTGCCGATCGATAGAGCGCTCAATCATTTGCCGAAATGGGTCATAAGTGATACATTAGCTAAGAAAGCTGAAAACGGGTCAGTGTTTGACATCCCGGCGGAATTTTCTGCAATGACAGCTGACGCCCGTATAGCGGTCTGTACTGAAGACGGAGAATGTGTGGCCATTTATATGCCGCATCCTTCAAAAAAAGGACTGCTGAAACCGGCTAAAGTGCTCATGCAAAAAAGCGAACAATAAGAAAAAAGGTGACCGTTCTGTGAAGACGATACATATTTCTCATCCGCATCATTTACAAAAAGAAGAGCAGCCGGCGTCTGTCATGGCGCTCGGCTACTTTGACGGCGTTCATTTGGGACACCGGAAAGTAATCGGAACAGCCAGACAAATTGCCGAAGAAAAAGGCCTGTCGCTGGCCGTTATGACGTTTCATCCCCACCCTTCCCATGTGTTGGGCAGGGACAAAGAGCCAAAGGATCTGATTACGCCGCTTGAAGATAAAATCAGCCAGATCGGGCGTTTAGGCGCTGATGTGCTGTATGTCGTAAAGTTTGATGAAGCGTTTGCGTCTCTGTCTCCAAAACAGTTTGCCGAGGAGTATATTTTAGGGTTGAACGCGCGGCACGCTGTGGGAGGCTTCGATTTTACGTACGGAAAATACGGAAAAGGCACGATGGAGACGCTGCCGGACGATTTAAACGGCAAGGCCGGATGCACGACTGTTGAGAAACAGACCGAGCAGGACAGAAAGATCAGCTCCACTTATATCCGGTCAGCGCTGCAGGATGGTGACGTTGAACTTGCGCACACTCTTCTCGGCCAGCCGTATTTTATCCGGGGCACTGTGATTCACGGAGACAAAAGAGGCCGCACCATCGGTTTTCCGACCGCGAATGTCGGCCTGCACAACAGCTATATCGTGCCGCCGACAGGCGTGTATGCAGTGAAAGCCGAAATAAAAGGCGAGGTGTATGAAGGCGTCTGCAACATCGGCTACAAACCGACCTTTTATGAAAAGCGTCCCGATCAGCCGTCAATTGAAGTTCATTTGTTTAATTTTCAACAGGATGTATACGGAGAAGACGTTAAAATCGAGTGGTACAAACGAATCCGAAGCGAACGGAAGTTTAACGGCATCGATGAACTGACGGCTCAGATCGGTAAAGACAAACAAGAAGCGATCCGTTTTTTCAGCAAATAACGGAAAAAACATCAAAAGTACACAAATTTTATTCTAAAAGATTTGCATATGGGCGCGATTTTTAGTATCATATGTTTCGTAGTCTTAAAACCATTGCTTGGCAATCCGAAGTCACCGACGGTTGCTAGGTAACTGGGGCTAATTATGATATGGAGGTGAAACAGGATGGCAATTACTCAAGAGCGTAAAAATCAACTCATCAGCGAGTTCAAAACACACGAATCTGATACTGGTTCTCCAGAAGTTCAGATCGCTATCCTAACAGACTCAATTAACAACTTGAACGAGCATTTGCGTACTCACAAGAAAGATCACCACTCACGTCGCGGTCTTCTTAAAATGGTAGGTAAACGTCGTAATCTTCTTACGTATCTGCGTAATAAAGACGTAACTCGTTACCGTGAGTTAATTAACAAACTAGGCTTACGTCGATAATCGTAAAAAGCGGGAGGATTCCCGCTTTTTTATCGTATTAAAGCGAAAAAAATAATAATAAAAAAACAATGAAATCCTTTTACATACTACTTTGACATTGATATGTTCAATTCATTTCGTTCATAATAGGAGTAATTGATTATTTCACACATTAAGAGAGGAGCTCGTAATCGAATGGGACAAGAGAAACATGTCTTTACCATAGATTGGGCCGGCAGACAGCTTACAGTAGAAGCCGGCCAGCTTGCCAAACAGGCAAACGGCGCTGTCATGGTCCGCTACGGCGATACTGCAGTGCTCAGCACAGCAACCGCATCAAAAGAACCGAAACCGCTAGATTTTTTCCCGCTTACCGTTAACTATGAAGAAAGATTATACGCAGTAGGTAAAATTCCGGGCGGTTTTATTAAAAGAGAAGGCCGTCCAAGTGAAAAGGCCGTTTTAGCCAGCCGTCTGATCGACCGTCCGATCCGCCCGCTTTTCGCAGACGGATTCCGTAACGAAGTACAGGTCATCAGCATTGTCATGAGTGTTGATCAGGACTGCTCATCTGAAATGGCTGCAATGTTCGGTTCATCACTCGCTCTTTGCGTTTCCGATATCCCGTTTGAAGGCCCGATCGCGGGTGTGACGGTAGGCCGCATTGAGGGGAAATTCGTCATCAATCCGACGGTTGACCAGCTTGAAAAAAGTGATATCAACCTCATCGTTGCAGGCACAAAAGATGCCATCAACATGGTGGAAGCCGGAGCGGATGAAGTTCCTGAAGAAATCATGCTTGAGGCGATAATGTTCGGTCACGAAGAAATTAAGCGCCTGATCGCATTCCAAGAAGAAATCGTCGCAGCAGTCGGCAAAGAGAAAACAGAGATCGAACTGTATGAAATTGACGAAGAGCTCAGCGCAAAAGTAAAAAGCCTTGCGGAGCCGGATCTGCTCAGCGCCATTCAGGTTCACGAAAAACATGCTCGCGAAGACGCGATCAATGAAGTGAAAAATGCAGTTGTCGCGAAATTCGAAGAAGAAGAGCATGATGAAGATACGATTAAAAAAGTGAAACAGACACTGTCTAAACTCGTGAAAAACGAAGTGCGCCGTTTGATCACAGAAGAAAAAGTCCGTCCGGACGGCCGCGGCGTTGATCAAATCCGCCCGCTTTCTTCAGAAGTCGGCCTTCTGCCGAGAACACACGGATCCGGGCTGTTTACGAGAGGACAGACGCAGGCGCTCAGCGTATGTACATTAGGCGCCCTTGGAGACGTTCAGATTCTTGACGGTTTAGGTGTGGAAGAGTCAAAACGCTTTATGCATCATTATAACTTCCCGCAGTTCAGCGTAGGGGAGACAGGCCCGATGCGCGGACCGGGACGCCGTGAGATCGGTCACGGTGCTCTTGGAGAGCGTGCGCTTGAGCCGGTCATTCCGAATGAAAAAGACTTCCCGTATACGGTCCGCCTCGTATCTGAAGTGCTTGAATCAAACGGTTCCACTTCACAGGCCAGCATCTGCGCAAGTACGCTTGCCATGATGGACGCAGGTGTTCCGATTAAAGCCCCTGTTGCAGGTATCGCGATGGGACTTGTGAAATCAGGCGAGTACTATACGGTATTAACAGATATTCAAGGGATGGAAGACGCCCTCGGTGACATGGACTTTAAAGTAGCCGGCACGGAAAAAGGCGTGACAGCGCTGCAAATGGACATTAAAATTGAAGGCCTTTCAAGAGAAATTCTTGAAGAAGCGCTTCAGCAGGCGAAAAAAGGAAGAATGGAAATCTTGGACAGCATGCTCAGCACGCTTGGTGAATCAAGAAAAGAACTTTCTCAATATGCGCCGAAAATTTTAACGATGACCATTAATCCGGATAAAATCCGTGACGTTATCGGACCGAGCGGTAAACAAATCAATAAAATCATTGAAGATACCGGTGTTAAAATTGACATTGAACAAGACGGCACCATCTTTATTTCTTCTACTGATGAAAGCAGCAACCAAAAAGCGAAAAAAATCATCGAAGATCTTGTCAGAGAAGTCGAAGTCGGCCAGCTTTACCTCGGTAAAGTGAAACGGATTGAGAAATTCGGCGCTTTCGTTGAAATCTTCAGTGGAAAAGACGGTCTGGTTCACATCTCTGAACTAGCGCTCGAACGGGTCGGCAAGGTTGAGGATGTTGTGAAAATCGGTGACGAAATCCTTGTGAAGGTAACTGAAATTGACAAACAGGGACGAGTGAATCTGTCGCGTAAAGCAGTGCTGCGCGAAGAGAAAGAAAAAGAACAGGAACAACAACAATCTTAAATGAAAACCTAACAAGGAGCCTGGGAGACCCGGCTTCTTTATTTTGAGAAAGACAACAGACGGGTTCTACCTTGTCCTCCTCATACATAATGTGTGATGAGGGGGGAAGGACATGTTGAAAAAATTCGTGCCGTTTGCCGTTTTTTTATTTCTTTTTTTTGTTTCGTTTGAAATGTTAAAAAACCCGTATACAGTTGATTACATAGACGCAATGAAAAAAGACGCGGTAACTGTGTCAGCATCAAAAGATCCGCTCTATGAAGAATTACTGCAAAAAGCGTCAGAGTATGAAGTGAAGCCGCAAGACGCGCGGATTGACAAAATATGGAAGAGTATACCGGGATATAACGGTTTAAAAGTCAATGTGGAAAAATCCTATAAACAAATGAAAAAGGACGGAGAATTTCACGAAGACGACCTTGTCTATGAGCAGGTAAAGCCGAAAGTCCATCTTGATTCTCT
Organism: Bacillus sp. JK74; assembly: GCF_053663395.1. Taxonomy (NCBI): domain Bacteria; kingdom Bacillati; phylum Bacillota; class Bacilli; order Caryophanales; family Bacillaceae; genus Bacillus; species Bacillus sp. JK74. The sequence continues at coordinate 286,725 of NZ_JBSJQB010000002.1, read as the reverse complement.
CGCGCCCGAACCCATTTATAAAGGAAATCCCGACAAACCGATGGTCGCTTTCCTGATAAATGTCGCCTGGGGGAATGAATACGTGGAGCAAATGCTGCCTATTCTGAAGCGGCACCAGGTCAAAGCAACTTTCTTTCTTGAAGGGAAATGGCTGAAAAACAATCAGGAACTGGGGAAAAAAATAGCGGCAGACGGACATGAAATCGGAAATCATTCATACAATCACCCTGATATGAGCAAACTGACTTCAGGAAGCATTTCCGAACAGCTTGACAAAACCAATGCACAAATCAGCGAGACGCTCGGCATGAAGCCGAAATGGTTTGCGCCGCCAAGCGGCAGCTTCAGAAAAGCCGTGGTCGACCTTGCGGCGGAAAAAGGAATGGGCACCATCATGTGGACCGTTGACACCATTGACTGGCAAAAACCGTCTCCCGCTGTTTTACAAACAAGGGTGTTGAGCAAAATACATAACGGAGCCATGATTTTAATGCATCCGACTGATCCGACTGCGAAAAGCCTGGATACACTGATTGCAAAAATCAAAGAAAAAGGCTACGCGCTCGGCTCAGTGTCTGACTTAATGGATGAAAACAGGCTGATGAAGTAGCAGGCGGCAGTTGCCTGTCTTTGAATAGGAGGAACAGACTTGATAAAACGCTATACATGCCAAAACGGTGTAAGAGTTGTGCTTGAAAATAATCCAACGGTGCGGTCTGTGGCAATCGGCGTCTGGATCGGGACGGGATCACGTCATGAAACGCCGGAGACAAACGGTATTTCGCACTTTCTTGAGCATATGTTTTTTAAAGGAACAAATACCAGGTCCGCACGTGAAATCGCAGAATCCTTCGATCGGATAGGCGGCCAAGTGAATGCCTTCACTTCAAAAGAATATACGTGCTATTACGCCAAAGTGCTGGATGAGCATGCAAACTACGCACTTGATGTGCTGGCTGATATGTTCTTTCATTCCGCTTTTGACGAAGATGAGCTCAAAAAAGAAAAGAACGTCGTATATGAAGAAATCAAAATGTATGAAGACGCGCCGGATGACATTGTCCACGATCTGCTGAGCAAAGCGACATACGGCAATCATTCGCTCGGATACCCGATTCTCGGGACGGAGGAAACGCTTTCATCGTTTAACGGCGATTCTCTCAGACAGCATATGGATGACTTTTACACGCCGGACCGCGTCGTCATTTCTGTCGCCGGAAATGTAACGGAACAATTCATTAAAGACGTGGAGAAATGGTTCGGTACATACGAAGCGAAGGGCAAAGCAAGCGGCATCAGCGAGCCTGAGTTTCATTATGAAAAGCTGACCAGAAAAAAAGACACCGAACAGGCGCATCTCTGTCTCGGTTTCAAAGGCCTGAAAGTCGGAGATCCGGACATTTACGATTTGATCGTCTTAAACAACGTGCTTGGCGGAAGCATGAGCAGCCGTCTTTTCCAGGATGTGCGCGAAGATAAAGGACTGGCCTATTCTGTATACAGCTATCACAGTTCCTATGAGGACAGCGGTATGCTGACGATTTACGGAGGCACCGGCGCGAATCAGCTCGGACTTCTGTCTGAAACCATTCAGGAAACGTTATCGGTTCTAAAACGTGACGGTATCACCCCGAAAGAGCTGGAAAACAGCAAAGAGCAAATGAAGGGGAGCTTAATGCTCAGCTTAGAAAGCACAAACAGCAAAATGAGCCGGAACGGGAAAAACGAACTCCTGCTCGGAAAGCATAAGACCATGGATGAAATTATCGCTGAACTAAATGCGGTCAGCCTGGAAAGCGTCAACGGCCTCAGCCGCCGCTTATTTACGGATGATTACGCACTATCGCTCATCAGCCCGAGCGGCAATATACCGGCCTCGTCTTAAGCTGCAAAGCAGTCTGCCTCTATACGGGGCAGGCATTTTTTTTTGCTCCGGGTCATATAGTACAAGGGGGTGGCTATCATGAGGCTCAGTGAACTGTCAGGTAAAGAAATTGTGGATATTAAACGTGCAGAGCGGCTCGGCGTGCTCGGCCAGACCGATTTGGAAATTAATGAACAGGACGGACAAATTACCGCGCTGTTGATACCGACGGTAAAATGGTTCGGATTGCGAAAACAAGGCCACGACATCCGCGTCCCCTGGAACCATATCCAAAAAATCGGGTCAGACATGATCATTTTAGACGTTCCGGGGGAGATCACGCCTCCCGAAGAGTAGATCTTATTCATTTTTTGCAAGCACCGGCTCATACAGCCGGTGCTTTTTTTATGAAAAAGACGCTGTACATTCACCGCCCTTTCTCTTTGCACATACGATGAAGAGGAGGATGACACTTAAAAGATCCAGTAACTGTAAAGAAGGTGAACGTTTCAGATGTTAACCGGATTAACAATTGCGATCATTGGCGGTGACGCAAGACAGCTTGAGATTATAAGAAAGCTGACAGAACAGCATGCCGATATTTATCTTGCAGGGTTTGACCAATTGGATGACGGTTTTACAGGAACCGTCAAATGCAAAATTGATGAGATTCCCTTTCAAAAAATAGACAGTATCATCCTGCCTGTATCGGCAACGACCGGAGAAGGCGTTGTTTCCACGGTTTTTTCAAATGAAGAAGTGGTATTAAAGCAGAGCTATCTTGAGCGGACACCGGAGCATTGCGTCATTTATTCAGGCATCTCCAATGCATATCTTGAGGGGATCGCCAGCGAAGCCGGCCGTAAGCTTGTGAAATTATTTGAGCGGGACGACATCGCGATATTCAACTCGATTCCCACTGTTGAAGGAACAATCATGATGGCGATTCAGCATACGGATTATACCATTCACGGATCAAATGTCGGCGTTCTCGGCATGGGGCGCACCGGTATGACGATCGCCCGGACGTTTGCAGCGTTAGGGGCGAAAGTAAAAGTGGGCGCGCGGAGTTCGGCTCATTTAGCCCGTATATCGGAAATGGGGCTTTCTCCTTTTCAACTTGAAGAGCTTACTGATCATGTAAATGATATTGATATCTGCATTAACACCGTACCGAGCTTGATTCTGAATCAAAGCGTTTTATCGCGCATGACGCCGAAGACCTTGATTTTGGATTTAGCATCCCGTCCGGGCGGAACGGATTTCAAATATGCTGAAAAACAAGGCATTAAAGCGCTGCTTGCTCCGGGTCTTCCGGGAATTGTGGCCCCGAAAACAGCCGGACAGATTATTGCGAACGTATTGAGCAAGCTTTTGGCAGACTTAAAGAAAGAGGGGAAATAGCCATGTCTCTGAAAGGGAAAAGAATCGGATTCGGATTAACCGGCTCGCATTGCACATATGAGGAAGTGTTTCCGCAAATAGAGGCGCTTATCAGTCAAGGAGCTGAAGTCCGGCCGGTCGTGACGTCAACCGTTCAATCGACCGATACCCGCTTTGGGGAGGGGGGAGATTGGGTCAGAAAAATTGAAGAAGCAACAGGCTTTGAGGCGATTGATTCCATCGTAAAAGCGGAGCCTCTCGGGCCGAAACTTCCGCTCGACTGCATGGTCATCGCCCCTTTAACCGGAAATTCAATGAGCAAACTCGCAAATGCGATGACCGACAGCCCCGTCCTTATGGCTGCGAAAGCCACGATCCGCAACGGCCGGCCGGTCGTGCTCGGAATTTCAACAAATGACGGACTCGGTTTAAACGGAACGAATTTAATGAGGCTGATGTCCGCAAAAAACATATATTTCATCCCGTTCGGCCAGGATGACCACGTGAAAAAACCGACATCGCTCGTCGCCAGAATGGATCTCCTTCCAATTACGGTAGAAAAAGCTCTTTTGCACCAGCAGGTTCAGCCGGTGCTCGTACACCATCATGAATAAAAAATCATGATGACAGAAAATCATTCCGGAATAAAAAAATTCGGTCAATCCGTGACTATTCTATGGTAAAATAAAACGTAAAATGCAAAGTCAATTCAACAAATGATGCTTAATTGGCGGAAGGAGTTTTACAGATGGGAAGAGGATTACACGTAGCAGTTGTCGGAGCGACGGGAGCCGTAGGACAGCAAATGCTGAAAACACTGGAAGACAGAAACTTTGAAATCGAAACACTCACACTACTATCCTCAAAGCGTTCTGCTGGTACGAAAGTAACGTTTAAAGGCGAAGAATATACAGTGCAGGAAGCTGTTCCTGAAAGCTTCGAAGGCGTTCATATCGCGTTATTCAGCGCCGGCGGAAGCGTATCACAAAGCTTGGCGCCTGAGGCTGTAAAACGGGGAGCCATCGTGATTGACAATACGAGCGCATTCCGTATGGACGAAAATACACCGCTCGTGGTGCCTGAGGTGAACGAAGGTGATCTGCACAAACATAACGGCATTATCGCCAATCCTAACTGTTCAACGATTCAGATGGTGGCTGCGCTTGAACCGATCCGCAAAGCGTACGGTTTGAAAAAAGTCATTGTATCTACTTACCAAGCTGTTTCCGGAGCCGGCAATGAAGCGGCGAAAGAATTGTACAGCCAGACAAAGGCGATTTTAAACAATGAACCCGCAGAACCGTCCATTATGCCGGTTAAAGGCGACAAAAAGCATTATCAAATCGCATTTAACGCCATTCCGCAAATTGATAAATTCCAAGACAACGGCTATACGTTTGAGGAAATGAAAATGATTAATGAAACGAAAAAAATCATGCATATGCCGAAGCTGGAAGTGGCTGCGACATGTGTCAGACTGCCGATTGAAACAGGGCACTCAGAATCTGTTTACATTGAGCTTGACCGTGATGACGCAACCGTTGAAGATATTAAACAGCTTTTAAAAGAAGCTCCGGGTGTTACGCTTCAGGATGATCCGGCGGAGCAGCTTTACCCGATGCCTGCTGATTGCGTCGGCAAACGCGATGTATTTGTAGGAAGAATCCGGAAAGATTTGGACAGAGCAAACGGTTTTCATTTGTGGGTTGTTTCTGATAACCTGTTAAAAGGCGCCGCTTGGAACTCAGTTCAAATCGCGGAAAGCCTGCAAAAACTGAACCTCGTATAAAACAAACGTATTTTCTATAGGCGAACAGAAGAGAGTAAGGCTCTGCCTGCTCTCTTCTGTTACGTCAGACTAATTTGGAGTGAAAATAGTGAAGATCATAGTTCAAAAATTCGGCGGAACATCCGTAAAAGATGACAAAGGCCGCAAGCTTGCGCTAGCACACATTAAAGATGCCATAAGTGAAGGTTATAAGGTTGTCGTTGTCGTATCGGCGATGGGAAGAAAAGGAGACCCGTACGCGACAGATTCTTTAATCGGGCTCCTTTACGGCAGCCAGTCCGACATTTCTCCGAGAGAGCAGGATATGCTTCTGTCTTGCGGAGAAACGATTTCGTCCGTTGTTTTTTCCAGCATGCTGAAGGAAAACGGCATAAAAGCCGCAGCTTTAACAGGAGCCCAGGCCGGCTTTTTAACCAATGCCCAGCATACTGACGCCAAAATTATAGAAATGAAAACAGAGCGGCTTTTCGCTGCACTCGCCAGCCATGATGCCGTCGTTGTCGCAGGGTTTCAGGGAGCGACTGAAAAAGGCGACACGACGACGATCGGCAGAGGAGGAAGCGATACATCAGCGGCAGCGCTCGGCGCGGCGGTTGATGCTGAGTTTATCGACATTTTTACGGACGTGGAAGGTGTTATGACAGCCGATCCGAGAATCGTGGAAAATGCTAAGCCGCTTCCGAATGTCACATATACGGAAATCTGCAACCTTGCCTATCAAGGCGCGAAAGTCATTCATCCGCGCGCGGTGGAAATCGCCATGCAGGCAAAGGTGCCGATCCGCGTGCGCTCCACTTATTCAAAAGACAAAGGCACTTTGGTGACGTCCCATCATTCGTCCAACGTCGGCAGCGATGTATTCGAACGGCTGATCACGGGGATCGCCCATGTGAAAGATGTGACGCAATTTAAGGTTCCCGCCAAAATGGGGCAATACAACGTTCAGACTGAAGTCTTTAAAGCAATGGCAAATGCCGGAATCAGCGTAGATTTCTTTAACATTACGCCGAGTGAAATCGTATATACCGTAGCCGGCAGTAAAACGGAAGCCGCGCGCAGCATCTTGGCTGAATTAGGATATGAGCCGACAGTGACGGAAAGCTGTGCGAAAGTGTCAGCGGTCGGCGCCGGAATAATGGGTGTTCCGGGTGTCACGTCAAAAATCGTCTCCGCACTTTCTGATAAAGGCATTCCGATTCTGCAATCTGCCGACAGCCATACGACGATCTGGGTGCTCGTTCATGAAAAAGATATGGTAACGGCCGTAAATGCGCTGCATGAAGTGTTTGAACTTTCAAAGTAAATGTGATTGAATCATGATGAGGTGAAAAAAATGAATGTCGGAAATATATCTACAGCGATGATTACCCCCTTTGACAGTAAAGGGAATGTAGACTTTCAAAAACTGTCTACATTAATCGACTATTTGTTGAAAAACGGCACGGATTCTTTAGTCGTCGCAGGCACGACCGGCGAATCCCCGACACTTTCAACGGAAGAAAAAATTGCACTCTTTGAATTTACAGTCAAAGAAGTGAACGGACGCGTGCCTGTTATTGCGGGTACAGGAAGCAACAATACGAAAGACTCCATTAAACTGACAAAAAAAGCTGAAGAAGCCGGCGTCGATTGCGTTATGCTTGTCACGCCGTATTATAATAAGCCTTCCCAAGAGGGGATGTACCGTCATTTTAAAGCCATAGCTGAAGAAACGTCTCTTCCTGTGATGCTTTACAACGTGCCGGGCAGAACGGTCGCTTCGCTTGCGCCGGAAACGGCCATCAGACTTGCGGAGATTCCGAATATCTCTGCGATTAAAGAAGCGAGCGGCGATCTTGATGCCATTACGAAAATCATTGCCGAAACACCGGAAGATTTTTACGTCTATTCAGGTGATGACGGGTTAACGCTTCCTATTCTTGCAGTCGGCGGAAGAGGAGTCGTGTCAGTGGCCAGCCATATCGTGGGTTCTGACATGCAGCAGATGATTAAAAACTATACGAACGGGCAGACGGCAACCGCGGCACTGATTCATCAGAAGCTTCTGCCGATCATGAAGGAGCTCTTTAAAGCGCCTAATCCGGCTCCGGTCAAAACGGCGCTGCAGCTGAAAGGCCTTGATGTCGGATCTGTGCGTCTTCCTCTTATCCCGCTGAATGAAGATGAACGTCTGAGCCTGAGCAGCGTCATCAGCGAACTGTAAGAAAAAATTTATACAGTTGAAATACGCGGTCATTCTCATTTTTATCGTGAGTTTGACCGTTTTGTATACATATTGGTTTTCCCTAAACCTTCCGCTTCTTCTTGTTTTCTAAAATTGATATCAGTTATAATAGGAACAAGTGATGATGGACGGGTATGAGACTAGGAGGATACAGATTTTGAAAAAGAAAAATACAGAAAACGTCAGAATTATCGCCCTTGGCGGCGTCGGAGAAATTGGGAAGAACCTATATGTCATTGAAATTGACTCAGACATATTTGTAGTGGATGCAGGTCTGATGCACCCTGAAAATGAAATGCTCGGTATTGATGTCGTCATTCCGGATATTTCCTACTTAGTAGAACGGGCTGACCGCGTGAAGGCCATCTTTCTGACACACGGGCACGATGAAAACATCGGGGGCGTCTTTTATTTATTGAACAAGCTGTCGGTGCCGGTATACGGAACGAAGCTTACGCTTGCATTACTGAGAGAAAAACTCAAGCAGTACGGGCATAATCGAAAAGCTGATTTACGTGAAGTTCACTCTAAATCAGTCATTACATTTGAATCAACGAAAGTATCGTTCTTTAAAACGATTCACAGTATTCCGGATTCAGTGGGAGTCAGCTTCAAAACATCACTTGGCTCTATTGTATGCACGGGAGACTTCAAATTTGACCAGACGCCTGCATATCACCAATCATGTGATATTGGCGAAATTGCCAAAATCGGAAACAGCGGCGTGCTCGCCCTGCTTTCTGACAGCGCCAATGCGGAGCGCCCGGGGTATACTCCGTCAGAAGCATATGTAAGCGGTGAAATTTCCGATGCGATGAACAATTCAGAAAACCGTGTCATCATTGCTGTATTCGCGTCTAATATCAACCGGATCCAGCAAGTGATACAGGCTGCCGTCCAGAACGGCCGCAAACTTGCAATCGCCGGAAAAAATCTGCAAAACGTGCTTCAGCTTGGGCGCAAGCTCGGCTATATTGAAGCCGAAGATGAAATGTTTATTCCTGTGCAGGATGTGAAAAAATATCCGAAGCGGGACGTGGCAATTGTTACAGCCGGAAGCCATGGTGAGCCGCTGGCCGCTCTTACGCGGATGGCCAAGCAGGCGCACAAGCAGCTTAACATTGAAGAAGGAGACACCGTTGTCATTGCATCAACACCGATTCCGGGGCATGAATTGATATATTCCAAAACCGTCAACCTGCTTGCCCGCGCCGGCGCTCAAGTCATTTTCGCCCAAAAACGAGTGCATGTGTCCGGTCACGGTTCGCAGGAAGAATTGAAACTCATGCTTAATTTGCTGAAACCGAAATATTTAATTCCGGTTAACGGTGAATTCAGAATGCAAAAAGCGCATTCCAAAATCGCAGAAGAGATCGGCATGAAACGCAGCGATATTTTCTTGATTGAAAAAGGTGACGTCGTTGAATTCCGCGGCCAGAATGTGAAAATCGGGGATAAAGTCACATACGGAAACGTTCTGATTGACGGCCTCGGAGTCGGCGACATCGGCAACATCGTGCTGAGAGACCGCCGCTTATTGTCACAAGACGGCATTCTCATCGTCGTGATTTCACTCGATAAGCAGAAGAAGAACCTTGTTTCAGGCCCTGAGATCATTACGCGCGGTTTCGTGTATGTCAGAGAATCAGAGGGGTTAATTGTACAAGCTACTGAGCTCGTCCGCTCTATCGTGACTGAAGCGACGGAAACATCTGCCGTAGAATGGTCCACGCTGAAACAAGCAATGCGTGATGCGCTGAATCAATTCCTTTATGAAAAAACAAAACGCAAGCCGATGATCATTCCGATCATTATGGAAGTATAATGTATACAAAGCCGGAGCGCATCATGCTCCGGCTTTGTTTTTGTTCATGTCCCGGATGGAAATCATCATCTTTGTTCATAATACAAAGAGACATTCGGAAAGGGTGAAAGATAAAATGGATCATCGTATGGAAAACACCGAGGAACAGCAGCCCGAAAAATCAGATGCGAAAGACAGCATTATGAGCAAAATTCAGCAGCTGGGAGAGACATCTCTGCCGCAAATGTCCCAAGATACCAATATTCACTGCCTGACGATCATCGGCCAAATTGAGGGGCACGTCCAGCTCCCGCCGCAAAATAAAACAACCAAATATGAACATGTCATTCCGCAAATCGTCGCCATTGAGCAAAATCCGAAAATCGAAGGACTTCTGATCATCTTAAACACCGTCGGAGGCGATGTGGAAGCGGGGCTTGCGATTGCGGAAATGCTCGCATCCTTATCAAAACCGACCGTCTCAATCGTACTCGGCGGGGGCCACTCCATAGGTGTGCCGATCGCCGTGTCATGTGATCATAGTTTTATCGCGGAGACAGCGACAATGACCATTCACCCCGTTCGGCTTACAGGTCTGGTTATCGGTGTTCCGCAAACGTTTGAATACCTGGATAAAATGCAGGAGCGGGTTGTCAACTTTGTGACCCATCATTCAAATATTTCCGAAGAAAAATTCAAAGAGCTGATGTTTTCAAAAGGAAACTTAACCAGGGACATCGGAACGAACGTAGTCGGCAAAGATGCGGCTGATTACGGACTAATTGATGACGTGGGCGGCGTCGGACAGGCGATAAAAAAGCTGAATCAGCTGATTGAGGAACGAAAGGGCGAGGAAGGAAGGATGATTCAATGATCCTTTATACCGTCATGCCCCAAGAAGTCGTTTACGGTCAGGATATAGAGCAAAGCGTGCATGAACAGGTAGATTACGCCGGTGTGCCGCTGCTAGTTGAGATGAAGGGAAATGAAGCTGAAGTCGTACAGATTTTAAGTACGAACCCGATGGATTTTCTGAATCCGGACATCGCTCCGGGACAAAAAATCAAGCTGAAAATCTAACCGGCATTCAGTCCGCTTCTCGGGGGCAAAATATGCTATAATAGGGGAATCCTACAGAAAAATGCAGCCGGCAAAAGGCTGCTTTTCTTCATGATGTATGATTTTACATTTTTTAACGCAGTAAGGTGATGAGTGTGGCAAAGAAAAAACGGAAATCTAAAAAGAAACAAGAGAGTAAGCTCAATCTAAAATACGAACTAAGCGGACTGCTCTGTGTTGCAATCTCGATTATTGCTGTTTTGCAGCTCGGCGTTGTGGGACAGACATTTGTGTACTTGTTCCGTTTTTTTGCCGGAGAGTGGTTTATTTTATGCTTAATTGCGCTCTTCCTTCTCGGAATTTCGCTGTTTTGGAAAAAGAAGAGTCCAAGCCTTTTAACGAGAAGAAAGGCAGGGTTGTACTGTATTATCGCCAGTATTTTGCTGCTGTCTCACGTGCAGCTCTTTAAAAATCTGTCTCATCACGGGTCGATTCGGTCGGCAAGTGTCATCGGCAACACGTGGGAGCTGTTTATGATTGACATGAAACAGCAGGCTGCTTCCCCTGATTTGGGCGGCGGCATGATCGGCGCGGTACTGTTTGCAGCTTCCCACTTTTTATTTGCATCAACGGGTTCACAGATCATGGCGATCGTGCTGATCTTAATGGGGCTGATTCTTGTAACGGGGCGTTCACTGCAGGAAACGCTCAAAAAGTGGACGAGCCCCGTCGGCCGGTTTATCCGCGGCCAATGGCAGGCATTTCTTGAGGATATGAAGACGGTCAGAACGAATATGTCTTCGCCGAAAACAAAAACCAAATCGGGCAAAAAACAAAAACGGGTTCAAAAGAAAAAAGAAATGCCTGAGCCCGAAGAAGAGGATGAGGAAATCATTTCGCCGATCATCCATTCAGAGCCGATTATTTCAAGCTTTTCAGACCGTCAGGAAGAACGCGTCGAACCGCTGATTCCGGAAAAAACGCAGGAGACGGCGCAAGCGGCAAAAGATGAGCCTTCCGGCGGCGCTCAAGACAGTGACGAAACGGCTGCGGCTCCGCCGATGACGTTTACAGAGCTTGAAAATAAAGATTATCAAATGCCTTCATTGGACATCTTGGCTGACCCGAAACATACCGGCCAGCAGACCGATAAGAAAAACATTTACGAGAATGCAAGAAAACTCGAACGGACCTTTCAAAGCTTCGGGGTAAAAGCGAAAGTGACCCAAGTTCATCTCGGCCCGGCGGTCACAAAATATGAGGTGTATCCGGACGTCGGGGTCAAAGTCAGTAAAATCGTGAATCTGAGCGATGACCTTGCGCTCGCGCTTGCCGCCAAGGATATCCGGATAGAAGCGCCGATTCCGGGTAAATCAGCAATCGGCATCGAGGTGCCCAATGCTGAAGTTGCGATGGTTTCGTTAAAAGAAGTGCTTGAATCCAAGCTCAATGACAAGCCGGACGCGAAGCTTCTGATCGGCTTGGGACGAAATATTTCCGGGGAAGCCGTGCTTGCCGAACTGAACAAAATGCCCCACCTGCTTGTAGCGGGGGCAACGGGAAGCGGAAAAAGCGTCTGTGTCAACGGTATTATTACGAGCATTCTGATGAGGGCCAAACCGCATGAAGTGAAGATGATGATGATTGATCCGAAAATGGTTGAGCTGAATGTGTATAACGGCATTCCTCATCTGCTTGCGCCGGTCGTGACAGATCCGAAAAAGGCCTCGCAGGCTTTGAAAAAGGTCGTCAATGAGATGGAGCGCCGCTATGAGCTGTTCTCCCATACGGGTACGAGAAATATAGAAGGCTATAACGACCATATTAAGCGGTCAAATGCCGAAGAAGAAGTCAAGCAGCCCGAGCTGCCGTACATCGTCGTCATCGTTGACGAGCTTGCCGATCTGATGATGGTTGCTTCTTCCGACGTGGAAGATTCAATTACGAGACTTTCACAGATGGCGCGGGCGGCGGGAATTCATTTGATTATCGCGACTCAGCGGCCTTCAGTCGACGTTATTACCGGTGTTATTAAAGCCAACATTCCGTCAAGAATTGCCTTCAGTGTCTCATCTCAGACTGATTCACGGACAATTTTAGACATGGGCGGCGCTGAAAAGCTTCTGGGGCGCGGAGACATGCTGTTTCTGCCTGTAGGCGCGAATAAGCCTGTCCGGGTCCAGGGAGCATTTTTATCGGATGAAGAGGTTGAGCATGTCGTCGATCATGTGATTACGCAGCAAAAAGCGCAGTATCAAGAAGAGATGATTCCGGAAGAAGTGTCGGAAACACACAGTGAAGTAACGGATGATCTCTATGACGAAGCGGTCGATTTGATTATCGGCATGCAGACGGCATCAGTCTCCATGCTTCAAAGGCGGTTCAGAATCGGATATACGAGAGCAGCCCGTCTGATTGACGCAATGGAGGAACGGGGCGTCGTCGGGCCGTATGAAGGAAGCAAACCGAGGGAAGTACTATTATCTAAGGAACAATATGATGAGCTCTCTTCTTAAAAAGGAGAGAGTTTTCACTGAAAATGATATCACCAAAATCATTCCTATTTATTTTTTTATTAAAACATGATATAGTTGTCCCAATTGTTCAATAATTTATGAAAGTGGTTTACGGAGGGGAAACATGTCTACAAAAGCTGACAATCGTCACTTGTACCTAAAAGTGATTGAGCGAATCAAAGAGGATATACAAAACGGAATTTACACCGAAAAGGAAAAGCTTCCTTCTGAATTTGAGCTTTCAAAATCTATGGGTGTCAGCCGGGCAACTCTGCGTGAAGCTTTGCGTATCCTTGAAGAGGAGCATGTGATTATCAGAAGGCACGGTGTGGGCACTTTCGTCCATACAAAACCGCTGTTTCTTTCAGGTATTGAACAGCTCAACAGCGTGACGAAAATGATTCAGCAGGCGAACATGGTGCCGGGTACGATTTTTTTGTCGTCTCAGGTCATCACGCCGTCTGATGAAGATATCGCTAGATTCCGGCTTGAGCCTGAGCAGGAGCTTTTTTATTTGGAACGCGTGAGAACGGCAAGCGGCACTCCGGTCGTTTACTGTTTAGATACGATTCCGATGCACATTCTGCCGAATTCTTTCTGTCATGAACAGGAATCTATTTTTGATCTTTTGGAAAAAAACTCCGGGTCTGTGATCAGCTATGCCGTTGCTGATATCGAACCGATCGGATATCACGATACGATTTCACCGGTTTTGGAATGCGAGCCGGAGACGGCGCTTTTATTGCTGAAGCAAACCCACTATAATCAGAATGATGAACCTGTGCTGTATTCATTAAATTATTTCCGGGCTGATAAGTTCAGTTTTCATGTTGTAAGAAAACGTTTTTAAGACAGACGCGTCATGTGTCTGTTTTTTTATTTGCCGCTTCAATACATACTTTGTTTTCCGCAAGGCACAATAAAACAGGAAACAACCAAGTATAGTGAATGGGTGAATAAGTTGAGTAAGAAGAAAAATGGAACAAAAAATATCATTGCTCTGGCTTCTGTACCGCTCGTGATGACACTCGGGAATTCCATGCTGATTCCTGTGCTTCCGATGATTGAAAAGAAGCTGTCCATATCGTCTTTTCAAGTATCGTTAATTATAACGGTCTATTCGATTGTGGCGATTATTTGTATTCCGATTGCCGGATATTTGTCCGATAAATTCGGAAGAAAAAAGGTTCTTCTGCCTTGTCTTCTCATAGCCGGTGCGGGCGGAGCGCTTGCCGCGATAGCTTCCACCGCGTTCAAGCATCCTTATCCCATTATCTTGGCGGGGCGGGTGCTGCAGGGAATCGGTTCGGCAGGGGCGGCTCCTGTAGTGATGCCGTTTATCGGTGATTTATTCAAAGGGGATGATGAGCGGATTACCGCGGGGCTCGGCGACATTGAGACGTCAAACACGGCCGGGAAAGTATTAAGCCCGATTCTCGGGTCGCTCTTGGCTGCATGGTTTTGGTTTATGCCGTTTTGGTTCATTCCGTTTTTTTCGCTCATCAGTTTTTTTCTCGTATTGTTTTTGGTGGCAAAGCCGGAGAAACAAAAAGAAGCGCCTTCTATTTCCGAATTTGTGAAAAATGTCGGCCGCATATTTAAGCGTGACGGACGCTGGCTCTTTACGGTATTTATCATCGGCTGCGTGATTATGTTTTTGCTGTTCGGGGTTCTTTTTTATTTATCAGACTCACTGGAGAAGAAATACGGAATTGACGGTGTGGCTAAAGGATCGCTTTTGGCAATCCCGCTTTTATTTCTATCCGTCAGTTCATATATATCAGGCAGAAAAATCGGGAAAGACCAAGGCAAAATGAAGTTTTGCATTGTTTTCGGAATGAGTGCCGTGACACTGTCGTTTATCGGCCTATGGTGGAATCACAGTTTTTATTTATTATTTATCTTTTTGTGTGTCAGCGGTATCGGTATCGGAATAGCATTACCGGCATTAGACGCTGTCATCACAGAAGGCGTAGACAACGAGGAATCGGGAACCATCACCTCATTTTATAACAGCATGCGGTTTATCGGAGTAGCGGCGGGACCGCCGATCTTTGCTGCCCTGATGTCAAATGCAGGCTGGCTGATTTTTATTTTATCCGCTTTTTGCGGCATTGTGTCTGTATTTTTAGCGCTGTTAAATATCTCATCACAAGCAAAAGAAAAAAAGGAATCATTAAAGACGGTGTAATCTGCACTGTCTTTTTTTATTTTATTTTGAAGATTGACATGATATCGTCAAGTCGTTATCCTTTTTAATAGTTAAACATTTTAACTATTGGAAGGAGGGGGAAAAGGTGCATGAAGAAAAAGTAAAGCAGCTGATTCAGCGTTATTCCGATGTATACCTGCACGTCTTAAAAAAAATTGACAGCATTATCGCTGAAAAAGTGAACAAAGAGCTGACATTGGATCAATATTACATACTCCGCTATATTATGCTCAATCCGGATTGCAAATCAATTGAACTGGCCGCGGTGTGCCACGTCAACAAAAGCGCCATTACATCGATGACGAACCGCCTGTATGATAAAGGCTACATCAATAGAGAACGCAGCCAAAGCGACCGCCGGAGCATACTTTTAAATGTCACGGAAAAGGGGACGGAAGTATTTCACCGTGTGGAGCGGCGGATTGAGGAACTCGTCCGTTCATACATTATGTATTTTGATGAAGACGAGGCGGAGATGTTCGTTAATACATATGAAAAATTATATCGATTGATGATGACAGAGGAGGATCAGCAGACATAATGAAAAACATTATCCGAGCCCGCTGGATCATCGCCGCGTTATGGATCGCCGCAACGGTGATATTTATGCTTACAGCGCCTGATATGGCTGAATTGACACGGGAGAAAGGGCAGATTTCCGTACCGGACGGATATTCCTCTTCTTATGCCCATGAATTGCTTGATGAAATGTCTGATTCAGATGCACCGTCTTCTTCTGCCGTCATCGTATTTCACGAAAAAGGATTAATGACAGACAAAAAAGATCGTCTGGAAGAAGCCGTCAGCACTTTGTCTGAACAGAAAAAAGCGCTTCAGATTAAAACCGTGACTTCATACTTCGGGGAGAAAAATGACGACATCAAAAAACAGCTGCTGTCAAAAGACAGACAAACGATGCTCGTTCAGCTGCAGCTTGATACATCCAAAAACGATATCCTCGAAATAAAAAATAAAATTGATAAAGAGCTGAAACCGTACGGCGTATCATACGGCATTACAGGCCAGTCGCTGATCGACGAAGATGTGTTAAAAAGCTCACAGGACGGCTTGAAAAAGACTGAATATATAACGGTCGCTTTTATCCTGATCGTGCTGGTCCTTGTATTCCGGTCAGTGGTCGCTCCGTTTGTGCCGCTTTTATCTGTATTGATATCTTATTTAGTCAGCCAGTCGATTGTCGCATTTTTAGTCGACCAGCTGAATTTTCCGCTCTCAACTTTTACGCAGATTTTTATGGTTGCGATTATGTTCGGAATCGGTACAGACTACTGCATTCTGCTTCTCAGCAGATTTAAAGAAGAACTGTCGCATGGCGCTGATATAAGAGAAGCGATCGTCGTCACCTACAAAACGGCCGGAAAGACGGTTTTGTACAGCGGCGGTGCGGTGCTGATCGGATTTGCCTGCATCGGATTTGCGACATTTAAGCTGTATCAGTCGGCAGCCGCCGTTGCGGTCGGTGTCGCGGTGCTGCTGCTTGCGCTCATGACGATCGTGCCGTTTTTTATGGCTGTTTTAGGAAAAAGACTGTTTTGGCCCGTTAAGGGCGATATTTCCCATCCTCAAAGCAAAGCTTGGGAAACGGCAGGGCGGTTTTCATTTAAAAGGCCGCTCATCAGTCTTGCAATCGTTGCGGTATTCACCGTCCCGCCTATCCTTCTTTACAAAGGATCGCTATCTTACAACAGCCTTGACGAAATCGGGGATAAATATGAATCCGTCCGCGCGTTTAATACGATTTCAGGCGCATTCGGCCCGGGAGAACTTCTTCCGGCCACAGTCGTCATCAAAAATGATGAGCCATTAAATACCGAAAAACACCTGATTGATATCGAAAAAATCAGCAGAGAACTTGAAAAAACAGAGGGTGTAAAAACGGTCAGAAGCGCCACGCGCCCTGCCGGAAACGGATTGAATCAATTATTTGTCACAAATCAGGCAAAGCAGCTTCAAGAAGGGCTTGATAAAGGCAATACAGGACTTGAAAAAATCACGGACGGATTAGGGCATGCCGCAAAGTCGTTAGCTGATTCACAGCCGCAGATCGAAGAGTCGGGGAAAAGCGTCAATCAGCTTATTAACGGAACATTGTCTCTGAAATCCGGGCTTTCTGATATAGGAGAAAACCTGAATAAACTGCAGGCTGGCGTGAATGAGAATAAAGCCGGCGTCGCCCAGATGAGAAATCAGATTGAAGAGCAAAAACAAATGCTGACTTCACAGCTCAAACAAAACAGCGGTCTCGCTTCAGAAACGCAAAACGCTTTAAAATTGGTAAAAACCGTCCTGCCGATGAAAGATGAAGCCAGCAGACAGCTTGCCGATTTGAACAAGCAGCTTGCCCGGCTGCCGTTTGCAAAATTGGAAGCGTCAATACCGTCAGTCAAAACCGATCCCTCTTACAAAGAAATCAAATCGGCCTTTACGGGTGTACAGTCAGCCGTTTCCAAGGCAAACGCGGATGCAGAAGCGTTTTCTAAACAGGTCGACAGTCAAAAGGATCATCTGCAGCAAGCGGAAAAACAATTTGCCCGGCTGGCAGCCGCACAGAAGAAGATTGACACTCAAATTAACGCAATGATCAATGGACTGACCAGTATTGAAAACGGTCTGCAGCAAGTGTCAGACGGACAGGGGGCTCTTGCAGGACAAATGCCCCGCCTTGAATCGGCGGCAGGACAGCTCGCGGAGGGTCAGAAAAAAATGAAGAGCGGTCTCGGTGATTTTTCTTCCCGGCTCTGCGATCTTTCTTCAGGCCTTAACGATAGTGTAAAAGGGCTTAAGAAAGTATCAAGCGGCATGATGGGGGCGAATGATTACCTGGGTGAGCTTCACAAGGCGTCAGATAAAGAAATGACAGGCTGGTTTGTGCCGAAAGACGCGTTGACAAACAGTGATTTCACAAGCGTGTTTAATACGTACATGTCAGATGACAGAAAAACGACAGAATTGACCGTCGTTCTTGATAACAATCCTTACTCAAATACGGCCATTCAAGATATTCAAGCGATCAAAGCGAGCGTAAAAAGGGCCATTCCGAACACGGATCTGAAGAATGCCTCTTTCGGCGTTTCGGGAGTCTCCAGCATGAATGCCGATCTGAAAGAAGTATCGGATTCAGACTTCAAACGGACGGCAATGTTTATGCTGGCGGGAATTTTTCTGATTCTCATCATAATGCTGCGCTCTCTCATTATGCCTGTTTATTTAGTGGCGTCGCTCGTACTGACGTATTTCGCATCCATCGGCGTGACGGAATACATCTTTACACACTTCTTCGGGTATCCGGGCGTAAACTGGGCCGTGCCGTTCTTCGGCTTTGTCATTTTGATGGCTCTAGGTGTGGATTATTCCATCTTTTTAATGGACCGCTTTAATGAGCTGAAAAAAGAAGGAACGGGGCCCGCAATGATCAGCAGTATGAAAAATATGGGTTCCGTCATCATTTCTGCGGCGATTATTTTAGCGGGAACCTTTGCGGCCATGCTGCCGTCAGGCGTTCTTTCCTTATTACAGATTGCAACCGTGGTATTAACAGGCCTTCTCATGTACGCAATTGTCGTCCTTCCGTTTTTTGTACCGGTCATGGTGAAAATATTCGGAAGAGCCAACTGGTGGCCTTTCAATTTGAAAAAATAACGTACAATGCCTCTGCCTGTTTTCGGGCAGAGGTTTTTTGTTTCCTTATAAATCCTCCAGTTGATATAATTACATCTGCGCACTCTTTTTTGCGAATGCTGAAATTTGGTCATAATACATACTATTAAAGAATGAACGAAGGAGGTTTCACATGACTTATGTAAATGAAATGAAGTCAAAGCACGGCGGGATCACCGCCCATATCGTAAAGACTGAGAAATTTAAAACCGTTTCGCTGACGTTTAAAATGCTGGCTCCTTTAACGAAAGAGCTCGTAACAAAAAGGGCGCTGTTTCCGCATGTGCTTCTGCGCGGAACAGAAAGCCGCCCGAAAACCGCTGATCTGCGTTCTTATTTTGATGAGCTGTACGGCACATCCGTTTCAGCTGATCTGACAAAAAAGGGAGAACGTCATGTCATTACGTTCAGACTTGAGATTCCTAATGAAAAGTATCTGAAGGACCGCACACCGTTATTGGAAAAAGGCCTTCAGCTTTTATCAGAGCTTGTCTTTTCGCCCGCTTTGGAAAACGGCGCCTTCCTGCCCCTTTATGTCACGCAGGAAAAACGGACGCTGAAACAGCGGATTCAAGCCGTATATGATGATAAGATGAGATATTCTAATCTGCGTCTCGTTCAGGAAATGTGCAAAAGCGAACCGTATGCCCTTCACGTCAACGGCGAGTTCGATGATGTTGAACACATTACACCGCAAGATTTGTATGAAGCCTATCAAAAAGCCATACGCGAAGATCAGCTGGACCTGTATGTCATCGGCGATGTTGATTCAGATCAGGTGAAAACGGCCGTTGATACGTATTTTAAAACGGAAGAACGGGAGCTGCAGCCTTTTGAAAGAAGCGCGGCGAATGAACAGCCCGATCCGAAGGAAGTCATTGATGAAGAGGACGTCAAGCAGGGCAAGCTGAATATCGGATTCCGGACCAATACGACATATACAGACCCGGATTATCCGGCATTGCAGGTGTTTAACGGGCTGTTCGGGGGGTTCTCTCATTCAAAGCTGTTTATAAATGTCCGTGAAAAAGCGAGCCTCGCCTATTATGCAGCCTCAAGGGTGGAAAGCTTCAAAGGGCTTTTGATGGTCATGTCGGGCATTGAGGTGAAAAATTATAAGCAGGCCGTCACCATAATCGAAGAACAATTTCAGGCTATGCAAAACGGTGACTTTTCAGAGGACGATATCGCCCAAACGAAAGCCGTTATTAAAAACCAAGTGTTAGAAACGATTGATACGGCATACGGCTTATCGGAATTTCTGTATCAGCAGGCTTCAGCCCAAGTGGAGATACCGATCGAAACTTTCCTCGACAATATCGAGAAAGTGACAAAAGAGGACATTATCAATGTCGGAAAGAACATTAAGCTGGATACGACTTATTTCTTAAAAGGGACGGGGGGAGCATCTTGACTAAACCGATAAACTTCGAACAGCTTCAGGAAACGCTGTATCATGAAAAAATGGCAAACGGCCTTGATGTCTATGTGCTGCCGAAACAGGGTTTTAATAAAACATACGCCGTGTTTACGACAAAGTACGGTTCCATTGACAATCAATTCGTTCCTTTAAATAAGGAAGAAATGGTACACGTCCCTGACGGAATCGCGCATTTTCTGGAGCATAAACTGTTTGAAAAAGCGGACGGCGACGTGTTTCAGGACTTCAGTAAGCAGGGGGCGTCGGCAAATGCCTTTACATCATTTACACGAACCGCTTATCTGTTCTCCAGCACTTCTAATGTAGAGAAAAACCTGGAAACACTCGTGGATTTTGTTCAGGACCCGTATTTCACGGAAAAATCAGTTGAAAAAGAAAAAGGCATCATCGGCCAGGAAATCAATATGTATGATGATAATCCGGATTGGCGGCTGTTTTTCGGCCTTATTGAAAATATGTATAAAGACCACCCCGTGAAAATTGACATTGCCGGAACGGTGGAGAGCATCTCTCATATTACGAAAGATCTGCTGTATGAGTGCTACGAAACGTTTTATCACCCGAGCAATATGCTGCTCTTTATCGTCGGTCCCGTAGATCCTGAAGCGGTCATCAGCCAGGTGCGGAAAAACCAGGAGAAAAAGCCGTTTACAGACCAGCCTGAAATCAAACGTAAAGAGGTTCAGGAGCAGGAAGCGGTTTTCCGCCGGGAGCAGGAATTAAAAATGAACGTGCAAGGCTCAAAATGTCTTGTCGGCTTAAAGGCGAAAGACCCTTATAAAACGGGGCTGGAGCTGTTGAAGCACGAGCTCAGCATGAACCTCATGCTTGAATGTCTCTTCGGAAAAAGCTCACCGCATTACGGCAACTTGTACGATAAAGGCTACATTGATGAAACCTTCAGCTTTGATTACACGGCTGAATACGGATTCGGTTTTGCCTCTGTCGGAGGAGATACACCGGAGCCGGATAAGCTCGCTGACGAATTAAAACAGATGCTGCTTGATGCAGAATCAGCCGTGACTGCGGAAAAACTTGACCTTGCGAGAAAAAAGAAAATCGGGTCATTTTTAAAAGCGCTCAATTCACCTGAATATATCGCCAACCAATTCACACGCTACGCCTTTTTAGATATGAGTCTGTTTGATGTCGTAACCGTACTGGAGCAGATCACCCTGGAAGACGTAAAGCGGGTCATTAAAGAAGAAATATCAGAAGACAGGCTGACAGTCTGCAAAGTCGTGCCAAAATCATAACAAAACTTCCCTCACGCCCTGAGGGATGTTTTTCTGGGGAAAGAAGGAGTATTGATTGATGAAACAGACAGCGCTCGTAACCGGAGCAAGCGGCGGAATCGGACAAAGTATAAGTGAAGTCCTCGCAAAAAACGGATATGACGTCCTTTTGCATTATCATTCTCATAAGGAAGCCGCACACAGGCTTGCGGAAAGGCTGAGCGCATCATTCGGCGTAAAAGCCTCCGTTATACAGGCGGATCTGTCCTCACCGGATGGCGCGGAGACACTCAGCCGTTCCGTTAAGCAGCCTGTGGATGCTCTGATATTAAACAGCGGCAAAAGTCATTTCGGCCTGATTACGGACGTTACGGATGACACGGCGCGGGAGATGGTGCAGCTGCATGTGACGAGTCCGTTTCTTTTGGCGCGTAATCTGGTGCCCGGCATGATCCGGAAAAAAAGCGGGGGCATCGTCGCGATCGGTTCCGTCTGGGGAGAAACAGGCGCATCGTGCGAGGTATTATACAGCATGGTCAAAGGAGCGCAGCATTCGTTCGTCAAAGCGCTTGCCAAAGAGCTCGCTCCGAGCGGCGTCCGCGTGAATGCAGTCTCGCCGGGTGCCGTTGATACAAATATGCTTGATCAGTTCACGTCTGATGAAAAAGAAGCGTTGGCAGAGGAAATTCCCGCGGGCCGGCTGGCGAAGCCGGAGGAAATCGCCGAAGCGGCGGCCTTTTTATTATCGGACAAGGCTTCCTATATTACGGGGCATATATTATCCGTAAACGGCGGCTGGCACTGCTGAAAAAAATGTGTGTATAGTTTGCATCTGCACGGACAAAATAATTTTGTAACAACAGATGAAATGGAGGAACCCAACATGTCAGTATTAGAAAACTGGGATAATTGGAAGAATTTCCTTGGCGACAGATTGAACTATGCGCAGGAAAAAGGGATGAGTGATGAAACAATCACTGACCTCGCTACAGAAATCGGCGGTTACCTTGCGAACGAAGTCGACTCGAAAAACCATCAGGAAAAAGTGCTTGCTGATCTTTGGAGCGTTGCTTCTGAAGATGAACAGCGCGCCATCGCAAATATGATGGTGAAGCTTGTTGAAAATAACAGCACTCATTAAGAGGGGGGATTTCTCCTCTCTTTTTTTATGTTTTCCTCTATAGAGCAACATTCTTCTTTCTAATTAGAGAAAAATGTTTTATGATAAAGGAAGGTAAAAATTTGCCACAATGGAGGGGGTATATCATTTGGCAAAGCTCGAATGGTATTTTGAATATGAAATTCAAGTGAACCGCCCCGGCCTGCTCGGGGATATTTCATCTCTTCTCGGGATGCTGTCAATTAATATTGTCACAATTAACGGTGTCGACCTTTCCAGAAGGGGAATGCTGCTCAGATGCCGGCATATAGATCAAATTAAACGATTGGAATCAATTTTAAAAACAATGGAGACCATTAAAGTAACGAAGCTGAGAGAACCGAGGCTTCGCGACCGTCTCGCAGTCCGTCACGGAAGATACATTCAGCGTGATGCCGATGACAAAAAAACCTTCCGTTTTGAAAGGGACGAGCTCGGTCTTCTGGTTGACTTTATGGCCGAGCTGTTTAAAAAAGAAGGGCACAAACTGATCGGAATCCGAGGAATGCCGAGGGTCGGAAAAACGGAGTCCATCGTTGCGTCAAGCGTTTGTGCCAGCAAAAGATGGCTTTTCGTATCATCAACGCTGCTAAAACAAACGATCCGGAGCCAGCTGGTTGCCGATGAATACAGCACGGAAAACGTGTTTATCCTCGACGGCATCGTTTCGACAAGACGGGGATCTGAGCGCCATCTTCAGCTCGTCAGTGAAATTATGCGGCTTCCGGCGACAAAGGTCGTGGAGCACCCCGATATTTTTGTTCAAAATTCGGAGTATACGCTCGATGATTTCGATTATATTATCGAACTCAGAAATGATCCTGACGAAGTCATTACATATGAACATGCAGAAGAACCGCAAATGTTTGATCAGACCGGTTTTTCAAGCTTTGATTTTTAATATTGGAAGGTGTTTGTTGTGACAGAATTAGCAATCCGGCTTAAAGAAGCCAGAGAGGAAAAAGGGATGTCATTGGATGAACTCCAGGCGGCGACGAAAATTCAGAAAAGATACTTAACCGCTCTGGAAGAAGGCAATTATGACGTCATTCCCGGCAATTTTTATGTGCGGGCGTTTATCAAGCAATACGCTGAAGCTGTCGGGCTTGATTCAGATCAGTTATTTGAAGAATATAAAAAAGACATCCCTAACACGTACCATGACGATGTGTCGGAAAAAATCTCCGGTCTCGCCATGCAAAGGGAGCTTCCTAAGTCCGCTTCAAAGGCGGCGGAATGGCTTCCGACCGTCCTTGTCGTCATCGGTGTCATTCTCGTCATCGCGATCATTTATGCGATTATTCAGTTCGGAATGAGCAAATCCGGGCA
This sequence comes from Bacillus sp. JK74, assembly GCF_053663395.1. Classification (NCBI taxonomy): domain Bacteria; kingdom Bacillati; phylum Bacillota; class Bacilli; order Caryophanales; family Bacillaceae; genus Bacillus; species Bacillus sp. JK74. Next base: position 263,032 of record NZ_JBSJQB010000002.1, on the reverse strand, counting down.
GACAGACGGAGATAAGGCCGTCACCCAAAGTGAGAGCAAGTATGAGATTCCTAAGGATTCTGCGCTGAAAAACGACGGCAATACAAACGACGAAGCGCAATCTGATAGCAAAAAAGACAAAAAGGACACAAAAGCGTCAGAGCAGAAAAAGAAAGAAAAAAGCAGTGATAAGACGGAGATCAAAGCGGCCGGAACGGAAGGCTCGGCTTCTTCATACAACGTCTCCGGGGCAGATAAGTATAAGCTTGAACTGATTGCTTCTGACAGCGCATGGATCCGCGTCCGGGATGACAGCGGCGGTTCTTTAAAAGAAGGAACGCTGCAAAAAGGCGAAACCTTTAAAAAAGACGTCACGGATCAAAAGCAGATTGAAATCCGCACGGGCTATGCCCCTAACCTGAAAATTAAAATCAACGGAGAGGTTCTGTCCTATGAACTCAATCCGCATGATGTGATGGCGCAGACCATCACAATCAAGATGAAAAAATAAAAGGGGAAAAGTCATCTGAACGATTAAGATGACTTTTTCTTCACGTCCGAGTACATATTATTGGAGGGGCTTTATGTTTAACTTACCGAATAAAATCACACTGGCAAGAATCGCTTTAATTCCTGTATTTATGATTATCATGCTTGTTCCTTTTCATTGGGGCAGCGTTCATATAGGGGATGAATCGATTCCGGTCGCGCATCTTACGGGAGCTGTTTTATTCATTATCGCATCAACGACTGACTGGGTGGATGGCTACTACGCCAGAAAACTGAACCTCGTGACAAACTTCGGGAAATTTTTAGATCCGCTGGCTGACAAACTGCTGGTGTCCGCGGCATTAATTACGCTTGTGCAATTTGACCTTGCGCCGGCGTGGATGGTCATCATCATCATCAGCCGCGAATTTGCCGTAACGGGATTAAGACTTGTGCTGGCGGGAACGGGGGAAGTTGTAGCCGCCAATATGCTGGGGAAAATTAAAACATGGGCCCAGATCATCGCTGTTGCCGCGCTTTTGCTGCATAATCTTCCGTTTGAGCTCGTTTCTTTCCCGTTCGGCGATATCGCTTTATGGGTGGCCGTGCTCTTCACAGTCATTTCCGGCTGGGATTATTTTGCGAAGAACTGGGATGCGTTAAAAACATCTAACTAAGGAAGAAGGACTTAAAGATGGAAATAGCAAAAAAAGCAGAAATCATTGCGGTCGGCTCGGAGCTTCTGCTCGGCCAGATCGCCAATACGAACGCGCAGTTTATCAGTAAAGAGCTGGCGGAAATCGGTGTAAACGTGTTTTACCATACCGCTGTCGGTGACAATCCGGAGCGGCTTAAGCAAGTCATCCGCATTGCCGAAGAGCGCTCAGACCTGATTATTTTTTCAGGCGGCCTCGGGCCGACCAAGGACGATTTAACGAAAGAAACCATTGCAAACACACTGGGGCGCCCGCTCGTTCTGAATGACGAAGCATTCCGGTCGATCGAAGAATATTTCGTGAAAACAAAACGGACCATGTCGCCGAATAACCGCAAACAGGCGCTCGTCATTGAGGGCTCGGACGTTTTGGCGAATCATTTCGGCATGGCGCCGGGAATGCTTGCAGAGCACGACTCAAGGCTTTATATGCTGCTTCCCGGACCGCCGAGCGAGCTGCGTCCGATGTTTGAAAATGAAGCTAAACCGCTGCTTCTTAAAAAGCTCGGTTCTAATGAGAAAATCGTTTCAACCGTGCTGCGGTTTTTCGGAATCGGTGAATCCCAGCTTGAAGCTGATTTAGAAGATATCATTGACGCGCAGACGAATCCGACGATTGCGCCGCTTGCTGCTGACGGCGAGGTCACGCTCCGTTTAACGGCGAAACATGCTGACGAAAAAGAAACAGAACGGCTTTTAAAAGAAACGGAAGCCGCCATTTTAGAACGTGTCGGTGAATTTTTCTACGGATATGATGATACGTCCCTGGTGAAGGAGCTTTCAAAAGCATGCAGACAAAACAAAATCACGATTTCTTCTGCCGAAAGCTTTACAGGCGGCCTGTTTTCAGAGTGGGTGACTGATTTAAGCGGTGCGTCTCAACTATTTGCAGGGGGCGTTGTCTGCTATTCCGACAGCGTGAAACAGCATGTGCTCGGCGTGAAAGCTGAGACGCTCGCAGAAAGCGGAGCGGTCAGCAAAGAGTGTGCGAAAGAGCTTGCAGCCGGTGTGAGAAAGCTGACCGGAAGCGATATCGGCATCAGCTTTACCGGGGTTGCGGGTCCCGACCCGCAGGAAGGGCATGCGCCGGGCCGCGTCTTTATCGGCATTTCAGCGGAAGGAAAAGAAGAGGTGCACGAATTTCACTTTGCCGGCTCAAGAACCGGAATCAGAAAGCGCGCCGCTAAATACGGCTGCCATCTCATTTTAAAAATGCTGGATCAAAAATAAAGTTTTAAAGAGCCGTTTTCTCTGATTTTTAAGTTTTATAAGGGAAATTATGCTCTTTTGCAGAAAAGCGAACGCGGAAAAAATCCGAATATGCGTTCGCTTTTTTCTTGGCAAATGTCAGTAAACAAGGTATAGTATATGTAGTGGCAAGATAAAGGAGGAAAAAATAAATGAGTGATCGTCAGGCAGCCTTAGATATGGCTCTTAAGCAAATAGAAAAACAATTCGGCAAAGGTTCCATCATGAAGCTCGGAGAAAAAACGGATACAAGAATTTCAACGGTGCCAAGCGGCTCCCTTGCACTTGATACCGCTCTCGGAATAGGCGGATACCCGCGCGGACGGATTATTGAAGTATACGGACCTGAAAGTTCAGGTAAAACGACTGTAGCGCTTCACGCAATCGCTGAGGTTCAGGAAAAAGGCGGACAGGCCGCATTTATTGATGCTGAGCATGCTCTTGATCCTGTTTACGCGCAAAAGCTCGGTGTCAATATCGAAGAGCTTCTGCTTTCTCAGCCGGATACGGGAGAGCAGGCGCTTGAGATTGCTGAAGCGCTGGTGCGAAGCGGAGCTGTTGATATCGTAGTCGTTGACTCTGTTGCGGCGCTTGTTCCAAAAGCTGAAATTGAAGGTGACATGGGTGATTCACACGTCGGTTTACAGGCGCGTCTTATGTCTCAGGCGCTCCGTAAGCTTTCCGGCGCTATCAATAAATCTAAAACAATCGCAATCTTTATTAACCAGATTCGTGAAAAAGTCGGCGTTATGTTCGGAAATCCGGAGACGACACCGGGCGGCCGCGCGCTGAAATTCTATTCTTCCGTGCGTCTTGAAGTGCGCCGTGCCGAGCAATTAAAGCAGGGCAACGACGTGATGGGGAATAAAACGAGAATTAAAGTCGTAAAAAACAAAGTCGCTCCTCCGTTCCGTACGGCTGAAGTGGACATTATGTACGGTGAAGGAATCTCCAAAGAAGGGGAAATCATCGACCTTGGAACTGAACTGGATATCGTGCAAAAAAGCGGTTCGTGGTATTCTTATGAAGAAGAACGCCTCGGTCAGGGCCGTGAAAACGCCAAGCAGTTCTTAAAAGAAAATAAAGACATCATGCTGATGATTCAGGAACAAATCCGTGAATATTACGGTTTAGACAATAACGGTGTAACGGACAAAGCGGAAGAAGTTCAGGAAGAGATGGAATTAGAAGAATAAAAACACGATCAAAAGAGCGGAGTAAGCAATTTCCGCTCTTTTTTTGTGTGTTTCAAAAAACACTGCTGTTTCGGAAAATTTTATCTGGAATGTTACAACTTTTTTCACCCTTCACTCGTCTAACATCATGGCGAAAGTTGAAATTATATCTGAGGAGGAAAAAAGATGACGAGCCCCCGCCGCATAAGAATAAATAAAAAAAGAAAGAAGAAGCTGATGAAAACGGGAGGGCTGTTTCTTTTTCTGCTGCTTGTCACTGTTTTTATTATGATCTGGACCGTCACAGCGCATCATCGGGAGAAAGAATCCGTTAAAAACGCTCCCGCCGCTCAATCTGATACTTCAAAAGACCAGACTCAACAGAAAAAAGAAAAGACGCAAAAAGAGAAAACACCTAAATCAATCGATCACAATAAACAGATCAGCAATTACTTGCAACAGATCGGGTTCAGCGGCACAGCAATGATCGTAAAAGATGGAAAAGTTGTGCTGAAAAAAGGCTTTGGCTATGCGGACCGAAAACAAAAAATTAAAAACAATCCGGAGACATCATATTATATCGGTTCTTCACAAAAAGCGTTAATCGCGACGGCTGTCCTGCAGCTTGAAGAAAAAGGGCTGCTGCAGACGAGTGACCCCGTCAGTACATACTTGCCGAATTTTCCTAACGGCACGCGCATTACATTGAAAAACCTGCTCAATCATACGTCCGGCATAAACGGGCATATTGAGGGTCGGGGACCGATTTCTCCAATTGATTTAATCAAGGATATAGAATACCGCGGAATTAAACGGCAGCCCGGGGTTTGGGATTACAGGGATTCCAACTATTCAGTGCTTGCTTATATCGTATCTCAGGTCAGCGGGGAGTCTTATGAACAATATATAAAAGAACACGTGTTCAAACCGGCCGGAATGAAGCATGCCGGATTTTACAAAACATTTGCTGAAGCTAAATATCCTGCCGTCGGCTACAAAGTCGATGAGAGCGGCAGTCTTGTAACGCCGCGCCTTTTGGATTTATCGCAGCTGTACGGGGCGGGCGATATGTATATGAGCGCTGAAGATCTCTATAAATTTGATAAAGCGATCGTAAACGGCACGCTCCTTTCAAAAGAAAGCTTCACAAAAATGTTTACAGCAGGAAGCAGTGCCGCTTACGGGATGGGGTTTTACATTGATCCGGGAAGCTATTCCAATCACGGTGTTATGCCCGGTTACAACATTTTGAACAGCTTCAGCCATTCGGCAAGCAAATATGTCATATTACTGTCAAACATTCAGAATAACGCCAAATTAGGACAGGTAAACAATAGAATTTACCAATTGCTTAACCAGGCGGACTGACAGAGCCGTCATTCACGAAAAGCGGAGGAAGGTATGGTATGATATATACATGGGCGACGATCCGAGCTGAAGGCGAATCGTTAAGCTGGCAAGCTTGACAAGTATTTCCGACACAATTACAATGAAGTTGTAACATTTGTTTTTTTAACATGATTGTTAAACCATTTAAACTTGACAAGGGCATGAGAGACTCATTCCCTGTGAAGGTTCTGTATGTTGAGAAAATCAGACAATGTACATGCCGGCACTTATTTAAGCAAAAACCAAGTTCATAGCAAGAGGAGGTGAAAGTATGACCCCAATGACGGTTCTCATCTCCATTTTGCTGACTCTGCTCGGTTTAGTTGTTGGCTACTATGTTCGTAAAACCATTGCCGAAGCAAAGATTGCGGGCGCACGCGGTGCTGCCGAGCAAATCCTTGAAGATGCAAAGCGTGATGCTGAAGCACTGAAAAAAGAAGCTCTGCTTGAAGCAAAGGACGAAATCCATACACTTCGAATAGATGCTGAACAGGAAGTTCGTGAAAGACGAAATGAGCTTCAAAAACAAGAAAACCGTTTACTTCAAAAAGAAGAAAATCTTGACCGTAAACACGAAGGAATTGATAAACGGGAAGCGATGTTGGAGAAGAAAGATCATTCTCTGAATGAACGACAACAACATATTGAAGAGATGGAAAGCAAAGTGGATGAGATGATTCGTATGCAGCAGTCAGAACTCGAACGCATTTCAAGCCTGACACGGGATGAAGCGAAACAAATCATTCTTGACCGGGTTGAAAATGAGCTTTCACATGACATCGCCATCATGACAAAAGAAACCGAAAACCGTGCGAAAGAAGAGGCAGATAAAAAGGCGAAAAACATTCTGTCGCTTGCTTTGCAGCGCTGTGCAGCAGATCATGTTGCCGAAACGACGGTATCGGTCGTCAATCTTCCGAATGATGAGATGAAAGGACGTATCATCGGCCGTGAAGGGCGTAACATTCGTACGCTTGAAACGCTTACAGGTATCGACCTGATTATTGATGACACACCTGAAGCAGTCATTCTTTCCGGATTTGATCCGATCAGACGGGAGACGGCAAGAATTGCTCTTGATAAACTCGTTCAGGATGGCCGTATTCATCCGGCGCGCATTGAAGAAATGGTTGAAAAATCCCGCCGTGAGGTTGATGACTATATCCGGGAAATGGGTGAGCAGACGACGTTTGAAGTCGGCGTTCACGGACTCCACCCGGATCTGATCAAGATCCTCGGCCGGTTGAAATTCCGTACAAGCTACGGGCAGAACGTACTGAAACATTCTATGGAAGTTGCGTTTTTAGCCGGTTTAATGGCTTCCGAGCTTGGAGAAGATGCAAAGCTTGCCAAGCGGGCCGGTCTTCTGCATGACATCGGAAAAGCAATTGACCATGAAGTGGAAGGAAGCCACGTGGAAATCGGAGTGGAGCTTGCGACCAAATATAAAGAGCATCCAGTCGTCATTAACAGTATTGCGTCACACCACGGAGACGAAGAGCCGACTTCCATTATCGCCGTTCTGGTCGCTGCCGCTGATGCACTGTCAGCCGCAAGACCGGGCGCGAGAAGTGAAACGCTCGAAAACTATATCCGCAGACTTGAAAAGCTTGAAGAAATCTCCGAGTCTTACGAAGGTGTTGAAAAATCATTTGCGATTCAGGCCGGCCGTGAAGTTCGCATCATGGTGAAGCCGGACTCCATTAATGATTTAGAAGCCCATCGTTTGGCGCGTGATATCCGTAAACGAATTGAGGACGAGCTTGATTATCCGGGCCACATTAAAGTGACCGTAATCAGAGAAACTCGAGCCGTAGAGTATGCAAAATAAAGTGATGCTTAGCGCATCACTTTATTTTTTTGAGTCCCTGAAAAGGAAGGAATGGAATGTATGAGAATTTTATTTATCGGAGATGTTGTCGGTTCCCCGGGCCGCGACATGGTAAAAGAATATGTCCCGAAACTGAAAGCGAAACATAAACCGCATTTTACAATTATTAACGGAGAAAATGCAGCACACGGAAAAGGACTGACGGAAAAGATCTACCACAGCCTGATGGAAGCGGGAGCAGATGCCATTACAATGGGAAACCATACGTGGGATAAAAGAGAGATCTTCGACTTTATTGATGATGTGCCGCATCTTGTCCGGCCGGCGAATTTCCCGGAAGGTACGCCGGGCAAAGGCATTACTTATATTAAATCGAACGGAAAAGAGCTTGCCGTCATTAATTTACAGGGACGGACGTTTCTTCCGCCGCTTGATGATCCGTTTGCTAAAGCGGATGAATTAATAGAAGAAGCGAAAAAGCGCACGCCGTACATTTTTATTGATTTTCACGCCGAAGCGACAAGCGAAAAAATTGCGATCGGCTGGTACACAGACGGAAGAGCCTCTGCCGTGGTAGGCACCCATACACACGTGCAAACGGCAGATAACCGCATTTTGCCGAAAGGAACGGCATATATTACTGATGTAGGCATGACGGGTCCGTACGACGGAATTCTCGGTATGGACAGAGAAACGGTCATCAAGCGGTTTAAAACCAATCTTCCCGTCCGGTTTACGGTGGCGGAAGGTAAAACTACGCTGAGCGGAGTGCTCATTGACATCGACGATCAAACGAAAAAGGCCGTAAATATCGAACGGATATTAATCAATGATGACCATATGTTCTTTGAATAGGTGATCATGTGTTTATTTTATAAAAATATTAAAAGGAAAAGCAGGAATATAGCAACTTCTTAGTGAATATAGTAGAAATGGAAGGTAGCCCGCTATTTTTGAAAAGCATTGTGGGGATGGCTTTTTGGATAGCAACATCTAATAATGATTGTTCTAATGAACACTCACTTATCCATTGTAAAACTAAGGGGGAGCAGAAATGGAAATCTTAAAAGTTTCAGCAAAATCAAGTCCAAATTCAGTAGCAGGCGCGCTTGCCGGCGTATTGAGGGAACGCGGAGCCGCCGAAATTCAAGCAATTGGGGCGGGTGCCTTAAACCAGGCTGTTAAAGCGGTTGCGATTGCCAGAGGCTTTGTCGCGCCAAGCGGCGTAGATTTGATTTGTATTCCGGCTTTTACAGATATACAGATTGACGGAGAAGAAAGAACGGCGATTAAGTTAATCGTCGAACCCCGTTAAAAACAAAAACATGACATTCTCAACCTGCTTGCGTAAGGCGAGCAGGTTGTTTTTATTGCTGTCATATTTTCTCACAATATTATATTAATAGTACGAAGAGATGATAAATGGCTTTATTCATATAATATTCAAAAAAAATCCCGCCCATTTTTCCGGACGGAAGCAGTTGTTTTCTTGGAGTGGACACTGGTATTTACCTCCTTTTTAACTCATGTTACAATCCAGTTATTACAGTGTTTTTTCGAGGAGGAGTGTACATGTTGGGAGGAAAGATGAAAGCTATCGTCAAAAATGAAAACGCTTTCGGAGCAACTCTGAAAGAAATTCCCATACCTTCCATTAATGAGAATGAAGTTCTCATTAAAGTACAGGCCGCATCTATATGCGGTACAGATGTGCATATTTATAATTGGGATCAATGGGCGCAGAAACGAATCAAAACACCTCAAGTATTCGGACATGAATTCAGCGGTATCGTAGCGGAAACAGGCAAGCACGTCACAAATGTCAAAATAGGTGACTACGTTTCGGCTGAAACCCACTTCGTCTGCGGTACTTGTGTCCCGTGTTTAACAGGAAAACATCATGTGTGCACCCATACAAAGATCCTCGGCGTAGATACAGCCGGCTCCTTCGCTGAATATGTCAAAGTGCCGGCCCGAAATGTTTGGAAAAACCCCGCTGATATGGACCCCGCCGTTGCCTCTGTTCAAGAGCCGCTTGGCAACGCGGTGCATACGGTGCTGGAAAGCAGCCGGCTTGCGGGCGGTTCCGCTGCAATTATCGGCTGCGGACCGATCGGGCTGATGGCGGTGGCGGTGGCTAAAGCGGCCGGTGCATCCCGTATTGCGGCCATTGATAAAAATGATTACAGGCTGGCTCTTGCGAAGAAATTGGGAGCTGCGATCACCATTTCAGCTGACGAGGAAGATCCGCTTGAGGTGATCGACACCTTAACAGGCGGAGAAGGGATCGACCTTGTCTGCGAAATGTCAGGCCACCCGGCAGCCATAACACAAGGATTAAAGATGGCGGCCAACGGGGGAAGGTTCCACATGCTGAGTCTGCCGGAACGTCCGGTGACGGTTGACCTGACAAATGACGTGGTGTTTAAAGGACTTACCGTCCAAGGCATCACAGGCAGAAAAATGTTTGAAACATGGCGGCAGGTATCGCACCTGCTTGAATCCGGCCTTGTTGATCTGACGCCGGTGATCACGCATCAGTTTCCGCTTGAAGACTTTGAAAAAGGGTTTGACCTGATGAGAAAGGGACAGTGCGGCAAAGTCATTTTGATTCCATAAGGGGAGGGTTCTATAATGAAAGAATTTGAATTTCTAAAAGCAGAGCTTGATAAAATGAAAGAAAATAAAACGTGGCAGCAAATGAAACAAATTGAAACGAAGCAGGGTCCGTCGGTGGAAGTCAAAGGGGAAAACGTGATACAGCTTTCATCGAACAATTATCTCGGTTTGACGTCGCATCCGAGACTTGTCGAAGCGGCCAAACGCGCCGCGGAAGAATTCGGAGCGGGTACGGGGTCCGTCCGTACAATCGCCGGAACATTCACAATGCACAATGAGCTGGAGAAAAAATTGGCAAACTTTAAAAAAACAGAAGCGGCACTTGTTTTTCAATCGGGGTTCACAACGAATCAGGGCGTCTTATCAAGCATTCTTACAAAAGAAGATATCGTGATCTCTGACGAACTGAACCATGCTTCCATTATTGACGGAATCAGGCTGACAAAAGCAGATAAAAAGGTGTACCGCCATGTTGATATGGACGATTTGGAAAGGGTGCTGAAAAAATCAATGAATTACCGCATGCGCCTGATCGTCACCGACGGCGTATTCTCAATGGACGGCAACATCGCTCCTTTGCCTGACATCGTCAAACTTGCAGAGGCGTACGATGCCTTTGTGATGGTCGACGACGCGCATGCTTCCGGCGTACTCGGAAAAAACGGAAGGGGAACGGTTAATCACTTCGGGCTTGACGGAAGAGTCCACATACAAGTGGGCACATTAAGCAAAGCCATCGGAGTGCTTGGCGGTTACGCCGCAGGGTCGCAGGTTCTGATCGATTACCTGCGCCATAAAGGGCGCCCTTTCTTATTCAGCACTTCTCATCCGCCTGCGGTAACGGCCGCATGCATAGAAGCCATTGACGTCCTGCTGGAAGAGCCGGAGCATATGGAAAAGCTATGGGAGAACACGGCGTATTTCAAAGACAAACTGGTTCAAATGGGGCTGACCCTCACAAAAAGCGAAACACCGATCGTGCCGATATTAATAGGGGAGGAAGAAAAAGCCCAGGCATTATCAGACCTTTTATTGACCCGCGGCGTGTTTGCGCAAAGCATCGTGTACCCGACGGTCGCCAAAGGAAAAGCGAGAATCCGCACCATTATTACGGCGGAGCATACAAAAGAGGAGCTTGACCGGGCCCTGGAAGTAATCCGTTCAGCCGCAAAAGAGCTTCAGCTTGTGTAAGGGGGAAATGATTCCCTCTTTTTTATTTCTTATTGATTCTTATTCTCAATAAGGTGTACAATAATAGGCTGGCGGTTGTGCCAAACGCTTTTAACCAGTATACTTGAGGGTGGAAGTTTCGGTTGAAAGGAGACATTCGAACATGAATGAAAAGCAAAAGCAGGAAAGCGGACAAGTGAATCCGGCGGACAAAAAATCCGAAAAGGATTACAGCAAGTATTTTGAAGCCGTATATATTCCGCCTTCTTTAAAAGATGCGAAAAAACGGGGCAAAGAATCCGTTCAATATCATAACGATTTTAAAATCTCAGAAGAATTTAAAGGCCTCGGTGAAGGCAGGAAATTTTATATCCGCACGTACGGATGCCAAATGAACGAGCATGATACGGAAGTCATGGCGGGTATTTTTATGGCGCTCGGTTATGAAGCGACAAATTCGGTTGATGACGCGAACGTTATTTTATTAAACACTTGCGCCATCCGGGAAAACGCTGAAAACAAAGTGTTCGGAGAGCTCGGCCATTTAAAGGCGCTTAAAAAAAACAACCCGGACTTGATTCTCGGCGTCTGCGGCTGCATGTCACAGGAAGAATCAGTCGTAAACCGCATCCTTAAGAAGCACCCGTTTGTCGATATGATTTTCGGCACACACAACATTCACCGTCTGCCGGAACTGTTATCAGAGGCATATTTATCAAAAGAGATGGTCATTGAAGTGTGGTCGAAGGAAGGGGATGTCATTGAGAACCTTCCGAAAGTCCGCAACGGAAAAATTAAAGGCTGGGTCAACATTATGTACGGCTGCGACAAGTTCTGCACATACTGCATCGTACCGTATACCCGCGGAAAAGAACGAAGCCGCCGTCCTGAGGAAATTATCCAGGAAGTCAGAAGACTTGCAAGCGAAGGCTATAAAGAAATCACGCTGCTCGGTCAAAACGTGAATGCGTACGGAAAAGATTTTGAGGATATGACGTACGGTCTCGGTGATTTAATGGACGAACTGCGTAAAATTGATATTCCGAGAATCCGGTTCACGACGAGTCATCCGCGTGACTTTGATGATCATCTGATCGAAGTGCTAGCCAAAGGCGGCAACCTTTTAGACCATATCCATCTTCCGGTTCAATCAGGAAGCTCAGCGATGTTAAAAATGATGGCCCGTAAATATGACCGAGAACGCTATCTGGAGCTTGTCGGAAAAATTAAAGCGGCGATGCCGAACGCTTCACTGACGACCGATATTATTGTCGGTTTTCCGAATGAAACGGATGAACAATTTGAAGAAACCCTTTCGTTATATCGCGAAGTGGAATTTGACAGCGCATATACGTTTATTTACTCTCCTCGTGAAGGCACACCAGCGGCGAAGATGAAAGACAATGTTCCGATGAGGGTCAAGAAAGAACGTCTTCAGCGCCTCAATGATTTGGTGAAAGAAATTTCAGCCAAAAAAATGAAGGAATATGAAGGCAGGACTGTCGAAGTATTAGTTGAGGGAGAAAGCAAAAATAACCCTGACATTCTTGCCGGCTATACGGAAAAAAGCAAGCTCGTCAACTTCAAAGGGCCGAAAGACGCCATCGGCAAGATTGTACGCGTCAAAATCGAACAGGCGAAAACATGGTCGCTTGACGGTGTGATGGCAGGAGAAGCAATCGAGGTGAAATAATAATGACGCTTTACTCAAAGAAAGACATTGTACAGCAGGCTAGGAACCTTGCGAAAATGATTTCTGAAACAGAAGAAGTTGATTTTTTCAAACGCGCTGAGGCGCAGATTAACGAAAATGAAAAAGTCTCTGCGATTATTAATCAGATTAAAACCCTGCAAAAGCAAGCCGTTAACCTGAAGCACTACGAAAAGCTTGAAGCGCTGAAACAAGTGGAAAGTAAAATTGACGCCCTGCAGGAAGAGCTTGAAGGGATTCCGATCATTCAGGAATTCAGAGATTCCCAGATTGAGGTCAATGACCTTCTTCAGCTTGTCGCACATACGATCTCAAATCAGGTGACAAACGAAATCATTACATCTACCGGAGGCAACCTGCTGACGGGAGAAACCGGTTCAAAAGTAAAACATTCGAATAACAGCTGTTCTATTTAAACACGGGGCCTTCATCGGCCCGTGTTTTTTTGCTGTTTTAGAACTAATTGTAATATGTACTAAATTTTCATTGTCTCAACGTTTTGTCCTATTTTTACTGGAAAGTTTTATCATACTTAAAAGTAAAGTTTCTGGGCAGGGCTGCATACAATGAAACAGAAACTTTGTATTTTTATATTTTTATTATAAAAATGCACATGAGACAAATGCCCAGCATAAGATAACACGAAGAAGAACAAGGAGGCCTGCCGGAATGTCTGAATACAGGGAAATTATTACGAAAGCGGTAGTTGCGAAAGGAAGAAAATTCACCCAATGCACCAACACGATCTCGCCTGGAGAAAAACCGTCAAGTATATTGGGCGGCTGGATTATCAACCACAAGTACGATGCCGAAAAGATCGGGAAGACTGTAGAAATTGAAGGGTATTATGATATAAACGTCTGGTACTCTTACGCCGATAATACAAAAACGGAAGTTGTAACCGAGAGAGTAAAGTATGTCGATGTGATTAAACTCAGATACAGAGACACAAATTACTTAGATGACGAACACGAAGTCATTGCCAAAGTGCTGCAGCAGCCGAATTGTCTTGAAGTCACCATTTCTCCTAACGGAAATAAAATCGTGGTTCAGGCAGAGAGAGAATTTTTAGCAGAAGTGGTCGGTGAAACGAAAGTCGTCGTCGAAGTCAATCCTGACTGGGAAGAAGACGATGATGATGATTGGGAAGACGATCTTGATGAAGAATTAGAGGACATTAACCCTGAATTTTTAGTCGGAGATCCTGAAGAATAAGTTGAGGCTAGGGGAGTTTAACACCCCAAGTCTCTTTTTTATATATAAAGATATCACTCTTTTGTTTATGTTATAATGGGATTCGGATAAGAGAAGATACATAGTGAGGGATTAAATGATGGCTAGTTACACGCCTATGATACAGCAATACTTGAAGATAAAGGCAGAGCACCAAGATGCCTTTTTATTTTTTCGGCTTGGTGACTTTTATGAAATGTTTTTTGAAGATGCAAAAAAAGCGTCGCAAGAGCTTGAAATTACACTGACAAGCAGAGACGGAGGTTCGGCTGATAAAATTCCGATGTGCGGCGTGCCGTATCATTCCGCGGCGGCTTATATTGAACAGCTGATTAAAAAGGGCTATAAAGTGGCGATCTGTGAGCAGACGGAAGATCCGAAGGCGGCTAAAGGCGTTGTAAAAAGAGAAGTCGTCCAGCTGATCACCCCGGGAACCGTGATGGATGGAAAAGGAATCCATGAGTCGGAAAACAACTTTATCGCTTCCGTTTCCGAATTTCGTAACGGATACGGTCTCGCTTTATCGGACTTAACGACCGGAGAAAACCTGGCCGTATTTATTGAGCGGATTGAAGATGTCATGTCAGAAATTTACTCAGTCGGCGCAAAGGAAATTGTCGTATCAAGCAAGTTTAACGAACATACAGCTGCTCAGCTGAAAGAACGGTGCAGCGCAACGATTTCCATCGAAGACGGGGAAATAACAGAACGCATTGAAATCGCAAAGCACTTGCCGGGCGAAGAGCTGACAGAGACGTTTATGCGTTTATATACGTATTTGCAGAAAACGCAAAAACGGAGCCTGGATCATCTGCAGCCGGTTCAAGTATATGAATTGGAAGAAGCGATGAAAATTGACCTGTATTCAAAACGGAATCTTGAGCTGACGGAAACGATCCGTTCGAAAAGCAAAAAAGGGTCATTGCTTTGGCTTTTAGACGAGACGAAAACAGCAATGGGCGGCCGGCTTCTCAAACAATGGATTGACCGCCCGCTGATCAGGGCATCCCAAATCGAAGAACGCCAGGAAATGGTCGAGACGCTGATCAATCATCTGTTTGAGCGTGAAGATCTGCGCGAGCGCCTGAAGGAAGTATACGATTTAGAACGTCTGGCGGGCCGGGTCGCATTCGGAAACGTCAACGCAAGGGATTTAATCCAGCTGAAAGAATCTTTAAAACAAGTGCCGAGCATTAAAGAGCTTGTAGGGTCTCTTAACCATAAAAAAGCAAAAGAACGCGCCGGCTTGATTGATCCGTGCGGAGATTTGCTTGACCTGTTAGAAGAAGCTCTCCATGAAAATCCGCCGTTATCGTTAAAAGAAGGCAACTTAATTAAAGACGGCTATCATCAGAAGCTCGATGAGTACCGTGACGCCAGCAAAAACGGTAAAGACTGGATTGCCAGACTGGAGCAGCAGGAACGCGCTTATACGGGCATCCGTTCATTAAAGGTCGGTTTCAATAAAGTGTTCGGCTATTATATTGAAGTCACAAAAGCAAACCTTCATCTGCTTGAGGACGGGCGGTATGAGCGGAAGCAGACCCTCACAAACGCCGAACGGTACATTACGCCGGAATTGAAGGAAAAAGAAGCGCTTATTTTAGAAGCGGAAAACAACATCTGCGAGCTGGAATATGAGCTTTTTGCCGGACTGCGTGAAAAGGTGAAACAATTTATTCCGCGTCTGCAGCGTCTTGCCAAACAAATGAGTGAGCTGGATGCGCTGCAATGCTTTGCTACGATCAGTGAAAACAGGCATTACACAAAGCCCGTCTTTTCTGATAATGAAGTAAAAGTCATTGAAGGGAGACACCCCGTCGTTGAAAAGGTGATGGACAGTCAAGAATACGTGCCGAACAACTGCCTGATGGGCGATTCGCGGGAAATGCTCCTGATTACGGGTCCGAATATGTCAGGTAAAAGCACGTACATGAGACAGATCGCACTTCTATCGATCATGGCTCAGATCGGCTGTTTTGTGCCCGCAAAAGAAGCGGTTCTGCCGATTTTTGATCAAATCTTCACGAGAATCGGGGCGGCGGATGATTTGATTTCAGGACAAAGCACCTTTATGGTGGAAATGCTGGAAGCGAAAAACGCGATTGTGAACGCCACAAAAGACAGCCTGATCCTGTTTGATGAAATCGGCCGCGGGACATCAACGTACGACGGAATGGCGCTGGCACAGGCGATTATTGAATATGTTCATGATCATATCGGCGCTAAAACACTGTTCAGCACGCATTATCATGAGCTGACGGTGCTTGAAGATAAGCTTCCTCAGCTGAAAAACGTTCATGTGCGCGCAGAGGAATATAACGGAACGGTCGTGTTTCTCCATCAAATCAAAGAAGGAGCCGCAGATAAAAGTTACGGCATTCATGTCGCCCAGCTTGCCGAGCTCCCGGATGATCTGATCAGCCGGGCACAGGAGATTTTAAAACAGCTTGAGCAGATGGGAGATAAACCGGAGCTTCCGGCGGCACCTGAGAAAAAGCCCGCCGTCAAAGAAGAACCGGCACAGCTGTCCTTTTTTGCTGACGGTGAAAAAGAACAGAAGGCACCGGCTGTTTCTAATAAAGAAAAACAAGTGCTTGAAGCTTTTAAGTCAATCAATATTCTCGATATGACGCCGCTTGAGGCGATGAATGAAATGTACAAGCTGCAAAAAAAATTAAAATAGAAAGAGGTGACGGACTTGGCAAAAGTCATCCAGCTGTCAGATGAACTCTCAAATAAAATAGCGGCCGGTGAGGTGGTCGAACGGCCTGCCTCAGTCGTTAAAGAATTGGTGGAAAACGCCATCGACGCAAACAGCACAGTCATTGAAATCGACATAGAGGAAGCGGGGCTTTCGTCGATTCGGGTGCTCGATAACGGCGAAGGTATGGAAACCGATGATTGCAAGCGGGCTTTCCGCCGCCACGCGACCAGCAAAATCAAAGATGAAAACGACCTGTTCCGGGTGAGAACACTCGGTTTCCGCGGAGAAGCTTTGCCAAGTATCGCGTCTGTTTCTCATCTGGAAATCAAAACGAGCATCGGCGAGGGAGCGGGAACCCATCTCATTCTTCAGGGCGGGAATATCATTTCTGAACAGAAATCCTCCAGCAGAAAAGGAACAGAGATTATCGTTACCAACCTGTTTTTCAATACACCCGCCAGATTGAAATATATGAAAACCGTGCATACGGAGCTCGGCAATATTACGGATGTCGTCAACCGGATTGCTCTTGCGCATCCGGAAGTATCCATCCGTCTCCGCCATCAGGGGAAAAATCTGCTGCAGACAAACGGTAACGGGGACGTGCGCCATGTGCTGGCCGCAATTTACGGGACGGCGGTTGCGAAAAAAATGATACCGCTCCATGTCAGCTCGCTTGATTTTGAAGTCAAGGGCTACATTGCACTTCCGGAAATCACGCGTGCATCCAGAAACTACATGTCATCTGTCATTAACGGAAGATACATTAAGAATTTCCCGCTTGTAAAAGCGGTGCATGAGGGCTATCACACACTTCTCCCGATCGGCCGCCATCCGATTACGTTTATCGAAATTACGATGGACCCGATTTTGGTCGATGTCAATGTCCATCCGTCGAAGCTTGAAGTCCGCCTCAGCAAAGAGACGGAGCTGCATGAGCTGATCCGTGACGGGATAAAGGAAGTGTTTCAAAAGCAACGGCTTATTCCGAGCGCCCAGCTACCGAAAAAATCAGCGCCGGCACCGGCCAAAAACGAACAGCAATTTATGACATTCGAGGAAAGCGCGCCTGAGCGGAAACTTCCTGAAAAAACGCCTGAGCCGTCTTACTCACCGATGAAGCTGAGTTCGGTCGTAAAAGAGCCTGAGCCGGTCATAGAAGAAGAGTCCCTCCCGGATGAAGCAGGTCACGGAGTGCCGCCGAAGATCGGCATGCCGGTAACGGAAGCGCCTGTTTCCGATATTCCGGAGCCTGAAGTGGAGGCTGACTCTGAAGAAATACGGGAAGAAAGAGTTCCGGTGATGTATCCGATCGGCCAAATGCACGGGACATATATTTTAGCCCAAAACGAAAACGGCTTGTATATCATTGACCAGCATGCGGCGCAAGAACGGATTAAATACGAATATTTCCGGGAAAAAGTCGGGCAGGTTGAGCCTGAAGTGCAGGATATGATCGTGCCGCTCACCTTTCATTATGCGGCAAATGAAGCGCTGATCATTGACCAGCATCAGCATGAGCTTGAAAGCGTCGGAGTATTTTTAGAAGCATTCGGCACGAACAGCTACATCGTCCGCTGCCATCCGGCCTGGTTTCCAAAAGGGGAAGAAGCTGAACTGATTGAAGAAATCATTCAGCAGGTGCTTGACGCCAAACAGATCGATATTAAGAAACTGCGGGAGGAAGCGGCCATTATGATGAGCTGCAAAGGCTCAATCAAAGCGAACCGCCATTTGCGCAACGACGAAATCAAAGCGCTCTTGGACGACCTGCGCCGAACGACAGACCCGTTCACATGCCCGCACGGCCGGCCGATCATTATCCACCACAGCACGTATGAGATGGAGAAGATGTTTAAGCGTGTGATGTAATAACAACGTTTATGTGAGACTAAACCGTTATTTACCCGCAAGCAGCCTTACTAGTTTGAATGACCCAGCCTTTCAGAGATAACTTTTGAGTTTTTTAATTTCTGGCATAATTGTTGCATGGTATACCGTAAATCATGAAGATAATTTGTTTAACATCCAGCTGTTTTTCTGTCATATAAAAATTGTTTATGGGTAGTAATTGGGGTTGGCGATGTAGTATCCTGTGTTTGGTGGAACCGTCTATATCGTCAATTGACTGCATTAATAGTGAAATAATGGAGAAAACGATTCCTGAAAAATCTCATGCTATTTGTGAAGAATTTAAATAAAATTGGAATTTGGCGGGTTATACTATCCGCAAGTTAGTCAAGGGGGACTAGTAATTAGCCCCCCTTATATTTAGTTCTTCCCGCATTTTTTTCTATTTTTGATTAAACTGAAAACCACTAAGAGAACTACACCGACAGCAACAATATAAAATGAAATTTCCGCTGCGGCGGTGTTAATATTCTTAAGGACAAGGATAAGCCCTATTAAAATTATAGGAATGATATAAGTTAGAATTCTTATAGCTTTTGGGCTCGGTTCAGCATTACTTTTATCTTCCATAGTTACCTCCGATCTTAAACACTTTAGAAAATAATCACTTTAAAGCTTAACACAGGATAAATTTGTTAAACACCAACAATAGCCCCGTTTAAAGGAAAAGCATAAGAGTTTTAGTAATCCACAAAGTTGCTGCCGGGTTGCCAGTTACTTTTAGAGCATCCGCATAGCACGCATCTTCAACTGCACCAGTAAAATTGCCAATGATATTAAGAATTATTTCAAAACTACCGATTCCACCCATAGCAGCTTTAACTTTAGTGGGTATTGCGTCCCAATCTGCTCTCAGTGCTTTTATAGCTCAGGACAAATCACCTTGAACAGTAAACTCCGACCCATATCACATAGTCTATTTGTCTAAATCTTAATATTTACTTTTTACACTTAATGATTTTATGTTAGTTTTGTTTTTGCACAGTAAAAGATAACTTTATTTAGCCCTAACAAAAACATCTGAGCTCCTTGTCAATAATCACATATAAATCGTCTTCAACTGACGTCTTTTTTCATGCACGACGCTTTTGTGAATTGTTGCAGCTAGACTGGTTTTTGAACGGTTTTCTCGCAAAAGAAAAGAGTGTAAATTACGCCGTACTTTTCTCAGTTCAATTATGTTAATGTCAACATAACGTTGAATTCGGTGTAAGAACTAAGGTATTCTGATATATTTCGAGAGCCCGTGTGGTTTAGTTTATCTTGAAGAAAAGGATTGAAATAATAATCTTAATTGCGGGTCATTTCTAAAAACTGATTATCTCCTCCGGCTGCTTCGCAATTGCTTTTCAAAACAAAAGCTCAATTTGTTTTATTTTTATCCGAAAATTATACCATCCTTCATTTTCTGAATAAAATTACCTAAAGAATTCATCTAAATGAACATCCTGATTTCCTGATATATCAGCATAGCAATTTGTAAAAATGGCCCAGACTGGTGCTTTTGGCGGGAGCAGAAAGTTTTTTTAACTTTACCGGAAAATCCATGGAAAAACGTGGTGTCATCTGGTAAAGTGGTTACAGTCGGCTGGGCGGCGGCAGCAGTCTGCCCGGATCTTTTAAATGGGAATGGTGACAATGGATCATACATATGAAGTGCATCAAATCAAAACTTATCACCAGATGTGGTCCAACTATTGTTATATCATCGCAGACCGCTCAAAAAAATCTGCGATAGCGGTGGACCCGTCCTGGGAAATCGATAAAATAACCGATAAACTGCATGAATTGGATGTTGATTTATCAGCTATTTTATTAACACATTCGCATTATGACCATGTAAACTTGGCGGAGCCGCTTCAGCAAATCTATCATTCTGATATATACATGTCGTCGGCGGAAATCGATTTCTATCAATTCCGGTGCAGAAACTTAATAGCGCTTGAAGACGGCCAAACCTTTGCGGCCGGAGGGTTTATCATCAGAAGCATACTGACCCCGGGACATACGGCCGGAGGAATGTGCTATTTACTATCTGATCACCTTTTTACCGGTGACACCGTGTTTACAGAAGGGTGCGGTATATGTGAGGACAGGGGCAGCTCAGCTGAAGATATGTTTCACAGTATACAGAGGATCAAAGCCTCTATTCCGCCGCATGTGCGTGTGTATCCGGGGCACTCCTTCGGGGAGAAGCCGGGTCAAAAAATGGAGAGTCTTTTGAAAAACAATATTTACTTTCAGATTGAAAAAAAAGAACATTTTGTGAATTTCCGCAACAGAAAAAATCAAAAAGGGCTGTTTCATTTTAAGTAGCGTATAATTTGGTTCTATATAACTAGTTTTTCTTTTGGGGTACGGAACTTCTGAAATGAAATGATAGTTATTGCTCGCTTTTTGGTGATGAATGGCTGAGTAACGGTAGTTTGCGGATAAAAGCGCCGGGCAGGCCGAATGGGACATTCTGCTTACGTCTGTTCCAAAAGCCCTGAGTCCGCCTTCTGGCAGGGAAAAATAGGCATTATTCAGGAGTTCGCATAGGATAAATTAACTTGACATGGTATTTTTGTGAAGTTACTATCAACTTGAACATGCTTCTTAACTGAATCCGAGAAAGGATGGCTGAGAAAATGATCACATACTTATTCCCCGGACAAGGTTCTCAAAAGCAGGGAATGGGGAGCTCATTGTTTGATGAATTTAAAGACTTAACGGAGCAGGCTGATGAAACACTCGGATATTCCATGAAACGGCTTTGTCTTGAGAATCCGTATTCCAACCTTCACAAGACGCAGTTCACCCAGCCTGCTTTATATGTTGTAAACGCGTTAAGCTATTTGAAAAAAACCCAAGACAATGGCATAAAGCCGGATTATGTGGCCGGCCACAGTTTGGGAGAATATAATGCGCTGTTTGCAGCAGGTGCTTTTGATTTTATTACCGGCCTTCAGCTTGTCCGTAAAAGAGGCGAATTAATGAGTATGGCCACTGACGGAAAAATGGCCGCCATTATGGGGTTAACTGCAGCTCAAGTGTCAGACGCCCTTCAAACGAACGGATTACATACGATTGATATTGCCAATATGAATTCTCCTCACCAAGTTGTCATATCCGGACGCAAAGAAGACATTGAAAGAGCCAAAAGCGTATTCGAAGGATTAAAAGACGTTACGATGTTTCATCCGTTAAACGTCAGCGGCGCTTTTCACTCGAGATATATGAGAGAAGCAAAACAAGAGTTCGAAAAATTTTTACAGTCATTTCATTTTTCTGCTATATCAATTCCTGTCATTTCTAATGTGCATGCCAGACCTTATGAGCAAGACGGAATCCACTCCGTTCTGGCCGATCAGATCGACCATTCAGTGCGATGGAACGACAGCATCCGCTATCTGCTGGACAAAGGGCGGATGGAATTTGAAGAAGTCGGCCCGGGCCATGTGCTGACAGGACTTATTCACCGCATCAAAAAAGAAACTGAAGCTTCACCCGCCATGTAGCGGAACGTAAGTCAAAATTCTTATCTCACACAATAGTGCCAGCCATACAACATCACGACCACTTCACCTGCACACGACATCACGAAAAACGTACAAATCAATATTTTAAAAAAATAAAGAGCAAAAAGGAGAACAAATGAACCAGCCAATTGTTTTCATGTTTTCTGGACAGGGTTCCCAATACTATCAAATGGGGAAAGAGCTGTTTGCACATAACGCCGCTTTTCGGCAGAAAATGCTTGACTTGGACGATTTTGCAGTCAGCCGTTTCGGTTACTCTGTCCTGAAAGAGGTTTATCATACAGGCAATCGTCTGTCTGATCCATTTGACCGCCTTCTTTTCAGCCATCCTGCCATTTTTATGGCTGAGTACGCACTTGCATATGCTTTGGAGCAAAGAGGCATACGTCCCGATTATGTGATCGGAGCAAGCCTCGGAGAGTATGCAGCGGCCGCTGTATCGGGTGTGCTGAGCGCCGAGGATGCTTTAGATTGCGTGCTGGAACAGGCCCGAATCATTACGGAAACTTGCCGTAACGGCAGCATGCTTGCGATACTGGGTGATCCGGCTTTATATCAAGATGATCCGCTGCTCGGCGAACATAGTGAATTGGCATCTGTAAACTATCATTCTCACTTTGTCATCTCGGGAGAGCGGGAACATATCAAAAAGATCATGGACGATCTGAGAGAGAAGCAGATTCCTCATCAGCTATTGCCGGTATCTTACGGGTTTCACTCAGCGCTGGTTGATCAGGCGGAACAGCCGTACAAGCGTTTTTTAGCTCAGAAATCAATCCGGACTCCGTTTATACCGTACATCTCCAGTGCGACCGGAGAGGCTGAGACCGATATACAAGCGGACTTTTTCTGGGATATTGTAAGAAAGCCGATTCGATTCCGCGAAGCGCTTCAATTCGCAGACAGCCGCCAAAAAGGATTGTATATCGATGCCGGGCCTTCCGGAACGTTGGCCGCATTTGCCAAACAGATTCTTCCCGCAGGATCGGCTGAACGCATCCGTGCCATTATGACGCCGTTTCATAAAGAACAAACCCATTTGCAGCAAATAGAAGACAGTATTTTATCACCGCCCGGAAGGAGACTGTAAGATGATCAGCTTTGTTTTTCCAGGCCAAGGCTCGCAAAAAATAGGGATGGGAGAGGACCTGTTCGGCCGCTATCCTGAATTAACCGCAAAGGCCGATCACATTCTCGGATATTCCATTCAGGAGCTGTGCCGGGACGGAGAACGTCTCAATCAGACTCAATTCACTCAGCCGGCGCTCTATGTCGTCAATGCCCTCAGTTTTTTGAAAAAAACAGAAGAAACCGGCTTGAAACCGGATTTTACCGCCGGACACAGTTTAGGCGAATATAACGCGTTATACGCCTCGGGCGCCTTTGATTTTGAAGAAGGCCTACAGCTGGTCAAAAAAAGGGGCGAACTGATGAGCCGCGCAAAAGGAGGCGGCATGGCAGCGGTGATCGGTCTGACTCATGAGCAGGTGACGGATGTTTTAAAAGAGTATCACTTGCATATGATTGATATCGCCAACATGAACACACCGCAGCAAATTGTCATTTCTGGATATAAAGAAGATATTGAAAAAGCCGCATCCGTTTTTGAAGCCGTAAACGGCGTAAAAATGGTTCACCGCTTAAATGTCAGCGGCGCCTTTCATTCCAGATATATGATGGAAGCGAAGGAGGAGTTTTCACGGTTTGTTGAATCTTTCCAGTTTAAACCGCTGTCCATCCCGGTCATTTCAAATGTGACGGCAAGACCATATGAGCAGACCGAGCTGAAAGAGACACTCACCGGACAAATAACGGGATCGGTGAACTGGACAGACAGTATCCGTTTCTTAATGGGAAGAAAGAACATGAGCTTTGAGGAAATCGGTCCCGGAAAAGTGCTGACAGGGCTGATTCAAAGAATTACGGCTGAAGCGGAGCCGATAACAGATGAAATCAAAGTCCCGGCTGAGGCTGGAAAAAGCTCAATTACGGCGGAGTCTTTAGGAAATGAAGAGTTTAAGCGCGATTATCAATTGAAATACGCCTACTTGGCCGGCGGCATGTACCGCGGAATTTCTTCGAAGGAAATGGTCGTCAAACTGGCCGAAAAAGGAATGATGGGCTTTTTCGGAACGGGCGGTTTGAACATCGCGCACGTTGAGGACGCCATTTTGTCAATTCAGCATGAGCTTCGTGACGGCGGTTCCTTCGGTATTAATGTTGTACATAACATGAAGCATACAGATTCAGAAGAAAAAATGATTGATCTTTTACTGAAGCATGGGGTTCAGAACTTGGAAGCATCAGCATTTTTAACGGTTACTCCCGCTTTAGTAAGGTTTCGCGCTAAGGGGTTAAAACGCGGTGCCGGCGGACAAATAATAGCGCGTCAGCGGATTATCGCCAAGCTGTCCCGTCCGGAAGTAGCGGAAGCATTTCTCAGCCCGGCGCCTGATCACATTCTGCAAAAACTTGCAGCCGAAAACAAAATTACCGCTGAAGAAGCAAGTCTGATGAGAGAAATACCCGTTGCGCATGACATCTGCGTAGAGGCTGATTCAGGCGGCCACACTGACGGCGGAGTTGCTTACAGTCTCATGCCGGCGATCATCCGTTTACGAGATGAGATGATGAAAAAATACCGATACGGCAAAACCGTCCGCATCGGAGCCGCAGGGGGAATCGGGACGCCTGAGGCTGCTATGGCCGCATTTATGCTCGGCGCTGATTTTATTGTGACCGGATCCATTAACCAATGCACCGTTGAAGCAGCGACGAGCGGCCTCGTAAAGGATCTCCTGCAGCAGATGAATGTACAGGACACGGCCTACGCGCCGGCCGGCGATATGTTTGAATCAGGCAGCAAGGTGCAGGTATTAAAGAAAGGGCTGTTCTTTCCGACCCGGGCCTCTAAGCTGCATGAACTGTATCAGCGTCACCGCTCAATTGAAGAAATTGATGAAAAGACACTCAGACAAATAGAAGAGAAGTATTTTAAGGCAAGTGTAAGCAGTATTTATGACAAAGTGAAGGCTCATTATTCGAATGAAGACATTTCAAAAGCCGAACGGAATCCGAAACAGAAAATGGCGCTCATATTCAAATGGTATTTCAGGCAAAGCTCTGCTTCGGCGATTAAAGGAGACCCGGATGCCAAGGTAGACTTCCAGATTCATTGCGGCCCGGCATTAGGCGCCTTTAATCAATGGGTGAAAGGTACGGAGCTGGAGTCCTGGAAAAACCGCCATGCCGATGGTATCGGCCTTCGTCTTATGGAAGAGACGGCCTCGCTTTTGAATCAGAAGTTAGGCTCATTTCTGCAAACGTGTTGACAAGACGAAATGATAGATTGAAAACATGGAATATTCATAAAAGATGAAACGGGGAGGAACTGACAATGAGTGAAGAAAGAATCTTTGAATTGCTGCAGAACACAATCTACGAGGTTTTGCCTGATTTAGAAGGCGAACAGCTTTCACAGGAAGACCGGTTAGTTGATCTGGGGGCGGACTCAGTGGACCGCGCCGAAATTATCACGATGATGCTTGAAGAATTATCACTGCAGATCCCGCGTGTTGAGCTGACGGGAGTGTCAAACATCGGCGAATTGGCGGCAAAGCTTTATGAAAAGGTACAGGCTGTCTGATAAAACGGTGAAACAATCGGAAACTCAAAATTCATATTGGAGGCGAAGTTCATGGCGGCTGCCGGAATAGAAGCGATAAATGTGTTTGGCGGGACGGCATACCTTGATGTCATGCAGCTGGCGGAGTACAGAAACTTAGACCCTGCCAGATTTGAGAATTTACTGATGAAAGAAAAAGCGGTGGCGCTTCCGTACGAAGACCCCGTCACATTCGGCGTTAACGCGGCAAAGCCGATTATCGACCGATTGACAGAGGCTGAAAAAGACAGAATCGAGCTGCTGATTACCTGCTCGGAGTCCGGCATTGACTTCGGAAAATCACTCAGTACATATATTCATGATTACTTAGGTCTCAACCGGAACTGCCGTTTATTTGAACTGAAGCAGGCCTGTTATTCAGGAACGGCGGGTTTGCAGATGGCGCTTAACTTTATTTTGTCGCAGACATCCCCCGGAGCGAAGGCGCTTGTCGTCGCGACGGATATTTCCCGGTTTTTAATTGCCGAAGGCGGCGATGCGTTAAGCGAGGATTGGTCTTACGCCGAACCGAGCGCCGGAGCGGGTGCCGTCGCCTTATTGATCGGTGAAAATCCAATTGTATTTCAGGCGGATGCGGGCGCTAACGGCTATTACGGCTATGAAGTGATGGATACATGCCGTCCGATCCCGGACAGTGAAGCCGGTGACGCCGACTTGTCATTGATGTCTTATCTCGATTGCTGTGAACAGACATTTCGCGAGTACAAAAAACGTGTGCCGGGCGCTGACTATAAAGAGACGTTTCACTATCTTGCCTTCCATACACCGTTTGGCGGCATGGTCAAAGGAGCTCACCGGACGATGATGCGCAAGCTTGCAAAAGCGAAAAACGCTGAGATCGAACAGGATTTTCAAACCAGGGTAGAGCCGGGGCTCCGCTACTGCCAAAGAGTCGGAAACATTATGGGGGCAGCCTCTTTACTGGCTCTTGCAAGCACGATTGACCAAGGGGCATTCGACACTTCTAAGCGGATCGGCTGTTTCTCGTACGGCTCCGGATGCTGTTCAGAATTTTACAGCGGCGTTGTGACGCCTGAAGGACAAACGCGGCAGCATTCTTTCAAAATAGAAGAGCATCTGAACAACAGATACAGGCTGTCCATGGAAGAGTATGAAGAACTGTTTAAAGGCAGCGGTTTGGTGAAGTTCGGAACCCGGAATGTCAAATTGGATATGAATATGATTCCGAACATTTTAGACCATCATGCCGGGAGCCCTCGTTTATATTTGGAAGAAATCACGGAATTTCATCGGAAATACAGGTGGATCCCGTGACCTATGAGACGATCAACGTCCGTTTTCAGCAAAATGTCTGCTTCATCACCTTTGATCGGCCTGAAGCCAACAATACGATTAATGAGCGTTTAGTGGAGGAATGCCTGCACGTTCTTTCTGAATGTGAGGACTCCGTGACCTCCGTAGTGCTTGAAGGGCAGCCGGAGGTATTTTGTTTCGGGGCGGATTTTGATGAGATGTACCGAAAAATGAGGCAGGGAATGCAGCATGCGGAATCGCAGGAGCCGCTTTACCGTTTGTGGCTGGCATTAAAATCCGGGCCGTACATCACAATCGCCCGCGTCCGCGGAAAAGTAAATGCGGGAGGTGTCGGTTTTGCCGCCGCGTGCGATATCGTCATTGCAGAGGAGAGTGCTTCGTTCAGTTTATCTGAACTGTTATTCGGACTTTATCCAGCCTGCGTTCTGCCGTTTTTAATTCAAAGAATCGGATTTCAAAAGGCGCATTATATGACGATTATGACAAAGCCCGTGCCGGCGCGCCAGGCGCTTGAATGGGGACTTTGTGACGTATGCGTCCCGGACTCAGCAACAGAGCTGAGAAAGCATTTGCTGCGCCTTCGCCCGCTGTCGAAAAAAGCAGTCATCCGCTATAAAAAATACATGGATTCCTTAAACGACCTTGTTCATCGTTCGAAATCCATTGCTCTAGCCGAAAATCAAGCGATGTTTTCAGATCCGGATAACCAATCAGCCATTTTCCGTTATGCAGAAACGGGGCGGCTTCCTTGGGAAACGGAGAACAGTTAGGAGGATATCATGCCGAACGCCGCAGTTGAACTGCTCGAAATTGAACCGGATATTATCCAAGTGACAATGCAGGATAAAGCCCATAAAAACGCCTTCTCCAAAGAACTGACGGATGGATTGATGGAAGCATTCACCCGTATAAAAAAATCGTCAGTCTATAAAGCTGTGATTTTAACAGGATACGGCCATTACTTTGCTTCCGGAGGCACACAGGAAGGTCTGCTCAGGATTCAGCAGGGCATCACGAAGTTTACGGAAGACCGCATGTACTCTTTGGCGCTGGAATGTGATATCCCCGTCATTTCCGCCATGCAGGGCCACGGAATCGGAGGCGGGTTTGTCATGGGGCTTTTCAGTGATTTTGTCATTTTAAGCAAAGAAAGCGTGTATACCGCAAACTTTATGAAATACGGTTTCACCCCCGGAATGGGGGCTACTTTTATCGTTCCGGAGAAGCTTGGGGCAAGCCTCGGCCATGAAATGCTGTTAAACGGCGGCCACTACCGCGGCGGTGATCTGGAGAAAAGAGGGGTGCCATTTCCGGTGCTTCCGCGGCAGGAAGTATTAGACTATGCGCAGGAATTGGCCCGTGAGCTTGCGGAAAAACCGAGAAACTCTTTAATTACATTGAAAAGGCACTTGGTGACGCCGTTTCGCGAGCAGCTTCCGGCTGTCATTGAGAAGGAGTTAATCATGCACGATGAGACGTTTCATGATGATGAAGTGAAAAAACGAATCACGACGATGTACGGAGTATAAGACATACATCTTACATACAGATGAAATGGAGGCAGCTCTATGAAAAGTGATATGAAGGCAAGCGGGTTACTCAAGCCATCTGTCAGCTATGGAAAACCATTGCGGCTTTCAGCGGATCAGCCGATGACGATTCCTGAAGTCCTGCACAAAACCGCCGCGGCAGCGGGAGATCAAAAGGGCATCACATATATACAGCCTGACGGCACCAAAGTGTATCAGACTTACAGCGGCCTGAAAAAGATCGCTCTTTCGATTGTGAAAGGGCTCCGCCAATCAGGAGTGAAGGCTCAGGATGAAGTCATATTACAGCTCAGTGACAATTCCCAGCTGATTCCTGCTTTTTGGGGCTGTGTTTTTTTAGGAGCGATCCCGGTTCCGCTTGCGGCCGCTCCGGCTTATACAGAAATGAACAGCGGGACGCAAAAACTGAAAGACGCCTGGACGCTTTTGAATCAGCCGTATGTCATCACAAGCCGTGAAGTGCTGCCGGAGATGACTGAATGGGCGGAGGAGCAGGAGCTTTCCGGGTTTTGCGCTTTGGCGGCAGAAGATCTCAGTGCGCATGAAATGGATACGGACTGTCATCATCCCCGTCCGGAAGATTTGGCGATGCTGCTTTTGACCTCGGGAAGCACGGGCACGCCGAAAGCCGTGATGCTCAGCCATGAAAACATCGTCTGCATGGTCAAAGGAAATATTCAGATGCAGGGCTATACAAGTGAGGATGTCACGTTTAACTGGATGCCTTTTGACCATGTCGGCGGCATCGGAATGCTTCATCTGCGTGATGTTTATCTCGGATGTGAGGAAATCAACATACCGAGCGAATCCATTTTGATGGATCCTTTAAAATGGCTCGACCTGATTGATCATTACCGCGCTTCGGTCACCTGGGCCCCCAATTTTGCCTTTGGGCTGCTTGCCGATTTCGCAGAAGAGATTCAAACACGGAAATGGGACTTATCTTCCATGCGTTACATGCTGAACGGCGGGGAGGCCGCGGTTGCGAAAGTCGGACGCAGAATTATGGAGCTTTTAGAGCCGCACGGTCTGCCGGCTAATGCCATCCGTCCCGCATGGGGAATGTCCGAAACGTCTTCGGGCGTTATTTTCTCAGATGAGTTTACACTGGAAAACACGAGTGACGACGATCGTTTCGTCGAGATCGGTCTGCCGATCCCGGGGTTTAATATGAGAATTACGGATGACCGCAATCAAGTGGTGGAAGAAGGAGAAATCGGCCGCTTTCAAGTGTCCGGTCTGACTGTAACGAGCGGATATTATGAGCGCCCGGACTTAAATGAGAGTGTCTTTACAGAAGACGGCTGGTTTGAAACGGGAGATCTCGGATTTCTGCGTGAAGGCCGCCTGACGATAACGGGGCGCACGAAAGATGCCATCATTATCAACGGTGTGAATTATTACAGCCACGCCATTGAATCAGCGGTTGAGGAATTGCCGGAAATTGAAACGTCATATACAGCGGCATGCGCCGTCCGGCCGAATCAAAGCACGACAGATGAGCTGGCGATTTTCTTTGTGACATCTGTTCCATTGGATGAGAACCGCATGACGAAGCTTCTTCATCACATTCACCAGCACGTGACACAGAGAATCGGCGTTACCCCTGATTATCTGCTTCCGGTCGCAAAAGAAGACATTCCTAAGACGGCGATCGGGAAAATCCAGCGTACTCAGCTGAAACATTCATTCGAACAAGGGCAATTTGATTCATTACATAATAACAGACAAGAAGGCGGCAATTCAGACACGGCTTCTGCAGAGAAAGAAATTGAACGGGATTTTATCCGTTTTCTGAAAGAGGAACTTTCCATCGCGGATGAGCTTGTTGATCCAAATACACCGTTTCAAAGTCTTGGCGTCAACTCCATCAAGATGATGAAACTCGCCAGATCAATTGAAAAAACGTATCACATCCGGCTGACGGCAAGAGAGCTGCACAAAAACCCGACGATTGGCGCTTTAGCGGCTTATACTGCTGAAAAAGCGGCAAACATGTCAGCGGAGCATCATTCCCAAAAAGCCGAACCGCCGGCAGAACGGGAGAAACGGCAAACGGCGCCGGCGCTTTCAGAAGTCCAAAAAGGGCTGTGGACATTGCAGAAAATGTCGCCTGAAACGACTGCATACCATGTCCCGCTCTGTTTCCGATTCACAACCGGAATCGACAAAGAGAAACTGAAACAGGCGTTTCAGCTCGTATTAAAGCAGCATCCGATGCTCAAAAGCGCCGTGAATGAAACAGACGGCGGGTTTTATTTCAGAGAATCGGCAGATCCTTTTGTATTCTCGGAGGAAGATATTTCTGACGTCAATGAATCACAAATCTCCGCTCTGATACGGAAAAAAGTGAAAGAGCCGTTTGTCAAAGAAGGCGGGCCTTTGCTGCGCGTGCAGCTGCTTTCAAAATCCGCCGCGGAACATTATCTTTTGACGGTGATTCACCACATCGTGTTTGACGGTATTTCATCCATTACATTTATTCACAGTCTGCTGGATCATTATCAGGCGCTGCTGGAGGGAAAAGAAGAGTTTGCGGCCGCCGTTCCCGGCATTCATCCCGATTTCGCGGCTTGGGAAAAGCGGTATTTAGCGGGTGAAGAAAGCAAAGCTGCCCGCGCTTACTGGATGAAACAGCTCGGGGGCGATCTGCCTGACCTTCAGCTTCCGTCGATGCGCACGGACAGCAGCGTTCCGGAGTTTACAGAAGATACGCTGACACGCCGTCTTTCCGAACGGCTGCTGAATAATCTAACGGCGTTTGCCGCATCCCGTTCGATTCATTTGTCTACCGTTATGCTGAGCTGCTATATGGTGCTTTTAAGCAAATATACGGATAAGGAAGATATTGTGACAGGCATGCCTGCAATGGTCAGACCTGAAGAACGCTTTGACGGAGTGGTCGGCCATTTCCTCAACATGCTTCCTATACGGAGCAGAGCCGGACGAAAAGAAACATTTGCTGACTTTGTTCAAAAGGTGCAGGATGCCGTTCTGGACGGACTGGATCACTCCTTTTATCCGTTTCCGAAAATGGTGCGTGATGTGCGTGCGAAACCCCTGCAGAACGGTTCGCCTGTTTTCAGCAATGCCTTTTTCTATCAGAACTTTCTGCAGCATTCAAGCTATCAATCGATGCTGGATGAATACAAGGAATTCTCCTGTGAGTTTGTAAAAGACATTCATCAGGAGGGGGAATATGATCTTGTATTTGAAATGTGGGAAGAAGCATCAGGCATGGATCTTACGATTAAATACAGCACCGAATTATTCGACGAAGCAGGGGCGGCCAGACTTTTCAGCCAATTTGTACAGGCCGCTGAAGCTTTGACGGCGAATCCGGATATGCCGCTTGAGAACGTTTCTCTCATGACAAAAAGAGAGGAGCACATGATTCTTAAGACTTGGAATGAGACAAGCCGTGAATATCCGGATGCCTGCTTCCATGAATTATTTGAACGTCAGGCGGCAGAAACGCCGGACGCTTGTGCGGTCGTGTATGAACAGCAAAAGCTGACGTACCGTGAGCTTGATGAAAAAAGCACGAAGCTGGCGCTCTATTTGCAGGCGCACGGTGCAGGCCCTGATGATCTCATCGGCATTTATACAGACCGTTCATTGCATATGGCTGTCGGCCTTCTCGGCATTTTAAAAGCCGGGGGAGCGTATGTGCCGCTTGATCCTTCTTATCCCGCTGACAGATTGGAATATATGATCGCCGACAGCAGAATTTCAATGTGTCTGACGACAGCTGATTTAGAGTACTCCTTGAACTGGGGAGGCGTGCAGACAACTGCCATTGACCGCGATTGGTCTCGTATTGAAAGTACAGCCGCGGAAAGAACGTCGCTGAAGCGGTTAGTGACACCTGACGATCTGGCGTACGTCATTTACACGTCGGGCAGCACGGGCAAACCGAAGGGCGTGATGATTCCGCACCGGGCGCTGACCAATTTCTTAATCTCGATGGCGAATGAACCGGGGCTTACGTCCGAAGACAAACTGCTTGCCGTCACGACATATTGCTTTGATATCGCGGCACTGGAGCTTTACCTCCCTTTAATCAAAGGAGCGGAGTGCAACATCTGTAAGACAGAAGTCACAAAAGACGCACGGAAGCTGAAAGAGCTGATTCAAGAGTACAAACCGACGATCATGCAGGCGACGCCGTTTACGTGGAAAATGCTCTTTTATTCCGGATGGTCAAATGAAGAAAAAGTGAAAATCCTTTGCGGCGGAGAGGCGCTTAGCGAACAATTGAAGCAGCAGTTTCTCGATACGAAAAGTGAGGCTTGGAATATGTTCGGGCCGACAGAGACGACAATCTGGTCCGCGGTGCAGCGTATAACGGAAAATGAGAGCGCGCTTACGATCGGGCGCCCGATCGCCAATACCCGTGTGTATATTATGGATTCCGGTCTCAACCCTGTTTTAGAAGGGGTGCCGGGAGAACTTTGTATTGCGGGAGACGGATTGGCAAGAGGGTATTTCAACAAGCCTGAGCTGACAGATAAAGTTTTCGTCAGCCACCGGCTCGAACTGGGATCAAAGCTTTATAAAACAGGCGATATGGCGCGTTTTCTTCCCGGCGGCCGCATTGAATACATGGGACGGATGGACACCCAAGTCAAAATCCGCGGCTACCGGATTGAACCCGGAGATATTGAGAGCCGGCTGAATGCCTATCCGGCCGTACAGGAAAGCGTAGTGGTTGTGAACAATCACTCCGGAAATGAAAAGCTTTGCGCATTTTATATCCTGAAAAACGGAGAGCCGCTTCCATCCGCGAAGGAATTGCGCAATCATTTGAAACAAGCGCTGCCGGCCTATATGACGCCAGCTTCGTTTATCCGTCTTGAAGAGCTGCCGCTCACACCGAACGGAAAAGTTGACCGCAAGCTTCTTGCTGCCCGTGATCTGACGGAAAAGCAGCCGGACACACAAACATTTTCATCATCTCATATCCAGCAGGCGGTGCTGGCGATTTGGCAGGATGTATTGAAAAGCAAAGATATAGAGCTTGATGACCGCTTTTTTGATGCGGGGGGAGATTCGCTTCTTGCCGTGACTGTCACTGACCGGATGACGCAGGAACTGGATTGTGAATTCAGTGTAACGGAGCTGTTTGAATACGCGACGGTAAAAGACATCAGCCGGTACATCACAGAACAAAAACCGAAAGAAGCCGTTTTGGCTCCTGTGCCGCAAAAGAAAGTGAATACAGAAGACCGGGAACACCCAGCGGGAGAAATTCCCGATTATTATGAGGACAGTGTCGCGGTTATCGGTATATCCTGTGAGTTTCCGGGAGCGAAAGATCATTATGAATTTTGGAATAACATCAAAGAAGGCAAAGAAAGCATCACCTTCTTTTCAAAAGAGGAGCTCCGCCGATCCGGTGTTTCTGAAGAACTGGCTGATCATCCCGACTTCGTTCCGGCTAAATCAGTTTTAGAGGGGAAAGAAATGTTTGATCCCGGTTTCTTCGGCTTTTCACCGAAAGATGCGGAATATATGGACCCTCAGCTGAGAATGCTTTTGCTCCATTCATGGAAGGCAATCGAGGATGCGGGATATATCTCAAAAGAAATTCCGGAAACAAGCGTGTATATGTCTGCCAGCACGAACTCTTACCGCAGCCTGCTGCCGGAGGAGACGACAGCACAGCTGGAAACGCCGGATGGCTACGTGTCATGGGTGCTTGCCCAAAGCGGTACGATTCCGACGATGATTTCTCATAAACTCGGGTTGAAAGGGCCGAGCTATTTTGTCCATGCCAACTGCTCATCTTCGTTAATTGGCCTGCATTCGGCTTTTCAAAGCCTGCAGTCCGGCGAAGCCAAGTACGCCCTTGTCGGCGGTGCGACCCTTCATACGGAATCAAGTGCCGGCTATGTTCATCAGCCGGGGCTGAATTTTTCAAGCGACGGGCATATTAAAGCGTTTGACGCGGCTGCTGACGGAATGATCGGCGGTGAAGGAGCCGGCGCCGTGCTCTTGAAAAAAGCGTCGGATGCCGTTAAGGACGGCGACCATATTTATGCGCTGCTGCGCGGAATCGGCGTCAATAACGACGGAGCGGATAAGGTCGGATTTTATGCGCCGAGCGTCAAAGGACAGGCTGAGGTCATTCAGAAGGTCATTGATCAGACGGGCATCCATCCTGAAACGATCGCGTACGTCGAAGCTCACGGCACAGGAACAAAACTCGGCGACCCGATCGAACTGTCCGCACTTCAATCGGTGTACGGCCGATATACAGATAAAAAACAATACTGCGGCATCGGTTCAGTCAAAACAAATCTCGGGCATTTGGATACAGCGGCCGGAATGGCGGGCTGTATCAAGGTTGTCATGAGCTTATATCATCAGGAAATCGCGCCGAGCATCAATTACAAAGAGCCGAACCCGAATCTTCATTTAGAAGACTCTCCGTTTTACGTAGCGGGAGAAAAGAAAGAGTTAACCCGTGAGAACAGAGCGCACCGCATGGCTTTAAGCTCTTTCGGTCTTGGCGGAACAAACACTCACGCGATTTTTGAACAATATCCGGATGCATCCGAAGCAGCAGACGCTGCCGGTCCGTTCATCATTCCGTTGTCTGCCAGAAAAAAAGATCGTCTGAAGGAGTACGCAAAACAGCTGCTGGCTTTTCTGGAAAGAAAAACGGACGCCGGCCTCGCTGATCTTGCCTACACGTTCCAAGTCGGAAGGGAAGCGATGGAAGAGCGCGCGGCCTTTATCACAAGCGGCACTGCGGAGCTCAAGCGGCAGCTTGCCGATTTTATCAATGATAAGCCGGCTGTAACAGGCTGCTTCAGAGGAGAAAAACAGCAGGCGAAAGATATTGCCTGGCTTTCTGATGATGATGACAGTGCTGAACTCATTGAGAAATGGCTTGCGAAAGGAAAAGGAACGAAGCTCTGTGAAATGTGGAGTAAAGGTGTCGCCATCAATTGGCACAAGCTTTACAAAGACAAGCATCCGAAACGGATCAGCGTGCCGGTCTACCCATTTGCAAAGGAGCCGTACTGGCCGAAAAAAGCAGAAAAGAAAACATCTGCCGCACACACCGGAGTCTCAGTTTTACACCCGCTCGTGCAGCAAAATACGTCAGATTTGGCTGTTCAGCGGTTCAGCTCACGGTTTACAGGCTCAGAATTTTTCCTGAAGGATCATGTGGTCAGGGAAAAAGCGGTGCTGCCGGGAGCGGCATATTTGGAAATGTCTTATGAAGCGGTAAAACAGGCGCTTGGCGGCTTATTAAAAGACCAAGACAGAATAACGCTCCATCATACCGTCTGGATGAAACCGATCGTCGTTCACGAACAAGAGCGCCAAGTCCATATTGCGCTGTTTCCTGAAGAGGACGGCATCATCTCATATGACATTTACAGTGTAAACGCTGACGATGAAGAAGTGCTGCACAGCCAAGGACGGGCTGAAATCATAAAGGCTGAACGAGAGCCTGAGGCCGACCTTTCTGCCATACAAAACAGATGCACAGCGGACATTCTTGATCCGGCGGCCTTTTATCGGGAAGGCCGGAGCAGGGGGATGTTCCACGGAAAAGCCTTCCAAGGCATTAAGTCCGCCTTTATCGGCGAGAAAGAAGTGCTTTCGGACATACAGCTTCCGGATTCTGTTTCTCATACGAACGGACAATTTACGATTCATCCGAGCATCATTGATTCGGCTATTCAGACGGCGACGATCTGCATTATGCAGGAGTTTTCCGGACAAAAGCTGATTCTGCCGTTTGCGCTGGAATACCTTGAAGTCGTCAAACCATGCACACCGACTATGCGGGCGCATGCACGCTTCAGCGAAGGATATCAAACCGGTGATTCCGTGCAGAAAGCCGACATTGACCTGTTCGACGAAACAGGAGCGCTTTGCGTGAAGGTGAGAGGATTCTCTACGAGAGTGCTTGAAGGCGATGCAGAATCGGCTCAGCGGCCATCAGGCTCGGAAAAGGTCTTGTTTGCTCCGGTCTGGATAGAAACCGCCGCATCCGAGGAATCTTCTGTCCATGCTGATGAACATTTGATCATACTTTGTGAAGATGCCTGCCGTATAAAAGATGAAGCGGCATCCGGCCTGAAAGACGCCGAACTGCTGATTGCAGAAGGTGAGGGTGAAACAGCCGCTGAACGCTTCCAAAGCTTTGCGCAGACAATCGCTGAACACATCCGGCGGATCATCAGCGAAAAAAGGCAGGGCCGCATTCTGGTTCAGACCGTTATTTCAGCAGACGGCAGCCAGCAATTGTTTGCGGGGTTAACAGGTTTGTTAAAAACAGCCGAGTTGGAATACGGAAAACTTGACTGTCAGCTCATCGAAATGGAATCAATCGGCGAAATGCCGGCTGTGGCTCAAAAACTGAAAAACGACAGTCATCGGCCGCATGATAAACATATCCGTTATACAGGAAAAAAACGGTATGTGAAGGCTTGGGAAGAAATGCATCCCGCAGGAGGCGGCGCCGTCTGGAAGGACGAAGGCGTATATCTGATTACCGGAGGCGCAGGAAGCCTGGGCTTGATGTTTGCAAAAGAAATCACCGATTGCGTAAAACACCCGAACATGATTCTGACCGGCCGCTCAAATCTGACAGAAGCCAAACAGCGTGAGCTTGCTATGCTTCAGGACTCAGGCGCAAATGTCGTCTACAAAAAGCTGAATGCGGCAGACCGGCGGGAAAATGAAGCGCTGATAAAAGAGATTACGGCGGAATTCGGGGAGCTTAACGGAATTATTCACGCAGCGGGAGTGATACAAGACCGTTTCCTGCTGCAAAAAACGAAGGAAGAGTTCAGGGAAGTGCTTGATCCGAAAGTGATCGGCACCGCTTATTTAGATGAAGCCAGCAAAGACTGCAATCTTGACTTTTTCGTATTGTTCTCCAGTGTTTCCGGCGTTCTCGGCAATGTCGGGCAGGCTGATTATGCCGCCGGCAACGCGTTTATGGATGCATACGCCGCTTACAGGCAATCCCTTACGGAGAATGGCCTGCGGCACGGAAAAACGATCGCCTTTAACTGGACGCTGTGGAAAGATGGCGGTATGCAGGCGGGAGACGAGACGGAAAGAATGATGAAAAAAGCTTTCGGTATGGTTCCGCTTCAAAAGGCGTCAGGCCTGGCTGCATTTTATGAAGGAATGGCTCAGGAAAGGCCGCAGCTTTTAGCAGCTGAAGGAGACGCAGCAAAATTAAAACAGTCGTTCCTGTCCGTTTCTGAAACTGAAAAGCCGCAGGTGGAGAAAATAGAGCCTGTATCCGCCGTTTCGGGAGACAAATGGCACGGTGCGCTTATCAGATTGGTCAGTTCAATTTTAAAAGTCGGCCAAGACGAGATTGATATTGATACGGAACTGAGTGAATACGGTTTTGATTCCGTATCCTTTACGGTCTTTACGAATCAATTAAATGAAGCGTATCAGCTGGAGCTGGCGCCGACGATCTTCTTCGAGCACGGGACGATCCGCAGTTTAGCAGAGTATTTGACGGATGAAACAGAAGCAGGTCTTCCTTTTCAGCCGGAAGAAAAACACGATGCAGAAGAATCTCTTCAAGCGCTTCACACCGCTTTGACAGCCATGGTAATCGGCATTTTAAAAGTTGACCGTGAGGACATTGATACAGATACGGAACTGAGTGAATATGGTTTTGATTCCGTATCCTTTACCGTCTTTACGAATCAATTAAATGAAGCGTATCAGCTGGAGCTGGCGCCGACGATCTTCTTCGAGCACGGGACGATCAGCAATCTCGCCGGATATTTGGCAAAAGAGCATCCGGGCCGTTTCGGCGAAAAGAAGAAGGAGTCTCCGAAAAATGAGCAGCCAAAAGCCCAAAAACCGAAAACGCATCGGAAAAAGCGCTTTGCAACGGTAATGAACGCTAGGGCAGCGACACAAGAGCCGCGCCGCTTGGACCCGGTTGCCATTGTCGGAATCAGCGGCCGATTCCCGGGCGCGAAGGATATAGAGGAATTTTGGCGCAATCTGAAAGAAGGAAAAGATTCTATCACAACCATTCCGAAAGAACGCTGGGATTGGCAAGCGTTTGATGGCGACCCGAACCTTGAAAGGAACAAAACGAATATCAAGTGGGGCGGCTTTATCGACGGAATAGCTGAATTTGATCCGCTGTTCTTTGGGATTTCACCGCGGGAAGCCCAATATTTAGATCCGCAGCAGCGGCTGTTATTGACTTATGCATGGCGGGCGATAGAAGATGCGGGCTGTAAGCCGGAAAGCCTTTCCGGCACAAATA
Source organism: Bacillus sp. JK74 (assembly GCF_053663395.1). Lineage (NCBI taxonomy): Bacteria > Bacillati > Bacillota > Bacilli > Caryophanales > Bacillaceae > Bacillus > Bacillus sp. JK74. Next base: position 224,545 of record NZ_JBSJQB010000002.1, on the reverse strand, counting down.
CGGGTGTCTTTATCGGCACCGGAAATACCGGTTATAAAGATTTGTTCACAAGGGCAGGACTTGCGCCGGAAGGACATGCGGCGACAGGCAGCATGATTCCTTCCATCGGTCCGAACCGTTTAAGCTATTTGTTAAATCTTCACGGGCCGAGCGAGCCGATTGAAACGGCATGTTCAAGCTCGCTTGTTGCGATTCACCGGGCGGTATCCGCTATAGAAAACGGAGAATGCGACATGGCGATTGCCGGGGGAATCAACACGATTCTGACGGAAGAAGCGCATATCAGCTACAGCAAAGCAGGCATGCTCAGCAAAGACGGAAAATGCAAAACCTTTTCCAAAGATGCCAACGGGTATGTCAGAGGAGAAGGCGCGGGAATTCTGATGCTGAAGAAACTGACAGATGCAGAACGTGACGGCAATCCGATTTACGGCGTGATCCGCGGTACGGCTGAAAACCACGGCGGCCGGGCGAATACGTTAACCTCGCCGAATCCGAAACTGCAGGCTGATTTATTGGTGAAAGCATATCGGAAAGCGGGAGTGGACCCGAGCACCGTCACGTATATTGAAGCGCACGGTACAGGAACGGAATTGGGCGACCCGATTGAAATAAACGGTTTGAAAGCGGCGTTTCACGAGCTGGCGAAAACAAATCAAGAGCCCGAAGTCTCCGATCACCGCTGCGGCATCGGTTCGGTCAAGAGCAATATCGGCCATTTAGAGCTTGCCGCGGGAGTATCAGGCGTCATGAAAGTGCTTTTGCAAATGAAGCACAAAACGCTGGTGAAAAGCCTGCATTGCGAGACGATCAATCCGTACATTCAGCTCGATGACAGTCCTTTCTACATCGTGCGGGAAAATCAGGAATGGACGGCAGCGAAAGATAGAAACGGAAATGCGATTCCGCACCGGGCCGGGGTCAGCTCATTTGGCATCGGCGGGGTCAACGCCCATATCGTCATTGAAGAGTATGTTCCGAAAGCAGCCGCGCAGCCTGAGCACAGTCCGGAAAATCCGGCAATCATCCTTTTGTCCGCCAAATCAAAAGAAAAACTGTTTGAACAGGCGCAGCAGCTGCAAAAAGCGATCCGTCAAACGCCGTATACAGATCAAGACTTGGCGGGCGTCGCTTATACGCTGCAAACCGGAAGGGACGAAATGGAAGAGCGCCTGGCCATTCTTGCAGCGACGATGGCGGAATTGGAAACAAAGCTGGAAGCATTTGCGAAAAATGAGAAAAACATCGCGGGGTTGTATACCGGCCAGTCTCACCGCAATAAAGATACGTTTGCCTTGTTCACGGCAGATGAAGATATGGACATCGTCATTGACGCCTGGATTAAAAAAGGAAAATTCGCCAAGCTGGCAGAGGTATGGGTGAAAGGCGGCGTGTTGAATTGGAACCGGCTGTATGAAAAGGGTACGCCGCGTTTACTCAGTCTTCCGTCTTATCCGTTCGCAAAAGACACGTATTGGGTGCCTGAGAATCCTGACAAAAATAAGGTCCATACAGAGGAACGGATGAAACGTATTCTGACAAAACAATGGGAACCGAGCCCGCTCGAACTGCGTGAACCGTGCCCACGTTCCGTTGCGATTTTGACAGGCGGGGACACGATCAATCTCGCAGAAGAGATCGCAGCGCATATGCCGAATCACCGTATTATCACAACATCAGACCTTACCGGTGAATATGATTGGCAGGCGTTTGGCGGAGTCATCGACCTCCTCGGCGCAGCGAAAGAAGAAGCTTCTGGAGATATGCCCGGTATCAAATGGCTTCAGCAATTGATTGAGCATGGGCATAAAGAAGGGATGACACTGCTTTGTGTCACGAAAGACCTTGAGTCATTAAATAAAGAGGCCAATCAAACAACAGGAGCAAAACGGGCCGGTCTGTACAGAATGCTGGCATGTGAGTACGGTCATCTGTCTTCAAGGCATCTCGACCTTGAAGGAGCGCTTTCTGATGACAAACTGGCGAAGCAGATTGCCGATGAGTTTCATGCCCGTACTGATGACGCGGAAGTTTGCCGGAGGGACGGCTTGCGCTACCGCGCTGTATTGAGCGGATCAGAAAATATGAATATGCAAGGCGAGAGAATTGATTTTCCGGACAACCATGTGCTTCTGATCACCGGGGGGACGAGGGGGATCGGTCTTTTATGCGCACGTCATTTTGCCGAACATTACGGAGTGAAAAAACTGGTGCTTACAGGCCGTGAGACCCTTCCGCCGCGAAGTGAGTGGACGGGCGGACTGAATGGGGTGACGGCTTCTGTAAAAGCGAAAATTGAAGCTGTTCTCGACTTGGAATCCAAAGGTGTACAAGTGAAGGTATTGTCAGTCCCGTTAGCTGATAAAGCCGGGCTGAGACAGGAACTGAGTCAGATCAAACAGACGCTCGGATCTATCGGCGGCGTGATTCACTGTGCGGGTGTGACCGATAAAGAGACGCTCGCATTCATCAGAAAAACCGATGAAGACATACAGCGCGTGCTCGAGCCGAAAGTAGACGGGCTTCAGGCATTATACAGTGTGCTCAGCGAAGAGCCGCTGAAGTTTTTCGTCTTGTTCTCTTCCGTGTCAGCTGCGATACCGGCGCTTTCGGCAGGACAAGCCGACTATGCCATGGCCAATGCGTATATGGACTATTTTGCAGACTCATACAAAGAGCAGCTGCCGATCGTAAGCATTCAGTGGCCGAACTGGAAAGAAACCGGAATGGGCGAAGTCACGAACAAAGCTTATAAAGAGAGCGGGCTATACAGCATCACGAATGCAGAAGGATTACAGCTCCTTGACGGCATACTTCTTGCATCAGCAAGAGGCCCGGTGCTGCCGGCCGTTCTGAATCCTAAGCTGTGGAAGCCGGAGCGATTCCTGCGGCGAAGCAGGCAGGATCAGCCAATGAGCCCGGCTATGGTAAAACCGGCGGAAAAAACCGCTGATACTGCCGCAGACAACGCTCAATTAACAAGGAAAACAGAAGAATGGCTGAAAGAATTATTTTCTGAAGAGCTGCGGATTGACCAGGATCAGCTTGAGACAGACGTATTATTCCAAGATTACGGAGTGGACTCCATTATCCTTGCTCAGCTTCTGCAGCGGATCAATCGGAATCTCTCGGCATCGCTTGACCCGTCCATTCTGTATGAATATCCGACGATTCAATCTTTCGCAAATTGGCTTCTTGAAGGATATACAGAAGTTTTGTCAGAACGGTTTGATTTGGCGGCGGAGCCTGTTATGAAGAAGCCGGCTGAGCCGGTAATTGTAACACAAGCCGTTAAGGTGCAAGAAGAGCCGGCCGAAAAACAGATTCACCGGGAAGATATCGCGGTCGTCGGCATGTCCTGCCGGTTTCCGGGGGCGGCTTCCTTAGAGGCGTACTGGTCGCTTTTGGCTGAAGGCCGTTCGGCTATCGGTCCTGTTCCGGCTGAGCGATGGGGGTTGAAGACGCCTTATTACGCGGGAATGCTTGATGGAATTGATCAATTTGATCCGGACTTCTTTTTACTGGCTGAAGAAGATGTAAAGGCAATGGACCCTCAAGCTTTGGCCGCTCTGGAAGAATGTCTTAACCTGTGGTATCACGCTGGCTATACGCCGGATGAGATAAAGGGAGAAGCAATAGGTGTGTACCTCGGCGGACGCAGCCGTCACAGACCGGGTGAAGAGAAACTGCTGGATGCGAAAAACCCGATCGTCGCGCTGGGCCAGAATTATTTGGCCGCAAATCTGTCTCAATATTTTGATATGCGCGGCCCGAGTGTTGTCCTCGATACGGCTTGTTCTTCTGCTTTAGTCGGAATGAATATGGCCGTGCAGGCTCTTGTAACAGGAGAAATAAAAGCGGCCGTCGTCGGCGGTGTGAGCCTGTTTGAATCAGAAGAAACCCATAAATTATTTGAACAGCGCGGCATATTAAGTAAAGCGCAGTCGTTCCATGTATTTGACGAACGCGCCGATGGAGTCGTGCTGGGCGAGGGAGTCGGAATGGTTCTTTTAAAAACCGTGTCTCAGGCCATTGAAGACGGAGATTCTATTTATGCCGTAGTGAAGGCGGCATCCGTCAATAATGACGGAAGAACGGCAGGCCCGGCTACGCCGAGCCTGGAAGCGCAAAAATCCGTCATGAAGACGGCTCTTGAAAAAAGCGGAAAACAGCCGGAAGACATTACTCATATTGAAGCGAACGGTTCAGGCACGGTCGTGACGGATCTGTTAGAACTGAAGGCCATTCAATCCGTCTACCGTTCAAAAGACGCCGGCCCGCTCGGAATCGGATCTGTGAAACCGAACATCGGGCACCCGCTTTGCGCGGAAGGAATTGCAAGTTTCATAAAGGTTGTTCTCATGCTGAAAGAAAAGAGCTTTATCCCGTTTTTATCAGGTGAGCATGAAAACACACATTTTGATAGAGAAAAGGCCAATATTCAGTTCAGCCGCACTCTGGCAGACTGGCCGTCACCAATGCCGGCGGCAGGAATTAACTGCTTTGCCGACGGCGGAACAAATGCCCACGTCATTGTGGAAGCGTGGCAGGAAGACGAAGGGCGCCGAATCAAGCGCCACCCTTTAACACCGCCTGCATTAAATAAGCGGCTGATTTCGCCGGACAGCAAAGAAGAAACGAACGAAAAAGCTGCGGCAAACATCTGGGATACCTATGAAGTGGAGGTTTAACGTGAAGAACTTCAATAAGCAAATCACTTTATCGCTGAAAAATCCGTTTATTTTACATCATGACGTTTACGGACAAAAAGTCCTTCCGGGATTGGCTTATATTGATATGTTTTATCAGATTTTCAAAGAGCGCGGCTATTCATACGACGTGCTTCAGCTGCGCCATTTATCCATATATCAGCCGCTTATCGCGAAAGAAGACAGCGCCGTCAAGCTTACGGTTGAATGTACGAAGGTAAAAGAAGGGCGCTGGAAACTTACCGCAAAAGGGGCTGAGGTCAGCGGCGGACGAGTCCAGCCGGAAGAACGTATTTACGTCAAAGCGGAAATGCACGAGACGGCACCCGCAGTTTTCAGAGACACGCTTGATCTTGACTCTGTCAAACGCGAGGCGGAACGCACCATCGATTTAAATGAGCTGTATGCACAATGCAGAAGCCAGGAATTGGTTCACAGCGGATACATGAAAGCGGAAGGAGAAGTGTTTGAGGAGCGGGACGGCGTCACCTTTGATGTATCGCTCGGAAAAGACGCGATGGGACAGGCCGAAGGGTTTTTGTTCCATCCGACTCTTCTTGACGGAAGCGGCGTCGGCGCAAACCTATTGATCTCCTCGCTGTTAAATGGGGAAAAGAGGCTGTTTCTGCCTCTTTTCTACGAATCTTTTACAGCTTCCGAACCTTTGCAGGCCGGCTGCATCACGAGAATCAAACGTTCGTCGCTCAGGCAGGAAAAAGAGCTCATTTACATTACACTGGAGTTTTTTAACACATCCGGCCGAAAAGTAGCCGAGCTGAAAGATTTCACAAGCAAGCTCGTGCGGGATGCCGAGCTGATCAATACAGACCGAAAGACTGCTGAGAAGTCTCCTGAAAAAGCCGGTTTACCGGAAGTTGCGGCATCGCTTGAAGGCGGACACCCGCATGAGGAAGCAGAGCGGTATGTCATGAATCTGATGGCGGAAAAAATCGGCAAGCCGCTTGAACAGATTGATTCTCAAGTCGGCTACTATGAAATGGGGCTGACATCGTCCGGACTGCTTGACGTCGTCGAAACGATAAGCGAAAAAATCGGCGAAACCCTTTCTCCGACTTTGCTGTTTGAATATACGACGGCAGCAGAGCTGGCGGCTTTCCTGACAGAGCAGTACGGAAGCCATTTCAGCGCGTCTCCTGCAAAAATAGAGAAGCAGGTTGAGAAGCAAACAGAAAGAAGACGGAAAAGCAGTGTTCCGCAAGATGAAGATATCGCGATTATCGGCATGGCCGGCCGCTATCCGCAGGCCGAAAATATTCATGAATTCTGGGAAAACCTGAAAGAAGGAAAAAACTGTGTCACCGAAATTCCGGAGTCTCGCTGGGACTGGCGCCGGTTTGAAAATGTAAAGTCGCCTTCCGGAAAGAGTATTTCAAAATGGGGCGGATTTATTGATGATCCGGATTGCTTTGATCCCCAATTTTTCCGGATTACGCCGCGGGAAGCTGAAACAATGGACCCTCAGGAACGGCTGTTTTTACAAACATGCTGGGAAACGATTGAGGATGCCGGATATACGCCGAAGTCGCTCGCAGAGGCGCGCGGACGGAATAAGAGACAGCGCGTCGGCGTCTTCGCAGGGGTGATGCATAAGGATTATACGTTGGTCGGGGCGGAAGCTTCTTCTGAAGATCATGTATTCCCGCTTTCTCTTAATTATGCGCAAATCGCAAACAGAGTTTCATATTTTTGCAATTTTCACGGGCCGAGCATGGCGGTCGATACGGTCTGTTCATCTTCGCTGACTGCGGTTCACCTTGCTGCGGAAAGCATTCGGCGCGGGGAATGTGAATCGGCGGTTGCCGGAGGGGTCAACTTGTCGTTGCATCCGAATAAATATCTGACATACGGTTTATGGGACATGTTTTCAACAGACGGGGTTTGTCATACATTCGGGAAAGACGGAGACGGCTATGTACCGGCTGAAGGAATCGGTGCCGTTTTATTAAAACCGCTGCGAGAGGCGGTAAAAGACGGAGACCGGATTTATGCGGTGATAAAGGGCAGTGCCGTCAACCACGTGGGGACAGTGAGCGGAATTTCCGTGCCGAGTCCTGTCGCGCAGGCCGATTTGATTGAAGAATGCCTGGACAAAGCGGGCATCGATCCGCGCACGGTCAGTTATATTGAGGCGCACGGGACGGGAACTTCTCTCGGCGACCCGATCGAGGTTCAAGGCCTTGTCAAGGCGTTCCGCCAGTACACACAGGACAAACAGTTCTGTTCGATCGGATCAGTGAAGTCCAATATCGGCCATGCGGAATCGGCGGCGGGCATCAGCGGCTTAAGCAAAGTTGCCCTGCAGCTTCACCATAAAACTCTGGTGCCGTCTCTTCATTCCGAGGAGCTGAATCCGTATTTAGATTTTGAACAATCACCGTTTTACGTCCAGCATCATACCGAAGCATGGCAGCAGCCATCAGTGACGGAAAACGGAAACGAGACCGTATATCCCCGGCGTGCGGGCATCAGTTCTTTCGGGGCGACAGGTTCAAACGTGCATCTCATTCTGGAGGAATTTATCCCTGAAGAATCACAGAGAACAGCGTATGAACCGGCAGAAGAACAGACTTTCATTTTCCCGGTTTCCGCCCGGAATGAAGAACGGCTAAAAGAGTATGTTGCGAAGCTGTCTTCATTTATTTATCCCGGCCTGCCGCTTGAGGATGCGGCGTATACACTTCAGATCGGCCGTGAACAGATGGAGGAGCGGGTTGCGTTCACCGCTCAGAATATGACACAGCTCAAAGAGCAGCTGGAAGGCTTTCTGGCGGGTAAAACGGTCAGCGGATGCTGGCGGAACCGAGCCGATAAAAGCAATCAGGCAGAGCTTGCTCCGGACTTGATACATAAATGGCTTTCTTCCGGGAGTCTGGAGATGATTGCCAAAAAGTGGACCGGCGGAGGAACGATGGATTGGAATCTCTTGTACGGTGAAAACAAACCGAATCGGATCAGCCTGCCGACATATCCGTTTGAAAAAATCCGGTATTGGGTGCCGAAGGCGGAGAAAAGAGAATCGCTGCCGCAAAACAGGGCAGGCATGCTGCATCCGCTCCTTCATGAAAATGTATCAAACATGTCAGGCGTCCGTTTCCGGTCCTCTTTTAGCGGCGGAGAATTTTTCCTGAAAGATCACGTCGTCAAAAACGAGCGGACGTTACCGGGAGCGGCTTATCTGGAAATGGTCCGGGCGGCCGTTGAACACGCGGCAGAAACGAAGGAAGAAGGAACAGTCCGTCTGAAACATGTCGCATGGATACGTCCGTTTACAGCGGCGGATGAGTCCGCAGAACTGAATCTCCGTCTTTATGATAAAGAAAATGGGGAGATGGGATTCACGGTTTACAGTGAATCGGCTTCCTCGGAACAAGAGCCCGTTCTCTATGCGCAAGGAAGCGCGGCGTTTGTCCGAGCGGGCGAACCGGCCAAAATCGAGATTGACAAATTAAGAGAGTCACGCCGTCTGATCACACCCGACGCTTGCTATCAGGCATACAAACAGATGGGGATTGAATACGGGGATGCTCACAAAGCGGTCACGGAAATCTATGCAAAAGACAGCAAAGTGCTCGCGAAGCTCTCACTCCCGTCATCTATTTCTCATACAAAAGATCAGTTTATCCTTCATCCGAGCCTTTTGGATGCGGCCTTCCACGCGACAATCGGGTTAATGCTTGACAGAGACGGGACTGACATAAGGCCGATGCTGCCGTTTGCTCTCGAACAGATTGATGTGTTGAAAAGCTGTAAAAGCGATATGTGGGTTTCCATTGCATACAGCGGCGAAAGCAAGCCTGAAGATGCCGTGCAGAAGCTGGATATTGATGTATGTGACGAACAAGGCAATGTATGTGTGAAAATGACTGGTTATTCCGCACGGGAAATTGAAACGGATAAAACAGATACACTATTTTTTGAACACGTATGGGAAGAGAAGACCGCTGTACATGAAAAAGCACCGACTCATTTCAAAGCCCGTCACGTGATGATATCAGACCGGTTTACGGATCAAATGAACAGCATACAGACAGACTTCAGCTGTCATGTGCTCCGTGATCAGCATAAGAGTGAAGACGAACGGTTTGAAGCTTGTGCGCTTCAGGCGTTCGAAGAAGTGAAGAAAATTCTCGCTTCAAATTCCGGCGGGTGCGAGCTCATTCAGATTGTCGTGCCTCAAGAAGCGGATACGCAGCTCCTTTGCGGCTTAACGGGGCTTTTGAAAACAGCGGCGCTTGAAAACCCGAACCTGACCGGCCAGCTGATTGAATTGGAGCCGGACGTCAAAGCAGACACGCTGTCCCGATATGTAAAAGAATGCAGCGCTCATCCTGATGACAAGCATATTCGCTATGAAAACGGCAAGCGCTATACGGCACAATGGCAGGAAACAGGGCTTGAACAGTTCGGTGCCGAAAAGCCGTGGAAGGATAAAGGTGTTTATCTGATCACAGGCGGTGCGGGCGGGCTCGGATTTTTATTCGCCAAAGAAATCGCCCGGCATGCAAAAGACGCCGTTCTTATTTTAACGGGGCGTTCTCTGTTGGATAACCGTAAAAAAGTCCAGCTTCAAGAACTGTCCGATCTCGGCGCGCAAGCCGTGTACAAACAAACGGACATGACGGAAAAACAAGAAGTTCAATCGCTCACAGCGGACATCTGCCGGAAGTACGGCGGATTAAACGGTATCATACACAGCGCGGGAACGATAAAAGACAACTATATTCTGAAAAAGCACAAAGATGAAATCCGTGATGTACTGGCGCCGAAAGTCTCCGGGCTGGTTCATCTTGATGAAGCGGCAAAGGACATTGAGCTTGATTTTCTGATTCTTTTCTCTTCCGGAGCCGGAAGCGCCGGAAGCGCGGGCCAGGCTGATTATGCGATGGCCAATGCGTTTATGAACGCCTTCAGTGAAAAAAGAAACCGTAAAAAAGCCCGAAATGAACGCTATGGACACACCCTTTCAATCTGCTGGCCGCTTTGGAAAGACGGCGGCATGACGGTTGATGCTGAAACGGAAGCGATGCTGACAAAAGAAAGCGGCATGGTCCCTATGAAAACAGAAAACGGCATCCATGCTTTGTACCGCGGGTGGGCGGCAAACACATCCCAAATCATGGTGACGGAAGGCTACGCCGCAAAAATCCGGGCGTTTCTGAAAAAATCAGCGGATGATCAGCCGGATAAGGGCAGCAAAACGGAAGAAACGGCAGGTCTTACAGCAGGCGGAGAGAACATGCTTGCAGAAAAAACGGAGCATTTCTTGAAACATGTGCTTTCGGAAGTAACCAAACTTCCTGTCGGCAAAATTGACGCCAAGGCGCCTATGGAAGATTACGGAATTGATTCGATTATGATTATGCATTTGACGGGCCGGCTGGAAAAGAGCTTCGGTTCATTGTCAAAAACATTGTTCTTCGAGTACCAGAATATCGAATCGCTGGCGCAGTATTTTATGAAAGCACACCGGGACACGCTGCTGGAAGTGACCGGGATGAAAACAGAAGAAACCCCTGCAGCCAAACCGGCGCTGTCTGAGAAAGCGAAAGTAAAGCCCGTTTCCAAACGGAATGAAGGCAAAAAAGGCTTTGCGCAAGTCCGTCCAGACGCGCGGAAAAATCAGCAGCTGACGGAGCGTGAAGATATCGCGATTATCGGTATATCAGGACGATATCCGCAGGCCGAAAATCTTCAGGAATTTTGGAAGAACTTGAGTGAAGGCACTGACTGCATAACCGAAATTCCAAACGATCGCTGGGATCACAGTCTTTATTACGACGCTGATAAAGATAAAGAAGGCAAGACGTACGGAAAATGGGGAGGATTTTTGAAAGACGTGGACAAATTTGATCCGCAATTCTTCTCTATTTCGCCCCGGGATGCAAAATTGATGGACCCGCAGGAGCGGTTATTCCTGCAATGTGTCTACGAAACGATGGAAGATGCCGGTTACACGCGCAAAAAGCTCACGGAAACATCGGGTGATTTGCTTGGCGCCAATGTCGGTGTTTACGTAGGCGTCATGTATGAGGAATATCAGCTTTACGGAGCCGAAGAACAGGCGCGCGGAAAATCGCTTGCGCTGACCGGAAATCCGTCATCAATTGCGAACAGGGCTTCCTATGTATTCGGTTTTAACGGTCCGAGCATGGCGCTGGATACGATGTGCTCTTCTTCTTTAACAGCCATTCATCTGGCATGCCAAAGCTTGCGGAACGGGGAATGCGAGACAGCATTTGCCGGGGGCGTCAATGTATCCGTTCATCCGAATAAATATTTGATGCTCGGCCAGAACAGATTTTTATCAAGCAAAGGCAGATGTGAAAGTTTCGGTGAAGGCGGGGACGGTTATGTGCCCGGTGAAGGAGTGGGAGCCGTACTCCTTAAGCCGCTTTCTAAAGCGAAAGCGGACGGTGATCATATTTACGGCCTGATCAAAGGAACGGCCGTAAACCATGATGGAAAAACAAACGGGTATTCCGTACCGAACCCGAACGCCCAAGCCGCGGTGATCAAACAGGCGTTAAAAGACGCGGGAACCGATCCGAGGGCGGTCAGCTACATTGAAGCCCACGGCACCGGGACTTCACTCGGTGATCCGATTGAAATCACGGGTCTGACAAAAGCCTTTTCAGAACAAACACAAGATAAACAGTTTTGTGCCATCGGCTCAGCGAAATCCAATATCGGGCACTGTGAAAGCGCGGCGGGCATCGCGGGTCTGACGAAGGTGCTCCTGCAAATGAAACATAAGAAACTCGCACCGTCACTGCATTCCCGGACGCTTAACCCGAATATTGATTTTCTCGCTACGCCGTTTAAAGTGCAGCAGACGCTTGAAGAGTGGAAAAGACCGGTCATAAATGAAAAAGGAGTAAATAAAGAACTGCCGAGAACCGCAGGGCTTTCCTCATTCGGAGCCGGCGGCGTCAACGCTCATATCGTCATCGAAGAATATACCGCTGATGAGGATAAGGAGACGGCTTTTGCTGCACCTCATCCGTCGATGATCGTCCTTTCCGCGAAAAATGAGCAACGGCTTCAAAAACGGGCGGAACGTCTTCTTGATGCGCTGCGGAGCGGGCGTTACCGGGAAGCGGACCTGAGCCGGATCGCATATACGCTTCAAATCGGCCGTGAACCGATGGAAGAGCGTCTCGGAATGATTGTCAGCAATTTGCGAGAGCTTGAAGAAAAGCTTGACGAATTTACGGGCGGCAAGGAGTCAATTGAACGGCTCTACCGCGGACAAGTCAAACAGAATAAAGACACGATGGCGCTGTTTGCGGCTGATGAGGACATGGAAAAAACAATTGAGGCATGGCTTGAAAAAGGCAAAGCCGCAAAGGTATTAGAGCTTTGGGTGAAGGGCCTTCCGCTGAATTGGGATAAGCTGTATCAAATGGGCAGACCGCAAAAAATCAGTCTCCCGGCCTACCCGTTTGCAAAAGACCGTTATTGGATCGACACATCAGCTGATACAGCTGTCAAAAGACCGGCCGAAACACAGTCTGCGCCGATCGCACCGGCGGCCGTCCCGGAACCGGTCATTGAAGTAACAACTCTTCACGAGGAGACTGCCAAAGAAAAACCGTCAAACATTTTATTGCAGCCTTTGAGCGGCGCGACACCGAAAAGAACCGTACAGTCTGCTTCCCGTCCGGCGGTTTCCGCTGAAAAAGTAAGTGCCGAATTAACGGAAAGGTTGGCGGACGTTTTATATATGGATGCCGACGATATCGACGCAGATGACACATTTATTGATATCGGCATGGATTCAATCACCGGTCTTGAATGGATAAAGGCCGTTAATAAAGCGTACGGCACGTCCCTTACGGTGACGAAGGTATATGATTATCCGACAATCCGCCAGTTTGCGGCCTTCTTGCAAAAAGAGCTCGGGACAGAACCGATCCTTGAGGAAGCAGCCGAACCGCAGAAAACAGAGGCCGTAAAAAAACCGTCAAACATACTGCTGCAGCCTTTAAACGCTCATAAGCAGCATGTGATACAAGCAGAAGCGGATATTCTGGAGGCGATGTCTGAAACAGCAGCTTCCGCCGAACCGGAAGAACCGATTGAAGCGGTGCATGACGAGTTATCAAAAGCACTGGCTGATGTATTGTACATGGAGCGGAATGAAGTAGATATTGATGAGGCCTTTATTGACCTCGGTATGGATTCGATTACCGGTCTTGAATGGATAAAGGCCGTCAATAAACGGTACGGCACGGACTGTAATGTAACGAAAGTGTATGATTATCCGACAATCCGTCAATTTGCCGATTATCTGCGCAAGCAGCCGTCCGTCCGCGGAAGAAAAAAACAGGCGGTTCCCGTACGTCCAAAGCCGCTTACGCAGCAAGCCGCCCCGCAGGAGAAAACACCTGCCGAGCCGGAGAGATTAACGGTTCAAAAGGAACCTGAACCGGTGCAGGCCAAACGGGAGCCTAAAGACGAGATAGCGGACGCGATAGCCATCGTCGGCATGTCGGGCAAGTACCCGGATGCGCCGGACCTAAAGACATATTGGGACAACTTAGCCCGTGCGAAAAACGCCATTCGCGACATCCCGCTTTCCCGCTGGGATGTAAACAAATACTATGATCCGGCCTTAAACAAGAAGGGCAAAGTATACTGCAGATCAATCGGTATGCTTGACGGCATTGAAGAGTTTGATCCGCTGTTCTTTAATATATCTCCGTCTGAAGCCGAACTTATGGACCCGCAGCACCGGATATTTTTACAGGAAGGTTTTAAAGCCTTTGAAGATGCGGGTTACAGCTCAAAAGAATTAAACGGGAAAAATTGCGGCGTTTATTTGGGGATTATGAACAATGAATACGGAATGATGTTAAACAAACATCAGACAGGAGGAAGCGCGACGGGCAACAGTTTCAGCATCGCGGCGGCCCGCCTGCCTTATTATCTCAATTTGAAAGGGCCGGCCATTCCGATCGATACGGCATGCTCTTCATCTCTCGTCGGGACTCATTTGGCGCGTCAGGCGCTGTTGAATCATGAAATTGACATGGCCCTTGTCGGCGGCGTCACCTTGTATTTAACGCCTGAATCATACATCAGCATGTGTGAAGCAGGAATGCTGTCTCCTGACGGCCAATGTAAAGCATTTGATAACAGTGCGAACGGATTTGTGCCTGGCGAAGGCGCGGGGGCGCTCGTTTTGAAGAGGCTGAAAGATGCGGAAGCCGATCAAGACCATATTTACGGAGTCATTATCGGATCAGGAATTAACCAGGACGGAAAAACCAACGGCATTACCGCACCAAGCGCGAAAAGCCAAATGGATTTAGAGCGTCAAGTGTATGAAGCGCACAACATCCACCCTGAGAGCATCACCTATGCGGAAATGCACGGCACCGGCACAAAGCAGGGGGACCCGATTGAATTAGAAGCCTTATCTTCTGTATTCAAGGAAAAAACGGACCGCAAACAATTTTGCGCCATCGGTTCGGTTAAATCGAATATCGGGCATACGTCGGCGGCGGCAGGTGTAGCAAGCGTCCAGAAGGTTTTGCTGTCGATGAAACATCAGCAGCTTGTGCCGACCCTTCATTTCAGCACGCCGAATGAACATTTTGATTTCGATGACTCGCCTTTATTTGTCAATACCGAACTTAAACCTTGGGAAACAGGCGGAGCACCGCGGCGGGCCTGTGTCAGCTCATTCGGCTACAGCGGCACAAACGCTCATCTCGTTATCGAAGAGTATCAGCCGAAAGACCGGGGAAGCCGTAAGTCTGATGAGACAAACATTTTTGTGCTGTCGGCGAAAAAAGCGCCGCAGGTAAAAACCTATGCCGAGTCTGTGATCGAATTTGCAAAAGCCAATCAGAATATCAATCTTTCAGATATGGCATACACGCTTCAGACCGGGCGTGATGCGATGGATTACCGTCTTGCGGTTACAGCCGGTTCGAGAGAAGAACTGATCAGCCGTTTAACCGATTTTGTAAACGGAAATACGGGTGAAGGGATATATGAAGCCCACATCAAAACGGCAAAAAAAGAAATCAAAGCATTTGAAACGGACGATGATCTAAAGCAGCTTGTCAGGTCGTGGTTCGATAAGAAAAAATACGTCAAAATAGCGGAATTGTGGGCCAAAGGGCTTCAGATGGACTGGGACAGACTCTATCAAGACGAAAAACCCCGCAGAATCAGTCTGCCGGCTTACCCGTTTGCGAAGGAGCCTTACTGGCTGCCTGAACCGAAAGCCGTACCGCAGGAAACAGAAGACCGGCGCGAGGCTGTGCTTTTAGAAAAGCAATGGGTTCCGAGTGAGATCGATTCGGCCGGTGAGAAAAGCGGCAGGACGGTCATGATTCTGGCTGATGCAAGGACAGCGGGGCTTGCCGAAGAGACTGCAAAGCATTTCGCTGACTCGTTCATTTTCCCGGCCGATTCCGCTGACACTGCAGCTAGCGATTGGAATCACATAGATGGCGCAATCGATCTGACGGGATGCGGAGACGAAGACCCTTCACTGGAAGGAATCAGCCGGCTCCAGACTCTGATTGATACAAGCCGCCGGCAAGCGCGGCCGCTGACGCTGCTATATGTAACAAAAGGCTTGGAGCCATTTCAGCAGAAAACGATTCATCTTGCAGGAGCGGCAAAAAGCGGCCTGTACAGAATGCTTCAAAATGAGTATCAAAACGTGACGTCCAGACACATGGATGCCGATACAGATACGGATCAGCAGACGCTTGCCAAACAGATTGCAGATGAATTTTCGGCGGACAGCACAGAACCGGAAGTCTGCCGCCGAAACGGACAGAGATACCGTGCTTTATTCAGGGAGATTCCAAGCGGGAAGCGAGCAGAACATAAGCCCGCACCGTTTCCTGAAGACCATGTGCTTTTCATTACCGGAGGGACGAGGGGACTGGGTCTCTTATGCGCCCGCCATTTCACAGAAAAACACGGCGTGAAAAAAGTAGTGCTGACAGGCAGGGAGCCGATTCCTCCCCGTCATGAACGGTCAGCCGTTAATACGAAGCTGAAAGAGAAGATACGGGCGATTGAAGAGCTTGAAGCAAAAGGAGTGCAAGTGGCGGTGATCAGTCTGAAATTGTCTGATCATGATGCGGCGGCAGCGGAAATTGAAACGATCCGGCGCACGATGGGACCGATCGGCGGCGTCATTCACTGTGCGGGATCGGTTAATTCAGTAAATCCGGCGTTTATCAGAAAGACTGCCGACGATATACAAGAAGTGCTGGAACCGAAAGTCGCCGGGCTTCAAACATTAAGCAGCCTTTTCACAAATGACCCTTTGCAATTTTTTGTCTTATTTTCTTCAGTATCTGCAGTCGTTCCGGCGCTCGCGGCGGGACAGTCGGATTATGCGATGGCAAATGCGTACATGGATTATTTCGCGGCGGCTCATCAGCATCAATATCCGTTAGTCAGCATTCAATGGCCGAACTGGAAGGAAACCGGATTGGGTGAAGTCCGCACAGAAAACCTGAAGCAGACCGGGCTGCTGGGACTGTCCAACGCGGAAGGACTTGACTTGCTGGACCGCATTTTATCTGAAAACATCCGCCCGTCCGTTCTGCCGGCTATCGTGGATCGGAGCGAATGGCATCCCGACAGGCTGCTCTGTCAAGAGAAAAAACAAAAAGAGACTGAAGCCGTAATAAACGGCAAAGACGCGGACAAACATTCAGACAGAGAACTGCTTCTTGATACGAAGGCGTGGCTTGTGAAACTGTTTTCCGATGAGCTGAAAATCGCTCCGGAAGAACTGGAAACAGACGAACCGTTTCAGGATTACGGGGTTGATTCGATCATTTTAGCACAGCTTTTACAGCAAATGAATCATGCGCTCAAAGAGGACTTAGATCCGTCTGTTTTATATGAACACCCGACGATTGACGCGTTTGCCGAATGGCTTGTATCCAATGGTCAACAGCTGCTTGCAGAAAGGGAGGAACCTGATACAGAAATGTTGGTTCCGGCTGCCGTACAAACGGTTCACACTGAGCAAAAGCGTGCTGCTGTAACTGAAGACATTGCCGTCGTCGGAATGAGCTGCCGTTTTCCGGGAGCGGAATCGTTAGAACAATATTGGGATTTGCTGAGAAGCGGCAGGTCCGCAATCGGCTCCGTCCCGGCGGAACGTTTCGGATATGCAAATCAATACGTTGCGGGATTGATTGACAATATGGATCACTTTGATTCCGAATTCTTTTTCATTCCGGAAAACGACGCGAAAGCGATGGACCCTCAGGCGTTGGCGGTGCTGGAAGAGAGCTTGAAACTTTGGTGCCATGCCGGCTATACCCGTGAAGAAATCAAGGGCATAGAAGCCGGTGTGTATATCGGAGGCCGCAGCCAGCATCAGCCTGATCCTGAAAGTCTTGCGAATACCCGCAACCCGATTGTTGCGGGCGGGCAGAATTATTTAGCGGCAAACGTTTCGCAATTTTTTGATCTGCGCGGGCCGAGTATCGTGCTTGATACGGCTTGTTCATCGGCTTTGACAGGAATGAACATGGCCGTTCAGGCA
This sequence comes from Bacillus sp. JK74, assembly GCF_053663395.1. Lineage (NCBI taxonomy): Bacteria > Bacillati > Bacillota > Bacilli > Caryophanales > Bacillaceae > Bacillus > Bacillus sp. JK74. The sequence goes on along the minus strand of NZ_JBSJQB010000002.1, from coordinate 207,277 downwards.
CTGAGAAGCGGCGATATCAAAGCGGCGGTAGTTGGCGGCGTCAGCCTGCTGAACACGGATGCGGCGCACCGGATGTTCCAAGAGCGCGGGCTGTTAAACGAGAAACCGGCATTTCACGTATTTGACAAGCGTTCAGGCGGAGTTGTCCTCGGTGAAGGCGTCGGCATGGTGCTGTTAAAAACAGTAAGCCAGGCGCAAAAAGACGGCGATACGATACACGCGGTCATTAAGGCTGCCGCCATGAACAATGACGGCAGAACGGCAGGCCCGTCAGCCCCGAATATGCAGGCGCAAAAAGATGTCATGCAAAGCGCGCTTTTCAAAAGCGGCAAAAAGCCGGAAGACATCAGTTATATCGAAGCAAACGGATCGGGTTCCGCGGTGACTGATTTGCTTGAGCTGAAGGCGATTCAATCTGTATACCGCTCAGGTCCGCATGTTCCGCTCGGCATCGGGTCAATCAAGCCGAACATCGGGCATCCGCTTTGCGCAGAAGGCATCGCAAGCTTCATTAAAGTCGTATTAATGCTGAAGCATAAACAAACGGTTCCGTTTCTCTCAGGAGACGAACCGATGCCGCATTTTGATATAACAAAGACAGATTTTCACTTTCATAAGTCAGCCGGCGAATGGGATGCATCCAGACCGTCAGCAGCCATCAACTGCTTTGCCGACGGCGGAACGAACGCCCACGTCATTCTGGAAGCTTGGGAAGAAAAAGATACCCGAATGAAAAGAAAGCCGCTGCCGGTACCGTCATTAAGACGTAAGGCTCTGGTAAAAGAACCTGACGTACGAGCGGAGAAACAAGAGCTTCCTGCGAAAAAAATGTTTTGGAAAGCATTTAAATAAGAGAGGAGTGGGAAGGAATGATATCGGAAAAAATCAATATCTCACTGGATCATCCCATCATGAAGGGCCATATGGTCTTTGGTGAAGCGGTATTGCCCGGTCTTGCTTATATCGATTTGATTTATCAGGTTTTTCAGGAACACGGTTATGTATACAATGAGCTCGAATTGAAGCATGTTACGATTTATCAGCCTTTAACCGTCAGTGAAACGGCTGCAATCATTCTGACCATTCAATGTTCTGATAGCGGAGATGGAAAGTGGCTCATCTCCCTTTCAGGGCAGAAACAGCAAGGTGACGAGCTGTCAGACAATATACAATATGCGACGGCTGAAATGGTGAAAAGAGACGCTGTCACATTTGACGAAACCATTGATTTCGGCGATGTGAAGCAGTCAGCCAGGTCTCTGAATCTTGATGACATGTATAACCGCTGTCTGGATCATGACTTGGTTCATTCCGGTATGATGAAATCGAACGGACGATTGTACGAAACAGAAGGCGGCATGCTGGCTGAGCTTTCTTGCGAAGAAGGAAAAGATTTCTTTTTATTCCATCCGGCCCTTTTGGATGCGAGCGGGATCGGGGGGAGCGGTTTGCTTTCAGAAACAAACCGGCTTCACCTGCCTTTATATTATGAATCGTTCACGGCCGCTGACAGGCTTCAATCAGAATGCACGGCGCGTATCGCCGCTTCCGGCGTCCGTCAGGAAAAAGAACTCACAACGATGACGATCGAGTACTTCAGCCGATCCGGACAAAAGGTGGCGGAGCTTAAAAACATTACGGGAAAAGCGGTTCGGCTCGAAGAAGACGCGAATACAGCCGAACAGAATCAACAGGCTGCAGCTGAGCCGGAAAGCGCAGATGAAAAAGACATCATTCTGTTTTTAAAGAAGCTTTTGGCTGATAAGCTTGGGCAGACTTGGGAGACGCTGGACGTTCTTGCAGGCTACTACGAGCTTGGGCTGGATTCATCTTCTTTGCTTGAGATTGTACAGGATATCAGTAAAAAGACGGGTGCGGACCTCGCGCCCACTCTTCTCTTTGAATATACAAATATAAAAGAACTCGCAGCCTTTCTGAAAAAGACTGGTTCATTTGAATGTGCGGAGGAACGTGCAGCCGAACCATCACGGTCTGAAGCTGAAGCGCCGGACGCGCCAGAACTTCATAAAAACACCGGAGACATCGCGATTATCGGAATGGCGGGCCGCTATCCGAAAGCGAAAAGTGTGGCGGAGTTTTGGGAAAACCTTAAGGCAGGCACGGATTGCATCACTGAAGTTCCGAAGTCCAGATGGGATTGGAAAACATATCAAAACGTAACGTCCCCGTCTGGAAAAACAGTATCAAAATGGGGCGGTTTCATTGACGATGCCGACTGTTTCGATCCGCAGTTTTTCAGAATCTCACCGCGTGAGGCGGAAACGATGGATCCGCAGGAGCGCCTGTTTTTAGAAACATGCTGGGAAACGATTGAAGATGCGGGGTATACGCCTGAAACGCTGGGAAATAAAGGGGAGAAACAGCATCCGATCGGCGTATTTGCAGGGGTGATGCATAAAGATTATTCCTTAATCGGCGCAGAACAATTATCTGAAACTGATCCTTTTCCGGTTTCACTGAATTATGCGCAGATCGCCAACAGAGTGTCCTATTATTGTGACTTCCACGGGCCGAGCATCGCGGTGGATACCGTTTGTTCATCATCATTGACCGCCGTCCATCTGGCCATTGAAAGCATCCGCCGCGGCGAATGTGAAGCCGCGCTTGCGGGAGGGGTGAACTTGTCGCTGCACCCGGCGAAATATCTCAGCTACGGAAGCGTGGGCATGCACTCAAGTGACGGCCGCTGCCGTACATTCGGCGAGGGCGGGGACGGCTACGTTTCCGGAGAAGGAGTCGGTGCGGTCTTGCTCAAGCCGCTGGAAAAAGCCGAACGAGACGGCGACCGCATTTACGCGGTCATTAAAGGAAGCGCCGTTAACCACGTCGGGAAAGTAAGCGGAATTACCGTCCCGAGTCCTGCTGCACAGGCAGAAGTCATTAAGGCCTGTCTGAAAAAAGCAGGTATCAGCCCGCGGACCGTCAGTTATGTGGAAGCCCACGGCACGGGTACTTCGTTAGGAGACCCGATTGAAATTGAAGGTCTGTCAAAAGCGTTCAGCCAAGGGACGCAGGATCAGCAATTTTGTTCCATCGGTTCGGTCAAATCAAATATCGGTCACGCAGAATCAGCGGCGGGAATCAGCGGGTTAACAAAAGCGGCGCTGCAGCTTCATCACAAAACGCTTGTCAAATCACTGCATTCTGCGGAATTAAATCCTTACCTGAAATTTGAGGGATCTCCTTTTTATGTACAGCAGCAGACTGCTCCGTGGATGCAGCCGGCAGCCGAAGAAAACGGAAAAGTCACACATTATCCGCGCCGGGCCGGACTCAGTTCCTTCGGTGCATCAGGTTCGAACGCCCACATCATTTTAGAAGAATACATTCAGCCTGAACAAAAAGCGCCTGCACCTGAGAACGATGCAGCAAAACTCATCCCGCTGTCAGCAAGAAATAAAGACAGGCTTCTGGCCTATGCGGAAAAATTAGCCCGATCGCTTTCAGAAAAGACGGTGCTGTCTGAACTGGCTTATACACTTCAGACAGGACGTGAAGCAATGGAGGAGAGAGCTGTCTTCCTTGTAAATGACACCCGCGACTTGAAAGAAAAGCTGAATGATTTCGTAAAAGGAAACGAAAACATCCCCGGTCTTTGGCGCGGACAAGCCGAGCTGCCGGAACTGAGCGAAACCGCTCCTGAGACGGATGATCCGATACGGCTTGCCGAGTTATGGGCAGAAGGGAAAATAATAGATTGGAATAGGCTGTACGCTTCGGGTAAACCGCGTAAAACAAGCGTTCCGACGTATCCGTTTGCAAAAGAACGCTATTGGATTCCGCAGCAGAAAAAACAGGAGAAAAGCCCGTCAGGCACAGTGCTGCATCCGCTTTTACAAGAAAATACGTCAGATTTTTCGCATCAGCGCTTCACGTCTCTTTTTACTGGAGATGAATTTTTCCTATCTGACCATGTCGTCAACGGACAAAAAATACTGCCGGGTGTCGCCTATTTGGAAATGGCCAGAGAGGCGGTCAAAAAGGCCGCTGCCGTGACGGAAAAAGGCCATAGCGTCACACTCAGGCAGGTTGTTTGGGTCAGGCCGGTCATGATTGAAGACAAACCGAAGGAAATACATATTGCCCTTTATCCAGAAGATAATGGTGAGATTACCTATGAAATATTCAGTGAAACAGAAAACGGCGAAGATCCGGTTATTCACAGCCAGGGTGAAGCGGTCATTACCGAACCGGGAAGCGCCCAGATTGATATCGAGTCTGTCAAAGCTTCCTGCAATTCAGGGACCGTGACTGCGGAAGAATGTTACGGTGCTTTTGAGAAGATCGGTCTGGATTACGGAGAGGCATACAGAGGCGTACAGCAATTGCTGATCGGAGAAGACCGATTATTGGCCCGTATTTCACTCCCGGCTGCCGTACATGACAATAAAGAACAGTATACGCTTCACCCGAGTATGATGGACGCCGCTTTTCACGCCTCCGTCGGTCTGCTTGTCCAATCAATACATGACGATGCAGACAGCCACGAGCTTTCTCTGCCGTTTGCAATGCAGGAAGTGGAAGTGTTCGGGCCGTGTCCTGAACATATCTGGTCATATATCCGGTACACAGAAGGCAGCAAAGCAGATGACAACGTAAGAAAATTTGACATTGATATGTGCGATGATGCCGGTACGGTTTATGTCCGGATGAAAGGCGCGTCCGTCCGGGCGCTTGACACAGGCCAAACAGCAGGTGGTGAAACCCCGGAGGCGCCTGTCGGCCATACGATGCTGATTCCGGCTTGGGAGCCCGTTGCACTTAAAAAAACGAAGAAAGCAAAAACGGCGGAAAAGCAGACTGCGGTTTTCGGTGAAACTGACAGAATGCATACGCGCATAAAAGAACATCTGCCGAACGCTTCCTATTATCCGATCAGAGGTACGGATGATATCACATCTCTTACGCACATGCTTGAAGGACAAAAAGAACTGGAGCAAATCATTTGGCTTGCTCCGCAGGCTGAGAGTGCTGACAGCCTCAAGGAACAGGAAAGAAACGTTCTTCATGTGTTCAAGCTGATGAAAGCATTACTTGCCTTGGGGTACGGAGAAAAACATTTGGACTGGTGCATCGTCACAGCAAATGCCCAGCCGTTTTCCGATCAAGACAGCGCCGACCCGTCACAAGCCGCAGTCAGCGGACTTGCCGGAACAATGGCGAAAGAATATCCGCATTGGAATATCCGCATGATTGACACGGAAACGGACGGCAGCTGGCCGATCGAAGAGGCGCTCAGTCTTTCTGCCGGAAAAAACGGTCAAATTTGGGCGTACCGCAATCAGCAGCTGTTTGAGCGGCAGCTGATACCGCTTGACAATATGCCGAAAAACGGCACGCTGTACCAAACAGGCGGAGTTTATGCCGTGATCGGAGGCGCCGGATATCTTGGCGAGGCATGGAGTGAATACATGATCCGCCGCTACAAAGCACATATCATTTGGATCGGAAGAAGCACACTGAATGATTCCATACAGGCGAAACTCGACCGGCTCAGCGCATTCGGCCCGGCGCCTGAATATGTTTCCGCCGATGCCGCTGACAGTGCTTCCTTAGAGCGGGCTTATCAGTTTATAAAAGAGCGTCACACAAAAATGAACGGAATCATCCACTCGGCAATGGATCTGTCTGAGCAAAGCTTAAATAATATGAAGACAGAAGAGTTCAAATCGGTGCTGCGGGCAAAAGCCGATGTCAGTGTGTCCATGGCGGAGGTATTTGGACGGGAGCCGCTTGACTTTGCGCTCTTCTTCTCCTCGCTTGTGGCATTTATCCATAACGTGAAACAAAGCCACTATGCCGCAGGATGCGCTTTCAGTGACGCATTTGCGAAAGAACTTGATCAGACGTGGAATTGTCCGGTCAAAGTCATGAATTGGGGCTATTGGGGCAACAGCGAAGCGGCTGAAGACGGCGATTTTATTCAGCTGATGGATCAGATCGGATTGGGATTGATCGAACCGGACGCTGCGATGGAGGCGCTTGAAACCCTTATGACGCTGCCGGTTGATCAAGCGGCTTTCATTCATACGACAAAACCGGTCGCAGTCGAAGGGATGAGTGAAACAGAAAAAATTTCCGTTTATCCGTCTCAGCCGCTTGTCTCTTCACAACAGCTGAAGGCCGCTCCGCCCGGCGCACGTCTTGTAAAAGAGGCTGAACATCAAAAGCTCGATGATTTTCTGTATCAGCTTTTGATCGCCCAGCTTAAAGAAGCAGACTTGCTGACGCCGCAAAGCCTTAAAGCGTATGAGCCCGAACACGAATACTTTAAAAAGTGGCTCAATCAAACGATCGCTTTCCTTCTGGAACATGGTTATCTGGAAGGGAGTGCGGATTCATATAAACTGTCGGCCCGTGCCGAAGACACAACCGCCTCGCTATGGCAAAAATGGGAGCAGGAAAAAGAGGAATGGCTCAATAACGCCGATACAAAAGCGATGACTGTTTTAGCCGAGACGATGCTTAAAGCACTGCCGGACATTCTGCGCGAAGACGTGCCGGCGACTGACATCATGTTCCCGCACTCTTCAATGGAACTTGTTGAAGGAATTTATAAGCACAATCAAGTCGCGGATTACTTTAACAGCGCTCTGTCAGATACATTAACGGCGTATGTGAAAGAAAACATCAGCAAACATTCAAAAGCCGAGATCCGCATACTGGAAATCGGAGCGGGCACAGGCGGCACAAGCGCAGGCATATTTGAAAAGCTTAGGCCGTATCAAAACTATATAAAAGAATACTGTTACACCGATGTATCGAAAGCTTTTCTCGTGCATGCGGAGACGGAATACGGCAAACGGAATCCTTATCTGACGTATAAGCTTTTTAACGCAGAAGCGCCGCTTGCCGGCCAGGACATAGAGCCGGGCGCATACGACATCGTCGTTGCCGCCAATGTGCTCCACGCGACGAAAGACATCCGCCAGACGCTGAGAAACGCCAAAGCCGTTTTAAAAGACAACGGTTTGCTGCTCTTAAATGAAATGGCGGGAAACAGCCTGTTCCCGCATATTACTTTCGGACTGCTTGAAGGCTGGTGGCTGCATGAAGATTCCGCCCTTCGTATTCCGGGGTGCCCGGGCTTGTATCCGGAAAGCTGGAAGCGCGTGTTAGAAAGTGAAGGCTGGCATTCTGTCTTCTTCCCGGCAGAAGCGGCACATGAATTAAGCCATCAGATTATAGCGGCAAAAAGCAACGGCGTTGTGCGCCAAAAAACGCTTACATCAGGGGCCGGAAAACGGACCGCTCCGCCAAAAGCAGCATATACGCCGGAACTTCAGGCGCAAACAACGGTGCAAAAAGGCGACACGTCTTTAACAGAAAAAAGCACCGAGTACTTGAAAACGTTAATCGGAGAAACGTTAAAAATTCCGCCGGCTCAAATTGATCCGAAAGCGCCGCTTGAAAAATACGGAATTGATTCTATCGTCGTCGTACAGCTGACAAACGCGTTACGAAATGTATTGGACCAAGTCAGCAGCACTTTATTTTTTGAATATCAGACGATCGAGGCGCTCGTCGCTCACTTAATCAAAACGAAAAAAGACGCGATGATCAAACTGACAGGACAAACGCCTGTTCAGGAAGAACAGAAGGCAACACCAGAACCGCAGGCTGTACAGCCTGCTAAGCCGCTTCGCACTGACTGGCGGCGGAGGGAAAAGCGGGCAGCCAAAGAGCCCGTCCGGCAAAGTTCGGTTCGCGACGTGGCCATCATCGGTGTTTCAGGACGCTACCCGCAGGCAAAAACAGCGGCTGAGCTTTGGGCCAATATTAAAAAAGGAAAAAACTGCATAGAAGAAATCCCGCGGGAACGCTGGAACTGGCAGGATTACTACGATGAAGAGAAAGGTAAAGAAGGCTCTATTTATACGAAATGGGGCGGCTTCATTGAGGATATGGACAAGTTTGATCCGCTGTTCTTTCAGATTTCTCCTTTGGAAGCGGAGCGAATGGACCCGCAGGAGCGATTATTTTTAGAAACGGCGTATGCGAGTATCGAGGATGCCGGCTATACGCCTGACAATCTGTGCCAAAGCAGAAAAATCGGTGTTTTTGCCGGCGCGATGAACAAAAACTACCCGACAGGCTACGGCTACTGGTCCATTGCCAACAGGGTATCTTACCTTTTTGATTTTCAAGGGCCGAGCATTGCCGTTGATACAGCCTGCTCCTCTTCTTTGACAGCCATTCATCTGGCGCTTGAGAGCATATACAGCGGTTCAAGCGAATGCGCAATTGCCGGTGGCGTAAACATAGTGACCGACCCGATCCATTATATGAATCTGTCAGTCATGAACATGCTTTCCGCAAGCGACACGTGCAAATCGTTCGGCGACCGCGCGGACGGCTTTGTCGACGGAGAAGGGGTGGGCGCTGTCGTATTAAAGCCGTTGGAGCAAGCGATCGCCGATAACGATCACATTTACGGTGTGATTAAAGGAAGCACCATTAACAGCGGAGGCAAAACAAACGGATACACCGTTCCGAATCCGAATGCGCAGGCCGCCTTAATAAAAGAAGCTTTCCAAAGGGCAAACGTCCCGGCGCGCACCGTCAGTTATATTGAAGCCCACGGTACGGGGACCGCATTAGGAGATCCGATTGAAATCGCCGGATTAACGAAAGCATTTGAAGAGGATACAACAGACAAACAGTTTTGCGCCATCGGCTCCGCAAAATCAAATATCGGTCATTGCGAAAGCGCCGCGGGCATTGCGGGTCTGACAAAAATATTATTCCAGCTCAAAGACCGCCAAATTGCGCCGTCCCTGCACGCGGAACAGCTGAATCCAAATATTGATTTCGCGTATACGCCGTTTGCCGTTCAGCAGGAGCTCGGTGAGTGGAAACGTCCCGTCATCGGCGGCAAAGAGCTTCCGAGAAGGGCGGGGTTAAGCAGCTTCGGCGCGGGAGGAGCAAACGCCCACCTCATCATAGAAGAATATACGGCAGACAAAGTGCCTGATGAGACGCCGGCAGATCAGCCCGCCATCATCGTCCTGTCCGCAAAAAACAGCGAACGGCTCACTGAAAAAGCAAAACAGCTCAGAGACGCTATCCGTGAAAAAAGATACAACGGCAGCGACCTTATGAGCATAGCCTTTACTCTCCAGACTGGCCGGGTGCCGATGGAAGAGCGTCTCGGCTTTATCGTCCATTCACTTCATGAACTTGAAGAAAAACTGAATGGATTTATCGCCGGACAAAACAGCGCCGGACTGCACCGTGACGGCACGGAAGAAAACAAACGGATGCTTGCCGTATTTGCGGCCGATGATGATATGGAAACCATCATAGACGCTTGGATCAGCAAAAGAAAATATTCTAAGCTGCTTGAGCTTTGGGTAAAAGGATTGGACATCAATTGGGCGAAATTATACGGAGAACGTCCTCCGGCCCGCATCAGCCTGCCTGCTTATCCGTTTGCGGAAGAACGCTTCTGGCATCAGCAGCCTGTACAAAGCAAGGCTGCGCCCGTTAAGGCGCCGGCTGATGAAACTGATCCGGCGGAGCAGTTTGAAGTAATGGCTTTTAGAGAAGTTCTTAAAGAACAGGCTCTGCCGGCTGCCGGAGAAAAGCAAGTCAAAACGGTGATTTCTTTCTTAACTGATCAGAAGAAGCAGCAGGAAGCCATCTCTGTGATCAAATCGTATGACAGTGACATTGACGTTATTTTTATCGCTCAGGGAGACCGGTATGAGGCTCTGTCCGCCGGCCGCTGCCAAGTGGTGCGGGAAGATCCGCAATCATATGTGAACGCTTTTGCGGATATTCAAAAAGAGTACGGTGAAGCTTCTGCCATTTTGTATTTATGGGCGCTTGAAGATAAAAGCTGCATCGAAGATTATTCATGTATTGTCCATATTCTCAAAGCAATGGCTGAGACCGGTCTGCAGCCGGAAAGGCTGTTATTGGCGGGGGAATATGCATCCGGTCTGGAAAGGTGCTACTTGGAATCATGGATCGGCTTTGAGCGTTCGCTCGGCATTGTTCTTCCGAAAACAAGTGTTACCGGCCACTTCAGAAAAGCCGGTGCGGCCATAACGGACTGGATGAGAACCATTTGGGATGAGCTGAAAGCTGAAACAGACCATACCGTTTTCTTGGAAGAGGGAAAACGATATGTCTATCACACCGAACCAACCGGACTAACGAAAGAAAACGGCAGGATCAGAACCGGCGGAACATATCTCATTACAGGCGGATTAGGAGGGCTCGGCTACTTATTTGCCCGCCATCTCGCCCGGAACTACCAGGCAAATGTCATTCTCACGGGGCGGTCGCCGATCAATGAAGAAAAGAAAGAAAAAATGAAAGGCCTGGAAAATCTCGGCGCGGGTGTTCTTTACGCTGAAGCCGATGTTTGTGATCCGATCGGAATGGGCGACTGCATCAAGCGCGCGAAAGAACGATTCGGAGCCATTCACGGCGTCATTCATGCGGCGGGCATCGAAAGCAGAACATCCGTCTTTGAAAATGAAATCGGGAATTTCCGCAGTACGCTTGAACCGAAAATAAACGGAAGCCTGCTTCTTGACGAGTGGCTGAAAAACGAAACGCCTGATTTCATCTGCTACTTTTCATCCACATCGGCTGTTTTAGGAGATTTCGGCTGCTGTGATTACGCGGTCGCGAACAGGTTCCAAATGGCGTATGCCCGCTATAAAAACGAACAATCCGAAAGCGGAAACGCTTTTGTCATAAACTGGCCGGTCTGGAAAAACGGCGGAATGGCCGTCGGCGGTGAAGAGACGACGGGCATGTACCTGCAATCAAGCGGCCAGCGCCTGTTAGAAACAGATGAAGGCATTGAGCTGTTTGAGCGCATCATTTCTCAAGACAACACCCAGTGCCTTGTCATTGCCGGCAAAAGAAGCCGTGCCGAACGATTTTTAGGCATACGGCGGGACGATTCATCAAAACCGGATGCGCTTTTGGAAACCGTGAGCCGCCGCATCCCGGAAGAAAGCACGGAAAAACGGCTCGAAGCGGATTTGAAAGAGCTGATACACAGTCTGCTGAAAATATCTAAAGATAAACTCGTCCTGCATAAAAACTGGGCGGAATTCGGATTTGATTCCATCTATTTAGCCAAATTTGCCGCTCTTTTGTCGAGTCATTACGGCATTGAAGTCACTCCGGCGTTATTTTACAGCTATGCCACGCTCGGAGACGTCATCAGCTATTACCTGACAGAACACAAAGAAACGATCGAAACGTTTTACCGAACGGAAGAAACCGAAACAGAAGCCGCCGCTCCGGATAACAAGGAGTATACGGATCAGGAGATCATCGCCATGATGAAACAGGTCTCTGAGGGGACATTAGATTTTAAAAGAGTGCAAGACATCATAGAAGGGAGTAAGACCTATGAATCATAAAGAACTTCTCGATGCCTACAGATCAGGAACGCTCACCATCGCTGAAGTAGAACAAAAGCTTCAGGCTTTCAAGCGGACAACTGCAAAACGTCCGCTTTCTGAAGGCCAGAAAGGTTTGTGGATGCTTCAGAAAATGTTTCCGGAGATGAGCGCATATAACATTCCGTTATGCTTTCGTTTTCAAAAGCTGGATATCGAGACATTCAAAAACGCCCTTTTGTCCGTGCAGCGCCAGCACCCTATTTTGACCAGTGTGATAAAAGAGGAAAACGGCCTTCCGTATCAGATAGAAGATACGGATCGGCATTTTCCGATTGAAGAAATGGATCTTTCTGAATTAAGCGGGCGTGACGTTCTTTCGTTTATTAAAGAAAAAGCAAAAGAACCGTTCGCGCTTGAAACCGGGCCGCTCCTGCGTGTTCATGTATTCCGGCGGGCGAAGCGGGAGCCGATTGTGTTAATCACCATTCACCATATCATTTTTGACGGCGTCTCTCTTATGACGTTTATGTCGGCGCTGCTGGACGCTTATGTAAAAGCAAGTGAAGGCAAAGAACCTGTCATGGTTCAGCAGGCCGCAGATTATCATGACTTTGTGAAATGGGAAAAAGAGCTGCTGGAAAGCGAAGCGGGAAAAACGCATCTCTCTTATTGGAAAAAGCAGCTGGAAGGACCGCTGCCGGTGCTTGAGCTTCCGTCGGATTATCCGAGATCATCGGTTCAAACTTGCAAAGGGCAGGCGTATCAGCGCTTGCTTCCTGATGAACTGAACCGGCAGATTAAAGTGTGCGCCCAAAAACATAATGTCAATGAATCCGTTGTGTATCTCGCTATTTTCAAAGGACTGCTCTATCAATATACGAATCAGGAAGATGTCATCGTCGGCATGCCGACGATGGGGCGCTCTGAGGCTCAATTTGAGTCTGTCATCGGATACTTTATTAATATGATCGCGGTCAGAAGCAGGGAGACGGGCGCCAAATCCTTTACGGCGTTTTTGAAGGAGCTGCAGCTGACACTGGCAGAAGGGCTGGACCATGCCGCGTATCCGTTTCCCGCGCTTGTCAAAGAATTGAAGACGGAACGCTCGCCTGCGGTTTCGCCTGTTTTTCAAACCGCGTTTTTCTATCAAAACTTCTTCCGGACAGAAGGAGCGGAAAAGCTGGCGGAACTATATCAATCACTCGGCATTGAAATGATAGAAGACATTCATCAGGAAGGCGAATTTGAGCTTGCGCTTGAAGTCTATAAAAAAGAAACAGGAACCGTCCTGCAATTTCTGTACAACCCGGATGTCTACAGCCCTTCTTTCATCGAACGGATGGCGGAGCATTATATGAAACTGGCAGAAAAGGTGCTTTCTGATCCGGAGATCGCTTTTGAAGCGTGTTCCGGCCTGCTCAATCAAAAACGTGAAGCAAGCCGTTCATCCCATCAGCCGAATGAGCGCTGCATTCATGAAGTGTTTGCGGAAAAAGCCGGACGCCACCCTGACAGAGAAGCCGTCACATTCGGTGAAAACAGTCTTACATATCGCGAATTAGATGAACGAAGCACGGCGCTCGCTGTGTACCTGCAAGAAAAGGGCGTCACACCGGAATGCCCGGTCGGCATTTGTACGGAGCGTTCTTTTGAGATGGTCATCGGCATCCTCGCCATTTTAAAAGCGGGAGGCGCGTATGTGCCGCTGGACCCGGCTTTTCCAAACGAACGGATGGCGCACGTGTTGACTGACAGCGGCGTTTCAATCGTATTAACGCAAGCAAAGACGCGCGGCATGATTGAACAGTTGGCCGTCGGCGGTGTGAGCACGGTGGAAATTGAAAAGAGCGGACGTTCTGTCAGCGGGGCAAAACTGACGCCGCGTTCAAAACCGCATCATCTCGCTTATATTCTATATACGTCCGGAAGCACGGGAAAACCGAAAGGCGTCATGGTTGAGCACAGGGCCATCATGAATACGCTGCAGTTTTTGGAAGCTGAGTATCCGGTCGCACAAGAGGATGCCTATTTGTTAAAAACGAATTACGTATTTGACGTTTCGATTTCTGAATTATTCGGCTGGTTTATCGGAAACGGACGGCTTGTCATTTTGCCGCCTGGTGCAGAAAAAAATCCGCAGCTTTGCATGGAATACATCCAAACCCACCAGGTCACGCACCTGAATTTTGCTCCCGCCGTGTTTAATGTATTTCTGGAAACGGTAAAGCGGCATACGGCATTTACAGAAGACGGCCCTGTGAAATATGTGATGGTGGCCGGTGAGGCGTTTCCGAAAGATTTAGTCAAAAAGTCAGTTTCCATCTTCAAACATGCCAGAATTGAAAACATATACGGCCCGACGGAAACATCTATTTATGCCGCTTACTACAGCTGCGGCCAAAAGGAAATCACAAGCAGGAATACGCCGATCGGGAAACCGATTCACAATACGCGGCTTTATATCGTCGATGAAAAGCTCAGCCCCGTCCCCGACGGTGTGGCCGGGGAGCTTTGCGTGGCCGGCGCCGGTCTGGCCAGAGGCTATTACAATCAGCCTGAGCTGACGGCGGCATCATTTATTGATAATCCGTTTAGTGAAGGAGAAAAACTTTACAAGACAGGTGATTTAGCCAGATGGCTGCCTGACGGAAATATAGAATATGCCGGCCGGATTGACAGTCAGGTGAAAATTCGCGGCTTCCGCATCGAATTGGGAGCGATTGAAACGAAATTGAACGAACATCCGGACATTCTTGATCAGGCGGTTGTTGTTCAGGAGAAGAACGGACATAAAAAGCTGATTGCTTATTATACGGCCCGCTCCGGTCATACGGCAGATGAAAAAGCGCTCCGCAACCATCTTTTATCGAGTCTGCCGGATTATATGGCGCCTGCTCATTTTATCCGTCTGGATGCGCTGCCGTTAACACCGAGCGGAAAAGTGAACCGCAAAGACCTAAAACAGCGCAAGGTAATTGTTCACCGGTCTGAAAAGACGGGCAGACTGCCGTTATCAGAAGCGGAAGCGAAAGTGACCGCAATATGGGAAGACCTGCTGAATACGGCGGGCATCAAAATCGAAGACGGCTTTTTCGATGTGGGAGGCGACTCGCTTTTGGCTGTTGCGGCGGCAGAACGCATTAAACAGGAGCTCGAATGCGATTTTACCGTTACGGATTTATTCGAACACTCTACCATTCAGGCGATCAGCCGATTTATTGTTGAAACAAAACAGGCGGCTGAACCAGAGGCGCCCGGCCAAGATGAGAGTGAAAGAGAACAAACACCGCAAAACGGGGTGCCGTCTTACTTTGATGACAGTGTGGCGATTGTGGGGATTTCCTGCCAGTTCCCCGGCGCGAAAAATCATCATGAGTTTTGGAAGCAGTTAAGAGAAGGAAAGGAAAGCGTCCGGTTCTACTCGGAAGAAGAACTTCGGGAAGCCGGCGTGCCTGAAGATTTGATCGAAAATCCCGACTATGTGCCGGCATTATCGACGATAGAAGGAAAAGATCTCTTTGACCCTGAGTTCTTTCACATTTCTCCGAAAGACGCAGAATTTATGGATCCTCAGCTTCGGCTTCTGCTGCTTCATTCTTGGAAAGCCGTCGAGGACGCGGGATATGTATCCAAAGAGATTCCGAAGACAAGCGTATATATGTCGGCAAGCAATAATTCGTATCGGTCGCTTTTGCCGGAAAAAACGACAGAAGGCCATGAATCTCCCGATGGCTATGTGTCATGGGTGTTAGCGCAGAGCGGTACGATTCCGACGATGGTTTCCCATAAGCTCGGATTAAAAGGGCCAAGCTATTTCGTTCATTCCAATTGCTCATCATCATTAGTCGGTCTTTATTCAGCCTATAAAAGTATAACGAGCGGAGAATCGGAATACGCGCTCGTCGGCGGAGCAACGCTGCATGCAGCGACCGGTATCGGCTATGTGCACCAAAACGGATTGAATTTTTCAAGCGACGGGCATGTCAAGGCATTTGACGCTTCAGCCGACGGTATGGCGGGCGGAGAAGGAGCGGCCGTCATTCTGCTGAAAAAGGCGTCGCAAGCCGTTCAGGACGGAGATCACATATACGCCATGCTCAGAGGCATCGGTCTGAACAATGACGGAGCGGATAAAGTCGGATTTTACGCACCGAGTGTAAAAGGTCAGGCTGACGTCATCCAGCATGTTTTAGACAGCACGAATATTCACCCGGAGACGATTTCCTATATCGAAGCGCACGGCACTGGAACGACATTGGGTGATCCGATTGAAATGTCCGCGCTGCAGCAAGTGTATAAACGTTACACGGACCGGGAGCAGTATTGCGGGATCGGCTCCGTAAAAACGAATATCGGACATTTGGATACAGCAGCAGGTCTGGCCGGGTGCATCAAAGTCGCCATGAGTTTATATCATCGGGAGCTGGCACCTACCATTAATTACACGTCACCGAATCCGAATATCAAATTCAGCGGTTCGCCGTTTTATGTGGCGGATAAGAGAAAACCGCTTCCGGAGAGAGAGACGCCGCACCGGGCAGCGTTAAGCTCATTCGGACTCGGAGGAACAAACGCACACGCCATTTTTGAACAGTATGAAAACAAAACGATCAGCGGATTAAATGACGGACAGCCGCCTTATATCGTTCCGCTGTCAGCGAGAAATAAGCAGCGTCTTACTGCCTATGCATCTTGTTTATCCGGCTTTCTGGATGAAGCCGAAAACGATGTTTCCTTGCATGATCTGGCATTTACGTATCAGACCGGACGTGAAGCGATGGAAGAGAGAGCCGTTTTTATCAGTCATGATCATCACGATTTGAAGCGTCAGCTGCAGGATTTTATCAACGGCAATGACCAAAACATCTTACGGGGCGAAAAAGTGAGAAGCAGAGAAGTGTCGGCTCAGGAGATGGAAGAGCTTGCGGCATGTCAGACACGTGATGAAAAGCTGAAAGCATTTGCGGCGCTCTGGATTGAAGGAGCGCGTGTTGATTGGGGCTTATTGTATCAGGATTCCGCGCCGCGAAGAATCAGTGCGCCGACCTACCCGTTCGCAGAGGAGCGCTTCTGGCCGGAAGAAACTGTGAAGCAAACAGATGCGAAGTTTTTGCATCCGCTGGTACATCAGAATACATCCGTCTTGCAGGAGCAGCGGTTCAGTTCGGAATTCACGGGAAAAGAGTATTTTATTGCCGAGCATATCATTAAAGGAATGGCGATCGTGCCGGCTGCCGTCACCCTTGAGATGGCACGGGCCGCGGCGGAGAAAAGCATCGGCGGGGCAACAGAGGATTCTCTCGGCCTGCGCTTAAAGAATATCGTATGGGTACGCCCGGTGATAGCCGATCAGGACGCTGTCCGTGTCCATATCGGACTTTATGAAGAAGAGGACGGACAGATTCAATACAGAATGTACGGCGGTAACGATTCTATCGGTGAAGAAGCTCCCCTTTATAATCAGGGCATCGCTGAAATCATCCGGAAGGAACCGGAGGAAGCGGCGGATATTGAGCAGCTGAAGCGCCGGTGCACGCAGGGAACAATCGAATCTCAAGCGTTTTACAAAGGAATGATCGGAGCTGATTACGGGCCGGGCTACAAAGGTGTACAGCTTGTATACAAAGGCGAAGACCGTCTGCTTGCTAAATTGAAGCTTCCTGAATCCGTCTCCCATACGAAAGCTGATTATATCCTTCATCCGAGTATGATGGACGGTGCGCTTCAGGCCGCCGAATATTTGCAAAACGTGACGAGAGCGCTGCTGGCAGAAAGCGGGGAACCATTCAAAGCCGCATTGCCGTTTGCTTTAGAGGAGCTGGACGTTCTGAATCCGTGCGCTGATGATATGTGGGTGCACGTCACATTCAGTGCGAACAATAAAGCCGGCGATCCTATCCAAAAAGCAGATATTGATTTATATGACAATAACGGCGGGCTTTGTGTGCGGATGAGAGGTTTCTCAACGCGGATCATGGAAGAAAACGCGGGTGCCGGCGTTCCCGTCAGCCGTACCGAGACATTGCTCGCTGAACCGGTCTGGAAAGAGCAGCCGGAACCGGCCGATCATGCGCCTTCGTATGAACAGCATATCATTTTCCTTTGTGAGTACGATGAAGCCGTTAAACAAGCTGTCGAAGCAAAGCTTGAACATGCAAGCGTCATTATCTTGGACGATCGTCCCGCATCTATTGCAGAGCGGTATCATTCTTATGCGGGTCAGCTGTTTGACCATATCAAAACCATAATGAAAAGCAAGCCGAAGGGTCGGGTTCTTTTTCAGGCTGTTACGCGGTCAGCAGGCTTACAGCAGGTGTTCTCAGGCATTACCGGCCTCTTCAAAACCGCATGCCTTGAACATTCCAAGCTGATCTGTCAAATGATCGAAGCCGAGGAGAAAGAAAGTGCTGAAGGCATCGCGGAAAAAGCGGCGGAAAACCGTATGCATGCCGAAAGCGTCCATGTGAAATATGAAAACGGCAAGCGCTTTGCCGCTGATTGGGAAGAGGTGGATATTTCTCAAGCGGAGCCGGATATTCCGTGGAAAGACGAAGGCGTTTATCTCATTACAGGAGGTGCCGGAGGTTTAGGTCTGATTTTTGCAAAAGAGATCGCAAACCGTACAAAAGACGCTGTCATCATACTAACCGGCCGGTCCGCTCTCAGAGAAAAGCAGAAAGACATGCTGGAAACAGTACGTGCTGCCGGCGCTTCTGTTTTCTACGAGCAGACCGATGTCACGGACGAAGCAGAAGTATACCGATTGATCCGCAATATCCGCAAACGGCACGGCAAGCTGGACGGGATTGTTCACAGTGCCGGCATTATAAAAGACAACTACATGGTGAAGAAGACGGCAGAGGAATTCCAACACGTTCTCGCTCCGAAAGTGAAGGGCCTTGTGTATCTTGATGAAGCGTCACAACATGAGAAATTAGATGTCTTTATTGTCTTCTCATCCTTATCAGGTGTGCTTGGAAGCGTCGGCCAGGCTGATTATGCGTCTGCAAATGTCTTTACGGAGATGTATGCCGAGTACCGCCGTTCTTTACAAGCCGCAGGACAAAGATACGGAAAGACGCTTTCTGTCAGCTGGCCGTTATGGAAAGAAGGCGGAATGCAGGCAGGAAAGCAGACGGAAGATATGCTGATGCAGGAGGCGGGAATCGCACCGCTCGGCACAGATGCCGGCATCAAGGCTTTATATCAAGGCTTGATGAGCGGGACAGCCCGGATGACGGTTCTTGAAGGAGATGTGAAAAACATGAAAGCAAAACTGTTTCGCAAAGAGAATGATCATCCGGAAGCAGAGACCGGCGTACGTCATGACATTGATGCTGACAGCCTGCTTGAAAAAGTGAAGCATCTGTTAAAACAGCAGACGGCCTCACTGTTAAAAGTAAACATTGACAAAATTGATCCTCACGAAGAAATGACAAAATACGGGCTGGATTCTATCTCGATGACTGAGTTTACGAACCAGTTAAACAAAACGTACCGGCTTACGTTAACGCCGACGATTTTCTTTGATCATCCGACAATCCATGAATTTGCCGTTCATTTAATCAGTGAATACGAAGAGGAATTTGCCGGACGGTTTGCGGTAAATACAAAAACGGTTCAATCGGCAAGACCGGTAAAAGAGACTCAAATCACGCGCCCGGCCGTTAAGCGGCGCCGCACTCTGCCTGAGACACTTCCGCAGACAGTGCAGCGGGACCAAGGGCCGGAACCGATCGCAATCGTAGGCATCAGCGGGATTTTCCCGATGGCAGAAGACATTGAAGCTTTCTGGCAGAACCTGAAAGAAGGCAAAGACTGCATGACCGAGATTCCGAAAGACCGCTGGGACTGGCGGGACTATTACGGGGATCCCGCAAAAGAAGCAAATAAAACAAACGTCAACCAAGGCGGGTTTATTGACGGAATTGCCGAATTTGATCCGTTGTTTTTCGGGATTTCACCCCGGGAAGCGGAGCAAATGGACCCTCAGCAGCGCCTCTTGCTGACGTATGCGTGGAAAGCGATTGAAGATGCCGGATATGCGTCAAAGAGTCTCTCAGGCACAAAGACAGGTGTGTTTATCGGGACCGGAAACACCGGCTACGGTTCTCTTTTAGCCAATGCCGATGCGGCGATTGAAGGGTCATCCGCGGCGAATACAAGTCCGTCTGTCGGACCGAACCGTGTCAGCTATACGCTCAATCTGCACGGGCCGAGCGAGCCGATTGATACCGCCTGCTCAAGCTCGCTCGTTGCCATACACCATGCCGTTTCTTCAATTGAAGAAGGGACGTGCGACATGGCTTTGGCGGGAGGAATCAATACGATTGTTCTTCCGGATGTGTATATCAGTTTTGACAAAGCGGGCGCGCTGAGTAAAGAAGGAAGATGCAAAACGTTCTCCGATCAGGCTGACGGTTTTGCCCATGGTGAAGGAGCCGGGCTCTTTTTCCTCAAAAAGCTGAAAGCCGCTGAGGCGGATGGGGACCATATTTACGGCGTCATTAAAGGAAGCGCGGTGAATCACGGCGGCCGTGCGGCATCTTTAACAACGCCTAACCCGAAACAACAGGCGGAAGTCATTAAAGCCGCATACAAAAAAGCGGGCATTGATCCGAAAACAGTCTCTTATATCGAAGCGCACGGCACCGGAACAGAACTGGGGGATCCCGTTGAAATTAACGGCCTGAAACAAGCGTTCAGCTCGTTTGCAGACGGAAAAGAGAAAGCGGCCGGCTATTGCGGCTTAGGGTCGGTCAAAACGAATATCGGCCATTTATCCCTTGCCGCGGGAGCAGCGGGCATTATTAAAATTTTGCTGCAGATGAAGCATCGCACATTAGTCAAAAGTCTCCACTGTGAGACGGTAAATCCGTACATTCAGCTTGAAGACAGCCCGTTTTATCTGGTGCGGGAGACGATGGAATGGAAGACGCAGACGGACGAACGCGGAAACGAACAGCCGCGCCGCGCGGGCATCAGCTCATTCGGCATCGGAGGCGTAAATGCCCACGTCGTCATCGAAGAATACATTCCAGAAGACAGAGAGGAAGCAGATGATTCTCATATCGACCCATGTCTTTTCGTTCTGTCCGCCAAAAATGAAAAACGCCTGAAAGAGCAGGCAAAACAGCTGAAACGTGCGCTTACTGAAAAACGGTACGATCATTCCAGCCTCGTTTCTATGGCATATACTCTCCAAATCGGAAGGGACGCCATGGAAGAACGCCTGGCGGTTATTGCCGGATCCGCAGAAGAACTGCAGGAAAAACTGTCACAGTTTATCACTGGAGATAAGCATGCGGATTTGTACAGAGGAAGAATAGACAAAGGCACGCTGCAAATGCTGACGGAAGATGAAGAAATTCAAGAAGCCGTTGAAAAATGGATGGCACGCGGCAAATACGCGAAGCTGCTTGAATTATGGGTCAAAGGGCTGAACGTCGATTGGGCGAAGCTGTATGGAGACCGGCCGCCTAAACGCATGAGCCTGCCGTCGTATCCTTTTGCAAAAGACCGCTATTGGGCGGCGAAACACACCGGAAAACACGAAAAAACAAGCACTGTGTCTGCCGGAAAACAAGACGCGCTTCATCCGCTTCTGCACAGAAATACTTCAAACCTTGCAGAACAGCGGTTCAGCTCAATCTATACAGGAGAAGAATTTTACCTTGCGGATCATGTTGTAAAAGGCGTGCCGATTTTACCGGGTGTGGCACATCTTGAAATGGCGCGCGCAGCAATGGAACAGGCATCTGAAGTACCGGCCGGACAAGGAAGCATCAAGCTTAAGAATACGGTTTGGGTGCGGCCGATCACCATTGAAGACGAGCCGGTCCATGTCAACATCCGTCTCATTCCTGAAACGGCAAATGACGTTCAATTCGACATTTACAGCGGCCGGGAAACAGATCAGCCGTCCGTTTACAGCCAAGGGGCAGTATCAGTCCGCCCTGACGCAAAGGCTCCGGTCATTGATCTGCAAAAACTGAGATCACAATCCGCCGAGACACCGTTTTCTGCAGATGAAGTGTACGATATGTACCGCAAAATCGGTTTTGATTACGGCCCGGCTTTCCGGGGTGTCAAAGCGATTTATACAGGTGATGATTTCGTATTGGGCAGACTGTCTCTTGATGCGGCTTGTGCGGACACGGTGCAGGAGTATGTCATGCATCCGGGCTTAATGGACTCTGCATTGCAGGCATCAAGCATATTAACCGGAACAAATGATGAAAAACTGATGCTTCCGTTTGCGGTTCAGGAGCTTGAAGTATTCAGCGCATGCGCTGCCGAGATGTGGGTATACGCCAGACTTTCTGAAGACCACAAAGCCGGCCAGGTTGAAAAACGCGATCTTGATATTTGTGATGAAAATGGCAAGGTTTGCGTAAGGCTGAAAGGTTTGTCATTCAGAACGGCTGAAAAAGAACCTGAGAAAAAAGAAAAAGCTCCGGAAACGCTCATGCTTGAGCCGGTATGGACACGAAGCGATGAAACTGCCGTTCAAACGGAACCCGTTTTTGCCCGGCATATCGTAATGCTTTGTGATACAGACGCCGGATTAAAACAAGCTGTTGAAGCCGCGGGAGCTGAATGTATTGAAATGACCTCCCCGCACGGGAAAGCGGCGGCGCGCTTCCGTGATTATACAGGACGGATATTGGAGACGCTGCAAAAACTGCTGAAGGAAGAGACGGAAGGAGACGTCCTTATCCAGACGGTTCTCGCTAAAACAGATAAGCATCAGCTGCTCTCAGGGATTTCAGCTCTGCTAAAAACAGCCGGCCTGGAACATAAAAAACTGAAAACCCAGCTGATTGAAATAGAACCGGCGGAAAACGGCAGAATCACAGACATCATCAGAGAAAATAAAACAAGGGCTGATGACAGCCATATCAAATATGAAAACGGCATCCGATATAGCGCAGATGTCAAAGAAACGGCCGTGTCCGGCGGAAAAATACGCATTCCGTGGAACGACGGAGGGATTTATCTCATTACCGGAGGAGCCGGGGGCTTAGGATTTATTTTCGCGAAAGAAATTGCCCGGAAAGTCAAAAAGCCGACACTGGTTTTGACAGGCCGTTCCGCATTAAGCGAGAATCAAAGGATGCAGCTGCAATCGCTTGAATCACTCGGAGCAAAAGCGGAGTACAAACAGGCTGATGTAACAAACGCTCAAACTGCGGCAGACCTGGTCAAAACAATTGAAACGGAATATGGCGGCCTTCACGGCATCATTCATAGCGCGGGTGTGATGAAAGATCAATATATCGCAAAGAAAACAACCGAAGAGTTTTACAGTGTATTGGCTCCTAAAACGGACGGATTTGTCAACCTTGATGAAGCAACCGAGCATTTAGCGCTGGACTTTTTCATCGTTTTCTCATCCATTTCCGGTGTCACCGGGAATGCGGGACAGGCGGATTATGCGGCGGCAAACGCATTTATGGACAGCTATGCGGCATACCGCAACGCGCTGGTTACGGCAATGTACCGCCACGGTCACACATTGTCAATCAATTGGCCGCTTTGGAAAGACGGCGGAATGCAAGTCAACGAAGAAATGGCGAAGCTCACCGAAAAAAGAACCGGCGTAACACCGATGCGCACTGAAACCGGAATAGAAGCTCTTTACAAAGCATGGAGCATGGGGAAAACAAGTGTGCTCGTCATGGAAGGAAACCGCGCCGTAATGCGGGAAAAACTGCTTCCAAAGACTCCCGCAGCCGCTTTTGCACCGGTTAAGAAAACGGAGGAAACGCCTGCGCCGAAAGACCTGACGGCCAAACTTCAGGAATTGCTGGCAAAAGAAGTTTCCGGACTTCTGAAAATAAACATTGAAGAAATCGATATCGAATTGGAGTTCAATCAATACGGATTTGATTCCATTACGCTGACGGAATTTGCCAACAAGCTGAATGACACTTATCAGCTTGATCTGACACCGACCGTATTTTTTGAATATGCGACGATTCAAGCCTTGGCGCATCATTTAGCAGAAGACTATCAAACACAATTTGCAGGCAGCACACAGCCGAAAGAAGAAAAACAAAGCGGTGTAACAGATGATGGCGGCATCAGACTGGCAGGGAACAAACGATTTGCAAAAACTGCCGTACAGCCTGTTCAGACTGCGGCTGAACATAAACCGGAACCGATCGCCATTGTCGGCATGAGCGGAGTGTTTCCGAAGGCCGCAAATATTGATGAGTATTGGCGCAACTTAGAAGAGGGAAAAGATTGTATAACAGAGGTGCCGGCGGATCGCTGGGACTGGCGGGAGTATTACGGTGACCCGCTTAATGAAGCCAACAAAACAAATGTAAAGTGGGGCGGATTTATTGACGGAGTTGCGGAATTTGATCCGCTGTTCTTCGGAATTTCACCGCTGGAAGCCGAACAGATGGATCCCCAGCAGCGCTTGTTAATGATGTATGCGTGGAAGGCGATAGAAGATGCGGGATATTCCGCTAAAAGCCTTTCCGGCACGAAAACAGGCCTGTATATCGGCACGGGGAATACCGGATACGGCTCACTGTTTTCCGACCTGGATATCGGCGGTGCGTCAGCCGCAAATATGAGTCCGTCAGCAGGGCCGAACCGCGTCAGCTATATGCTCAATCTGCACGGGCCGAGTGAACCGATCGACACGGCTTGTTCCAGCTCGCTGGTCGCGATTCATCACGCCGTATGCGCCATTGAAAACGGGAACTGCGAGATGGCGATCGCCGGCGGCGTGAATACCGTCGTCACACCGCAAGGCCACATCGCTTATGACAAAGCGGGTGCGCTGAGCAAAGAAGGGAAATGCAAAACGTTCTCCGACAGGGCGGACGGATTTGCCGTCAGTGAAGGTGCCGGAATTCTGTTTTTGAAAAAGCTGTCAGAAGCGGAAAAAGCGGGCGATCATATTTACGGCGTCATCAAAGGCAGCGCGGTCAACCACGGCGGACGCGCGAACTCCTTGACGACACCGAACCCGAAAGCCCAGGCGGAAGTCGTCAGAACGGCTTATGACAAAGCAGGCATTGATCCGAGAACCGTCACTTATATAGAAGCGCACGGAACCGGAACGGAGCTTGGCGATCCGGTTGAAATCAACGGCCTGAAATCCGCCTTTCAAAAGCTGTACGAAAAAACAGGCGATCCCGCCGTTTACGCGAGTCACTGCGGTTTGGGATCGGCAAAAACCAATATCGGCCACCTGTCACTGGCAGCCGGTGTCGCGGGTGTGATCAAAGTGCTGATGCAGATGAAGCATAAAACACTTGCAAAAAGCCTCCACAGCGAGGTCATCAACCCGTATATCAAACTGAAAGACAGTCCGTTTTACATCGTACAGGAAAAAAGAGAATGGACGGCATTGAAAGACGAAAACGGCAATCATCTGCCGCGCCGTGCGGGAATCAGTTCTTTCGGCATCGGCGGCGTAAACGCCCATGTCGTCATTGAAGAATATATCCCGAAGGAAGAAAGAAAAACAGCTGTTTTCACACACCCTCAAATCTTTGTGCTGTCGGCCAAAGAAGAAGAACGTCTGCAGGAACAAGCGCAGCAGCTGGCGCAAGCTTCTTTTACGGATGCTGATCTTGCCGATGTTGCTTACACGCTTCAGCAGGGACGTGATGCGATGGAAGAAAGAGCGGCCATCATCGCTTCCACGGCCGAAGAACTGCGGGACAAGCTAAAAAGCTGTGCGAAAGGACGTTATGATATAGCGGGCATTTATAAAGGAAAAGCGGGGGCGGGTAAAACCCCGCTGAAATCCATTCTGGCAGGCGCAAACGGCGAAGCGGATATCGAAGAGCTGATAAGCCGCCGAGAGAATGGCAAGCTTGCGGAATTATGGGTGCAGGGCGCGGATATCAAATGGGACGGCTTATATTCTGATATCAAGCCCCAACGGATGAGTCTTCCTGCTTACCCGTTTGCGAAAGAGCGGTACTGGATCACGGACAACCGGCCGAAAGCAGAAAAACCGCAAGCTGTGCCGACGGCGCGGGTGCTGCACCCGCTGCTTCACGAAAATGTATCGGATTTAACAGAGCAGCGGTACCGATCCGAATTTACGGGACAAGAGACGATTTTCACCGATCATCTTATTAAAGGCAAGCCGGTCATGCCGGGCGTTGCCTACTTGGAAATGGCCAGGGCGGCGGTTGCTCAGGCAGTCAAAGGGCAAAAGGAACGTCCTTCTGTCATCCGTCTGAAAAACATCGTTTGGGTTCGGCCGATCGAAGCGGGAAACCGCCCGATTGAAGCGCAAATCAGCCTGAACCCGAGGGAAAACGGTGAAATCGTGTATGACATTTACACCGATTCACAAACAGAAGCAAGCGGCAGGCAGATACACTGTCAGGGGGCTGCCGGCATTCTCGGCGCCGGTGAGGCTCCGCACCGTGATATAGGCGCACTGAAAGCTCAATGCGGCCGCAGCATGCTGACTTCTGAGCAGTGTTACGGTTTATTCAGCAAAATCGGCATTGACTACGGTCCCGGACAACAAGGAATTCAGCACATTCATATCGGAAGCAATCAAGCATTAGCTGAGCTCCGTCTGCCTTCCTTCCTCGAAGAAACGGCAGATCAATACGTTCTTCACCCGTGTATGCTTGATTCAGCTTTGCAAGCGACAATCGGACTGAAGCTGCATGCAGGTGATAACCAGCTGTCACTGCCGTTCGCCCTTGAGGAACTGGACATTTTCAGCCCGTGCACGACAAGTATGTGGGCGTATGTCAGCTCCCGGGGAACGGATGAAAAAATACAGCGGCTGGACATTGACTTATGCGATGAGACAGGCCGGGTCTGTATCAGGATTAAAGGGATTTCTTCCAGAAGGATGGAAGGCCCGGCGCCGGAAACATCATTAAATGGAGCAAACCTTCTGGCTCCGGTATGGGATCTTGCGGAATTCCGTGACCCAAGCCCGGCATATAAGACGGAAGAGGTTGTCTTTATCGCAGGGGATGAGGAAAGCACGGCTTTTCAATTGCATCATCCTTCTGCGAAACGGCTTCATATCAACCCGGAGGATGAAATAGAGGCTGTTGCGGCTGAACTGAAAGCAAGAGGGTCTTTCGGGCATATCGTATGGATCGCTCCTTTTCACAGCGCTGATGACATGGTGAAAGCTCAAGATGCGGGCGTCATCCAGATGTACAGAGTGATTAAGGCGATGCTTGCTTTAGGATACGGAGGCAAGCGAATCAGCTTGACTGCAGTCACAATAAAAACACAGTCCGTACAGCCGGCGGACATCATTGATCCGGCTCATGCAGGCATTCACGGTTTGATCGGTTCGCTCGCAAAAGAGTATCCGAACTGGCAAACACGGCTGATTGATGCCGGATGTCCGGAAGATGTTTCAAAGGCGGAGCTGTTCTCAGCGCCGTTTGATGAGCAAGGCAACACTTGGGCGTACCGGAACAATCACTGGTACAAACAGCGTCTCATTCCTGTACAGCAGCCGGTGTCAAGCCGGACCGCTTACCAAAAAGGCGGCGTTTATGTCGTCATCGGCGGCGCGGGGGGCATCGGCGAGGCATGGAGCGAATATGCCGTGAAAACGTATCAGGCGCGAGTCGTTTGGATCGGCAGACGAAAACATAACAGCGCCATCCAGGAAAAAATCGACAGACTCAGCCAATTCGGGCCGGCGCCGATTTATATTGAAGCTGACGCGGCAAATCCGGATGAGCTCACACGGGCGTATGAAACGATCAAACGCACGCACCCGCAAATTAACGGAATCATCCATTCCGCAATTGTTTTAGAGGATCAGAGCCTGGCGAATATGCCGGAAAGCCGTTTGAAAAGCGTGCTCGCTGCAAAAGTCAATGTCAGCGTGAATATGGCCCGCGTGTTCCAAAATGAGCCGCTGGACTTTGCTTTGTTCTTCTCATCTGTTCAATCATTTGCACGAGCGGCCGGACAAAGCAATTATGCTGCCGGGTGCAGTTTCAAAGATGCCTTTGCCGCTCATTTGGCTCAAGTCCGGCCGTATTCGGCGGCAGTGATGAATTGGAGCTATTGGGGCAGTGTCGGAATCGTATCATCTGCCGAATATCAAGAACGGATGAAACAGGCGGGAGTCGGATCAATTGAAGCGCCCGAAGCAATGGCGGCGCTTGAACGATTGCTCGGCGGCCCATTGAATCAGTTCGTTATGATGAAACAGGCGGAAGAGCCGGAGGAAAAACCGGAAGAAATGATAGAAGTATACCCTGAACATCACGGCTCGGCGATGCAAAAACTGCGAAGCTATCAGCCTAAAGTAACAAGACATGTACAACAATTGAGTTAAGGAGGGGACGGCTTTGCAAAACACTGAAGATCTTCTTTACAAACTATTGGCAGGCCAGCTGAAATCTGTCGGATTTTTTACGGAAAACGAAACGCAGCCTGTCATGCAGGGGTTTTACGGCAGGTGGCTGGAAGAAAGCATCTCCATCTTGGTGCAAAAAGGCTTTTTGAAACAGTCTGGCAGTACGTATGTGTTAACGGGTCCGATAGAGCGTGCGGACGTTCTGTGGCAAGAATGGGATGAAAAGAAAGCTCCTTTACTCAAGGACAGCAGCAAACGGGCGATGATCACCTTAGTGGAGACCGCTCTCAGAGCTTTGCCGGATATTTTATCCGGCAGAGTTTCTGCCACTGATGTTCTGTTTCCTGATTCCTCAATGGAATTGGTTGAAGGAATCTATAAAAACAATGAAACGGCAGACTACTTTAATGAGGTGCTCGCTGACACATTGACGGCTTTCATTGAAGAACGCCTGAAAGAAGACCCGAACGCGGAAATCCGGATATTAGAGATCGGAGCGGGGACGGGCGGGACGAGCGCGGCCGTTTTCAAAAGATTAAAAGAGGTCAAACCTCATGTGAAAGAATATTGCTACACCGATCTGTCAAAGGCCTTTTTCATGCATGCTGAAAAAGAATACGGTCCCGACAATCCGTATTTGACTTATAAGCGGTTTAATGTGGAAGAGCCCCCGGCTTTGCAGGGTATAGAGACGGGTGCATATGACGCGGTAATTGCGGCAAATGTGCTTCACGCGACAAAAAATATTCGGCGGACACTTCGCAATGCCAAAGCGGTGCTTAAAAAGAATGGGATTTTGCTATTAAATGAGATCAGCAGCCATTCGGTTTATTCTCATCTGACATTCGGTCTTTTGGAAGGCTGGTGGCTGTATGAAGACGCCAAACTGCGTATTCCCGGATGCCCTGGGCTGTATCCTGAAGCATGGCAGTCTGCGCTGGAAAGCGAGGGATATCGGTACGTTACATTTATGGCGGAATCGTCACATCACCTCGGCCAGCAGATCGTGGCGGCAGAAAGCGACGGCGTCATCAGGCAAAAGCAGCCGGACGCGCCGGCGGTTGAAGAAATTGCGGCTTCCAAAGAGCCGGCTGATTTCACAGAACCGTCTTTCTCAGTCACAGACCGGACGGTGCAATTCATAAAAGAAACGTTAGCCAAGTCCATAAAGCTTGCTCCCGAGCGCATTCAGCCGGAAACCAGCTTTGAAAAATACGGCATCGACTCCATTTTGCAGGTGAATTTTATCCGTGAACTGGAAACATTGACGGGCGAGCTGCCGAAAACGGTCTTATTTGAACACACGAATACGAAAGAACTTGCCGAGTATTTGCTGGAAACTTACCCGGATAAGCTGCAACAGGCATTCGGAGCCGATCAAGCGCCTCCTGAAACGGAGCATCCGGAACCTGCAATGAATGAACCGGTGCCGCTTGTCACGGAAACGCGGCGATTTATCACTGAACAAAAAGAGCCAAAAGCGCCAAAGCCGGAAACAGAAACCGTCACCGATAATCGCTCAGATCATGACGACATTGCCATTATCGGCATCAGCGGCCGCTATCCCGAGTCTGAAACCCTCGATGAGCTGTGGGAGCATTTAAAAGCCGGAGACAGCTGTATTACGGAAGCTCCGGAAAACAGATGGAAGTCCGGTCTTCTGAAAACGATGGCAAAAGAAACACGAAAAGAAGAACGCAAAACACGGTACGGCGGATTTCTGAAGCATATTGACGCTTTTGACCATCACTTGTTTGACATCCGGGAAGACCATGTGATGGAGATGACGCCTGAGCTCCGTCTAAGCCTTGAAACCGTATGGGAAACATTTGAAAACGGCGGCTACTCGTTAGAAAGAGTAAACGAATGGCAGGAATCAGACAGCGGGATCGGTGTATTTATGGGCAGTATGTACAATCAATATTTCTGGAATATCCCGTCATTGGAAAAAGCTGCGCTCAGCTCTAACGGAGGGGATTGGCATATCGCCAACCGCATTTCTCACTTTTTCAATTTAACGGGTCCGAGCATGGGCGTTACGACCGCATGCTCCAGCTCACTGAGCGCCATTCATCTCGCCTGTGAAAGCCTGAAGCTTAACAGCTGTTCCATGGCGATTGCCGGAGGGGTCAATCTCACGCTTGAACCGTCTAAATATGATGCGCTTGATCGGGCGAATTTGCTTGAACAGGGAAGTGAAAGCAAAAGCTTCGGAACCGGCACGGGTCTGATGCCGGGAGAAGGAGTCGGAGCAGTGCTCTTGAAGCCGCTCTCCAAAGCGGTTGCCGACAAAGACCATATTTACGGGATCATTAAAAGCAGCGCGTTGTGCCATAGCGGCGGAAGGCAGATGTACACGGCTCCGGATCCGAAACAGCAGGCGAAGCTCATGGCGGCTTCCATTGACAAGGCCGGAATCAATCCGGAAACAATCAGTTATGTTGAATCAGCGGCAAACGGCTCTGTATTGGGAGATCCGATTGAGGTCATTGCCCTGACAAACGCGTTCTCGCAATATACCGATAAAAAACGATTTTGCGCGCTTGGATCCGTCAAGTCAAATCTCGGCCATTTAGAGGCGGCCTCCGGGATGTCCCAGCTCGCGAAAGTGCTGCTGCAAATGGAGCGGGAAACATTAGTTCCAACCATTAATGCAAAACCGCAAAATCCGAATATCGCGCTTGAACAAACGGCCTTTTACCTGCAGGAGAAAACCGAGTATTGGGAGCGTCTGAAGGATGCCGAGACGGGAGACATCATACCGCGGAGAAGCATGATCAATTCCTTCGGGGCAGGCGGGGCATATGCAAATCTCATCGTAGAAGAATATATCAATCCGAATTCTAATCATGCCCGTCACGGCAATGAGGAATATATTTTCCCTGTGTCAGCGAAAACAAAATGGAGTTTTGAAGCCTATCTTGAGAGACTGGCGGCCTTTTTAGAAAAGACGCCATCTCTTCATCCGGCCGCCATCGCATCCGCGCTGCAAAAAAGAACGCATCATCCGGAGTATCGGGCGGCATTTACGGCTGCTTCCGTTCAGGAACTGTCGGAAAAACTGGCCGCTTACCGCATGGATCAGCGGAATCTCAATTTCTCCGATTCTGATATCGGCAGGCGTGCGCGGCAATGGGAAAAAGGAGAGAATATCACGTTTGATCAGTTGCAGCAAGAGCACGCCGTTCATCTGCCGGCCTACGCTTTTGACCACGGGACTTCTTTTCATTTCGGTGAATCAGAAAACGCTGCCGGCGTTCAGGCGGTATACAGTGATGACGACCCATACGTGAAAGGGCATCAATTCAGCGGAGAACCGGTACTCGTCGGCGCTACATATAACAGTCTGGCAGTCGATCATTTTTGTGATCTTTTTCCTGAAGCAGAGGGAGGACATATTAAAAAACTGAATTACGTCAGCCCCATTACCGTAAAAAAAGGCGATCGCATCGAGCTGAAAACAGAATCGAAACAAAACGGGGATGGATTTGAACTGAGCATAATGCACCGCAGCCGCACGTCTCCTGATTGGAGCATAGCGGCGTATGCCGAGTGCAGCCCGTATCCGTTTCAAAAGCAGCACGCGGATCTGGCGGCCATTCAGCGCTCATACCGGGAAGTGGGCCGGATAGATGAGTTATACGGAGACGGAACGGGAACCGTCGTGTGGGGAGAAGAATTTAAAACGATCACCCGCCTGTACAAAGGCACTGATGCCGTTTTAGCGAAAGTGAACCTGAACAATAGCGACTCACAACAAGCGCATCATTATGCCATAAATCCGTTAATCGCCAACAGTGCTTACTTGGCCTCGCTTTCTTTATTGGACCAAACAGAGGCGGAAAGCTATCTGCCGTTCGGCATTAATTCCGTCACCTTCAGCAGCCCGGAAAATCTTACCGATTGCTGGCTGCACATCAAGCTGGCCAAACAAACGGGGGAAATGATTCTGATTAACGCAGATGTCATCAGCAGCCGATCGGAAGTGGTGATGCGTTTTGAAGGCTATGCCCTGAAACGGTTCCGCCCGAAAACCGAACAGATGAATCAGCCGGCCCGAACGGCTGTTAAGAATGCGGGAGCACCGATTTCTGCCGGCAGTCTGACAGATGATATCCGCAGCTACGTCCTTGGCAAGCTCGCCAAGATGATGGATGAACCCGCGTCCTCTCTTCGTTCTGACGCGAATATCATGGAATTGGGACTTGATTCAGCGAGTCTGATCGGGCTGACAAAAGAGATCGGCCAAGAGGCGGACATCGATGTGAATCCAACATTGTTTTTCGAGTATCCGACGGCGGAGGAGCTGACCCGCCACTTCGCGTCAGCATATGAGAGCAAGTTTTCTCAATTGCTTGCCGATCATAAGCATTCAGAAGAGGCTGGGGTCACGGAAACAGAAGAGCGCACTTTACCGAAGAAACAGCATACGCCTTGTGAAAACGCCGATGTCAAGCAAGGAATCGCGATTATCGGTATGTCAGCTCAGTTTCCGCAATCCCCGGATATCCAGTCTTTTTGGGGGCACATCGTAAACGGGGATCGCTGTATTACCGAAATTCCGGCGGACCGCTGGGACTGGCGCCGTTACGCCGGCGATGAGAATGACACGAGTCTCAGATGGGGCGGTTTTATTGACGGTGTCGGAGAATTTGACCCGCTCTTTTTCGGAATTTCTCCTAAAGAGGCATCACAAATGGGGCCGGAGCAGTTTCTGCTTTTGATGCATACATGGAAGGCAATGGAGGATGCGGGCCTGACAAATAAGGCATTATCAAGCAGGACGACAGGCGTTTTCGTTGCCGCGGGCAACAGCGATCCGAACAATGGAACAGCCATTCCGTCCATCATTCCGAACAGGATATCATATGCCTTGAATTTACAAGGACCGAGTGAATATTACGAGGCTGCCTGCACGTCAACGCTGGTGGCATTGCACAGGGCGGTTCAATCAATCCGTCATAACGAATGTGAGCAGGCTGTCGTGGGCGCCGCCAATATTCTGCAATCGCCGAAAGGTTTTATCGGTTTTGACTCAATGGGATATTTAAGCAAAAACGGCCGGGCGAAATCGTTCCAAAAAGATGCGGATGGCTTTGTCAGAAGCGAAGGGGCGGGCGTGATCATCATCAAACCGCTTGAGGCGGCAATTGAAGACGGCGATCATATTCACATGGTCATTAAAGGAACAGGAGTGTCTCACGGCGGTAAAGGCATGTCGCTTCACGCACCGAATCCGGCGGGAATGAAGGCCGCGATGAAAAAAGCGTACGAAGACACCGATGTTGATCCGCAAACCGTCACTTATATTGAAGCGCACGGCATTGCCTCCGAAATGGCAGATGCGCTGGAGTTTAATGCAATCAAAGCGGGTTACGGCGAGTCTGCAAATCAAGAGGAAAGCACGCCTTGTTATATCAGCACCGTGAAACCTTGCATCGGGCACGGCGAACTCGCTTCCGGACTGGCCGCCCTTATAAAAGTAGCGATGGCCATGAAGCATCATACCATCCCGGGCATTCCCGGATTTACAGCTGCAAATGAGCAAATGGCTATTCAAAAAAGCCGCTTCCGTTTCACCGAAGACAATCAGGAATGGACACAGCTCACCGACCATACGGGCAGACCGATCCCGCGCCGGGCCGCAATTAACAGCTATGGCTTCGGCGGCATGAATGCGCATGTCGTCTTGGAACAGTACAGCCCGAGCCATAAAGACAAAGAATCTGAGCATGACCCGCAGCTTATCGTGCTTTCTGCTAAGAGCGAAGGGCGTCTTAAGGCGGCCGCAGGTCAGCTGGCTGATTTTGTGCAAACTGGAGATACTCCGTCATTGCGGGATATTGCTTATACGCTTCAGACCGGCCGTGAGGCGATGAACTGCCGCTTGGCACTCGTTGCCCGCAATCAAGATGAATTGCTGGAAAAACTGAAAGAGTACAGAGCATTTTCCGAAGAAAGCAATGGAATGAAAAGCTTCTTTACAGGCAGTCAGCAGACTGGATCAGGAGATATCGGCGTTTTACTGGAAGGGACTCTCGGTACAGTCGTCACGGAGACGCTGTTGGCTGAAAACAATCTGGAAAAGCTTGCATTTTGCTGGGTGAAAGGAGCGGATATACCGTGGGACAGACTCCACCAAGGCGAATCTGTTCAAAGAGTGCCGCTTCCGACATATCCTTTTGAACACCACAAGTATTGGAACGGCGGTCAGCCAGAAGAGATCAGCCTTGCACCGGTTTCCCAGGACCCTCAGCTCCGCCGCGAGAGCGCAGCTGACATTGTGGCTGACATTTTGGGGATGAAGGCAGCGGAAATTGATCAAAATAAGCCGCTGACTGAATACGGATTCGATTCAATCTCCTGTATTCAGCTGCTGAAAAAACTTGAGGACGGAGACAGCCGCATCAGTCTGGAAGCTCTTCAGAAATGCAGCACTCTTCAGGAGATCGGCATGCTGTTAAAAACGAACCAACCGCATGAGGCGGGCCGGAATTTTCCCGAACTCGTCAAGCTGAATGAAAGAGAAAAAGGCCGTCCTGTTTTTTGGTTTCACGGCGGAACAGGAGGCGTTGAAGCATACCAGCCATTCGCCAAAAAGAGTCAGCGTCCTTTTTACGGCATCCAGGCAAGAGGTTTGACAGGGAAAGAGCCGCTGCAAGGAATCGAAGAGACGGCCGCTTCTTATATGAGAATCATCCAAGCGGTACAGCCGAAAGGCCCTTATGACCTCGGCGGATATTCCTTGGGCGGAATGCTTGCATATGAAACCGCGCGCCTCTTGCAGGAGGAAGGTCATACAGTAAAAAGCGCCGTCATGATCGACACCCCGTACAGTGAAAAATGGAAAGAAAGAAAACCATCTGTTAAGTCAGTCATGCTGCAAACGATCAATACGATGCTTACGGCATATCTTAAGCCTGAAAACCTTGAAGAGGCATTAATCAGCAGAGAAGACATTACCGTCCAGGCTGAGGAAGAAGAAGTATTGAAAGAATTGATCGGCCTTGCCAAAAAGCGCGGTCTGCCAAAATCCGAAGAAGCGATCCGGATGCAGCTGGAGCAAATGATGAAGACGCAGCTCGCTTACGGAATGGAAGAGTATGACATGAAGCCGCTGCCTCATCCGGAAGCGCTGCAATGCTACTACTTCCGTAATAAAAGCGGTTTGTTCCTCGGAGATCTTGAACGTTATCTGACAGCAGAAGAAGAACAAATTCCGTTAGACCATGATGCGTATTGGAAAGAATGGGAACACCAGATGAAACACTTTCACCTGCTGGACGTCCACTCCTCCAATCATGTCACAATGCTGTCGGAACCAAAGCCGCAAAACGCCATTAAGGCATTCTGCGAAAAACTGTACGCAAACAAAGGAACGATAAGCGCAAATTTCCTTAAATCTTTCAGAAAAAAGCTGGACGAAACAAATGAGTTGGTAAAACGGTAATAGAGAACGGCCGGAGCAATCCGGCCGTTTTTTTTATACATAGAACTAAATTCATTATGTACTAAATATTCACTATTATATTGATTTCCTGTTTATAAGACATTAAAAAAACCCCCGATAAACAGGGGGCGATATTAAAATCTGACAGGCAATGTTTCAAGCCCTCTCAAAAACACGTTTTTTCTCCATGTTACATCCTCGGGCGCGCCTTTCAGCTCTATATTCGGGAACCGTTTTAAAAGCGAAGTAAAGGCAATGGATGCTTCCATCCGGGCGAGCGGAGCCCCGAGACAAAAATGAATGCCGAATCCAAAAGAGATATGACGGTTCGGTGTTCTCGCTATATTTAATGTATCAGGATCATCGAAATATTCCGGGTCCCGATTGGCTGAACCGATGCCGATAAATATCATATCGCCTTTTTTAATAGAAACATCTTTATAGGTGAAATCTTCAAGCGCCCATCGATTCGCCATCATGATGACGGGAGAGGTATACCGCAAAAGCTCTTCGACCGCCGTCTGGATATTTTCGGGCTGCCGCTTTATCTTCTCCATCTGGTCTTTGTGCAGAAGAAGCGCCAGGGTGCCGGAGCCGAGAAGGTTAACCGTTGTTTCAAGCCCGGCAACGACTAACAAAAACAGCATGGAATACAGCTCTGATTCACTCAGCTTTTGGCCGTCCTCTTCAGCGTAAATAAGCTTGGTTGTCAGATCTTCAGCCGGATGTTTTCTTTTATCTTCGATCAGTGTTTTCATATATTGTTTAAATTCTTTGAGAGCCTGGTTGGTCGCATCTTGTCCGCTTTCTGACGTGTCAACCATCGCGTTAGTCCACACTTGAAATTTGGCGCGGTCCTCTTTCGGAATTCCGAGCAGCTCGGAAATGACGATAAACGGAAGGGGTGCCGCGAAATCTCTCATAATATCAGGGTCTGCTTTTGTTTCCATTTCATCCAGCAGCTCTTCTGTGATCTGCTCTATCCCGGTGCGAAGCTGCTCAATCATCCGGGGAGTGAACCCCTGATGCACCAAAGATCGAAGACGTGAATGATCCGGAGGGTCTTTTGCCAGCATATGCTCTGAGACAAAATCGATATCTTCGCTGACATTCAGCTTTGCGATCAGCTCCTTCGGCATGACCCGTCTTACATCTCTCGTAATTCTGCCGTCTTTTAAAAACGCCATACAATCATCATAACGCGTGATGAGCCATGCCGGAAAGGTGCCTCCGAAACGCTGCAGTTCGAATTTATGTATGGGGTCCTGCTCTCTGAATCTGCTTAAAACCGCAAAAGGGTCTTCGTGAAACTCGGGTGAGTGTGGGTGAAACATTGTTTTTTCCATCTGGATTTCCCCGCCTTCATGTTTTTGAAAAGACATAACCAACAGCCGGTGCCTGCCGACCGGACGGCATTCCTCCTTTTATCTGCCGAAGACACTGATCACAACGGCTCATAAGTATGTCTAAAATATATAAGGAAACAGAAGCCGGTTCAATAGATAAATCGTAAAGCCGCCATTTTCGTTAATTATCAACAAAACAGCAAACTTTTTTTGCCAATTCATCATGTGTGTTAAATCCGGCTAATATACATATTTACGCTTCATATCAACTTCTTAAGGAGGATGTGAATGAATGCGTTTATGAAATGGGCGGCAAGTCTGCTTTTGGTGATCTCTCTTCAGTTCGGCCTTACGGGCGCCGGCATCCATTCGGACAGTGCTGCTCGTGCCGCATCCCGATACGATCAGGTGCTGTATTTCCCGCTGTCAAAATATCCAGAGACGGGAAATCATATAAAAGACGCCATTTCGGCAGGTCATTCTGAGATTTGTACAATTGATCGGGGCGGAGCGGAGAATAGAAGGAAAGAATCATTGAAAGGAATTCCGACAAAGCCCGGGTTTGACCGTGATGAATGGCCCATGGCAGTCTGCACAGAAGGCGGGGCGGGGGCTGATATCAGATATGTAACCCCGTCGGATAACCGCGGGGCCGGTTCATGGGTTGGAAATCAAATGAGCGGCTATTCCGACGGCACGAGAGTATTATTTATCGTTCAGTAACTTCTCCGGTTCGCCGGAGTTTTTTTTATGCTTTGAAAAAGCGGCGCGCCGGCTGGACATATGAAATGGCGAAGAGTAAACTTATATGTTGGAATCAGCATGAGAAAGGATTGGATCACATTGACAGTGACTACATACCGAAATATTGCACTTTTACTTCTTTGTTTAACAGCGGGAATTGTGGATGTGATCGGTTATTTAAGCCTGGGACATATCTTTACCGCCAATATGACGGGGAATATCGTTCTGTTCGGCCTGGCGATCGGCAACTCATGGCACCTTGCCGTACTCAAATCGTTAACCTCGTTAATCGGATTTATTGCCGGCGTTATTGCCGCGGCCTTGCTTGTGGGCAATAAAAAGAAATCATTCTGGCCCCCTGCGGTAACTGCCGCTTTAGCTATTGAAGGAGCTGTTTTGCTGCTGTTTGCTTTGTTCTCTTGCTTTTTTGCAGATGCCATTTCTGTTTATGTGCTGATTATGCTGCTCAGCTTCGCAATGGGAATGCAGACGACAGCCGCGAGAAAACTTGGTGTAGCGGGGATTTCCACGACCGTATTAACGGGAACGCTCGCTAATTTTTTTGAAGATCTCACCGCAAGGTTTTACAAAGCGGACAAGCGGAAGCAGTTTACGAGAGATGCTGTATTGCGCGCGCTTGCCTTGGTTCTGTATTGCTTTGGGGCGGTCATAGGCGCTTTTGCCGAACCGGATTATAAGTTTGCCGTGATCTGGCTCCCGATTATCATTATTTTAGGCATTATGCTTTGCGCATTCACGATGTTCCACGGATATTCTGAAGAAAAAAACCAATAAAAAAACGCCGCTGATTCAGGGCGTTTTTTCTTTTTATTGCTCTTTCCGGGTCCCGATTGTATACACGGCCCGATCTGTATGTACCTTTAATCCGTCTTGCTCCTTTTGGATGGTAATGTCGCCGAGCAGTGGAATTTCATACGCATCTTGGGGAAGCGGGACATTTCCTTCCACCGTATAGGTTGTGCCGTGCCCTTTTAAGACGAGTTCTTCATCCGCTACATAGTCATCGGGATGGTTTGTCCGGCGGACGAGAACGTCATCAAGGTGAAGCATGATCTGATCCATATCAGAAATCTCGTTTCGGCTGTCTGTCAGCTCTCCTTTTCTGATATCAAGCGTTTGTCCGATCTGTTTTTGCAGCCATTCAGACAATTCGGTGTTTGTAAGTGCCATTGTGATTCCTCCTTTTATCTACACCATACTTATTCCCTATTTTTTTAGAAATACACCGCCTTGCATTGATCTTTTTTTCTGACAGCCGGTTCTGACCTGTTCCGAGTTCCTTCATTATAAATGTTTCATCTATTCACCTGAAAAACGGAGTCATCTGCCGCTGCAGACGACCCCGTTCTCATGATAAAAAGGTTACTCTTTCGGCACGGCGTTTTCAGCGTTCACTGCGCCCGCTCCGTAAATGTTCGGATCTTCATTTGTCCATTGATCCGGACTTTGTTTGATCAATGTTTTCACTTCGTCAGGCGAAAGCTGCGGGTTTTGCTGAAGGATTAAGGCGGCGATGCCCGCACAGATCGGAGTGGCCATGGACGTGCCCGAAAGACTGAAATACAAGGAGCCTACTCGGTTTGATTTCTGTAATTTGTCAAGATATGAACGCGGAGAACGGAGAGATACGATATCGACCCCGGGCGCAAGAATGTCAGGCTTCTCTTTTCCGTACACCGTCGGGCCGCGGCTTGAGAAAGAAGCGACCGTATCGTCCTCATTGCTGGCTGTATCATTGTCATCATAGGCGCCTACCGTGATGACCTTCTCGCTGACACCGGGGCTTGAAATCGTTTGAGCTTCCGGACCGGAGTTGCCCGCGGCGACGCAGACGACGATTCCTTCATTCCATGCCTCTTCAACGGCCTTGACGAGCGGGTCGTCCGTTTCTTTATCATATCTGAGCGCATCTCCGCCCAGTGACATGCTGATGATTCTGATCGGATTCTTTGTGTGTTCTTTATTATATTGTATGCACCATTCCACACCTTCAATGATATCAGCCAAGGTTCCTGATCCTGATTTGTTTAAAACCTTGACTCCGATCAGATCGGCTTCCGGCGCCGGCCCCTGATATTTACCCGAAGATGAAGCGCCGCTGCTTGCGATATCACCGGCGCAATGGGTGCCGTGCCCGTTGTCATCATACGGTTCTGTCTTTTGGTTGACAAAGTCCTCAAATCCGATAATCCTGCCTTCTAAATCGGGATGCTGGTAGATTCCGGTATCAATAACGGCGACGGTTACGCCTTTTCCTGTTAATACGGTGCCGTTACGGGTCACTTCTTTTGCATGAGACGATTCAGCTGCCGTATCAAGGAGAGCTTTTACTTCACGGTTTAAATAGATTTTACGGATATCCCGGCATTGCGAAAGAAGCATGTGAAGGGCGGACGGAGTGACTTCGGCGCTGCAGCAATTGATTGTTTGAAACTGCTTTTTTATAGTGCAGCGTTTTTCTTTTGATAAGACCTGTCCTGTGCTGTGAAAACCGGATTCATGGCAGCCCTCTTCAAATTCAATGATGACTGACATTTTCTTTCTGTTTTTCACCTTTTTTTCGAAAAAATTGTGTAAAAAGCAAGGTGTCCATTTGAAAGGTTTATATAACTGTAATACGTTTTCTCTGAGCGGCCAGTCCAGCTTATGAGCATTTGACCGCACCATTTGTACCATTGAGTAACCAAACATATATACTTTTCCTCCCATTCTGGCGATTCTCTCTATACCATATGAACAGGCCGTATGTTCGGTCAGTTTGTTTGTCCTTCAGGAGCGCTGGTTACTTGCGGCTTTTTCAGGAGAAGAAATCGAGTTGGGTCGGAACATTTGTTCGTTTATAATGAATCCGGCGGAAAGGGGTATATACATGAACATCATATTGGGACACTCCTTGGAAAAACAGCTTCCGATTGATATTATATATATGAAAAAAGACGGCTCCGTTTCAAAACGGACCATTATGATAAAAAAAGGGGATGAGCGGGCTGTAACGGCATTTTGCTGTACAAAAAGGCAGATGAGAACTTTTTTGACGGGCTCCATTCTGTCCTGCGCATTTGCTTCGGGAGGCGGATATTCATTTTTAAAAGCGTATTCTTGATGCCGTCCGTTTCCGGCCGTGAATCTCCCGCCCCTGAAAATTCGGGCGTTCCTCCCTTTTTTTTTGCCCTCTCTCAACCTTTTTTCACTGATGCCCGGCATTTGAGCGCTTGAACCGTG
Source organism: Bacillus sp. JK74 (assembly GCF_053663395.1). Classification (NCBI taxonomy): domain Bacteria; kingdom Bacillati; phylum Bacillota; class Bacilli; order Caryophanales; family Bacillaceae; genus Bacillus; species Bacillus sp. JK74. The sequence continues at coordinate 166,765 of NZ_JBSJQB010000002.1, read as the reverse complement.
ACAATCCATTGATTTTTCGAAACCGGGAAGTTTTTCACTGATGATAATGTTAATAGAATGTTAAGATAAGACCTATTGACAAAAATCCATATAATGAATATTTCATTTTTCAGAAAGGAGCAAAGAAGGAGAGCTGATGAAAAGAATTTTACTTAATGTCATCATTATCGTAGCAATGGTCTTACTAATAAGATGTGCTCATTATGCGTCAGACCCTGATCCCTCGAATTCTTCTGATACATACACAGATTTTAAAGATCTGGCTGAACATGAAGACCCCGATGATTATCATATATCGTACAATAAGCGAAAGGGGAGCCCCGTATTGATCATGTCGCCGCACGGAGGGAGAATTGAGGGCGGGGTGAGCGAGATCGTCCGCTCTTTCAGGGATGATTATTCAACCTACCTGTTTGAGGGATTAAAAGCGCATGATAACCAGACTCTTCATATTACGAGCACCAAGTTCGATGAGCCTTCAGCAGTCGAAAGCATTAAGCAGCACCATTATGTTATCGCAGTTCACGGTTATAAAGGCGACGAGAAAAATACTCTTGTCGGAGGAAGCGACCGGAAGCGGGCGAAAAAATTGGTGAGAGCTCTCAAACGAAACGGATTTCCTGCAGAATTGGCAACCTCAAAAACCGGTCTGGCCGGGGTTGACACCGAAAATATCAATAACCAGGCGCAAACCGGGCTGAGTATACAGCTTGAGATCAGCAGAGAACAGCGGGAAGCGTTTTTTGATAATTTTGATTACCGCGAAAGGGAATTCACAAAAACGGAGGAATTTTACCGGTTTGTCCGTACGATAAAAAGAGTGATCAATCAAGAGTATTCGTGAGCTTAAAAAAAGACAAACCAGTGAAAGGTGAGTAAACTGAAAAAAAAGGAGGTTTGTCCCTTGGCAAAACATCACTTTTATTTAAAAGCAAATTGGCCCGGAAATCGCAATGACGTCGGCGATATTAAAAGCGGCCGGCTGGAAACGGCTGTGTCCATTCCTAAGGAAATGGACGGACCCGGAGAAGGCACAAATCCTGATGAAATGCTGCTTGGAGCGGCCGCGACCTGTTATATTATAACGCTTGCGGCGATGATGGAAAGAAGCGGTCTGGATAAAGAAGATCTACATATGGAATCTGAAGGAATTGTAGACGTCACGAACGGTGTGTTCACGTACCAGAAAATCATTCACCGCCCGTTTATATTATTAAAGCCGGATGCAGCCGAAACGGACTTTACGCTCGCCAGGAAGTTAGCGCAAAAAGCGGAGTCCTCCTGTATGATTTCTCGAGCGGTCCAAGGAAACGTGGAGATGGAGCTTGAGGTTGAAGTAAAAGCTGCCCGCGCTTGACGAGTTCAAACGGTCAGCTCCGGGCCGTTTGATTTTTTTTAGCTTTTTGAGACTTGGAACGGTTCAGCAGGATGACGCCCGTGATGACAAAAATAAGCCCGATCATCATTTTGGCTGTCATGGCTTCCTTAAAAACAAAAAAGCCGACAATTGCCGTTAAAGCCGTGCCGACACCTGACCATGTCGCGTATGCGGCGGATAAATCAAGGCTTTTCAAAGAGAAGCTCAAAAACATAAAAGAGGCTCCGATTCCGGCAATGACGCCGAGAGCGGGCCATAAGTGCGTAAAACCGTCCGACAGCTTCAGCATCGTGCTTCCAAACACTTCTGATACAATGGCTAATGCCAGGCAGAGTAATCCTTTCATATCATGTTTCTCCTTTCTACCAATTCATCAGAATGACACCGGCTAATAAGAATACAAGTCCGATGACGGCCTGCTTGTCCAGTTTTTCATGAAACCATTTCGCTCCGATAATGGATGCGAGCACCGTTCCGGCTCCGCTCCATGTTGCATAGGATAAGCTGAGCGGAATGAGATTCAGTGTCAGTGAAAGCATATAAAAGGCCAATGAATAGCCTGCCACTACAAGCGTGCTCGGCAAAAACCGCGTAAATCCGCGGGAGACCTTCAGCATGGCCGCGCCGATTGACTCTGATAAAATAGCAATTGTGAGGAAGATATAACCCAGAATCATATCAAATCCCCCTCTCATCATAATCCTTATGCCTTTTGTTTAAGGCAGTAAAATAAAATAATATCCGAACTTTGCCCGCCAAGTCAAGACATTAGGCCTATATAAAAAGGCCCCTGAAAGGAGCCCTTTTTGATTGTCTTAGTAGTAATACGGATAGTAAGGGTAGCCGTAACCTCCGTACAAATACGGATTGAACAAAGCGCTTCCGACAAGCCCCCCGACAAGCCCTCCGACAAACGGTCCGCCGTAAAAACCAAACGGCCGTCCGAACCCGCCAAACCAAGGGCGGCCAAACCAAGGCCGGCCAAAACCAAAACCCGGCCGCCCGAAGCCGAATCCGAATCCGGGACGCCCGAACCCGAAGCCCGGCCGTCCAAACCCAAATCCGGGCCGTCCAAACTGTCTCATATCACTATCTGCTTCGTATGTGTATTCTTCATTCATAATTTAGGTACCTCCAAGAATAAATTTGAGATGATAACAGAGTATTCAGCCCACCAATTTTTGATTGGGCGTTTATCAAAAAATAAAGGAGTGAGCTTTTGTGGGCCTGTATCAGTCCGATTGGTCAAAAAAACCTCCGCACACACACGCATACCGGGCTGTTACGGATGTAGTGCAGGGGCATTACCATGTGATCGAAGGCTTTTCACAGCCGGAGAACGGCAGCAATACAGATGAGCATACACATTTCTATACGGGCATCACCTCGTTTGAAAACGGCCATTTTCATAGGTATTACGGCATTTCCGGCCCTGCCATCCCGAGGGTTGACGGAACACATTACCATGAGCTTTCAGAGACCACCTTTGCCGCCTACAATGAGCCGATTCAGATCCAGCACGGCGGCGTCGTTTACGATCCGCGGGAGAAAGGACGGAAAACGCACCGCCATACGCTCAAAGGAAAAACGAGAGAGGTTGTCGGAAACGAGCCGATCGGGTGGTAGCGGATGTTTAGCGCTCAGGAAAAAGGGCAAAATGGATAGGTGCCTGAAGAAATGAATGCTATAATTAGGGGGAGATTTATAAAAGAGAGTGATACATATTGAAAAATAAAAAACAGCCTGTCGTCATACTCGTCGGACCGACGGCAGTCGGAAAAACAAAACTAAGCATCGGACTCGCGAAAATGCTGAATGCGGAAATCATCAGCGGAGATTCCATGCAGGTATATAAAGGGATGGACATCGGAACGGCCAAAGTCACCGAAGAAGAGACAGAAGGCGTGCCGCATCACCTGATTGATATTTTGGAGCCGTCCGACACTTTTTCAACGGCGGATTATCAGAAAATGGTAAGGGGAAAAATCACCGAGATTGCCGGTAGAGGAAAGCTGCCGATGATTGTCGGGGGGACGGGTCTGTACATTCAGTCCGTGCTGTATGACTATACGTTCACGGAAAACTCCGGCGACCCTGTATTCCGGGAGCGCATGGAGAAACTGGCGGCTGAAGAAGGGGCGGAAGCGCTTCATGCCAAGCTTGCGGCAGCCGACCCGGAAGCGGCGGCAGCCATTCATCAAAACAATACGCGAAGAGTCATCCGCGCGCTCGAAATCCTGCATGTATCGGGAAAAACAATGTCAGAGCATCTTAAAACCCAAAAACGGGAGCTGCTTTACAATGCGGTTCTTATCGGTCTTACAATGGACAGAGAAGTGCTGTACGGCCGGATTAACGAGCGCGTTGACCTGATGCTGGAAACCGGCCTTCTTGACGAAGTAAAGCGGCTGTATGATATGAATATCCGGGACAGCCAATCGATTCAGGCAATCGGCTATAAAGAGCTGTATGAATATCTTGATGGAAAAGTGCCGCTCCCTCAGGCTGTGGAGCAATTAAAACAAAATTCAAGGCGATATGCGAAACGCCAGCTGACCTGGTTTCGCAATAAAATGCCCGTTTCATGGACAGATATGACGCCGCCTGTTGATATTGAGCAGAAAAAAAAGGAAATTTTCGAGTGCATAGCAGGAAAACTGGAAATTTAATCGAAACAGTATTGTATTGAGAACCAAGGAGGACGAAACATGAAACCGATTAATATTCAAGATCAGTTTTTGAATCAAATCCGAAAAGACAATACGTTCGTCACGGTGTTTTTACTCAACGGCTTTCAGCTTCGCGGCCAGGTAAAAGGCTTTGACAACTTTACCGTTTTGCTCGAAACGGAGGGGAAGCAGCAGCTTATTTATAAACATGCCATCTCCACGTTCGCCCCGCAAAAAAACGTCCAGCTTGAGCTTGAATAGACTTTTTGACAAAGACCATGAACAATGGTCTTTTTCTATGCGCGTCTGTATATTGCAGGCCGTATATCGGAAAGATAAAAGGGGGTACGGAAAATCGTGTTCGAAAGTGAAAATGAACTGAGAAGAATCAGGATTACGCTCGTTTGGATCGCTGTTTTTTTGCTGTTTGGAGCTTGCAGCAATCACGAGACGGTGGTGACGGATGATGACGGCGGCTTGGCGGATGCCGAACCGCAGACAGAAGGCGTGGTGCAGCTGGAACATAATCGTTTCGGCATTGTCGAGGACGGTTACTTAAAAATATACCGCTATGATGAAAAAACGGATAAAATCGAACTGAAAAAAGAAACGGCGCTGGATGAGCTTGAATAAATTTCACAAGCGTTCGAATTTACAAAGCGGGCCGCACAAGCTACACTAAGTACTGACATTGATCATGCAGAGGGTGAGACGATTGAAACACAAGGTGATAATCAACCATTGGGAAGAAACTTGTGAAGATGATTCCTGCTATGAATATGGAACCAGCATCATCGTTGACGGCAAAGAACTGATCAGAGAGGCTTCCATCACAAGCGCTCTGAAAGCCGTACTGAAAGAAATCGGTGCTGATGTGGAGATTGAAGAAACCGTTGAAAGCGAAAAAAAATGTGATTCTTACAAAAAATAAGAATAAAAGTCTAGACTACTAAGCAGTTTTTTTTCATGTTATGATAGACATCGGCTTACACATGACACCTTGAGTAGGATGAGAGATGATTCTCGTTCTGCTCTCTTTTTTGGGCGTTAATCGGGCCGGAGCCAAAGTCCGCTCTTTCAAAAATATGAATTTTTTATAAATCGATCTCAATATGTTGTGTTTTTCTGAGAGGTTAGTATACTATATATAGTGTTAAGAGATTCATTATTTTTGATAGGTCGTGATAAGGATGGTTCAAATCATATTTGATTCAAAGACAGGGAATGTTCAGCGTTTTGTGAATAAAACAGACTTTCAGCTGATCCGCAAGGTGGACGAAACGGACCACGTGGACACTCCGTTTGTTTTGGTCACCTACACGACAAACTTCGGTCAGGTACCGGCATCAACACAATCATTTCTCGAAAAATACGCCCATCTCTTATTAGGAGTCGCTGCGAGCGGCAACAAAGTATGGGGCGATAACTTTGCAAAAAGCGCCGATACCATCTCTAGACAATATCAGGTGCCGATCTTGCACAAATTTGAACTCAGCGGCACATCTAAAGACGTTGAATTGTTTACTCAGGAGGTAGAAAGAGTTGTCACAAAATCAAGTGCCAAAATGGATCCAGTTAAATAACGAAATCATGATCCAACAAGATGGAAAATTCCAGTTTGATAAAGATAAAGAGGCTGTACATAGCTATTTTGTAGACTATATCAATCAAAACACAGTTTTCTTTCACGATTTAAAAGAGAAGCTGGATTATTTGATTGAAAACCAATACTACGAAGAGGAATTCTTAAGCCTTTATTCTTTTGAAGACATTAAAGAAGTGTTTAAGACAGCTTACGCTAAGAAGTTTCGTTTTCCTTCCTTCATGAGTGCGTTTAAATTCTATAATGACTATGCTTTGAAAACGAATGACAAGAAAAAAATCCTCGAGCGTTATGAGGACCGGATCTCAATCGTCGCGCTGTTCTTCGCAAACGGCGACACTGAGAAAGCAAAAGAATATGTGAACTTGATGATCAATCAGGAATATCAGCCAAGCACACCGACATTTTTGAATGCCGGCAGAAAACGCCGCGGAGAACTTGTGAGCTGTTTCTTGCTCGAAGTCAATGATTCCTTAAACGATATTTCACGGGCGATCGATATTTCCATGCAGCTGTCTAAATTGGGCGGCGGGGTTTCTCTTAATCTGTCCAAGCTCCGCGCGAAAGGTGAAGCGATTAAAGATGTTGAGAATGCCACAAAAGGCGTTGTAGGCGTCATGAAGCTTCTTGATAACGCGTTCCGTTACGCTGACCAAATGGGGCAAAGACAAGGCTCTGGCGCGGCGTACTTAAACATTTTCCACCGCGATATCAATGACTTTCTTGATACGAAAAAGATTTCTGCGGATGAAGATGTGCGTGTCAAAACGCTTTCTATCGGTGTCGTCATTCCGGATAAGTTCGTTGAGCTTGCACGTGAGGACAAAGCGGCTTATGTATTCTATCCGCACACGATTTATAAAGAATACGGCCAGCATATGGATGAGATGGACATGACGGCGATGTATGAGGAACTTGTCGACAACCCGCGTGTCAAAAAAGAAAAAGTGAATGCGCGCAAATTGCTTGAAAAGCTTGCCGTTCTCCGTTCTGAGTCAGGTTATCCATACATTATGTTCCAGGACAACGTAAACAAAGAGCATGCGAATAACCACGTATCAAAAGTGAAATTCTCGAACCTTTGCTCTGAAGTGCTTCAGGCGTCACAGGTTTCGGCTTACACAGATTATGACGAGGAAGACGAAATCGGCTTGGACATTTCCTGCAACCTTGGTTCATTAAATATACTGAATGTCATGAAACATAAATCGATTGAGCGCACGGTGAAACTCGCGACGGATTCCCTGACTCATGTATCTGAGACGACGGATATCCGCAACGCGCCGGCAGTCAGACGCGCGAACAAAGCGATGAAGTCGATCGGTTTAGGCGCCATGAACCTTCACGGCTACCTGGCCCAAAACGGCATCGCTTATGAAAGCCCGGAAGCAAGAGATTTCGCCAATACGTTCTTTATGATGGTGAACTTTTATTCCATCCAGCGTTCAGCTGAGCTTGCGAAAGAAAAAGGCGAAACGTTTGAGCATTATGAAGGCTCCACTTATGCAACGGGAGAATATTTCAATAAATACATCGAAAAAGAGTTCTCACCGGCATACGAAAAAATCGCTGCGCTCTTTGAAGGCATGCACATCCCGACAATCGAAGACTGGAAAGAGCTGAAGGCGTTTGTCGCCGAAAACGGCATGTACCACAGCTACAGACTGTGCATCGCGCCGACAGGCTCCATTTCCTATGTCCAATCCAGCACGGCGTCCGTTATGCCGATCATGGAACGGATCGAAGAAAGAACATACGGAAATTCAAAAACGTATTACCCGATGCCGGGGTTAGCGTCTAATAACTGGTTCTTCTACAAAGAAGCTTATGATATGGACATGTTCAAAGTGGTGGATATGATCGCGACAATCCAGCAGCATATCGATCAGGGAATCAGCTTTACCCTGTTTTTGAAAGATACGATGACAACTCGTGATCTGAACCGTATTGATCTGTATGCCCACCATAGAGGCATCAAAACCATTTACTATGCAAGAACGAAAGATACCGGGCAGGACAGCTGTCTTTCTTGTGTCGTTTGATTAAAGGAGAGTTAACAGTGACAAAAATTTATGACGCAGCAAACTGGTCAAAGCATGAAGATGATTTCACCCAAATGTTTTACAACCAAAACGTAAAGCAGTTTTGGCTTCCGGAAGAGATCGCATTAAACGGCGATCTTCTTACTTGGAAGTATTTGGGTAAAAATGAGCAGGATACGTACATGAAGGTGCTCGCCGGCCTGACACTGCTTGATACAGAGCAGGGGAACACAGGCATGCCGATTGTGGCCGAGCACGTCGAGGGCCATCAGCGAAAAGCGGTTCTTAATTTCATGGCGATGATGGAAAACGCGGTGCACGCAAAATCATATTCAAATATTTTTATGACGCTTGCTCCGACTGAAACGATCAACGAAGTATTTGAATGGGTTAAACAAAATAAATATTTGCAGAAAAAAGCGCAAATGATTGTCGGGCTTTACAAAGCCATTCAAAAAGATGATGAAATTTCACTGTTTAAAGCGATGGTCGCATCGGTTTACTTAGAAAGCTTCCTTTTCTACAGCGGTTTCTATTATCCGTTATATTTCTACGGACAGGGAAAACTGATGCAAAGCGGCGAGATCATCAACCTGATTCTTCGTGATGAAGCGATCCACGGTGTATATGTCGGACTGCTGGCACAGGAAATATACAATAAACAAACAGAAGCGAAAAAAGCGGAACTTCGCGAATTTGCGGTTGAGCTTTTAGAAGAGCTTTATCACAATGAGCTTGAATATACAGAGGATCTCTACGACCAAGTCGGGCTGTCTCATGACGTAAAGAAATTCATCCGCTATAACGCCAATAAAGCTTTGATGAACTTAGGGTTCGATCCTTACTTTGAAGAAGAGGATATTAATCCGATCGTATTAAACGGATTAAACACCAAAACAAAATCACATGATTTCTTCTCCATGAAAGGGAACGGCTACAAAAAGGCGACGGTAGAACCGATTAAGGACGAAGATTTTTATTTTGGCCAAGATGAAGAGCAGATATAATATCTGCTCTTTTGGCTTGAGTGGAGAGGTAAGACAGGAGGAACGGGCATGAATAAAATGGATGAAATCATCTTGGCTGCACCGCGGAGTGACGTCTTTCAAAACGAAATGCTGACATTTCAGGGAGTCAACAGCCAGGATGAACGTATCATAAAAATTATGGCTCAGATTGAGGCGCATTTTTTTGAAATCAGAAGAGGCGACGCGGAAGAGGACCCGCGATTTAAACAGCCGATTCCGTATGTCGTCATCCGCCGTGATGATGAGGTATTTGTGTATGAGCGGCTCGCGGGCGGAGGGGAATCGCGCCTCCATAATAAGCTTTCTCTCGGCTTCGGCGGACACATGAACCCTATGGAAGGGGCGGCTTCATTTTCGGAAGTGCTGAAACAGAACACCGACCGGGAGCTGGCGGAAGAACTGTACATTCGCGAGGAGGACAAACAAAACATTGTCACACTCGGCTTGATCAATGATGATGAAAACGATGTAGGGAAGGTGCATATCGGCATTCTTTCTGCGCTCCAGTTAGCGCCTGCAGCACAAGTCGAAGTGAAAGAAAAAGATCAAATCGCCGGGCGCTGGATGAAACTGAGCGAACTGAAAGAGGAAAATGTGTATCAGCGTCTTGAAGCTTGGTCTCAGTTTGTCGCCGATATACTTCAATAACAAAAAACCCCCGTTCGTCCCAAAAAAGGGAGAGCAGGGGTTTTTTCATTTAGTCTTGCACAATGAAGGCATCAAATCCGGCTTTTTCGGCCCGCGCTGCCAACGCTTCAGCATAATCTCTGAAAGAGAATGCGCCGATCTGCACTTTAAATAAGCCGCCTTTTGGAAGCACAATCGCGTCAAAACCTTTAGACACCGCATCGGCGGCAAGCGCATCAGCATTTGCTTTCACGTTGAATGCGCCGATTTGCACTTTATATAAGTCAGCCTTTTTTTTTAGACCGAAAGCTTGCTCCAAGCCCTTGGCATGTCCTCTTGCAAGGCTTTCAATAAAACTGGCTGTTTTCAGTTTGTTTGCATCAGCTGACGTATCAACAAAACCATTCTCCGTCAAAATCGCCGGCATCCTTGTCTCCCGCAGCACATGGAAGTTGGCTGTTTTTTTTCCGCGGTCATTAAAACCCGATGCTTGAATTACTTGCGTGTGGACGGCTGATTGGTAAGTCGAGGTCGGCGCTCCGACACCGGGGTAAATATAGCTTTCGAATCCGGTTCCGCCTCCTGAGTTAATATGAATGGATAAAAAATAATCTGCGCCCCAGCTGTTGGCGGCATCCGTTCTTTCCGTCAGGCTGACCGTCTTATCGCTTGTCCTGCTCATCGTGACAGAAACTCCTTCATACTCATTCGTCAGAATCGTGCGCAAAGCCAGTGCGATCTCCAGCGTGACCGCTTTTTCCTGAAGTCCGTTTCCGGTTGCACCTGAATCAGTTCCGCCATGACCGGGGTCTATAAAAATTTTAACCATTCTCCATCACCTCATTACAGCATATGATGATGTTCAAAAGGTGCTTGTACGGCTGTCATTCATGAAAAAAATGAGAGATACACCCAACATTTCCCGGAAAATAAAAATAAATGGTTTGTCCTCCCGTTTCTGCTGAATACAATAAGAAATGAAAAATATTTCTCGGGAAAGCGCAGGATTCAACATCATTCCCGAAGAGAACGGAAAAAGTGACAGATAAAGAGGAAAACGGGCCTCATGATGATAGGCGGATGTCACCGAACCTCTTCATCATGAGTAAGATAAAGAGAGAACAGAGAGGTGAGCATGTTGGAACGCGCTGTAACCTATAAAAATAACGGACAAATTAACATCATTCTTAATGGCCAAAAGCAAGTGCTGACAAATGCAGAAGCTGAGGCGGAATATCAGGCCGCCCTGCAAAAAAATGAAGCCAAGCACAGCATTCTGAAAGAAATTGAAAAAGAAATGAACACATTAGTGGGTATGGAAGAAATGAAACGCAACATTAAAGAAATTTACGCCTGGATATTCGTCAACCAAAAACGGGCCGAACAAGGGCTGAAAGTCGGAAAACAAGCTCTTCATATGATGTTCAAAGGGAACCCCGGCACCGGGAAAACCACCGTCGCGAGACTGATCGGCAAGCTTTTCTTCGAAATGAACGTTCTTTCCAAAGGACATCTGATCGAAGCGGAACGTGCCGATCTGGTCGGTGAATACATCGGACACACGGCGCAAAAAACGAGAGATCTGATTAAAAAATCGCTCGGGGGCATTTTATTCATTGATGAAGCATACTCACTTGCAAGGGGCGGAGAAAAGGATTTCGGTAAAGAGGCGATTGATACGCTTGTCAAACATATGGAAGACAAACAGCATGAATTTATTCTGATCCTGGCAGGGTACTCGAGAGAAATGACACATTTCCTGTCATTAAATCCCGGTCTGCAATCGCGTTTCCCTATCAGCATCGATTTTCCGGATTACTCTGTCACTCAGCTGATGGACATCGCAAAGCGCATGATAGCAGAGCGGGAGTATCAATTAAGCCAGGAAGCCGAGTGGAAGTTAAAAGATTACTTAATGACAGTGAAAAGCACGACAAGCCCCATTAAATTCAGCAACGGGCGCTTTGTCAGAAACGTGATTGAAAAATCAATCCGCGCTCAGGCCATGAGGCTTTTAATGGGAGACCAATACTTAAAAAACGATTTAATGACGATCAAGAGCCAGGATTTACTTATAAAAGATGAGGCGGCAGCTCACGAATAGACCTCTCAGCCGGTCTGAGGGGTCTCTTTTTTATTTCTCTCTTTAAAACCCGCCGGATGTGTGGTATACGCCCTGCGGGTTTGGTATGATAGTACTACTGCCCAATACGACACAGAAAGGAACATCCATTTGAACGAACAGGAAGGAAAAAAAGAAACGGTCATTTTGGTCGGCTGCCAGCTTCCGCACATGACAGATGAGCACTTTGAACATTCCATGGAAGAGCTTGCTTCATTGACAAAAACGGCTGACGGAACGGTGCTGACCCGGATTACGCAAAAACGGAACAGAGCGGATGCCGCTACATACATAGGCAAGGGGAAAGTAGACGAGCTGAAGGCGCTGTGTGAAGAGCTTGAAGCGGATCTGGTTATTTTTAATGATGAACTGTCACCGAGCCAGCTTAAATCACTCGCCACTGCAATTGAAGCGAAGATCATCGACCGCACGCAGCTTATTTTGGATATATTCGCAAAAAGGGCGAAGACGAGAGAAGGAAAGCTTCAGATCGAATTGGCCCAGCTTCAATACGCGTTGCCGCGTCTGAGCGGACAAGGAATCAATCTCTCAAGACAAGGCGGCGGAATCGGGACGAGAGGGCCCGGTGAGACAAAGCTTGAAACAGACCGGCGCCACATTAGAAACCGCATACACGAAATTAACGTGCAGCTGTCAACGGTTATCCGCCACAGAAGCCGTTATCGGGAGAGACGCAAAAAGAACGGTGTGCTTCAGGCTGCACTCGTCGGTTATACCAATGCAGGAAAATCAACGTGGTTCAATCAATTAACAAGCTCAGACAGCTATGAAGAAGATCTGCTGTTTGCAACACTTGATCCGATGACGAGAAAGATGGCGCTCCCAAGCGGCTACAGCGTCCTTTTGTCTGATACGGTCGGTTTCATTCAGGATCTGCCGACGACGCTGATTGCCGCTTTCCGTTCAACGCTTGAGGAAGTGAAGGAAGCAGACTTGATCATTCATGTCATTGATTCATCCAATGAAGATTATGCCGGGCATGAACAGACTGTCCTCGGTCTGTTAAAAGAGCTTGAGGCAGATGATATTCCGGTGCTGACCGCTTATAACAAACGTGACGAGACACTTCCTGACTTCATCCCGACAGCGGGAGAAGGCCACATCATGATCAGCGCCAGAATCGCCGGGGATGAAGCAAAACTAAAAGCGGAAATCGAAGCTTATTTGCGCCGGGAGCTGATGATGCCGTATGAAGTTCATGTGCCTGCCGCTGAAGGCAAATTGATGTCACGCATCAAATCAGAGACCATGATCGACAGCCTTTATTTTAATGAAGAAAATGAACGCTACGAAGTCTCAGGTTATGTACAGGAAGAACAAAGCATACTCGGAGAATTGAAGAAATTCATGTAAGGAAGGTATACACAACATGTTTGACACACTGACCCACGGCGCTCTTTTACAAAAAACCGCCGAAGAAACAGAAGCGGAAATCTCCGCCGTTCATAAAAGAATAGAAGAAATCAGTGAACGGAATGAATGGAGAGTCCTGCAAAGCTACAGAAAACATAAAGTAAGCGATACGCATTTTACGCCTTCAACCGGATACGGTTATGATGATATCGGACGAGATACACTGGAGAAGATCTATGCTGATGTGTTCGGAGGAGAGGCGGGACTTGTGCGGCCGCAAATCATTTCCGGTACGCATGCGATTTCAATCGCGCTCTTCGGCGTGCTGAGACCCGGGGACGAATTGCTTTATATCACAGGCAAGCCTTACGATACACTCGAGGAAATCGTCGGAGTAAGAGGCGGGGAGTATTCAGGCTCGCTTAAGGAATTTCAAATCGGATACAATGCAGTCGATTTAACATCAGAAGGCAGAGTGGACTTTGAAGCGGTCCGGGCTGCAATCCAACCGAATACAAAAGTGATCGGCATCCAGCGTTCAAAAGGATATGCGAATCGTCCGTCTTTCAGAATAAATGAAATTGAAGAGATGATTCGTTTCGTAAAGGAAATCAAAGAAGATGTCATTGTTTTTGTGGACAATTGCTACGGAGAATTTGCAGAAGAGCGGGAACCCTGCCACGTCGGAGCGGATCTTATAGCCGGCTCCCTGATTAAAAACCCGGGCGGCGGCCTTGCTAAAACGGGCGGCTATCTTGTAGGGAAAGCCAAGTGGATTGAGGCCTGCTCTTACCGGATGACCTCCCCGGGAATCGGAAGTGAAGCCGGGGCTTCGCTTTATTCACTGCAGGAAATGTATCAAGGTTTCTTTCTCGCTCCGCATGTAGTGGCGCAAAGCTTGAAGGGCGCGGTATTTACCGCCCGTTTTCTTGAAAAGCTCGGCTTTACGTCAAACCCAGCATGGAATGCGCCGAGAACGGATCTGATTCAGTCAGTTGAGTTTCAGGACCCTGATAAGATGATCGCTTTTTGCCAGGCGATACAATATGCTTCACCGATTAATGCGCATGTGACGCCTTATCCGAGCTATATGCCGGGATATGAAGACGATGTCATTATGGCAGCGGGCACTTTCGTACAGGGAGCAAGCATTGAATTATCAGCAGATGGACCTATCAGACCGCCTTATGTCGCGTATGTCCAAGGAGGATTAACCTACGCGCACGTGAAAAATGCGATTTGCAGCGCCGTAAATGCTTTAATGGAAAAAGAGCTGATTTAGGCCGGTTGCAATTTTCAAAGAATTTGATGTTAAGATTCCTTACATTGTATTGACACAAAATATAACATCACCTATAATGAGACTAAGATAAGAAAAGGAGGAAATTGAGATGAGTGATAACATTCGCCGCTCAATGCCTTTATTTCCAATTGGGATTGTCATGCAGTTAACAGAACTTTCTGCCCGGCAAATTCGATATTATGAGGAAAATGGATTGATATTTCCAGCGAGAAGCGAAGGAAATAGACGATTATTTTCATTCCATGATGTAGATAAACTGTTAGAAATCAAAAATCTGATTGAACAAGGCGTCAATATGGCGGGGATCAAACAAATTCTGGATAAGGCATCTGCCGAACCGGAAGAAAAATCCGAAAAAACCGCCAAATCGATGAAGCACAATCTGTCTGATGACGAACTCAGAAAGCTTCTGAAAAACGAACTGATGCAGGCAGGCCGTTTCCAGCGGGGAAATACTTTCCGCCAAGGTGACATGTCCCGATTCTTTCATTAATCCGTTAGCAACTGTTTTGCTATATACATTTACCTTTTAGAGGAGGAGTTTTACGAAATGGCAAAGTACACAAGAGAAGACATCGTAAAATTAGTAAATGAGGAAAACGTAAAGTATATCCGCCTTCAATTCACAGACATTCTCGGAACGATTAAAAACGTGGAAATTCCTGTGAGCCAGCTTGAAAAAGCACTTGATAATAAATGCATGTTCGACGGTTCTTCCATCGAAGGTTTCGTCCGTATCGAAGAGTCTGATATGTACTTATATCCTGATCTGAACACATTTGTAATCTTCCCATGGACGGCTGAAAAAGGTAAAGTAGCACGCTTCATCTGTGACATTTACAATCCGGACGGCACGCCGTTCGAAGGTGACCCGCGTAACAACCTCAAACGGATTCTGAAAGAAATGAAAGAACTCGGTTTCAGCGATTTCAATCTTGGACCTGAGCCTGAATTCTTCCTGTTTAAATTAGATGAAAAAGGCGAACCGACGCTTGAATTGAACGATAAAGGCGGATACTTCGATCTGGCTCCGACTGACTTGGGAGAAAACTGCCGCCGCGATATCGTGCTTGAGCTTGAAGAAATGGGCTTTGAAATCGAAGCATCTCACCATGAAGTTGCTCCGGGTCAGCACGAAATCGATTTTAAATATGCCGGTGCCATCCGTTCTTGTGACGACATCCAAACTTTCAAACTGGTTGTCAAAACGATCGCCCGCAAACACGGTCTGCATGCGACATTCATGCCAAAACCGCTGTTCGGCGTAAACGGTTCCGGTATGCACTGCAACCTATCACTCTTTAAAGATAACGTTAACGCATTCTTTGATAAAGACGCTGATCTTCAGCTGAGTGAAACAGCAAAACATTTCATTGCCGGTATCGTAAAACACGCGACAAGCTTTACGGCTGTCACAAACCCGACAGTGAACTCTTACAAACGCCTTGTTCCGGGCTATGAAGCACCTTGCTACGTGGCATGGAGCGCGCAAAACAGAAGCCCGCTGATCCGTATCCCGGCTTCCCGCGGCATCAGCACGCGTGTTGAAGTCCGCAGCGTAGACCCGGCGGCAAACCCGTACTTGGCGTTAAGCGTATTGCTTGCAGCAGGCCTTGATGGAATCAAAAACAAACTTGAAGCACCGGCTCCGATTGACCGCAACATCTACGTCATGAGCAAAGAAGAGCGCATGGAAAACGGCATCGTAGATCTTCCGGCGACACTGGCGGAAGCTCTCGACGAATTCAAATCAAACGAAGTCATGGTTGCAGCGCTCGGCGAGCACCTGTTCGAACACTTCATCGAAGCAAAAGAAATCGAATGGGATATGTTCCGCACACAGGTTCATCCGTGGGAGCGCGAACAATACATGTCTCAATATTAATCTCTCAATCCCTTGGCACTATTGGTGTCAGGGGTTTTTTTGATTTGTTAACAAATTTAATAATTTAATATAAATAAAATACCACCCACAAAACACCCACGAAAAATCAATAAAAAATTACTCCATAATTGTGGAGATATAATCCTCGTACTTATTCATTGAATCTCTGTCAATTTTTTTGCTGATGTGTGAGTAAATATCTGATGTAACTTGAATACTTTTATGGCCCAGTCGTTCTTGTATTATTCGATATTTGAAAGGTGAATACTCGGATCATGAACATAGTGTGAAACAGACCATAGATAAAATTATTAATTATTACATGGGCATTGATCAAGATATTAATAGAAAAATAGACGACTGGTTCAATCATGATTTTGAATCAGTTATGAAAGTGATGAAATTACTCGTTCTCTTTTGGGAGAACGGCTGGAGGGAGCTAAAAGAATCCGTTTCAAACTTTGAGAGCGAGGAAAAGGACCAGCTTTCCATAGAAATTTATGACGGGGACATGTCGTATTTTAAGGGGAAGAAAGCATGACAATTATTCACTGTAACTAATCGGAAACGGAGTTAAAAGAAATTCTGGGCAGCATGGTCATAATTGTGGATACGAGGGAGCAAAAAAATCAGCATGTTCTTGATTATCTCCGTAAAAAGAAAGTGGCAATCAAGTTCAAAGGAATGAAAACCGGCGATTACTCGGCCATGATTCCCAAGAATGATGAATTTGGAATCATTCGTGATATGTATTTAAATGCAGCCATTGAACGAAAAAACGGAGTGGACGAGCTGGTGCAGTCGATTAAAGACAGTTCTCGGTTTAAAAATGAATTGATCAGAGCATCCAGACATCCATTTACTCTTCTTGTGGGAGACCTGGAAGGGTATCAAAAAATACTGAACGGAAAATATCGTTCAAAATATGAACCGAAAGCGTTGTTGGGCAGCTTGAAAACATTTGAGGTTCGCTACGGCTTTTCGCCCGTTTTTATCAGTCCTAACGCTATCGTAAAATACATTTATCTACTATTTTAATTATATGGCTCGAGATTTATTAAAAGGTGGATTACTATAGCAAAGTCCAGACAGCAGAGAAGTTGTAAAAATTTATTATATACAAAATGAGTTTTGCTGTCTGGTTTCTTATATAATCACGTATTTTTATCGTGAGATTTGTTGTTTACCATCTAGTTCGTTAAGTGATATCCATCTACTCTCTATAGCACATACCCCAGTACCTCTTACTATTGGATATACGACATAGATGAATTCCATCCAGTCGCGTATTGTGTTGTCATATTCAAACCGTACATCATGAATAAATATTCTAGTACCTTCTAATCGTATCTGCTGGGGCTGAAATAATCTGACCGATACTTGGTTGATATTTTCTTAGTTCCGATCTTTGAATATTCTGTGTGTAATTATTGTGAATATAAGGTGACGGAACAAGATAATACATTGGATACATTTTAAAACCTTGAAAAATAATTTACAGTTCATCATATTTCTAATTTATGTATAATGTGATGGGTAAAACTTATTGTCCTGTTTTTAGGGCTTTAAGTACAAAACACCTGATGAATTATATGAGCTTTCACTAAAAGGATTAGACGGGATATTCAAAAGAAATTGATTGAAAGGGGAAAATGACCATGGCATTTGTAGGGTTTGAAGAATCACAAGAGGTACCGCAGCTGGCCGAAAGTTTAATCGATAAGCATCTTGTAGGCGTCACGGGCTCCAGAAGGTGAGGAAATGAGCGAATAGGATCTGCCTGGATGCAAACCTGAACAAGTGCTGGAAGGTGGCTGCCTTAAAGTATCAGTCCTTAATTGCTCTCACTACAAAGGATGGCGATTGGCAACACGATGTGTGCAGCCAACTTGGAGAAGTGTCTGTGGATTTCCATTGATGGGCCACAGCAGGGAAGGGACAAAAAATTAAGCCATCCTGAAAAGATGGCTAGTCTCTAGCTTTTCAATCTTTCAATAGTAGCTGATACAAATTTCTGTACTGAAGATATCTTTTTCTGTTTCTCTTTTTGATGAATTTTTTCATCGAGAATCAATTCAATCGCAAGTTGCACATTAGGGAATAGATCAAGGCATTCTTTTTCAGTTAGCTCATGTATACCTTTACTTAAAATTGCATACAGTTGTCTATTTTGAACAAGGAATTCTGGTAAATAATTTTTAAGTAGCTTAATTTTTTCATCCATTTTTGAACGATCAAAAATGCTGTTGTCCCATTGAGACTCTTGGGATGCCGCAGTTTGCCTGGCTTCTTCAATTAGATTTTCAAAGATTCTGCGAAGGTAAACAAATGAACCGGCACCAATTTCTTGGGAATTCAGTCGTATTGCCTTTGAAAAATCCCGATAGTCGTCATTTAAGATTTTTCGATATTTATCAATTTTATGTAATTGAAGGTCAGCAAGGGACGGATATTGTCCTATCTTAGTCACTTTATTACCACGAATAAGTAGCGACAAATAGAATAGATGGTCTCCGTCTCTTTGACATTTTAATAATAAGTCTATGGGATAGTCAACTTTTATCCTATCTAGAAAATTTACTGGGCCGTGCTCAGGTGGATATACCGGAAGATATCCTCTCTGTGAATGAAATTTAAATGTAGACTCTTTTTTGCATTCAATACAGTAGGAATCAAATTGAAACTTTTTGGGAGTCTTCATACAAGCTTCAAATTGATCAGCGTTTTCTTCATTGATGATGAAAGGTTGATATAAACCTAATTGTAATGCTAAATAATCTGACGTTATCTCATTACACAAACCAAAACAACTCCATTCTATTTTTTATCATAATTTTACCACAAAAGTAGGTGATTGGTGTGGGAGGTCATTGACTATATCGGATTCACCACCGCCCAGTATCGGGAATTGAAAATGACAATGACAGATATGGAGATCGCTTAGGATCAGAAGAATTGCACATGCAAAAAGCATGAACGATCTCAA
The DNA here is from genome assembly GCF_053663395.1 of Bacillus sp. JK74. Lineage (NCBI taxonomy): Bacteria > Bacillati > Bacillota > Bacilli > Caryophanales > Bacillaceae > Bacillus > Bacillus sp. JK74. The sequence goes on along the minus strand of NZ_JBSJQB010000002.1, from coordinate 147,748 downwards.
TTATTTAGTGGGGATTTCGATACAAAAATTTTTAATAACCACAAGATCAGATAATGCGGTCGGAACCGTGAAGGGGGAAGCTATGGAATCGTCATTCTGGCTACTCCATTCATCTGGATGGAGATCTGGAAAGACGGATCCAAGAATGGGGAAAAGAAAAATGAACGAAGGGAGGGAAAAGATGTTAAAAGAACAGCTATCTTTTCTCGATGATGTGGACGAAAAGGCCGTCCGAAAAATAGTCATCAAAGAACTGAAAAATTTACCGCGCGCTCAAAGGCCAATTAAAGAATAAAAAGGAATGTTCGTCTGCCGGCATTAACATTTTCCCTTCTCTCCGGGATTCATTTACCGTTAATGAACTCAAAGTCAAGCAGATGGAACGGGCTTTAAAAAACAGCTTGGACGATGAAGAACGTTTAATTATTGAAAAGAAATACCTGACGGCTGCCAGGATGAAAGACATTAATATTTATATGGAACTCGGGATGAAAAAGGATACTATTATGAAATAAAACAGCGTGCCATTTTACGCATTGCTACAGCATTCGGAATTATCTGTGTGCTTTTTATCAACAAATTCCCGACAAAACAGGGGGCAAATTGGGGGCTATTTATGTTTGGAATCCCGATAAACTTAACTTATCAACAAAACACGGGTGACGCGCCTAACCCTTATCAATGGCGTATCTGGATACGGAACAAAGGTGTTGAGGAATGAAGCCGAACGAGAGGAGCATTCTGAGCCTGGATAGCAGCTGGTCTGCGGCGGCCGTATCGGGGAATAGTAATTTCGTTTTACCTTCGATCTTACTGTACTTGGCTTCCTCTCGAAGTATGTGTGAGGCGCAATTCTTAATAAGCGATTAGCATAAGGAGTCGATAAAAAAAGAGCAACCGGTAGGCTGCCCATTTAAATGTTAACTTAACTTAAGGCAATTAAGACCTTGGATTTTTATAAATCCCAAGATGTTCTTTTATTGCCTCTTGAAGCAACTGTGAATAATTCACTTTATGCTCTTTTGCGATGTCATCCATCCAGCGGGGGATAGTAAGTGTTTTCTTAACTGCTGCATTTTCCATATCATGACGAAATGGGGGCATCCAAGTTTCAATTAAAACGATGCTTTGGCTTTCCTCTGCTTTGATTTCCCTTGAAGGTGTAGCTTCAGGTATTATATCGCCGTCTTGTTCGAAGCCATAAAGGTGCAAGGCCATAGCTTCTTTTGCCATTGCTAAAGCTTCTTCGTCGGAGTTGCCAAAAGTGATACACCCAGGTAAATCTGGAAATGTTACAGTGATGCCGTCGTCATCATAATCGAAAAGAGCAGGATAAATGTAACGTTCTTTCTTCAATTTATTAACCCCTTTATTTTATTTTTATTCTTATTATTTATATTTATATATCCTTTTGCAAGGAGGGCTATTTTAGCCCCGCCTGCTCAAGGATTGATTTCAATGTTTTCTTTGGAAAGTCTTTTTTAGGATGTGGGATGGTAACCGTTCCGGGCTTTGTCGGATGTTTGAATTGATGATGACTTCCTTTTGCTCGGACTTCGTACCAACCATCTTTTTCAATTAGCTTGATTAATTCTTGCGAACTCATTAGATGATTACCATCTCCTTTCTATATACTCATTATAACACGTGTTGTTATAATACGTGTTTATGCTTTCTTTTGAAAAAAACATTTTTTGTCTTACGGTTGAGACTAATTTATGAAAAGAATTTTCGTTCGACAAATTTCGTAAATTGTTCCATTGTCCCTACCTTTTACCGATAATAAGAGGGGAGGAGATTTAATGACAGTTTTAAAGAAGATATTGTTTTATTTATGGCATTTGATAAGAAAAATAGTGATTTTTGTATTTTTTCCAACACAAAATTTTTCACACTTACTTATCCAATCAATAATATTGGTACCTTCAGTTGGCGTGTCTCTGGGTATGATTCGGCGTTCGGGTCAAATTATTGAGATTACAGGCTTTCTGCTATCTAATATATTATTGTTATCTTTGCTATACGGGGTGTTAACATTTCTTTCTCATTTAAGCGGCAGGAAGGACCCGATATATGTAAAAACTTCTGAACAAAAGCCATTTTCACACGAAATTTCTAAAATAAATGACATTATTGCAGTGATGGAAGAAATAAAGAAATCACTCAAAGAATGGGCAGAAACTGATAGAGACCAAGCCCTCGAAAGGTTAAAGCTATTAAGAATATATAATAAAGTGAGTTCAGGTAAAAAAAATTTAAACCTCTTTGCTAATTCTATAATAGTTGCAATCCTTGGTTTAACAACTTCAATTATTTTTAATAAAGATATAATGAACTGCATAAAAAAAATAAATGGTGGTAAATTAAAGCTAGTTGGCGATAATTTTATTTATTATGCTAGTGGAACTACCCTATTTTTATTAGGTTTAATAATTGCAGGACATATCTTGGTACAAAGTCATAGGATTAATAAACAAAGTGAACTTTATGAAGAAATTTTGAATGAACTTATTTTAGAATTGGAAGAAAAACCGGGTGAATTTGAAAATAATAATCCTTCAAGCACCTAATTAAGTCTTTGTTTACGGTAATTCTAATCAACGTTTAACCAGCCTTTAAAGCTAGTTTGTAAAATATAACCAGGCGCTTTCCCGATTCAGGCAAGGCGCTTTTTGTTTTGGAGGGATTAACTTTGTCAGAGAATAATTTGTACGTTGTCCAATTTAAAGCATGGCACAATAACGGCACAGATAATTATGGTAATAAGTAATAGGCAATAAATAAAGGGAGTGGCACTGCTGATGAGCGGGGGCGTTTTTATGTTCTGTTCTCCCAAACAACTCTGGTGAATCGTTCGAAAAATTTCGCGATTGGTTTCTTTTTGGTATGCTTAACCGATAATATATAAGAATATAAAAAAATTTTGTAGGAAAGTTATGAATGAAGGATTGGAAACGATACTTATATCAACCAAAACCAGCTTCTGAGTTGCTAAAAGAATCGACAATTGTAATTGATACAAACGTTTTACTAGCCGCTTATCAGTGGAGAGAAGTAACAGTTAATAAAGTTTTAACAACTTTACAGCGATTAAAAAGTGAAGATAGACTTAGAATTCCTTTACAAGTTATAAAGGAATTTTCTAAGAATAGAACAAAAGAAATTAAACAACGAATGAATGATATAGACCAGGTGTAAGTTACAAAGAGACAAAAATCCAATAAGGGAACGTGTTCCCATGCTTGAAGGAAAAGATATCCTTAAGAATATTGAGACCCTACAAGAGAATCATCATAGTGCCCTTAAAGAATATAAGGATGGATTAGTTGAGCTAAGAGACCATCTAAAAAAACTTTTTTTATGAAGACCATTTCTTGGACAGTATTCTGGAAATTGCACAAGAGACGATTATTTTCCCACCGGATGGAAAAACCGATGAGGATCTGATGAAAGAGGCTGAAGAACGTTTTAAAAATAAAATTCCGCCGGGATATAAAGATAATCCTAAAGAGGAAAATAGTTCAAGAGATTTTATTATATGGTTTTCAATTCTTCAACTGGACACTGATGTGGTTTTTGTTAGTGGGGATAAAAAAAGTGATTGGGTCTATAAGGATAATAATGAAAACCCCATAGTTGCAAGGCGTGAATTAATTGAAGAATTCTTTATACAAACTGGTAAGGATTTTGCACATATTACCCCAAAAGATTTTATAACGTCTTTAAATTCAGATGTAAGTGAAGATGTAAGAGAAGACTTATCCAACTACAAAACAAAATTTAAAGTAGAGGACTCAGATGAATTAACTGTCATAGAACCAGTTAATTCTCAGGAGAAGTTAGATAAAATTACCCGAAGAATATTTGAACTCGTCGAAGATCTTTGTCAAAAAGAAGAGCTTAAAATAGAAGGCGATATATATATAGCACTAAACTCCTTAGTTGCAAATAATATAATTAGTAGAAAAACTCGTGAAGAAATAGAAACAATCATAACAATTAATAGAGATATTGATCTTGGTTTATTAGGTGTGGATGATTTCAGTGTTGGTTGGGCTATTTCAAAAGGAACGCATTGTATAAACAATATAACAAAATATCTACAAAATTAATGCTCTTTAAAAAGAGCATTTTTTTAGCAATTAAAGAGGTGATATTATTGCCACGTATTTTTATAAATCAATAGATTGGAAACGAACAAGACAACTTGCATTGATACGAGACAATTATCTTTGTCAGCATTGTTTGAAAGATCATTGCTTTACTCATACGAAAGGGCCATTATAGGGTGAAAATATTGTCCGATGTTTGTTTGCAAGCGATATGCGGCGAACACTATAAGAGACCTTAACTCATATATCAAATCAGCGTCATTCTCTTTCTAAGGCGGTGTAAACGCGAAAAAAATATTCGCATTCATGCTGCTGCTTTTGTTAAATGATTTTCTTTTTATCACAGGTGCAGCATTAGTTCACCCTTGGGAGCGCGAACAATACATGTCTCAGTATTAATCTCTCAATCCCTTGGCACTCTTGGTGTCAGGGGATTTTTTGATTTTGTCATAAGATTAAGAGGTCGATATTTTGGTCCTTGACCAAAATATGACCAAAAAAAATTGAAGTTATGAATCTAACTCCATAATTGAGGACACGTATTTATTGTAATCCCTTATTCGGTTTAGGATGAAGGCTAAATGAAGCCAATTATGCTCTAAAATTGAACCGGCCATTTTTATTTTCAAAAAGCAGGAGCAGGAAATTCATCAATTTTGATACGAAGTAAACTATAAGGTTTCTGTCGTAAGTCTTCTCCATAATGAAATCTAGCCTGCCGATGTAATTGGTTCACGATGACGTATAAGTATCCATCCGGACCAATCGAAAAAGTATCCGGCCATAAAATTCTCGGATCATGTGCGATGGTTTCCATTGTGCCATTCGGCAGCATCTTTCGAATACTATTGTTCTCGTAATCTCCGGCATAAACGGCTCCTTTTGCATCTGTAATCATTCCATCAGACGCGCCTTTTTCTCCCCAATACGCCACATGATAAAGTAAATCCATGTCCGATATATTTCTATCTCTCAGGGCTTCTGTTGAGATCGAGAACAGATGACGGCTGGTCAGTGGACAAAAAAATAATACCTTTCCGTCAGGAGAAATCGCAATACCGTCGGATGCCAGCCTAAATGGGGAAGTTGAACCATCCCTGTTACGATTCATCAAAATTTTGCCTTCTACTTTCGGTACAAAAGAGGAATCCGGTGAAGTTGGATTTGCTCCATTTAACCGTCTAAATGCGTTTCCGGTTTCTAAATCAACGACGATAATAGCTCCTGGTCCTTTGGAAGAAGAATCCGTTATATAGGCATAACCTGCAGTTCCGACACGAAAATCAAATCGGACATCATTCAGGTAAGTTGTTGGAAGGACAACATCTTCTGTAAAGGTATACACTCTTCTGATTGTATTGGTTTTTAAATCAACAGCGACTAATTTTGCCCCGCCTTTAATTGGTTCAGAAAAATTGGGTGCCGCTGTATCTAGTATCCAAATCGTTCCTCTTCCATCAGCAACTACACTTTGGACACTGATGAAAGTCATTTTGATATTCTCAAGGTTAACCAAATTGGTTTGTAAATCAGGATAAGGCTGCAATTTATCCCCAATTATTTCCGCAACCGTAAATTTAACATCGTCTCCCCATTTCGGAAAACAAATGAATATACGACCGGTTTCTGAGACAGTAACACCGGTAGGCATAGCTCCATAAAATGCATAAACCAGTTCTAAATCACCAAAATATTTTTCAAAAGGCAGCATAGGTTTCATAATATCCTCCTCAACCAATTAAACGGGATATCACTTATATATGATTCGCATTTTTTCAAGTGCATGTTTCTTAATAAGTTTTACTAAACAAAAGATGATGGAAGTGCTTATCATTTAATAAATCAGTCAGGTGACACATGGGGTTTTTATTTAACGTCTGTCGAAGCAGCCGGCAATTACAACATGGTACGTCCTTTGGTCGGTTTTAAATTCTCTGAAAAAAGAGTTGAAAAAGCAGAAAAGATTTTATAATATGAAATCAAGTTAGTTTGTTCGATCAACAAACTAATGAAACCACTTTAATTGCCCATCATGTAAAGGTCTTAAATGGGAGGGGGATAAGAGGCTCGATTTAATTGGAGGTATATAAAAAGTGAAAGCCAAGCTTTTATCCTGTTCACTATGAAGAAAATGCTCTGTGAAAGTAAATCGCTATCATTTTTTTGAAAGCGCTTTTATAAAGCCTTCACTGGCCGATAAAATTGAAGAAATGTTATACCATTTCATAATGTTCCTTATGTAAAGGATCGAAAAGGGGAGGAAATCATGCTCAGTGAAAATGTAAAGAAGATCAGCATGGTTGAAAAAGTTGGATATGCGTCTGGAGATTTTGCATGTAATTTAATTTATGCAACAGTGTCTACTTATCTTTTGTTCTTCTATACAGATATATTTGGTTTACCGGCAGCAACAGCCGGTACGATGTTTTTAGTGGTTAGAATCATCGACGCTCTCGCTGATCCTTTTATCGGAACAATAGTTGACAGAACAAATAGCAGGTTTGGGCGCTTCAGACCGTATCTTTTATTCGGAGCTTTTCCATTTGTCATATTGGCAATACTCTGTTTTACAACCCCGGATTTTTCGGATATGGGGAAATTAATATATGCTTATATCACCTATGTCGGCTTGTCGCTTACATACACAATGATAAACGTGCCATATGGCGCGTTAACATCTGCAATGACCCGAAATAATCAAGAAGTTGTTAGTATAACGTCTGTCCGTATGTTATTTGCGAATCTTGGGGGACTTGTCGTTGCATTTTTTGTTCCCTTACTGGCTGCTTATTTAAGCGATACTTTCGGCAGCGAATCTCTTGGCTGGCAGCTAACCATGGGTATTATGGGAGTTATAGGCGGGTGCCTTTTAATCTTTTGTTTTAAAAGCACAAAAGAGCGTGTCACGCTTCAAAAATCTGAAGAAAAAATTAAATTTTCGGATATATTTGAGCAATTTCGTGTTAATCGGCCTCTAGTTGTATTAAGTATTTTCTTTATTATTATTTTTGGAGTGAATTCAATCAGTAATTCGGTTGGCATCTATTACGTAACGTATAATTTAGAAAGAGCGGATTTAGTGAAGTGGTACGGTTTGTTGGGAAGTTTGCCTGCTTTGGTCATTTTACCGTTTATACCAAAGCTTCATCAATTATTAGGGAAGAAGAAATTACTAAATTATGCATTATTACTGAATATGATCGGCCTCTTAGCTTTACTGTTCGTTCCGTCAAGTAATATATTCCTGATACTTTCCTTTCGATTGCTGGCTGCTGCCGGAAGTCTCACTGCCGGGGGCTATATGTGGGCGCTTATACCTGAAACAATCGAATATGGAGAGTATAAGACCGGGAAAAGAATGGGCGGTCTCATATACGCTATTATCGGATTTTTCTTTAAATTCGGCATGGCCTTGGGAGGGGTTGTACCGGGTTTGGTTTTAGATCAGTTTGGATATGTGGCAAATCAGGTGCAAACGCCGGAGGCATTGACGGGAATTTTAATTACAGCAACCATTATTCCCGTGTTCTTACTGGTTCTGGCCATGATTGATATTAATTTCTATAACTTAGATGAGAAAAAATATAAAAACATGGTGCGAGAATTAGAGAATAGAGACAAAGTTTATTTGGATCATATTGACGATTTCAAAGCTTAAAACATGATGAGTCAACAGAAAATAGCTGAGGAGGCGTTCTGCATGAAGATTATCAATCCAGTACTTAAAGGATTCAACCCCGATCCGAGTATTTGCAGGGTTGGAGAGGATTATTATATCGCTGTATCTACATTTGAGTGGTTTCCGGGAGTCCAGATACACCACTCAAAAGATTTAGTCAATTGGCACTTAGTTGCACATCCATTACAGAGAGTTTCGCAATTAGACATGAAAGGAAATCCTAATTCAGGCGGGGTCTGGGCGCCATGTTTAAGTTACAGCGACGGAAAGTTTTGGCTGATCTATACGGATGTTAAGGTTGTAGATGGCGCCTGGAAAGATTGCCACAATTATTTAGTGACTTGTGATACGATTGATGGTGATTGGGGGGAGCCGATCACATTAAACAGCTCGGGGTTTGATGCTTCTTTGTTCCATGATACGGATGGGAAAAAATATTTATTAAATATGTTATGGGATCAGCGTATTGATCGGCACTCCTTTGGAGGCATTGTCATGCAGGAATATTCTGATAAGGAGCAAAAACTGATCGGTAAACCGAAAGTGATATTTAAAGGAACTGAAAGAAAGCTGACGGAAGCGCCGCACCTTTATCATATCGGGAACTATTATTATTTATTAACCGCAGAAGGAGGAACGCGGTTCGAACATGCTGCTACAATTGCCCGTTCTGCAAATATTGAGGGGCCATATGAAGTTCATCCTGATAACCCAATCTTAACGTCATGGCATGATCCAGGAAACCCATTGCAAAAATGCGGGCATGCATCTATTGTTCACACACATACAGATGAGTGGTATTTAGCTCATTTAACGGGACGTCCCATTCATCTGGACGATGATTCAATTTTTCAGCAGAGAGGATATTGTCCTTTGGGCAGAGAAACAGCTATTCAAAAGCTCTATTGGAAAGATGGCTGGCCTTATGTAGAAGGCGGAAAAGAAGGGAGCTTGGAGGTGAATGCGCCTTCTATACCTGAAACACTGTTTGAAGACACGTATCCGGAAGTTGATGAATTTGAGGATGCAGCATTAAATATTAATTTTCAAACATTAAGAATCCCGTTTACGGAGAAATTAGGTTCATTAACTCAAGCGCCAAATCATTTACGATTATACGGCCATGAATCCTTAACTTCGACATTTACTCAGGCATTTGTAGCCAGACGCTGGCAAAGTCTCCATTTTGAAGCGGAAACGGCTGTTGCGTTTTATCCGGAAAATTTTCAGCAAGCCGCTGGTTTGGTGAACTATTACAATACAGAGAACTGGACGGCTCTTCAAGTCACGCATGATGAAGAACTTGGCCGTATTCTTGATTTAACGATATGTGATAACTTTTCTTTTTCACAACCGTTAAAAAATAAAATTGTAATTCCTCGTGAAGTCAAGTATGTCTATTTAAAAGTGAATATTGAAAACGAAAAATATTATTATTTCTATTCATTTAACAAAGAAGATTGGCACAAAATCGACATTGCATTGGAATCGAAAAAATTATCAGATGATTATATCCGCGGCGGGGGATTCTTTACAGGAGCTTTTGTAGGGATGCAATGCCAAGATACGAGCGGAAATCATATTCCGGCCGACTTCAGATATTTCCGTTATAAAGAAAAATGAATGTCCGCATGAAAAAGGAGCTTTCTATTTTGGAACTCCTTTTTCATATTAGAAAGTGCCTGTGTGGAAAAACACGTCAGATATGCTCCCATTCAGGATGAAAATAACAAAACAAAAAACCCATCTTTAAAGATGAGCGTAAAACATAGAAGTTTATACATTTCAGTTATGAACCATGTCGAGAAAATGATCAATCACAATAGAGGACATTCCTAAAGCGGGTGCATTTTTTCCTAAGAAAGATGGTAATAGTTCATAGCTATTGTCTAGGTGGGAATAAACCCTGGATGACACTTCGCTTTTAATTGAATGTAAAACCATAGGATGCGATTCAATGATGCTGTTTCTTAAAATGATGGCTTGCGGATTGAATGTATTTAAAATATTGGTCAGGCCTATTCCTAAATAGAAACCAAAATTCTGTAATGCATGTAAAGTTCCAATATCATTCAGATGGGCGAGGTCTATGATATCTTGAGTGGACACTTTTTTCTCTTTCGTCTTTAGAGATTTTATTAAAGCCTTTTCTGAAGCATACAATTCCCAGCAGCCTCGGTTTCCGCAGCTGCATTTCGGACCATTAAAGTCTATTGTCATATGTCCCATTTCTCCAGAGAATCCGCCAACCCCTCTGTATAAATCATTGTTTATAATAACGCCGATTCCTATCCCTGTACCGATACTTGCATAAATCATGTTATCGTGATTTTTGGCAGCACCAAATACTTTTTCTCCATATGCGCCGGCATTTGCCTCATTTTCAATAAAAACGGGCACATTGAACTTCTTTTGGATGAAAGATTTTAAGTCAATATCTCTCCAGTTGGAGTTCGGAGCGAAAACAATTTTTTGATTTTTATCAATTAACCCGGGAACGCATATGCCTATACCAATAAGCCCGTACGGAGATTGCGGCATATTTGCAATAAAGTGATGAATCATCTCAATTAAAATATCTTTAGTGATTTCTGGAGAATTGCATTCCAAATGGTGGTGTTGGTCAAGGACGATCGTCCCTTCAAGATCTGTTAAAATGCCATTAATATAATCCACGCCAACATCTATTCCTACGGAGTATCCTGCTTTTTTATTAAAAACAAGCATGACAGGTCTTCTGCCGCCGCTTGATTGTCCCTGACCTATTTCAAATACGAGGTTTTCTTTCATTAATGTGTTTACCTGTGACGAAACAGTTGATTTATTTAATCCGGTCATTTCAGATAATTTTGCTCTTGAAATAGGAGAATTCTTAAGTATTTCGTTTAGTAATAACTTTTGGTTAACTTTTTTGACAAAGGCTTGATCAGCGATATCCACTTCATCCACTCCATTTGTATAATCTTTAAATTAAGTTGAACGTTCTGTGTTATCGTGCGAAACGCAGTACATAGCGAATGCAACCTTTATTATATCTAATGTGTTCGTAAAAAACTAAAAAAAATATTGAAAATACTGATGAGGTTATATAAGATGAAAATAAGTTAGTTTGTTTAGGCAACAAACTAATATATAACATGACATAAAAGCATCTGTATTTGAATGATCATGTTTAGAATTTATTTTTAAGGGGGAAATCACACATGGCTCACTCTCATTCTGGTTCAGTCGGCTATTTTGAAAGCGTAAACAAAGTGATTTACGAAGGGAAAGATTCCACTAATCCTTTAGCATTTAAATATTATAATCCTCAAGAAGTAATCGGCGGAAAGACAATGAAAGAGCATCTGCGATTTTCTATTGCCTATTGGCATACATTTACCGCTGACGGCACAGACATGTTTGGCGCAGCTACGATGCAGAGACCGTGGGATCACTATAAAGGCATGGATCTGGCGAGAGCGAGGGTAGATGCAGCGTTTGAGATGTTTGAAAAACTGGATGCGCCATTTTTTGCTTTTCATGACCGGGATATCGCACCGGAAGGAAGTACGTTAAAAGAGACAAATCAAAATCTGGATATAATCGTGGACATGATAAAAGACTACATGAGAACCAGCGGCGTTAAGCTTTTATGGAATACTGCAAATATGTTCACGAATCCCCGTTTTGTGCATGGTGCGGCGACTTCTTGTAATGCAGATGTATTTGCGTATGCCGCAGCCCAAGTAAAAAAAGGATTAGAAACAGCAAAAGAGCTTGGCGCTGAGAACTATGTATTTTGGGGCGGACGTGAAGGGTACGAAACTTTGTTAAATACCGATTTAAAATTTGAGCTTGATAATATGGCCAGATTTATGCATATGGCAGTGGATTATGCGAAGGAAATCGGGTATACAGGGCAGTTTTTGATTGAACCAAAACCAAAAGAGCCGACCACCCATCAATATGATACGGACGCAGCAACAACCATTGCCTTTTTAAAGCAATACGGCTTAGACAATCATTTTAAATTAAATCTCGAAGCCAATCATGCCACATTAGCCGGGCATACATTCGAACATGAATTACGCATGGCGAGAGTGCATGGCCTTCTTGGCTCTGTTGACGCGAATCAGGGTGATCCGCTTTTAGGCTGGGACACAGATGAATTTCCGACAGATTTATATTCTGCGACATTAGCAATGTACGAAATCCTGCAAAATGGCGGTCTTGGAAGCGGAGGATTAAACTTTGACGCAAAGGTCAGGAGATCTTCTTTTGAGCCTGATGATTTACTATATGCCCATGTTGCAGGGATGGATACATTTGCAAGAGGATTGAAAGTCGCACACAAGTTAATCGAAGATCGTGTGTTTGAAGATGTGATTCAACACCGTTACCGCAGCTTTACTGAAGGGATTGGTCTTGAAATTGCAGAAGGAAGAGCTGATTTTAAGACACTTGAGCAATATGCGCTGAACAATCAGCCAATTAAAAACGAATCAGGGAGACAGGAACGGCTAAAAGCGATATTAAACCAATACATTTTACAGGTATAACCAAATGAAAAAAGAAGCTCCAGATCCCGCCATAAAAGATGCAGGCAGCCAAGTTCCCGGAATTGCCCGTCATGAAGTTACTGTTATGGCGGGTCATTTCAATGGGGATCTATTTAGAGAGGAAGGAGTGAAAAAATGAAGTATGTCATTGGAATAGACCTTGGAACGAGTGCCGTTAAAACCATTTTAGTCAATCAAAACGGCAAGGTTTGTGCAGAAGCGTCCAAAAGTTATCCGCTCATCCAAGAGAAGGCGGGATATAGTGAGCAAAATCCTGAAGACTGGGTGCAGCAAACAATTGAAGCATTGGCTGAATTGATTTCGATATCCAACGTTCAAGCCGGAGATATTGACGGGATTAGCTATTCAGGTCAAATGCATGGGTTAGTACTGCTTGATCAAGATCGGCGGGTGCTGCGTCATGCGATTCTTTGGAATGATACCAGAACGACGCCTCAATGCAGCAGGATAACCGAGACATTTGGCGATCATCTGCTTGATATCACAAAAAATCGTGTCCTTGAAGGGTTTACATTACCTAAAATGTTATGGGTGAAGGAACATGAGCCTGAACTTTTTAACAAAACCGCTGTTTTTCTGCTTCCGAAAGACTATGTGAGATTCCGCATGACCGGCGCCGTTCACACCGAATACTCCGATGCGGCAGGAACGTTACTTTTACATATGACCCGCAAAGAGTGGAGCGATGAGATTTGCAATCAATTTGGTATTTCAGCGGAAATTTGTCCTCCGCTGGTTGAATCCCATGACTGTGTAGGATCGCTGCTTCCGAGCGTTGCGGCGAAGACAGGGCTGCTCGAAAAAACAAAAGTATACGCTGGGGGAGCAGATAATGCTTGCGGTGCTGTCGGAGCCGGTATTCTTTCTTCGGGAAAAACATTATGCAGTATCGGGACGTCAGGAGTCATACTTTCCTGTGAAGAAGACAAAGAAAGGGACTTTAAAGGGAAAGTGCACTTTTTTAATCATGGAAAGAAGGATTCTTTTTATACGATGGGAGTCACGCTCGCTGCAGGGTACAGTTTGGACTGGTTTAAAAGAACGTTTGCGCCGAACGAATCGTTTGAACAATTATTGCAGGGCGTGGAATCTGTTCCGATAGGAGCAAACGGACTGCTGTACACTCCTTACTTGGTCGGTGAAAGAACGCCGCATGCTGATTCATCTATTCGGGGAAGCTTGATCGGAATGGACGGAGCCCATAAAAGAGAGCACTTTTTGAGGGCGATAATGGAAGGCATCACATTCTCTTTATATGAATCAATTGAGCTATTCCGCGAAGCGGGAAAATCAGTTGATACGGTTGTCTCTATTGGCGGGGGAGCTAAAAATGAAACGTGGCTTCAAATGCAGGCTGATATTTTCAATACGAGGGTGGTTAAGTTAGAAAATGAACAAGGTCCGGCCATGGGGGCTGCGATGTTAGCCGCCTTCGGAAGCGGGTGGTTTGACTCTCTTGAAGAATGTGCAGAGCAGTTCATTCATGAAGCAGCTGCATTTTATCCAAAAGAACAAAATGTTCAAAAATATAAAACATTATTCGAGTTGTATAAGAACATTTACGTTCACACAAAAGATCTCAATACAGCTTTAAAGAGCTTTCGACAAACCTAATTTTCAGGAGGTCAGTTGAGGGATATCAAAGCAACGGCAGCGCTAATGTAACTTCAAATGTGTTAGCTATTGAAGGAAACTGATAAGCATTCTTGTAAGTTGTGACTGCATCAGTCTAAACTCATATGACGATGAATTGAGAAGTATACACACAAAACATCCCCTCACATTGCGTGAGGGGGATGTTTTTTATTATTGAGATTTTCCTGTTTCTTGAATCCGTGGAGATAGCCTTTCTGCAATGGATTTGCAGGTATTACTCAACTTCAGGAGTTCCTTAGAAAATGAAAAAAGAACCTCGCCAAATTGGCCAGGTTCTTTTTATATTGCACAAAAACAGACACGGTGATATAATCAGAACACGCGCGCTTTCTGTGTGAAAAGTCATAGTTATCCATCTTATATTATGATTATATCATGCTGAAAAGCTCTTGTCAAATTTTTTTGAAGGGGAGATATAGAATGAGTTCTTTGGTTCTCGGCATTCACGAAATTGAAAAAACACAGCCTTTGCTCGTTGGAGGAAAAGGGTTACATTTAGGGGAATTATCAAAAATTCAAGGAATACAAGTACCGGAAGGATTTTGTGTCACAACCGCAGGATATCAAAAAGCCATTGAACAAAACGAAACGTTACAAGCGCTGTTGGATCAACTGACCATGCTGAAAGCGGAGAATCGGGATCAAATTGGTGAAGTCAGCAAAAAAATCCGGCAAACCATTATGGAAGCAGAAATTCCTTCAGATGTAGTCAAAGCAGTCGCTTGCCATCTCTCCCGGTTCGGCGAAAAACATGCCTATGCCGTACGTTCCAGTGCGACAGCTGAGGATTTACCGCATGCCTCTTTTGCCGGTCAACAAGACACTTATTTAAATATTACCGGCGTCGATGCGATCTTGCAGCATATCAGTAAATGTTGGGCGTCCCTATTTACGGATCGCGCGGTCATTTACCGTATGCAAAATGGATTTGATCACAGCCAAGTTTATTTATCCGTTATCATCCAAAGGGTGGTGTTCCCTCAGGCTTCGGGGATTTTATTTACCGCTGATCCGATGACCGGAAACCGAAAGCTGCTATCCATTGATGCCGGTTTTGGACTTGGTGAAGCACTTGTCTCCGGCTTAGTCTCTGCCGATTGTTATAAAGTACAGGACGGGCAAATCGTCGATAAGAGAATAGAAACTAAAAAATTGGCTATCTATGAACGAAAAGAAGGCGGAACAGAAACACAGGAGATCGCTCTTGATCAGCAAAAGATTCAAACACTGACTGATGAACAAATTTTACAGCTGGCACGTATCGGGAGACAGATCGAAGCTCATTTCGGCCAGCCGCAAGATATCGAATGGTGTTTGGACCGCGATACTTTTTATATTGTCCAAAGTCGTCCGATCACAACGTTATACCCCGTTCCTGAAGCGAACGATCGAGAAAATCACGTCTATATCTCTGTTGGTCATCAGCAAATGATGACGGATCCCATAAAACCCCTTGGATTGTCTTTTTTTCTGTTAACGACTGCTGCACCTATGCGTAAAGCCGGCGGAAGGCTATTCGTTGATGTCACACATCAACTGGCATCTCCTAATGTCAGAGAAGTTTTCTTAAAAGGCATGGGGCAGCACGATCCGCTCTTAAAAGACGCACTTATGACCATAATAGAGCGGCATGATTTCATTAAGCCGATACATGATAAAACGGCGCCGATTCCCGGCAAAGGCAATGCAGATATGCCGGATCAAGCTGAAAACGATCCGGCAATTGTTTCTGATTTGATTAAGAGCAGTCAGGCATCGATAGAAGAGTTAAAACAAAACATCCAGACGAAATCAGGATCTGATTTATTTCGTTTTATTTTGGAAGATATCCAGGAATTAAAGAATATTTTATTTAATCCAAAAAGTTCGGTATTGATTCGAACTGCAATGGATGCTTCATCATGGATTAACGAAAAAATGAACGAGTGGTTAGGCGAAAAAAACGCAGCAGATCCGCTTTCTCAATCTGTACCCCATAATATTACTTCAGAAATGGGGCTTGCGCTATTGGACGTCGCCGATGTGATCCGTCCTTATCCAGAAGTAATTGCCTATTTAGAGAATGTAAAAGATGATCACTTTTTGGATGGGCTGGTGAAGTTTGAAGGCGGGCGGGAAACCCATGACGCTATCTATGCTTATCTCAACAAGTACGGAATGCGATGTGCCGGAGAAATTGATATCACAAGAACTCGATGGAGCGAAAAACCAATTGCACTTGTCCCTATGATTCTTAATAATCTCAAAAACTTTGAGTCAAATGCCAGCCAGCGGAAATTTGAGCAAGGGCGGCAGGAGGCGTTGAAGAAAGAACAAGAGTTATTAGACCGATTGAAGCAATTACCGGACGGTGAACAAAAAGCCAAAGAAACTAAACGAATGATCCAAATCATCCGGAACTTCAGCGGATTCAGAGAATATCCAAAATACGGCATGATCAGCCGCTACTTCGTTTATAAGCAGGCTTTACTGAAAGAAGCCGAACAACTCGCAAAAGCGGGGGTTATTCATGAAAAAGAAGACATATACTATCTCACTTTTGAAGAACTTCAGGAAGTCGTACGCACAAATAAATTGGATTACCAAATCATCAGCACACGAAAAGGCGAGTACAAAGTATATGAAAAACTATCTCCGCCGCGTGTTATTACGTCTGACGGTGAAATCGTTACAGGCGAGTACAAACGAGAAAATCTCCCGGCCGGAGCGATTGCCGGGCTGCCCGTTTCCTCGGGAGTCATAGAGGGCAGGGCACGGGTTATTTTAAACATGGAAGATGCCGATTTGGAAGATGGGGATATATTAGTTACCCCCTATACTGATCCCAGCTGGACACCATTGTTTGTATCCATAAAAGGCCTGGTCACTGAAGTTGGCGGACTGATGACCCATGGAGCGGTTATCGCGCGTGAATACGGCTTACCTGCAGTTGTTGGAGTTGAAAATGCAACCCAATTGATAAAAGATGGTCAGCGAATCCGCGTTCATGGAACAGAAGGCTCTATTGAAATATTATAATAGCGGGTGTGTGCATCGCGTCACCAGCTATTTCCCGCATTTTAACTGACAAAGACCGAACAATAAGAAAAGCCGGAACCTCTTAGAAGAGGAATCCGGTTTTTTTATGTGAAAATGATTTAATGTGTGAACACCGCATTTTGTGGGCGGACCCTTACAAAAAAGATTCAGTGACTAAATCTAACGAATGACAATTTTATAAAGGTGAGTAATATCCTTTTTAAGTTCACAACATCTGTAATCCTGATGAATTAAAAACCGCCTTAGTTTTTTAACAACTATTTAGGGATTTTGTTCATGAACAAGTTTTTATTCCGAATTGGATTCGCCTTATTCTTCATAGCGGCAATATTGGCGCAGGCAGGGGAGGAAACTCTCCCGCTTACCAGAGTAAAAATAAAAAATGTTTATCTTAGATGATTTTTTTTAAAAGTAAAAACGCCATAAAACTTCTTATGGCGTCTGTCCGAACTAAGGGATGCAATGTTTGGGAGACGAATATAAATCGTCAATGTGCTAGAAAAGGAATGCAGCACCTACAATGATTAACAAAATGAACAGCACAACGATCAATACGAAAGAACTTCCACCGTAATTTCCACCGTAGTTCCCCATATTATTGCCACCTCCTGTTGTTAGGATAGTACATAATATGCCGGATGATAAATTTCGACATAGATTTAAGTCTAAATAAGAAAAAATGGATATTAAGTCTAAAATGAAGAGCTTCTAAGAATATGAAATAATGGGAAGTTAACTGAAAGAGAGAAATGGATGGGACGGTTTGCTGTTTAAAGAGGGGATATGGCTCAACATGCAATAAAACTGTGTATGAAAGTGGTGAGCCATGACGTTACTTCATCATGCAGAGCCACATACGAAGAGGTACAGGGAAATCATAGTTAACGAAAATATTCATCATTTCCCGGGCAAGCGCAGTATACGACAAATCAAAACAAATCACAAAGGGACGCAAGGTACGATACAAGGAGGCTGCTTGAGGGTTTGTGATGCCGATAAAGTTTCCGTTTCAAAACGGTCATATGTTTATTCGACACTTTACCTTTATTCCTGCAGAATGATTGTAAAAGAAAGTCCGGCAAAACTGCCGACTTTCCTAACGGAATTTAGATCTCAACAGATCTAAAGAAACCATCGACACTATCACCGGTGCCGCTATCATATTTCAGGATGTATTCTCCTTTTTGGTTAACGCTGAATTCTTGAATGAACGTTTTCCCCGCATTTAATGTCGTAGAGGATATAAGGAAGAAGCTGCCTGATTGAGTGAGGTATAACGATGACCGGGGCGGCTGCGGATCAACTGAAACGAAGTATATTCCCAAGCAAGGAGTATTTCTTTAACCTGAAACTTTTATAAAGCTTTAACGTATTACTTTATAAAGGTAAATAAGGAGGCTTCTGAATGGGATTAAAAAATTTCTTTAATACTGAGTTAAAATGCTCTATCTGCGGAAAAACATTAAAATCAGGGGATGAGATAACAGCTTATCTTACACTTCCGAGTGAGAAGAAGATGCCTGTGGGGAGAATGGACAAAGTGTTAAGCAAACACTCTGATAAGGTCTGCTGTAAAAAGTGCAGTGAGTAGGTTTTTAGTGTTATGAGGAACCTCTGGCGGGTTTCCTCATAACAAATATCAACCAATTAAATTAGAAAAAAGCGAAATTGTGATGATTAAAGTAGATAAAGAACTGAGGGATACCAAAGGGATCATTTTTCGTTTACTTTGCTTTTTTGAAGGTTTGTTTAGCTCGTGGATCACTGCACCCCATAAAAGCGTGGATGCTAAAATGATAAGACTCATATGTAACAACACTCCCTTGTTTTTAAGAATTTTACCATATTTATCATAAGGATGTCGATAGAACGAACATCTCTATAAAAAGAAGATTTTTATCTAAAATTGTTGAGAGATTCAGTGAACTATTATGTAGATTAAATTGAGCCTCAAATTACTCAGTGAAGAGAACAGGCGTTTTATTGAATATCAGATGAAGCGATAGAAGGGTTTATCAGGGTCACAAAGTATATGGTAATTCGCGTATTATGCGGTTGGGTGGAAAAATTAAGCTTTCTGCGTGGTATCTTGAAGTGACAGGAGGTGAACGGCATAAATGTGTCAGAGTAAAAAGAGCACTTCCAACCCTAATAAGGAAAGGAATTGAGAATTGAAATTAGAACGTTTGTTATCAATCATTTTCAAGCTCTTACATAATGAAATTTTATCTGCTTCCAGTTTAGCTGATGAATTTCAAGTATCAACGCGGACAATTTATAGAGACATCGAAGCGATTTGTGCAGCTGGAATACCAGTCGTTTCATACCAAGGGGCTAACGGCGGTTTTGGGATAATGAGAGGATACAAATTTGATAAAAGTTTAATCGGTTCTCATGATGTATTGAATTTAATTACAGTATTAAGCAGTTTGTCGAGTGTTTTTGAAGATAAAGAAGTTGAACACACGATAGATAGATTAAAATCTCTGGATACAAGCGAAAACAGCGGGACTTTGTATGTTAACTTGGAAAGCCTTAGAACAGAACCGAATTCATTAATCCGGCTGCGAAAAGCTATACAGGAAAAAAAGGCAGTACGCTTTGATTATGTCAGTAATAAAAATGAATTTACATCACGTGAAGTAGAACCTATCCACCTTCATTATAAG
This sequence comes from Bacillus sp. JK74, assembly GCF_053663395.1. NCBI lineage: Bacteria > Bacillati > Bacillota > Bacilli > Caryophanales > Bacillaceae > Bacillus > Bacillus sp. JK74. The sequence continues at coordinate 128,031 of NZ_JBSJQB010000002.1, read as the reverse complement.
TTTCGTAATTGGTATGTATATGGCTTCTGCAGAGAACGTCAAGATGATAGAGAATTTAGAGTATCACGTATGATGAATATAACGCTTACTCAAGAAGAGTTTTTGCGCAGTCACAAAGTGAAAGATGAACCATCTTATTCAGAATCCGACCTAGGAGGGTTTGCGGATGTAGTCATTTGGGTTAATCCTAATTCCATAGCTAAAGTATTAGATCAATTTCAGAACGCTTCAAAAGTCATGAACAGAGATGGAAGTATGACGTTTACAATCTCTGTGTATCGGCCTCAGCATGCCGGATGGCTTAAATCAATTCTTTTGAGCTTTGGCAGTGGCGCTAAAATTATAAAACCGCTGGAACTGCAATCAATTTTAATGGATGAAGCCGAAAAAATAATGAAAATTTATAAAGATGTATGACAATCTGCTGTCATATATCTTTTTTTATAATCACAAGTATCAACTTTAAAGGAGAGATGTTAAATGAACCATGCGAAAAATATGTATCAGTATCATGTGTGGGCGAATAAAGCGTTATTAGAAAGAATAAAGGAATTACCAAGTAATGTCCTTTATGAAGAGGTTCACAGTTCATATCCTACAATTGCTCAAACGTTCAGTCACATCTGCGCGGTGGATGTTATGTGGCTGCAAGTGCTTAAAGGAATAGACATGCAGGAAGCATTGGAAGGTTCTGTGGCTTATGCGGAAAGAGCTCATTTATATTCTGCAGATGAATTTGCGGCGTCTTATGAAGAACTGGCTTCACAGTTTGAAGAATGGATGAATAGCCAAACAGATTTAGAACAAAAAATGAACTTAAATAATCCTTGGTTAGGTTACAGAGAAACTGCTTACTCAGAAATTTTATTCCATGTTGCCAATCACGGAACTTATCATCGGGGCAGCATAACAACTATGTTAAGACAGCAGGGCTACGCTTCGGCAATGAATGACCTTGCATTATATTGGTATCAGGGTTAGTTCAGAGAGTACTTGCAAAATGAATAACCGCTGAATGGTCTGTAGAGCTTCTTTTCTGAACTAAATGACAAAGTCTCATTCAGTCTGGGTGGGGCGCAGAGCAAGAATAGAGATTAAAGGCTGCCGTATCATTCCCGGCAGCCTTAATGATTAGGAAGTAAAATCGATAACCATGCGGCCGGTCACTTTACCTTGCTCCATTTCTTCAAAAATATCATTCACATCTTCGATCGGGCGTTTTGTCACTTTAGGTACAACTTTACCGTCCGCAGCAAATTGAAAAGCTTCCTTCAGGTCTTCTCTGGTACCCACTAATGAACCTACTACCTGAATTCCATCTAACACGAGACGGGGAATATCTAAATCCATTTTGTCCACCGGTAAACCGACGGCGACTACGCGAGCTCCTGCTTTTACAACATCAATCGCTTGATTGAAAGGGGTTTTAGAGACAGCCGTGATGACCACTGCATCAAGCCCTAAATCGTTAGTCACTTCTTTTGCTTTAGCGACGGGGTCTTCGTTTAAACTGTTTACAACCGCATCAGCGCCTAAGCTCTTAGCAAAATTCAATTTTTCATCGCTAATGTCGAAAGCAATCACTTTAGCGTTAAAGACGTTTTTTGCATATTGAACAGCCAGGTTGCCTAAACCACCGACTCCAAATACACCGATCCATTGACCTGGTTTAATTTCACTGACTTTAACCGCTTTATAAGTTGTTACACCTGCACAAGTAATGCTGCTTGCTGCTGCAGGATCCAAATTTTCCGGCACCTTTATTGCATAATCGACCGCTACGATTGCTTCTTCAGCCATTGCGCCGTCAACTGTATAGCCGGCATTTTTTACATCACGGCACAAGGTTTCACGGCCTGTTAAGCAATATTCGCAGCGGCCGCAGCTTTCAAACATCCAGGCAATAGAGACGCGGTCGCCCTTTTTCAGGCTTGTTACGCCTTCACCAATCTCAGTCACAATGCCTATTCCCTCATGACCTAAAGTGACGCCGGTAACATCCCCGAAATCAGCATTTTTAACATGCAAGTCAGTATGACATACACCGCAGTATTCCATCTTAACTTTGGCTTCACCATGTCGCAAAGGACGTAATTCTTTTTGTACGATCGCTATACTTTTGTCTTTTGTTGCTACTACAGCTTTCAAATCATACACCCCTTTCAAATATTAGCAGAAAATTTTTACTTATCTTACAATTTAGCATACTGCTCTTATTTTGAAAACCCTTACATTTTTGCAGGCAAGTGTCTCTACAAAAATTGAGGGAGCTATGAAGGGAGGATTCTATGGATGATTTGTCATCCGAATGGTGTTTAAATGGGGGTTTGTCTCCAAATGCACAGAATGCTTTGCTTTTGTGGTCATAATCTTTCTATAGATATTTGACTTGCACTGCAGAGAATTACACTGGCAGGATATGATTTTACCTTTAGTGAAAAGAATTTCACGGGTAATCATTTGAACTTGAGCTCGGCTGATAAGGTGAATGGTGATGCAAACAGAAATCATTACTTATTGATTACAAAAGAAGCAGGCTGCGGAGACGTGTGGATTTCACGGATTCGAACACGATGAGCCGGATGCAGATTGGTGAGCGATCTTTTTTAATGGCAATAAAATTTCTGGATATTAAGATAGCGAATTGATGATATGCCAAAAAAACATAGATCTTTTAAAGTGATGGATATATACTGATTTTAAAAATAAAAAAATGGAAAATGTATTTTTATAAAAAGCAGGTGAAATTATGGGAGCGGCGTCTTGGAGCAAAAGTCGAAAGTATATTTACACGTTGGCTTTTTCAAGTTTGTCGTATGGTTTGATTTTCGGGCTATATATGTTTGTATACTCGGGTTTTGTGCCAATTGCATTGGTTACTGTAGTTATCATTGCTTTTTACGCATTCATTACTTACTTTTTGTTTGCTGTTCCTGTGCAACTATGGCTAAGAAAGAAGCCTAAAAAGTTTAGTTTGATTCATCTTTTCATTTATACCGCAGTCGCTTTTTTAGCTGTGTTCTTGTTCTGGCACATAGGTAATCCGTCAATTGATTTCACGGTTTTCAGAAGTTTCATTTATTACATAATGAGCATTGCTGCTGCGTTCATATATTGGTACTGGGACTCTATATTTCTGAGAAATTACAATGTTCACCGGAAGTAAAGCTGATGTTCCCAAAAGAAAGCGGGTGAGGAAAATTGAATACATTGAGTTGACTAGGGACAATATTGATGACAATCATATTTGCTGTGCGTTAGGTACGAAACAATATGAGGATGCGGTAAATGAAAAGAAGAGCTGGCTCAAAGATCGGATGAGTGATGGCTTGGTGTTCTACCGCCTAAACGAACGGGCCAAAATTTTTATTGAATATTTACCTGCAGAAGAAGCGTGGGTCCCGGTAAGCGCACCTAATTTTATGTTTATTAATTGCCTTTGGGTCTCAGGTAAATATAAGAATAACGGACATGCGAAACACTTGTTAGAAAAATGTGTGTCAGATGCAAAATCCCGCGGTATGGATGGGATATTTCATATAGTGGGGAAGAAAAAACTCCCTTATTTAAGTGATAAGCATTTCTTCGAGCATATGGGATTTGCTGTGCAAGATGAAGCAGAACCCTATTTTCAGTTGGTGTCACTGACGTGGAAGGAACATGCACATCCTCCTGTATTTAAAAAACAGGTGAAAAGTAATTCCGTTAATGATGAGGGAATCATAATATTTTATACAGCTCAATGCCCATTTGCAGTCGGAGTGTTAAAGGATTTAAAGGAACTGACTGAAAAGAAAGGGCTTCATTTTCAGGCCCTGAGAATAACGTCAAAAGATATGGCGCAAAAATCCCCGGCAGTTTGGACGACTTTCAGCGTGTTTTATAATGGGACATTTCTCACTCATGAGATGATGAGCGTAAATAAGTTTGAAAAAATACTGAATAAGCTTTTAATGGCTTAACTTTGTTTTATTACTATTGCTCGTTTCTATATTCGATACTGAGGGTTTTTCAGGAAAATTGTTCAGTACTTTACATTGCGGGCGGCAAATGAATGATTATTGTTTTTGACAAAGATGATAACACCCATCATTATAGTAAAAATAGATTGTGATAAGTTCTTCAACAAACGAAGAAGTTCTTTTCAAAGGTCGATAACAATGAAACAGGAGACTGCAAATGCAAAAAATTGAAACCCATCGCTTAATTTTAAGAAATTTTACCGAGAAAGATGCGCAAGGTCTGTTGGAATATTCGGCACATCCGAGAGTGAATTGCTTTCTTGATGACAGAATATCTACGTTAGAAGAAGCTGCCGTAAACGTTCAAAAAAGAAGCCGAGATGACTCTTATATTGCAGTTTGTTTAAAAGACAGTAATGATCTAGTCGGAGAACTATTTTATTTAAAAGAAGAGCCAGATACCTATTCCGTTTGTTGGAATTTTAATGCCCGTTTTGAAGGGATGGGATACGCAAGTGAAAGTGCGAAGGCTTTCTTTGAGTATCTCTTTATGCAAAAAGAAGCAAGAAGGCTTTATGCATATGTTGAAGATGATAACTGCAGGTCACAAAAACTATGTGAGAGATTAGGAATGCGTAAAGAAGGTTATTTTCTTGAGTTTATTTCATTTACTGCCCACGAGGATGGAACACCTAAATATGAAAACACTTACCAATACGCATTGCTAAAGAAAGAATGGTTAAAACAAAAACATAGTTAATAGAATTTGTGGGGAAATAACCTCTCCTTTACCGAAAAAACCCTGCTGAAAGCAGGTTTTTTTGTATTTAAGTTAAATACTTCATTAGGTTACCTAGTAACGATCAAAAAGATTCAGCCTGAAGGTTGGGAAAAACATGAAAATCATTATAGCAATGTTGTAAAATTAGAGAGAGGATGATTGTGATGGACATTTTGCAGTTTAACGACAGAAGGAGCGGGAAGTAATCGAATCAGCAATGTTCAATTCATTTTGATGCATTTAAAGAAGCGCTTGAGGATGGAAAAGTGGTTGATAATCAAAATGTGAAAAGCAGGTCAGAGGCAACCTATTTTACGGTGAGACCGGAAATATTCTCTTCATCTTCTGATGCTGTTCAAAGCTGACACCTCTTGATGCTTATGTATAAGAAAATAATACCATTGAAATATATGTAACATCAATGAATAAGGTTGGAAACGGAGGGGTTCAAAGTTGGTGCGATCTTGTGTAAAAGAAAGGATCAGGATGAATGTGACCAGCATCCACCCTGATCAATGGGGTTCACAGTGTTCTATTTCATTGTATTCCAATCGGAATAATATTACAAGGGTGAAAAAGAAATAAGCGGAATGTTTTCGGCTTCTTCTGTCTCTGGAGCGGGAAACGGAAAGTGAGATGTTTGAATGAAAATAAATGATTATCTGAAGGAAAGGTTTCCGACTTTAAAATTAGTGTCCGGCATTTATCATCAATGGGACGTGGGAATTCATTTTTCTCTGGGCGGCAATATGTATCAATTTAATGAAAGCGGTGCTTTGAATATTGAGTATTTTCAGCTTGTTCATCATCAAACCGCCGCACTTTTCAATGAGCTGTTTGAACATAGTGATGACATGTTCCTTGTTGCCAACGTATATAAGCATAAAACTCAAGGTAATCACGCGAGAAAATTAAAGGTTTATCAGCCGTTTCTGAAGTGTAAGGATGATTTATATCGGATTCAGGTGAAGACCTGCCCCTGTCCGTTTGAAGAAGATGATGCAGAAGAATATGAAATGCAGCAGTTTTCTTTATTATGTAAACGGAAAGATCTGCGTATTCCCCAATTACTTAAGGCAGCCGTCCACGAAGATTTTCCGCTGAAGCCAAGGTTCGGGGGCTGTTCCGTTGGGTATCCCGATGTTTTCTTTGTGAATATGACAAAAGATATTATTTTCTTTCTGTATGATGACAGAGGGTGTGAAGTCATCGCTCTTGATGCCGGAAGAATACGAAAGCTTTATGATCAATATCACGATTGGATTGAATTGGACTGAAAACGAACACATGAATTCGAATCCGCTTGTGCCGGCTTTGTTCTTGCCTAGTACGGCTGCATGAGTATAATGGGCAGAATTGAAGGGCGCCGGAAACTTTTTTTCCTCTTATACCGGCCTTCTGCATGTTAAGCTTCTGTATTTATTTTGAATGAATTCCTATTTATAAAACGGCTGAATAGAATAACATAAAAGCTTTTTTACACAGTGCAGGAGGAGAGAAATGTGAGGGCTGAACACCGTGATTGTATGGAAATTGGAATTTATTCATTTGCAGAATTATATCCCGATCCTCTGACAGGGAAAACAGTCAGCGCAAAGCAGCGGATAGATGAATTGATAAAGCTGGCGAAACTGGCTGACGACGCAGGGCTTGATGTATTCGGTGTAGGCGAGCATCATCGTCTTGATTATGCGGTATCTTCGCCGCCGGCCATCTTATCAGCGATTTCACAGATCACTGAAAATATTAAGCTGACCAGTGCCACGACTGTATTATCCACCGCAGATCCCGTCCGTTTATTTGAGGATTTTGCAACGCTTGATTTGATTTCAGACGGCCGGGCGGAAATCATTGCGGGACGGGGCGCATTTTTAGACTCGTTTCCTCTTTTCGGTTATGACGTAGGCCATTATAAAGAACTGTTTGAAGAACACATTAACCTTTTTTTAAAACTAAATTCCGGGGAAGAATCGGTTACCTGGAAAGGACGTTACCGACCGCCGCTGCGCGAGGCAGAAATTTCTCCTCGGCCTTTTCGCGGAAGCATTCCGCTATGGTTAGGTGTTTCGGGGACTCCGGAAAGCGCAGAACGAGCCGGGCGTGCAGGTGCGGGTTTGGCATTAGCTGTACTGAGCGGTGATCCGATGTCATCTAAGCCGCTTGTTGACAAATACCGAGAAGCGGCTTTTAAAGCCGGTCATCCTCCGGAAAATGTGAAGGTTGCCGTAACCGGACATATGTTCATTTCAAAAACGAATGAACAGGCAATACAAGAATTTTACCCGTATCATTCAAATTACTGGTCTCACGTTCATTCATATCACGGGATCGATGAGCCTTTAACGAAGGAAGATTTTGAGCGGGCGTCCGGAAAAGAAACAGCTTTATTTGTGGGAAGTTCACAGCAGATCATTGAAAAAATCATGCATCAATATGAGTTGTTCGGGCATCAGCGATTTCTCGCGCAAATCGATATAGGAGGTATGCCGTTTAAAAAAGCCGCGGAAAACATCGAACGATTAGCAACGGAAGTAGCACCGGTTATCCGAAAAGAAACCGGCAAATCCAGCGAATGAAGTTCTGAGCAAAAGGGGCGGGCCGGTTTTTGGCAATCGCGGATTCGACAACAGAATCGGCTCGGCTTTTTCTTTATGATTATAAAAAACAAAGGGGAAAGCGCGAACCTCATTGCTTTTTCCTATCAAGAAAAGGAAGGTCATTTCATCCTCTATCGTGAAGTGTATATACCGAAAGGTTTTTATTAACAAAAGAGGGAGGATGATGCAGTAATGAAGGGTTTAGTCAAAGCTGCAGTTTTAACTGTTACTCTTGGGATTGGAGGCGCTTTCTATTCAAGTGATGCATCTGCGCACGGGTATATAAAAGAGCCCGTCAGCAGAGCGTACATGGGAGCTTTAGAGAAACAAACATTGGGCTGGACGGCCGCTGCGCAGAAATATGGCTCCGTCATTGATAATCCTCAGTCTGTAGAAGGGCCGAAAGGATTTCCGGCTGCAGGTCCGCCGGATGGAAGAATTGCGTCTGCAAATGGGGGATCGGGACAAATTGACTTCGGTTTAGACAAGCAGACTGCAGATTATTGGGTAAAACAAAACATCCGCGGCGGTTTTAACACCTTTACTTGGTACTACACGGCTCCTCATGCGACATCAAAGTGGCACTATTATATCACCAAGAAAAACTGGAATCCGAATAAACCTTTGTCAAGAGATGAATTTGAATTAATCGGAACGGTAAACCACGACGGTTCCAAGGCAGATACGAATCTGACTCATAAGATTTTTGTGCCGACTGATCGAAGCGGGTATCATGTCATTTTGGGGGTATGGGACGTTGCGGATACTTCCAATGCCTTCTATAACGTCATCGATGTAAATCTTACACAATAATCTATGAATTACTGATCGGCTGCATGTTGATTCATCGGCCGATCTTTTTAGTTTTAATGTGTGAATGAAAAGGGGAAAAACAGCAGAGCGCCATAAACATTTCATTTATGGCGCCGTACGATCATGGAGGTGCTGCTGACATGGATGCGGAGGTAAGAGGATTCTTAATAACCGCCGAGGAAAGAAGCCCCAACGATGATTAATAAAATGAATAGCACCACGATTAACGCAAAGGAGCTACCATAACCACCTGAGAATCCCATATAATCTCACCTCCTAAAGAGGATTAATACATACTATGCCGAAATGAAAAGTTTGATAGGGATGCTAGTCTACTTTTTGAAAAAAGGTTTTTTAGTCTATATTTCCTCCACATGGCCATCCGTTAAAATGAGTAAAAGCAGGAATCGTACTGCTTCCTGTAATAGAAACGTAGGCTCATATATTGAGCAGTTGCGAAGAGGATGCGCAGTTGGCTTGTTTTTTTAAAAATGAAAATGTAACACGCTATTAGGATTGGACCCTTTTGATTCAACGGAACAGGCTGAAGAAATGATTGGTTGGTTTCAAGAGCAGTAGCATGAAAAGAGGGAATGTGATGAGGAATAGAGAAAAAAGATGCGAAGGGCATAATCGGAACCATGTATCAAAACGGACTGCCTGATAATATACGCGTATACTCCATTCAGAATGGGAACGTTAACGATCTAAATAGAAGAACTTCAAGTGTTCTGCGGTAAATAAAAAAAGCCGATGAAGGCTTAAAATTGATTAGACGCTGTAAAGCATTCTTTTTGCTGTGCTTTCTGCAGACGGAGTTTGATTGTAAGAAACGATTCCGATCATCACTAACAAGATGATGAACACCAATATGCTCCACAACATTATTTTTAAAGACTTTGACATGGCATACCCTCACTTTGAAAGACTTACCGGGGCTGCGATCGGAGCCCGCACTTCAAGTATAGTCGTTATAACGGTGAAAAATGTGCAGTATCCCGTTATTAAAATAAAAACTTGCGGGCGCTGCCGCAAGTTTTCTCTGTATTAAGGTCTGTGGAATTCAATATGCTGATTATCACGATCGAACCATCCTCTGAATGCCCAATTGATCCAGCCCCCGTCTCCTTTGTTATCAAAGGAACCGTCTTCGAAGACCCAGATTCCGTAAGTAATGCCGTCATAAACGGCTGATCCGTAAAATTGAACGCCGTTAAAGCGGTCTTCATATTCTTGATTTAAATTGAACACCATGACGTTGTACTTCTGTCCTGATGCGTAAAATGTTGTTTCCATGACATTTTTTACCCAGCCGGTTCGGTTTTGATCTGACTTAACCGCTTCAGCAATGCGATCTGAAATTCCGAGAACATCTACGTTTACGTTCAGCCCGGCATCAACACCTGCTGCTTTTACGTTTTGGCCTGCTGTTTGGGGTAATTTACTTTCTAACGGATTTGCAACGGGTGAAACGTGAGACGCGTTTGCATGTTCAGACTGACTGGCTGCTGAGGCACTGGCTGTGAAAGGAATTGTTAGAGATAAAGCTAAGCATGATCCGACTATTGTTCTGGCGATTTTCATGTCTATGACCTCCTGAGGAAATTTTTAAAAATTGTTGCAAATTCATGGTATCGCAGAGAAATTGACCAAGCAAAGAGTAGATTTTCTCAAAAGTCATGTCATTCTATTTGTGTTGTTTTCTGTAAATGAAATACTTTTCATTAGGCGAAAAGGGAAGAAAATAATAGAGTCTTTTTATGTATTGTGATAGGATGACCGGATTTTGGGTAAAAAAAGCCCGGAGAAACGCCATAATAAGAAAAACACCCGGGGTTTACCGGGTGTAAAAAGTGTTGATATGTCAAGTCAGCAGCATTTTTTACATTTTTTGCATTTTCTTTTATAAACAACGATGTAATCATAATCAAGATGCTTTTTATCTTGTTTCTTCTTTTGTTTAGGCTGCTTTGGCTGGTGATCATAATGTCCGTTCATACCCATATCCATATCCATACTCATATTCCTCCTTTTTTCATCTGACGGTAGTATTCTATGACAGAAAGCATGGATGGCTTGGACAAATGAAACGGTATGCTGAAAAAGAGGCATCTCATTCGGTATAAAAAACAGGATCATACCCGCCCGATAGAAAAGAGAGGAGATGATCCTGATATTGAGACCCTATTTGATAACCGCAATTGCAATGCCGTACCCTTTTTCAGCACTGTATAAGGCCGTCAGTTTCAATACCTTCCAGCCTTCCGCGGCTTTAGTCCCGATTCCGTTATGAGCCGTGATATAATCTCCCGGGCTGACCGTACTGTCGACCCGTACGTAATGCCGGCCGTTGAGTCCGACAATATGCCATTCGTCTCTGGCCGCGCGTGCTTCATAGTCAGCTTCAAGAGCCGGACTGCAGTCCGGGTTTTGTTTCGGTACGCGTACCGTTTCTCCTGTTTCTTCGTCAGTCACATTTTCGTATATGAAACCGCCGAACTCATTTGTCAAAAAGCGGCTTTGCCATCCGAAGCTTGCGGCTCCTGAGATAAAAGCGGCTGTTTCTGAAATGACGCCGAGCATATAATCTCCGACGTGAGCCGGTTCAATTTTTTCGCCTTTCACTGTGACGATCGTCCCGGCGGGAATCGTCTGGCCGGTTACACTTTCAAAATATTCTCCGTACCCTGACAGGGAAGAGGTGACAGCTCCGGCGAACGTACCGTGGCCGCCCGCTGAATCCAGTTTCCATTTGATGGACTGATGCCCTCCGGCAACCGTGTATGGTTCTTCCAATGTAATGCTTTCTGATGACAGAATCGTTCTGGAGACTTTGCCGCCTGTAATATGGACATTGTTTGAAGCGGCGATAAATGCCCTTGAACCTTCAGAACTTGAACCTCCGGAAGAGCTGATGATCGCATTTCTGTCACCCCTAGCCGTAATATCGCCTGTTCCCGCAATAACGGCGCTTGTCGGGTTGAATGCAAAACCGGAGCTGGTCGCGAGCTGTGCGCCTCCCTTTAAATTGACGGGGATCTGCTCATAAGTCTGTCCTTTTATAGATGCGGCCGCGCTGTAACCTTCCGCTTGCACCCCGAGAATGACAGCCTGACTGTTAGGGGACGTAATTCCGACGGAACCGCCGTCTCCGATCATTGTACCGTTCATAATATTTACGTTATATTGGCCTCCGCCGATTGAGATGCCTTTAGGAGAAGACTTGTATATATCAAAATTTAAAATTTTAACATAATCGGTTTTATTAGATCCGCCGGATATATTGATGTCAACCCCGGCTTGTGTAAAGCCGCGTATTTTAATGCCGTTGATCGTAATATTTTGACTGCGGTATTGAAGAGCCACGACTGGATTCCCGCCATAGTCGTATGAGGGATCACCAATAGCTGTGAATCCGTTTACATTAACGTTTTTATAGGCAGAGATGACCAGCGCCCTCGGGGTCACACCGTCATAGAGAGCATTGAATACCGGTTCAATCGCGGTGCAATCGGTTAAAGTAACATCATAAGCCGTCGTGCTTTCGGGGTCTGAGGCCTGATGATGGCCGATATGACGAATATCAAATGAACGTACATCACGATACGAAACATGACCGATAATATGAACATTTTGAGAAGCCGGCCACAGGCTGTGCGCCTTTACCTCAATCCCGCGGATATTTCCGCTCGTATAGTTATTTAAAAGCCACACATGTTTAGAGCCGTCGTCAATTTCAATGCCGTTCGAGTTTGCGCTGCCCTCAGCATGCTCTGTGCCGCGGGGGTTTCCGGAATGGCAGTTGGAAATGAAAATATATTCGCTGTAATGGGTGGTTATGCCGTCGTCTCCGGCGCCGTATGCCACACAGTTATCAATCCATATATAACGGCAGCCATCTTTCGTCCATTCTGTTTCAGGCAAATGATCGTAAGTCGGAGATGTAATATCTATACCATGAAGACCCGCGTTAACCGTTTCAACATTCTTAATCCAGCCGTATTGCACATTAGCAAACGTTAAACAGCTGGAAAACTGTCCTCCGGGGTTCCTGACTCCGCATTGACGATCAGGATTCCAGTCTAAAGTCATGTTCTGGACAAAAATATTACGGTTTCCATTTTCGTAATCATCGTTAGTAATGACCCATTCGTATGCGGGAGTGTCCTCATGAAGCTTAAGCACGGTAATCCCTTGTCCCTCACCGGAAATGGTAGTCCAGGAGGGGAGTTTTATCCCTTGAACCAAAAATTCTCCTGCGGGAACATTTACTTTGACCCGGCCGTTCCCGATCGCTCTCCGAAAGGCTTCCGTATTGTCCCGGCCGTCAGGGACCGCTCCGTAATCCTCCACATTCACTTCCCGGGTGATTTTATTCATAAGCATTTCGTATTCTGTATCAAGCCGTTCTTTTAAAAGTGAGGTGACCATTCCTTCCGCCGTCACCCGGGCATCTGCGACCTCAAGATTATCATCCGTTGCGGAATGCTTAATAAAATTCTGCATCCTTGCTTTGAGATGCTCCAATTCAGAGGGCTGTGCAGGGCGAGACTGCAGTGGGGCGTTTAAAGACGGATCAGGAAAGTTTTTAAATTGAACCATTCTAAAGACACCTCTTTCTTTTGATATAAGCGCCTGAGGCAGGGGACAGAAAAGAATCGCGCGCCCTTTAAGCGCTTATTCTTCAAATTCTTTATTCAGAACGAAATTCCTTTTGAAACCAAGGTGAAATTTTAAAAAAGCTCTGTTGAAAGAAGGATATAAAGCTTTGCATTATTGTAATTGAAGCTGTCATGTGAAAATGGAGGGAAAAACTGATAGGAGGGGTCCTCATTTTAGGTTTATTCTCATTGTCTTCGCCGTGCTTCCTCTTCGGCTGCATATACACCAAAATCAGCATTCTTATCAGTTAAATGGTATAATGGGGCACGGATTGGTCATCAATACGACTGAAATAGGGAAGCAAAAGGAGCAGCGAACATGACTTTACAAATCAAAATTAAATATTCAGATGATACGCAAACGAGAATCAGTAAAATTGAACAGGGCGATTGGATTGACCTGCGGGCAGCTGAAGATATAACAATCAAAAAAGGTGAATTCAAACTTATCCCGCTTGGAGTTGCGATGGAACTGCCGGAAGGATACGAGGCGCATGTCGTTCCGCGTTCAAGTACATATAAGCATTTCGGTATCATTCAGACAAATTCAATGGGAGTCATTGATGAATCATATAAAGGCGACAATGACTTCTGGTTTTTTCCTGCATTCGCGCTTCGGGATACCGACATTTCCAAGGGGGAGCGGATCTGCCAATTCAGAATCATGAAGAAAATGCCTGAAGTGGAGCTGATCGAAGTAGACAAGCTCGGAAACAATGACCGGGGCGGACTGGGATCAACAGGCACGAAATAAAACGAAAAAAAGACTGCTTAACAGCAGTCTTTTTTTTATGGAAACAACAGTTACATTCAATTTGTTTCGGGGATTCTTAAATTGGGAAATCAAACAAAACTAAGGAGAAGGGTTTCATTTTTATCATTTAAGCTTTCCGTCTCTTTGAACAGAAAGACTTTCTTAGGTTAAAGGATAGAGGTTGTTTTGATGTTTTTATTCTTCAAGATGAACGGAGGTTTTGTCCAACGTATATAATATTGTGACAAAAGTGTAAACAAAAGAAAGGATGATGTTATGGAAAAAAGGGTTAGAAGAGTAGACCGTAAAGCAGCTGGCAAAGAGGCAGAGCAGAAGAAACCGTCCAAAGTCACCCTGTTCTGCCGTTCGCTTCAAAGGCTGAAGCATTTGTATTGTAACATAAACATACAAATGCCATCAATAACCAAAAAAGGAATTTTAGTTTTAATTTTACCGTTTTTGCTTCTGCCGTTCTTTCGGGCTGATGCCGCTTCAGATATTTACGGCAGTTTCGAGGAATTAAAGCTGAATGAAGATCCTTCCGATTTTTCCATTTCAACGCGGGAGCATAACCCTTCTGTCCTCATATTAGCTATACACGGCGGAGGCATAGAGCCGGGGACCAGTGAGTTAGCCAGAGAAATTGCCGAAAACCGGAGTTTATATTTATTTGAAGGGTTAAAATCAGCCGGTAATGCGGCTCTGCATTTGACAAGTTCGCATTTCGATGAACCTAAGGCCGTGCAAATGGTGAAAGAGCACTCTAATGTCATTTCATTGCACGGTTACGGCAGTGATGATAAAAAGATAAAAATCGGCGGTACAGACAGAGAACGGGCCGAACTTTTGACCGATGTGCTGAAACGGCACGGGTATCCAGCCGTTCTTCTTGGCACAAATGATAAATATGCAGGCGTCAGTCCGAACAACCTTGCCAATCAATCTTCATCCGGATTGAGTATCCAAATCGAAATGAGCACCGGCTTCAGAACATCACTATTTGACACTTTTACGCTGAAAAGCAGAGCATCCACACAAAATAAGACCTTTTATCAATTCACAAAAACGATTTCTGATTTTATCAGTGACAATTATTAATAAGCACGCCTATTTTGTCGGCGGGGCTTTTTCTTTTGAAATTTATGAAACTTTAAGTTCTTAAGATCGTATACATAATTGACAGGATGAAAGAAAAGAGGTGGGCAAATGAAAGTGATGATCGGGTCTATCATTCTTCTTGTCATCATCGGATTCGGTTTATGGCTGATGCTTAGTCCAATCTTTAAACAAGTGGGAAGCGGAGCCAAAAAATTAAAAAAGTCATGGGAGGAAGAAGATCAGCATGAGCGAAAATAAGCGCGGAAACACAAAAAAAATTCTCGGCGGTGTGATTATAGGTGCAGCCCTTTTAATTGCGGGCGTCACAGCGTCACTATTCATTGAAAAAATACCGAACGGTTATGTCGGGGTTGTATACTCACCGAATGGCGGGGTAAAATCCGACACATTGGACCAAGGCTGGCACTTAGTCGGATTATTTAATAAAGTGACGGAATACCCGGTGCGTATGCAGACAGTGAATAATGAAAATATAAAAGTGGCAACCTCTGACGGTAAAAATATTGAAATGGATATCGCTTACAACTATGTCGTGCAGCCTGATAAAGTAGTCGATCTGTTTAACAAATTCGGGGCGGTAGATGTGGAAACGATCGAAAATACATATTTAAAAACAAGGCTGTGGGATGCGGCGCGAAAATCAATCAGCAAATACTCGGTTATTGACACATACGGGCAAAAATCTGCAGAAGCCGCTGCCGATGTTCAAAAGAGATTTGCTGATGATATGAAGAGTCTTGGATTTTTAATTGATGATCTGACGCTTGGCGTACCAAAGCCGGATAAAGCCACACAGGAAGCCATCGATGCAAGGGTGAAGTCTTCACAGGAACTTGAACGGACACAAACTGAAATTAAAATAGCCGAAGCCGAAGCGAAAAAGAAAAAAATTGAAGCGGAAGGGATCGCTGACTATAACGAAATCATAAAGAAATCAATGTCCGATGAAATGATCAAATATAAATGGATTGAAAAATGGGACGGAAAAACGCCGAAAGCGACAGGCACAGACTCACTGCTGCAGCTGCCGCTGGACGATCAGAAGCAAAAGTAAAAAGAGAAGGAGGCGATTGCCTCCTTTTTATGTTTTTTCCTGAGGGTCTTTTTCCGGCACTAATTCTTCAGACGCCTCGGTTTGATAGCTCCATAGCGTGCTATCCGTCTCTGTTGTGTCCTGATAATCTTCGGGAAGTACATATTGCTGCAAATACCGGTGAAAAAATGCCTCAAAAACAGAAATGCAAAGTGCAGAGATAACCGATGCCGCGGCAGGAGAGACATTAAACCCGCCAATGTTCATCAGGAATATCCATAATATAATGAATGAAATTCCGAAATCAGCTGCAATGGCTGTGAAATTGCTTGTTCTCGGCAGAATCATGCAATCACCCGCAAAATAAGTGATTAAACTTAAGATCACTGTAATAAACAGAACGTTTAAAAAGGTTACTTGGTACATAAGATCCAGAACAATGTACAGTAAAGCAAGTGTGAGCGCCGTTTTAGAAGCGAAAGCAATTACGTGTTTCATTTGAACCACCTTCGTTATTTCGTTTAGTCTTCATTGTAAGCAATCCGCAAATTTTTAAACTGGTATATAGTGGTTATAAAGTAAAATGTGAATAGACATCACAGGATTCACAAGTTAAAATATGTAAAAAGGGGGATGCAAATGAAAAAATACTGGATATGTATTGCTGTTTTTTTATTATGTTTTAGCGGAATACACTCAGCTAAAGCGGCTACCACTGAATTCGGATCAAAAACAAGCTTCACTTTGGAGGGAAACGCAAAAGAGTTTCATATTGAAAATCCGGGGACTGTAGCTGCCGACGATTATTTTTTAGGCTATAAGTTCACCATAATGAACAACTCTTCGTGCGGTTTAAGCATGAAACTCCAGCGGATGGCGCTGAACGGAAATTTTTATACATTAAGTTCTAAAAACTACAGCGGCAGCTGGCTAAACCTCAGTGCCCAGGATAAAAAATCAATTGATCCGTATCACAAATACAGGATTCTGGTTGAAAGTTCTTCAAACGTCTGTGGTCCCGTCTATATTAAAGGGTTTTACGGTGTAGAATATTATCATTTTGATTGAAAATAGATACTCGCTAAAGGCAGCGGGTTTTTTTATATTTATATTTAACTTATTGCACTATGTACTAAATATTCATACATAAATTTTTGACGTACCCGCCCAAAGAAAAGATAAAAAAACAAATTCATCACGCACAAATATATAAAAAGTTGAAAAATGGATGAAAAGTTTCTTGAGGGAAACATTATTAGTTGACTTCAAAAGTGTGATGTCGGATAATAAGAATGTAAGTTTTTCCTCCTTAGCAGGTTCGTTTCTTAAGCCAGGGCGAATCTGCTTTTTTTATGCAAAAAAACCCCTCTGTAAGGGGTTTTTTACGATAAATGAAGTTTAATAGAATTAATGGACGGCTCTGAATACGCCGATCACTTTCCCCAAAATGCTTACGTTTTGCAGGATAATCGGCTCCATCGTCGGATTTTCCGGCTGCAGCCGCACATAATTGTCTTCTTTATAGAAGCGCTTAACCGTCGCTTCATCATCTTCGGTCATAGCTACGACGATTTCTCCGTTATTGGCCGTGTTCTGCTGTTTGACAATGACGTAATCTTTGTCAAAAATGCCGGCGTCAATCATACTTTCTCCCATGATTTCTAACATAAAGACATGTTCGCCCGGAGGAACCATCCGGTCAGGAAGCGGGAAATACTCGTCGATATTTTCAACAGCCGTAATCGGAATACCCGCCGTCACTTTCCCGATGACCGGAACGTTTACGACCTGGCTTTTCGGAATATGGACTTCTTCTTCATCCAATACCTCAATCGCCCTCGGTTTAGTAGGGTCCCGTCTGATCAGGCCTTTTGTCTCCAGCCGCGCCAAATGGCCGTGCACGGTTGAACTGGAAGCCAGTCCTACTGCTTCTCCTATCTCTCTTACAGAAGGCGGATATCCTTTCGTTTTTACCTCTTCTTTAATAAAACGCAGGATATCAAGCTGCCTTTTTGATAGCTTCGTCATATTTCGCACCTCAAAACGTCGATTTTAAGTAGATTATAGCATGATTTTCCTGACAGTACAAACATAGGTTCGAAAAAAACGATTGACAGAAACATTTGTTCGTATATACTGAAAGATATAAAAAGCGAACAAACATTCTTATCGGAGGTTATTTACATGGCGAAAGAATCTATCATATTTGTCGGGCTGTTTACTGCGATTTTAAGTGCCGCTATTTTACTTGTCTCATGTGCGGGAAATGATCAGTCCCTCAGCCAATATGTTAAAATAAAGGTTCAGGACGGCGATACACTCTGGTCACTTGCGGATCATGTAGCAGAAAAGAAACACATTAATAAAGAAGATTTCATTGAGTGGGTGACGGAGAATAATCATCTCCAAACTGCTGATATAAAGCCCGGAGACGAACTTATTCTTCCGGTTAAGAAGAAGCATCCGGCCGTATATCAGCTGGCCATTGTCAATTAGAGAGGAAAGAGAGAAATGAAGGCGCTCATTTATGCCCGCGTAAGCACAAACAAAGAACAGCAGCAAACGTCATTAAAAAGACAGGAAGAAGAGCTCAGTGAGATCGCTGCTGCAAACGGCATGGAAGTCGTGAAAGTCATTTCTGAGAAAGCCAGCGGTTATGAAATGGACCGCGACGGAGTATTTGAAATGCTTGATGAAATTAAAAAATCACATATTGACGCGATATTGGTGCAGGACGAAACGAGATTGGGAAGAGGAAACGCCAAGATTGCGCTTTTGCATTGTATTTACAGGGAGAACGTAAAAATATATACGACGGCTCATAAAGGTGAACTGGAGCTTTCCGAAGCTGATTCGATGGTACTCGAAATCGTCAGTATTGTTGAGGAATATCAAAGGAAAATTCACAATATGAAAATCCGGCGGGGAATGAAAAGAGCCGTGAAAAACGGCTACAAACCTGAACGGAATCTGAAAAACAGGCATGAAAACAGCGGAAAAGAAAAAAAAGAGGTTCCGGTTTCGGAAATTATCAGGCTGAGAGCCAACAAGCTTACCTTTGCAGAAATCGCAGCGACCCTAAGAGGATTCGGCTATGACGTGTCCAAAGCCACGGTTCACCGGCGGTTTCAGGAATATACCGCAGACACAGAAGGCAGCTGACGCGCATCAGTTGTAAAAAAGACTGCGTTTTAGTAGTATATAATCAACACGCACCAAAGGAGCTTATTATGATTTCTAAAGAAAAAATCGCAAGAATTAACGAATTGGCTCAAAAAGCTAAATCAAACACGATAACGGATGAGGAAAAAGCTGAACAGCAAAAGCTTCGCCAAGAGTATTTGAAAGGATTCCGCTCCTCAATGAAAAATACGTTAAAGAGCGTAAAAGTGATTGATCCGGAAGGCAACGATGTCACCCCTGAAAAATTAAAAAGAGAACAACAGAAAAATAATCTTCACTAAACAGAAAGAATACGGCAATACGTATTCTTTTTTCGTATATACTAATATCAGGATGTGCTTTACGACAATTTTCAACAAGTTTATCTCAAATTTAAGCTGAAAGAGTTGAGAAAAAGTCAGCATCGCTTTATGATGAAAAGGTACAACAATAAGGAAGGGGATTATAATGGATACAATTGAAAAGAAATCAGTTGCCACCATTCGTACACTATCTATAGACGCAATTGAAAAAGCGAATTCCGGACACCCGGGCATGCCGATGGGAGCCGCTCCGATGGCATACACGCTGTGGACGAAATTTATGAATGTAAATCCGCAGAATCCGGGCTGGTTTAACCGCGACCGCTTTGTTTTATCAGCAGGCCACGGTTCAATGCTTTTATACAGCATGCTGCATTTAAGCGGATATGACCTCAGCATTGAAGACTTGAAACAGTTCCGTCAATGGGGAAGCAAAACACCGGGACATCCGGAGTTCGGGCATACAGCCGGAGTAGACGCAACGACCGGGCCGCTTGGACAGGGGATTGCAATGGCAGTGGGAATGGCAATTGCAGAACGCCATCTGGCTGAGACATATAACCGTGATTCATTCAACGTAGTTGATCATTATACATACAGTATTTGCGGAGACGGCGATTTAATGGAAGGCATTTCTTCCGAAGCCGCTTCTCTTGCAGGCCATCTTGAATTAGGCCGCCTGATCGTATTATACGATTCTAATGACATTTCCTTAGACGGCGATTTAGACCGCTCTTTCTCTGAAAATGTAAAGCAGCGTTTTGAAGCAATGAACTGGGAAGTTCTTTATGTTGAGGACGGAAACAACATCGCTGAATTGACGGCTGCCATTGAAAAAGCGCGCCAGAATGATAAAAAACCGACTTTGATTGAAGTGAAAACCACGATCGGTTTCGGTTCTCCAAACCGCGCGGGCACATCCGGCGTCCACGGCGCTCCGTTAGGACTAGAAGAGAGCAAGCTGACAAAAGAAGCGTATGCTTGGACGTTTGAAGAAGATTTTTATGTTCCGGAAGAAGTATACGGGCATTTCAATCAAGCTGTAAAAGAAGCCGGCTCGAAAAAAGAACAGGAATGGAATGAACTGTTCGCGGCTTATAAAGAAAAATATCCTGAGCTTGCTGAACAGCTGTCACTCGGCATGAAAGGCGAGCTTCCTAAAGACTGGGATCAGGAAGTTCCCGTTTATGAAAAAGGCAGCAGCCTTGCTTCCCGCGCATCTTCAGGTGAGGTGCTGAACGGGATCGCCAAGAAAATTCCTTTCTTTGTCGGGGGATCTGCTGACCTTGCGGGTTCAAATAAAACGACAATCAAAAATGGAGGAGACTTCACGGCCAAAGACTACGCCGGGAAAAACTTCTGGTTCGGTGTCCGTGAATTTGCGATGGGCGCTGCATTAAACGGAATGGCGCTTCACGGCGGCCTCCGCGTATTCGGCGGCACATTCTTTGTATTCTCTGATTATTTAAGACCTGCCATTCGTCTGGCATCATTGATGGGACTCCCTGTCACTTATGTATTCACGCATGACAGTATTGCCGTAGGAGAAGACGGGCCGACTCACGAACCGATTGAGCAGCTTGCTTCTTTACGCGCACTTCCTAACCTATCTGTGATCAGACCTGCTGATGGAAATGAAACCGCAGCTGCATGGAAGGTTGCCGTTCAAAGCCAAGATCATCCGACAGCTCTTGTATTGACACGCCAAAACCTGCCGACGATTGATCAGCAGGCTGAAGAAGCGTATGCGGGCGTGGAAAAAGGGGCTTATATCGTTTCCAAAGCCCAAACGGAATCACCGGCCGCTCTTCTTTTAGCGACAGGTTCTGAAGTCGGACTTGCGATCGAAGCTCAAGCGAAACTGGCTGAAGAAAACATTCACGTATCTGTAGTCAGCATGCCGAGCTGGGACCGCTTTGAAAAACAATCGGCCGAGTACAAAAACAGCGTGCTTCCTCCGAATGTGACGAAACGTCTTGCGATCGAAATGGGTTCAAGCTTCGGATGGGGCAAATTTACCGGTCTTGAAGGAGACGTTCTCGCAATTGACCGTTTCGGTGCTTCAGCTCCGGGAGAAACAATTATGAAAGAATACGGGTTTACTGCAGAAAACGTAGTTGACCGCGTGAAAAAACTTCTAAACAAATAACGAGACAAAAGAGGATGAGTCAAATCATCCTCTTTTTCCTGTTTATGCGACAAAAATAGAAGGGGCGGCGTAACAGTAATAGACAATTCTTTCTTTTCTCCTTTTGTATAATAGAAAGCAATAACGAAGCGCTGTAAAAGGGGATGAGGAAATGGAACGTCATTACTATACGCACCTGATAAAGGATGAGTTTGCGAACCACTACTTCGGGCGGGAAACGGCTATGTTTGAGTTGTTTCGAGACTATCATTGGACAGATCTGACACCCCAGGAATATCAAATGACAGAAAAGCAAGTTCAATATATAACGGAACCGATTCCGGTGATACATATGCATCAGCATCTCCAGCTGCATTTAAACCGAATGAGTTACAGCCGTTTGGATTCCATTTACCGGCTTACACTGCCCGGAGAAAAGGGCCGCGCCACCTTCATGATGAAAGACAGTTTAATTGAGATTGCGGCTTCGGGAGATTATGAGGCGGAAACGATTTTCTTTGAGATTCTGCGTAAAATCAGCCCCTGTTTTCTTGCAATGGATTTCAAGACACGGCGCTACGGGTGGTTAAATCCGGTCAGAGAAAGAAATTTTGTCTAAAAACGAGGAAAAAGAGATGTAAATGTTGTATAATAGCCTTTGGTTTAGTACACTTTAAACTAGACAACATGAAGGAGGAAATAAAATGACTTTATGGGTTGGCATCCTAGTGGGCGTTGTCGCATTGCTCATAGGTGTTGCACTCGGGTTTTTTATTGCTCGTAAATATATGATGAGCTATTTGAAAAAGAATCCGCCTATTAATGAACAAATGTTACGCATGATGATGATGCAAATGGGAATGAAACCTTCTCAAAAGAAAATTAATCAAATGATGAAAGCCATGAATAATCAAGCGAAATAATACGTACAGATTATGATATAGAGATACATGGTTATAAAAATAAAAAACCCGGAGAGGGTTTTTTATTTTGGCGTCATGTTTCACCCCAACTGCCGGTGTGCAGTTCTTTTTGGTATTGTATGAGAAGGTGGTCAAGCTCCTGGCTGAGTTCTATCGTAATGTTTGATGTCATTCCGTTTGTCATGACGATTTTAAGCAGCTCTGCCCGTTTTTTTTCAATTTCATTTAATAGATGCTCTCTAATCACAGGGATATATCCTTTCATACATAAATCTTTCACCTGAGTCGCTATTATTATATCCACATTTATACTGTTTTTCAAATAAGAAGGAGTATAATATCTCGATGTCAAATTAAATTATATAAGCTTTTTCTATAAAAAGTAATCCTTCTCGGGAAAGTGTTAAAAAAATGAAATGATTTTGTCATAACTCGAAGGGAGTGTGTCATCGTGAGTTTTAATTACTTTCTGACGTTTGGGGCCGGATTTCTGTCTTTCATTTCTCCATGCTGTCTGCCGTTGTACCCCGCCTTTTTATCTTACATAACTGGTGTCAGTATGGACGAGGTGAAAACAGATAAGGTGATGCTGCAAAAGCGTGGCCTCGTGCATACACTTTGTTTTTTGCTTGGTTTCTCCGTGATTTTTATCGCATTGGGATATGGAACTTCGTTTATCGGCAGTTTTTTTACCCAATATCATGAAGCGATCCGCCAGTTTGGCGCTATCATGCTGATCCTTTTCGGGCTGATTACTGCCGGTGTGTTTCAGCCGAAATTCATGATGAAAGAGCGGCGCATTCACTTTAAGCGCCGTCCGGAGGGGTTTATCGGTTCGGTTCTGATCGGTCTTGCGTTTGCAGCCGGCTGGTCGCCGTGCAGCGGGCCTATTTTAGGAGCCGTGTTTTCGCTGGCAAATACAAATCCTTCTTCAGCAGTGCCGTATATGTTTTTATATGTTCTCGGTTTTGCGATTCCTTTTCTTGTTCTTTCATTTTTTATTACCAGAATGAATTGGATTCGCAAGCATCAGCTGCTTATCATGAAAATCGGCGGCATTCTTATGATTCTGATCGGAGTTATGCTGTTTTTTAACTGGATGAGCTACATTCTGATCGTTCTGTCAAATCTTTTCGGAGGATTTACGGGTCTGTAACGGATTAATAACTTTTGAACTATTATATACCCTTTCGTTTTTGGTACAATAAGACTAGTTAATGTTAAATATGTGGAGGGGAATATGACACGAGTTTTAGTTGTAGATGACGCCAAGTTCATGAGGGTGAAAATCAGAGAGATTCTGGAATCGGCAAATTACACAGTGGCCGGGGAAGCGGCTGACGGCGAGGAAGCCCTGGCAGTATATCAAAAAATCCGTCCCGACCTGGTGACAATGGATATTACCATGCCGGTCAAAAACGGTATACAGGCGCTGCAGGATATTTTAGCTTTTGACCCGAAAGCCCGGATCATCATGTGCACCGCCATGCGGCAGCAGCGGATCGTTCTGGAAGCGATTGAATTAGGCGCTAAAGACTTTATCGTTAAACCGTTTGAAGCATCTAAAGTGCTGGAGGCCGTAGGCCGGGTAACGGGAACGTAAACGTGTTCTCTTTTCAAATTGGTTTTTTTTATGTTTTTGGAGTATAGTATATAGTATCAAACTCCGTGCAAGCAAAGGAATGATAAAGATGATGATTATAATTTCATCCGTTATTGCAGCGGCCATGGCAATTTCCGTGATGATCGTCAGGATTAAAGCCTCCGACAAGCCCGCTTCACCTAAGAAAATAATTCTCCCGCCGATTTTCATGAGTACGGGAGCGCTTATGTTCCTTTTTCCGATTTTCAGAGTGACGGGCGAAGAATTTTTGGAGGCCATTACGCTGGGCGTGATCTTCTCTATTTTTCTGATTAAAACATCTAAATTTGAGATTAAAAATAATGAAATCTATTTAAAACGGTCAAAAGCGTTTGTGTTTATCCTGATTGGTTTGCTGGTTATCAGAATCGCTATGAAATCCATTTTGAGCACGACGATTGATTACGGAGCTTTAAGCGGAATGTTTTGGATTCTGGCTTTCGGAATGATTGTCCCGTGGCGCATCGCGATGTTTATGTCTTACCGCAAACTTTCTAATGAACTGAAGACCGCTGATATTCAGATGAATTAAAACCTTTCCGTCCGCCGGAAAGGTTTTTTATTTGAGCAGGGCTTGATAAGGAGTAAGATCAATCTGTTTTTCGCGGAGATGCTTTTTTAAAAATTGATGATCACGCTTAGGAGTGGCGAGTATGTAACCCCTGATGATTAAATCACGGTTTATTTGTTCAGCTTCCTCCGCTAAGGAAAGTTCACCGATTTTTCCGGCGATTTTCGCTTTGGCTACATCCCGAAAGAGCTCCGGTACGGGAGCGACCAATTCATCCAAAAACGCCTTGTCACCCGCATTCCATAAGTGCCTGCTTTTTTCAATATAATAGTCCTGCCAATCCAGTTCTGACCGGCCGTCTTCTTTCGGTAAGCGTTTTAAAAATTTTCGAAACATAAAAAACCCGCCGATAGACAGCAATCCGATCATCACGATGACCCAAAATAAAATAAACCACATAAACCAGCCTTCTAGCATTGTTCTATCTCCTCCTTACTTTAACCATATTGTAAACGAAGACAGAATAGAAGAACACATGAAAAAAAGAATAGAAAAAATGATAGATGTCCAGTCATTCCGGTTGCTAGAACATATTCTATCGTATAGTGATTCTGCTATTTGGCCATGGGAGATTCACTTTTAGGGTATATGACTGATATGACCGGACAAAAAAGCCGCTTCCATTGAGGGATGAAAGCGGCTTTTTTATGTTATAGAGGAAATTGAAAGGAAAAAGAGGCAGGAGTCTCATTTGGCTCCTTGTTCATGGAGACGGTCAGAATATGGTTGGTGAAATCAGTGAAAATATGTTTGTCATTCAGATAAAAAGGAAGCACCATTTGTTTGTTTAACGTCCGTTCAAGCGTTTTAACAGAGAGCATAAACTCATTTCCCGAAAGAGTGACGGTGATCGCCTGCACCTGCTTCAGCGCCGTCAGGTCGGCTTCAATGATATATTGACGGCTTGTTTCATATAGATCGATCGGCAGCGTCTCGTCATACCAAGCATACGGGTCCTCGTAAAACTGCCGCAGCCATTCTTCCGTATCATCAAATTCTTCAGCGTTTTTTGAGTGATTCATGGAAGCATTCCTCCATATTAAAAAGCCTTGCTATAACGTATGCAGAAGCTTTGAATGGGTGAATGGCACAAAAAAACAGACACCGGGGTCTGTTTTACATATCGTGGCTTGTATTATGTTTTTGTCTTGTATGGTTGCGGTTTTTCACTTTTTTGCTTCCGCTCAGCGGTTCCGGCTGGCCGGGGTTATGGCCCTTCGGAGCATTTTTATGCATATCTTTACTTGTGTTTTTATTTGTCATGTTAAAGCCTCCTTTTTAAGGTGTTCCGGCTATTGGTTTGTTTTTCTTTTTTTATTGTTCTGCCGTTCTTCTTCCGTCAGGACGAGCTGGTCATTTTCTATATAACCCGCGCCTTTTCCTTGGCTTTTCGCATCATTCATGCCGTTAATTACATGATTGGCTTTCCGTTTTACCATGATCATCACCTCAACATTAATATGGCTCTTTACAGCCCGTTGTATGAGGCGGAAAATCGGACAAAATTTACCGAAAATCATGCTGATAAGACGATCTTATTGTATTTAATAAAAACATTGATATTTACTTATGTATGATTTTATACTAAGATGAAATTGTGAGAAAATTGTGATGGAATGTGAACATTCATCTAAAGAACGATCTTGATCATTGAAGGGGGATTTTGGAGAATGACAAATCAGCAAAAAGTCGCAACACAAGACGTTTTCCAAGCAAGAAAAACATTTTCTTCAAATGGGAAAACATACAACTATTATTCATTAAAAGCATTGGAAGACGCAGGGGTCGGCAATGTTTCAAAACTTCCTTATTCTATTAAGGTTCTTTTGGAATCCGTTTTGCGTCAGGTAGACGGACGCGTCATTACAAAAGAACATGTTGAAAATTTAGCAAGATGGGGTACTGCTGAATTAAAAGATATCGATGTGCCGTTTAAACCGTCACGGGTTATTCTACAGGACTTTACCGGCGTTCCGGCCGTAGTTGACCTGGCATCTTTAAGAAAAGCCATGGCCTCTGTCGGCGGAGACCCTGATAAAATCAATCCTGAAATTCCGGTTGACCTGGTCATTGACCACTCCGTACAAGTCGACAAAGCCGGTACGGAAGACGCGTTAGCCATTAATATGGACTTAGAATTCGAAAGAAATGCAGAACGTTATAAATTTTTAAGCTGGGCAAAGAAAGCGTTTAACAATTATCAGGCCGTTCCGCCTGCAACAGGTATCGTTCACCAGGTAAACCTTGAGTTTTTGGCAAGTGTTGTCCATACGAAAGAGGAAGACGGAGAACTTGTGACATATCCTGATACTTTGGTGGGAACAGATTCCCATACAACAATGATTAACGGAATCGGCGTCCTCGGCTGGGGTGTCGGCGGTATTGAGGCGGAAGCGGGAATGCTCGGCCAGCCTTCATATTTCCCTGTTCCTGAGGTCATCGGCGCGAAACTTGTCGGAAAATTGCCTAACGGAACGACGGCGACTGACTTGGCGCTGAAAGTCACTCAAGTGCTGCGTGAAAAAGGCGTAGTCAATAAATTTGTTGAATTCTTCGGTCCTGGTGTTGCTGAGCTTCCGCTTGCGGATCGGGCGACTATTGCCAATATGGCGCCGGAATACGGAGCGACTTGCGGATTCTTCCCGGTTGACGAGGAAGCACTTTCTTACCTGCGTCTGACCGGCCGTGAAGAAGAGCAGATCGATATTGTGGAAGCATACTGCCGCAGCAACGGTTTATTCTATACGCCTGACGCGGAAGAGCCGATTTTTACAGACGTTGTGGAAATTGATCTGTCAAAAATCGAAGCGAACCTTTCAGGCCCGAAACGTCCGCAGGATTTAATCCCGCTTTCCGTTATGCAGGAAACATTTAAAAAACATCTTGTCAGCCCGGCCGGCAACCAAGGATTCGGGGCGGATGCTGCTGAAGAGAACAAAGAAATTTCATTTAAACTTAACAGCGGTGAAGATGCGGTTATGAAAACAGGGGCGATTGCAATCGCCGCTATTACAAGCTGTACGAATACATCAAACCCTTATGTATTAATCGGTGCCGGATTGGTAGCCAAAAAAGCGGTAGAATTAGGATTGAAAGTGCCGAATTATGTGAAAACTTCACTTGCACCGGGGTCTAAGGTTGTTACTGGATACTTAGTCAACTCAGGCCTGCTTCCTTACATGAAGGAGCTCGGCTTTAACCTTGTAGGGTATGGCTGTACGACATGTATCGGGAACTCCGGCCCGCTTTCTCCAGAGATTGAAGAAGCGGTTGCTAAAAATGATCTCCTGATCACTTCTGTCCTGTCGGGTAACAGAAACTTTGAAGGCCGGATCCATCCGCTTGTCAAAGGAAACTACCTTGCGTCACCGCCGCTTGTTGTCGCATACGCGTTGGCAGGAACTGTAAACATCAACCTGAAAACGGATCCGATCGGTGTCGGAAATGACGGACAAAATGTTTATTTCGATGACATCTGGCCGTCCATGGATGAAATCAATTCTCTCGTCAAACAGACTGTTACGCCGGAATTATTCCGCAAAGAGTATGAAACGGTATTTGATGACAACCAGCGCTGGAACGAAATCGAAACGACGGATGAAGCGCTGTATAAGTGGGACCAGGATTCCACTTACATTCAAAACCCGCCGTTCTTTGAGGA
The DNA here is from genome assembly GCF_053663395.1 of Bacillus sp. JK74. NCBI lineage: Bacteria > Bacillati > Bacillota > Bacilli > Caryophanales > Bacillaceae > Bacillus > Bacillus sp. JK74. Next base: position 99,901 of record NZ_JBSJQB010000002.1, on the reverse strand, counting down.
AATGTCTGTAGAGCCGGGAAAAGTTGAGCCTTTAAGAGGACTTCGCGTTGTCGGCAAATTCGGAGATTCCGTGACGACTGACCACATTTCTCCGGCCGGAGCGATCGGAAAAGACACACCGGCGGGCAAATACCTGCAGGAAAAAGGCGTTTCTCCTCGTGACTTTAACTCTTACGGCTCACGCCGCGGAAACCATGAAGTCATGATGAGAGGAACATTCGCCAATATCCGCATTAAAAACCAAATCGCACCGGGTACAGAAGGCGGATACACAACACATTGGCCTACCGGGGAAGTGACATCTATTTATGATGCCTGCATGCGGTATAAAGAAGATAAAACGGGTCTTGTCGTTCTGGCCGGAAAAGATTACGGAATGGGCTCTTCACGTGACTGGGCTGCAAAAGGAACAAACCTGCTCGGCATCAGAACAGTCATTGCCGAAAGCTTTGAAAGAATTCACAGAAGCAACCTCGTCTTCATGGGTGTGCTGCCGCTCCAGTTCAAACAGGGTGAAAACGCGGATACACTCGGCTTAACCGGTAAGGAAGTCATTGAGGTGGATGTTGATGAATCTGTACGTCCGCGCGACTTGCTGACTGTCAGAGCAATCAGTGAAGACGGTACGGTAAAAACGTTTGAAGTCGTTGTCCGTTTTGACAGTGAAGTGGAAATTGATTACTATCGCCACGGCGGCATTTTACAAATGGTGCTTCGCGATAAAATGAAACAGTAGCAGAATGAACAAAGGAGAGAAAGCAGTCTGCTTTCTCTCTTTTTATGCGGGAGGCCTTAAGATGCTTGCGAAATGGCTGGGCGGAATGTTACTTATCGGGTTGTTAGTGTATGCGGGCTGGAATATTTATTCTGTGCAAAAAAGTCCGAAAGAAGGGACAGAAGAAGGGATGAAAGCCCCTGACTTTACACTTGATACATTGACAGGAAAAAGTATCTCCCTTTCTGATTATAAAGGAAAAAAAGTGCTCCTCAATTTCTGGGCGACGTGGTGCAAGCCGTGCAGAATGGAAATGCCCGATATGCAGGAGCTGCAGAAAGAATATCCTGATATTGCGGTAGCAGCCGTTAATTTTACATCCTCTGAAAAAAATATACAGGCTGTGAAATCATTTGCTGATCATTATCAGTTGACCTTTCCTATTCTGATTGACAAAAGCGGAATTAACGGGGATTTCAACGTGCTTTCTTATCCGACAACATACATATTAGACGAAAAAGGAACCATTCAGCACATTCGCGTAGGCACGATGACAAAAAAAGAAATGAAAGAAAAACTGGATCTCAAATAGAGGTTCAGTTTTTTTATTGTAAAGGGCTTAGGTTTTGAAAAATTGGAAAAAATGAATGAAAACACGGAGGTGAGAAGATTGAAAAAAATGCGAAAACGTTCTTTTCATGAATTGGTTATGGAAAATAAACGTGAGCTGATGACCAATACGGAATATTTGAATCAGCTTGAAGAAAAGCTGGAGCAGCGGTTCAAACAAAAATAACCTTTAATTTGCAGTCATGTTTACACCTCCTTTTGCAAAATATACTCTTAAGGAGGGATGAACATGGGCATAAACAAGAAAGACGGCCAGCCGCAATACGCTCCGAGCCACTTAGGGACAAAACCCGTTAAATATAAACGCAATAAAGGGGAAAAGTTTCATGACAAGTCAAACGGACATCCGATTGTCATGCAGACGAAAGGCGAATAACATCATCAAAGGAGAGCAGACATTATGACAAACAATGATCAAAAACCGAATCCGGATGACCGTTCCGATAACGTTGAAAAGCTGCAGGATATGGTGCAGAATACAATTGAAAATATAGAAGAAGCGAAAGAATCAATGGAATTTGCGACAGATGAGGAAAAACAGCGCATTCAAGAGAAGAATGCCAGACGCAATGAAAGCATTGAATCGTTCCGCAGTGAAATTCAGGATGAATCGGCTGCAAGAGAAAACGGCTATCAATCATAATAAAAACCAGGGAAACCTGGTTTTTTTCTCTTTCCGGCTCGTTGTGATAAAATGGGGCTAATCTGATAAAAAGGGAGCAGAGAACGTTGCGTGTGTCAAAAAAAGAAATAGAAGTGCGTTATGCGGAAACAGATCAAATGGGCATCGTCTATCATGCCAATTACTTAGTCTGGATGGAGGTCGGCAGAACGGCGCTGATTAAGGAACTCGGATTCCTTTACAAAGATATGGAAGATAGAGGAGTGCTGTCCCCTGTATTGGATATCAGCATTTCTTATAAAAAGCCGCTCCGCTACGGAGAAACGGCTGTCGTACATACTTGGATTGAAGAATATAACGGATTTAAAACCGTTTACGGCTACCACATCTATAATCCGGATCAAGAACTTGCCATCAAAGCGACATCCTCTCATATATGCGTTGATAAAGAGAGCTTCAAACCGATTCAGTTTCGCAAGGCTTTTCCTGATTGGCATGCCGCTTACGAAAAGGCAAAAAAATAAGGAGCGGCTGCAGTTATGGCATTTGGAATTACGCGTAAGGAACTGGAAAGATGGAAGCGGGATGTATCGGAAGGTAAAATCGCTTTTTTAACGCATTACTGGCTGGACGACCGCTTTCCGGAGGCTAAGACCGTGACGAAGGCCGGTTCAAGCGATCTCAATAAACTGATCAGATGGGGAGCGGAGTACGGGCTGAAGCCGGAGTGGATTCACCATAAAAATGAATTTCCCCACTTTGACCTGCTCGGAGAAACGCAAAGAAGCATATTAGAAAAAGAACGTCTGACTGATCATCTCAAAAGGTTCAGGCTGTAAAAAAAAGAACGCATCCGCTGCGTTCTTTTTTTTACACGTAATCAAATACCGGCTCTTCTGCCTGATCTGAATATGTGACTGACAAATCGTGATTATCAAAGTACCATAAGTCGCTTTCTTCAATAAAAAAGGTAATGCCTTCAACTTCCGTGCTGGTGCCGATGTTCATCGGCCGGTCTTTTAAAATGCCGAGAGAAAAGCCTTTCTGAACGTTGCTGCATCCCCCGTAACGGACAAAGAAACGGACATGGTCGCCTGTTTCCAGATCGAGCTCTTCTTTGTACCAATCCAGCGCGCCTTTCGTTACTTTCATGTTCATCCGGAACACTCCCTTTTTGTTTCTCATATAAAGAAATTATCTCTATTATAAACGCATATGGCATTTTGATGTCAAAATTGAAGTTTCATCAAAACCATTTGATCTTCGGTTCTGTTTTGTTTATAATCCGTTTGATGTTTGCCCTGTGTCTGTAGATAACAAACGCGGTCAAGAGCGTCACTACGATTAATAAATAAGGGTCTTTTACAAACAGACAGTAAATAATCGTATAAATCCCTGTTAACATTGAAGACAGAGAAACAAATTTCGTAAGGAATAAAAATACGAAAAATACTGCAACCATCGTAACGAATAACAGCGGAGCATAAAACAGCAGGACGCCCCCTGATGTGGCTACGGCTTTGCCTCCTTTAAACTTTGCGAACACCGGGAATACATGGCCGATCACTGCTGCCACCCCTGCGAGAAGAGGATGAATGGGGACGTGCAGTAAATATGGGAGCGCTGCGGCCAGGGTGCCTTTTAAAATATCGGCTGCGACGACGACAGATCCCGCTTTAACGCCAAGCGTGCGAAAAGCATTTGTAGCGCCCAAATTGCCGCTTCCGTGTTCTCTAATATCGATCCCTTTCGCAAGTTTGCCTACGACTAAACCTGACGGGATGCTGCCTATTACATAGGCCAAAATAATCAATAAAGCAATCAACATCTACATTTCTCCTTTTCAATGTCCCTTCACTCTATTTTAACACGAGTTGTTACCGTCTGATGACAAGTTTTTTGAGAATTAAGCTGACAAAGCGCTTTTTTTGATTCCGGCGAAGCGGTCATGTACAATATATCAAAAGGAGATGGTAAAGATGCAAAATCCTTCAAAATCAGAGATTAAAGAAATTCTGGACCGGAGCAAACGGATCGCAGTCGTCGGGCTGTCAGACCGTCCCGATCGGACTTCTTACATGGTTTCCAAAGCGATGCAGGATGAAGGGTATGAAATTATTCCCGTCAACCCAACGATTGATGAGGCGCTTGGCGTTAAAGCCGTTGCTTCATTAAAAGACGTGGAGGGGCCGATTGATATCGTGAATGTGTTCAGACGCTCTGAGCAGCTTCCCGGCGTTGCTGAAGAATTTTTACAGACGGACGCTCCCGTTTTTTGGGCGCAGCAGGGCCTTGCAAATGAAGAAGCGTATCGCATGATTACAGACAAAGGACGGATGGCTGTTATGGATTTATGTATAAAAGTCGCCCGCGCTGTTATAAAATAGGAACAAAAAAGGCAAAAATCCTTGGCAAATCAGGGGTTTTTGCTTTTTTATTGAAAGAATACTCTTTGCGTATGATGATGAAACAGATACAATAAAGCATGAACAGCTTTTTTAGAAACCCCTTTATACAGGGGTTTGCAGTCTGTTTGCGATGGCCGGCATAAAGCTATATAATAGAAAGCGAACTCATGTTCTTATCTGCCGAAAAGGGCACCAAAAAGATGAAAAGCCGTTCGAATGTATGTCTTGCGGCCTAAAAAAACGAGCCATTCGCTTAAATATGTTGCGAAATCAAGCATATTGGTTATAATTGTGAGTCCGAGGAGAATTGGACCGAAGCTTGCGCATACTGAAAAACAAAGACATGAAATCATTTAAAAAAGAGAATGATTAAGAGCAGGTTTTTTGAAAGGGGTTTGTACGTTTGGCTAGAAAACAGCAATTTGATTACAACGAAGATGCCATACAGGTGCTTGAAGGCCTGGAAGCCGTCAGAAAACGACCGGGAATGTACATCGGTTCGACGGACGCACGCGGCCTGCACCATCTGGTATATGAGATCGTCGACAATTCCGTCGATGAAGTTCTTGCCGGCTACGGAGATCATATTATCGTAACGATACATAAGGACAACAGCATCTCTGTACAGGACAGAGGACGCGGAATGCCGACCGGGATGCATAAGCTCGGAAAGCCGACGCCGGAAGTTATTTTCACCGTGCTGCATGCCGGGGGGAAATTCGGACAGGGCGGCTATAAAACAAGCGGCGGTCTGCATGGTGTCGGCGCATCTGTCGTAAACGCATTATCGGAGTGGCTGACAGTTACTATTGAGCGTGACGGATATGTTTATAAACAGCGGTTTGAAAACGGCGGCAAGCCCGTGACTTCACTTGAAAAAATCGGAACGACCAAAAAAACGGGAACGCTTACCCATTTTAAACCTGATCCGTCAATGTTCAGCGCAACGGTTTATAATTTTGACACGCTGTCAGAACGTCTGCGCGAATCGGCTTTCTTGTTAAAAGGTTTGAAAATAGAATTAATTGATGAACGGAACGGCGTAAAAGAAGTATTTTATTATGAGAACGGAATTGAAGCATTTGTCGCTTATTTAAACGAGGAAAAAGACGCTTTATGCGAAGTCGTTTCCTTTGAAGGCGAGCATCATGATATTGAAGTCGATTTCGCGTTTCAGTTTAATGACGGGTATTCAGAAAATATGCTGTCATTCGTTAATAACGTCAGAACAAAGGACGGCGGCACCCACGAATCAGGAGCCAAAACGGCAATGACAAGAGCGTTTAACGAGTATGCGCGAAAGGTCGCCCTTTTAAAAGAGAAAGACAAGAACCTTGAAGGCGCCGATATCAGGGAAGGTTTGTCCGCAATCATTTCCGTGCGTATCCCGGAGGAACTGCTGCAATTTGAAGGCCAGACGAAAGGGAAGCTCGGCACAAGTGAGGCGAGATCCGCCGCGGATGCCGTCATTTCTGAGAATCTTGCTTATTTCTTGGAAGAAAACCGCGATACGGCAACCCTGCTTGTCAAAAAAGCGATTAAAGCAAGTCAGGCCCGTGAAGCGGCCCGTAAAGCGAGAGAAGAAGCGAGAAGCGGCAAAAAGCGCAAAAAATCAGAAGCGACGCTGAGCGGAAAACTTACACCGGCCGGTTCCAGAAATCCGGCGAAGAATGAATTGTATCTTGTGGAGGGAGACTCTGCGGGAGGTTCTGCAAAACAGGGAAGAGACCGGAAATTCCAAGCCGTGCTGCCCCTTCGCGGAAAGGTCATCAATACAGAGAAAGCAAAGCTTGCAGACATCTTCAAAAATGAAGAAATCAATACGATTATTCATGCGATCGGCGGCGGTGTCGGCGCAGATTTTGATATAGACGACATCAACTATGACAAGATCATCATCATGACGGACGCGGATACCGACGGCGCGCACATTCAAGTCTTGCTGTTAACGTTTTTCTACCGCTATATGAAACCTTTAATCGAGCATGGAAAAGTCTTCATCGCCCTTCCGCCTCTTTACAAAGTGAGCAAAGGAAGCGGCAAGAAAGAGATTATTGAATATGCTTGGTCCGACGAAGAAATGGACGGCGTTTTAAAGAAAGTCGGCAAAGGGTATACCATCCAGCGCTATAAAGGTCTGGGAGAAATGAACGCAGACCAGCTCTGGGAAACGACGATGAATCCCGAATCGCGAACGCTCGTCAGAGTCAAAATCGACGATGCGGCACGGGTAGAGCGCCGTGTAACGACATTAATGGGAGACAAAGTAGAACCGAGAAGAAAATGGATTGAAAAGAATGTTGCCTTCGGATTAGATGAGGAAAGCAATATTTTGGAAAATGAAAACTTGTCGGTCGCTGAGGAGGTTTAATAGTGGCACAGCCAGAATTATTTCATGATTTACCGTTAGAAGAAGTAATCGGCGACCGTTTCGGACGCTACAGTAAATACATTATTCAAGACAGGGCGCTGCCCGACGCTCGTGACGGTTTAAAGCCGGTGCAGCGGAGAATTTTATACGCCATGCACGCAGACGGAAATACATTCGATAAAAATTTCCGTAAAGCGGCGAAAACGGTCGGAAACGTTATCGGTAATTATCATCCGCACGGTGACAGCTCCGTTTATGAAGCGATGGTGCGGATGAGCCAGGATTGGAAAGTGCGGAATGTGCTGATTGAGATGCACGGCAACAATGGAAGCATTGACGGTGATCCGCCGGCTGCCATGCGTTATACGGAAGCGAGATTATCTTCTATCGCGTCAGAGCTTTTGCGTGATATTGATAAAAATACGGTTGAATTCGTTCCGAACTTTGATGACACCAGTAAAGAGCCGGTTGTTTTGCCCGCCATGTTCCCTAACTTGCTTGTCAACGGATCCACCGGGATTTCAGCGGGCTATGCGACTGATATTCCCCCTCATCATCTGGGTGAGGTCATTGATGCCGTCATTAAACGGATTGAATCTCCGGATTGCACCGTCGATGACTTGATGCAGGTGATTAAAGGGCCTGACTTTCCGACAGGAGGCATTATTCAAGGAGTCGACGGCATTCGGAAGGCTTATGAAACCGGTAAAGGCAAAATTATTATCCGCGGCAAGGCTGAAGTGGAATCCGTAAGAGGCGGACGGGAGCAAATCGTCATTACAGAAATTCCGTTTGAAGTAAACAAAGCCAATCTCGTTAAGAAAATGGACGAATACCGCATAGACAAAAAAGTCGAAGGCATTTCTGAAGTCAGGGATGAAACTGACCGCACGGGGCTCCGGGTGGTCGTTGAGTTAAAGAAAGAAGCCGATGCAAAAGGCATCCTGAATTTCTTATATAAAAACACTGATCTGCAGACAACATATAACTTTAATATGGTCGCCATACATAACCGCCGGCCGATGCTGATGAGTCTTACGGCCATCCTGGATGCGTATATTTCCCATCAGAAGGAAGTGGTGACAAACCGCTCCGTCTTTGAATTACAAAAAGCAAAAGAGCGGCATCACATCGTTGAAGGACTGATGAAGGCGCTGTCTGTGTTAGATGAGGTCATAGCGGTCATCCGGGCAAGCAGCGACAAGAAAGATGCGAAACAAAACTTAATTTCTAAATTCGCATTTACGGAGCCGCAGGCCGAAGCGATCGTATCCTTGCAACTGTATCGTCTGACAAACACGGATATTACGGCGCTAAAAGAGGAAGCGGAAGAGCTCAGCAAGAAAATTCAGGAGCTCGAAGCCATTTTAAGTCATGATAAAAAGCTGTTAAAAGTCATTACAAGCAGCCTGAAAAAATTGAAAAAGACCTATGCTGACAGCAGACGGTCTGTCATTGAAGAAAAGATTGAGGAAATTAAAATCAATCTTGAAGTCATGGTTGCCTCTGAGGACGTATATGTGACAGTCACAAAAGACGGCTATGTAAAACGAACAAGCCAGCGGTCATTTGCCGCTTCTAACGGCCAGGATTTCGGTATGAAGGATACTGACAGACTGATTCACCAATTTGAAATGAATACAACGGATGTTCTCCTGCTCTTTACCAATAAGGGAAGCTATGTTTATTGCCCGGTTCACCAGCTTCCCGATATCAGGTGGAAAGACATGGGGCAGCACGTAACGAACATCATCACGATTGACCGTGATGAAACCATCGTGAAAGCTATACCGGTAAAAGAATTTGATCCATCTTCATATTTATTGTTCATGACGAAAAACGGCATGGTGAAAAGAACTGAAATGACGCATTACAAAGCGCAGCGTTACTCGAAAGCGCTTGTTGCCCTTAACCTTAAAGGGGATGATGAGCTGATTGATGTTCATGTCACAGACGGCGGCAGCCAGCTGTTTATCGCCACCCGCCTCGGGTACGGTTTATGGTTCGGTGAAGATGAAGTAAATGTAGTCGGTGCCCGTGCGGCCGGCGTAAAGGGCATAAATTTAAAAGACGGTGATACCGTCGTATCAGGGCAAATTCTGCATGAAACAGATTCGCTCGTCCTCGTCACACAGCGGGGAGCGATCAAACGGATGAACCTATCTGAATTCGAAAAAACATCCAGGGCGAAACGCGGTGTCATCATGCTGCGTGAGCTTAAAAAGAACCCGCATCGGGCAGTCGGCGTATTCGCGTGCGCTTTAGCCGACATGATCGCTGCGGAAACAGAAAAAGGCGAGAGAATCGAAATCGCCGTGAAGTCCTTGCGGTCGAATGACCGATACAGCAACGGCTCCTTCTTTACCGATGAAGATGAGACAGGGCCGGTAACAGATGTATGGCGTATCCCTGCATACGATGTTTAAGAGTAAAAATAAAAAACCTCCGCTCATTGAGCGGAGGTTTTACTATTTAGCTTTCATGGCTGCCGAATAAGTCAGTGATAGCGTGAATGACTTCGATTCCCTGCCATACAAATAAATTCAACGCAGTGAATGAAAACAACCCTAAAATCACCATTCGTAAGATAAACAACATGTTTAACAACCTCCTCATTTTATGTTACATAGATAGGCGATGTTGAACATGAAGCTCATCGAAATACGAGGACTGATAAAATTTAGCGATTAAAAAGCTTTTCTTTCGCTGTCTTCTCCAGGAGGCGGGGCGTCTCCTGTCTGATATCACGATCAGTGAGACAGAAGCGGCAAAAAGCGCCGTCAAGATATATGAGCCCGTCAGCGATTTTTTCTCATCATCAGCATTTTGGCCGGCCTTCATTTCGTGCATTTCCTGCTGGTCGGCTACCGCTTTAAAATGATGAGCGGTATCAAACGCATGGGGAATGGAGAGCAAATGAAAGCTTGCAATCGCTAAAAATAAAATAGAGGCTTTTAAAAACAAGATTTTTTTCAAATGTTCTCCTCCCTTCATAAGTCTGAATATTTTTATTATAATACCCTAATTTAAATGTAAAGTAAACACATTTATTAAATTTAAAAAATTATTATCCTGGTTAAGTATATACCATTCCATCCATCTTTTCATCTCTTTTTTCTTAAAGACCTATTTGTTATGATATGCACGCATTCCTTATAACGTGACAACATTTTTCAGGCTGTAAGATAAAAAACGGGGCATGACAGCAAAAGATGTGATGAAGAAACCGAAACATTTTCTTAAAAAAACTTCTCAACCACTGTTGTTGTGATATAATAATACCCGTTGTGTTAAAAGATCTAACATATGCAGCAAAAATGACAGTAAAAGATATGTAAAAGGGAGGTTAAACATGGAGGCTTTCATCAGTGAAATCATAAATGTTCCAAATGATTTTATTTGGAAGTATCTTGTTTATATTTTAGTCGGGATCGGATTGTACTTTACGTTCCGTTTTCGCTTTATTCAATTCCAGTACTTTTTTGAAATGTTCAGAATCGTCGGGGAGAAGCCGCAAGGAAATAAAGGAGTGTCTTCAATGCAGGCATTCTTTATCTCAGCCGCTTCTCGTGTCGGAACCGGAAACTTGACCGGCGTCGCGCTGGCGATTGCAACAGGCGGTCCCGGCGCAGTATTTTGGATGTGGATCGTAGCGATTGTCGGTATGGCTTCCAGCTTTGTGGAAAGCACTTTGGCGCAGCTGTATAAAGTGCGTTCCGGTGACGAATTCCGCGGCGGTCCGGCATATTACATGGCAAAGGGTCTGGGCGCCCGCTGGCTCGGTATTTTATTCGCCGTATTGATTACCGTTTCTTTCGGACTTATCTTTAACGCCGTGCAGTCAAATACGATTTCTGTGGCGTTTGACGAAGCGTTCCATGTGAATAAAACAGTTATCGCAATCATTTTAGCTGTATTAACGGCTTTCATTATATTCGGCGGTCTGAAGCGTGTTGTTTCCGTCTCGCAATTAATCGTTCCGGTTATGGCGGGAATTTATATTCTGATCGCGCTGTATGTCGTGATTGTAAATATCTCGGCGGTACCTGAGCTGCTTGTTACGATTGTGAAAAATGCGTTCGGTTTTGAGCAGATCGTCGGCGGAAGCTTAGGAAGCATCATTATTATCGGAGCGCAGCGCGGCCTGTTTTCAAACGAAGCGGGAATGGGAAGCGCGCCGAATGCGGCAGCAGCTGCACATGTGTCGCATCCGGCTAAGCAGGGATTAATTCAGACCCTCGGCGTGTTCTTTGATACGTTTATCGTTTGTACATCGACTGCTTTTATCATTTTATTGTACAGCTTTACGCCTAAAGGCGACGGCATCCAAGTGACGCAAGCCGCACTGCAGCACCATCTCGGCGGATGGGCGCCGACATTTATTGCGATTGCGATGTTTTTATTCGCATTCAGCTCAGTCGTCGGCAACTATTACTATGGTGAAACGAATATCGAATTTATTAAAACAAGCAAAACATGGCTTAATATTTACCGCGTATTCGTCGTAGTGATGGTGGTATACGGATGTTTGGCTGACTTCCAGATCGTCTGGGACATGGCAAACTTGTTTATGGGACTCTTGGCTCTCATTAACTTAGTGGCAATCTTACTGCTGAGTAATGTAGCCTACAAGATCTATAAGGATTATGCCGCTCAGCGCAAAAAAGGTCTTGATCCTGTATTCAAAGCCGAGAATACCCCGGAGCTCCAGCATATTGAAACATGGGCGGAAGAAGAAGGTACAAGCCCTGAACGTAAGACTGCTAACTGAGGAAACATGCATACAATTTTCAAAAAAACCCCTTACATTTTGTTGTGAGGGGTTTTTTATGTGAAAAACCGGGTTATTTTTACTGAAAACAGATTTTTTTGAATTTATTGTATTTTCCTCTTGTGTATGTAAGGGCTTTCATATAAAGTTTAACTAAACCGGTTTACCAAACCGATTTAGTCTTAAAGGAAAGGAGTATTGATGTGGCTTCTGATTATGGCATTTTTACGATCGGTGATGCGATGATCACCTTAAATCCCGCAAGCACAGGACCTTTGCGTTTTGTTACCCATTTTGAACGAAAAGCAGGAGGAGCTGAACTGAATTTTGCGATTGCATGCGCCAGATTGAACCTGCACTCAAAGTGGGTCAGCAGACTGGGGAAGGATGAGTTCGGCAGAGTGATTTATCAGTTTGCCAAAGGAGAAGGAATTGATGTGACTGACGTCTCCTATGTTGAAGGCTTTCCTACATCTTTAAATGTCAAAGAGATCAGAAATGACGGTTCAGGCAAGACGTTTTACTATCGTTTCAATTCACCAATTCTGACTCTTGCACCGGAAGATATAACAGAGAATATGTTTGCCGGCATTCACATCGTTCATCTTACCGGTGTGTTCCTCGCACTTGATAAGAAAAATCTTGAAATTGCTGAAAGAGTGCTTTCCATCGCCAAAGCAAGAAAGATTCCCGTATCTTTTGATCCGAATATCAGGCTGAAGCTGTGGACGATTGAGGAGGCTCGTGCGGCATTTCATCAAATCTTTCCGCATACTGATATTCTTCTGGCGGGCCGGGACGAAATGAAACAGCTGACAGGTATAGGAGAAAATGAAGCATTAGCCCGGTTTGCAGAGAGCTATTCAATCAGTCAGCTTGTCATAAAAGACGGTGAAGCAGGTTCTGCGCTGTATCATGATCATAAGTGGGTTCACAAAGAGGCTTTCCCGGTTGCGCCTGTCGACACGGTAGGAGCGGGTGACGGCTTTAATGCCGGCTACCTGTACAGTTATCTGCATGGTTTTGAACCGGAAAAACGTCTGGAGTTTGCAAATGCAGTCGGTGCGCTCGTCACCACAGTTTCCGGTGACAATGAAGGGCTTCCCTGCCTAGAAGAGGTTCTGTCATTTGTAAACAAAGAGACTGTGATTGAACGGTAGCAAGCACAACTTAAAAAGCGGGTGAAAAAATGAAAGCGGTTCAAGTACGGAAAGCATTTGATCTGATGGTGACGGAATGTGAGAAACCGTCAGTTGTCCACGCGGATGATGTTCTTGTCAAGGTGAAGCGGGTCGGAATTTGCGGATCAGATTTGCATATTTATCATGGGACAAATCCGTTAGCGTCCCTGCCGAGAGTAATCGGACATGAAGTCACAGGGGAAGTCGCAAAGACCGGTTCTCATGTCCGGCGTTTCAAGCCGGGTGACCGGGTAGTGATTGAACCGATATCTTATTGCGGAACATGCTATGCCTGCCGGAAAGGACGTCCGAACGTCTGCAAAGCGCTTTCGGTGTTCGGCGTTCATGAAGATGGCGGGATGCGGGAATATATCGTGCTTCCGGAAAAGCAGCTGCATGCTGTTTCGCCCGATCTGCCCTGGGAGGAAGCGGTCATGGCAGAACCATATACGATCGGCGCCCAGGCCGTTTGGAGAGGCCGTGTCGAGAAGGAAGATACCGTTTTGATTCAAGGAGCGGGACCAATCGGAATCTGCATATTAAAAATGGCAAAGTTCAAAGGCGCTTCCGTCATGATAACCGACTTGAATGATGAACGCTTGGCATTCGCTGAAAAAAACGGTGCGGACGTTACCGTCAACGCGTAAAAAGAAGATCCCGTTTTGCGGGTGAACGAATGGACAAAAAATGAAGGCGCCAATGTCGTCATTGATGCTGTCTGTCTCCCCTCAACGTTTGAAACGTCCATTGACGCGGTGTCTCCGGCCGGTCATGTGGTTGTGCTAGGTTTTGATGAGAGGACTGCCGGCATTTCTCAGCTTCCGATCACAAAAAAGGAAGTCACGATCACCGGTTCAAGATTGCAGACGAATCAGTTTCCGTACATTACAGACTTACTGAATAAAGGCCTGTTAACGCATGGCGGTCTTATTACACATACATTTTCAGCAGATGACGTCCATCAAGCATTTCAGTTGATCGAACAGCACCCGGGCAAGGTGGGAAAAGCAATCATTACGTTTGATTAAAGGAGGAGCGAGAATGCTGCCTAAGTACGCCATTTACGAAAAACTTCTGCATGCACAAGTGGTGGCTGTCATAAGGGGACAAAACAGCCAAGAGGCGCTTGAAGTTTCAAAAGCGGCCATTTCAGGAGGTATCAGCGCCATTGAGCTTACATACACAACTCCTGAAGTGGAAGATGTCTTTAAGGAACTCCGGCATCAAGATATTCTTCTTGGAGCCGGTTCTGTAATGGATACAGAAACGGCGAGACACGCCATTTTATCAGGCGCTTCATTTATCGTCAGCTCTCATTTTGTAAAAGAGATAGCATCTCTATGCAACCAGTACAGCGTACCGTATCTTCCGGGATGCATGAGCGTGTCTGATATGGCTTTGGCGCTCGAAGCCGGATGTGATGTGGTAAAGCTGTTCCCCGCTAATTCGTTTGACCCTTCATTTATCAAGTCGGTCAACGGCCCTCTGCCGAATGTCCGCATTATGCCGACCGGGGGTATCTCATTAAACAGTATGAATGACTGGCTTTCTGCCGGAGCGGTCGCGGTCGGAGTGGGAAGCGACTTGACAAGAGCATATCAAAAGGGCGGCTATGAAGCTGCCGTATCCCTCAGCAAAGAATACGTCTGCCGAAAAAACGAATATACGGGGGTGTAATATGAATATCACGTTTCGCTGGTATGGCCAAGGTAATGATACGGTGACTCTTGAACATGTCAGACAAATTCCCGGTGTCAAAGGCATCGTCTGGGCTCTTCACCAGAAGCCCGCGGGCGAAGTATGGGAAAAGGAGGACATTGAAGCGGAAGTCAGATTCATTCAATCCTATGGGTTTCATGCAGAGGTCGTGGAAAGCGTGAATGTTCATGAAGCCATTAAACTCGGCCATGAAGAACGCGGACAATATATTGAGCACTATAAACAGACCATTCGCAATCTGTCCGAATTCGGCGTGAAAGTCATCTGTTACAATTTCATGCCGATATTTGACTGGACGCGTACCGATATGTTCCGCGCGCTGGAGGATGGGTCAACCGCTTTGTTTTTTGAAAAAGCGAAAGTGGAAAGTCTGCCTCCGGAGGAACTGATCCGCACGGTTGAGAAATCTTCTGATTTGACGCTTCCCGGGTGGGAGCCGGAGAAAATGGCCCGGATCAAGGAACTGTTTGAGGACTATCAAACGGTCGGTGAAAAACAGCTTTGGGCCAATCTAGAATTCTTTTTACATGAAATCCTTCCTGTAGCGGAGGAACACGGCATTCAAATGGCCATTCATCCGGATGATCCGCCCTGGTCAATTTTTGGCCTGCCCCGTATTATCACCGGTGAGAAAAGTTATGAAAAGCTGCGAGAGATTTCAGATTCACCCGCCAACTGTATTACGTTGTGCACGGGTTCGATGGGAGCGGATCCCGCCAATGATATGGTGAAGATCGCCAAACACTATGCGGGAGCTGCGCCGTTTGCCCATATACGAAATGTGAAAATCTGTGATAACGGTGATTTTACGGAAACTTCGCATCTTACCAGTGATGGGTCCATTGATATTACCGGTGTGGTAAAAGAATTGCACGGCCAAGGCTACAAAGGATATGTACGGCCTGATCACGGCCGTCATATCTGGGGCGAACAATGCCGGCCGGGTTATGGTTTATATGATCGTGCCTTAGGAATTATGTACTTGAGCGGACTGTGGGATGCATTCTCGTCTCATGAGAAAGAGGTGAAGGGATGAGACCGATTCATGAATGTTTATCAGGAAGAACCGCTGTCATAACAGGCGGGAGCGGTGTTCTCTGTTCAGCAATGGCAAAGGAGCTTTCACGGCAGGGGATGAAAATTGCGATCGTCAGCCGGAATGCTGATAAAGCAGAGCGTGCGGCGGGCGAGATTGCTGACGCTGGAGGAACCGCCGTTTCTGTACCGGCTGATGTTTCAGCCCGTGATTCTCTCGAAAAGGCAAAAGACGAGATTATCAGCCGGTTCGGTTCTGTCAATCTTTTAATTAACGGAGCCGGGGGAAACCACGCTGATGCGATCACTGCCAGTGAGACGTATGAAGAGGATGAGCAGAGCCCATCATTTTTTGATATGGACGAAACGGGATTTTCCAGCGTATTTTCAAGCAACTTTACCGGTGCATTTCTGGCATCGCAAGTGTTTGGAAAAGACCTTTTGAAGGCGGAATGTCCCGCGATTATTAATATTTCTTCTATGAGCGCGTATACACCGATGACAAAGGTGCCTGCCTACAGCGCGGCTAAGGCGGCGGTTCAGAATTTTACGATGTGGATGGCTGTTCATTTCGCAAAAAAAGGGCTGCGGGTGAATGCCATCGCTCCGGGTTTCTTTTTGACTGCGCAAAACCGTGGGTTGTTATTACAGGAAGATGGAAGTCTGACAGACCGATCCAATAAGATTATGGCACATACACCGATGAAACGTTTCGGGAAACCGGAAGACCTTCTGGGAACGCTCCTGTGGCTTTCGGATGATTCATGCTCAGGCTTTATCACCGGGGTCACCGTTCCCGTCGACGGAGGTTTTATGGCTTATTCGGGAGTGTGACAGAATCCCTGTCCCTGTCAGATTGTAAACGATTTACTTCTGACTTATACTAGTGAAAAATGAAGACAGACGGGGATGAGTCTATGAAAACCATTACAATTTCTGATGTGGCGAAATATGCAAACGTATCTAAAAGCACCGTATCTCAATTTTTAAACCAGCGCTATGATTATATGAGCGAGAAAACGAAACAAAAAATAGAAGCGGCCATTCAAGAGCTGAACTATCAGCCGAATTTTGTCGCCCGCAGCTTAAAACAGAAATCAACATTTACGGTAGGTGTGGTGGTGGCTAATATTCTTCACACCTTTTCCACTCAGGTCATCAGGGCGGTGGAAGACTATTTTCATGAACAAGGATTTCATATTATTGTCTGCAATGCGGATGATGAACCGGAAAAAGAAAAGAAATATATTGAAATGCTCAGGGCCAAGCAGGTGGACGGAATTATTATTTTTCCGACGGGCGAAAATCTCTCTTTATATGAAAAGATGAAACGCGATACGTTTCCGGTTGTGTTTATGGACAGAACCATTGAAAAACTCGGGATTCCGACAGTGATGCTTGATAACCATCATGCAGCCGGTCTTGCCGTTGACCGGTTTATCGAGAGCGGCATTAAGAGAATCGCGATTATTACGACGTCCATTATTCGGGAAATCAGTCCGAGGGTAGAGCGGATTGAAGGGTATAAAAAGGCGCTTGACCGCAACGGAATGATGGTGCGGAACGAATATATCAAAACAGCCGATGCGGCTGATATTTCCAATGTTTTGTCAGAGCTGTTCTCCCTTCAGGAGCCTCCGAAAGCGATATTGGCGGCAAACGATATTGTTCTTGTTGAGGTGCTGAAGTATATGAAGGAGCATGATATGACAATTCCTGATAAGGCAGCCGTCATCGGAATTGATGAAGTTCCTTTTGCGGGGTTTTTTACTCCTCCGATTACGACGATCGTCCAGCCTGCGGCAGAAATGGCGCGAAAAGCGGGAAGCCTTCTTCTTCGCCAGATACAAGAAAAAGATAGCGGTGAAAAACGGATTCACCGCTATAAACCGGCGCTTCTCGCAAGGCAATCCGGATAACCGGTTTCATTGCATAAACCGGTTTACTCCGGCAATTTAAATTATGAAATAAGAGGGAGGGATTTTATGTTCTCAAAGGATAGATTCCCTATTATTCTTCTTTTATTTTCAGCCGGGGTGATTAACTATTTAGACCGCTCAGCGCTGTCTATTGCAGCGCCGTTCATACAGCAGGATCTCACATTGTCTGCAACCCAAATGGGGCTGATTTTCAGCAGTTTTTCTGTCGGATACGCTGTGTTTAACTTTCTCGGCGGTGTTGCATCTGACCGGTACGGGGCTAAATTGACATTGTGTACGGCGATGATCGTTTGGTCTCTTTTCAGCGGGGCGGTTGCGCTTGCTTTCGGATTTGTAAGTCTTTTGATTATCCGTATTTTATTCGGTATGGGCGAGGGGCCGCTGTCGGCTGCCATAAGCAAAATGGTCAACAATTGGTTTCCTCCGTCTCAGCGCGCCACGGTCATCGGCCTGACAAACAGCGGCACGCCGCTCGGCGGAGCGATTTCCGGCCCGATTGTCGGGATGATTGCTGTGGCATTCAGCTGGAAGGTTTCCTTTGTCCTGATCATGATCGTGGGTTTAGTCTGGGCGTTTATCTGGTTTAAATTTGTCAAAGAACGGCCGGCGCCGACGGAAGACGCCCCGGCCATGAAAGCGGCGATTCAATCGCATGAGCAGCATATCCCGATGACCTTTTATTTGAAACAAAAAACGGTTCTCTTCACGGCTTTTGCCTTTTTCGCCTACAATTACATCTTATTTTTCTTCTTAACATGGTTTCCGAGCTATCTGGTGAAAGAACGCGGTTTAAGTGTTGAATTTATGAGTGTGGTGACTGTTATTCCCTGGATTCTTGGATTTATCGGTTTGGCGGCAGGCGGAATGATTTCTGATTATGTATTCAAAAAAACCGCCGGAAAAGGGGTTTTATTCTCACGGAAAGTCATTCTTGTCACTTGCCTGTTCGCTTCCGCTGTACTGATCGGATTTGCCGGACTTGTTACCACTGCCGTAAGTGCCGTTATTCTCGTTGCTTTATCAGTCTTCTTTTTATATATAACGGGCTCTATCTATTGGGCGGTGATTCACGATGTGGTTGATCAAAGGAATGTCGGGTCAGTCGGCGGCTTTATGCATTTTCTTGCAAACACGGCCGGTATTATCGGGCCTGCTTTAACCGGCTTTATCGCGGATAAAAGCGGATCATTCTCGGGGGCGTTTTTGCTTGCAGGCGGATTAGCTGTTTTGGCCTCAGCTGCGGTAATCCGTTTCGTGCGTCCGATTATCATTCAAACAGTTTCTGAAGATAAAAAAGACACCATACCTTATTCATAAGTCATCAAAGTCATTGAGGCTGTCCTGCCGATAACGGGATGGCCTTTTCGTTCTGCCGTTTGACCTGTTCCTATGATAATATAGGAATTGTTTACAAAAGAAGGGAAGAGAAGGGAGCATGAAACAGAAGCCGATATATGTCGAAATCAATATTGCATCTGATATAGAAACACTTTGGGAATATACGCAAAACCCGCATCTTCATAAGGAATGGGATCTGCGTTTTTCTGACATTACATATCTTCATAGGCTGCCAGATGAACCGCAGAGATTTCTATATGAAACACGAATCGGTTTTGGGCTGAAGGTATCCGGCACAGGCGAATCAATAGGTGACATGAGGCCTCGCTCGTCAGAAAGAGTGTCTTCGCTCGCTTTTGCCTCTGATCATCCGCTGTCACTTATAAAAGAAGGCAGGGGCTACTGGAAGTATATAGAGCGGGATAACGGACAAACCTCATTTTTGACTCAATATCAATATGAAACGGTCCGCGGTCTGCCGGGAAGTTGGATAGACCGGTTTTTATTTCGTCCTCTGCTAAGCTGGGCTACCGCATGGAGCTTTGATGCGTTGCGGCTTTGGATAGAACAAAACAGACATCCGAAGATATCAGTCCGTTTCGGATTTGTCTATGTCTGTATGTGTCTCGTATTCAGTCTGTATTGGTTTTTTCAAGGCTTTCATGATGGCTGTGCCGATGCAGAGATCGTGAGGGGAGCGCTGGAGACAGGGTTAGGGGTATTATGGCTGCTTCCCATGCGGAGAAAGTGGCTGATTCACGCCGGGCAGTCAGTCTTCTTTTGTGTAACGGCACTGCTATATTCCGGCGGCGGATTCGTGATCTCTTTAGGAGTGCTTACGATAGCCGGCATGATTCTTAAGTTCAAGCTGCCGAGCGCCTGGCATACAAAACGAAAGAGAGAAGTGAAATGACGGATTCAATGTATGAAAAAGCGATTACTCATTATCAATCACTGCACCCGATGCTGCAGAAACGGTACAGATTTGACGGATCACGCACGTTTTGCGGAGAAGGCGTTATGTCAGAAATAAAGGGAGGTTCTTTTCTTGTCAGAATGCTTTTAAAGACCGGTGTTTTTTTCAGATGTTTTTTCTCAGAGAGGGGAAACGATATCCCTTTCACTATCGAAAACAAAATCAGGCAAAATGGCGTGGAATGGAATCGTACCTTTTTCTTTAAAAGCAAAACGCGTTTTTTTGATGCAGTCATGGAATATGATGAGCGGGAAAACAGAATTCTTGATTACTTCGGCAAACCTCACATCCTACTGTCTGAACTGCATTTAGAAGCGTCTTCAGACGGAGGGCTTGTTATTACATCCGGAAGGCAGTGGCTCCTGATAGGCGGAAAGAAAATCCCGCTTCCGGCATGGCTGTGCGGCAGTTCAACCGTTTATGAGGCTTATGATGAGGAAATGAATTGCTTCAGCATAAAGGTTCATGTGAAAAACCGGATACTCGGCACGCTTTTCTCTTACCGGGGGACTTTCCGGGAAACAGAGGGAGAAACATGCTGAAGCGTCATCTCATGGTCAGCGTGATTAGCTTTTTGGGATTTGCGGCGGCTGAAGCTCCGTATATATCAGCTGCTGAGACGTTTGTTTTATTATCCATACTTTTTTTCGTTCCCGCTGTATTCTGCTTTGCTTTTCGGCCGTCAAAGACCTTAGAGAATGTGTTGTTACGGAGTTATCCTGTTGCCGCTATATGTGCGGCGCTTGCGCTTGTCACAGGCTTCAGTTTTTTTGCCTTTGTGTGGCTCATTTATACGCTTGGACTGGCACTGTATGCTGTCTGGCGGCTGATGAAAACAAATATTCACAGAACAGAAGAGATGTCTGTTATGGCGGGTTTCATTTATTTGGCCGGGGGCGGATTCTGGTTCTTCGCATATGTTCTTGAGATTCCCGTCATGAATTTCGGCCCGCTTATCGTTCTGCTGACGGCGGTGCACTTTCACTATTCCGCTTTTCTCATTCCGATCTTTAACGGATTGCTCGGCAGGATCATACGGGAGAAACGCGTACTTTACCGGTGGAGCACGGTCATTATTTTGATTTCGCCGGTCCTTATTGCCTTGGGGATTACATTTTCAAAGACACTTGATGTGATTGCTGTCGCTCTGTACCTGGCGGGTCTGTATGTAAATGCATATCTCGTCTTTAAGGCGCCGTTTGTTACGAAAACAGGCAGGATCTTGATCAGGAGTTCTTCGGCTGTGTTAATGATCACAATTGCTTTTTCTTTGATATATTCGTACGGTGTCTACCGCGAGGAGGCAACGCTCACGATCAGCCAGATGATTTGGATTCACGGGGCCGTCAATGCATTCGGCGTTATCCTGCCGGCTTTGGCGGGGTGGAGAATAGAAAATCCTAGACCGTTCGATGAGAACAGTGAAAGAACGTTCAGCAGAATTTACGGGAAAGGAACGATAGGCAAAGATTTTTTGACTGACATTCATGCAGCAAATGACATCCATTATACCGGCCTTCAGGATCAGCTGAGAGAACTGCATTCTGAAGACTTTTCAATTGAAAAGCTGGCGCCGGCCGTTATTTCCTTTTATGAAGAGACAATTGATTATGACATCATGGCAAAAGTGACATGGAGCGGATGGTTTCGTCCGTTCGCGTGCGTGTACGAGCGGTTCAGCAGAAGAGCGGGGCAGATTCATCTGTCCATGAATCCGGATTGGTATATCATGCACAGTGATATTATAGGAATTGACTCTGACAAAGACGGCAGAAAAAATGTCCGTGCGTGGATCAGAACAAATGAAAAGCAGGAAACCGTTTTTACTGCGCTGTATTCAGCGTACAGGGCAAAAGGGGAAGGATACATGAATATCTCTCTTCCGCTGCCGTACGGCCAAATGACGGGCATTTTAAAGCCTTATGCGCATAAGCAGAATCTTGTTTTGACAAGCAGACGGCGAAAAAGCGGAGCGGGTGATGAAGGGATTTATCTCCAGACAAAATGGGGAACGTGTCATCTTCCGCTGGCAGAGACATTTCTTATTTCAGCCCAGAGCGAAACAAGCCTGAAGGCCGTTCATCATATGTGGCTGTTCGGACTGAAATTTTTAACTGTGCATTATCGGATCACTCACGCTTCCGCAGGTAACCGAAGCAAATAACAAGCTGCAGAGCCGTCTGTTCATCAGGCGGCTTTTTCTCATGCAAAGATTCCTACATTGAGCGGCATGATGAAGGCAGCCGGGCAGATGGCCCTGCTGAAAATCTTGTTCTTTTTGTTTATGATTCCGCACGCACTGGCTCTGTTAGTGATGAGAACTTTTGTTCGCAGGTGCGGAAACTGGGTCACATTGCCGTTTTTATTTAAATCATTCCTTTTATAATAGGTTTTTCACTCGGCATTATCTTTCCTTTGCTGCTTGGAATGTCGATTGAGTCTGTTCCGGCGGGCATGAGAGCAACATCGATGGGGCATACCAGGCGCTTTATGCACTCGGTATTTTCGGAGGACCTTGGTTGCGGGATTTTTTAATGATTGGCTGGGCTCAGAGCCGGATTTTATTTCGCTGCAGTGCTTTGGCTGGCGGCTGTCATACTTGCTCGGGGAGCCGATGCGAAAAATTCGTCGGAAAAAAGCAGGGAAGATGCGGCAAAGTATTATCAGACCTGATTTTTTATATGCTTGCCTAAAGAAATGATCTCATTGCGGGTAATGACCAAACAAGAAATTCATTTCAAGCTTGCTTTTGCGTTAGGTTTTATTTCAGCTGAATCAAAACTAACGCTGTAAACATTTTTATACGTGTAACGCTAACTGCAATAACACAATGTGCGGTTATTGCAGTTATAAATTTCTCTTTTTTGTCTCAATAACTAAAGTATACTTGGTTTATGAGACTGGTAATTCATTTCTCTGTGTAACTTCCTAGAATATATATTATGTAAACTAGAAATTGTGAAGAGAATATAAAAGTGGATACATATTCTAACAGCATCCCCTTTTTTGTAAGGTAATATTAAAAAACCTCTACGTCCTTAATAAATTAAATTGGTCATAAAGGTTTTTCAGTTTGAGTATTTTCATCGGTTATGTCACTTGTTGCTGGTCTTCTTGATCAAGTTCACGCCATCGTATGCCAGACTTTCCACACTTGCAGCTTTCTGCAGGATGTAATGATCAAATAGTCTGTAACAAGATTTCGCATCTCCGTGGCATCCCGTTCGCCTCTAAGTTCCTCATTCACACTGGTAAACACGATGTCGCAGTAATCTAAATGCGCAGCACGATTAACAGAGAAATAATAGGTATCCATGCTATTGTTAGCGCCAATGATCGCATTCATGTTATAGTTCGGTTCACAAAACAGCAGCAAAAAGGGTTTCTTAAGGTCGCTGCCCTGAAGGCCGAACGCTCCGCTGTCCAATCCAATCCCGCAGGCAAACCGGTCGTCGTCCCGGCAAACAATCGCCGTCGTAGCCCCGCCATAAGAATGTCCGACTATGCCCATGCCGATGTCAAGCCACAATCTGTCCTTAAAGATGGAATTCAGCTCTCCAGAGTCCAGTTTGACAAGATAATCGGCTGCATACCTTACATCTTCCGCCTGCAATTCACAATACTTTGTTAACTTGCCAAGAATCGGCAGTGTAAACACGTTATGGCACATCTTAATGGCAGTTTCATCGTCAGGACGCATCTCCATCTTACCAGACAACGCCAGCATCTCCGGATCTTCAGAAAACGCCAAAATGGCATCAGAAAAATCCTTTGATACATTAAACAGGCGCCCATCTTTACGCTTATACATCGTGCTATTCTGATGGCCGATGCTTACCGCCACATATCCCATGCTTGCCAAGTCTGTACAGATCACTGTGCCCCATTCTGGAGAACCGCCTCCGCCGCAAACATAGAATAACACCGGATAACGCTTTTCTTTCCCGGAGAGAGCAAGGTCGTCGTAACATTGGGTCTTGATATCTATAGAGTAAGCATCCTTCAACGCAGTGAGAAGCGGCTGCTCATCAAGCATTTCGCAGACTTCAGGAAACATGTACGTTGATGTAGTCTTCCCTTCGCTGCTGTCGGACGGATAGTACACAAACGCCGTCAGTTCTCTTTTTGTATGATCTGATGCCGTGTACTCAAAATCCATTTGGGTGCGGCCGACAGTATAGCCGCCAATTGGCTCTGGAAATGCGTCATACCTTTTCATTCTCTTGTTCCCCCTTAAGTAATAAAAGTGGCGGATGTGAAATACATACATTGCGCGATAAACGCTTTTCAAAACTGTGAAACGATTACATTAAATGTTCAGTGAATCATTATCTACTCCTTCACGTAAACCTCCATGTATTGCTGTTTAAGATGATAAAAGCGGACATCGTTGCTGATGTCCGCCTAAAGCTTAACTAATGGGGTTCTGTTCCCCAAATCAGTTTTCCTTGATGATATAATGTAATTTTTTTCGTTGTTTTAAACGTATTTGATTGAAAAAAGGAATAATCGCCGCTTTGTGCATAATTACTCCAGTCATCATGGTGAAGACGAAGCTGAATATTCCCTGTGCTTGCTCCCGGTGACAGCGTTCCTGTTTTAAACCCCAGTTCCAGATAGGTATCTGCACCTTGCTTAGGTTTATGCAGCGCCGCAAATTTGTGGATCAGATTGCCGCATCCAATTTGCGCGTAGTCACAGTCATAGTTTTGGCCTTTGTTTTTCGCGTTATACCAGTAACGGGCAGTGACATGTTTTAAATCAACCGTCGCATTGCCGTTATTTTTTATGTGAAGCTGCGGGCGGATTTGGTTGCTGTTCACACTCCCATCCCCTGCTTTGTATTGTACGGAAATGCCTTTTTCCTGTGCGGGGTTATCTTGTGCTGGCGTTTCAGGGGCGTCCTTCGTTGAATCTTTGCTGCCGTGAATGTTTTCTCTTACGAATGTTCCTGAAGCAGTTAAATCTGACAGCGGCCAGCCGCCTGTTTTAGATGCTCCCGGCTTTAAAGCCGAAGATGATTCCTGCTTATCAGAAAGATTCCAGTTCACCCAGCTGATGTTTTTGCTGTCGAGATAATTCAGCCATTCCCGCGACTGGTCAAGGAATACACCGCCATTTCCAGACGCGTCGCTTGTTCCCCATTCCGTCACGAAAATAGGCGCTCCTTTGCTGAGTGCATAGTTTGCTTTATCCCGTAAAGATTGGCCGTGTGTGCCGGCATAAAAATGAAGCGCGTACATGACGTTTGCATCTTTTAGCTGGTCATCGGCTGCATCATTCACATCTTGGCTCCATGTACCGGTTCCGACAATGATGATGTTGTCTGGATCATTTTTGCGGATAACGGAAATCACTTCTTCCGCATACGGTTTAATATCACGCTTCCAGTTCACATCACCGTTTGGTTCGTTTGCAATTTCATAAATGACGTTTGGCGTGTTTCCGTAAAGACTTGACATTTCCTTAAAAAATTCTTTTGCCTTCTCTTTATGTTGGTTTGGGTTGCCGTCATTTAAGATATGCCAGTCAATGATGACATATATCCCAAGTTCTTTTGCCGCTTCAACCGCTTCTTTTACTTTATTTTTCACGGACGGATTATCAATATAACCGCCGTCTGCCGTATACATCGCCGCGCGGAAAACGGTTATGCCCCAATCGTCTCTCAGCCATTTTAAGCTGTCTTTATTGACAAAATCGCCATACCATTGCAATCCATGTGAACTGATCCCTTTCAATTGTACCGCTTTGCCTTCCCGGTTTACGAGCTGTGTCCCTTTTATGCTAAGCTGCCCATTCTTGGCTATTGGCGTTTTTGTCCCTGCTGCAGATGCCGGCGAAACCTGCAAGCTGCCCATTGTCAATACCGTAATCAATAAACACGTAATAAAAATAGAAATTGACCGTTTCATATCTGATCTTTTCCTCCTTCGCATCATTTTGGATCTTCACTTCTTATGAGCTCGAACTCATTGTAAAAATCTTTCTCATGATTGTCTATCAACCTAATTTCTTGTTTTTGGGAGGTGTAAAAGCCTGTCAATTTGCTCTATCTCTATTGAATAAGACACACATGACACATATAGAACAAAGAAAACTGGACTGAATCGGGACTTTACACGTTATTTTTCAATCGAATCGAAAAATTAAATGTATTTCCAACGTAGACGCGCTAAATGTGATGAGTCTCAATATGGCATTGAATCTTATGATTGCTGTAAAAAGCGAGCCCTTGCCCGTCCTTGTTAATTTAAGGTTGATGTAAGGTTCGGATTAATACGGGTTAAGGTTGGAGTTGTACAATAAGATTGTACTTCAGTGTGGGATTCAGCCAGAAGAATTCCCCCTTTAATAAATCATAGAGGTGAAAAGGTTTGAGAGAAAATAAAATTTTGTCTTCATTATGTTACTTCAGTATATTTTTTGCACCGTTTCTGTTTCCGATTATCGTCTATTTCTTAAGCCAGGACGATGTGAAAGATCATGCGAAAAAATCTTTATGGACGCATCTGATTCCTTATTTGATTTTTGGAATTGGCATCATCGCTTCAGGTCTACTCGGTATGAATGATATCAGACATGCCGGGCCTTTCCTGCTTGCGACTTATGCTGTTACATTCCTTGTGGCGATCTATTTTTTCATTTGGAACATTGTCAAAGGAATCAAAGTGTTTTCGGAACAATAGGAAAAAACGGTTCTGTTATTAATCAGCAGAACCGTTTTTTGTATAGCCATTATGATAATTGTATATCTATCGTTGTCCCTTCTCCCGCGGTGCTGTGAATGGTGATGTCCCCTCCGTGCTTTTGGATAATATCCTTTGCTATGGCCATTCCAAGACCAGAGCCTGCATGCGTCGTTCCTGTATTTGTCCCCCTGTAATAGCGATCAAACACTTTTTCCAGCTCCTCTTCTTCTATCCCTTTGCCGTTGTCCCTAATTGTCACATGAGTTCGTTCTTTTTGTTCAAGCTGTACAACGATCTTCACATCGGGATCATTGTGAACGAGGGCATTTAAAATGAGATTCGTGACCGCTCTCCGAATCAATATCGCATCAAGGTTCAGCATCAGCTTTTCCAGGTTCGTTTGAAGCTCAATGGACTTATCCGCATATCTGGAATCGTTTAAAATATCAATTAACGTTTCCCGCAGAAGCGATACAAGGTTTACCCGTTCTTTATTTAACATCACATCGTTGTTTTTCAGCCTTGTCGTTAAATTTAAATCTTCCATCACATCTTTCATATAGAGGGATTTACTCTCAATGATCCGGGCGTAATCTCTGATCTGTTCGACTGTGAGATGATAATTCGGATCTTTGATGATTTCTGCATAGCCTTGAATAGATGCTAATGGTGTTTTAATGTCATGAGAAATATGACTGATCCACTCTTCACGCATTTGCTCTAATTTATCTTTTTCTTTTTTGCTTAAAGATAGTTGTTCCGATAAGTGATTGACATTATAGAACACATCTTTATAAATGCCTTTGGATTTCATTTTGATCGTATAATCTCCATTAGCTAACCGCTGGATTCCTTGAATGACACGGCCGAGCGGTTTTGTGAGCTGCCGGCTGAATAGATAGCCAATGAGTAACGCGATTAATGCATCTATTGATAATAATATGATGGTTCCTGCATTGAACTTCGTCACAAATTCCTTGGTATCATATGAGAGGACAAATTTTCCGAGAGAGGGATTTTTAAACCCTATAAAGTAACTGTACTCCTTGCCGTTTACTTTTTTTCCGCCGGCGTAAATGGTTGATAATAATTGTTCATCCTTATATTTATGTAAATTTACAATTTCAATAGGCGTATATTTTTTCTTCAGTCCTTTAGGTTCTCTATCATGATAAACATCCTGTCCGTTTTCATCTAATATTTGAATCCATGCATTCTGCTCTTTTAAAGCTTTTTGGCCCTCTTTGTTTACTGTGATACCATTGTTCGATAATGTGACATATTGCCGGAATGATCTTGTGAAAGTTTCCGGTGTACTTTCTTCATCATGTTGGGTGTTCGCCTGGAAAACGAGCCAAAACATAAAAATAAATAAATTAATGAAGACTGTAATGATGGTCACTATGATGACAGATACCATGTATCTGCCTGTTAATCGCCAATTCATCCTTACGCATCCTTTACAACAAATTTGTAGCCTAACCCTTTCACAGTGACGAGAAAGTCTGGTTTTGATGGGACAGTTTCTATTTTCTCACGGAGCCTGCGTATATGAACCATCACCGTGTTGTCAGAACCGAAAAAGTCTTCTCCCCATACAGCTTGATAGAGTGTTTCTTTACTGATCACCCGATTGGGATGCTGCAGAAAATAGGTCATAAGCATAAGTTCTTTAGGTGTTAACTCAATAGCCGCTCCATTTTTGGTGAGCTCGGCTTGTTGTTGGTTTAATTCAAATGGCCCTTTTTTTATCACGGTTCCGGTTTGAGAAGGCTGTAAGTAAGAGACCCGTCTCAGCTGCGCTTTGACCCGGTATGCGACTTCTTTAGGGCTGAAAGGTTTTGTAATGTAGTCGTCCCCGCCGATGGCAAGTCCTACAATTTTATCCGTTTCCTCCCCCTTTGCAGACAAAAAGATGATAGGAATGTGTGAAATGTCCCTTATTTGCTTGCAGATATCATAGCCTTCACCGTCTGGCAGCATGATATCCAATATCACAAGATCGGGATTTTCTTGATGAAATTGAGCCAATCCGTCACGGGCAGTTGAAGCGGTCACTACGCGATCAATGCCTTCTCTTATTAATACGGTTTTGATCAGTTCCAAAATTTCTTTTTCATCGTCTATGATTAATACTTTGCTGTGAAGCCGTGACATATATTGATCACTCCTTGAAGTCATTGTCATTATTATACCCAATGTCCGTGTATCGTTAAAAAACCAACACTTCTCTTCCACAGAAAATAAGCCAATTTTCTTTTTCGAGTAAGAAAATTGGCTTATTGCGATGCTGATGTCTCTAACGCTTTACAACAAATGTTGTCACGCTTTGAGCCGGCAGATGGGCCCAAAAATGATTATCCGTTACTTTGAGATCCGTTCCAGGTTGAAGATTGCTGCTGCTGCTCGTGATCCATCTGGATACTTGCGAAGCAGACCCATTCTGCAACACGAAGTTTTGGTTGACCCCTGTGTTATTTTTATTAATGGCAACAATCACGACTTTATTGTCTCCTTTATAGGCTGACACATAAACATTCGGTTCAGGATTTTTCGTTGCATCAATCCTTACATAGCCAGGGCGCACAAATTTTGAGAAATGAGCCATATTGTATCCGCGTTTGCTGATCATCCCATCTTCTTTCATAGGGCCGTATGATCTGCGGATGTACCACCACACATAAGCTTGAAAATCTCCCTCTACCATTGAATGATGAATATGCTCTGAAACACCTAAAGCCTCAGGCCATCGATCCGCCGAGTTGTTATCACTGTTCGGATAGTATACTTCCGTCATCCAAAGGTCCTTCCCCGCTCCTTTTTGTTTGAAAAGAGGATAAGGAAACTGACTGACCTGAGTGCCGTACAGGTGGGTTCCGAGGATATCCATATTCCTAAGCGCCTGCGGATCGTTCAAAATGGGGTCCGATATATTTTTCAGGTATTGAAATGATTCCGGCGCAATCACACGGGCATTAATGGAACCGGCATTCTCTCTCATGAAACGCAGGATTTCTTGGGGCGTCCACCATGTCCATTCGTGAGCGTAATCAGGCTCGTTCTGCATAGAAATCGCATACAGATTCACACCATTACTCTTCATGAAATTAACGAAATCGTTAAGATGCTGCGCGTATGCGGCGTACTTATCGTATCTCAGCCGCTTAGCTGATGTGTCACCATTATGATTGAAAGTCTCAACCATATCGTTTGGCGGATTCCAAGGGGAAGCAAAAACGATTGCTCCATGTTTGATCGCACTCTTTGCAGTCTCCACTTCCTTGTACCAATTGTTTCTATTTTCATCTACATGAATTCTTAAGACCGAAAAACCTAACTGATTCTGTCCATTGCCAAAAGCGGTCTCCCGTTGAGGCGCAGTCAAATCTCCAATCCAAGCCGGGTGGTTCATTCCTCCAAAACCGCGAATCACTTGTCTATCTGCAGATATATTAACTGTTGCATCACTCGCTGCTGAAACTTCAGTAACTCCCGGTCCTATGAATATGACGGACAGCATTGTGAAACATACCAATAACACACAAATTGGTTTTTTTACGCTCGACATCATTTTTTTCCTCTCCTTCATTTGTCTTTTATGGACTTAGAAAACGTACCTTTGCTTATCTTTGTGTAAACTGCCAGTAATCAACATTAAACAAGTTTCCTGTACCAGTTCCGGTAAATACAAAGAATACGTTGTGAACACCGGATGCGCCGCTTACCGCAGTTTCTATTTCTCTCCAGGATTGCGTTCCGCCTGTGGAAGGGACATTCAAGGTTCCGACAAGCTTACCGTTTGCACTGTCTAGTCGCACTTCTATTTTTCCGCCAAGAGCGGATGCTACATTTGCTTTAAACGTTCTGGCACCGCCTGACCCGAAGTCTGCATTTCCAACAGCAATCCAGTCTCCGTTATGAATGTTTGTGACATGTTGATTATTGACCGGCCCGCCGGGTGCAGAGGAATTCTCGGTCAAAATCCGTCCGTTCCAGGCAAACGTTTCCGCTTCTACCCGGTGATATGGATTCAAGTTGGATAGCTGTTTGACACCTGCAAAATTTGCCGCTACCTCTTGCAGGGAGCCATCTGGATTATGCACAAGCTTATTTATATGGGGAGAACGGTATCCTTTGCCGGCCCCGTAAAGAGCGGAGCTGACAGTTTGAGTATGATACACCACATACCACTCGTTTTTAAAATTGAAAACAGCATGGTGATTGTTTCCGCCGCCTCCGAAAAATGCTCCCGGATTTTTCAGAAAGTGCCCTCTATACGAAAAAGAATTCATAGGACTTGAGCTGGTCATATAGCCGATCTCACCTGGAGGTTTATCGGCCGGGTGCGCGCCCCCGAAATTGATACAATAGGAATAGTAATATTTTCCGTTATACTTATGCATTCCCGAATCTTCAAACATAAAAGGCGCATCAATCGTAGATGCACTTCCGGCAACACTGGTCATATCAGGCCCCAATTTCATGACTCTTGCTGTTTTAGGATCGGCCCATTGCCCCTGTGTGGGATTTGAACCGCCCGGAACGCCTCCGCCGGCATATAGGTAACCGGTACCGTCATCATCTACGAATACTGCAGGATCAAAAAGCCATACAACACCGGACATTCCTGGTGTACTTGGCGTCACCAGCGGTTTTCCGATCGGATCTGTCCATGGGCCGGTCGGGCTGTCTGCGGTGAGAACCCCGATACCTCCGCCGCCGTTTGCGAAATAAAGGAAAAATTTATCCTTACCGTTGATCTTTTTCACCGCGGCTGACGGGGCCCATGATGCTCCTGCCCATTTGGCAATCCCCCGGCCGCCATTCACCCCATTGGCACCCGCTGCGGGAATCGCTCCGTGATCTGTCCAGTTCACCATATCCGCTGAAGATATGACGGATATTTTATTCAAATTGGCAAATGAATTATCCTTAATCGTGCCGTCGCTATTATATTCATAGTCATCGCTTGACATATAGATGTAGACTCTTCCGTTATAGGTCAGCGCAAACGGATCTGCGCCCAGATGGTGGTCGATAAGCGGATTTGAATTCCCAACATGTTTTGCAATTGGAGTGCTTACCGCATTCGCATATTCCCCAGGTAAACAGCTCAATAATAAAGCAAGAACAAATAAACATACGCTGCACTTTTTCATCAGCTTAACATCCTCCTGTTTCCGCATATTAGGTTTTTAAAAAATATGATAACAACAGGTCATGAAGAATGCGTAAAATGAATGATTTTTAGAGTGAAAACGTTGCAAATATCTGACCCTCTTTTATGAAAAATGCCGCCGATTGCAGTCAGCGGCATTTTGCCCTGAATCACTTACATTTTGTCAAACTTCGTGTCGCCAGCAAACGATCCTATTGACAGTTGTTCTTCAAGAACAAGTCCGTGATGATGCCGTTCTTCAATCCTTTTGATAAGAGATCGAATTGTATCCGTATTTTCTTCGATATTGTGAGGGTCAAAGATCGTCACATGGTCTCCTTTTAATTTGTACTCAAGGTAATGCTGTGCGGTTGATTGCTTCCATCCTCTATCGGTCAACTCGCCGCATAGAAAATGATGAATGTTGGCGTTCACCGCGCCGGAATTGATCAGTTTATTGTGATATGTGAGATAGCTTCTGATTTTATCCTTAATGGAAGGAATGGTTAATAATTCTCTGTAATAATCCGGAATGATATCGAGATTCCGATGAATGATCTCTTCGGTTTCCTCTTCCGAAAAATAATTCACCGAAACGGCTCTTTTAGAATCAAGCATCATAATGTCCGATACGATGCGTCCGCGCTTCTCCAAGGCTTTGGCAACCTCAAAAGCCAAATTCGACCCCGAGGAGTAACCGAGTAAAACAAAAGGCCCTTGTTCCTGAATGCCTATCATGCTTTCTGCATACCGGTCGACTATCTCTTGCTCGTAAGACGGCTCTTCTAAGAAATCAGCGGCATAGACGGTGCAGCGGCCGTCTAGTCTTTTCGCCATTTCATTATAGACCAGCCCGTACCCGATTAAAGGCGGGAAACAGAACAAAGGGATTGAACCGTTCTGATTCATCTTGACGAATACGTTATCCGTCTTGGACTCGAAAACTGCCGCTTGAATGGCGCGTGCCATTGTTTCGATGGTAGGAAAATCGTATACGGCTTGATAATGCATTTTGATTCCCATACGGTCGTTGATTTGATGAATAACTTGCAATACTTTGAGCGAATGGCCGCCAACGTCAAAGAAGTTATCTTTAATTCCCGGGTCATTGAGAGCTAAAATGTTCTTCCATATCTCGGCCAGCTGCTTTTCAATTAACGTTCCGGGCGCTTCGTATTCGGTTCCGGTGAGCCTATTTCCCTCAGGAGCCGGCAAAGCTTTTCGATCGATTTTTCCATTTGCGGTTATCGGCATTTTCTCCATTTGAACAAAGTAAGCCGGTATCATATAAGCGGGCAGTTTGTTCAGTAAATGACGCTTCAGCTGCGCCGTATTTAATGAATCGTCTCCTGACAAGTAGGCGCACAGCTGCTTTGAGCCCTCTTCTTCAATCGCGATGACGACCGCTTCTTTGACAGATTCCGATTGCAATAAAGCCGCTTCGACCTCGCCAATTTCAATCCGGTAGCCCCGGATTTTCACCTGATGATCAATTCTTCCTAAATACTCGATATTGCCGTCAGGCAGCCACCGGGCGACATCTCCCGTTTTGTACATTTTTTCGCCTGCGGCAAACGGGTGTTCAACAAATTTCTCAGCCGTTAATTCCGGGCGGTTCAAATATCCTCTGGCCAGTCCCTCTCCTGCCACATAGAGCTCGCCCGGTATGCCCATGACCTGAATGCGTTGATATTCGTCCAAAATATACGCTTGCAGAGTAGGAATAGGTTGTCCGATGTTGCTTCTGCCCTCGTTGATTTCCCGTTCCGTGATTTCTTTATATGTGACATGAACGGTGGTTTCGGTGATGCCGTACATATTGATTAATTGTGTTAAAGGATATTTAAGCTTCCAGTCTTTCAAGAAGGATGGATTTAACGCCTCTCCGCCAAATATGATTTTTCGGATGTTTAAATTGGATTCGGGATCTGCTCTCTCCTCCTGCATCAGTTGATAAAAATAACTTGGCGTTTGATTTAAAATGGTCACAGCTTCCGATTTTAACAATTGCAAATACCTTTCCGGGTTTTTGGCTATTTGTTTCGGAACAATCACTAATTTGCCTCCATACAGCAGCGCTCCGTACATTTCCCATACTGAAAAATCAAAGCAGAAGGAATGAAACAAAGTCCAAGTGTCCGATGTGTTAAAATCAAAAACATTTTTGTTGTTAAATAACAGACGAACCACGTTTTTATGTTCAATGAGCGTGCCTTTCGGATTCCCCGTAGTTCCTGATGTATAAATCACGTAGGCTAATTGATTTGGCATCACGCTCAGATTGAGATTAGATGGTTCGGCGTCGTATGATGACGGATCGTCAAGGAAGACAGTATGACTTTGATAATCGGTACCTTCCAGAAGATGATGTTGCAATAATAAGATAGAGACGTTAGAATCCTCAAGCATATAATGGATGCGTTCTTTCGGATAATCCGGATCGATCGGTACGTAAACGCCCCCGGCTTTCAAAATAGCAAGGATGCCTATCACCATCTCCGGTGAACGTTCCGCCATAATGCCGACAAGCTCCTCGGCCTGAAGTCCTTTGGCAACCAAGGTTCGGGCCAGCTGATTGGCGCGTTCATTTACTACCCGATATGTCAGCTTCTTATCTTCAAAAACAATCGCTGCTTGCTCCGGCGTTCGCTTCGCTTGTTCTTCAAACAATTGATGAATCGTCTTTTCCTTTGGATACTCAGCCGCCGTATCGTTGAACTTATCTATCAGAAGCGATAACTCATCTGCTGTTACGATATCAAGGTCTTGAACGCGAACTTCCTGATCGTCCGCCATTTGCTTCATGATTTGCATGAAATGCGTCTGCATCCGTTCGACACTTGCTTGATCATAAACATCGCGGTTGTATACAAAACGAATGTCAATTTCTCCATCCGGCATCACGATAAAAGTAAAGTCATAATGTGTATGTTCTTCCATATGAAAATCGAGAATGTCTAATGCGTTGTCATCCTGCTTCATATGTTCTATTTGTTTCTCAACCGGGTAATTCTCAAATACCATAATATGATTGATCAACTGCTGCTTTTGCTCAGTTTGAGCCTGAATGTCATACAACGGAAATGTATCATATTTTTGAGAAGCCAGTGCCTGCTCCTGGTTCACTTTCAATACTTGTGCAGCTGTCATTTCAGGCTGCGTATGAATACGTACGGGAATGGTATTGATAAATAAACCGACCATGGTTTCAATTCCCGGAATTTCTGCCGGTCTGCCGGATACGACCGTGCCGAAGACGACATCCTGACTTCCGTTGTATCTTTGCAGCAATAAGCCCCATGCTGTTTGTATCCATGTATTGACGGTGACATGCTGGCGGCTTGCGGCCCGTTTGATTTCGTCTGAGAGCTGCTTTCCTAAATGAAACGTATGCTCTCCTTTTTCGTATCCTTTCGTCTCGTTCGTCTGGCCGGAAGGTTGTTCTTGTAACAAAACAGTTTGCCCTTCATGACCTTCCAAGTAATTACGCCAATAGGCTGACGCCTGTTTGTGATCTTGTTGATCGAGCCATTCGATATATCGGCTGTATGGAGTGACGGCTCCCCGCTTCGGATGCCTTTGTTCGAGTATCGCATAATAGGTTTCAAACACTTCTTTCGTAACAAGAGGCAAACACCAGCCATCCATTAAAATATGATGAAAGCTCCATATCAAGCGCGCTTGGTCTTCCTCTGTCCGCAGGATCGATACGCGCATTAAAGCATCCTGGGTGAGATTGAATCCCCGCGCCTTATCTCTTCTAGCAAAATCGGCAATAAACTCGCTGCGCTGATGACTGTTCATGCTGCGAATATCTTCAACGGCCGTTTCAATCGGCTTTTGCCGGAATACAATCTGCAAAGGCTGATCTTTCCATTCTGTATAAAAAAGAGTCCGAAGAATGTCATATTTTTCGGCCAGATGCGCTAAACTCATCCTGAATGCATCGATATCCAAGAAACCTTTCAGATCAAAAGCGGCTTGTTCAAAGTAAGCTTCGGAAGCCGAATCGATCAAGCTGTGGAACAACATTCCTTTCTGCATCGGGGTTAATGGGTATATATTTTCAATGTCACCGAGATGACTCGTTTGCTGCACAAATTGATCCAGTTCACCGATCGTTATACCTTTTAACGAAATATCGCTTGGCGTCAGGTGAATTTGATCTTGAGCATCACAATGTGCGATGACTTGCTGCAGGCTGCTTTTTAAGAGATCGGCACAGGCTTCCATTGTTTCTCTTTGATATTGTTTACCGCTATAGCTGATGGCCAGCGACAATCGGCCTTCTGAAATCATGCCGTTGATATCAAGTGTATAGGTCAAGGGACGATTGTCACTGGCTGTTTTCCCGCTTGAGTAAGGGGATACCTCCATCTTGCCGTTCCGGACATCTTGATCAAATTGACCCAAATAATTGAAACGTATTTCCGGATGTCTGGTCCATTCATGTGCCTTCGGGTGATCGGACAAATATTTGATCAGGCCGTAACCTATTCCTTTTTGGGGGATCTGACGCAAATTTTCTTTCACTGTTTTAATCCGCTCCGGGATATCCTGATCAGCTTTGATTTGAAGCGAAACCGGATATAGGCTTGTGAACCATCCCACGGTACGCGAAATATCGAGATCCGGAATGATAGACTCTCTGCCGTGTCCTTCAAGGTGAATGAGAATGTCTTCATATCCGGTCCAACGATGAACAGCAATTCCCAGACCGGTCAGTAATAAATCGTTCATATCGGTCGAATAAGCCCTGTGAGCGTTTTTTAATAA
Organism: Bacillus sp. JK74; assembly: GCF_053663395.1. Classification (NCBI taxonomy): domain Bacteria; kingdom Bacillati; phylum Bacillota; class Bacilli; order Caryophanales; family Bacillaceae; genus Bacillus; species Bacillus sp. JK74. The sequence continues at coordinate 63,569 of NZ_JBSJQB010000002.1, read as the reverse complement.
ACGTTCGGTTTCCTCGACGGTCCATTGAACAATGACCGTTTCCTTGTCTTTGGCCAGACCGGTCTCCTGTCCATTGTCCTTTGGCAATGTATGTTGCGGATTATGTTTCTGTCTGAACCAGTATTGATTTTCCGCTTCGAATTCCTGACTTTCTGCATAACGATTCAACTGTTCAGCCCATAACAGGTAAGAGTCCGTTTTCTTCGGAAGCCGGATCGCTTCTCCGTTTTGAAGCTGCTCATAAGCTGCCGCTATATCCTCAAGTAAAATCCTCCACGATACGCCGTCGATGACCAGATGATGAACCGCAATCAGCAAATGATCTCCCTCTTGACACCGGAACAATCCCAGTTTCATGAGCGGTCCTTCCGCTAAATGAATGGATTGCTGAATCTCATTTGAAATGGTTTCTATCGTCTGGGACACATTTTTTTCTTCGCGTAATGAGATCACTTCAAGGCTGAACAGATCACCTTCTTCGATCCCCCGATTTCGGGCTTCATATCCATCTTCTGTCGGAACATAGACCATGCGCAAAGCATCGTGATGCTCTGTGATCTTCTTCATGACTTCCCGAAGCTTGGATTCATCCAGTCCCTCTTTCCAATAAAGCATAATCGCTTGATTGTAATGGTGTAATTCCGGGTATTTCTGGTCGAAAAACCAATGCTGAATCGGTGTCAGCAGTGCACGGCCTTTGATTTCTCCTTGTTCTGCGATTCGGGTTACCGGCTCTACGTATGGAACAAGCTCGGAGATGGTTGGGTATTTAAACAAGTGTTTGATTTCAAACTTATACCCGGCTTGGTATAATCTTGAGGACACTTGAATCGACTTAATGGAATCGCCCCCCAATTCGAAGAAATGATCTGAGATTCCGACCCGTTCTAAGCCTAAGACCGACTCCCACACCGCGGCCAGTATTTTTTCCAGTTCTGTTCGAGGAGCTTCATAGTTCATACCTGTAAGATTCTCTCTTGGAGAAGGAAGGGATTTACGGTCTATTTTCCCGTTGAAAGTAAGCGGCATCTCTTCCAGCTGAACGAAATACGCAGGTATCATATAGGATGGAAGCTGCCGGGACAGCTCTTCACGGAGCTCGCCTGCAGTTAAAGCATGTTGTGCGGTATAATAGGCGCACAAGGATGTTTCCCCATCGATTTCCCGGGCGATGACGATGGCTTCTTTGATCGCCGGCAGCTGAAAAAAAGCGCCTTCGACTTCGCCGATTTCAATGCGGTAACCGCGGATTTTCACCTGGTGATCAATCCGGCCCAAATACTCGATATTGCCGTCCGGCAGCCATCTTGCCAAGTCTCCCGTCCGGTATATCCGTTCTCCTGATGCAATCGGATGGTTTACAAACTTCTCGGCCGTCAGTTCGGGACGATTCAAGTAGCCCCTTGCAAGCCCATCGCCCGCTATGCACAGTTCTCCCGCCACACCGATCGGCTGCATATGTTCCAAATCAGCATGTAATATATACAATTGAATGTTGGAAATCGGTTTGCCTATCGGAATCGTTGCATATGTTTCTTCCATCTGGCAATCAAAGTATGATACATCAATTGTTGCCTCAGTCGGTCCGTACAAATTGATGATTTGAGCCTGGCTCACCGACGTGATGATGCGTCTGAAGCCTGCGACATGTACAGGCTTCAAAGCCTCACCGCTTGCAAACACATGTCTTAATGACGCTAATTTTTGTTTCAACATCCCGCTTGGCTTCTGATCCATGGATTCCAGGAAGGCATGCAGCATCGCCGGTACAAAATGCAGTGTGCTGACGCCTTTTTGTGCAATTGTATCTAAAATCAGCTCGGGATTCTTTTCTCCTCCGCTTGGCAGCAGCACCAGTTTAGAACCTGCCAGCGTCCACCAGAACAGTTCCCACACTGATACATCAAAGGTGATCGCAGTTTTTTGCAGAATCGCATCCCGCTCATCCAGAGGGTATTTTTCCTGCATCCACACCAGCCGATTGATGACCGACCGGTGCTCAACCATAACCCCTTTCGGCTTGCCCGTTGAACCCGATGTATAAATAACATAGGCCAGATGATCCGGACCAGCAGCCGGCTCTACATTCGACCCGTCTTCACAAAAGTTGTGCGGATCTTTCATATCCAGCACTTTTCCCGTAAAAGGTACTCTCTCTTGCGATTGATTCTGCACGAGTAACAACTTCGTATCCGAATCCTCCAATATGTATCGAACCCGTTCCTCGGGATAGCCCGGGTCAATCGGTACATACGCCCCGCCGGCTTTCAAGATCCCGAAGATCCCTACAATCATATCCAGGGAGCGTTCGGCCATAATCCCGACCGGCTGATCCGGCTGCACGCCTTCAGATTGCAGAGTCCGAGCGAGTTGATTCGCCTTTTCATTCAATTCCCGGTACGTCAGACGGCTATCCTCGTAGACAACAGCCGTTTGATCAGGGGTGCGTTCCGCTTGTTCCTCCAAAAATTGATGAATCGTTTTTTCTCTTGGATACTCTGCAGCCGTTTGATTATAGGCGATGAGTTGATTTGTCTCTGAGTCTGACAGAATATTAAGCTGTCGGATCATAAGGTCGGGTTGGAATAACAAACTTGAAAAAACCCGGTTTACATGTTCGATCACTTGCATCATATACTGGCGATCATAAGCTTGTTCATTATAAGTTAACTTTAAATGAATCGAATCATTTTCGATGGAAAACTGAAATAACGTATCAGCAGCAGCCGTTTCTATAAAACGAATGGGGTGAAGCTGATCTAGTGATACGATCGTATGGATCATTGGCAAATGATTTGAATCGTAGTTCAGATTTAATGGACCGGCCATTTTATCGAAAGGAACGTGCTGATTTAAGATGGCTCCGTTCAGCGTATGCTTGAATTCATTAAATATGGATTTAAATGTGCTGTCCGCATTTATGTTTTGTTTGATTAACATGACTTGATCTAAACGAAGGTCTTCATCGGTTTCGTCTTCAAAGGTCGGTACACCTACAATAACGCCCTCTTCCCCCGTATATTTGTACAAAAGACACTCGATTCCGACCAGGAGAACCATATAAACAGCCATTGGCGATTTATTCGTCATTTTCATGATGCGCAGGGATACATCGGAGCTCAATGAACTGTGAATCCGGTTGGGTGCACTCGGCACATCGTGCTCTATTGTTGAGTCCGACATTTGAAACGAAGGGATTGCACTGGGACGATCTTCCGCATCGAACATGCTGCTCCAGAACAACTCCTGTTGCTTGAATTCTGACATTAATATCCCTCCAGTGAGTTTTAGCCGGCTGACCGCTGTCCCCGTAAAAACATCATGCCGGGGACAGCCGGTACCGGCCGTTTTAGAAATTCAATTCGATTTCGTTTGCAAAGTGTTCACTTTTATTTACTTTCTCACTTAATTGAATTTCTTTTAAAGGAATCGATGGGTCTTTTATGATCGCCGACAGAATCATGGCGTAATCTTTGCTCAGCGTAGCGATGGTTTTCTGTTTAAACAGCTTCGTGCAGTACTCAAAGCTTCCTTGAATCTCGTGCGGATTCATCACGAAAGTCAGCTGTAAATCAAATTTGGCCGCCGTATTTGTTTGTTCATATGGTCTGACCGCGAGAGAGTCCAATTCGATATCCGTTTGTTCCGTATTTTGCAGAACAAACATCGTATCGAATAACGGATTACGGCTTAAGTCCCGTTTCACTCCCAGTTTCTCAACTAATTCTTCAAAAGGATATTCTTGATTTTCATAAGCTTTCAGCATCGTTTCTTTTGTTTCCGTTACATAATCCATAAAGGTCTTTTCTCCAGCCGGAGCCGTACGGATGGCCAGCGTATTCACAAACATCCCGATAATATGCTGTAAATCTTCATGCATTCTTCCCGCAATAGGCGTACCGGCGACGATATCTTCCTGACCGCTGTATTTGGCCAGCAGTATGTTATAGGCTGACAGCAAGATCATGTAAGCGGTCGATCCGGTCAATTCTTCCATCTGTTTAATCCCCTGGACCACAGTCTCATCGAGAGCGAAATTGTATCGCTTGCCTTCAAAGCTTCGAATTCGCGGTCTGGCAAAATCTTTCGGCAGTTCAAATGGCGGGAGTTCCTCATGAAATACATTCAGCCAATAGTTCTCCTGCCTTTTGATGCGTTCCCTCTGCTCCGCCTGCTGCTGCCATACAGTGTAATCTTTGTATTGAATCCGGAGCGGGGTTAATTCTTTGCCGTCATACAATTGAATCAGTTCTTCAACGAAAATATTCATAGAAGCGCCGTCTGAAACGATATGATGCATGTCAAACATGAAAACATGTCTGTCCTGTTCTAATTCGATGAGTCCGGCCCGAAGCAATGGAGCCTGACTGAGATCGAAAGGCCGCACGAAATTGCGGAACAGCTCCTCGACCTGCTCATCAGCTGCTTGGTACGTTTCTATAGAGAAATCCGCCTGCGGCTTGATCACTTGCACCAGCTCTCCCCGAACCATTTCAAATCCGGTTCGTAGCGATTCATGGCGCTGGATCAGACTTTGGAACGCAGATTGTAAACGATTCATATCGATCCTGCCTTCCAATGTCAAAATCCCCGGCATGTTGTAACTTAGTTCTCCGCCTTCAATTTGTGTAGACAGGTAAACCATCTTTTGTACGGAAGATACAGGATAAACATCTTTGGCTTCTGCAACAGGGATTTCATCCGGTCCGCTGGTTTCCGCGCCCGCAATGACCCTCGCCATTTCTTCAACCGTCGGGTATTGAAACACTTCTCTCAATGAAATGCTTTTGCCGAATTGCTTATGGATCTTGGTAACGAGCGTCATCCCCCGTAACGAATGCCCGCCGAGATCGAAAAAGTTATCTTTGACGCCGACTTGTTCTAACTTCAATACTTCTTTCCAGATGTGAACCAGCTGCTCTTCCGGATTTGTCCTTGGAGCAACATAGTCAATCCCGGTCTGCAAGCCTGCTTCAGGCAGCGGTAACGCGCTGCGATTCACTTTTCCATTGGAGGTTAACGGCATTTGTTCCAGTTGCATCAGGTATGAAGGAACCATGTAGCCTGGTATTTGATCAAAGAGTTTTTCTTTAAGCTGATTGATCGGCAGTGACTTCTCCCCTGTAAAATAGGCATACAAATCGCTTTGTCCCTCTGCATTTTCTCTGGCCAGGATCACCGCTTCTTGTACATGCTCGATGTTGAGAAGAGCGGCTTCCACCTCGCCAAGTTCGATCCGGTAACCGCGAATTTTGACCTGATGATCCTTTCTTCCGGCATATTCAATGTTTCCATCCGGCAGGTAACGGGCAAGATCGCCTGTTTTATACATCCGCTCTCCGATTACAAACGGATCGGCCACAAACTTTTCATCGGTTAATTCAGGCAAGTTCAGATACCCTCGTCCTACTCCGTCTCCGGCGATGCACAGCTCACCCTTTACACCTATAGGCAGCATCCGGTCATGGGAATCAACAATATACACACGGTTGTTGCCCAGCGGCTTGCCGATCGGCACGTAACCGCCGTCGTCAGCGGATGCCAATGTCTCCGGTACGATATGGAAGACCGATGCATCCACGCAGGTTTCCGTCGGACCGTATACATTGGTTATGAGCGGCATTGATGACCCGTTCGAAGCGAACAATTCAAGCAATTGCGCCACTGTCGCCTGCGGGAGCGCTTCTCCTCCAATAAGCATGTGCCGGATCGTTACCCCATGAAGGCTGTCTGCAGCGATAATCAATTGCAAATGTGACGGTGTTCCGTCTGTTACGTCAATGCGGTGGGTGCGATAATAGTTTGACAAGGCATAACCGTCTGATACTGATGCTTTAGGGACGATATACAGTGCATGTCCCCCTAACAGTGCCGCGAAAATTTGCTTGACCGATGCGTCGAAATAGTACGGTGCCAACAGAGACACACGCAATCCCGAATCATAAGCACCGTACACTTGTCCGCGGAGCCCCTCCATCAAATGAAGTACCTGGCGATGCTCAATCAGCGTGCCTTTTGGTTTGCCGGTTGTGCCTGATGTGTATATCACATACGCCAAGTGATCCGGTCCGGCTGCCGTCACCAGATTCGAGCCATCCCCGCTGTTCATTCGTTCGTCATTCAGCAGTAAAATTTCTCCGGCAAAGGATACACGATCTTGTAAATGGGGCTGTGCCAGCAGAACCTTTGCTCCTGAATCCTCCAGAATATAGCGGATGCGTTCCTGCGGGCTGTCCGGATCCATCGGCACATACGCGCCCCCGGCTTTCAGGATCGCCATAATCCCCACGATCATTTCCAGAGAACGTTCTGCCAGAATACCCACAGGCTGGTCAGGCTGCACGTCTTCGCTTCTTAAAATCCGCGCCAGGCGGTTGGCCCGCTCATTCAGCTCACGGTATGTGAATCGGCTTTTCTCGTAAACTGCGGCCGTAAGTTCCGGCGTACGCTCCGCCTGCTCCTCGAACAATTGGTGAATTGTTTTGTCCCTTGGGCAGTCTATTGTCGGTTGGCCCCATCTCTCCACAATCTGCTCTTTTTCCTTCGCGGTGATCATCTCCAGCGATGAAAGCGGTGCCTGCGGATCATTCGCAATCGCCTCGATCAATTGGATAAAGTGCTTTGCCATGCGTTCCGCAGTTTCCTGCTTATACAGCGCTGCCGCGTAACTGATCATACCTGTAATTCCGTCTTCATTTTCTGCCGCTTGGAACGTCAGGTCGAACTTCGCCATCGCATGGTTGTCCGGATAAGGGGTAAAACGCACATCATCGAGGCTCAATTCTCCCCGTTCTGTGTTTTGCCATATGAACATCGTGTCAAACAGCGGATGGCGGCTGAAATCCCGGGACACATTCAGCTTGTCCACCAGTTCGTCGAATGGATACTCCTGGTTTTCGTACGCTTTTAATGTATGCTCTTTGACTTCCTGCACGTACTCCCGGAATGTTTTTTCCCCGATCGGTTTCGTTCGTATCGCCAGCGTGCCCACGAACATGCCGATTAAGCTTTCCAAATCCGAATGGGTTCTTCCGGCAATCGGGCTCCCTACTACGATGTCTTCTTGCCCGCTGTATTTGGCAAGCATGGTCGTATAAGCAGCCAGCAGCACCATGTACAGCGTGCTTTCGCTCTTCACCGCCAAGCCTTTCAGCTGTTCCGTCAGCTCCGGTCCGATAACAAACTCGATTTGTCCTCCTTCAAAGCTCCGCGCAGCCGGTCTTCCGTAGTCGGTTGGCATATCCAGCACCGGAACCTCTCCGCTGAACACATCCAGCCAATACGCTTCCTGTTTCTTCATCCGTTCGCTTTGCATATCCGCCAGCTGCCACGCCGCATAATCTTTATATTGAATCCGCAATGGCGGCAACTCTTTTCCTTCATATAATGAAACGAACTCTTCAATCAAATTCTTGATAGATACGCCGTCTGAAATGATATGATGCATGTCAAACAGCAGCAAATGGCGGTCTTTTGCAAGCTCGATCAGTCCTACCCGCAGCAGCGGTGCTTTCTCCAAGTCAAATGCCCGCACAAACCCATGAACGAGGGCTTCCGCCTGTTCTTCTTTCGCCTGAGTGAATTCCACTGCAAATCGGACGTCGTCATAGATCCGCTGCACCGGTTCTCCATCTATCAGTTCAAAGCCGGTACGCAACGTTTCATGGCGCTGAATCAGCTTGCAGATCGCCTTCTCGACAAGTTCCCGATCCAGAGCTCCATCGGCCCTCATGACACTCGGCATGTTGTAGCTCAGCTCTCCGCCTTTCAGCTGATTCAAAATGTACAGCCGTTTTTGCGCCGAGGAGACGGCATAGTATTCTTTTGCGTCAACGGCCGGGATAGATGTATATGCTGTGTGTTTCATTCCGGTAATCGTTTCTGCCATTTCTTCAATTGTTGGCGACCGGAACACTTCCCGCAGCGGCAGGCTGACCCCCATCTCTTTGTGCAGCTTCGCCGTCAGAGTCGTTGCCCGCAGCGAGTGACCGCCGATGTCGAAGAAGTTATCTTTCACGCCGATACGCGGAAGTCCAAGCACCTCTTTCCAGATATGCGCCACCTGCGCTTCCGCCGCTGTACGGGGAGCAACGTATTCGCCCCCTGTTTGCACGCCTCCTTCTGGTGCTGGCAATGCTTTGCGGTCGACTTTTCCGTTTGCCGTGAGCGGCAAACGCTCTAGTTGGATAAAGTACGACGGGATCATATACCCCGGCAGTTCCTGCGACAGCGCTATTCGCAGCTCGCTCACCATCAGCTCGGTGTTCGCTGAAAAGTATGCGCATAGCTGCTTTTCTCCGGCTCCGTCTTCAAGAGCGGTGACTACTGCTTCCTGTACATACTCTATCTTTAAGAGCTGAGCTTCCACCTCGCCGAGTTCGATCCTGTATCCTCGAATTTTCACCTGATGATCGATCCGGCCCAAATATTCGATGTTACCGTCCGGCAGCCATCTCGCCAGATCGCCCGTCCGGTACATCCGTTTGCCGGGTTCGAACGGATGATCCACGAACTTCTCCGCAGTCAGCTCCGGACGGTTCAGGTACCCCCTCGCCAGTCCGTCGCCTGCGATGCAAAGCTCTCCCGGTACTCCGACTGGCTGTAGACGCATTGATCCCGGTGCCATCATATACAGCTGTATATTCGAGATCGGCTTGCCGATCGGCACCGATGCATACGCTTGGTTCGCTTCGCAGTTGAAGTACGACACATCGACCGTTGCTTCCGTCGGGCCGTACAGGTTGATCAGTCGGGCGCCGTTCATAGGCGTAATAAGGCTATGGAATCTTGCCGTATGTGCCGGCATTAAAGCCTCGCCGCTTGCAAACACTTGCCGCAACGTACGCAGCTTGCTTGTCTGTACGCTCGCCGTCTGTGCTTCCGCAAACTTCAGGAAGGCGTGCAGCATCGCCGGGACGAAATGCATTGTCGTGATACTTTGCTCTTCTATTGTGTTCCAAATCACTTCGGGGTCTTTCTCTCCGCCGAGCGGAAGCAGGCACACCTTCGCACCGGTCAAAGCCCACCAGAACAGCTCCCATACCGAGACGTCGAAGGTGATCGCTGTCTTTTGTAAAATCGTATCGCCGCTGCCGATCGGATAAGCCTTTTGCATCCACATCAACCGGTTTATAACCGGACGATGTTCAACCATAACCCCCTTGGGCTTGCCGGTCGATCCGGACGTGTAAATTACATATGCCCTATCGTCCGCACGGGACAGCGGCTCCAAGTTAGAAACGTCATCATCGTAAACGGAAGTATCATCGAGATCGATGACCGTTCCTGCAAAAGCAACCCGTTCTTTCACGTGACGCTGTGACAGCAGCAGGGTCGCTCCTGAATCTTCAAGGATGTAGCGGATGCGTTCCTCTGGGTAATCTGGGTCGATTGGCACATAAGCGCCTCCCGCTTTCAGGATTGCATAAATCCCGACCATCATTTCTAGAGAACGCTCAGTCATGATCGCAACAAGCTGGTCGGCCTGTAGGCCTTCAGCTCGTAAAGTGCGTGCTAGTTGATTGGCCCGTTCATTTAACTCAAGGTATGTCATACGCTGCTCCTCGAATATAACCGCCTCATGGTCCGGCGTCCGGAGTGTTTGTTCCTCGAACAGCTGATGAATCGTTTGTTCACGTGGGTAATGCATTTCGTTAGACTGAAAACGGCCGTGCAGCTGTTCTTTTTCTTGCTGCGTCAGAAGTTCCATTTCTTCTATTTTGACAGACGGCTGCTGCAAAATTTGGTGAATGAGCTGTTCAAAATGTCCGCGAATCCGCTCTGCCTCTGATTGTCCATATTCATTTTGGTTGAAATCAAAATGAACGGTGAGTTGTTCGCCAGGGATGACAACTACATTAAAATCGTAATGGGTATGTTCTTCTATATGGAAATTCACGATATTTAAATCCGCAGCATCATGGCCCTTTTCGACTTGCTGCTCTATCGGATAATTTTCAAAGATCAGTATATGATCAATTAAGTTTTGCTTTTGTTCCGTTTGGGCCTGAATTTCGTATAAAGGATAGGTATCGTATGATTGGGAAGCCAGAGCGTTTTGTTGAACCATTTGCATCGTATCAGCAAAAGTGCAGTCCTCATCGCAGCGGATGCGAACCGGAATGGTATTGATGAACAGGCCGATCATCTGTTCTACATCAGGAATTTCCGCCGGCCTTCCCGACACGACACTGCCAAAGACAACGTCTGCTGACCCGCTGTATTTCTGTAATAAAACTCCCCATAACGTTTGGATCAACGTGTTTAATGTAACCTGATGCTGATTTGCGATCTGCTGTAATTGTTTTGTCTGTTCGTGATCAAATCGGCAGATCACATTGGCATAGGCGTATTCTTTTTGTTCATGCTGCTCTATTTTATGAAGAAGCGTGGTTTCACCTGTATATCCTTCAAGATACCCGCTCCAGTACCGCTTTGCCGCTCCCTGATCTTGGCGGTCAAGCCACTCGATATAGTCGCTGTAAGGAGCTGCCGATGACGGTTCTGGTTCCCTGCCTTCCTGTAAGGCGCGATAATGATCAAACACTTCCTTCGTGATAAGAGACAGGCACCAGCCATCCATCACAATATGATGGAAGCTCCAAATCAAATGATATTTGCGGTCTTCCATACGGAAAATCGCTATACGCATCAGCGGACCCCGAGCCAAGTCAAATCCTTTTGCCTTATCTTCTCTTTGATAGGCTGCGATTGCATCCTCTCTCAGGTGCTCCTCTATATCACGCAAATCTGCAAAATGAATTTGCGGTGTTTGCGTTTTATAGACAATTTGTAAAGGAGTATCGTTCCAGCCGCTGTAAAAACGGGTTCTGAGCACGGCGTATGTTTCAAATAATTGTTTAAGGCTTGCTTTAAACCAATCAATCTTTAATTCTCCCTGCAAATCGAACGATGCTTGTTCAAAATAAGAACTTGAGGCCTCGTCCAGCAGGCTGTGGAAGAGCATTCCTTTCTGCATCGGAGTGAGCGGATACACGTTTTCAACCTCACCTGCATGCGGCAGTTGAATGAGGAGCTGATCCAATTCGTCAATGGACATGCCTTTTAACAAAATATCGCTTGGCGTCAGTTCCGATTGTTCTTTATGAACGCAATGCGTAATGATTGTCCGCAGGCGGCTTTGAATCGTTTCCGATAACCGCATGATCGTTTCTTTTGCGTACTGTTTGCTGCTGTAGCTGATCGTAAGCTTCAGCCGGCCGTCGGTGATCATTCCGTTTATATTCAATACATACGGTCTTTCTTGATTTCCGCTTGAGTCTGAACCGCAAGAATAAGAAGATAATTGAACCCCATGCTGCTGTAAATCTTGGTCAAACTGTCCAAGGTAGTTAAAGCTGATCTCAGGATTGAGTTTCGATGGCATTCCGCCGCTTAAGTACCTTGCTATTCCATATCCGATCCCTTTATGCGGAATTTGGCGCAATCCTTCTTTGGTCGTCTTGATATAATCAGAGATCTCTTTGCCCGGATGCGCGTGCAGCACAACCGGATACAGACTTGTAAACCACCCGACCGTGCGGGAGATATCTATATCTTGTATAATCTGTTCTCGGCCGTGTCCCTCTAAATGAATCGGAATTTGTTCCAGTCCTGACCAATGCGATATGGAAAGACCGAGAGAAGTTAAGAGCAAATCGTTTATTTCCGTGTTATAAGCGCGATTCGCTTGTTTTAATAGCAGCTCCGTTTCCACTTTCGTCCATTCCACAGTTGCTGTTTCACTGTCTTTTGCAGTTGTATGGGTTTCATGAAAATCTTTAGGCAGCTGTTTGACTTCGGTTTGTTCGATCTTTGTCCAATATTCCTGTTCCTGTTTTATGGTTTCACTTTTCGCATATTCTGAAAGTCTCTTAGCCCATAATTGGAAAGAGTCTGTTTTTTGCGGCAGTTGAATCACTCGCCCATTCTCTGCTTGCTTGTAGCCGCTAACGATATCTTCCAGTAAAATGCGCCATGAAATCCCGTCTATAATCAAATGATGGATGGCGATGAGCAGATGATCTCCATTTGCGCATTGAAACAACCCGGCTTTCATTAACGGCCCATCACTTAAACGCATACTGCTTTGTATCTCATCAGCTTTGGCTTCAATTGTCCGTCCCGGATCGGAATCTTCTTTCAGATTCAGGACTTCTAAGCGGTACAGTCCGCTTTGGGCGATTTCTTCATTCTGTGCCTCGCAGCCATTTTCCGTAGTCCGGAACGTCATGCGGAGCGCATCGTGATGTTCAGCAAGTTTTTGCAGGGTTTGACGAAGCTGCGTTTCCTGAAAACCTTCCGGCGCATGCAGCATGACGGCTTGATTATAATAATGCTGATCTGTCGTTATTTGTTCGAAAAACCAATGCTGAATAGGAGTCAGGCTGACTTTTCCTTTGACCTCACCTTGATCGGCTATACGCAGATTCTGCTTGATATGCGGACTCAATTCTGCAATTGTTGCATATTGAAACAAGTCTTTGATTTCCATTTTGTATCCTTGCTGATTTAATCTGGAGGATACTTGAATGGATTTAATGGAATCTCCGCCAAGGTCAAAGAAATTATCAAGAATACTGACGTTTTCAGCGCCTAATACCGATTCCCAGGCAGAAACTAATATTTCTTCCGCTTTTGTTCGGGGAGCTTTATACTCTGCTCTGTCCTGCAGCTCGAAATCCGGAGCCGGCAGCCCTTTTTTGTTTATTTTTCCGTTAGAAGTTAAAGGCATTTCATCAAGCTCGATAAAATAAGCCGGAACCATATAACTTGCAAGGGTATGAGACAATTGTTTCCGGAGCCGGGCAGCCGTTGTTTGCCCGCCGCTTACGTAATATGCACACAATTGTTTAAACCCGTGGACATCCTCTCTGGCTGTAACGACAGCTTCCTTGATCGCTTCTTCTTGAAGCAGTGCCGCCTCGATCTCGCCTAATTCGATACGATAGCCTCTGATTTTCACTTGTTCATCTATTCTGCCCGCATATTCAATGTTTCCGTCCGCCAGCCACTTCGCCAAATCTCCGGTCTTATACATCTTCGCTCCGGGTTCAAACGGGTCATCGACAAATTTCTCTGCCGTTAATTCGGGACGATTCAAATATCCTCTTGCCACACCGGCGCCGCTGATATAGATTTCTCCCGGCACTCCGATCGGTGCGGGTTTCATATTCTCATCAAGAACGTAAATGCTCGTGTTTGCCGCAGCGGTTCCGATCGGTACCGATTCCCGTCTGTCCTTTGCGGCATCATAACGGTAAATCATGCAGCCGACAACGGTTTCCGTCGGTCCGTACTCATTGCATATTTCAACCCGGCCTTCGAACTGTTCATGAATGCTGCGGGCTAACCGGGTGCTTAAGTTTTCCCCGCCCACAATCATTCTTCGGACAGCCGTTTGATCGGCAATGTTCATTTCTTTCAAAACCTGCAAATGGGCCGGAGTCAATTTAATGATATCCACCCTCGGGTCCCTCACAATCGATTCAAGCAGAGCTGTTTTATCTTCTCCGTCATAGACGATGATTGCATTTCCTGTGACAAGCGGCGTGAAAATAGAAGTCACCGTCAGATCAAAAGAAATTGACGAATACAATGGGAAGTTGGCTTTCTCGCCTTTTACATAAACCTCTTTCGCCCACCAAATATAATTGGTCAAGCCTTGGTGCTCGATTAGTACGCCTTTTGGCCGGCCTGTGGAACCTGACGTATAAATGACATATGCCAAATGGCTCACATCATTTATCGGAGCAAGGTCAGAGCCATCTTGGTGATAAGAACTTTCATCATCAAGTAAAACCGTGACGCCTTCATAGGCGAGCTGTTTCCTGACGTCCCGCTGCATTAAAACGATTCCGGCTTGGGAGTCATCCAGCATATACCGGATGCGGTCTTGCGGATATTCCGGATCTATAGGGACATAGGCTCCGCCTGATTTTAAAACGGCAAGGATTCCGACCACCGATTCGATGCTGTTTCTTGTGATGATGGCTACAGGCTGATCCGTCTGGACTCCTTTCGCTCTTAACGTTCGCGCCAGTCGGTTGGCCCGCTTATTGAGTTCTCCGTACGTGAGCTGCCTGTCCTTATCAATGACGGCTGCTTGATCGGGCGTACGCTGCGATTGCTCTTCAAATAATTGATGAACCGGCGTCTGCGGAAACGGCGCGGCCGTGTCGTTAAGCGTCTGCAGAAGGGTTCTTCTTTCGCCTTCCGTTAACAATTCCGCTTGATCCACCCGGATATCCGCATTTGTCACGACTTGATGCAGGATTTGCATGAAATGTTCCCGAACCCGCTCTATGCTTGCACGATCATACACATTTGCATTGTATTCAAAAGAGATGTTCATCTCGTCGCCCGGTATAACGGTCAAATTAAAATCGTAGTTGGTCTGTTCTTCCATTTGCACGTTGGAAATTTTGATGGATGTTCCGTTTTGGCGGCCTATGCTTTCCATATACTGATCAACCGGATAATTTTCGAATATCATTAAATGTGTAATTAAATCTTGCTTTTGCGTTGTACGCGCTTGAATATCGTACAGCGGGTGCGTCTCAAATTGTTGAGACGCTACAGCCCTTTCCTGCGCCTCTTTCATAAGCTCGGCAAACGTTGTCCCGGCTTCACACCGGAACCGGACGGGAATGGTGTTAATGAATAAGCCGATCATGGTTTCCACGTTTGGAATTCCAGCAGGTCTTCCGGATACAACACTTCCAAACACAACGTCCCGGCTGCGGTTATATTTCTGCAGCAAAACCGCCCATGCCGTCTGCAGCAGCGTATTCAGCGTGACATGATGCTCGCCTGCCGTCCGCTTCATTTTCGAAGTGAGATCGGAGCTTATGTCACACGTCACTTTTTCAGGAACGTATCGTCCGTCTTCCGCTGCATGATGATCCTTAGGAAGGCCGGTTTGCTCCTCATATCCCTCCAAGTACTGATCCCAATAAGCCGTGGCCTCTTTCGCATCTTGCCGGCCGAGCCATTCAATATATTGACTGTACGGAGTAATTGATGATTGTTCAGGCTGCTTTTGCTGAAGCAAGGCAAAGTAATTCTCGAATATTTCTTTTGTAATCAGCGGCAGGCACCAGCCGTCCATCAAAATATGGTGGAAGCTCCAGATAAAACGGTATGTCTTTTCATCCGTACGAAGGATGAATAACCGCATTAACGCGCCTTTTTCTAAGTCGAACCCCCGCATCTTATCTTCTCTGGCATACTGCTGAATGATCGCTTCTTTTTGTGATTCCTTCATCTCTCGTAAGTCATTGAATTGAAAACCGATTTTTTTCGTTTTGAATATGATTTGGAGCGGCTGATCCTTCCAGCCTCTGTAAAAATTCGTGCGGAAAATATCATATTTTTGCGATAAGCCGTCCAAGCTTTTTGAAAATGAATCAATCTCCAGATCTCCATGCAGATCAAACATCGTTTGCTGAAAATAAGCACCTGAATTCGGATCAAATAAGCTGTGAAACAGCATGCCCTTCTGCATCGGCGTTAATGGATAAATATTTTCCGCTTCGCCTAATTCACGCGTCTGCTCCAAAAGCTGTTCCAGTTCGTCGATTGAGATATCTTTTAACAGGATGTCACTTGGTGTGAGAGAAGTCTGCTGCCGGCTTACGCAATGCGCAATGACTTCTTGCAGACTTTCTTTCAACCCCCGGGCAAATTGCGCCATAGTAGATCTTTCGTATTGTTTGCTGCTGTAGCTCAGTGTCAGTGATAATGTCCCTTCGGCAATCATGCCGTTCAAATCAAGCACGGCCGTTCTCTCTTGGTTTTCGTTCATCGATAACCCTGTGGAATATGGCGATATGCGCAAAGCCTGATGCTTCAGGTCTTGGTCAAATTGTCCCAAATAGTTAAACGATATCTCCGGATTCAGCTGCAGGCTGTCGGCTTCCGGGTGCCCGGATATATATTTGATGATGCTGTAATTCATTCCTTTATCAGGGATGCGGCGCAGCCCTTCTTTCACGATCTTGATTCGCTGCGACAGGTCTTTTCCGGCTTCCATCCTCAGGACGACAGGGTACTGGCTTGTGAACCATCCTATCGTGCGGGAAATGTCAGCATCCGGAATAATCGGTTCTCTCCCGTGGCCTTCCAAATTCACGACAATGTCTTCCGTGCCTGTCCACTTGTGAACGGCCAGCCCTAACGAAGTCAGCAGCAGATCGTTGATATCCGTGTTGTAGGCGCGGTTCGCTTGTTTTAATAATTGCTCCGTTTCCTCTTTTGTCCATTGAATCGTCACTTCTTCGCTGTCACTTAATAACGATCCTTCGCTGATAGTGTCCTTAGGCAATGGCTGAGGCTTTATGCTTGAAAGCTCAGTCCAATAAGCAATCTCCTCTTTCATGTCGGTTTCCGCCGCATGCTTGGACAATTGATCGGCCCAGAATGGAAACGAATCTGTTTTTTGCGGGAGCTGGATCGTTTGTCCGCGTTCTGCCTGCTCATAACCGCTTGCAAAATCTTCGAGCAAAATACGCCAGGATACTCCGTCAATCAGCAAATGATGAATTGCAATCAGCAAATGATCTCCGTCCGGACATTGGAACAAACCGAGCTTCATCAATGGCCCTTTGTCTAATACCATGCTGCTTTGAATCTCATTCGCTTTATCGGCAATCGCTTGAGCCGGATCGGTTTCCCCTTTATAATTCATCACTTCCAGATGGTATAGTTCACTTTCATCTGTTCCTGTAATTCGCGGAGCGTATCCATCCGGCGTTTTTTCAAAAATCATCCTCAAGGCATCGTGATGCGACGCGATCTGTTCCATCGTCCGGCGAAGCGGAGCCTCTTTAAAGCTTTCCGCCGAATATAACATGACGGCCTGATTGTAATGGTGTGCATGCGGCATGTTTTGTTCAAAAAACCAATGCTGAATCGGGGTCAGCTTGGTTCCGCCATTCACTTCTCCTTGATCAGCCACCCTGCTGACCGGCGCTACAAACTGACTAAGTTCAGCAATCGAGGGGTGTTTAAACAAATGCTTCATATCAACCTTGTATCCGGCTTGATACAATCTGGATGACACCTGAATTGACTTAATCGAATCTCCGCCAAAATCAAAGAAATTATCCAGAATTCCTATACGTTCTGCCCCTAATACTTCTTGCCAGATAGACGCCAGCAGTTCTTCTATTGTGTTCCGCGGGGCTATGTATTCGTATTCCGCCCGCGTATTTTCGTCAGCAGCAGGCAAAGCTTTCAGATCAATCTTCCCATTGGAAGTGAGCGGAATGCGTTCCAATGGGATAAAGCGGGAGGGAATCATATAATTCGGCAGTTCCCGGGATAATTCTTTTCTGAACTGCGCAGCGGTCAAAGAAGGCTCGCCGACATAATAGGCATACAATTGTTTGGCCCCGTCTGCGTCTTCCCGCGCGACGACTGCGGCTTCACGAACGTTTTCCAGATTGAACATGGCTGCCTCTACCTCGCCGATCTCAATCCGGTAGCCGCGAATTTTCACTTGATGATCAATCCGCCCTAAATATTCGATTCTTCCATCCGGCAGCCATCTGGCGAGATCACCCGTTTTATACATCTTTTGACCAGGGACATGCAGATGCTCCACAAATTTTTCCTCCGTCAATTCAGGACGATTGAGGTAGCCGCGGGCCACTCCCGCTCCTCCGACATACAGCTCTCCCGGTACGCCGATCGGCTGGATTTGATGGTGCGCTCCTAAAATATAAGCTTGATGGTTGGCCACCGGGCTGCCGATTGTGATCTGTTCATCAGCGGACTGAACAGGGTGAAATGTAGATACCACGCTGTTTTCTGTCGGTCCGTATTCATTATTGATCCGAATGCGAGGCTGCAGAGAATGCAGCTTCTCAACTGTATCTGTTTCCAGCTGCTCACCGCCTACAACAACATGCTGAACATGGATGAAGTCCTCTGTGTTCATCTGTTCGATCATCGTTTTCAGAAGACGGGGAGAAGTTGAGAAATGAGTAATTCTCTCTTGTTTTATGGCATTTTGAATGGCGAAAGTTTCTTTATTCTCTTCATTAGGCAATAGGTGCAAAGTTGCCCCCGAGATGAGCGGGCCGAAGAAATTTAAAATGAACGCATCAAAAACATACGGGTACAAGACAAGCACGCGATCCGCCGGAGAATGCTTAAAAAACGCCTTCTTCCATTGGAGCGAATTCACAATGCCGCCGTGTTCAACCATGACTCCTTTCGGCTTTCCTGTTGTACCCGACGTATAAATGACATAGGCTAAATGGCTGTGTCCCGCTACTGGTGATAACAATGAGCTATCGGCATGGTATGATGTTTCATCATTCAAATCAATCACCGGGCCGTCAAAGGTGAGACTGTTTTTTAAATGACGCTGAACAAGGAGAACGTCTGCATCCGCATCATGAAGCAAATATTGAAGCCGCTCTTTTGGATATTCAGGATCCAGGGGCACATAAGCGCCCCCTGCCTTCCAAACGGCTATAATGGATACGATCATCTCTAATGAACGATCGGCGAGAATGGCGACTAACGTATCAGGTTGAACCCCGCAATTACGCAATGTTCTTGCCAAACGGTTCGCCTTCTCATTCAGTTCCCTGTACGTCAAATGGTCGTTTTTAAACTTGACGGCCGCATGCTCAGGTGTTCTTTCTGTTTGCTCTTCAAATAATTGATAGACTGTTCTGCTCCCGGAGAAATCTCTGACGGTATCGTTAAAATCAAACAATAGCTTCTGTTTTTCCGCTTCCGGTAAGATCTCTGCCGTATGGATCGCGGCTTGAGGCTGAAACAGGATCACAGACAGCAGCTGATCCAAATGGGATACAATTTGATTGATATAGCGCTCATCGTACAGGTTGCCGTTATAAAAAAGCTTCAAATGAATCCCGTTGTTCTCCAAATCAAAGTGAAACAGCGTATCGGCTGCAGTATCTTCTTTAAATTGCAAGGAATGAATTTCGTTAAGTGAAACGACGGTATGAATGAACGGCAGATGCTCGTCATTGTATTGCACGCTCAGATGCTGAACCATTTTTCTAAACGGCAGGTTTTGATTTTTCAGAGAATCATTAACGGCTTCTTTCAGCTGTCCGAATACGGTTTTAAATGTACTCTCGTTTGAAAGCGTATTTTTTAAGAGGACAATGTTGTTAACGGCTGACTGGCCGGCTTTTTGCTTCGATACCGTCGGAATGCCAAGAATCAGGCTCGTTTGATCCGTATATTTATATAACAAGCATTCAATACCCGCCAATAAAATCAGATAGGCCGCCATATCGGAATGATTCGCCATTGTCATGATTCTTTGAGATACTTCCGGAGATAAGGAACGGCAGATGCATTTTTCCTGGTAGCCGGTACGGGCCAACGACGCTTTATCCGCTGCTTTAAAGTAAGGGAATGCGCTTAGTCCGTCTTCTTCATCAAACAGGTTTTCCCAGTACGTTTCTTGGTTTTTAAATACCGACATTGGAGCACCTCATTTTATATAATTTAAAGAAATAATGCTTTTCCCTAAAAGTTCAATTGAATAGAATCAAGCGCGTTCTCTTCTTCCTCATTGCTGCCGCTCAATCCGATATGTTCGATTAGAATGCTTGGCTGTTCCAAAATCGCCGATAGGATGTGTAAGTAGTCGTTTGATAAAACCTCGATTCTGCTTTTCTTAAACAGTTTTTTCGAATATTCAAACAGTCCGTGATAGTTGTCGCGGTCCGCCTGAATCGACAAGGTCAAATCGAATTTCGCAACCGGATGATGAAATGGATACGGCTTGAGTTGAAGAGAATCGAAAGTCAATTCAGCATGATCGAGATTTTGCAGCACAAACATCGTATCGAATAAAGGATTGCGGCTTGAATCTTTTGGAAGATGCAGATGCTGAATTAATTCTTCCAACGGATAGTCTTGATTTTTATAGGCGTTCAGCATGTTTTCTTTTACTTCGTTTAAGTAGGCATCAAATGTTTTACGGCCCGCCGGGTGATTGCGAATGACTAACGTATTGACGAACATTCCCACGACCGGCTCTACATCCAAATGAGTCCGCCCGGCAGATGGCGTTCCTACGATAATATCTTCTTGTCCGCTGTATTTGGATAAAAGAATCGTATAGGCTGCCAATAAAATCATATACAGTGTTGCTCCTGTGTCTTCTTCCATTTGGCTTAAACGCTGTTTCAAGTGTTCGGGTATAAGAAATTCAAATGATTCGCCTTCGTAATCGCGTATGGCAGGTCTCTCATAATCCGCAGGCATATCCAGTACAGGAATATCACCGTGAAACTGATCCAGCCAATACGCTTCCTGGCTCTTGATGTTCCGTTTCTGAATGTCCGATTGCTGCCAAACTGCAAAGTCTTTATATTGAATAGAGAGCGGGTCCGGTTCGTTCCCCTCGTAGATTCGGCTTAAATCTTTCATCAGAATATTGACGGACACGCCGTCAGAAATGATATGATGCATATCAATCACAAGCACGTGCCGCGCAGGTTCAATTTCAATCAGTCCGGCCCGCATCAGCGGCGGTTTGGCTAAGTCAAACGCTTTGATGAAATCAAGCACACGGTCTTCCGCTTCTTCTTCGCTTGCTTGAATCCGTTCTATCGTAAAGTCGACGTTCTGATGAATACGCTGTGCCGGCTCGCCTTCATATAAATCAAAGCTGGTCCGCAACGCTTCATGACGCGCGATTAATTTTCGGAAAGCGGCGTTTAACCGTTCGGGATCGATCGTCCCTTCCACATTCATGGCACCCGTCATATTGTAAGTCAGCTCGCCGCCTTCTGTGTGACTTAACAAATACATCCGCCTCTGAGCTGAAGAAACCGGATAATATGGCATTTCCTTTGCAACCGGAATCGGTACATATCGATTTTTGTCCATGTGTAACGCCTTGTCAGCCAATTGTTCAATGGTAGGAAACTTGAATATGTCTTTGAGAGACAGATTCACATCCAGCTCTTTGTGAATTCTGGCGGCTAAGGCAGCCGCTCGAATGGAGTTGCCTCCGAGATCAAAGAAATTATGTTTGATCCCCGCATGGCTTATTCCGAGCACTTCCTTCCATAAATCTGTCAGTTTGGATTCCGTCTCATTACCCGGCGGAACATATTCAGCTGTCAGCTGCAGACTCGCTTCTGGGGCTGGCAGTGCCTTACGGTTTATTTTCCCGTTGGACGTTAACGGCATATGCTCCAGATGGACAAAATAGGACGGAACCATGTAGTCCGGAAGCTCCGATGACAATTGTTCCCTAAGCTGCGCAGCCGCTATAGGCTTGCCGCTTACGTAATACGCGCATAATTGTTTTAAGCCGTCTTCTTCTTCTTTCACTGTAACCGCGGCTTTTTGCACCGCTTCCGCGTTATGCATTGCTGCTTCAATTTCACCAAGCTCGATTCGGTATCCCCTGATTTTGACTTGTTCATCAACGCGCCCGATATATACAAGATTTCCGTCCTTCAACCGCTTAGCCAAATCCCCTGATTTGTACATCTTCGCTCCCGGGACATACGGGTTTTCAACAAATTTCTCTGCCGTTAAATCCGGACGGTTCCAATACCCTCTGGCAACACCCGGTCCGCTGATATATATTTCGCCGATTACCCCGATCGGAACCAGGTTTCTGCTTGCATCGGCCACATAAATATCCGTGTTGGCAGCCGGAGTGCCGATCGGTACAAATTCCCGCTTGTCCCGTTCTGCGTCGAAGTGATAAATCATACATCCGACGACAGCTTCCGTCGGTCCGTATTCATTGAAAATGTCCATCCGGCCTTTAAACTGCTCGCTGACACTTTTGGCCAGACGGGTGCTTAAATTTTCTCCGCCGACAATCATTTTCCGTATTGCGGTGCCGCCAGCGATATTCATCTCCTTGATGACGTGCAGATGTGCCGGGGTCAATTTGATCATGTCTATTCTTGAGTCCCGCATAATCTCAGAAAGCACAGCGCTTTTATCTTCGCCCTCAAAGACAATGATGGTATTTCCCGTAACCAGCGGTGTAAATATCGAGGTCACAGTCAGATCGAAAGAGATGGAAGAGTATAATGGGAAGTTGGTTTTCTCACCTCTTACATAAACCTCTTTCGCCCACCAAATATAATCAGCCAGTCCCTGATGCTCAATGAGAACACCTTTTGGATTTCCCGTGGAACCTGACGTATAGATCATGTAGGCCAAATCATGCGCATCGCTGTCCGATTCAAGATTCGAGTGATCCTCATGGTATGAGTTTTCCTCATCCAAAAGCACAACGTCACCATCATACGGTAATTGATCCAGCAGGCTGCGCTGTGTCAACACAACCTCCGCCCTTGAATCTCTCAGCATATATTGGATCCGATCTTCCGGATATTCAGGATCAATGGGCACGTATGCGCCGCCGGCTTTCAGAACAGCCAAAATTCCGACAATCAGTTCGATCCGATGCGGGCAGATGATGGCAACGAATTGATCCGCTTGTACGCCTTTTGTCCGTAACGTCCGCGCCAATCGGTTCGCCCGTTCATTGAGCTGTCTGTACGTATACCGCTCATTGCCAAAAATAACGGCTTCATGATCGGGACTCTGTTCCGCTTGCATTTCAAACCATCGGGTTACTGTTTCGTTATGCGGATACGGCGTCTTTGTGCCATTACACTCCGTCAGCAGTTGATGCCGTTCGGTTTCAGACAGCATAGGAACGGAAGACAATGTCATCTCCGGCTGCTCAACAAGACTGTTTAAAATGGCAGTATAGTGTTTGGTGATCTGTTCAATGGTGTCTTTTGTGAATCGTCCCGGTTTATAATCAAAATGCATCTCTATCTGTTGACCGGCATCTTCGATCGTGAGCATCAAATCATACAAAGAGACCCCTGGATTTCGTTCTTTCACTTTAAATGTACATTCATTGTGCCGGATTTGATGAAATTCAATGTTTTGAAACACAAACATCGTGTTAAACAGAGACTTTCCGGTTGTTTCCCGCTGCACATTTAATTTCTCCACAAGCCGGTCGAATGGATAGTCTTGGTTTTCGAAAGCGTCAAGCGTCTGCCGCTTTACTTCTTCCAGATAATCCGTAAACGTTCTATTGGCGTGCGGCTTCGTCCGGATTCCAATGGTTTGTATGAAAATACCGATGATTTTTTCGATATCCGGATGATTTCTTCCTGAAGCAGGCGTGCCAACGACAATGTCTTCTTGTCCCGTATATTTATGAAGCAGCACATTATAGGCGGCCAGAAGCACCGTATAGAGAGTGGTTTCCGCCTTTTGCGCCAAATCTTGAAGCGAACGGATGACATCCGGCCGTAAGGAGCATGTCACACGCTGTCCCTCAGAAGACCGTTCTGCCGCTTTTGAACCGTCTGTCGGCAGGTTAAGGATGGGAATTTCGTCTTGAAATTGTTCCAGCCAATATGTCTCCTGCCGCTTCATAGCATCCTCATTCAGCCGTTGGTTTTGCCATTCTGCGAAATCTTTATATTCAAATTCAATGTCCGGTAATGGTTTCTGATGATATAAAGCCAGCAATTCATTTGTAAGGATGTTGACGGAATAACCGTCCGAAATGATATGATGCATATCGATGAGCAGTTCGGCCTGCTCGTTTTCAATCTTGATCAGCTCCGCACGAACTAACGGAGCTTGGTCCAGGCGGAACGGTTTTACAAACCGGTCTGAATAGGCATCAAATTCGTCCCGGCTCATTGTCCGGACATGAACGTTAAAATCAACTTCGTTTTCAAGTTTCTGAACGATATCGCCATCTATAATGTCGAAATACGTGCGAAACGCTTCGTGCCGCTGCATCACTTGTTGAAGAGATGAGATCAGGGCTTGCTCATCGTACTTCCCTGTTATTGATATTTGGCCGAACATATTTTGCGCCAGCTGATCCGGTTCCAGTTGGTGCAGGAAATATACTCTTTGCTGCGCCGGCGATGTCGGGTAATACGCTTTTTTCTCGGCAGCCTTCATCGGGAGGTGCACGACTTTTGTTTCGTTCTGAATGAAATGTGCTAATTCCTTAACAGTCTGGTGATTGAAAAATTGTCCGATGGAAACCTTTTGATGAAATGTCTTCTGAACTTTGGAAAGCATAAGCGTCGCCTGGAGCGAGTTTCCTCCCAGAGCCAGGAAGCGATCTGATCTGCCGACCCGTTCAAGGCCGAAAAGTTCCTCCCAAATCCGCGCCAGCTGCCGCTCCGTTTCATTTACCGGCGCCTCGTAGGCTTCAGTGAAATTTGCTGTATTGCTTCCTATTGAAGAGACCCGCTTCTGGTGTTCGGCATACAGTTTTTGTAAATCATGCTGTTCTTCATCGGAAAACAGCATCATGGCGTCAAGAGGGATTGAATCTCCCTCAACCATTTTTTGCAGCAATTTTGTAAAACCCGCTCCCCACTTTTTCATGATTTCCGGACTGATGACGTTCGTATTAAAGTCGAAATCAAGAACATATTCTTGATGCGCGTCTGTTATGTTAAGAAATAAATCGTACAGGGTGCATTTTACCGGGTATGCAACGGGCTCCGCTTCCGCCTTTCCGAAATGCAGCTTTCGAAAAGGCCTGTCTAAATTAAAGATAATACGCATATCCGGCACTTGATCGTGCGGAAGCTCTCTGGCCACCAGTGTCATCGGGACGGCTTGGTGCCGCATTGCAAGATTCACGCTTTCTTTCATACTGCCAAGATAACCGGATAAAGTGCTTTCTGAAGAAGACGTGTTCTTCACCGGAATCATATTGACGCAATTTCCAACCAGATCATGCTGTTTCATATGCGATTGACCTGCAGCGGGGACCCCGATCACAAGGCCTGACTGTTTGGTAAGCCGGTGCAGAAAAAGATGAAATGCACCCAGCATCGTCACAAATACGCTAT
The DNA here is from genome assembly GCF_053663395.1 of Bacillus sp. JK74. Taxonomy (NCBI): domain Bacteria; kingdom Bacillati; phylum Bacillota; class Bacilli; order Caryophanales; family Bacillaceae; genus Bacillus; species Bacillus sp. JK74. Next base: position 38,685 of record NZ_JBSJQB010000002.1, on the reverse strand, counting down.
TTTTCATCTGAATGCTTAATGACCTTAAAGCCTCGCTCAATGGCCGTCCAAGCCTGACGGTACACCGGTCTCCCTCATACCCCTTCGGATAACGGACAGAACCTGCGCTCGGCAGAATTGGCTGCTGTATCGGTTCAGAGAAATGACGCCGCCAATACCGGACCCCTTCTTCATAATGGCCGCTGTCAATCTGTGCCTGCCGCCAGTCTAAGTATTGGTGAAACGAAACATCTGCCTCTTTCGGTGAAATCGGCTTTCCTTGTACAATTGCCGCGTAGTTGCTCTCCAGTTCTTGAACAAAAACGGCGATTGACCATCCATCGGCAATGATATGATGGAACGTGAGCACAATCAGATGTTCATTGTGAGCCGCAGTAAGCACATGGATTCTAAACAAAGGCTTTTGTTCATGGAAATGAAACGGCCGCTTGGCATCTTCTGTCAGCCATTTTTGAATTTCCGACTCCCGATGTTCATGCGGGTGACCGGTAAAATCAATGACTGGTATTTCTATATTCATCCGTTCCTGCACTTGCTGTACCTCGTCATCGGGATGAATCACCGTACGTAAAGCTTCATGACGGTCAACGATATGCCGGACGGCTTGTTTTAATGGCGTATGCTGCAGTTCGCCCTCCACTTTCAGCATAATGGACTGGTTTAAAGCGGCGGAAGCTTCATTCCCGTAATGGGATGCCATAACCAACTGCTTTTGTTCAGGTGAAAGCTCGCGCGTCCCGGACTTTTTACGGCCTCCGCCATCAGGGGAATCCGGGCCTTCCGGAATAAATCCGCCTCGGCGAAGATCCTCCACCGTGTCTTTCACCGCTTGAATAATATTTTCGATATCATCCGCGGTATGCGCGACGGACAAGAAGCAGTTGCGTCCTTCCCACACATAGACACCTTTATAGTTGAGATGGTAAAAGAACAAGTCATTATCAAGCGATGAGACAAACCGGAATAAAGAACCGAATCGAACCATGCGGATAGGCACTTGCGCTTGTTCGAAGCAGCGATTCAGCTCATCGACCAAGTAGGCTGTTTTTTGATTCAGCTGCTCATACAGATGTTCTCCCTCGGTTTGTAAATGACGAAGGACGGCTAATGACATTCTCATGGTAAGCGGATGAGTATTGAAGGTGCCGGCCACAAACGTGCGTTTCGCCTCGTCTTGCGGGTAGGAATCGTCCCCATACTGCCAGGTACCCCCGTCGATCGCATTCATGAACTCAGCTTTTCCGGCAACTACCCCTAACGGCTGTCCGCCGCCGATGATTTTTCCGTAGGTCACTAAATCAGCCTGAATGCCGAACCATTCCTGTGCGCCGCCGAGACCGATCCGAAATCCGGTAATAATTTCATCCATAATCAGAGCTGTTCCGGATTGCTGCGTGATCGCCCGCAATTCTTTCAAAAATGCCCGCGGCTGCAAATCCGGTCTGCGGCTTTGTACCGGTTCCACCAGTACGGCTGCCAATTCATCACCAAGACTGCGGATCACGTCCAGCGAATCGGGATTGTTGTAATGTAAAATAATCAAATCATCCATAAAGCTTTGCAGTATACCCGGAGCCAGCGGATTCGCAGACGCGGCTCCGCCTTTTGTGCCGGCAACCCCTAATACGCCGTCAAACGTGCCGTGATAAGATCCCGAGAACGCCACGACTTTCTTTCTTCCTGTTGCCGCCCGCGCCAAACGCAGGGCAACCATGACGGCCTCTGTTCCGGAATTATAGAAAGCGACCCTTTCCACCCCGGTACATGTGCGGATCCGGTCGGCAACTTCACCGGCGACATCTGACATCGGGCCGAGCGGAGGCAATGATGAACGGGCTGAATCATCGATAACCTGTGTAATAAAGGAAGGATGATGCCCGAAAAGGTTAACTCCGAACCCCATGGTGATATCGATATATTCATTTCCGTCAATATCCCACATTTTAGAACTGTCAGATCGTTCGGCGATAATCGGGTATACGATTTCCTTCCAATACGAACGGAAGCTGGACAAGTTGCGGTTGTTTGCATGAGCAAATCGGGTGTTGTCCGTATATTGTTTGGAACCTTTCGTTTTATCTGCGTATTTCTTGATGAAATCTTCTAAGTATTGTTTTTGCCGTGCGGTATAGTGTCCCTGATCATGCAGGTTCTGAGGCTGGAAAGGAACATAGGGTTTCGCTTCTTGAGCCGCTTTCTTTTCTGCAGTGACGGCCGGAGGCCCCTGCTTGACAGAAGGAATTGATTTCTCTTGCGCTTTAGCGTATTCTTTCTCATCGGAATGATGTCCGCTGTTTCTCAACAAATTAAAGCTATTTAATTGAGCTTGCAAGGTATCCTGAATTAATTGATTCTGAGAAGCGATTATTTTTTCGAGCATATGCTCTTGATGACCTTCTCTGCGATCCGATTCAGACTGTGCTTCTGAAATGACCTGTATTTCCTGCGCCGGAACATTCTCTTGAGGCGGAGCGGATGCAAAGGACGATGGAACGGTCTCAGCCAAGTAATCTATGACACTTTGAAGGTTGTTCATCGTATCAAAAAAACGATCCATCGGGATGTCTGCCCCAAATTCGTCCGCGATGGCTTTTTTGACCTGTGACAGCATGATGGAATCCATTCCGAGCCCGATAAAATGAGCATTCAGATCGAGTTCCTCCGCTCTGATCCCCGAAGCATTGCTGATTACAGTTTTCAGGAAGGATTCAATGTGCGACTTCGATTGATTGATATTCAATGCCGCTTCTCCTCTCTTTTCGTCCTCGTTTAAGCGCAATTGGTCAGCTTCAGCCCAGCATCGGCTCCGTTCAAACGGATACAGGGGCAATGGCGTCTTTTGTACAGTTTCACCGGAATAAAGCGCGCGCCAATCGATAACGGCTCCTTGCACAAATAATTCGGCGGCGCGATGCAGCCATATGATCCGTTCATCTTGCGTACGTAAACGCTGCTTAATCAGTGCGGCTGCTTGTTGATTCAGCTCTTCTTTATGAGCGGGCAGCATTTCCTTCATATTCTTGTAGCCGATGTATACACCGGGAAGGTTTCTGTCTCCCTGAATCAGGCGGGTCAGCTTATCCGATAGTTCTTGTTTACCGGATACAATCATGGCAATGCCATGATCCAAATGAGCCCTGCCCGTACTGGCTGTATAGCAAATGGACTTTAATGAAGCTTGGCTGTCATCCGATACATATTGCCGGTACTGCTGTGCGAGTTCATAGAGTGATTTTTCAGTATGAGCGGATAAAACAAATAGGTGCGGCCCATGTTCATCCTCGGGCGCATACTCACTTTGAGAAATATATTCTTCCAATACCACATGAGCGTTCGTTCCGCTAAAGCCAAATGAGCTGATTCCGCCTCGCAGCGGCTCATCACCGGATGTGAACGCTGCAGCTTCCTGGTTTACGTAAAATGGTGAAGAGTGAAAATGAATGAGCGGATTAGGTTCATTAAAGTGCACTAACGGCGGATTTTTCTTGTGATTCAGCATGAGGACAGATTTGATCAGCCCGACGATGCCTGCCGCTTCAAACAAATGACCGATGTTCGATTTAACAGAACCAATCGCACAAAATTGTTTTTTTGCCGTATACTTTTCAAACGCTTTACAAAGCCCGTTAAATTCAACCGGATCGCCGAGCTTCGTTCCGGTGCCATGCGCTTCGATGAAAGACAGTGTTTCAGGGGCAATGCCCGCGTCTTTCCAGGCCGTCTCAATGACCTCAGTCTGAGCTGCCGGATTCGGTGCTGTAATCCCGGCGGTTGTTCCGTCTTGATTCAGCGCGCTTCCCTTGATTACGCCGTAAATATGGTCTCCGTCGCGAACAGCATCCTGCAGAGGTTTTAGCAGGACTGCGGCCGCGCCTTCACCTGTGCCAGTACCGTCCGAATCTTTGCTGAACGTTTTCGTGTACCCGTCCGAAGATTCCATATCAAGTCCGATACAGATCGGCAAGAGCGATGTCCGGATACCGCCGGCAAGAGCCATTTCACAATCGCCGGATATTAAAGATTTACATGCCATATGAACGGCGGCAAGCGATGAGGAGCATGCCGTATCGACTGTGACCGCCGGCCCTTTTAAATTTAGGAAATAAGCGATTCGGCTGGCTAACACGGAAGGAAGATTGCCCACGATATATTGATGAAGCTCCTCCGGATAATTCGCAGAAAGGAGACGTTCATAATCGTAGCCCACCTTCGAGTACCCTGCATATACCCCGACACGGCTCCCGTTCATGCTGCCGCCGGCATAGCCCGCATCTTCAATCGCATGCCATACAGACTGCAAAAACAGTCTTTGGTTAGGGTCCATAAACTGAGCCGTTTTAGGAGCTAAACCGAAGAACGAGTAATCAAAGCGGTCGATTTCATCTAAATAGCCGCCCTTCACAAACTGATTCTCATTGATTTCGCTTTGGATGGACTTTAAATAATCCGCCGCATCTTTCAGCCGGGATGCAGGGTATTCTCGAATGCTGTGCTCACCTTTTTCAAGCAGATTCCAAAAATCACTTTTCGTTGATGCTCCAGGGACATTGAGCGACATCCCGATAATGGCGATATCTTTCGGCGTCACATGGCTTGGTTTCGCTGCCGCGTCCTGCTTGATTTCAGCCCGGCTTTCAGACAGATATGCCGCTAAATCAGTGATAGAAGGATACGTAAAGAGATCTGAAACGGCAAGCTCGCGTCCGAATTTCTGTTCTATGCGCTCGGCAATCTGCGATAACTGTAATGAATTTGCTCCCATATCAAAATAACTGTCAGCGAGGTGAACCTTTTTCCCATTGAGCACATCGGAAAAGATAGACAGTAATTCCGTTTCAATTTCATGAATGGGAGTCTGTCCGGATGTTTCCGGGCTGCTCTCCAAACATTCATTGATAGCGGCAGACTCTGTTGCAAAATTCCCTGCCTCATACTGTCTGGCAAGTTCGTAGCGTTTAACCTTTCCGCTGGTTGTTTTAGGGAGTTTTCGGATCGGAAGGACTTCTTTTATGCTCCAGCCCCCCCGCTTGAGCAAATGCTTTTTTATCTCTTTGACAAGCGGTGCGAATTTTTCAGGTGATTTTTTGTAAACAACAAAGAGCACGATTTCTCCGCTTTGTGTCTTTTGATCATATACACCGCAGGCGGCAACTCTTCCTAAGTCAACCTCTTCCATTTCAATCGCGACCCGTTCAATATCGTGCGGGTAGATATTTTTTCCGTTCACGAAAATAATGTCCTTTTCTCTTCCGGTTACGACTAAGTTACCACTTTCACTAATGAATCCGAGGTCCCCCGTTTTTACCCAGCCGTCAGAAGTCAGCGCTTTTTCCGTACTCTCAGGGTTGTTATAATACCCTTGTGTCACATTGTCTCCTTTGATCTGGATATGGCCGATGATTCCGTGTTCTACTCTTTCATTTGCTCCATCGGAGATCCGAAGCTGACAATAGTCAATAGGTTGTCCCACTTCGACGAATGAAGCGCAATTTTGATCCTCTTTGCTTACTTTTACAGCTCTTTCACCAAGATTTAAATAGTCACGATGCAAATAAACGGGAACGAATTCTTTACCTAATTTAGAGAATGCTGCGCCGACCGACGCTTCCGCTAAACCGTAAACATTCAAAATGGCGGATCTTTTCAGATTGAATGCTGCGCATCTTTTCAAAAATTCGTCACATAGCTCCGGCAATATCGGTTCTGCACCGTTTGCGATGACCTTGATGTGGGATAAATCCCAGTCTGGTTCGTTTTTCAGAAATTTAAGGAAGTAGTTGTACCCGAAATTAGGAGAGGATAGAATACTGGCTTTATGTTCATGAGCTTTTTTCATCCAAAGAATAGGTCTGCGAATAAATAATTCTGTAGGCATTAGATTTTGATTGATTCCGGTTATGAAGGGAACAAGGTGGCAGGCGATGAGCCCCATATCATGCGTTAAAGGCATCCATGATAAGAAAGAGTCTTTCGAATGAACGGCTAGGGCATTCCCAATGGCGCACGTGTTATGTATTAAGTTGTGATGCGTTAACATGACTCCTTTTGGATCTCCTGTCGATCCTGAAGAAAATTGGATAAAGGCGAGTTCATCCGCATCAGGTTCATAAAACGAAGCGGGGTAATCGTAGGTTTGATCTTGAATGATGTCAGATTTTTCGTTTAATTGATGATGGAAATCCTGTAAATCGTGTTCTGCAGCGTATTTCTTTATTTTGTCCAATACTTTTTCAGAGGCAATCAGAAACGGATGATTTAATATATTCCAAATGCGCCAGACCTTCAGCTTATGGTCATCATCTTCTCCGATACTGACCGGTACCGGGATCATTCCTCCTAATATACAAGCCCAAAAAGCAACGACAAATGATTTGTTTTCTTGGATTTGAAATACAATTTCCTGCTTCGGCTTAATGCCGAGATGCTGTAAATAGCCAAGATACCCTTGCGCCTCTTCAAACAATTGGCGATAAGAGACAACCGTCTCGTTTTTATCGGATTCGATAAAACGGATCCCGCGATCAGAGATATTGCTTCTTTCCCGAATGACTTCTACTAAGGTTTGGAATTGACTGGTATACATAGGTCCCCTCCTGGGCGCTTTATTTTAAAATCCGCAATTCTTCCCAAGCCGGAAGCTGTTTAGCCTCGCAAATTAATTTGCATAAATGGATCGAATGGTTGAGCTCTTGTTCTGAGAGCTCATTTTCATGTCTTTCCATTCTCTCTTTCAGCTCTTGGATTTGCGTAAATAATGCCGTCGTCATATTGGAATAAGCCGCTGAATCCTTGTTGTAATTTCGCGCAATGACGGATTGAATCATCAATTTATTCAGTTGTTTTTTGCGTAAACGGACAATATGTTTCTTTCTTTCCGCTGAATTGGAAAGCAAGTGAACATCAGATGTCTGTCCTAAGGGATAAGGTACAATGTGATTCGTTGTTTTTCTCAGCAGACCGGCTAAGACATTGTTCGGACCCATTTCGATGACTTCTGTGACTCCGTGTAAAAGCAAGTAATGCATCGATTCCGTCCATCTTACCGGCATCGTCATGTGCTGCTTGAGATGTTCGCTGATCGAATTTCCGCTGCTGTAAGGGCGTGCGGTGACATTTGAAATGATCGGCCATGCGGCATCCCGGAAGAAATACCGGTGTAATACAGTCTGGAATTGTTCAGATGCTGATCGTATCATCGGACTGTGAAAAGGCGCACTGACATTCAAATAAGTGTATGCCGCTCCCTTTTCCTCCGCCATCTTGATGACACGTTCCACAGCTTGCCGGTGTCCGGAAATCACATGCTGCTGTTCTGAATTCATGCAGGCTACTCCTGCCGGAAAGTCTTCCGTCGACACTTTCGAACATATTTCCTGCAACGTTTGAAGAGAGAGGTGAGTCACGGCGGCCATCGTCCCCTGCTGCTGAGGATCCGCATTTTGCATAAGAATTCCCCGCTGCCTTACAAGTGTAACGGCATCCTGAAAAGAAAGGGCGCCGGCACAGACAAGCGCTGAATATTCGCCTAAGCTATGACCTGCCAGGAAGCGGGGCTTCACCCCTATTTCCTGCATATACACTTGAAAAGCAATAACACTGACCGTTAAAATAGCGGGCTGCGCGTTCATTGTCTTTGTCAATTCATTCATATCTCCGTTAAAACACAGTTTTTTTACATCCAAGGAGATCGCATCGCTCGCTTCTTCAAACAATCTCTTTGCGAGCACAAAATCATTCCAAAATTGTTTGCCCATTCCTACAAATTGAGACCCTTGTCCAGGAAATAAAAAGGCAAGATTGTTCATGAGATTCCTCCGATCATATTGAACAGAAATACAATATCCTACAAATTATCCCTTTATCTAACATCCTAGCATGATTATAACAAATGTGTATAGAATACTTTCGGAGGAGTTATTGTTCGATTTTACAAACGAATTAGATATATTTATTCATAAAATAAAACATGGGGGTTTCACCGAAAATCAGTCTTAAAGAGAGATGATGAAAAGCCGGAGTGGAGCCTGTTACCGGCTCTTCTTCACTTAGGACGAGCTCTTCATGTTTCATATGTTTTAGGGCTATTGGCATTATTGTGTCAGAAATTACATATTTTCTGTTTATTGTAAAAATTCATTTGTATATCTGTGAAGGATTGTAAACTGAGGGCGTTTGATTATAAATGCGGCGCAAGAGATGGATCTGGTGAGGAAAATCTGCAAGGACAAAATACGCCGCAGAACAAGTAAATGACCCAGCCCGGATACCGATTGACGCAGTAAATCGGCCTATTGAGTGAACAAGGTTTTCAGGCATAAAAAAACAGCCGTTCAGAGCGGCTGTTTTTTAAATAGTACAAGAACTATTGAGCGGTATACCCGCCGTCCATGACTACGGCCTGACCTGTGACCCCTTTTGCTTTGTCGCTGGCCAAAAATACGGCGTAATCAGCGATTTCCTTCACTGACAGCAGCCGTTTTTGGGGAACGAGCGGAAAGATGACGTCCTCAAGCACCCGCTCGTACGGTACATTCCTTGTTGCGGAAATGTCCTTTAACTGATTGCGGACAAGCTGAGTGTCCACATATCCCGGACAAAGCGCATTGACGGTAATGCCGTCAGCCGCGCCTTCAAGTGCACCGACTTTCGTTAAACCGATGACGCCGTGCTTGGCGCTGTTATATGCCGCTTTCCCGTGAAAACCGATCAGCCCGTTGACAGACGCCATATTAATGATTCGACCGAATTGCTGTTTTTTCATAATGGGGAATGCATGCTTCATTGCGATAAATGGCGCAGTCAGCATGACACGAATGAGCCGTTCAAACTGTTCGGTGGGAAATTCCTCGATGGGCGCGACATGCTGAATGCCCGCATTATTCACAAGGATATCGAGACGTCCGAATTGTTTCTCGACCGTCTGCAGCATGTCGGCCACTTGCTTTTCATTTGTTACATCGCATGTGATGCTGACTGCTTCACAGCCTTCATCTTTAAGTCCTGCCGCCGCTTCTTTCCCCGCTTGTTCGTTTACATCAGAGATGATGACGGCTGCTCCTTCACGGGCGAATTCTCTTGCAATTTCAAGCCCGATTCCTCCGGCTGCTCCTGTTACAACGGCTGTTTTTTCAATAAGCAATGAATCCATGGCGGCACCTCCTCATTTTGGTCTGACCCCGTTTTTTAACGACTGGCTGACAGTAAAATGACCTTCTGTTTTCTCAAAGACCTCCTCCATTGTTACACCTTCCTGCAGTTCGGTGAGCGTCATACGACCATCATGAAAATCGAATACAGCCAAATCTGTGATCAGCCGATCGACCACCTGCCTGCCGGTTAAAGGCAGCGTACATTCCCTTCTCACTTTAGATTCCCCATATTTATTAACATGCTCCATAATGACAATAATCCGTTTTGCTCCGTGCACCAGGTCCATGGCGCCGCCCATTCCTTTGATCATTTTTCCGGGGATCATCCAGTTCGCCAAATCTCCCCGTTCGGAAACTTCCATCCCGCCGAGAATCGCTACATCAATGTGGCCGCCGCGAATCATGGCAAAGGATTCGGCACTGTCAAAATACGAGGCTCCCTTTACCTCGGTAATGGTTTCTTTTCCCGCATTGATCAGATCGGGGTCAACCGTTCCTTCCGCCGGATAAGGCCCGATCCCGAGCAAGCCGTTTTCAGACTGAAGCAGGACGTTATAATCATTCGGTATCTCATTGGCTACAAGCGTCGGCATCCCTATTCCCAAGTTCACATTCATTCCGTCCTTAATTTCCTTTACAGCCCGTTTGATCATTCGTTTTCTGCTATCTCTCATTCTGTCAGCCTCCTTTATCATGCTTGCCGGACGGTGCGGCGTTCAATCCGTTTTTCATGAATCCCGCCAAGCAGCACGTGCTGCACAAAAATACCCGGCGTATGAATTTGATCCGGATCAAGCTCTCCGGCATCGACGATTTCTTCAGCCTCTGCAATCGTCACTTTGCCTGCCATTGCAGCGAGCGGATTGAAATTTCTCGCCGTCTTTCTGAATATCAGGTTGCCCAGAGGATCGGCTTTCCAGGCCTTTACGATGGCGGCGTTCCCTGTAATCCCTTTCTCCAGAAGATAGGTGCGCCCGTCAAATGTCTTATGTTCTTTTCCCTCGGCTACTGATGTTCCGACGCCCGCAGGTGTATAAAACGCCGGAATGCCCGCCCCTCCCGCGCGAATTCTTTCTGCGAGCGTTCCTTGGGGCACCAATTCGACTTCCAGCTCTCCGCTTAAAAACTGCCGTTCAAAGGTTTTGTTTTCTCCGACATAGGATGCGACCATTTTTTTGATCTGCCGGTTTGCAAGCAAGAGGCCTAACCCCCAATCATCAACACCGCAGTTATTACTGACAACGGTCAAGTTTTTCACGCCGCTGTCCCTGATCGCGAGAATTAATTGTTCCGGAATGCCGCACAGGCCGAAGCCTCCTGCGATGAGGGTGTCTCCATCCTTGATCAGTGCAGCAGCATCTTTATAAGAGTCCATCACTTTTCCTTTTCCCATATTCGTTTCCCCTTTCTGTTTTGGCTACACAAGGCCCGTCAGACTGTAAATGGCGATGATGACAAACACAGCGGCTGTTTTAATGACGGTAATGGCAAAGATATCCCTGTAGGATTGGCGGTGGGTCAACCCGGTGACCGCGAGCAGCGTAATGACGGCGCCATTATGCGGAAGAGTGTCCATCCCGCCGGAGGCCATCGAAATCACCCGGTGCATGACCTCCGGCGGGATGTGGAATGTATTGATTGCTTCTGTATACGCTGCTGACATCGTGCTTAAAGCGATGCCCATTCCTCCTGATGCCGATCCTGTAATCCCGGCAAGCGCAGTGGTCGTCACCGCTCCGTTGACGAGCGGATCAGTAAACGTCTGCGATATGCCGCTGCTGACCATTTTAAAGCCGGGAAGCGCCGCAATGATGCCGCCAAATCCGTATTCGGCTCCTGTATTCATCGACGCTAGCAAGGCACCCCCGATGCCCTCATTCAGTCCTTCTTTCAAATTAAAGAGCACTTTTTTCCAATCGAACAAAATCGTTGTCATGATTCCGATGAACAGTGCGAGTTCTACTGACCAGATCGCAGTGACGGAGGAAAGGTCAATCTTCCCGAACGCTTCTAAACCGAGCTGCGCAAAATCAAATCCGTCAGGGTACCAATACGGGAGCCACATCGTGAAGCATTTGTTCATGACCCCCACAAGGATAAGCGGAACAAAAGCGAGCACTTGCCGCGCGGGGCTGGGTTCTGCCTCCTGCGGTAAAACAGGCGTATGTTTTTCATTAGCCAGACCTGAGGGTTCCTCTGCAGCGGAAACTTCAGATTGAAATCCAGCATAGCCTTCTCCGGCATTGGCCGCTTTTTTGCGCCGTGATTCTAAATAAATCATTCCGGCCGTAAGCACAAATGCTGCACCAATCAGTCCGAGCCAGGGAGCGGCATAAATGTTTGTTTTAAAAAAAGCTGTCGGAATGACATTTTGAATTTGCGGTGTGCCGGGAAGTGCATCCATTGTAAAAGTAAAGGCGCCCAATGCAATCGTACCGGGTATCAGACGCTTGGGAATATCAGCTTTAATAAATAGGTTTTTAGCAAACGGATAAATGGCAAACACCGCTACGAAGAGACTGACGCCGCTGTACGTTAAAATCGCACCCATTAAGACGATGGCGAGAATGGCTCTTTTTGCTCCCACAAGCCTGACGATTGTTTTTGCAATCGACTCGGCGAGCCCGGATATTTCAACAACCTTGCCAAAAACGGCCCCTAAAAGAAATACGGGAAAATACAGCTTAATAAATCCTACCATCTTCTCCATAAATATATTCGAGAAGAAAGGAAGTACGAAGCTTGGATCTGTAAGAAGCACGGCAAACAGCGCACAAATCGGGGCGAATAAAATGACTGAAAAGCCCCGGTAAGCCGCAAACATCAGCATGCCTAATGCCAATAAAATAATAACAATGTCCACAAATCCCCCTCTTTTCTGCTCAAAATTAGTAAGCGCTTACAAAAATCAAGAAAATAAAGCAAAAAACATGCCGGTTTTGCACAGTTTCTGAGGCTGAAAAAATGTGCATCACGGTGAATTTTCCGTTTTGGCGAAAGAAAAGGAGATTCTTGCTGCATGATATTGAATGGCTGAGCAGCGAGTTTTTTTAAGGATAGTGAGATGGATCAGAGAGGATTTTTGCTTTATAAATATGTATTCTTTTTTCTTTCATTTATTTCCTGCAAGAGGAACCGATAAAATCCGGCCCTCCTGCATGGTCATTCAGCCAAGGACAACCGGAAGCTCTTTGAGCGACCTAAAACCAATGAGCTTGCGGTATTCAAGGCGGTGTGCGGCCAGCCGAAGCTTAGGCATCCGCTCAAACAGTGTGAGAATTGCAATTTGTGCTTCGATGCGCGCTAATGAGGAGCCTATGCAAAAATGGGCGTTCTTTCCGAATGCAAGATGCGGATTCGGTTTTCTTCGGATGTCCATTTTATGAGGCTGATCGAATATGCTTGGATCGCGATTGGCCGCTCCTAAAAAGATGTATACCTGCTCTCCTTTTTTTATGGTTTTTCCATTTATTTCACAGTCTTCTGAAGCGGTGCGTGCCGTCAGCTGCGCGGGGCTGTCGTAGCGCAGACATTCCTCGACAGCAGTTTCAATAAGCGAGGGGTTTTCTCTCAGTGCGCTAAGCTGTTCAGGGTGTTTCAATAAAGTAAACACACCGTTGCTCATGAGGTTTACCGTCGTCTCGTGTCCGGCTATGACAAGTAAGATACATGTCGCGAGCACTTCGTCTTTTGAAAGCTGTTTCCCCATGATAAACCTGCTGATTAAGTCTTCCTGAGGATGTGCTTTCCGCTCGTGAATCAAATCTCTGAAATATGCAGTCAGCCTGCCTGCGGTGTCGCTTGCTCTGACTAACGTCTTTCTTGACCGGGTAAGATCAATGGCCTGAATGACGTCTGCCGTCCATTGTCTGAATTGATATCTCTCCTCTTTCGGCACTCCGAGTATCTCCGCAATGATGAGGCTTGCCAATGGAAAGGCAAACTCTGAAACAAGGTCTGCGGTTTTTTTGTTTTGGATTTGATCCAACAAGTCATGAACCGTTTCTTTTATACAGGGGCGAAGTGATTCCGCCGTCTTTGCGGTAAATTCTTTACCTATAAGCATCCGCATCCGCTTATGGTCTGATTGATTTTTAAATAACAGCATATCGTGCTGGATATGCGATAGATTTTGATATTTCGTTGAAGCTTCCGGAAAAGGAATGCGGTTTTTAAATCGGGTGTCTTTCAGAATCGATGCCGCCTCTTTGTACCCGGTGACATACCAGCCCGGATGTTTTAATACGGTTCCTTTATAAACAGGATCAATGGATCGCAGTTTTTCATAAAACGGGTAAGGGTCATTCCAAAAATCCGCATCGGCATGGAGAGACGGATGTGCACTTGATAGGCCCGCCGTCATCTTATACCTCCGTATTGCAGGCGGATTGCAGGCCGGCTTTCATTTCTTCAACGGATTCGACTTCAAACCCTAAATCATGGAGCATTTGATGATCCTCTGTTTCATGCTGCCCTGCTGTCGTTAAGTAATCTCCGACGAAAATCGAATTTGCGGCGTAAAGTCCCAGCGGCTGCAGCGAACGAAGGTTGACTTCCCGGCCTCCTGAGATACGGATTTCTTTTGTCGGATTGATAAAACGGAACAAGGCGAGCACTTTCAGGCAATACACCGGATGTAATTCGCTTACCCCTTCTAACGGAGTTCCGTCAATCGCATGCAGAAAATTAACCGGGATGCTGTCGGCGTCAAGCGCTTTTAAGCTGTTCGCCATATCAATGACGTCCTGTTTCGTTTCTTTCATGCCGACGATGACACCCGAACAAGGCGACATCCCCGATTGTTTCGCCGTTTCCACTGTATTGACCCTGTCGTCATACGTGTGGGAAGTCGTAATGTTTGAATGATTCCTTTGTGATGTATTGATGTTATGATTGTACCGGTCTACTCCTGCCTGTTTCAGCCGCTCTGCCTGTTCCGGCTTCAGCAGACCGAGGCATGCGCAGATTTTTAAACCGTACGTTTCTTTAATTTCTTTGACAGCATCAACAACTTGATCTACTTCTCTGTTCGACGGTCCCCGCCCGCTGGCGACGATGCAGTATGTCCCTATATTCAGGTCGTGGGCGCGTTTTGCCCCCTTAAGCAATATATGCTTATCCACCATCCGATAAGACTCGATCGGCGCTTTTGATATTGAAGATTGTGAACAGTACCCGCAATTTTCCGGACACAGACCTGATTTTGCATTCATAATCATATTCAGCTTTACTTTTTTTCCGTAAAATCGTTTTCTGATATGAAAAGCGGCATGCATCAGCAATAAAAGATCCTCATCAGAACAATTTAAAATGGCCAGCGCTTCTTGATTCGTTACTTCCGCCCCGTCCAGCACTCTCTCTGCAAGATCCATCCATTGATTCATGTTTATCTCCCCATTTGTGTCAGATTCATGAAAGAGGAAACATCTATATGTTTCTCAATCATGTGTTGAATGTTTTCCGGTGAAACGAGATCCAGCTTCGGTGTGATTCCCAAAATCGGAACTTTGCATAATGTTTCAATCATGCTCGGGTTTGTCTTCTCGTCCAGCCCCGGCCGGCTCTTTACGCCGTTGATCATAATGCCGAGAACCTCTATCCCCATGTTTTTCGCATATTCAACGGTTAAATATGTGTGGTTGATGGTTCCGAGATCAGGCCTGGCGACAATCACTGCCGGCAATTCCAAGGCTTTTATCAGATCACTGACTAAGTAATTTTCACCAAGCGGAACGGAAATGCCGCCTGCCCCCTCGACGATGAAACACTCATGACGATTTTTGATCTTACTCCAGTGGGCCATGACTTCATCCATGCTCACGGATTTCCCCTCAAGCATGGCGGCCGTGTACGGCGCAAGCGGCTCTTTCCATTCAAATGGCGTGATTTCTTCATGAGACAGTGCGGTTTGTGACATGTTTTTCAACAGCGAGGTGTCACTTTCCGGATGAGTCCGCGGCACGCCGCTTAAAAACGGCTTAAACACTCCGATATCCGCCTGTTTCTGCCTGAATGCCGCGGCAAGTCCGCAAGAAACGATGGTTTTTCCGACGCCGGTATCTGTTCCTGTGACAAAAAAACTTCTCATTTGTTTATATTCAGCTCTTTTCTAATGGAATCAAATGCTTCTGTCAGCTCGTCTATGTCCTGTAAGCTGCGATCCGCCGTAACGGTCAGCCTGATTCTGCTTTCGCCTTCCGGAACGGCGGGCGGGCGGATGGCCGGGGCGCAGATTCCCTTTTTCTCCAGCAGCGCAGCGGCTGAAACCGCTGTTTTTGCATCACCGATGATAACGGGGATAATCGGTGTATCCCCGCCTCTTACGATAAAGCCCATATCGGCCAGACGCGTTTTTATCTTTTTGACAGACGACTGCAGCTCACGGCGCGTATCGTGCATATCTGATATGAGGTCAAATGCCGTATGCGAAGCCGCACAAATTGACGGCGGGAGGGCCGTCTGAAAAATAAACGTCCTCGCCTGATTCAGCAAAAAATCAATGAAAATGTTTGATCCCGCGGCAAAACCGCCTTCCGTTCCTACTGCTTTGCTTAATGTGCCGATGACAACATCAGGACAAACACCGAAATAGTCACTGGTTCCCCCGCCGTTTTCCCCGAGTACACCGGTTGCATGCGCGTCATCTGCTATCACAAATGCCTGGTACTGCTTTGCAAGCGCCATTATTCGGTCAAGAGGCGCAATTGTGCCGTCCATGCTGAAAACGCCGTCTGTGACGATAAAGCGGCGGTTCCGCGTCTGGACGGAGGCAAGTTTTTTCTCAAGATCAGCCATATCAATATGGCGGTACACGATGGTTTCCGCTTTTGATAAACGGCAGCCGTCAACAATGCTCGCATGGTTCAGTTGATCGCTTAAAATGACATCGCCTTTTTGAGGCAGTGAGGCAAGCACGCCGATATTCGCCAAGTAACCGCTTGAAAATAATAAAGCCGCTTCCGTCTGTTTAAAGTCCGCGATTGTTTGTTCAAGTTTTTCGTGCCACACAGTATTTCCTGTCGTTAACCGTGAGCCGCCGCTTCCCGCTCCGAACCGGCTCAGCGCTGTTTGCGCGGCTGTGATCAGCCGTTCATCTTTTGACAGACCTAAATAGTCATTGGACGCCCAGGTCTGCCGCTTTTGCCCTTTGGTTTTAAGAGCGGTTTCCTGTGTTCGCAGCGTCCGATACAGCCCGTCTCTTTTCACCGCATCGAGCCTTCCGAGGAGCCATCCGTCAAAATCCACGGCCGGTCACCTCGGCTATCGCTTCTTTCATAATGGATATCATGGCTTGTAACTGATCGGTTGTGCTGGCAAGCGGCGGCAGAAAGGCGATGACGTCTCCGAGCGGCCGTGTCAGCATACCCAGCTCTCTCATTTTCAAGGACACCTTGTATCCCATCCGCTTTTCAGGCGGATAAGGCTGTTTCGTCTCTTTATCCCGCACAAGCTCTATGCCGCACATCAAACCGAGCTGGCGGACATCGCCGACATGAGGAAACTGCTTCAGATCATGAAGAAATTTCGCTGCCGTTTTTGATTTTTCGGCGACTCGTTCAACGATGCGCTCTGATTCGAATAAACGCAGATTTTCAATTGCCGCGGCACAGCCAAGCTGATTTCCTGTATAGGAATGGCCGTGGAAAAATGTTTTCATTTTGTCGTAGTCATCGTAGAAGGCTTCATAAATGGCTTCTGTGGCAAACGTCACAGCGATCGGCAAATAGCCTCCCGTAATGCCTTTCCCTGCCGCCATCAAGTCCGGCTGGACATTTTCATGCTCGCAGGCAAACATTTTTCCGGTGCGGCCGAACCCCGTCGCCACTTCGTCAACGATCATTAACACATCATATGCCGTACACAGCTTTCGTACGCCTGCCAGAAAGCCTTCAGGCATGACGATCATCCCGGATGCGCCTTGCACCATCGATTCAATCGTAAGTGCGGCAATCTCTTCGTGGTGTTTTGCAAGCAGCTGTTCGAGCGCGTGAAGGCATTCATCCCGGCACTGTACGGGGTCACCGCTATCAGATCTGTATACATAAGGAATCGGGGCTTTGTAGCTTTCAAACATCAGCGGGCCGTACACATGGTGGAAGAGTTCAATGGAGCCGACGCTGACGGCTCCGATCGTATCGCCGTGATAGCCGTTCTGCATCGAAATAAACGTCTGCTTCTTAGGTCTCCCTACGTTTTTCCAGTATTGAAAGGCCATTTTCAGAGCGATTTCCATTGCTTCCGCTCCGCTGTCGGAGTAAAAAACGCGCGTCAGCTTTTCCGGTGTGATGCCCGTCAGCATCTCCGCAAGTTCTGTTGCGGGAACGTTCGTCATACCCAGCAAAGTCGAATGAGCGATTTTTTCAAGCTGTTTTTGAATCGCTTCATCCATTTCTTTTTTGCGGTGGCCGTGTACATTGAGCCATACTGAAGAAAAGCCGTCATAATATTCTTTGCCGCTGATGTCTTTCAGCATGATCCCGTTTCCGCTTTCAATGATTAACGGATCTTCATCGTAATCTTTCATTTGTGTGAAAGGCAGCCAAAGATGCTGTTTGCTTTTTTCAATCATTGATTGTTTCATATGTTCTCCTCCCGCTGAATGAATACAGGCTGCTTCTCTAAAAAATGGATACAGCTCTCCGTATCTATGGAGCCATCAGTAAAGAAAACCCGGCATCCGCTTTCATCTCCGGCATTCTTCATCTTGGCAATCCGCTGATATCCCAGCTTCTTTGCGGCAACGTAGCCTGTTATGTAATCAGGGTCATCTGACCAGCACAATTCGGCAATAATTCCCGGATGTGCGCAAACTTTTGCCGCGATGGCATGTGCTTCTTTTATTCGTGAATTTTCCGGCATGTTGTGAGTAAAAGCCCATTTTTGAAAATCATGTGACGGCCAATCCACTCGGGATACCCGCACACCTCTATTTCCTCTGCCGTCAATGCGTTTTCCTGCCCGGATATCAAACAGGACCGCTCCTCTTGCTTCTGCATATTCCGCAATGTTTTCGTTCGCTTTCTCTATCATGTGCGGAGGAATCCCCGCCTTTTGCAGAAGCTTGCGGGCGATTGCTTGTCCTTTTTCCGGCGTGTCTGTTTGATGGAAGGCAACCGGCAAAGGGCGGATCGTTTCGATCGGTTCATGAACGCTTTCAAGCTGAATCTGCATAAAATCAGGTATCCCTCTTGAGTGTGAGAAGCCTTTATGTAATAAGCCATCTACCGCTTCCTGTAAACCGCTGTAAGTGATGAGCCGTTCTCCGCCGGAAATGTGTTTTCCGCCCTGCTCATGGGGGGCGTTTCGGGAAGCTCTCATTCTGACGCTATAATAGGTCTCTTCCCGCATGGAATCTCCCTCCTTTCTTTTATTTCGAAATTTAATGTTAACCAAAATAACAAAAGGTTAACACTCATACAGAATATTAGTGTCTTGCACGTAATATGTCAACCTGAACTATAAAACTGTTAACTTAATGGGTTTTACAAAGCCTCATTACGTTTTCATGTTTTGTTCATATTTTAGTAATTGTTTATTCAACACTGTCCGCTAAAGTAATCCATATCAACAAATAGGACAGCGATCCGCATCTTACTTATGAAGGGAGGTCAAAACCGGATGCCGTTATGCTGAAAGAAAAAGTAAAGACAGCAGGCCGTTTTTGCACCGTGGGCGCCGGCAATACGCTGATCGATTTTGGTGTCTTCTTTCTTCTCACCGCTTGCCATGTCCCCTATCTGCCGGCGCAGATCTGCTCCTATTCGGCAGGGATCCTCAACAGCTATGTGTGGAACCGGAAGTGGACGTTTCGTGTAGAGCGCAAGGCTGACGGGAAAGAGATCGTGCGCTTTCTCATCATTAATCTTGCCGCGTCGGGAATCACCTTTTTGCTGCTGTACGCGTTTCAAAAAGGCGGCTGTTCGCTTTTGGTGAGTAAGCTCGCCGCCACTATCGGCGGAATGATGTTGAATTTTATCGGAAACCGAATCTGGGTATTTGGAGATTCGCTGAAAAACATACAGGATCAGGAGTGAAGATGAATGAGAAAAAAAGTGAGAAAAGCGGTCATCCCCGCAGCGGGTTTAGGAACGAGATTTCTGCCGGCGACAAAGGCGCAGCCGAAAGAAATGCTGCCGATCGTCGACAAACCGGCAATCCAATATATTGTCGAAGAGGCCGCAGCGTCAGGAATTGAAGATATACTGATTATTACAGGGAGAAACAAACGCTCGATTGAAGATCATTTTGACCGGTCGGCGGAGTTGGAATTCAATCTTGAGGAAAAAGGCAAGTCAGAGACGCTGAAGGAAATGCAGCGGATTGCCGATTTGGCCAATATTCATTACATCCGTCAGAAAGAACCGCTCGGACTAGGCCATGCAGTGCTGTGTGCGGAGCCTTTTATCGGAGATGAGCCTTTTGCCGTTCTCTTAGGTGATGATATTATGGTATCTGACACTCCCGCTCTTTTACAGCTCATAGACGTCTATAACCAACACGGCACAGAAACGATCGGCGTACAGCCCGTCGATCCTGCTGATGTCAGCAAATATGGTATTATACAGACGGGGCGGCAGAGCGGTCATGTGTACCGGGTTGAGGATCTGATTGAGAAACCGGCCGTTGAAAAGGCGCCCTCTCATATTGCGGTGATGGGCCGCTACATATTAACCCCTGCCATTTTTAAAGCGCTGAAGACGATCGGAAGAGGCGCGGGCAACGAAATCCAATTGACAGACGCGCTGCGCGAAATATGCCGCACCCGAAGCATTTACGCGCGGGAGCTTGAAGGAAGCCGGTTTGATATAGGAGATAAGTTCGGCTGTTTTAAGGCCGGCACGGAGATCGGGCTTCTGCGGGAAGAAATGAGACCGAAACTTTTAGCTTATTTAGAAGAGGTGTTAAAAAGAGAATCTGAAGAAATCGTGCGTTAAAAAATAATTTGTAACCATTTTGCTTGTCAATCAGTCATATAATTGGGTAAAAAGATAAAGAGGTTGTGAACAGTGTGGGCAATTTTATTAATGAAATATTATCCTGGCTGACAAGTATGGGCTATTTAGGGATTGCGCTCGGATTAATGATCGAAATCATTCCGAGTGAAATCGTTCTGGCTTACGGAGGCTATATGGTGTCAGAAGGCACGATCAGCTTTATCGGCGCCATTGTCGCCGGTGTGATCGGGGGAACGATCGCGCAGTGCTTTATTTACTGGATCGCCCGTTATGGGGGACGGCCGTTTTTGGACAAGTACGGCAAGTACTTACTTCTGAAAAAGCATCATGTTGATGTTGCGGAAAACTGGTTTCGCCGTTACGGCGCCGGCGTTGTGTTCTCGGCGCGGTTTATCCCGGTCGTCAGACATGCGATTTCCATCCCGGCCGGCCTTGCGAAAATGCCTCTTTCCAAGTTTGTCATATTGACGACGCTTGCCATTATTCCGTGGTCTGTCATTTTCGTTTATCTCGGGTATCAGCTCGGGGGACAGTGGAAAGACGTAGACAGCTATGCCGGAATGTATACAACTCCGATCATTATATTGGCTCTCGTATTTATTGTTGTTTATTTTGTTGTGAAGAAAATGAGATCAAGACTGTGAAAAAAGACTGCATAAGAACGGCTGCCGAGCCGGATCTATGCAGTCTTTTTTTATTTATACCGGGTATACGGGGTGTTTCCGGTGTGTGAATGTCAGTTGTTTGGACATGTAAGCAATGAGGCGTTTATTGAGTTCTTCCCGCAAGGAATCAGCAGGAACAATGCCGTCAATCACCATTTCAGAGGCAAGCCGGTAAAGGTTAATGTCTTCCTTATATTCATTACGCTTTTCTTGAATAAAAGCCGGCCTTTCTTCAGGGGCCAGCTCGCTGATTTTGTTTGCGTAGACCGCATTCACCGCTGCTTCAGGACCCATTACGGCAATTTGCGCAGTCGGAAGCGCTAAACAGCAGTCCGGTTCAAAAGCAGGCCCCGCCATCGCGTATAATCCGGCACCGTAGGCTTTTCTGACGATAACGGAAAGCTTCGGAACAGTCGCTTCCGCCATTGCGGAGATCATTTTTGCGCCATGCCTGATGATGCCCGCCTGCTCAACCTTCGTTCCGATCATGAATCCGGGAATGTCTGCTAAAAACAGAAGCGGAATATGGAATGCGTCGCACAAAGCGATAAATTTTGCGGCTTTATCCGCCGAATCGAGAAATAAAACTCCGCCTTTGACACGCGGCTGATTGGCGATAATGCCGATCGGCTGTCCGTGAATCCGCGCAAGCCCCGTTATTAATTCCTGCGCAAATAACGGTTTAATCTCAAAAAACGAGTCTTCATCAATGACACGTTCAATTAAATCCATCATGTTGAACGGTGCGTTTTGATGTGCCGGGATGACATCTGAGAGCGGTTTTTCAAAAGCTTTCGGGTTCTTAGATTTGTTGACGGGCGCTTTTTCAGTATAATTTGCCGGAAAGTAGCTGAGATATGTCTGCGCCATCATGATTGCTTCCTGTTCCGTCGGGGCGAGGAGATCACCGCAGCCTGATACGGAACAATGCATACGGGCGCCGCCCATTTCTTCAAGCGATACTTTCTCGCCGATCACCATTTCTGCCATGCGCGGGGAACCTAAGTACATGGATGCATTGCCTTCGACCATAATGACAATGTCGCAAAAGGCCGGAATGTAAGCGCCGCCCGCAGCGGAAGGACCGAACAATAAACAGATTTGCGGAATGCGGCCCGACAGCTTTACTTGATTATAAAAGATGCGGCCGGCTCCCCTTCTGCCCGGGAACATGTCAACCTGATCCGTAATTCTCGCACCTGCGGAATCGACTAAGTACAAGAGCGGACACTGAAGCTTCTCCGCCGTCTCCTGAATGCGGATGATTTTTTCCACCGTTTTCGCGCCCCACGAGCCCGCCTTTACGGTTGAGTCGTTTGCCATCACACAAACGGTTCTGCCGCCGATGGTTCCGATCCCGGTAACGACCCCGTCAGCCGGCAGTCCGTCTGACATGCACTCGGCGAAAAAAGCGTCTTCAACGGATATGCCGTCATCCAATAAAAGCTTCAGCCTGTCTCTTACAAAAAGTTTTCCCTTCTTTTCATTGCTTGCGTGATATTTCGCGGCTCCTCCCTTTTCAATTGTTTTGCTGCGTGTCTGCCGTTCTTTTTCGTAATCCATCCGAGTCCCTCCATGTTTTATTTTCCTTTGTATTCAGGGGGTCTTTTTTCTTTAAAAGCGCGCAGGCCCTCTTCTCTGTCAAGTGTGGGGATGACTTGTTCATATGCTTTTCGTTCGATTTCGAGCCCTGTATTGAGATCTGTCTCCAGACCCTTGTTTATCGCGGATTTTGCTTGTCTGACGGCGATCGGTCCATTAGCGGCGATGCGGCCGGCCAGTGCTTTTGCTTTTTCCATAAGTTCATCGGCTTCACAAACATGCTCGATCAGCTTCATGTCTTTTCCCTCTTCGGCAGAAAGCCTTCGGCCGGTATAGATCAATTCTTTTGCCGCGCCGGGACCGATAAGCCGGGGCAGTCTCTGCGTTCCGCCCGCCCCGGGAATGATTGCAAGCCCTGTTTCAGGAAGGCCGAGGCCCGCCCGGCTGACGGCTGTTCTGATATCGCAGGCGAGAGCGAGTTCAAGGCCTCCTCCGACAGCGGTTCCGTTCAGCGCTGCAATGACCGGCTGCGGGAGAGCTTCAATGGATGCAGCCGTTTCACCGATACGCCTGACGCTTTGCTTAACTTGTTCATGATTCATCCCCGCTCTCTCTTTTAAATCAGCGCCGGCGCAAAATGTGTTTCCGGAGCCGGTGAGAATGACACAGCGAATGGATGGCGAGTTTTTGATGTCTTCAATCACACGCTGTAAATGATCAATCATTTCTGATGACAGTGAGTTGGCCGCATGCGGGCGGTTCAGCGTGATCAGACCGATCGTTTCTTGACAGACGGAATACAAGATGCAATCTCCCATGGCTTCTCCTTTCTCATTTCGTTCTGAATGCCTGCAGGTTTCTGCTTGGCAGATCTTTGCCTATTTTATCCGCGATCCAGCCGGCGGCATAAAGAAGTTTATTCATGTCCGTCCCGGTATCAATCCCCATTTGTTCGAGCATATAAATGACGTCTTCTGTGGCGGCGTTTCCTGCTGATCCCGGAGCATACGGACAGCCGCCAAGCCCGCCTGAGGAAGTATCGAAGGATGTAATCCCCATATCAAGAGCGGGAATGATATTCGCTAGAGCCGTTCCTCTTGTATCATGGAAATGGAGTGCGATTTTTGAGGCGGGAATTCTCGGCAAAAGGGCTTCAAGCACGGCTATGACCTGCAAGGGGTTTGCCGCGCCGATTGTGTCGCCGAGCGATATTTCATCAACACCCATTTCGAGCAGGGTGTCTGACAGGCGGATGACTTGTTCGACCGGCACGTTCTGTTCGTACGGACAGCCGAACACAGTGGACAGATAAGCTCTCGTCGCCATTTTTTCAGCTTTTGCTTCAGTAATAACCCGCCTGAGCTCTTGAACGGTCCGGTCAATCGGTTTGTTTACGTTTTTTTGGTTATGGGTTTCGCTTGCAGATAAAAATACACAGGCCTGATCGATTCCGCCTTCTGCAGCATGCTCCAGTCCGATGAGGTTCGGAACGAGAGCCGCGTAGACCGTATGTTCAGATCTGGCAATGCCTTTTGCGACGTCCAGGCTGTCACGAAGAGCCGGAATCCATCTCGGATGCACGAATGATGTCACTTCGATATAGGGAAGGCCTGTTTTTGACAGCATATTGATCCACTCAATCTTATCTTCTGTATCCACCCACGCCGATTCATTCTGCAAGCCGTCACGCGGTCCTACTTCATTGATGCGGACATGTTTCGGACAGTTCATGCTGCACCTCCCGTTTTATTGAAGTTCAATCAGGACCTCTCCTTCATCAGTGAAATCACCTTCTGATTTTTTCACTTCTTTCACCGTACCCGCTGCATCAGCGATAATCGGAATTTCCATTTTCATAGATTCCAAGATGGCCACTTCCTGTCCTTCTTCAATGACATCACCGGGCTTCACATGAATTTTCCACAGGTTTCCCGCCATCTGAATTTTTATGACGCTCATTTTGACGCCCCCTCGTTCATTGTTTGTAAAAAACCGGTTGTTGCCTCACCCTTTTCAAACACTTCTGAATGGGCAATTTTTGTCAGCAGCGGAATGTTGGTTTTAATCCCTTCTACATGATATTCGCCAAGGGCGGTTTTCAGTTGTTCAATGGCTTGTTTTCTCGTATTCGCCGTGACGATCATTTTAGCAATCATCGGATCGTAAAACGGAGAAATGACGCTTCCCTTTTCGACGGCGCATTCGTGTCGCACTGACGGGTGTCTTAAAACGGAAAAAGACGAGATGGCACCGGGTGACGGGTAAAAGGTGACCGGGTCTTCCGCATAGATCCGCACTTCTATCGCATGACCGCGGTGGTTGATATCTTTCTGCGAGAAAGTCAGCGCCTGCCCGGCGGCGATTTTCAGCTGTTCTTCCACAAGATCCAGTCCTGTAATTTCTTCTGTCACCGGATGCTCCACCTGCAGTCTTGTGTTCATCTCTAAAAAATAGATTTGTTTCTTTTGGTCGACGAGAAATTCTATTGTGCCTGCATTTTGGTAGCCGATCGATTTAGCGGCTTTAACGGCGGTTTCACCGAGTCTTTGTCTTAATTCATCGTCAACAAACGGCGACGGCGCTTCTTCTATCACTTTTTGGTGGCGCCTTTGTACTGAACAGTCACGTTCAAACAGATGAACGGTGTTTCCGAAAGAATCTGCGAGAATCTGAATTTCAATATGACGGGCATTTTCAATGACCTTTTCCATATACATTGCGCCGTCTCCAAAAAAGGACGCGGCCCGCTTTTGATTGCCTTCGAACGCTTTGGCCAGCTCTTCTTCTGAATGTACGATCTGCATGCCGATTCCGCCTCCCCCTGCAGACGCTTTCAGCATGACCGGAAAGCCGATGGCACGGGCTTCGGCTAAGGCGGAGTGAACATCGGGCAATGGCTCTGAAACACCGGGAACGATCGGGACCTTTGCTTTTTGCATCGTTTTTCGGGCTTCTATCTTGCTGCCCATCTTGGCGATGATATCACCGGGCGGGCCGATAAATGTGATTTGTTCCTTCCGGCAGCGTTCGGCGAACAGGCTGTTTTCTGACAGCAGCCCGTAGCCCGGATGAATGGCGTCCGCTCCGGCGGATTTGGCGGCTTCTATGATTCTGTCGATATGTAAATAGCTTTCATTTACTCTCGATTTACCGATCGGATAGGCCTCATCAGCCACTTTTACATGCAGCGCGTCCCGGTCGGCTTCTGAATACACAGCTGCCGAGGGGATGCCGAGACGTTTGCAGGTGCGGATAATTCTTAAGGCGATTTCTCCTCTGTTGGCAATCAGGACTTTTTTAAACAAATGTGAAGCACTCCTTTTTCATTAAGTTAACTTGAGCTCTTCAATCGTTTTTTCCCGCAGCTTGAATTTCTGAATTTTTCCTGAGGCTGTCATTGGATATTCATCTGTAAACAAAACATACCTGGGGACTTTATAGCGGGCGATATGTTCTTTGCAAAAGGTTCTGATGTCTTCTGCGGAAGCGGTTTGTCCGTCTTTGAGCCTGACCCACGCCGCGGCCTCTTCTCCGTATTTCGGATCAGGCACGCCGACGACCTGAACGTCTGCCACTGCGGGATGCCGATATAACATTTCCTCAATTTCGCGCGGATAGATATTTTCGCCGCCCCTGATCAGCATGTCTTTCAGACGGCCCGTGATTTTGCAGTACCCGTCCTCGTCCATGACAGCCAAATCACCGGTATGCAGCCAGCCGTCCTTGTCTATCGCTTCTTCGGTCGCTTCTTGATTTTTATAGTAACCTTTCATGACATGATATCCGCGGGTGCAGAGCTCTCCTTGTTCGCCCCGGTCGGCTTCTTGGGATGTTCCGGGCCGAACGATTCTGACTTCGATATGGGGAAGCGCGCGCCCCGCTGTTTCCACTCTTCTTTCAAATGAATCATCCGTTCTTGTCTGCGTAATGACAGGTGATGCTTCGGTCTGTCCGTAGGCAATGGTAATGCCGGTCATCCCCATTTTGCCGATCACTTCTCTCATGACTTCCGCCGGGCATGGCGAGCCTGCCATAATCCCGGTTCGGACGTGGGAAAGATCATATGCAGAAAAACGGCTGTCATTTAGGAGGGCGATAAACATCGTCGGTACACCGTGCAGAGCCGTGCAGGCTTCTTGCTCCACCGTTTTCAGAACGGCCGGCGGAGAAAACTGTTCGATCGGAATCATCGCCGCACCCGCGGAAACACATGCCAGCACGCCAAGCACACACCCGAAGCAGTGGAAAAACGGCACGGGAATACATAAACGGTCACTTGAAGTAAGCTTCATGCATTCTGCGATATTGGCCGCGTTATTTACGATATTAAAATGTGAGAGCATGACGCCTTTCGGAAATCCGGTCGTACCTGATGTATATTGCATATGAATGCAATCATCCTTTTTCAGGCTGTCCATCCTTCCGTCAAGCGCTGCATCCGTTACAGCTTCGCCTTCCTTCAGCAAAGAATCCCAGCGGTGCATCCCGGGCGGACTTTTATCACCGATATATAACACCGTCCGTAAAAAGGGGTAACGTTTCGAACGCAGCCTGCCGTGCTCACAAGTTTTCAGCTCCGGAATCAGCTTATTCACCATCTCAACATAAGATGTCTGCCGGTAGGAATCCATGATTATCAGGGCCGAGACGTCTGAATGCGCCAGCAGGTAATCGAGTTCTGCGATTTGAAAATTTGTATTAATGGTGACCAGAACAGCGCCGATTTTCGCCGTTGCAAATTGCGCCGCGAGCCATTCCGGTATGTTGGATGCCCATATGGCCACATGATCTCCTTTTTCAATTCCCAGTTTCATCAGCCCTTTTGCGGTTTGCCGGCATAACCGGTCAAACTCGGCATACGTATAACGAAGGCCGCGCTCAGGGTAAACAACCGCTTCATGATCCGGAAAAAGCTCCGCGGTCCGCTCAAGCAGCTTTCCGGCTGTTAAATGGATAAGTTCAGCCATATGACCTGCCCCCTTCCATCCCTGTCTTAGTAAACGTTTTCATTTCACTTCAAAAGCTGTCTTGCGATGACCATTCTTTGAATTTCTGATGTTCCTTCGCCAATCTCCATCAGCTTTGCGTCACGAAGCATACGTTCGACACCGCATTCCTTCATATAACCGGAACCGCCATGAATTTGGATGGCCTGAAGGCAGGTTCTGACGGCCATTTCTGAAGCATAAAGCTTGGCGAATGCCGCTTCTTTCGTAAATGGCAGGTTTTGATCCTTCAGCCATGCCGCTTTAAGCACCATTTGTCTGGCAAGGTCAATTTCCATCGCCATATCGGCCAGCTTAAATTGAATGGCTTGAAATGACGATATCGGACTGCCGAACTGCTTGCGTTCCTTCGCATATGACAGCGACGCCTCCAGTGCGCCTTGAGCGATACCGACAGCCAGTGCCGCAATCGAGATCCGCCCGCCGTCTAATGTATATAAAAATTGTTTAAAACCTTTTTCAGGATCACCGAGCAGGTTATCGGCAGGCACCCTGACATCCTCCAGCACAAGCTCGGCCGTATCCGATCCTCTCACACCCATCTTGTCGTACGGATTTGTGATCGTAAATCCCGGTGTGTCTGTCGGGACGATGAGAGCTGAAATGATCGGTTTTCCGGCGGAGTTCTTTCCCGTAACGGCGGTGACAATGACCGTGCGGGCGTAATTTGCGTTTGTGATCCAGCATTTTTCTCCGTTTATCACATAGTCATCGCCCTTTTTCTCGGCTTTTGTCTGGGTGCCGCCGGCATCTGAACCGGCATTCGGCTCTGTCAGCCCGAATGATCCGAGCGCTTTTCCCGAAGCAAGCGGAACAAGATGTTCTTGCTTTTGCTGTTCAGTACCGAAATAGTATAATGGGCTTGCGCCGAGTGACACGGCTGCCGCGTAGCTCAGCCCCGTGCTGCCGCAGGCTTTTCCGATTTCTTCGACCGCTGCTGCATATGAAATGGTGTCACCGCCCGCCCCGCCGTATTCTTCCGGAAACGGAATTCCGAGCAGCCCGAGTTCGCCTATTTTTTTAAATGTGTCTATCGGGAAGACGGCTGATTGATCAACCTCATGGGCTTTCGGGGCAATTTCATTTTTGGCGAAATCTCTGACCATTTCGCGCACCATCTGCTGTTCTTTTGTCAGTTGAAAATTCATTAACCTTCCTCCTTCTGCTGCTTTCTACATTTTATTAATGGGGGTCTTTATTCATTCCATCCAAATAAAGTCTGAACATTCGGACTCATCCGCCGCAAAAAAAAACTGACAGTGCCGCAACTGTCAGTTTTATTAATAATGGCTATTTAATCGTCCGTTTTGCGGAGGGACGGCTCTCATGGTGAAGCCTGTCAACGGAAGTAACGATATAGGTGCATGCTTCTTCCGCCCGAATAACAGTATCTGAAAATGTCTGCGTCCGTGACGATGTTTTTCTGACTGTATCCACTAAATAAGGCTGCTTTCCCTTTTCTGCGCGGTAAATGGCGTAATAAGCCGTTTTTTTACCGTTGGATTTCGCATCTTCGATATAGAGTGTATGGCCTGAAGCATTCTTCTCCGCCCGTTTGACAGCCGGTTTTTTTAAAGCGGAATGTCCGAGCCAAGGCATCTCGGGAATTAATGCGGGCCGGCTGTACATGTCATTGATCAAACGGTTTTTCACATCGAGCGGATTACGGTTTAAATCCTTTAAACTGAAATGCATGCTGCCTTTTATCCATGCTGATCCTCTGTTTAGAGTAATCTGTCTTCCGTATTCCCCCGGGTCGGCCCAGACCGGATCAGTATTGTTGTTGATTTTATAAGCAGCCTGCCCGATATATAAATGCACCGGCCGATTGTTCACTTCTTTTCCCCACCAATCCGCTAAGACGTCATATGCCGCCGCTTTAAATCCGATACTCCAGTAAATTTGCGGTGCGATGTAATCAATGTATCCTTTTTGGACCCATTCTCTTGTATCAGCATATAAGTCATCGTAGTTCCGCACCCCGGCGGCCGTTTCGGAGCCTGTCGGATCATCTGCGGCATTTCTCCATACGCCGAACGGGCTGATTCCGAATTTGACATAAGGTTTTTCTCGTTTGATGGTTTCGTTGATTTCTTTTACAAGCCGGTTGACGTTATCCCTGCGCCAGTCATCAATTGATGCAAAGTGAGCTTTTCCGTACCGTTCGTATTCCGCCTGATCGGGGAATTCCTGTCCGGCAATTTTATAAGGATAAAAATAATCATCCATATGAACCGCATCAATGTCATAACGGCTGACCACCTCTTTGATTCCATCCGTTATAAATTGTCTTACTTCCGGAATTCCAGGATTATAGTACAGCTGTTTTCCGTATGCAGCGACCCAGTCCGGATGGGAACGCGCGGGATGATCGTCTGAAAGCGCATTCAAATTTGTGTGATTCATCGTGATCCGGTAAGGATTGAACCAAGCGTGAAATTCAAGATTCCGTTTATGTGTCTCTTCAACTAAAAAAGCAAGCGGATCGTATCCGGGATTTTTGCCTTGTGTTCCTGTCAGATACTCTGACCAAGGCCCGTAATCTGATGGATAAAAAGCATCAGCCGCAGGCTTAATTTGGACGATAACGGCGTTCATTCCCATCTCCTGAACGTCATCCAGCAGCTTGCTGTATTCTCTTTTTTGCTCTTCCGGTGACAGCCCTTTTTTAGAGGGCCAGTCGATATTGGTGACAGATGCGATCCATACGGCTCGCATTTCTCTCTCCGGCTGAGTGCCGCTTGCTTGTGCGGATGCTGAGAACGTAAAGATGCCGGCTGTCAGTACAACGGCCAAAAACCATATCATGCTAAAACGGCAGCTTTTCATGTTTTTCCCCCTCTCTGCTTTACGGTATTCCGAAGCATTCCGGGCGGTGAATCAGGAAGCCTGCTTTGCTCCTCTCAGCCTAAAAGGGAAAGAAAAAAGTCCTAAAGCGAATCAAAACGCTTCAGGACTTTTTATGTTTTATGGCGGCGAGCACGTCAATGACCTTCGTTCCGACGCCGACGCATGTTTCAAGAATGGCCTGCGCTCCGGCAATGGACAAAATGAAAATAACCGGATGTGCATAGCGGGGCCAGACCAAATAGCAGATGCCGATCAATATGGCGCACCAGACGCCCGCACACCAATAACATTGCAGCATATAACCGAATGCGGAGGAAGGGACTTTTTTTTGGATGGCGCGCCCGTTTTGATCGACGGTTTTTTCTTGCTTTATAAAGGGTTTTCTTATGAATTCCGTAATCTTATCAAATACGATCAAATGGGTCAGCCGGTAGCTGGCAAGAATAATCATTACATACGTAAGCCAAGATAGGTTCGTCATCTCAAAGCCTCCAAAAAAAACTGAGTGTGATTCCCCTATCTTGCCCTTTGTCTTCTTCAGTCATTCTGCCGGATGTTACAGATTCCGCGCCAAGCGTCTTCCGCTGTTTGCGATGATGTCCAGTATGACCTCGGCATTTTTGTGTGCAAACTCGGGCTCAAACATATCTTTATGGGCTCCCTCGCCCTGATATTCCTGGTAGAGTCCCGTTGTGGCGCCTTCCCATTTCTTCGGCTCAGACTCAGCATTGTGCTCTTCCTTTAAGCCGGCCTCGATAAAATGGAGGTTTGCCGCAATTTGGCCGTCATTTATCAGTTCCGCCCAGTACGTTTGATAGCGCTCTGTTTTTCTGATGACCGCTTCCCTGACGGCTTCCGGGACATTTTCGGCTGTTGCGTTTGTTGGCTGCGGCGGCAGTGCGTCAAGCTTTCTGTACGCGTCCGCGATAATGACATCGCTGATTTCTAAGCCGCGCTTTTCCATCGCTTTTGCCGCCTCGAATGCCGTATTGCCGCCCGCTGAATATCCGAAGAGGATATAAGGGCCTTCCGGCTGGATTTCCAGCATTTTATCAATGTATTGTTCCATTCTGCTGTCTTCTTCAATAAAGTTAAAACCGTACACAGCAGCCCGTCCATTTAATGCCGCCGCCAGATCTTTAAAGAAAATGCCGAAACCTGAGATAGGCGGAAAACAGAAAAGATTGCGGCCTTTCGGCTGATTCAGTCTGCTGATATGCTGTTCGGCAGCTTCTGACAGTGTGTTTGAATACAGCTTTTCAGCCAATTGTTCAATTGTCGGATATTCAAATATCATTTCAATCGGGACGTCCATCTGCTGCCTGGTCTTCAGCTGATGAATCACTTGCAATGCTTTCAAAGAATGGCCGCCCAGCTCAAAGAAGTCATCCTGTATGCCCAGCTCTCCGCAGCCGAGGATCGGCGTCCAAATGTCGATCAGCTCACGCTCTACCCAGTTTCGTGGCGGAACGGCTTTTGATGAAGCTTTTTTCCGTTCCGGCGCAGGCAGCCCGCGGCGGTCCACTTTGCCGTTTGCGGTAAGCGGCATACGGTCAAGCTTCATCACATACTGCGGAATCATATAGTCGGGAAGCGACCTGGCCAATAGGGATCGAATGGCTCTTTCTTCAGCATGTGCGCCTGTATAATACGCACAAAGGGTTGCTTCTTGTCCTTCGTCTGACACGATGACTGCCGCTTCCCTGATTCCATCAATTTCAGTCAGCCGCGCTTCAATTTCGGCCGGCTCGATACGCTTCCCGCGAATCTTGAATTGACGGTCGATACGGCTGATGTATCCGATGCTTCCATCAGGCAGCCAGTGTGCCAAATCCCCTGTTCTGTAGATCTTTTCTTCAGGATGAACCGGATGGCTGACAAACGCTTCACTTGTTAAATCAGGCCTGTTTAAATAGCCTTTGGCAACCCCGTCCCCGCCGACACAAAGCTCACCGGGCACGCCGATCGGCGCAAGTCCGCCATTTTTATCAATGATATACGCTGTTGAATTGCTGATCGGTTTTCCGATTGGGATCGGCTGAGAAAAATCGTTCCTGATTTCGTAAAAGGTAGAAAATGTCGTATTTTCCGTCGGCCCGTATATGTTATAAAGGCTGAGATTCGGACAGCGGTGTCTGACCTTATTGATGAGCGCCGGGGACAATGCTTCTCCACCGACATATAAGGTGTGCAATCCGGAAAACATCTCCGGATCCGCCTGGGCAAACTGGTTAAAGAGCGCCGTCGTCAAAAACAGAATCGTAATACGATTGGAACAAAGATAATTGCCGAACCTCTCAGGGGCAAGCATTGTCGTGCGGTCAACCACATGAAGGCACGCTCCGGTCAATAGCGCTCCGAAGATTTCAAACGTCACTGCGTCAAAACCGATGGACCCTGTCAGAATGAGACGGTCCGTCGTGCCGGCTGACGTGTAATTGCTGTTTGACACGAGCGATACGACGTTGCGGTTGGAAATCATTACGCCCTTCGGTTTTCCTGTTGAACCGGATGTATACATAATATAGGCAAGATCATCAGGTGACGTAACGGTATTCAGTTTTCCCGCCTCAGCGGTTTGTTTTTCAGCTGCAGCCGGGATAGAGATGATGTGAGAAAAGTCAACGTCAGTCTCAATCCCTTTTTGTACCGTTAACAGCTGTGCTCCGCTCTCAGTGAGCATATCGGCGATCCTGTCGGATGGCAGTTCTGCATCGAGCGGAAGGTACGTCCCTCCCGCTTTCAATACAGCAAGAACAGCGATGATAAATTCCGGTGAGCGTTCGGCAAGAATCCCGGCAATTCCTTTTGGCGCCAAACCGTTTTCCAGCAGGATGCGGGCGAACGCAGTTGACCGTTCATCGAGCTCCCGGTACGTCATCGTCAGCCCGCCGGCGTGAAGCGCCTGATGATCCGGGGTTTTCTTCACCTGTCGGCTGAACAGGCTGATGATGCTTTCGTCTCTTTCATAAATTGTTTTCGTGTCATTAAATTCGCCTATTATTCTTGATTTTTCCTTTTGTCCGAGCATCGGAAGCCGATCAGCGGGAACATCGGGATTGAAGGCGGCGCCGCGCAGCGCTTCTTCCAATTGTCCTTTTACGCTCTCTATCCATACTTCGTCATAAACGTTCGCATTGTAGCTGAATTTGATGATCAGCTCATCGCCGGGCGCTATGATGAGGTTAAAATCGTAGCCCGATTGTTCCGAAACATTGACATTCCCGATCCGGAACGGTGCATCCGATTCCTTTTCCGCGTCTCTCATCTGCTGCTGAATCGGATAATTTTCAAACACGATGATATGGTCGATTAAATCCTGTTTCAGCTCAGTCTGAGATTGGATGTCAGCAAGCGGATGATAACTGAACGCCTCTGAATCAAGCATTTCTTTCTGGCTGCGGCCCAGCAGTTCTCTAAAGCTTTCGTCACCCGTTTTAATGCGTACCGGCACGGTATTGATAAACAGCCCGATCATGCTTTCCACGCCGTCAATGACGGAAGGCCGCCCTGATACGACAGCGCCGAATACAGCATCGTCCGTCCGGTTGTAGCGCTGCAGCATCAGGCCCCATACAGTCTGCATAAGAACCGCGAGCGTAGCGCCCTCTTCTTTGGCGATGGTTTTCAGCCTGTCTGTCAGATTTTGATCTAAAGAAAACAGGAGCTCTTTCTTACGGTAGCCTTTTTCCTGGGGACGGGCCGATATTTTCGGGAGTCCTGAGGGTGTCTCGCAGCCTGCTAAATATCCTTTCCAATACTCAGAAGCCGCGTCTTTGTCCTGATCAGTCAGCCATGTAATATACGTGCTGTAAGGCTTTGCGGGCGCCAATGTGACGGGTGAGTCTGATTCAATCGCCCGGTACATATGCATGAATTCCTGAAGGACGATACCGAGGCACCAGCCGTCCATAAGGATGTGATGGTGGCTCCAGACGCATACATATTTTTCGTCAGCCGTTTTAAACAAAGACACACGCATCAGCATATCCTTTTGCAAGTCAAAGCCTTTTAAGCGGTCACGTTCCTTAAATCGCTGTAAGTAGGCGCTCTGTTCCGCTTCATCCAAATGTGTAAGATCTTCGCGGTGCAGCCGGAATTCCCGCTCACGCAGCACGACTTGGCGGGGGCCGTTCAGCTGAGCGACATGAGGTAAAAAAACCGTTCTGAAAATATCGTGGCGGCTGATGACAGACTGTACGCTTTGCTCAAACAATTCCGGACGAAGCCGGCCTTTTATGGTGAAGACGGATTGCTCGATATATGCAGCCCCCTCCTTTTGCAGAAAGGAATGAAAAAGCATTCCTTCCTGCATTCGGCTGAGGGGATAAATATTTTGGATATTTTTTGTTTTGTCCATGTGTTCCTCCCGCTCGGTTTAGTGGAAGCTGAGTAAGTCGGCAATATCCTGCAATGCTTCCTCAGTCAGCTCCCGATCATCAAAGTCACTGACGGTCTTCTCCGTATCGGTTTTGCTGAGGCAGTGTTCCGACAGTTTCAGGAGATAATACCGGCAGCTTTCGGACAGCCGTTCGATCGTACCTTGCCGGAAGCGTTCCGTTTCATAGGAAATGCTGACGGTCATCCGGCCTTTTGCCGCAATCGCGCTGATTTCAAGTGACTGCTCCCGTTTCCATGTATCTGTGACATCATCTCCGCCTCCCAAGGGAGAAAACTGAAACGCGTCAGGCTGTTCCGTTTCTGCCGGATTCCCGCCGGGCGCATCGAATTGTCCGAGATAATTAAAGCTGATCTCCGGTGCTTTCCCGAAAGTCATCCCGGCAAGCTTCGGCGGTGTTAAATATTTGAGGACGCCGTATCCGTTCCCTTTATCCGGAATGCGCCGCAATGTGTCTTTAACGGTTTTCAATGTGCGAATTTCATATTCTTCAAGAGGTTCATAAACTCCGCTCCGGACAAGCACCGGGTAAATGGAAGTGAACCACCCCACTGTCCTGCTGATGTCCGCACCTGCCTGCTCCGATTGGCGTCCGTGTCCTTCAAGGGCGATTTTCAAAGCGTGCCGCGGCGACCACTTTTGAAGGGCAAGCACGGCGGAAGCCAACAGCACATCTTGCGTATCCGTATTGTAGGCGCTGTGCACATCTTTCAACAGGGCGTCCGTTTCACTTTCTGTCAGAGTGAAGGATACCGTGTTCCGTTTTTTTGCTGGAGTTTGAGATAGACCTGCCTGCTCGTAAGGAAGACTTTCTGTTTCATAGTGTTCAATCTCCCGCCAATACTCCGCCTGCTGAAGAAGCTGTCTGCTTTCGGCATAATCGGCCAGCTGCTCCGTATATGTTTTGAATGACATGGTTTTCGGAGGGAGTTTGATTTCCTGTCCAGAGGCGGCCTGCTCATAAGCAGAAGCCAAGTCTTCCAATAAAATCCGCCATGATATCCCGTCGACAGCGAGATGATGGACGGTCAGAAACAAGTAATCTTCTGCTTCAGAGCGGAACAGCCCCGCCTGTACCAGCGGCCCGTTCTCCAAATCCATGTTTCTCTGAAGCTCTGCGACGCGGCGTTTTATAACACGTTCCTTCTCATGCTCATCGCCTTCCGTTTCTAATATGGTCAGGTTGTAAAGCTGCTCATCTGCGAGGTCAGCCGGTCTGTTGAAGAGGAGAAGACCTTTCTCTTCGTCTTTTTTGCAGACAAGGCGCAAGGCATCATGATGAACGGTAATGGCTTTTAACGTTTTCCTCAGAGCCTCTTCATCTATTGAATTTGTTCTCGTCAGCATGACGGACTGGTTAAAATGATTTGCTTCCTTCATGTCTTGTGTGAAGAACCATTTGTGAACCGGCGACCACTTCACTTCTCCTTCTGCGGGAGCTTGGCTGACCGGCTGCCGCTCTGTACGGACATAAGGAGCCAGCTCTCTAATTGTCGGCCGGCTGAAAATATCTTTTACGGCGATCTGTTTTCCTGCCTGATGTAATCGGGCTGATACTTGCAGGGCTTTGATGGAATCGCCGCCCAGTTCAAAAAATGATTGATCCGCGGCAATGTTTTCAGTTCCGAGCACTTCGCTCCAAATCGCGGAAAGCTCTTTTTCCAAGTCGCTTTCAGGCTCCGTAAATGCCCGTCCGGTGTGCGCTTTTTTCCGCGGCTCAGGAAGCGCGCGGCGGTCAAGCTTCCCGTTCGGTGTGACAGGCAGGGCTTCAAGTGTTTCAAAGAACGCCGGCACCATATAAGCGGGCATTTCATTTCTGAGTGCCTGCTGCACGGTTTCACTTTCTGTTCCTTCTTCTGTCACGATATAAGCGCATAGTTCCGTTTGGCCTGCTGATGCGGACAGAGCGGTAACGGCTGCTTCCTTGACACCTTTTATGCCTGTTAAGGCCGATTCAATTTCTTTCAGTTCCACCCGGTAGCCTCTGATTTTGACTTGCTCGTCCATTCGGCCGATATATTGCAGCGTGCCGTCCGGCAGCCATTTTGCCAGATCGCCCGTGCGGTACATGCGCCGGTTCTTGTGGAAGGGGTCTTGGACAAAGACTTGAGCCGTTTGCTTAGGAAGATTGCGGTACCCTCTTGCAAGGCCGGAACCCGAAATGCAAAGTTCTCCCGTTACACCGATCGGCTGCGGGTGATCCCCGTTTAAAATATAAACGTGTGAATGCTCAATCGGACGGCCGATCGTAATGTTCTCACTTTGTTCTATATGTCTTGCCGCTGTAGTGGCGACGCTGTTTTCCGTCGGGCCGTACTCATTGGCAAGCTCCGTGTGAGGACAAACTGATAAACTGCGGCTGATAATGTTTTGGTCGACAGCTTCTCCAGCTAATGTGACAATTCTGAGAGACTCTGCATCCCCCGGCTCCAGTACGTCAAGCAGTGTACGGTACAGTACGGGAACAATGATCATATGAGTGATGCGGTAAGATGCAAGATAGTGTTTAATGGCAAGAATATCTCTTGCTTCATCTTCAGCTGGAACGGCCGCCTTCGCACCTGAAATCAGCGGTGTGAACATACTTGTCACAAAACCGTCAAAGGAAAATGAAAAGAGCTGAAGAACTGTATCTTTCTCATTCAGATCATAAAATCCGCTGCGCCATTGAAGGGTTTTGCTGACGGAACGATGTTCGACCATAACCCCTTTCGGCCTGCCTGTCGTCCCGGACGTGTAAATGATGTAAGCCAAATCTTCCGGTGCTGATAATGGCTGAACCGATGATGCGTCTTGTTCTTGGATATCCTCCAGTGCGAGCACTTCACCTTTAAAATGATCAGGCACTTGATCTATCGCGCCGTGTACGGTAAGGAGAAGCGCTGTGCCGCTGTCTGAAATGATATATCGCTTGCGTTCCTCCGGGTATTCAGGATCTATCGGGACGTAGGCGCCCCCGGCTTTCCAAACCCCGAAGACTGCGGCGACTTGTTCCGGTGATCTTGGTATCACAATGCCGACGGCGGCATCCGGTCCGATCTGCCGTTTTTGCAGAGCTCTGGCGATTTTATTCGACCATTCATCTAATTCTTTATATGTGACCAACGTTTCCCCGCTGATAAGGGCTGCCGCATCCGGTGTTTTTCGCGCCTGGGTGATGAACAGTTCATGAACTGTTTTTTCAGGCAGCTGTTTATCCGTCATGCCGTTAAAGTCCGAAAGAATTCGGTCCCGTTCCGCAGCAGTCAGCATGCTGATCGCTTGTATAGAAGTTTCCGGTTCACGGACAATGTGTTCAAGCATCGTCATAAAGTGGGAAGCCCAGCGCTGCATCGTTTCTTTCCGGAATAAAGACGCCGCATATTCAAACAGAAAATGAATCTGTCCCCCGCCTTCAGAAGCCTGCAAAGTGACATCAAATTTGGAAACCGGACGGGACACGTCCGCAGGCTGAATATGCAAACCGTCCAACAGCAATTCCTCATGCTCCATATTCTGAACGACAAGCATGGCATCAAACAGCGGATTACGGCTTGTGTCCCGCTGCACGCCGAGCCGTTCCACCAGCTCTTCAAACGGGTAGTCCTGATGTTCATACGCCTCAAGCGCCGCCTGGCGGACTTCCGCCAAATAATCGGTAAACCGTTTGTCCCCCTTCGGCTCCGTTCTGATGGCGAGCGTGTTGACGAACATGCCGAGAATCGGTTCAAGGTCTTTGTGCGGACGCCCGGCAATCGGCGAGCCGACAATGATGTCTTCCTGCCCGCTCAATCTCGCGAGTAACGTATTGTACGCGGCGAGAAGAACCATATACAAAGTGGAGCCGTGATCGCGTGCGATGCGGTGAAGGCCGGATGCCGTTTCAGCGTCAAGCGTGCACGATACGCTGCCGCCCGCAAAGCTTCTGACAGCCGGACGGGGCTTGTCAGCCGGAAGCTCCAGCACCGGAAGCTCTCCTTCTAACCGCTTCAGCCAATAGGCTTCCTGCTTCTGATACCCTTCTTTCTGCTGAAACGACCGCTGCCAGACGGCATAGTCTTTATATTGAAGGCGCATCGGCGCAAGCGAACGGCCTGCGTACAGCTCGCCGAATTCTTTTATCAAGGTGTTGACGGACAC